>CAXBMA010000003.1:0-402223 GCA_963976855.1 uncultured Aureibaculum sp. | reverse complement strand
TAGTTCAGTTTCATGTTAAAAACGTGTACGTTTTTGTGTACGTTGCGTAAAAGTACTAAAATTGAAGACATAAAAAAACGGATTGCAAGTGCGCAATCCGTTCATTTTTACAGTTTTAACCTTTGTAGCGAGATCGGGAATTGAACCCGAGACCTCCGGGTTATGAAAAATTTCAAAAGCTTAAATTGATTGTTAATATATTGTAAATCAATCATTTGTAATTTCATAAAATCTAAATCGTGTTCAAAAACGTTACGGTTTCGTGTTCATTAATTAGTATTAAATTTTGTACCTGCAAGGTATAAAAAATAACTATAAAAATCAATTAGTTTGATTCATCGAATAGAAACTAATCATAGAAGTTTGATTGATATTTATTTTCTTAAAAAAAACTGAAATAAAATTCAGGTATAATTAATTTTCCGCAATGTTTTAAACTGTTTTTATTCATTTAGTTCAGTTGCCAATTCTTCAGGCCAGAGAATAAATTTTCCATAAGAACCTTCCATTTGTTTTGCTCCCATTTCATTTCCTTTTTTTGTAGCATACCAGTCATCATCTTTCTTGTACATAAATTTATTGTCAACAAACCAAGAGTTAACTTTTCGGCTACTCAAACCAGTTTTTTGAGATAATTCTTTTGTGGTTAAAAATTTTGAATTTATATAATTTTGTACTTTATTTTTTCCGTTAGAATTACTAGCTTTATTTTCATCCAAGATAGTTTTTTGTGGAGCTTGGATATATGAAAAATCCTCACTATTATGCATTATGGATTCAATGTCACTCGAAGCATCTTCATATACTTCCTTATCTTCCTCATTCGCCATGTCAATTAAAATTCCCATTTCACGATTGTGTTGTTGAGAAAATTCATAAAGATTCATTGATGCAATAATCATTTTGCTTTCATTCAAGTAACATTTTGCATGAAGATTTTTAGAGAAATATAATCTCACATATTTTAATTTCTCTAAATAACTCATTTCGGTTGGAGCAAGTTCCTGTTTTCCAAAAATGATTCTAACATCTACCTTTTCTCTTTCTTTATCGTTTAATAGTTCTTTCATATTATCAGAAAGTTTTAGGTAAGGACTTATAATGTAAAGTTCTTTTCTTGCATCTCTGATTAAGTTTTCCAATTCTGCAGTTATGCTTGAGGTTCTTAAATATTTAGCCATAAATTTTATTATAATTTGTTTAATATATTGGTTACTTACTTTTTCTTAAATTGTTTACAACATAAGGATATAATTGTTAATTAAATCCCACATTGTCGCTAAGTTAATAATTTTTTAATTACATAAATGATATGTAAAATTCAAGTTTAAATAATGCAATTATAATGCTTTAATAAAATATACATTGTAAGTACTTTTTCATACTGGTTTAAGCACAAATAATCGTTTAAACTAGGTATTCGGAATGACAGGTTGCAAGGTACTAGTTATTGCAAACTTGAAAATGTTGACTATTCCGTTTCTCCGTTTATTGTTTCCATAATTTCCCGAAAACTACTAAGACCTGCTTCTATATTTTCAATGATTTCATTTGCCAAAATATCTGGTTCTGGTAGATTATCTAAATCGGTTAAACTATTGTCCTTTAGCCAAAAAATATCTAAGCTCGTTTTGTCTCTGGTAATGATTTCATCATAAGTATATTTTCTCCATCTCCCATCTTCATTTTCTTCACTCCACGTTTCTTTACGTTTGTTGATGTTTTTACCATTATACAATTCAATAAATTCTTTAAGATGTTCTTGTCGCATAGGACTTTTCTTTGGTGTATGATGTACGTTTGTTCTGTAATCATAAAACCAAATATCTTTTGTCCAAGGGTCTTTACTTGCAGGTTTATTATTAAAAAATAACACGTTTGCTTTTACACCTTGTGCATAGAAAATACCAGTTGGCAATCTTAATATAGTGTGTAATTCAGTTGTTTTCATTAACTGCTTTCTCACTTCCTCACCAGCACCACCTTCAAATAAAATATTGTCTGGGAGTACTACAGCAGCTTCTCCTGTAATTTTTAATTGTGTTTTAATGTGTTGTAAAAAGTTGAGTTGTTTGTTTGAGGTAGTCTCCCAAAAATCTTGACGGTTATAACTTAAATCTTCTTTCACAATTTCTCCTTGTTCATTGGTAAAAGTCATACTGCTTTTTTTACCAAAAGGTGGATTTGCTAATACATAATCATAGCGCTGACCATCATCTGAAATCAAAGCATCATTTGGATTTATAAACGATTCTCCATCTATTTCTCCAATGTTATGCAAATACATATTCATTAAGCACATTCTACGTGTATTGGCCACAATTTCATTACCGTAGAAGGTTTTGTTCTTTAAAAACTCCTTTTCTTCACGGTCTAGTTTATTGTTATCTACAATCCAATCGTAAGCAGCTAAAAAGAAACCTCCAGTTCCGCATGCAGGGTCAATAATTGATTTAGATGGTTTTGGCTGTACACAAGCAACCATTGTTTTTATTAATGCTCTTGGTGTAAAATATTGTCCAGCACCACTTTTGGTGTCTTCTGCATTTTTCTCTAGAAGACCTTCATAGATTTTTCCTTTGATGTCTGCGCCCATCATTGACCAATCTTCTTTGTCAATAAGATTAATCACTTTTAATAATTTAGCTGGGTCCTGTATTTTATTCTGGCTCTTAGTGAAAATCTGACCTAATGTGCCTTTTTCTGAGGATAGCGTTCGTAATAATTGGCTATAAAACGATTCTAGTTCAGAACCTCTTTTACCCGAAAGCGTTTCCCAATTACATACTTCAGCATCTTCTATTTCGTTACCTTCTACGTCCTTTAATCTAGGAAACACCAAGCCTTTGTTATAAGGCGGTTTATTGAGCTCGTCTGCCATTTTTAAAAATAGCAAATAGGTAATTTGTTCTAAATAATCGCCATAGCCTACACCATCATCTCGTAGTACATTGGCAAGGTTCCATATTTTTGATATTATACTTGAGTCCGTCATATTATAATTTCCATATTTTTAGAGCAATTTGTGCTAATTCTTTTCCTCTTTCATCTAAATGATGAAATTTAAAAAACTTATACTCTCCTAAGTCTTTTGTCAATTGAATGTTAGAGTTTTTATATTCCTTTCTTTTATCCAAAAATGGATTATTGCTAACTTTAATATTTAAAGTTCCTGAAAATAACGTCATATTTCCTATACGATTAACTCTTTTTTTATGTTCTAGCACCACATTTCCTGGTAAATACTCCATCCAATCACCAAATTCTTTTTTTGATTTTTTCGAATCAATAGTTTTTGGTATAATATGCTCTACATGAACATCTTCAGTATTACTTATTGCAAGTTCTTTAGTATTACCGGTGATATGATACTCTATTTCAGTTAAAATATACCTTGCTCTATCTATGACTCTTTCTTTTAATTCATGAACGGCAAATCTATCTTCAAATTCTTCATCATCTGGATAATCTTCTATTAATGAATCTTTGATGTTTTTTAGATAATTTTCATCTTCATTATCTAATCTTAATAGATTAGCAAAAATATCATCATTATATGCTGTGCTTCTCCCTACAACATGTCTTCTTAACATTAATGAAGCTATCATTTTTAATACCTTCAATTTATCTTTTCGTTCAATGTTTTGAAATTGTAGAAAATGCATTAAAAAGATATATGAGGTAAATGATTTTATAAATTTAAGGTCATGTAATAACTGGTTAATTTTTTTGTCACTAAAACCGGCAAAAATTATTTTATTATAGCAACTACTTGCATTTACAATCTGTTGCAGGTATTCGACAACTGATATTCTATCATTTGACTCATCGTATTGTTCAAATGTATCATTAACATCTTCTATTGGTTCAATTTCCGAATTTTCATCATCCATAGATTCTTCTTCAGAAATTCCGTAATTATACATGTATTCGCCAAGTTTCTCAACATCTTTTACATTTTTGAAATAGTACTTTTTAAACTCTTCAATAAGTTTCGTTTTAGATATTTTTCGAGTATAAATGCTAGATACATATTGTCTAAAAAAATCATCTGAATTTATGCCATCTAAATTAATTATTAATTCTGCCCAAAGTTCTTTAGATCTTTTAAGAGTTTCATCATCTATTTTGGCTGTATGGCCTAATATGAAATTTTTAAGAATATCTGTGGCAGACAATCTCAACCCTCTATTATTTATGGTCTCAAATAATTTGTAAGCATCTTTAGCTTCAGGCACATCTAATCTTATTATTTTAGCCGTATGCAATAACTTTTGATAATATTTCTCTAACCAAGCTGTTCCTTCATTATTTACACCTTTTTCTAAATAATAAACAAAAGTATTGTGAGCTTCTAAAATTCGTTGGTTTTTAATTTTATCTAATTTATTATTAAATAAAAACTCCATATCTGGTTCGTCTAACTCGCCTAAAACTAATTTTCTTTTTTTTCGTTTAGTAAAATCGCCACAGTATAATAATTGAGCTATTTGATTTGCTTGAAATTCAAAGTTTAATTCCTTAAACTTATCCATCATTGTTTTCAAAAGAATAGTTGTAGTTGTTAATCTTTGTTGCCCGTCTACTACATCAACAGTATTTATACCACCGTGGTACATCCCCGTATGTAAAATTAACATTCCAAATAAATGTCCATCATTATCTAGTAACATATCTATATCTCTAAATAATGCAGACTGTTGCGGAAATTTCCAAGCATATCTCCTTTGATAGGATGGTATTAAAAATTGCTCATTTGGATTATTGAACAATGCATGTAATGTAAAGTCTCTAGGTACTACATTCATAATTTATTTTTTAGTAATTTTCTTTTTCTCCACTTTAATTCTCTCCAACAAAACTCTCGCTGGCTCATAGTCCTTATCGGCTTTACATTTAGCAATTCCTTCTTCGCTTAACAATTTACCCTCAAATGCTTTTTTAAGTATGCTCTGTCTCAAGGCTTGTGCTTTTTGTAAACTTTCTTTTATGCTTTCTTCTACTTTATCACAAACCGATAAGCGACTTTCTATTTCACGGACGATTTGGTTCTGTTTATTTAAAGAAATGGTTTTTAATTTAAGCGGAAATAAGTTTCTCTGATACAACGCACAAACACTTGTGGTAGCTTTTTTATGACCATCCATTTGTTTACGAACAAATGGACTAATTAATTGATAACATATAAAATATGGATTATACTCATCCTTAACTCTAATCCTCATAATGTTATTATTAAAAACCATAGTCTTTTTTATATTTCTCATTATACCCGTTTTCCCCACAAGTTCGAAACTATTACGAGTGTTTAAGAGGATATCACCACTATTTAATTGATATTTTTCTTCTTCCACTTTGTTAACTTCAACATAAACAAGTTCAGTTAAATTAACATTTCCAATCATGTCAATTTTGTCCATTTTTATATATGGTAAACCAATTTCTGAATTATTCTGTAAACCACTTGCTCGAACTAAACCAATTAAAGAATCTTTTTTCACATCTTCCAAAGTTGTTTCCTTTGTAATATTATTATAGGCCTTGTTTAACACAGCTTGCCTATAAATAACCAATTGGTCTTGTGCTTTTTTAAGGTCTGCAATTCCACTATCTAAACTGCTAAATAGTTCTTCTATTTTTTTGACAATTGCTTTTTGGGTTATCAAAGGTGGAAGAGGAATAGTTGCATTTAAAATATGTTCTCTTTTTAAATTATTAATGTTTGAACCTTTTGATGCTTTACTAATAATACCTCTAAACGTAGTTGAGTGAAAATAACATTGAATAAATTTTGAATTTATGTTTTCATTAGGTCTGAAAACTGAACAAAATGCACCAAAACTTCCATTATAATTGATTTTTGCTTGTCCAGATTTACCGACTAAATGTTTACTACCGCTTGACATTGCAAAAATAATATCACCAGCTAATATTTTCTGGTCCTCTTTAATTAATTCTTTTTCAACATACTTTAAATTTTCAAAATTTAATTGATTTTCATTTATATTATTTGCTCTTAAAATCGGCAAAAAATTGTTTTTTTGGCTATCAGCGGATTGAGGTTTTTTATAATTAATACCTCTTATTAAGTCGCCTAGTAACTCAGCTTCACATTCAATCCAATCTTTTCTCATTATGCTGCTAATACTTCATTAATTTCGTTAATAATATCATTCATTTGGTCACCAAATAATTGATGCATTTTTCCTTTACCACCTTTGGCATCAAATGGCGTGTAATCTAAATCATCTATTTCTATATGGTAACTGCTTATTACGTGGTCTTTAATTAAGCGTAACCAATCTAATTGTTCTTGTGTAAATCGGTTGTGTTGACCTGTATGCTGTTTGAAAATCCATTTATTAAAATTTGCTTCAATGGTGCTGTCGTAGGCTTTTAATTCGCTGTCAATACCACAAGTTCTTCTAATTAAAGACACCAAGGCGGTTAATTCGTCCTTGGGTTGTTTGCTTTTTACTTCTTCTAAAGTTGCATAAGCATCCCAAACGTAATCTGGGGCTAATAATGGTTTTTCTAATTGTATTTTTTCCATCACATCCTTTATCATTTTAAAGGTGATATCTCTGCGATTGTAGGGTTGATTGTAAAAAATACTCAAAGCTTTAATTTCATCTTTATTTGATTCTAAATACTCGGTAAAATCATTTACAATTTCTGTTGCTTTATCTACAGAAGTGGTTTCCCATTCGCTTTTTGTAACAGTGTCAATGTTATGGCTATCTATAATTTGTTCGTGTTGTTTACGAACATTATCTAAATAGCCATTTAATTCGCTGTTAAAGGTTTTGCTTGCTTCTAAAATTAATTGTTCTTGAGCTTTCTTTTTAGCATCTTCGATTAAAGCAGGTGTATGGTCTTGTATAGGAATTTTGTCAATTTCCAGTTGTGCTTTGGTTTCAATTTCGTCTTGGTCGAAAGCTGTAATTAACTCTTTGGTAATTTGTTTTAAATTTTTACCACCAGAAAACTCCAGCAATTTGACTTTTTCCTTTTCTGTGATTTGCTTTTCTAAACGAATTAATCGGTTGGCTAAAGACAAAAATAAATCTTCGTCTGAAACTCCCATGGTTACTGCTCCCAATAAATCTTTCATTGCAACGGTTGGCTTGCGCTCTAAAGGTCTGCTGTCCGTTTTTTTAGATTTGGTGGCGCCCACAGCGTCTACAATAACAAAATGTGTTTTGGTTTTGGCTGTTTTTGTTACTAACTGTAAAGTATCACTATTTATAGTTCGTGTACCACGACCTTTCATCTGTTCGAAATAGTTGATGCTTTTTACATCTCGCATAAACAACAATACTTCTAAAGGTTTTACGTCTGTTCCAGTTGCAATCATATCTACTGTAACTGCAATTCTTGGGTAATAAGAGTTTCGAAAACGGTTTAACACAGACTTGGGGTCTTCCTCAATTTTGTAAGTTACTTTTTTACAAAAGTCATTTCCTTCGTCAAATTCTTCTCGAATGATTTTTATAATATCGTCTGCATGGCTATCTGTTTTTGCAAAGACTAATGTTTTTGGTACTTCATATTCGCCATTTTCATCAATACGATTTGGATAAATAGTTGTTTTTAATGCTCTTTTATATTCTCGAATGATGTTTCTAATTTGGCTTGGATTGACTACTTTTTTATCTAAATCATTGCGTTGGTAGTCCGTATCTTCATCTTCTTGTTGCCAACGTTTTTTACGTGTGAGTTTATCTCTTCTGTCAACAAACCAACCAGATTCTATCATTGCACCATTTTGCGAAATATCAGTTTCGATAGTGTAAACATCATAAGGTACGTTTACGCCATCTGTTACCGATTCTTCATAGGTATATTGGCTAACTACGTTTTCATTAAAAAAACCAAAAGTTCTTTTGTCTGGAGTTGCCGTTAGACCTATAAGGAAAGCATCAAAATAATCTAAAACTTGTTTCCATAAATTATAAATGGATCGGTGAGCTTCGTCAATGACTATAAAATCAAATTGTTCAATGGGTACTTTTGGTGTGTACTCAACAGGAACCGCCTTATTTTTTGAAATTTTATTTTGTAACCAAGAATTTTCGTTTGGATTATCAAGTTCAGTACTTTCGTCTAATTCTTCTCCTTTTAGAATAGAGTAGAGGCGTTGTATTGTTGAAATACATACTTGACTGTCTGAAGCAATGTAGCTTGAAGATAAACGCTGAACATTGTACAATTCTGTAAATTTTCGGTTATCGTCATTTGGCTGAAAGGTCATAAATTCTTGTTCAGCTTGTTCGCCAAGGTTTTTGGTGTCAACCAAAAACAAAATACGTTTTGCATCTGCGTGTTTAAGCAAGCGATATACAAATGTTGCTGCGGTAAATGTTTTTCCAGCACCAGTTGCCATTTGAATTAAGGCTTTTGGTCTGTTCTTTTTGAAAGAATGTTCTAAATTATTAACTGCTACAATTTGAGCAGGACGAAGTCCTGTTTCATCTAAAGCAGGAATTGATAAAAGTCTTTCTCGAAGACTTTTTCCCTTTTTTAACCATTCTGTAATTGTTTTTGGTTTATGAAAACTAAAAACATTTCTACCTCTTGGTTTAGGGTCGCGATAATCTGTAAATCTTGTAATTGTGCCTGTGCTTTCATAAACGAAAGGCAAAGGGTCGTTGTTTAAGTATTTTAGTTTTGCGTTGGCATAGTTTGAAGATTGTTCTTCTACTACCGTAAGTCTGTGTCCTTCATCTTCACGTTTGGCCTCTATAATACCGACAGGTTTTCGGTTTACAAACAGTACATAATCCGCAGGACCAACATCAGTTTGGTATTCGCGTACTGCAACTCCTTTGTTTGCTGATAAATCAACTTTCTTTTTTGACTGAACTAACCAACCAGCTTCTCGTAGCATTTCGTCTATTTTATCACGAGCTATTTGTTCAGGGTTTTGGTTAATATTCGCAGTCATTTAAAAGTTTAATTTTCAATAAATTTTCAGTTTACAATTTACATTTTTTTCTTAGAACAGAATGTCGTGCGTTGGCAAAAAATAGCTAATTTGTTTTTTTAAATTTAGTCTTGAATGTTGGTCAAAATAACTGTGCTATTTGTACTGTTGGCTTTTCAGCTTGCAGGTACCGTTTTATGTTCGGAAAGCTCACCTTATTGTTACGTTGTTTAGTCACTTAATTTAGCAAATGCAAACGAATAGAAAATCCGCAAGGATTTTCTTCGGGAGTTTCGCTCTAGTAATTAATTAAACATTGTTTTTGGCATAGTTATTTTAGGTCAATATATTTTTCACTAAAATCAGGTTCAATTGAGTTTATAAATAGTAGCCAACCTTTAATCTTTGATTTTAATTCATAAATTTTATAGTCAACTTTTTCTTTAATTTCATCATTATCTAAATACTCTTCATTCGAAAAACCGAATTCGTGCATAATATGTCCTTTATATCCGTACCTACTAATATAGTGCATTTGTTGACGAATTTTTTTTTTCTTATGTTTAGCGATTCTCGGATTTTTAGAGTCGAAGACAGTCAAACCAGTAACGTATTGCTTTTGACCTCGTTTCATCAATTTTGTTTTTGACTTATTAATTGTAAATCCAAATTTTAAAAGTTGATCTTCCATTTTGGATATAATGTCAATTTCTTTATCTGATGAAAAATATAAATCATCTGCATACCTTGTGTACGCAATATTTGTAAATTTTGAAAGTATTAAATCTAATTCATGAAAGATGATATTCGCTATTGTAGGACTTGTGTGAAATCCTTGTACGAGTACATCATTATGAGTTGTTATTTTAGCAATTAAGGGGCTTATCTCATGATGAAATCCTAAATTATTTAGTGATTTAATAATACTTTCTTTTGTTATTTTTGTGAAGTAATTTTCGATGTCAATTTTTAAAACATATTTTTTTCCTAGATGGTTAGAAGCATTAGTTTTTATTCCACGTCCTTTAATGTAGCCATGAACGCAAGAAGAAGGCTTGTATATTTTCCCTAGTTTTGAGTTTAGTACTTTTAAACAACTTGTTAAATTATCTGATGATGGTGAATATACAACCCTAAAACCACCGCTTTTTTTTGGAATTTCTATTTTTTTTACAGTTAGAACATTATTTAATATATCTGCTGAATAATTATTTATTTTAATGATATTATAATCATTTTTCAATAATTCCAATAAAATTTCTATTTCAATATTAAGAAAGTTTGCCAGTTTTTTAGCAGTGTTTATTTTTTTGTGCGGCATAATAAAATAGCAGTGATTAAGGTAAGAAGAATTGATTTGTTTCATTCCCGAATACGACTCGTATCCTATTATTTATCCTTAATACACTGCCTTTTTAATTTTAGATTGTTTAGTTCAATTTGTTTGTTTTTATGTGAATGTCTACTGTAAAAACTATCTTCATTTAGAAAATGAATCAAAGCAATTTTATCCTTTAGTATTTCAAATGTTCTCGCAACCCATTCAGCAATAGTATTATTTTCATTTTCTTTTTGAACAAAAATTTTATTCAAGATATAACATAAATAATCAACTATGGGCATATTTTGGCAATGTTTGTCAACAATTAAATACTCAACATTAAAATCATTGTTGAAGATATTGAAAATTTCTTCAACAATTGTGTTTAACGATTTATTTTGAACTTCTAATGTCTCAATGAAAAATATATTTTTATCATTTCTATTTTTTGTGATTCTGGGTTTTATTATTTTAAGTAACATGGATTTGATTATTTCATGGTCGTCATTTTCTTTTTTCAAATTTTTGTAATAATCATCATTTTTAAATAAAACTGTAAAGTAAGCTCTATAATTAAGCAATGGTAATATTCTGTAAAATTGCGTTCTTACGTCAAAGTGGTCTCCTGTTGCATGAAAGTTGTTTTTTAATATTTTTTCTCCAAACTTTGCCAACAAAGGGTCTTCTGCTAATTCCACTTTTAGTTCTTCTAGTACTTTTTCAATTAATTTAGGTGTGTCAGTCTTAATACAACCATAAGCAAACATAGGTTCATTATTGTTAATGTGCCCTGTTTCATCAATGTAAAAGTAATTTGTTTTCATTAATTTTGTTCTAATTGTTAATTATGCCTAATTTTTATGTATCACAATAGTTGTAGTTTTGTATGTGATTATTTTCCGATAAGAAAATTGGATTTAGCAAAGGTATAACGATCATTTTTTTAGCACAATACCATCAATTTTTTATACGGTGTTGGCAGTAGTTATTTTAATTTTATCTTTAGAAATTTAATTACTTTATTAAAATTTTCCAATGTCTCACTATCTAATTTTACCTTAGTATTGGTTACATAGACTTCCTGTATGCTTCTATTAAAATTTTTCTTATTGAATTTCTTGTCAGCAGGATAATTAAGTTTCTGAAGTGTCAATTGATCATTTGAAGAAAATAATTTTTCCGTTTCAAATTTATCCCAGCTTTTATCGATTTCATCATAAGTAATAACTAAGTCTTCAATATAATTTCCAAACAATTCTATATACCTCAATTTTGAATTCTTCCCAGCATCATCAGAATCTAATAAAACAATAAATGAAGTTCCCCAACCAAGATAGAGACTTATTAAATTTTCTAGATTATTAGAACTTGTGCCTGGAATAAATACTAATGGTAGTTTATATTCTTTTATTATTTTTTGGTAGTAAGAAAATGTGTAAAAGTCATTTTTACCCTCTGTAATAATAACTTTTGGAACTAATTCTAGATTTGATGGTTTATACTCTAGAATTTCTAAGATTGGTTGAAAATAGCTAGTTTGACTAGGAAACTTACTTGCAAATTCCCTGTATTTCATTATACTAATATCTGTATTCTTTGCTAAATAATCTTCTTCGTTTTCATAATTTATTCCTTTATTTTTAACCACATAAGTACTCTCTAGCCATTTTGGATTTATTAAATAATGACTATGTGTTGTATAAAGAACATTCGGTAAGTTTTCGAAACTCTTTAATAATTCAGATTGTGCTGCAGGATGCAAATTCGATGCAGGTTCATCAAACAGAAAGAACGCATTACTTCTACTTTTTCCATAATTCCTGAACTGTGTTAGCAGTATGTAAACGAAAAACCATCTAAAGCCAAGCGACCTTTCATTTATTCGGTATATGTCTACATCATCTTTTATATTAAACTCCAAATATGCTCCATCTTTATCAGAATCAGGATATAAAACAATTTCTTTCTGATTTAGTTTTTTGCTAAAAATTTTGTTCCAAGATTCGAATATTATTATGGAAAGTTTTCGATTCATCTTGCCGATTAGACTATTTAGGTTTCTTTTTTCATTTTTCTCAACGGATACAATTCTTTCAATTAAATGTTCTTCTATATTTAAATCGTTATCTAATGAATCTAATATATCTTGGATGATATTTTGATAAAATAAATCTTTCGGATTTTCAGTTTTTGTATCTAGATATATTTTCTCGGGAAACTCGAATAAAAAATTTGGAAAGTACAAAATACTTGGAATGTTCTTCTTGATGTAAAGAGTGTTGGCAAATTGCTTTTCTTCATTAGTTAGATTGCGAATTTTTTTTGCTCGTGGTGATTTTCCAGTTACTTGAAATTTCCATAGAGATTCATCCATTTCAGGTTGATGTTTAGAATTTTTGAAGTGATATTTTTGAGTGTATGAAACCTTATTATCACAATAGATTACATTAATATTCGTCTGATTTTTAATAATGCGTTTTACTTCCCAAAGATCATTATCAGACAATTCCAATCCTGCTTCAATAATGATGCAATCATTGAAATTATCTCTCCTGTTTATAGGAATGAGACTGTGAATATCTTCTATATTATAACTATCTAGTTCCAGAACATCTAGTGTTTCTTGCTTATAAGAAAAGAAATTTATCGCTTCAAGAATGGTAGTTTTTCCACTTTCATTAAGTCCAACTAACGTAAAAATATTAGAACCAGCAGATCTAGATAAATCTAATTTTTGATCTTCTATACCTTTGAAATTTTTAAATTTGAAATAGGTGAACTTCATATTTGATTGTCTTTTTTTAATTACCGCCAACGACCTACTAAACACAGTTCTTCTTTGCGAAGGAAAAGATAATAAATTTAAGCAACAATGATTTGAGAATCTGTCAGATGTTGATACTTGTATCTCAAATTATTGTTTGTCGACTAAATAGAACAGCTACCGATTATTGATAAATTTATTAGCTTGGGGATTCAAAGTACGTAACAACACAAGTCAGCTTTAGCTGAATGTGACCTAACGGTCGTGTATACGAAAAGTAGCGATTACAAAGACGCTTACTTCTCGGATTATAAACGAGCCGAATTTTTAAATTTTTCTTTTTATCTTTATTTTACTAAAAGCCAAATTTAAAAATTTGGTGATCTTTGAAAATACACGCAGACCTTTCGGAAAACTTATAATAGCTATGTTTTATATACTATGTTGTACGCAGTATTTCTATCCTTTCTGCCATTGAATAATTCATTTCGTCCTCAAGTTTTGGTCTTAGAGAATAATATATAAAATCAGGAATTAATGGACTTAAAAGACGGTTGTTATAAATTCTATCCTGAATACTTCTCAATTGTTTTTTCTCAATCGTGTCATTAATATTTGTTTCGCTTAAAGTCGATTCTATAAGATTTCTTAAATGATTTAAATTATCAATTGATTCTGTGTTAGAATTAATTTCTTTATAAGCGAACATAATTATTGGAATGGAAGGTAAAATAACTTCAATTAAAAACCCTTTAACACTCAAATCGTTTATTAATGCAATTATTAATAGAACTAGAAATGTTAAAGAACTGATTATATAAATTAAATACTTATATCTTTTACGAACTGAGAAATCATAGGTAATGTTAGTTCTCTGACATAATAAGCTTGCTACATTAGTTTTAACGTTTTTTATTTCTAAAGAATACCAATCAATTACATTATTTATCACTTGTTGTTTTGCTCTATATTTTTTCGAATATCTTCTAATTAGTTCTCTATCGGTCAAAACTAAATTTAAAGTTTCGTTTGAATTAATGCCCAGTACTTTATTATCAAATGTCTCTTTTATAGATGCTGCAATTTTTTTTAATCTATCAATACTACTCTCTAAAATCTTTTCTCCAACAGCTGCAATTATTGTGTATAACACAAATATGTAACTAGATTCATTAAATAAGTTTGGGTTAAATTTCACAACTAATGAAATTATAATTGGTAGAGGTACTGAAATAAAAATCAAAAATCCTTGATAATTTTTTGCAATTGAGTATACTCTTTTTTGAGCCAGCAATTCATTGATGTGTACATCCTTGTCCTGCCTTTCTAATATTTTTTTTCCTTTATTAGCCATAAGTAGGGAAATCTGCTCCGAAAATTTCTCTCCAAAGATTAATTGATTTTTTTTGATCTTTTTCAGTTAATTCAGCATAAACTGCTTGATTAGCTTTTTGATAAGCCCAATCTGCCTTTCCTGAGATTGCAACTTTTTGCGTGTACGAATAAGTGTTTATGTCTCCTTGAAAAGCTTTCGGGTCATTTACAGAATTTAAAATTGCTGAACTTAAATAGTAAAAAAAATCTCTAATATTAATATCATTATAGTCGTTTAATTCTGTTTTTGAATTTACAAAATTAATGACAATATTTTCGAAAAGATATGAAGATATTGTGTGAGTTGAATTTCTCCTATTCCAATATTTTAAAGTTCTTATGAGTTGTAAAACAATACTTTTATTATCTTGATTAGCATTCGTAACTCGGTTTTGGTCAATTCTTGGGTCGGTTGGTTTCCAATCTCCATTGCCATCAGGTATTAAATACAAATCTGTATCTGTATAAAAACAAGGGACAATGTCAAATACCCATTCATAAGATGACAAACTTAGAGTGGCTGCCTCTCCACGACTGTGCAAATTAGCTGATTTGTATTGTCCAATTTGTGAGAGTGAATTTTTAACTTTATTCACAACACGTCTTGAATTTAATATATCATTATCGGAAAGATTTTTAAGTCTTTGTCCAGCATTAGGCGTATTGATTTGATACCGATTTGTAGTGTGCTTTGTATATGTAGCTCCATTGCCAGTAAAACAAAAAATCAAATCAACATCATTTAATTCTCGAATTTTTGTTCTTCTTTCAAAAGAACCGTAATTTACGTGTTTAGATTCATATTTGAAAGGAAAATCAAGGTCATCTTTTGCATCTAGTCCGTTAAGCTGTTCAAGTAACCAATTTCGGCTTGTTAGAGCCTTGTCTGTCCTATCTTTAAGAATATTGACAAAGTCTTTGTTAAATTCATTGAAAGCAGAATTTACTGATGTAGCCATTTGATTTGTTATTTATTTCTGTAAACCTTCAAATTAGCCAATAAATTCATTGTTAATTGATTTACAATATGTTATGATTAACGATTCTCAATAAAGATGCCAACTGTAACTCGCTGTCATAATGTCAAATAAATGTTAAAATTGTCAGTCGGTATATTGCGTACAACGATTTGTGTATTGTTTCGTTGCGTGTTTAAGTACTAAAGTAGCAAATAAATCACAGTTAGAAAGTCCGAGAGGACTTTCGTAGGTAGGCTAAAACCAACAATGAATTATACACGTTGATGTAGGACGGTCTTTTAATAATTTCCTTTTTCTTCGACACAATGTCTTATGCCACCTTTGGGGTTTTTCATATCTCCTTTGAATCTTGGTATAATATGACAATGAAAATGCATTACAGACTGTCCTGCAACTTCTCCACAATTCATTCCGATATTATATCCATCAGGATTGTATTCATTTTCTATAATTTCTTTTCCTTTAATTATTAATTCAGTTAATTCATTCCGTTCGTTTTTATCTAACTCGAAATAGTCTAATTTTTCTTTATTTGAAATAATTAAAATATGACCAGGTGATACTGGATATCCATCTTTTATCAAGAAGAAATGTTTTCCTTGATAAATCTTTTTGTTTTCTTCAATGTTACTAAATACACTCATTAAAAATTTCCATTTAATTCAAATTCTGGTTTCCAAGTAATAATAGCAGAATTTAATGCTAATTGGTATTGTTTATTTAAAAATTCTATTCTTTTTTGTTTTGTATTTCCTGTTTGATTAACAATTGTTTCTGCCAATGGATGTTTGCTTTGAATATAAAATTCATTTCTAATAAATAATCTTTGTAAGAATCTTTTTTCTGGAATTCTAGCAGATTTATTTCTATTAACTTCTTTATTTGCTAAAACAAGATTCCATACACCATTTATATTTGAACCAAACTCATTGTGAACTGTTTTGTTTATGTGTGGGAAAAAATGGTCAACTTCACATAAATGAGAAGAACCACTTACAACAGAAATATCTTGAAAACTATAAAAACATTTCCCTTTTTGATATCCATTTAGAGAATCTCTAACTGAAGTTATATCAGTCCTTCTCATAAAATCATTTTCTAAAAAGAATAATGATTTATCTTCATCATATTTAACTTCAAGTAGTTTCGGATTTAGATTAAGGTTCCAAGCAGTTTCAACTAAATTCCAGCGAGCCTCAACTTCATGATTAAAATTTTGGAAATGAAAAGATTCTTTTAACTTTAAAAGGTTGTCTTTAATAACGATTTCCTTTTTCCCTGATTTATAATTTTTTTCATAAAAAATATCGGGAATTTGAGCTCTGTTTAAATTTTGAAAAGCGTCTACCACATTTAGAAAACCTAATTTTTCGGTTTTTGACCATAACTCGGATTCTGAAATTTCTCCTTTTATATGGCTTCTGCAAACATTTAAAAAACCACTCGATTTTGAATTTCCTTGTTTATCGTTTTCTTTTAAATGCTCAATAATATTTTTAGAAAATGGTCGAGATAATTCAGCCAATGAAATTTTAGTAGTTTCTTTATTTACTAGTTCTAATAAACTTTTAGCAAACGCAAATTTATAAGTAGCACTATTTTTTCCAAATAGAATCAAAGCTCTCCATTGAGATTCTAAACTTGGGTCATTTATTTGAAATTCTGTCATCTAGTTCGTTTTCTCAAATGTGCTACAATGACCTGCTAAACGCAGTTCTACTTTGCGAAGGAAAAGATAATAAATTTAAGCAACAATAATTTGAGAATCTGAACGATGTTGATGACTATGTCTCAAATTATTGTTTGCCGACTAAGTAGCGAAGCTACCGTTAGTTGTTAAATTTATTAGATTGGGAGTTCAAGAAGTAGAGTCAAATTGCTATAAGCAACTATTATGACACGTTAAAGGCTTGGGCCTGTCAGCTGTAGCTGTGTTAGATATAAAGCACTTAGGTAATTTGGTTTAGCAGGTCGTTAGGTCAGATTTACTTGTGGGGTGGGAGTGCGAAGCACGTAACTACACAAGTCAGCTTTAGCTGAATGTGACCTAACGGTCTCGGCCATGAGTAGTTGCTTGGTTTAGTACTTATCTTTGAAAGTAGGCACCTAAGTGAAAATCAGAGAGGATTTTCAGAAGTAGGCGAGAACGGCGCCATTACTTATAACCATTGTTAGCTATAGCTTTTTTGAGAAGTTTGAAAGTTTTCTAAACTCCTCAATTTCATATTCAGCGAGTCGTTTTATTTCTTTATTACTTTTATTCTTAATTCTTTTTTTGTATTTTTTTATTAATACTTCAAGTAATTTTTTATTCCAATCGTTATCCACTCCTGTGTTTGGAACTTCTATCAAAATGGCTCCATTTTTCATACGCGAAACTTTGTCTCCAATTTTACCATAACTTATATATAACCCTCTAGAATGAATAATTGCATCAATAGTCCGATGTTCTTTTTCTAAATCAAACCGTATTGCAAATTCACATTCTAATGGTTTTGAAAATTTAAGGTATAATTCCCAATATTTATTTCTTATGAGAGGATTGAAGGGTGAACCCCAAGTTACAGTTACATCTCCTGGAGGTGTATCAAGATGTATTTTTACTAAATTTTCTACTAGTTTATCGTTGTCTATATTCTGTAATACGACAGCCGGTATCATTCGTCCTTCCGCTAAATCAAAGTTTGATATTAGTCCTTCTTCTGCGATAGTATATATTTGTGAATTAGTTTTTTGTATCTTCATAGTAAATGTCTTTAAGTAGATAAAATTCAACTTTCGAAACATTTCCTAATGTGTCTTCACAAAATATTTCAATATATTCTATTCGTTTATCTATTAATTCGTATGGAATCTCTGTAATAATCCAACCTGATTTCTTGCCTTTCTCTTCAATACTAATGTTGTTATCAAATTTTTCAATTTTTGAATGATATTTTTCTAAGAATAAGTGTTTGTCATGTAACAACTTTATTTTTTCATTAACACCTTTTAGCTTAACATATATATAAGGAGAGACAGTTATTTTGGATGAAGATTTGTTAGATATGTCAATATTAATTAGCAAAAACTTGAGTTTTTGTTTATCCTTATCAAATAACCTATATCCTTGGTGTAAATACAAAGAAAAATTAGATTTTTTATTGTCAAAATCTGTTTTGTCAATTTTATCTTTTCGAGACATTATTCTAATTCTCTTATAACCAAAGTACAATCCTATTAAACCAATAATAGTAGCAATTAGCCACCTTTTATCTGAATTAAATAAGTTAAATATTTCTTGCATTATGATTAATTTCAATTGTAGCTAACGGTTTGTGTATGTTTAAGCAACTAATTTAGCAAATAAAAACCGAATAGAAAATTCGCAAGGGTTTTCTTGAATAGGTGAGTAATAGCAATAAATTATATACGGTTTTGTGTGCAATTATTTTCATAATTAAACTGTATCTCAATTTTCTTTTTTTGAAATGTGGCTGAAACCCAAGGTAAATTGTGAATTTGCTTTTTATCAGTAAAGAATTCGAAAAACAGTGTTTTTCCTTCAGACAATAAATTATTTTTCAGATGGTTGATTAAAACTTCTATTTCTGACTTATTTAAATCTTGCTTTAACATAACTTTAAATTCTCCAACACCTGCAAAGTTGAAAATTTTATTTTTTAGGATTTTAAATTCTATAATTTTTCCATTTGTAATGGACGTTGGTAATTGTTTCAAATAATTATATTCCAGAGAAGTTTGGGTTTCAATTTTTACTGCTTTGAATGAATAACTATTTTTCTCTAATTCAATTTGATAAAAATTAATTTCTCTTACTTGTAATAGGCTTATAATTTGGTTTTTATCTGATTCGCTAATTTTTAGACCAAAATAGATTGATTTAAGCGCTTCATAGTTATAGGAATTTAATCCGATTTTACTAGTTACAATTCGATATTCTTGTTCATATTCCCATCTCTTTGATTTATGAAAGGCGAACTTTTTTATCATACTATTTTGTTTATTTCTTGCAATATCCCAAATACCAATACTTGGTGGTTTTATTTAATATAAAACAGGAAAAGAATGTATATGATTATCTCCATCGTTTTTTAATAAAATGTCCAAGTCATATTCTATGCAAAATCCTTTATGTGAATTGGCATAATGAGCCCAAAGTAATTCGTCCAAAGGAGTTTTAGAAAGTGAATAAACTCCCATTTTATTGTCCATTGATAAAACATCGTCGGTATTATCATTGATTAACCCAAAATCTTCTTCAGTTTTAGCACCAACTTTTCGTCCAATGTAGTTCATAAATTTTTTGACTCTTTTTGTGTCAGTAATTGCTTCACAAGGGTCGTTCAATTGTTCAATCGAGGATGACCAATATTGATTATTATCAAGAGCTTTTATATCATTCTCTGTTCCACTTCTATATTTATATACAAGCATTTCCTTTGTAGATTTTTGGTAATTGGATACAACGTATTGATATAGTTAATATTAACCATATCCATTAATAGCTAAGTTAATAAATCTTTTATTTCTATTTACGGTATAGAAAATGCAATTATAATCCCAAAAATAAGCTATCCAAAACTTACTGAGTCTTTAACCATTTCTAACAAAAATATTTCGGGGTGGCAATTTTTTGTAATATTAAAAATTTGCTTCTCGAAATTCTCAATATCTATATCAAACTGATTATAGTTAGGGGTGTCCTTAAATTTCTTTTTTAATATCTCCATACCGTGCACTTTATTCTCTAAGCACACTAAATTGAAATATTTTTTATAACAATCATTGCTAAGATGGGGTTGACCATTTTCCTTAAAATTTTGACCAAAGTGATTTGTATATTTCATACGTCAAAATTATACAATGTTCTTGCAGTTGATTGTTGCATTTTGAAGCATTATGGAAATTCTTTATTCTTAGAAAGAATAACCTTGCAAGGTACTTGAAGGTACTCTTTTTATAGTGATTTAAGCATAAGATATGATTATTTGAAGTCTAAGGTAGGGTAGGTTGCAAGGTACTTGCAACCTATACTAACAGGTCAAATAATTTTAAATAATTTTACTTATAATATGAAACTTCCAGGTACTTGTAATTAGGAAACAATATAGTATTTCGTTCATATATTGTAATAACAGTAATGTTAAATTGCTATTTAAAATCTTAAAAAACAAAGTTAATAATGATATAGTATTAGGGGAAAAACACCCTACGAAAAAAGGGAAAAACACCCTATGAAAAAAGGGGATTTTCCCCAAAATATTTGAATTGATCTTTTATATCTTTAACCATGACATGTCCACTATATTTTAAAATTTCAATTTAAACAGACTTTATATTAATGAGTTTCAATTACTAAAATGAAAGAAGTCATTACAATGAATTTTGATTAGCAATGAAGAGTGTGCTGCTACATTACTTCGTTGAGAATTAGGGTCATTAAGCAAAAATATCGACGATCCAAAGCAATTTTTAATTATAACCATTAAATTATGTATAACTGTTCTAAATCCGCAAAGCAACTCCTAAAACTACTTAAGGTAAGGCATACAAATACTTATTTAGAAGATAATATTCTATCACATCAGGACTATCCTAGCTTATTATCAATTTCAGATGTTTTAACGAAGTATAATATTGAAAATGTAGCTGTTAAGATTGCTAAAGATAATTTTGATGAGCTCCCTACTCCATGTATTGTTCAAGTCTCCAAAGATGGCTCAGGTCTTTTCTATACATTAAATAAAATTACACTGACGACAGTATCTTATTTTGACGATAAAAATAAATTGTTAGAATCTACCAAACAAGAATTCTTGAAAATTTGGACAGGTGTTTGTCTATTAGCTGAGACTAATGTGAATTCTAAAGAAATTGATATTGACAAAAAACTTGCTAGTAAAAATTTCTTTAAATCTTTAACGGGTGTTATTATCATTCTATTAACTTTTTGGATTGCTAATAGTTTTAGCATGTCCGATTTATTAGGGAATTATACTTTAACAACCTACACCGTTATATATAGCATTTTAAAATTAATTGGGTTAACTGCAGGAGTATTTTTATTGTGGTTTGATATTGACCAATTCAACCCAACTTTGCAAAATTTTTGTACGGGTGGAAAAAAAATTAATTGTAATGCAGTCTTAAAATCTAATTATGCTACATTATTTGATGGCAATTTAAGTCTAGGTTTATTGGGGTTTTCCTATTTCTTTGCAACATTTTTCTGTTTGGCTTTAAGTAATTTTTCAAGTAGTGCCATGACTCTTCTAGCAATTTTAAGTATTATTTTATTGCCTGTAATTGCTATTTCTTTTTATTATCAAGCAGCTGTTGTTAAGCAATGGTGTAAATTTTGCGTCATAATACAGGTCGTTTTGGTTGCGGAAATCACTATCAGTTTTTTTGGTGGTTTTTATAAGAATCATTTTGCATTTGAAACATTGTTTATTTGTATTACCTTATTTATAATGCCTATTGTAATTTGGAATTTGATTAAGCCATTAATAATACATCAGAAAGAAAGTTATGTTTTTAAACGCGGATTGAAGAGAATAAAAGCAAACCCTATTGTATTGGAAAGTCTGTTAGCCAAATCAAACAAAATTATGCATAGTACGGATGGCTTGGGTATAACAATATCTAATGAAGGGGCAAAATATAATGTCATAAAAGTGTGCAACCCATATTGTGGGCCATGCGCAAAAGCCCATCCTTTTTTAGAAGATTTAGTAAATGCTGGAAAGATAAATTTACAAATGTTATTTACCGCTAGGGCAGATGGTATAGATTTAAAAGCAAAACCTGTAAGCCATTTTTTAGCTATAGATAGTCAAAACGATAAAAAATTGACGCAAAAGGCCTTAGATGATTGGTATAATTCAGAAAAGAAAGATTATAACCTATTTGCAAATAAGTATCCTGTGAATGGAGAATTAGAAAAACAAAATGATAAAATAAATCGTATGCGCGAATGGTGCGATGCGGAAAAAATTACTCAGACCCCAACTATTTTTATTAATGGATATAAAATACCTAGTGAGTATAGTATTGAAGATTTGAAAGACGTATTGTTCTAAAAGTAAAAAAGCCCAAAGGTATACCTTTGGGCAATAAACTCCACTTTAAGTGGAATTAATTCAACTAACCAATTGATTTCTATAAATTTTGAGGCTCAATTGGAAGTTATATAAACAATATCCTTTTCGCGAAAGGTAGACCAAAACCTTGATGGTCTTAATATGTTCGAGGCTAATATATTAAATTTTATTATGAAAAATTTATCAAATTTAACTGGTGTGCAAACACTCAACAGAAAAGAACAAAGAAAAGTTTTTGGTGGTTGCGCTCCTGATGAAGATTGTGGCGATGATGATGAAGGTGGAAGTGGAGGCTGGTACTGTGGATGTACTAATGGCCCTAATGTTCCTTCCGCACGATGTAATGTTTATTGGTGTCACTTTAGTTGCTCAGCGCATAATAGTGGTACGTGGAATAACGTTTGCATTGATGTTGGCTAATCTTTAGTTGAGATTAAAAACTAGCATTGGTTAAATAATACCTTTGCTAGTTTAATCTAGAAAATATTAATATCAAACCTATCGTAGAGCTATTTTGATGTAGAAGTCTTAATGTGTGAAACTTTTTTACAGAAAACATCTTTATGACGATTAATATCATACAATGATTTATAAAAAATATATAATAGCCATTATAATAATTCTAATAAGTGGAATGTTTTTGACTTGTAAAATAGAGACTAAGGAAAACAGACAAAACAAGGCTAAAATTATTCAAATTGACTCCATTCAATTCAAACAAAACGCATTAGTAAAAGTTGTTTCAGATGATTCATTAGTGCTAAAGAGTGTCCATCTTACTGGAATTTATCATTTATTTAACGACGATGGCAATCGCGTTATAAAAACGTTTAATAAAGATACAACGGTGATGAGTATTTTAAATTTAGAAAGACCACAAATAGTCCATTTTAATGCGGTTGGTACTAATATTAATTATATGTCACGTTTTTTAATAAGTCCTGGGGACAATGTATTACTGACCATTAAGGACAAGATTATAAACGCCACAGGCAAAAATTCAGCACACTATAATTTTTATCCTGAAATGGATTCCAGCAATACAACTTATGCGTATATTCCTTTTAAAGGTGATCTTAAGGATTATAAAAAAAGAGTTAAGGAAAATTACTTAAAACGAAAACATCTTTTTAACACGTATATTGGAAAACATAATGTGACAGATGGTTTTAAAACCATAATGGGTGCTCAACTACAACATAATTATTTGTATAATTTAATGGGTCCCACAAGTAAAAAAATTAAGTATAAAAATCATTATTTTTATTTAAATAATTTTGACAATTTCTTAACGGAAGAGATCCAAAAAATCGATGTTGAAAAAAATGGATTTTTTGATATTGGCGAATATTTTGATCATGTTTCGATTGAAGATTTTAACAAGACAGAACTTCTAAATAATCATTTTTTTCGCGTAAATCTGATTTTTTTTATTCGGCAATATTTTCTTGATTCAGGTAATGCCAATTATTCCAAGTCAAAATTTTTGGAAGAAAAAAAATTTATTCAAGATAATTTTGAAGAAGAAATAGAAACCTTTGCCATAGCAAGACTATTATTGGATTACCATAAAAACAGTTTTGGCTTAGGGAAGGAAAATAATGATTTGTTAATACAAACAATTGATATGTATTATGAGCGATTTTCAAAAGATGATTCTTATAAAGAAAAAATCGATGACCTCAAACAAAGCTTAAACAATATTGATAGTAAATTAAGTAATGAGTTACTCCAAACAAAATTAATTGACCTCAAAGGAGACACAATTAGCCTGGCTAAGGTATTTAGCAAATCTAAGAATAAGAATAAAATTGTAGATTTTTGGGCAAGTTGGTGTTTACCTTGTATTGATGAAATTCAAAAGAGTCAAAGCATCCGCCGTAGCTTGACTAACAACAAGAACATTGATTTGATTTATTTTTCAATAGATAAAAAGAAGTCGGCATGGATAAAATCATCTAAAAAATTAGCAAAATATGGGGTACTAAATAACCAATATTTAATCCCAAATTTTAAAAGCACCGAGTTATATTATTATTTAAAGGTCAAATCTGTTCCTAGATATGTGATTTTTAACAAGCGAAATGAAATAATGGTAGAAGATGGTCCGCGACCAACTGACAGCATAAGATTCAAACAAGTACTAAACGAAATTCTTATGAAAAAGTAAAACTATATTAGTACGCCCAATCGAAATTTGAGTATAATATCCTTAAAATTTCATTGCCAATAATTCTGAATTAAAAATCATAATCTATTCTCTTTAAATTAATATGACTAAATTTCCATATTACAAACAACCCGACTCAAAAGATTGTGGACCTTCTTGTTTACGTATTGTATCGAAATATTATGGTAAACTCATTACATTACAGGAAATTAGGGAACTCTCAGAAACAACAAGAGCAGGAAGCAGCTTATTAAAATTAAGTGATGCAGCCGAAGCTATCGGTTTTAAAACCATAGGTGTTAAAATTGATTTTCAAAAGCTGAACGAAATACCTTTACCCTTAATTGTACATTGGAATAAGAATCATTTTGTGGTAGTTTATAAAATTAAAAATAATTTAATCTATATTTCCGACCCAGCTTATGGATTGATAACTTATAGCAAAGAAGAATTTTTACCACATTGGATTGGTAGTAACGCCAAAGAAGATACAAAAGAAGGTATTGCTTTATTATTAGAAGTAACTCCAAAATTCAGAGAACTGGATTGGGATAAAACAAATAAAAAGTCTTTTAAATTCCTGTTTCAATATTTGTTCAAATATAAAAATTTGTTAGTACAATTGTTAATAGGTTTACTAGTAGGGAGCTTATTGCAACTTATTTTCCCATTTTTAACTCAGAGTATTGTTGATGTGGGTATTCAAAACCAAGATATCAATTTTATTTATGTTATACTCATTGCCCAATTGATGCTTTTTGTTGGTAGAACTAGTGTTGATATTTTTAGGAGTTGGATACTTCTACATTTAAGTACAAGGATAAATATTTCTTTAGTTTCAGATTTTTTTATAAAATTAATGAACCTACCTATTGCATATTTTGATACTAGAATGACGGGAGATATTATGCAACGCATCAATGATCACAACCGTATTGAAAGATTATTGACGGGCTCAACATTAAGCACCTTGTTCTCAATGATGAATTTAGTGGTTTTTGGAGCGGTACTAATCTATTATGACCTTTCTATTTTTTTGATTTTTGCAGTGGGAAGTATTATATATGTCATTTGGATTTTATTTTTCTTAAAAAGAAGAAAAGAGCTTGATCATAGACGCTTTTCTGAACTGAGCCAAGAAAAAAGTACCGTAATAGAATTGGTTAATGGCATGCAAGAAATAAAAATGAATAATGCCGAAAAACAAAAACGTTGGGGTTGGGAATTTGTACAAGCACGTTTGTTTAAAGTTTCCATGCAAAATTTAGCTTTGGAGCAAACACAAGCCGTGGGGTCTTCATTTATCAATGAAGTAAAAAACATCTTCATAACATTTACGTCAGCTATTTTGGTTATTGAAGGATCAATAACTTTGGGTATGATGCTTTCCATTCAATACATTATTGGCCAATTAAATGGCCCTATTACACAATTAGTAGGTTTTATTCAATCTGCACAAGATGCGAAAATCAGTTTAGAACGATTGGGAGAAATTCATGACAAAGAAGATGAAGAAAATAAGGAAAAACAATTAGTCAGTAATATAAGATTGAATCAGAGTATCACCTTGAACGCCATTTCATTTCGATATATTGGAAATGATGAAAACGTCATTAAAAATTTGAGTATGGAAATACCTGCCAATAAAATTACTGCCATTGTTGGAGCAAGTGGTAGTGGTAAAACCACATTAATGAAAATACTACTTAAGTTTTACGAACCTAACAAAGGAAACATTACTTATGGAGATCATTTTTTAAGTACCATTTCACATAAAACCTGGCGTAGCAATTGTGGTGTAGTAATGCAAGAGGGATATATTTTTAATGATACTATTGCTTATAATATAGCCGTTGGTCAAGACACAATTGACCAAGAACGTCTTCTGGCATCGGTTAAAATTGCTAATATTTATGATTTTATCCAATCATTACCATTAGGCTTTAATACTAAAATTGGAAATGAAGGTATAGGTGTTAGTTCTGGTCAAAAACAACGTTTGTTTATTGCAAGGGCTGTTTACAAAAACCCTAACTTATTGTTTTTTGATGAAGCTACATCAGCCTTAGATGCTAAAAATGAACGCATCATCATGGGAAATTTGAATATGTATTTTGAAGATAAAACAGTAATTGTTATTGCCCATAGATTAAGCACGGTTAGATATGCGGATCAAATTGTGGTAATGGATGATGGAAAAATTAAAGAATCGGGAAATCATCAAGAATTACTTTCTAAAAAGGGAGCATATTATAACTTGGTAAAAAATCAATTAGAATTAGAAAAATTAAGTTCAGATAAATAATGCCAAAAGATAAAAAAATAGACAATATAGAGTTGCGGTCAGAAGAAGTTCAGGAAATTCTAATGAATCCACCTGCTTGGATTGTGCGTTGGGGCATTAGCTTAATTTTTATGTTTATGCTTATAATAATGACATTGGCATTTATAATTAAATATCCAGATTTTGTTAAGGCTAAAGTAATGGTAACTACAGAACAACCTACCGAGAGAGTAGTTTCGAGATACTCTGGGCAAGTTGAAAAATTATTCATAAAAAACCGGGATACAGTAAATGCCAATGAAAAGTTAGCAATTATAAGAAACACAGCTATTTATAAAGATGTGTTTGTTTTAAAGAATATCATAGAAAATTCACAATTTAACCCTAAAAATTTTAACTTTCCCTTTGATGAAACATCGCATTTAATTTTGGGTGAAATAAGTGCTTCACTCCTTAATTTTGAAAAAAGTTATACAGATTTTACTTTATTAAATAACCTTGACCCATATAATAATCAATTACGTGGTAATAGGGTTTCCCTTTCTGAAATTGGAGTGCGGTTACAAAGTCAAATCAACCAAAAAAAGTTATTAGAACAAGAAGTTGAATTAAGAAAGACTGATTTTGAACGACAAAAAAAACTATTTGAAAAGGGTGTTATCTCTCGTTTAGAATATGAATCTCATCAATTGCAATATATCCAAATGCAAAAGAACATTAGTGTTATGGCCATTTCTATTTCTCAAATGCATGAAGCCCTATCTACTGCTAAAAGCACGCTAAAAACAACACATATTAACCAACAAGAAGACAGGATCAATTTTTTGAAAAATTTAACACAAAATTATAACTTATTGAATGAAGCCATCCGAGATTGGGAGTATAAATACGTATTAAAATCATCCATAAATGGGGTTATTAGCTTTCAAAATTTTTGGGGAGAGAATCAATTTATAAATGCGGGTGAAATTGCTTTTTCAATTTTACCCAGAAACACTACTAGTTTGGTAGGTAAGTTGGTCATTCCCTCTCAAAATGCGGGAAAAGTTTTAGTGGGCCAAAAGGTACTTATAAAACTTGATAATTATCCCTATCAACAATATGGACTACTAATAGGTAAGGTAACTAACTTTTCAATTTCTCCTGATGATGAAGGAAACTATGTAGTTTATATTTCCTTACCCAACGGTACAAGAACATCATATAACAAGACGTTTAAGTTTAATCAAGAATTATTGGGTAATGCAGAGATTATCACAGAAGATTTGAGTGTGGCGTCGAGGATTTTCTATAAATTTAGAGAGTTGTTCACTTACAACTAATAAATAGAATATGATTATTAGTTAAATGAAAAAACGAGATAAAGAAGTTAAGCCCGCAATATCTCAGCAAAATGAGTTGTAGAAAAAATCCAAAATTTTCTATTATAAAGATCATCTATAATTCCCTAAAAGGAGGGAAGCGCAGATAAACTACTTCATTGCTCTCTAGATCAAAGTGGGGGGGCAAACCATTTTGTGCTGGGAGATTATTAATTTTATGATAGCGAGGAATGATCAATTCCTTTAGTTTTTTTAGGTCTCCCTTGGTGGCAGGTTTATTATCTTCTGGAGTGAATGTCGACTTTAGACCATCGGCAAGTAATTTTCCAGCAGTTGCATTACCAATACCAGCAAGGCTCATTGTATCAATCTTGGTGTTGGCGGCTTGATCAGCTACTTTTACAAGTTCATTTTGATCCTTACTTGTTTGCCTTGCATAATATGCTTTAGAGCGACAGGTATCGCTGCAGTACTTTTGTACACGTCTTCTGGTTGGTTCAAACTCATTAAAACAGTATTCACAGGTGTAATATTTCATAATTTTGCGTATTATAAACGTTTGTTTTATGCTAAATTACAATAAATATCCCTTTTTCACTACTTTATATTGGAAAAATCAACATGAAATACAGATGCTAATAATTCTCTATCAACTTGATCTTCTGAAGGTAGTTGCAAGGTAACTTTTTTCTTTTCGGTAGTTTTAGATGGTTCAGTTGCAGGGATATTGGTTTCATCTATCACCTTATTAAAATCACTATTTAACTTAATCACCTCTTTTCCCTTTTCAATAATTTTATCCAAATTATTTGATGTGTCAATTTGCTCATTATAGTGTAGGAACTTATTTTTCACTTCAAGAGTGTGCTGCTTTAAAACTGCTGCTTGATATCTAAAAAATGATTTGAAATTAGCTGTTATTGAAGGGATATCTTCATCAATATGATTGAGCATCCAAGAATAGATATGGTTATAGCCACGAGCAGCTTGTAAATATTCATTTAAGACATGTAAAAACGATTCCTTTGTAAGTTGATTTTCAATTTCTATAAGCTGTATATAATTCGTTTTAAGAATTGCTTCTTTCTCAAAGATATTCATGCTCGAAACATCTTTAGCCAAAGATTTTAATTGTTTTTCAAGATTAAAAATTAATAGCGTATGTATAAGACCAATTCCATCTAATTCTTTTATTGATTCTTCTGACAAATCAGGTAGCACACTTTTAGGCACATAAAACACCGTTGGGATGTATATATTCTCGGTTAATCTTTCAAGCTCGTCTTTTACATTCATAGTATTTAATTCAACAGGTTTGAATAATCTTCTGGCAATTCAGCATCTAAATCTCTCAAGTACTTTTCAAGAGCGTCCATAGTTGAATGCCCCGTTATTTGCATTAAACTACTTTTAGCAGCATAGGGGGAGGAGTCTACCACCATTGCTTTATAGAGTTTGGTAATGAAGGTATGTCTAAAACTATACAATCCATAGTTGATACCTAAATTGAAATGATTTTTCACTACGTTCTTATACCGCTTGCTAAAATAGTCACGCCTGTTATTCAATTGCGTATCCCAAGCCGCTCCAATTTTATTGGGTGTAAATAACAGAAAATCACCATCTAATTGTGATAAGTCAGGTAATTCTTTTGCTAATATTTCAGGAATAATCTTTGTTTTCAGCGCTTTATTCTTCGCCTGAAATTGTAGAGTTTTTGTCTCTAAATCGACATCTTTTACTCTTAGTCTACAAACTTCTATAGGTCTCAGGAAATTATAAGAAATAAACTTAATAAACAGTAATAAAATGGGGTCTACTGTTTCCAAATGCTTAAAAATTTCAATTTGCTTTCTTTCTGAGTAGGTTTTATTGCGTTTAGGAGTTGTTCTTAGTGGTTTTAAACTCTTTATAAAATTCCGTTTTATGACTTCATTATCTTCTAAGACTTGAAAAATAGTACTAAAGCACGTTCTGTAATTGTTTCTATTTCTAGATGAAGTAGTAAGTTGTGCTTCATTCAAAAATTGTGAAACTACCTTTTTGTCGACCTGATTGATGGATGTGATGTGTTTATGGTGTTTGACTAACCATTTATAAAATTTGCCACAACGACCTTCATAATCATCAAATGTCCGTTGGTTAACAATATTTGTTTTTAGTTTCAAAGCAAAATCCAATGCTTCTCTAACACTTAAAGTGGGTTCCTCAATTTCCTTAGGATTGTTATTTTGGGTAGGGGATTGGCTATTTTTCGACTCTTCAGGGCTATTTTGCGTACGCTCAGCAGTCTTTTCAGGTTGTTTGACCACTATAGTGCTTGCTTTCTTTTGTTGGTACAATTCGGTATTATCTGCAAAAGGACTATACCCTTCTTTTAAAAGCTGTAACAATCGATTTCTATAAAGCGATAGTAATGCATAGCGACTCTCTTTGTTTTTGTAACGATTGGCTTTTCCGTAGATATTTTTCATTCGTGTTAGCTTACCTGTCTCAGGATCTACATAGGAAAAATACACATACCATCGTTTGTTTAAATCGCCCTTGGCGTCGTAAATCTTTGGTTTTGAAAAAAGAGTTTTGTGTTCCAAATCGTGTTCCAAATCGTGTTCATTTTGAACATCTAAGATAGTTAATTCATAAATAGTTTGCATAAAAAAACGGTTTAGAGTGAACTAAACCGTTGTTTTTGAAGTGATTTATGATTTGTAGCGAGATCGGGAATTGAACCCGAGACCTCCGGGTTATGAATCCGACGCTCTAACCATCTGAGCTACCTCGCCAATTTAATCTTTAAGTAATACAACTCTTTAAATGCATAGCATTTTAAAATAGATTAAGAAAAGAAGCTGCTTTTACCTTCACGTATGAATTTCAAAGCGGTTGCAAATATAAAAACAAATTTAGTTGCAGCAAGCATTGGAGTTTAAATTTTTTGCAAAAAGTTTTTTTTAAAACAAATATTATATATATTGTCGCTCCTTGTAAAAAGAGAACCTAAATGACCGAAAAGATAAAGTTTGAAATTGAGTTTCCAATACACTCATCTCCAGCGTTTTTATACCAATATTTGTCAACACCTGACGGCCTTGCTGAATGGTTTGCAGATAATGTAAATTCAAGAAGTGATTTGTTTACTTTTATTTGGGATGACTCTGAAGAAGAAGCAAAACGTGTATCGTATAAAACAAATGAACGCATTAGATATAAATGGGTTGCTGAAGACGATGATACCTTTTTCGAATTTAAAATTCAAGTGGACGCAATTACTAAAGATGTTTCTTTAATTGTTACTGCATTTGCCGATGATGATGAAGTGGAAGAATCAAAAATGTTTTGGGAAAATCAAATATCTGAATTAAAGCACACTATTGGTGCCTAATTTTACACTATAAATAAGTAAAGAGCCTTGAATATTCAAGGCTTTTTTTTATGTAAATTTGCAAACTAAAATTCATACATGCTTAATTATAACGGAACAATTATCCCAAAGAAAGACACGAGTTTATCAATTGATAATCGGGCTTTTAAATATGGAGATGGCCTCTTTGAAACCATTAAAGTAGCACATAATAAAGTACTCTTTGTAGAAGACCATTACTTCCGTTTAATGGCATCGACACGTATGTTACGCATGCAAATGGCAATGGATTTTACCTTGGAATTTTTTGAAACAGAAATTCTAAAAACACTTACTGCCTTAGACTTAAAAGATGCAAGAGTACGCTTTACCGTGGTAAGAAAAGAAGGAGGCTTATACACCCCAAAAGATAACTATACCGATTTTCTAATTGAAGCAAATCCATTGAATGTAACGATACAAGAAAATTATGAAGTAGAATTATTCAAAGATCATTATGTCTATGCGGGCATGCTTTCCAATTTAAAATCGAATAACCGACTAATAAATATAGTAGCTAGTATTTTTAAAGCTGAAAATGAGTATGATAATTGTATTTTAATTAATGAGAAAAAACAAGTGGCTGAAGCCATTAATGGAAATATATTTTTAGTAAATGGCAATACCATTACAACACCAGCACTAACAGAAGGTTGTATTAAAGGTGTGATCCGTAAAAAGCTAATTGAAATCATTAAAAAGGATCCGAATCTATCTATAGAAGAAACGGAAATTTCTCCTTTTGAATTACAAAAGGCTGATGAAGTGTTTATTACGAATGCAATTGTTGGCATCCAACCTGTAACCAAATATAGGAGGAAAGAGTATCAGGTAGCTACTTCCAATGAATTACACAAAAAATTGAAGGCGTTGGCTTTATTAGGCTAGTTTAAAGTAGGGTTTTCAGGTGCATTTGCCCATATTTGATATTCACCACCAAACTTCATTAATTCATCTTTCCACAACGATTTGTGAGAGATGTCAAAAATATTTTGATAATTATTTTCTATGACTTTCCAAGAGGTGGTATCGAGCTCATCTTGTAATTGATCTTTACTCCAACCAGAATAGCCAAGAAAAAATCGAATATCATCATTGGTTAATGCATCTTTTTCAAGTAACTCTTGAACACTATCAAAATTACCTCCCCAAAAAATACCATCATCAATTTCAACACTATCTGGTATCAATTCAGGCATTCTGTGCACAAAATAAAGGTTTTCTGTAGAAACAGGGCCTCCATTAAAAATAACAAGACTAGAGTCTATTTCGGGTATTAAGTCACTAATGATAAAGTTAGAAGGCTTGTTCATAATAAAACCAACAGCACCTTCGTCGTTATGTTCAGACAATAAAATAACAGACCGATTAAATGCCATATCATTTAAAATGGATGGCTCGGCGATTAATAATTTTCCTTTTGATGGTTTAATGCTTAACATAATGTGCAACTAATATAGTAAATTTAAATTAAGAATTCTATCCCAATAGAAATAGTCCTGTTAAAGTTTAATTAAAAAAAAATCCCAGCAATACTTAATGTAAGCTGGGATACTATAAAAACGATTGCAATATTAAATTATTGCACGTTATGACTGCTTATTTTACGTCAACCAATTCAACATCAAAGATTAATGGAGCGTTTGGTGGAATTACACCACCTGCACCAGCTGAACCATAAGCCAAGTTTGATGGAATCACCATTCTTGCTTTATCACCTACTTTTAAGAGTTGTATTCCTTCATCCCAACCGGATATTACTTGACCTACACCCACAGCAAAATCAATTGGTTGTTTGCGTTTGTATGAAGAATCAAAAACGGTTCCATCTAAAAGTTGCCCTTTGTAATGTACTGAAACCATCGCTCCTTTTGTTGCTTTTTTTCCAGATCCTTCTTGAATAATTTTATATCTGAGTCCGCTTTCTGTTTTATCAAAACCAGCAGAAGCATCATTTAAGATAGCCTCTTGTGCTTCATTCTCAGCAGCTTCACGTGCTGCTCTAGAACCTTCAAAAGTTCTAAATGCTTCAATAGCATTAAATTTTTCTGCTTCATCACCAACACGAATAATTTCTACAGCAGTCAATACATCATCTTGTTGAATGGTGTCTACCACATCTTGTCCTTCAATGACAGCTCCAAAAACGGTATGTTTATTATCTAACCAAGGTGTTGCTACATGCGTAATAAAAAACTGACTTCCATTAGTTGCCGGGCCTGAATTGGCCATAGAAAGCATACCCGGTTTGTCATGTTTTAATTCTGGATGAAATTCATCATCAAAACTATATCCAGGGTTTCCTGTTCCAGTTCCTTGTGGACAACCTCCTTGAATCATAAAATCGGCTATAACTCTATGAAATTTTAGACCGTCGTAATAAGGAGTGCCTTGTGGTTTTACTGAATTTTCTAAATTTCCTTCCGCTAATGCGATAAAATTACCGACCGTACCAGGTGTTTTTTTAAATTCTAAATTAATAACTATTTCACCTTTTGTGGTGTTCAATTTTGCGTATATTCCGTTGTTCATGTTCTTCATTTTTAAAACGATGCAAAGATACACGCTTTCTATTGAAATGAAAGCAGAATGACTATTTATTCAATTCTTTCATGATGACTTCAATAGCTTTATCCAATTGAGGCTGATTTCCTTCTAATCGATCTTTAAAATTTTCACCTACGTAAATATCAGGACTCACACCTTCTTTTTCCAAATCTTTCCCATCTAAGGTATAACATCCCCAAGAAGGCAATCGGTAAAATGAACCATCTACTAAACCTTTACCAGAAGTAAAAATAATCCACCGATACGTTTCAGTTCCAACAATGGTTCCTAAACCAAGCTCTTTAAACCCTGCGGCTGTCATTTCAGCATCAGATAAAGATTGTTCATTGATTAATAATACAATGGGTTTGTTTCCATAGTTGAAATTAGATTGCCCTGTTAATTTACCTTCACGATATTTCCATTTTAAATAGGTTTTTTGACTTAAAAAGTTCAATACGGCATCATGCACATTACCGCCAGTATTGTAGCGTAAATCAAGGATTACTCCATCTTTATAGGCCTCACTACTTACCAAATCTTCTTTGAATTTCACCAATTCACCGTTTGACATATTTTTCATGTGCACATAGGCTATTTTATGATTAGATTTAGAATCTACATACTGTTGATTGGCATCTTGCCATTCATCATAGAGTAGGGTACGTATAGTATTGGTTGACGTAGGGTGTATGTTTATAACGTGTTCTTTGCCATTCCGCTCAAGAGTAATGCTCATTTCACTTTCAGAATCGGGAACTGCAAAATAACGCTCTCTATTTTCATTTTGATTGACCTGCACTCCATTCACTGCAATTAATTGATCGCCTTGCTTAATGTTTTTACCTGAAACATCGGTAGGGCCATTTTTAACAATGCTTTCAACCACAAACGGATTGGTATTGTTAAATACAATCCCCGTAGCTAATGATTTGGTACCGTAGTATATATCTTCTTCATCACCATTTGAATTAAAACCAAAATGTGAAGTATTTAATTCACCTAGCATATCATTGAATATCAATCGTAAATCTGCTCTACTAGAAACATAAGGTAAATAGTTGGCATACTGATCTCTTAATTGTTGCCAGTTCTGGCCGTGAAAATTTTCATCATAGAAATTCTCTTCCATTCCTGCCCATGCCTCATAGTACATTTGTGTAAACTCTTTGGATAGCGATTTATGAAACTTAAAGTTGATGTCAATTTCTTTTAATTTATTGCCGGTGATATCGAGTGTGTTAATCGTACCACTTAGTAGTATGTAATTATTCTTTTTTGATTGAACCAATTGATATCCCCGAACCGATTTATCACTGAGCTGTTCTGTTTTATTCTTTTCAAAAGGTTCGATCACCGTTTTCCATAATTGCGATTTTCCTTCACTGTGATTGGAGGTATAGATAATATAGGTTTTGTCATCTTTTGTAATAATGGAAGGATTGCCTTGTTGTCCGAAATCAGGACTCACATCCGTCAAACGATTCATGAGCCCTACCGTATTAATTTTAACCGAAGGTTTTACAACAGTTGGCTCTTCCTTTTTTGTGTCTTTTGACTCTTCTTTTACCGCTTCAAAAAGTGCTGTAAACTTTTCTGACTTAAAAGGAGCTTCATATTTATCAAGTGCCATTTCATAAATTTTTGAGTTACTTGTACCAAAAGGATAACCCGGTTGTAGCCTATCAGAAGCAAAATAAATGTATTTGCCGTCAGGCGACCAAATAGGAGAATCTTCAGAAACTTTAGTGTTGGTTAAGTTAATGGATGCTTTTGAAGCTAGATTATAAACAAAAATATCTGTTTCAAAATCTCTATACGCATTGTAAACAATATACTCATCATCAGGTGAAAAATACGGATTTGCGTTATAGAACCCCCAAAGCTCATCACTAACTATACGACTGTTTTTAAAAGTTGTTAAATCTAAAAGGTGAATCTCATTTCTTCCGCTTAGATAAACACCTTGAGTACGATCACTATTTAAGGTAAGTTGACGGTTATTCATTCTAGCATTGGTAAGCTGTTTTTCTTTTGAGGAGCCGTCTGCATCAATTTTAAACCAATTATAATAACCTTTAACTGATTGTGAATACACCAAGGTCTTACTGTTTTTCAACCATTTCACTTCTTGAATGGCCTCATTCGCTTGGGTTTTAATTTCATTGATAAATTTACCGTCAATATCAGAAACAAACAATCTCCCTCTAGAGACAAAAGCAATTTTTTTCTCATCTTCAGAAACATCAAAGAAGGAAATAGCCCCTTTTACATCATACGATTGTTCCTTTTCAAGTGTGTTATTTGTAACAATGTTAATACTAGGTGTTGTTGTTTTACCACTCGCCACATCATAAACATTGATTTGATAATCTTTTCTAAAAACAACTTTTTCTCCATTGGCACTTACTTTTGGCCACATAATAGAGGTAGAAAATTTGGTAAGTTGTTTTTTTGTACCATTTTGAAGAGTGTATAAATTGTATTCATCGTTGGCTTCATCTGACATAAAATAAATCACCCCATTTTTATCAAACGTAGCTGCAAAATCTTTTCCTCTATAACTGGTGTGCTTTTTATACTCTTTTGTTTTTGTGTTGTACGATTTAATGTCTGGATTATAATCGCCTTTATAGCGTTTTCTATGCGCAAAGAGGCCACTTTCCCAAGATTCATTGAAATAGATTTCAGGAGTTTTGGGGTGTTCAAAAACATTGTGAACGGTATTGAAATAATTCTCAAATAGTCGTATAGGTGTTCCACCATCTTTGGCAACACTGTAGGAAGTTACGCGGTTGTATCTGCCAGAGGTAAAGTATATTTTTGTAGTATCCCAACTCCAAGAGCTTACATTGTCATTGCTCTCATTAAAAGTTAATTGGCTAATGTTACCACCTTCTAGAGGCATCACATATACATCGTCATTGCCGTATTGATTACTTGAAAATGCGAGCCATTTTCCGTCAGGAGACACACTCGGATTGGTTTCTTCACCGTCCATTGCGGTGATTCTGTAGGCGTCACCACCGGCAGTTGGAACCCTCCATAAATCACCTTCAAAACTGAAAATAATGGTCTTAGCATCTGGTGTTAGCGTAGGTTGTAGGGTAAAATAAAGTTGGTTTGTTTGGGCAAGGCTAGTGTAAATAACCAGTAAGCAAAGTGTGCTAAAGGCCAATTTTAAGGATTTCATGTATTGTAGCGTATGAGTTAGTAAAATAAATATAAGTATAAATTTAATCTTTTTTATCGAATGCAATTTTATAGCACAAAAAAAAAGGCCCTCAAAATGAGAACCTTTTTTGTTTTTATAATAATAGATTAATTTTTAAATATCTTAATATTTTCATTTAGTTTACCTGCTTTCACCTGAACCATATAAACACCACTAGCTAAATTACCCATATCTAATTTAGTAGATAATGTACTAGGTTTTTCACTTAATATATGTTGCCCAATAGCATTATAAACATTTATAATAGAAATCTTTTCAGCAGCATGTAAGTTTAATATATCACTTACTGGATTTGGGTAATAAAGAAATCCGTCAGCAGTATTGAGAAGTTTATAACTATCAATGGCAACCCCCCACGTTCTTGTATTTTGATCATCATATACAAAACGTACTTTAAAAGCACTATTTATATACTCAGATACATCTAAAACACTAGTTGTTGCAATTTCGCTACTTCCTTTTGCAGGACTATCTTCAGTAACAGTCAATACATTTTGCCAGTCATTACCATCCCAAACATCAACCATAAAATTACCAGAACCAACAAAAGTTTGATGATTATAGGTTATTTCTATGTCTGCTTTTAACACACCAGCGGCTGATAAGTTTACTTCAGGGCCTTCAAGCTCTAAAACATTATTTTTAAATCCGCCACATTTGTTATCATTAAATATCACACTACCACTAGCCAATTTTACTGGTGTTTCCGGATCTATAAATGGTAAATTATCGGCATACCCAAAATTCCATGAACAGTCAGTACTATTAGTTACTTTCCAACCAGTAGGTAGGGTAGCGGCATCGAAACTCTCGTTCTGTACTACCTGTGCTTGAGCAATAAAAGCGAAGCAACAGAATATATATAATAAATTTAATTTTTTCATTTTGTCTAATTTTTAATTTATACTAACATTTTGTTACTCTTCTGACTCTAATCGCTGAATAAACACTTGCGAGTTTCCTGCGGTATCAGTAACTATCCATTCTCTTACCAGTAACATACCTCTAAGATCGATACATCTATCTAGTGAAGTAAACATTAGTATGTTTTGTGAACCTCCATTACCAATAGTGTTACCATCGATAGTTCCTTCATAGGCTAGTGTAAAACCAGCTCCATAAGTTCCAAATTCGTCTTTTGGACCAACTTCTATATAATGTGGGTCAGTATTTAATAATGTTATTGTCGAGTTTGAGTACGCACCAAATCCTTTAAAAGAATAGGGTCTAGAAAAATCAACATTAGCATATTCTCTTTGCGTATTTAACGCATCACTATCTGTTTGCCCACCGGATGCTATCCAAGTATTGTAAGTAACTAATGATTCAAAGTAAATCTCTACAATCCACCCATTTGCTGGATTTGAATTGTTGACAACACGACCATGTACTTTAGGTGCAAAGCCTAACATAGATTGAACATATCCATACTCCCAATGATGATTTTCATCAAAAGGCACTTGTTCAAATTGAACGTTAGTAGTGCTATTTTGAGGGCCAAAATCTGCCCAACATGATTGATTAACAAAATATTGTGAATATTCTATTGTATCAACAGCGCAATCATCACTAAATGTTACTTCTGGTAAATTATCGAAATCAAATACTAAAAGATTATCTTCTAAATTATCAGCAGTTGGCGGCGTTATATCCTGAACAATCACATTCTGTGTCTGTGTACTTTTATTACCAGAAGCATCAGTAAAGGTCCATGTTATTACCGTAGTTCCTAGTGTTGTTACCGGGAAACTTGTAGTTGTAGTACCTGTAATCATACCATCACAATTATCGGTGGCAACTGGAGCAGCTGGAGCTTCTACACTACATCCACCTCTTAAATCTGCTAAGCTTGCAGCATCGGCTACTGGTGCAGTAACATCATCTACTATTAAATTTTGTGTCTGCGTACTACTGTTGCCCGAAGCATCAGTAAACGTCCATGTTACTACTGTAGTACCTGGTGTTGTTACCGGGAAATTTGTAGTTGTCGTTCCTATTATTATACCTTCACAGTTATCTGTCGCTGTTGGAGCAGTTGCACTCGCTACACTACAATCACCTGTTAAATTTGCCAAGCTAGCAGCATCAGCTACTGGTGCCGTAACATCATCTATAATTACATTTTGTGTTTGTGTACTACTGTTACCCGAAGCATCAGTAAACGTCCATGTTACAACTGTAGTTCCTGGTGTTGTTACCGGGAAATTTGTAGTTGTAATCCCTGTAATTATACCTCCACAATTATCAGTGGCTGTTGGAGCAGTAGGAGCTGTAACACTACAATCACCTGTTAAATCTGCTAAATTCGCTGCATCAGCTATAGGTGCTTCAACATCATTTATAATTACATTTTGAGTCTGCGTACTACTGTTACCTGAAGTATCGGTAAACGTCCATGTTACTACCGTTGTTCCTGGTGTTGTTACCGGGAACGTTGTTGTTGTAGTTCCTGTAATTGTACCTTCACAATTATCCGTTGCTGTAGGAGCAGTTGGAGCTGCTACACTACATTCACCTATTAAATCTGACAAGCTACCTGCATTAGCTACTGGTGCTGTTACATCGTCTACAATTACATTCTGAGTTTGTGTTATACTATTCCCTGCAACATCGGTAAAGGTCCAGGTTACTACTGTAGTTCCTGGTGTTGTTATTGGAAATGTTGTTGGTGTAGTTCCTAAAATCGTACCATCACAATTATCAGTGGCTGTAGGAATCGTTGGAGCTGCTACACTACATTGATCTGTTAAATCTGCTAAGCTTGTACTAGTTGCTACCGGTGCTGTTACATCGTTTATAACTACATTCTGAGTTTGTGTGATAGTATTACCAGCCGTGTCGGTAAAGGTCCAAGTGACCACCGTAGTTCCTGGTGTTGTTATTGGAAATGTTGTTGGTGTAGTTCCTATAATTGTACCGTCACAATTGTCTGTGGCTGTTGGAGGAGATGGAGCTACTACGCTACATTGATCTGTTAAATCTGCTAAGCTAGTAGTGTCTGGTACAGGTGCTGTAACATCATTTATAATTACATTTTGTGTTTGAGTACTACTGTTGCCCTCTGCATCCGTAAAGGTCCAAGTCACTACTGTCGTTCCTGGTGTTGTAATTGGGAATGTGGTAGTAGTAGTTCCTGTAATGGCTCCAGCACAATTATCAGTAGCTGTTGGAGCAGTTGGAGCTGCAACACTACACGCATCACTTAAATCTGCTAAGCTTATGGCATCTGGCTCAGGTGGAGTCAAATCATTAACACATGAACAATGAACATCGGTTTTAACGGCTCCACCCATTACCCATGATTGTCCATTTACACTTTGTCCGTTTTTCTTATTTCTGGTATCAATTTTTATAATTATCTCATCAACAGTACCAGCCACATTCGTTAAGTTCAATTCAAAAATTTTGATACAGCATTCTCCATCGGGAAAACTACTTATGGTTTCTGTTAACTCGGCAAAACTTCCATCTGCTGCTGAAACTTCAATATGAATATATCTACCATCAGGTGTTAATTCAGAAATTGGCAATTCTACACTCACTGTTCTAGGTCCAGAATCTGTTGTGATAGGAATGGTTGTAGTTTCAATATTGTTATATCCACCTAATGCAGTAAATACTCCAGAGCTACCAATTCCATTATTTTTATTTCTAAATACATAAGCCAACATTGATTGTGCGTAAGCCTTTTTATTGATATTTGAGTAATTGATACTCGCTGTTGCTGGCAATTCCGTTCTATAATACCATACGTAAGAACTACCACCCGCTGGTATTTCTCTATTAGCTGTATATGAATTTCCATCAGCATCTTGAATCGTAATGGTGCTTCCTGGATTTTGACTTTTATACACCAATTCTACAACAATGCGATCTACATTTTCAGAGTTTGGAACCGCTATGGAAGCGGGAACATTGTTTTTTATTCCTAAACTTAGTAATTCGACATCAATACCATCTTGACAAGTATAAGACCATCCACTGCTGGATACACTATTGACATAATAACTATTGTCATCGGCTTTTTTTACAACTAACGGTTCGGTGTCAGTTGTGGCATAAATAGGGGAGTTGATTAAAAATGCGCCTAATAAAAGGTACAGAAGGTAGTTTTTTCTCATAAGAAAATTTTTAATTAATACTCAACTCATTGTTAAAAAACGTTAAAGACTTTAAAATATTTCATTACAAAACACTATTGGCCTTACCGTTAAAACAACTTGAAGTAATTTATTCCTACCCTGGAAGTTGGTTTATTTTTAAAAGAGTTTTAATTGTGGGTTTTTGGAAAGTTCGTATAAAGTGTAATTAAGTGGTGGTAAAGAAGTGGTATTTAAATACTTCTTTTTGGCTAATTTAAATTGTAATGCAACTTGCTCTGCAATTTTACCATCACCACGCATACGCTTACCAAAACGGGAATCATTTAACTGTCCGCCATGACAATCTTCTATTTGATGGAGTATTTTTGTGGCCTTGTCAGGAAGGGTTTTATGAACCCAGTCAACAAATAGTTCACCAACAGCACCATTAAGTCGCACCATGGTATAGGCAGCAGAACGCGCACCGAGTTCACTCACCTTTTTTACTAAAGCAAAAATTTCATGACTGTTAATGGCAGGAATAATGGGAGCCATCATTACATTAACTGGAATGTGATTGGAAGACAGCGTTTCAACCGTTTGCAATCTTTTTTTTATGGTAGCCGTTCGCGGTTCTAAAATCCGTCGTGTTTCTTCACTTAATGAAGTAATAGATATACTTACATGTAAAAGATTTAACTGCGCCAATTCTTTAAGGATATCTAAATCTCTTAATATCAAGGCGTTTTTGGTGATAATACTTACAGGGTGCTTATATTTTAGACAAACTTTTAGTATGTTTCGCGTTAGTTCTAGTTTCTTTTCTATGGGTTGGTAGCAGTCAGTATTGCCAGATAACATAATATTGGCCGCTTTCCAATTTGTACTTTTGAATTTTTCTTCTAATAAGATGTGTGCATTTTTTTTATAGAGAATTTTCCGTTCAAAATCCAAGCCTGCACTATAGCCCCAATATTCATGTGTATTTCGCGCATAACAATAAATACATCCATGTTCACAACCTTGATAGGGGTTCATAGAGTAGGGCAGTCCGATATCAGTACTCACTACTTTATTTAAGATGGTTTTTGGAAAAATCTCTAAATACTGCGTTTTAGTAGAATCTGGGGTTTCATTCTCTTGGTGACAATAATTAAGAAAATCAGCTTCAATACTGTGTGTATGTTGTACAAAACGATTGTGTGTATTTATTTGCGCACCGCGACCTTTTATATATTCTGAATTTTCGATGTTCAAAATTACGAGAAACAAGAGCCAATGCTTGTTTCATTTTGAAGCAATCAGTCTTTAAATTTTCGAAGCTTTATCAAGTAAATAGAAGTCGGCTAAAACCATGGCCGTCAATGCTTCTACAATAGGAACGGCTCTAGGCACTACACAAGGGTCATGCCTTCCTTTACCTTGTACTTCCACTTCATTACCATCTTCATCAATAGTGTCATATTTTTGTAAGAGTGTGGCTACGGGCTTAAAAGCAACGTTAAAATAGATATCCATACCATTAGAAATACCACCTTGTATCCCACCAGAAAGATTGGTTTTAGTACTACCATCTGTATTAAAAGCATCATTGTGTTGCGATCCTTTTAATTTCGTTCCTTCAAAACCGCTACCATATTCAAATCCTTTTACGGCATTAATAGTTAACATCGCTTGTCCCAGTCGGGCATGTAACTTGTCAAAAATGGGTTCTCCAAAGCCTAATGGAACATTTCGAGCAACACAGGTAATGGTGCCACCAATAGTATCTCCTTGTTTTTTTATTTCTTGAATATGCGTGATCATTTTATCAGCGATATCTTGATCCGGACAACGTACGATATTCGATTCAGTCTGTGCTAAGTCTAATTCACGATAGGGTTTATTTACAGCAATACTCCCAACAGAAGATGTAAACGCATTTATTTGAATACTGGCTACTAATTGTTTAGCAATGGCACCAGCAACGATCCAATTCGCTGTTTCTCGTGCAGAAGAGCGTCCGCCACCTCTATAATCACGTAATCCATACTTTTTTGTGTAGGTATAGTCGGCATGAGAAGGGCGAAAGGTTGTTTTGATATCAGAATAATCATTTGATTTCTGATTGGTATTTTCAATAGTAAAACCAATGGAAGTACCCGTTGTTATTCCTTCAAAAATTCCAGATAAAAAAACGACTTGGTCAGGCTCCTTACGTTGCGTGACAATTTTAGATTGACCCGGTTTGCGTCGGTCCAATTCAGCTTGAATTGCTTCAAAATCCAATGTCAATCCGGCAGGACAGCCATCAATAATGCCACCAATAGCGGGTCCATGTGATTCTCCGAAGGTTGTTAATCTAAATAATTTTCCAATAGCGTTACTCATATAGCAAAAATAGCAAAGTTTTAAGTTTCGGACTTATTAAATGAAAGAAAATAAATTCGGGATTAGTAATTTAATGGCGAGTATGGAAACTACTACAATCAGGAAGATACGCACAAATCCATCTCCCTTTTTTACAGAATAACGACTCATTAACCAACCACCAACAGCGTTACCAAATGCCAATGTGAGTCCGTATTTCCAGTTAATGATACCATCAACTTGAAATACAATCACGGCGGCCACTGAATAAATAAGTGCGACTGTTACTTTGATAGCATTACTTTTTACCAAACCAATATGATTGATACTCGATAAGGCCATGATGACAATAAAGCCAACACCTGCCTGTATAATACCACCATAAAGTCCGATAAAAAAGAACACGAACATACTTAACCACAGGTATTTACCGTTGATTCGTTCTTGCAGTTTGAGGTGATCAACTTTAGGTTTGAATATCATATAGATCACAATAACAATCATAACTCCGGCTAGTATTTTATTAAAAAGAGCATCGGGAATATCTAAGGCGATTCGAGCACCGATAACGGCACCTACAACGGCAGGAATTGCCAAATACAGGCTAAAAGGGTGTGTAGTAACACCTTTAGATTGAAAGCCTTTAATGGCAAAAATATTTTGAATGATGATGGCTATTCTATTCGTAGCATTCGCCACATGTGATGGTAAACCTAAAAAAATAAGTAGGGGCAAGGTGAGTAAAGAACCTCCGCCAGCTACGATATTAATAATTCCTGCAATAAACCCAATGACTACTAAAAGAAGTAAGTCCATATTAAAATCCATAAAACTTTGGTTTTAAAGCCGGTAAATGTACAGTTTATTGCCGACTTAAAAAGATTAAAAAAAACGCTGTTTTATTTCTCAAATTAAAAAAGGTTTCTATCTTTGCACGCGCATTGGAGAAATGGCAGAGTGGTCGAATGCGGCAGTCTTGAAAACTGTTGACTGTAACAGGTCCGGGGGTTCGAATCCCTCTTTCTCCGCAAACCAAAACCCACAACGAAAGTTGTGGGTTTTTTGTTTTCACGAACGTCAAAAGCTTGCTTTTGTAAGTAAGTGGAAACAAAAAACATACAAGCGATAGCTTGCAAAGGGTTTCTATGCTTGCTCAGGATTCCCTTTTGGGATCACGAGCCCAAAGGGCGAGTAATCCTGAATCCTGAATAACATTTTGCCATCGCGCCACCTGGCCCCTTCACTAAAAATGTCCACAGGACATTTTCTTAACGTTCGGTCCGGTTTCCATGCTTGCTCAGGATTGTCATTTGGGATCACGAGCCCTAAGGGCATGTAATCCTAAATCCTGAATAACATTTTGCCATCGCGCCACCTGGCCCCTTCACTAAAAATGTCCACAGGACATTTTCTTAACGTTCGGTCCGGTTTCTATGCTTGCTCAGGATTCCCTTTTGGGATGCACAAGCCGATAGGCGCCGTGAATCCTGTATTCTGGATCCCTGCCTCCACAGGGATGACAATTGTAAGCGATTTGAAAATAAAAAACTAACCATATCGTTTGGCGTGGTTGTGTTTTTATCCTTGCCGAGGATTACCATTTGGAAATATACCCTGAATAGACTGAGTTAGATCTTGAAAATGGAGAGTTCACTCATATTTATCATTTGAGTTAATTTTTAATTGATATACACTAAGCAAATGTCTTACATTAAAATAGCTTTGCATAGTTATACTATTAACCATTCTTTAATTTACAGCAATAAAATAAGTATTCATTTATCAGCGTATTATTTAAAAAAACAAAATCATGGATTTAAAACAAGGAGAAGAAAACGCAAAATTTGTGAAAAATGAAAATTCCAAAAACAGGAACTACATATTCAAATGGGATAAACAAACAAAAATTGTAACAGTTATAATTCTTGTGCTATTGATTATAGCAATTTCTTTCGTAATCTTATCTGGAATATCTTTCAATAATTAGACGTTTACTTAAATAAATTATGAATAGCAGCCTCTAATATTTTAATAATAAAAAAATGAAATATATTAGTCATAAAATTATAAACCAACTTTTTTTGTTATTTGTTGTCATCTGTATTGGAGGACTGATCTTTTCTGAAATGATGCCATATTTATCAGGAGTTTTAGGAGCAATCACCATATACGTGCTGTTGCGTAAACCAATGAAAAAACTAGTAAATAAAGGATGGAACCCGCAACTGGCTGCACTTGTTTTATTAGCACTATCGATAATTGGTATATTAGTACCTGTTGCAGGTATCGTTCTTATGCTAGGTTCTAAAATTAGTAAAGCAGCCGAAAATTCAGAAAGAGTAACGAACGCTTTAAAAGGTCAACTTGAAAGAATTGAGAACTATCTTGGTTATGATTTGAATTCACAAATAGATACTTCTGAAGTCTCTTCATTTGTTTCAAATAAATTACAAAGCATTGCTGGAGGTACATTTGAAATTGTTTTGGCCATTTTCATTATGTATTTTTTACTCTATTATATGCTTACTAATCGAAGAAAATTAAGAGAAAGCTTATATGAATACATACCGCTAGATAAAGAAAATTTAAAAATTATTGGTAGCGATATTAATGTAATGGTACGGTCCAATGCATTAGGAATTCCACTTGTAGCAATTGCACAAGGTGTTGTAGCTCTTATTGGTTTTTTTATTTTTGGAATTGAGAATCCAATGTTTTGGTTTGTGATGGTTACTATAGGATCTATGATTCCTTTTGTAGGAGGTTTATTAGGTATCATACCGGCTTTTATACTCACCTATGCAAATGGAGATGCTTTTCAAGCATGGGGTATTTTGTTATATGGTTTTATAATTGTGGGTTCTACAGATAACATCATAAGGCTTTTTGTATTAAAAAAATTAGACAATGTACATCCTTTAATTACTTTAATTGGTGTGATTATCGGGGTGCCTTTATTTGGATTTATAGGATTAATATTTGGGCCACTGTTGTTAAGTTTGTTCCTTGTGGCGATAAAAATCTATAAAAAAGAATACAGTGAAAAGATTTAGATAACTAATGTGAATATCGTAATTTTCAACATTGGTAAACTTTTCAAAAAACGGAAATATAATTTAAAAAATATGGGTGTGATATCTAAAGATAATCGGCAAATAAAATTGTACTATAATTCAGAAGCTTCATTAGGAAAACAAACGTTATCATACATAAAAGCCTCCGAAAAGAAGGTTTTGGCAATAGACATTTCAAAAACGAATGTTACAGGTACACAATGGGTAGAAATTGTAGACAATTTAAACATTCCAATTTCTGAATTGGTAAACCAAGAACACCCTGATTTTGTTAAAGTTTATGGTGATAAAAAAGTTGATTTAAATGAAAATGATTGGTTAAAAATTGTTGAAAAACATCCAACAGTTATCAGTAACCCTATAGTAATTTATGGAAATAAATTTATTAAAATAGAAACCCCCTCTGATTTTACAAAGTGCCTAGATCAAGAATAATTATTTGATACAAATCGTCTTTCAAAAATAGTGGATAACTTATTTAAACGGAGAAAAGAGTCACCATTTGAATACGATACTAGTTATCACAGTTTAAAATCTCATTAATGATTTGACATTTTTTCTTTACGTTTTTTTAATTGCCTTTCCAAAATATTAATAGCTTCAGAAACTGAATTATGAAAATCATCATTAGTTGCTTCGGCAAAAAGGCGAGGGCCTGGAAGGCTTAATCTTATATTACAAATTAATCCAGTTTCATCAGAACTAGTATTCTCCTTTTTAAAAAACACATCTGCTCTATGCACAAAACTGTACTTTTCTTCTAAGTTATTTAATTTTTTAGTGATAAAACTTTCAAGGCTTGTACTGGTATTTATGTCGTGATATTCAAATATAATCTGCATAGTTTTAAATTTTAGTCAGCCCAATATTATAAAACTATCATCGATGTTCTTAACTCATATAAGTATCACATTAACTTAAATAGGCGATAAGAATACTAGAAGAAAGGTTTTTCTAATAGGATTAAAAATTATATTAAATCGATTAATCCTTCCTGTTGATATCTCTTAATTTTATACAAGAATTGATGCCAATTGGTTTGGCATACTTTATAAACAAACCAATAACTTAAAATATTGAAAATTATGAGTTCTCCATACACAAAAAAAGTAAGTAATAAATTGAAGGTACTACTAGAAAAAAGTTATGATGCAGAAAAAGGATATCAAAAAGCAGCGGAAAATGCCAACAACGCCGGGCTTAAAGGATTCCTTAATAGAAAGTCCAAAGAGCGAAATCAGTTTGGAGATGCGTTAAAATCTGAAATTAGAAATTATGGACAAGAAGTTGAAGCGGGTGGAAGTGCCGCAGGATCAATTCATCGCGCATGGATGGATGTAAAAACATTTTTTTCCGCCGATAATGATGAGGCCATGTAAGCGGCAGCCATTACCGGAGAAAAAGCAGCTGTAGATGATTATGAGGATGTTTTAAAAGAAATAAACTTACCACCTAGTACGGCAAGTTTACTTACAAATCAAGTTGGTCAAATAATGTCTGATTTGAGTACTGTTAAAAATTTAAAAGATTTAGCATAACACACGAATAAATTAAATTGTGCCTAGACCTAAATGAGCCTTGTAAATTTTAGTTATTTACAAGGCTCATTTATTTAGTCTTTCCCACTAGTTTAATGGTATTGTGGATTTTGAAATGACCTAACTTTTCATTAAATAACTTCTAGAAATTACCCCATTCTCATAAGGTCTTGGAGTGATTTTCAGTACTTTCATTTCTAAACAAACGTTTTCTTATTTGCCCAGTAATAATCATAATGCGTTAATAATAATTGTTTTAGCGTTAATGGTTCTGATTAAATATATAGATTTTTGATAATGAAAGTTGAGAAGTATCATAGCTCAACTAAAATCTTTAACCACGCTTGTCAGTTAGATAGGCTTAAAACAAAAGCAGTATGTTACGTTGGACAATCATATTTGTAATTTTAGCAATTATTGCAGCAGTATTTGGTTTTGGTGGAATAGCCGCTGGAGCCGCAAGTATTGCAAAAATTTTATTTTTTATCTTTTTAGTGTTAATTGTAATTTCTCTACTTACTGGAAAAAAGAAAATTTAATCTCACAAAAACATCATTTAACTTCTAAAATTAAGGGATTATTTTGAAACGAGCATTTTACTAATGCTCGTTTTTTTATCTTCAATAAGTAATTGATATTTTAAATCTTAGGGTAAGGTATAAAACAAATCGATGAACCTGCTCGCAGAACGTATAGGATTTTAGATTTAGAATCTACAATTATTTACAATTCTTCTGTTTCATCGTCATCAGTAATTGCCAACGGATGATCTGTTGCACCAAGTCCTACAATTTTAATAATATTTACTATTGTATTGTACAACATTAATACGACCACAATAAGTCCAGCACTTAATAGACTTGACATTCCCAAGGAAATATAGTACAGCGCATTAAACCAATTATTAGGAACACTTTCAGATTCTGTTATGGGTAAATTAAACAGTAAAAAAGTAATGACCGCAGCAATAAAAATAATAGTATCTAGTTTCGCAATTCGCAGAACATGATGATAATGATCTGCCTTTAGCCTCGATTTTGAATTAGAACTGACCCCCAACAACGTAAGCAATAAGGCCAAAATTGTGGCGGAGGCTAGGGCAATCGTATTACACAAGGTGTTCATGCCATCTAATGAGTTTTTAATGAGCACCTTTGCTTCGTACCCGCTTAATCTACCGATAAGGATTCCTCCCAACAACATTACTGCCAATGAGATGAAACCGCCTATAATTGCCCGTTTTGTATATTTACTTAGTTTCATGAGTTGTATATTATTATTATTTATTTAGTCATAAAAAAGTGCTAAAAAGTCCTCAAAAAAATCTAAATTATGTTAAAAATTTATTGTTGAGATACACTATCTTCGCAACCTATTGTTTTTCTTAACAGCAATTTTAGAATATAGTTTTTGCTAAATTAAGATGGATTTATGAAAATTTATGTCACATTTGATATTAATAGTACCCGAAATGCAATTCTCAAAGAGCAATTGGATAAATTGGGTGTAGACTATACAATAGAAGCTAGTAATGAAATTAACTTTAATGAAAAATTGACCACGGATCAAGAATCTCTTTTGGCTGAATCATTTATTAAGTATGGTATAACAATCATAGACAATCAAAAATCAGAATTGGTACAGCGGATTAAAGATTCTATTAATGAAATGTTAGAAGATGACGAGGCTAGTTTGTATAAAGTTTCTTCCTATTTAGCAGATAAATTAAACTATTCTTATGCTTATTTATCGAATTTTTTTTCAGAGAATACGTATACTTCCATAGAGAATTTTGTAATTCTAAAAAAAGTAGATTACGCTAAGGAACTAATTGCCAATACTGATTTAACCTTAACAGAGATTGCTTATAGACTTAACTATAGTAGTGTTGCGCATTTGTCAGGTCAGTTTAAAAAAACAACGGGGTTAACTCCTTCTGTATTTCAGAAAATCATTAAAAAACGTAAAGCATTTAATTATAATAATTAATACCTATATCTATGTCTCTAACTAATTTAAATGTGTTACTTGCCGATGATGATGAAGATGATAGGTGGTTGTTTGAACAGGCATTAAATGATTTAAAAATAAAGACCAAACTTTTATTATTTAAAAATGGTAAAGAGTTAATGGAGCATTTACAAAAAGCGAATCACCAACCACACATTGTTTTTTTAGATTTAAACATGCCTATAAAAAATGGGATGGAATGTTTGATAGAAATGCGAAAAGATGTTAATTTAAAAGGAATCCCTGTAGCAATTTATTCCACGTCATCTTCTGAAGAGGATATTGAAAATACTTTTGTAAAAGGAGCCAATGTATATATTAATAAACCGAATAATTTTGAGGCATTAAAAAAAGTTGTCGATAAAGTCTTACAACTCAACTGGCAATACCATACTTCAAATTTAAATAGAGAAAATTTTTTATTCAGAATTTAAACCAACATGTATTTTAGGGGAATAATATCTTCATCAAAATCATATAAAACAGCACTGGTTGTTGCTATTGCATTGTTGTTATTATTGTCTAGTATTTCGTACAGACAGATTAATAACATGAGAAAGTCTGCCGATTTGGTTTCAAGTTCCTTGATGGTTGATAAGGAAATTAATAATTTATTTTCAAAATTCAGCTTAATTGAAGCCTTTGGATATAGATCTTTAATTCTAAATGATTCAACATTTGCTGAAACGTATCAGGAATATAGAAGCCAAACTGATACTGCATTTTTAAACCTTTCCAACCTTTCTAAAGATATTCCTGAGCAAACTCAATACTTAGATATGGTGAGCCAATGGAGAGACAGTCTAGATATTACGATAAATAATCTTAATAAATACCGTGGTCAATTAGAACAAGACGTCGAAGGTAAATTAATGACAGAAGTGGAAAAAATCGACTTCATCTATCAAAAATTATATTCATTAAAGTTAGGAATGTCTCAAAGTAAGCAGGCGTTGTTAAAAGAAAGGATGATTGCATACAAAACAAATACTTTATTTACTCCTTTTGTTTCTATGTTATTGGTGGTGTTTTCATTAATAGTCTTTTGGGTCGCCTTTAGGAAAATAAATAATTCACGTAAAAAATTGGTAAGTACGCAAGCCTTCCTTGAAAATATTGTGACCAATAGCAATAATCTAATTACTTATTTTAGACCTGTTAAAGACGAAAGTGGTAAAATAATTGATTTTGTTTTTGAATACGCCAGTAATAAAATAGAAGATATTTCTGGCATTCCGGCAAAACAGATTATTGGAACCAAGTTGTCTGAAAGCTTTCCCACGACTATGACAAATGGGCTTTTTGATATGTATGTTAACTGTTTGAATACAGGAAATATAAATCAACTTACGCGTCATTATGTCTTTAATAATGAGACTGTATGGCTTAAAAGTATTGCTTCAAAATTGGAGGAAGGTGTTAATGTAACCACTATTGAGGTTACTCAAGAAAAACAAAAAAGTGAAGATTTAAGAGGGCTAAATGAAAGTTTATTTTCAAAAAATGCTATTTTAAATAATGCAGAAGTGATTGCCAAAATAGGAAGTTTCACAAAGTACCCTGAAGTTGGCAATTCTGAAATGTCAGATAACCTTTATCGATTAATAGGATGTAAGCCAGGTGAGTTTGAACCTAGTTTTGAAAATTTTAAAGCCTATGTTCATCCTAATGATTTGCAGAAATTTGAGAAAGGTGTAGCTAAAAATCTAGAATCAAAAGAAATTACGGAAACCAATTATAGAATAATTACGAAAGATGATAAACTGAGGCATTTTAAATCTACTAGCTTATTAATAACTGAAAATGGAAAGCAAAAAATAGTAGGTGTAGTGCAAGATGTAACACATATTATTAAGAAGGATAAAAAACTAGAATTAAAAAATAAAGCCTTAGAACGTTCAAATGCAGAATTGGAATCGTTTAATCGTGTTGTGAGTCATGATTTACAAGAACCATTGCGTAAAATTCAAATGTTTATATCCTTATTATCCGATACTGAGCGCAAGAACTTATCTGAAAAAGGGGAAGTGTTTTTCAATAAGATTGAAAATTCAGCAGGAAGAATGCAATTACTCATCAGAAATTTATTGACTTATTCTAGAATAGATAGTACCCATGAAGATTTTCAAGAAATAGATTTAAATAAAAAACTTGAAAAAGTTGAAGACAATCTATCTGAAAGGATACTAGAAAACAACATAATGATTATTAAAAAAGAACTGCCTATAATAAAGGGAATTCCATTCCAGATGGAACAGTTATTTAATAATTTACTTTCAAATGCCATTAAATATAAGAGCCAAACCGAAGCTGCGAAAATCATAATTGACGCGTCTAGAGTTCATAGAAACGAAATACCAGTTACCTTTAAAAAAAGTTCAAAAAACTACTATAAAATTGTTGTTAGCGATAACGGTATCGGTTTTAGTCAAGATAATGCAACTAAAATATTCGAAATTTTTGAACGATTACACCAAAAAACTGAATATTCGGGAACGGGAATTGGATTAGCCATCTGTAAAAAGATAGTAGACAACCACCACGGGTTTATTCATGCCACCAGTGTGGTTGGAAAGGGATCGTCTTTTTATATTTATTTACCTGCTTAACGACATTATTTTTCCTGATTAAGTGGATTAAATGGTTTGCTCATTCAATAACTATTTTAATTAGTTAGTAAATCAGACAAGTGAATTCACCAGCATTAATCTAACTACAAATTTACGTTACACTTCTCACATTCACCTTAAGACACCTTGCAAGGTCATTTTAAGCCTGTTTTCACGCGTATTTAGCTAAAAACACATAATTATATAACGAAACCCTAAAACTCTGTAATGCGATAGCGCAGGTAAAGAATGATATTTGTAATGTAAAAATTGAACAGCAATAATAATCTCAAAAAAATAGCGGTATGGCAAATAAAAATTCCAATCTAAAGCAGTTCTCAAGGGTAGGACGAATTTTTCAAAAAGAGCTGTCAAACGTAAAACGAGACAATACGAATAGCAATACACTATTAAATGCACATAACCAATCCAATCTATTGGATAGATAGCAATTGAATTCAAAAGTACCATTTGAGATGAGTAAAATATTATCCGGTTTAGCAATTTTATTTTTAGTAGTGTGGGCCATAGGCTTTTTTTTATACGGTCTTGGTTTAATTATTCACATATTCCTGCTATTGGCTGTCATTGCCATAAGTATTCAGATCACTAAAGAGAAATGATTGGTCATTAATTTAAATTAAACATCATGAAAACTACCTATATCAACAGCAGAAAAATTGAAAAAATTTTCAAAGAATTGCATAAAAATTTTGGAGGGAAATTAAATGCTTCTTCAAATGAATATCAATTAGATTTAAATGGTCATTTTGGATTAGGATATATTAAAGGTGTTTCTTTAAAAAACGGTGTTTCTTATTTAGAGTTTGACATTAATTTGAATGACACTATTAAATTAAATATCACGGCGACTAAAAATTTACCAATCTATTTTACGTACTGTGCTGAGGGAAGTTTAGCGCATACTTTTGGCGAAAAAGGTGAGAAAAGAGTACTTCAGAAATATCAAACAGGTATATTAACATGTAAGAGAGCTGAAGAAAATAACCTGACTTTTAAAAAGGGCGAACGCACTAAAATTTCTTTAATAGTTGTCAATACTACAACGTCTGACACTACAGAAGGGATTAGTTTAAATAAAAAGTTAAGAAATACCTTTTTTAAAGACCAAAAGATTGAAAGTTCTGTATATATAGGATCTTACAACCTGAAAATTGGTGAAAAGATAAAAGAATTGAATGCCATCAAACAAACGGGTCTTGTTAGAAGTCTCATGATAGAAGGCATCGTTCATTTGATATTAGCTATGGAAATTCAACAACGTGAAGATGATTTAAAAAATGTTGCGAACCCTACAGGTAGTTTAAATACAAAAGAGATGGATGCCATTAAAGAACTCTCTGAATTTATTATTGAGTATCCTGAGAATGATTATACACTCAAATTATTAAGTAGAAAATCTGGACTCTCAACCAGTAAGTTGCAAGAAGGCTTTAAATTATTACACCAAAGGACGGTTAGAGATTTTATTGTCAATGAAAGAATAAAAAAATCTGAGCAACTAATCAGAGCAACCGATTTAAACATTTCTGAAGTCGTGTATAGCATTGGATTTACAAGTAGAAGCTATTTTTCAAAAATATTTAAGCAAAAATATAATTGTAGTCCAAAATTTTATAAAGAAAACCAAAATACGTTAGCTGTAACAGCCTAAAATATCATTTCAATTCGGATTCAAAATCCAAAAAAGAAAGAATCTGTTTTAAACTTTTAAAAACGGATCTTCAAATCATTGAAAAAATCATATGCTAAGCAATCGTTTATTTTTCAAATAGTTGTTTGCATATTTAAATCATTAATTTAAAACCATTTATTATGAGAAGTTTACTTTGGTTAGTAGCCGTAATTTGTATTGCTATTTGGCTTTTAGGTATGTTGGGGGTTGTTCCTGGTATTGCTACCAGTAACTTACTTCATATTCTAATCGTTATTGCTGTAGTTATTGTATTGTATAATATTATTTCAGGAAGGCGACCTCTTGAATAATCAACAAAAGCTTCAGGCGTATTTATCATAAATTAAGATAAATACGTCTTGCTTTAATTTAAAACAATTTAAAACAATTCTATATCTAAGTAAAAACAGCATAAAATGAAAAATAAGAGAATTTCTAGTAAAATGGAGAAAATGTTGAATCTACAAATGACACGTGAGGCTTATCAGGCTCAAGTATATCTTTCGTACGGATGTTGGGCAGAAGAAAATAGCTTTGCCGGAGTTTCGGAGTTTCTATATAAACACATGCAAGAAGAACGCGATCATATGTTTAAGTTTATAAAATATATTTTAGATAGGGGAGGAAGCGCTACTATAGAATCGATCAAAGCTGCGCCAAATGCCCCAAAAGATGTTGGCGACTGCTTACAGCAAATTTTAAAACATGAAATTAATAATTCAAAAGAAATTGATAAGATTGTAAATTTAGCTCATGAAGAAAAAGATTGGGCTTCATTTAGTTTTGCACAGTGGTTTGTAAAGGAACAAATTGAAGAAGAAACCTTAATAAATGAACTAATTGATAAATATACGCTAGCATCTAAAGAAGTTAAAGACAACGCAAACCTTTATGAAATGGATAAAGATTTAGCGAAAGCCTCTCAAAAAGCTACAATTCCAAGAGAAGAGAAGGTATTGTAGAAATCACAATAAAAATACATTTACTATTTTACATTAAAAAAACGTCCTACAGCATAACTGTAGGACGTTTTTTTAATTATTTTTTTAACGATACTGCTTTTTAATACTTGTCAATTTCTTTTTTTAATTCCTCTTTAGTTTTACCCGTTTTCTCCTGAATTTTACCTAGCATTTCATCAAATTTACCTTCAGCATACGTTAGGTCATTATCAGTTAAATCACCATATTTTTGTTTTAATTTTCCTTTGGCCTGTTTCCACTTGCCTTCTAATTGTTGTATGTTCATAATTTCAAGTTTTTTAATTATTAACTCAAAAATAGAAACAAATTCACTTGAATCTTGCTTCAATAAATCAAAGTTTTAACTGGAAAAGCTATGGACTATTATTTTTTGTTTTTTTCACCCTTACCTGTTAATGTACTTACCAATCCATCTTGTACATTTATCCACAAATAATTAAAGAATGATTTGGTTTTATCTCGCTCAACGTCTATTTCACCATATCTATAACCATCTTGATCTGTTTTTGAACCGTCATTGACAAAAAGATTACCAATTGCAGAAAGTAACTTATTAACTCTGTTCTTTTTATCTAAAATTTCAAATTTGAATTCTTTATACTTCATTTTTAAATCTCCTTTCGATTTCAAATTATTTCCATTAAATGTAAAGTAAACCTCTTCAATGATTCCTTCAGCTTTGGCATTTAAATTAGATTCAAAAAACGTATTGGCGATTTCCGCATTGAAGTTTTTAAATTGACCTGATGTTAAAAAAACATCATTTTTATTACCAACATCAAAACGAATACTTAAATCCATAGGTGCTTTACCCATAAAATTTGACGTAGTAGAAATTGCTGTATTCCCTCCTTTATTAGATCTGTTTGTTAGATTGGTTAGATCAGCATTTACATCATTAAAAAAGAGTTCTCCCGCTTCATCAATAGTGTCAACATTTTCGGCATACGAAATATACCCTTCAGTAATTTTTAAATGATGTAAGGATAAATCAAAGGGTAATTCTCGCAACTTCTTACTGTACATGCTCTTTATATTTAAATCATCAGCAATTGTTTTATCTCTATATAGTTTTAAACTTGGTTTAACCATTAAGCTTCTATCTATAGTTAGATAAAACTTGTTATTATTAAAACCATAATCTAATCCGTTTAATGTCAATTCAGGAATATGAAGTTGAATATGATCGCGTTCTAAGGAAATTTTGGCAGATAATTTTTCTTTGGTAAATTTTGTTTTAAGATGTACATCTTTTAGTTCAAATTTGTCATTTTTCACGGATAAGGAGGAAATTTTTAATTCCTCATACGTGCTTAAATTTAAAAATAGCTGTTGAGACTTCAACTGAAAACCATGGTAATCGAAGGGTATTTTTCCCTTTATTTTATCGGAATCTGTGTTTAAATCATTCATCGTAAAATAAATACTATCCATACGCAATAAAAGACGATCCTTAGTTTCGTTTTTAATTTTAAGAGACCCATTTAAAAAGGAAATTTTATTAATATTAATAATTTTATCAAACTCTTTATTAGAATTGAGCTCTTTAGCTTGCTGATATTGATAATATTCTAAGTCTGGATTTTCAAAAATTACGTCTTCAATATAAATGGTATTTTTCATTAGTAATTGCCATAAACTAAAACCGGTAATTTTGAAATTATTAGCATTTAAAGTTGTAATTATAGTATCGTTTGTACTGAACAGTTTTATAGTAAGACTATCCATTTTTACCACCCCACTAAATACATTTACATCTATTTTATCATAATTCAACTGAATGTTTGGAGGTAATTTATTTTCAATAGTATTAATTATCTCGCTTTTGAATTTATATTGAAGAAATAATAAACTCCCTGTTATGATAATTAACAATAGTATGAGTGTTTTTCGAGTCCAATGCATAAGAAAATTATATAGACCTAAAATCCTCTAAAATTATAACTAATAGTAACGTAAATACGATAATGATTGACTCATTCAGTTCTGTAGTATTGAAAATAAATTCTATTGATTATAGCGTGTTTACGTTAAATAAATATAAAAAAAAACGATACCGAATAGTATTATAGGGTCAAATTACCTGCAAGCTGTTTCAATGTAATTTCAGATAATTTTGCTTGATATTTGGCCTCACTTAAACGCAACTGTGCATTGATGTAATTTTGCTGTGCCGCCCTAAACTCAATGGTTGGGATCGTTCCAATTTTATATTTGGCCAATGTAATATCTATGTTTTGTTTTGCAATTTCTAAATTGTTAGTTTCCAGCTCTATAAGCCTAATATTGGTAAGATAGGTTTGGTACGTCGTATTCAATTGTGACTTTAATGTTTGGGTTTGCTGTTCAATTGTCATCGTACTATTTTCCAATTGCATACGTGCTATTTTCTCATTCCTGCTTTGATTGGAGCCATTAAATATATCAATGCTAGCACTAAAGCCATAATTCCAACCACGGGCATTATTTTGGGTAGAAAAGCCTAAACTCGATTCAGAGTTACTAAAATTATAACCCGTATTTGCACTAATGGTAGGGTAGCGGTTCCCTTTTACTTCTTTTAATTCTAGTTCAGCAATACGCTTATTAATGATTTGGGCTTGTAATTCTGGATTTTGTGCTTGTGCTAATGTTTCCAAATCAGAGAGTACCAAATTCTTGGAAACCAACATATCTTCATCTACTTTAAAATCAATGTTTGTGTCGCGTGCCATCATTTCATTGAGCCTTATTTTCCTATTGGTATATAGCTCACTTTGTTTTATATATAAAGCCTTGTCTGTATTAAGATCTACTTGCGCATTTAATACTTCCAATTTTGAAGATTTACCGATGCTAAAACGATTTTCAGCAAGTTCAACACGTTGTTGTGAAATAACCTTAGTGCCATCTAAAGCAGCTAAAAGTTGTCGTTGTTGCACCAATTCATAATAGGTAATCATAACATCGCTCACACGATTTAAAATAGTGATTTGCAGTTGTGTTTTACCTAATTTTTCTAATTCTTTTAATTTGTCATAGCGCGCAAACATTTGAAAGCCATCAAAAATGGTCCAATTTAAACCCACACCATAATTAATATTTTTATTCTTCCCATTGTTAAGGTCAATTTCAGTTCCATCAGAACGTGTTTGAGAAATATTCTGAAAACTATTATTTGAACTCGCAGAAGCAGAAATTCTTGGAAGCATACCCGCCAGACCAGGACTTACGGAAATTTCATTTATATCCAAATTATTATTGGCTAAACGAATTTCATAATTATTTTCAAGCGTAATTTCAACGGCTTCTTCAAGTGAGAGTAACTCTTGAGCCCTTAATTGAAAAGTGATACAAAAAAGGCATAGAAAATATACAATTATCTTATCCAATTTCATAGCTCTCAATTTTATCAAATTCAGGTCTGTGTTTCTTTTCACGTGACCATAAAACATATATTGATGGGATTACGAATAAGGTTAAAACCAACGAAAACATAGTTCCACCAATAATAACAACACCCATTCCAATTCTACTTGTTGAGGCAGCACCAAGGGATAAGGCAATAGGCAATGCGCCTAGTGCAATGGTCAGACTAGTCATTAATATGGGTCTTAATCTTGATTCGGCGGCTTTTAATACAGCTTCATATTTAGGCATTCCTTCTTCACGAAGTTGGTTGGCAAATTCCACAATTAGGATTCCGTTTTTTGTTACCAAACCAATAAGCATAATAGTCCCAATTTGGCTGAATATATTCCAAGTTTGCCCAAACAACCAGAGTGAAAATAATGCACCGGCAACTGCCATTGGTACTGTTAAGATAATAACAAATGGATCGATAAAGCTTTCAAATTGTGCTGCTAGAATAAGGAATATAAGGAGCAATGCCAACCCAAATGCAAAAATGGTATTTGAGCTACTTTCAACAAAATCCCTAGACTCACCACCTAAATCGGTCGTAAAAGAATCGTCTAAAACTTTTTCTTTTATTGAATTCATCGCATCAATACCATCACTAATACTCATTCCTGGTGCTAAACTTGCTGAAACCGTTGCAGACATATAACGATTGTTGTGATACAATTGCGGGGGACTACTATGCTCCACAATAGACACAAGATTGTCCATTTGTATTAAAACCCCTGAAGAATTTTTAACGAATATTGATTTTAAATCCATGGGCTCATCACGATCTTTCTTCTCAAATTGCCCAATTACTTGATACTGTTTTCCGTTCATCATAAAATAGCCAAAGCGTTGACCACTTAGCGATAGTTGGAGTGTTTGCGCTACATCCAATACTGATACGCCTAATGATTTTGCTTTTTCACGATCTATATTTACATAAATTTCTGGTTTATTAAATTTTAAATTAACATCAGTATATGCAAATACAGGGTTTGCTTCAGCAGCTTCCATAAATTCAGGGATTTTTTCCTCTAATTTCTCAAAATTAGGTGCCTGAATAATATATTGAATGGGCATACCTCCACGTCTATTTACAGAAATGGTAGGTGTTTGTGAAACACTGGATCGTGCATTCTCAAAATTCTTGGTCCACATGGTAAGCTTATCAGCAATTTCTTTTTGACTACGCTCACGTTCATTAGGATCTACCAATGAAATAACGGCACGTCCACTATTTACTGACGAGGATCCCCATCCAGGAGAAGTGATTATAAGGCTTACTTTTTTTTCTGGAATAGAATCGTTTATTAACTCGGTTATTTCGTTCATAAAACGATCCATATAATCATAGGAAGCGCCTTCTGGAGCAGATACATTTACACGTATAGAGCTTCTATCGTCATAAGGCGCTGTTTCTTTCTGTAAGAGATTGTAAAACAAACCAATCATTACTATACAAACTGCCAAAATTGGAAAACTCAACCATTTTCTTTTCATGAATTTTTTAAGTGAATCTGCATAGGCTGTATTCATACTCACAAAATAGCGTTCAGTGAAATTATAGAATTTTGAACGCTTTTGTTTTCCTGGTTTTATCAAATAGGCATTTAACATTGGTGTTAATGACAAGGATACAAATGCTGAAACTAAAACGGCTGCTCCTATGACAATACCAAATTCCCTAAAAAGTCGCCCTACAAACCCTTCCAAGAAAATGACTGGTAAAAAAACGGCTGCCAATGTGATTGAAATAGAAATAACAGCAAAGAAAATTTCATTAGATCCTTTGATGGCTGCTTCTATAGGTGACATACCTTCTTCAACCTTTTTATAAATATTTTCAGTAACCACAATCCCATCATCTACAACCAAGCCTGTTGCAAGTACAATCGCTAAAAGGGTCAGGACATTGATAGAAAAACCAAACAACCACATGATAAAAAATGTAGCAATCAATGATACAGGAATATCAATGAGTGGGCGTAATGCCAAAGACCAGTTTCTAAAAAAGAAATAAATTACTAAAATCACCAAAATAATAGAAATCGCTAAGGTTTCAACAACTTCTATAATGGCTCGTTTTACAAAAAGCGTGTTATCAATAACAACATTAATTTTAAAATCTTTTGGTAAATCTTTTTTAAGCTTTTCGAATTCTACGTAAAAGGCGTCCGCAATGGCCACATAATTCGCTCCAGGTTGTGGTACAATAGCCATGGCAATCATAGGTTGCCCTGAGTCACTCAACTTGGTTTCCATGTTTTCTGCTTCCAACGTGGCATTTCCAACGTCGCTAAAACGCACTACTTTATCATCATCAGCGACAATAATAATATTATTAAATTCTTCTTGAGTAGATAGATTACCAATAGTTTTTACAGTTAATTCAGTAGTGGAACCTGTCAATTTTCCTGATGGTAATTCAACATTTTGTGATAATAATGCTTGTCTAACCTCTGCAACTGTTAGTCCGTATGATGCTAATTTAATAGGATCTATCCATAAACGCATGGCATATTTTCGTTGACCCCAAATTTGTACACTACTAACCCCTGGAATGGTTTGTAAGCGTTGTGATAAGACATTATCGGCATAATCAGTGAGTTCCAAAATGTTTTTGTTATCACTTTGTACGGTCATTGAAATAATAGATTGAGAATCGGCATCAGCTTTTGATACCACAGGTGCTGCATCAATATCTTGAGGTAAACTTCTAATGGCTCTTGAAACCTTATCGCGTACATCATTTGCCGCTTCCTCAAGGTTCTTGTCAAGGTTAAACTCGATGCTTATTCTACTAGAACCCTGATTACTAGAGGAGGTAATGTTTCTAATACCATCAATACCATTAATGGCCTTTTCTAGTGGTTCTGTAATTTGTGATTCTATAATATCAGCATTGGCTCCAGAATAATTAGTGCTTACCGAAATTTGTGCGGGATCAATAGCAGGAAATTCCCTTACGCCAAGATAGGAGTACCCAATAATTCCAAAAAGCATAATGGCCAAATTCATGACAATAGTAAGAACCGGGCGTTTGATACTTAGCGTGGATAAACTCATTAGTTTATAGCGTTGTTTAGTTCAACTTTTACAAGCGTACCGTTTTTAAGAGACATCACGCCAGACGTTAATATTGTATCACCCACTTTAAGACCCTCTAACACACGTACCATACGCTCTGTTCTTCTACCAATTTCAACAATTACTTCTTTTGCATTTCCTTCTTTTAAAACAAATATTTTTTTTCCATTTTGGATGGGTATCAACGATTCTGTTGGCACCATTAAAGCGTCGTTTACTGTTTCTAAGGGTAGCGTAATGTTTGCGTATGTGCCTGGAAATAATTTACCTTCCTTATTATCAGCAATAGCTCTCATTTTCAAGGTTCTTGTTGTTACATCCACTTGAGGCTCTATGGCATAAATTGTTGCCGTATGTTCTTCATTAGAATTGGAAGTAGTAAAGGTTAATTTACTACCAACTTTTATTTGAGAAGTATATTTTTCAGGGATTGAAAATGTGATTTTTAGTTGACTTGTGTTCACCAATTTGGCAATTTGTGTAGTAGGAGTTACATAGGTTCCACTAGAAATAGAGCGCAAACCAATCGTTCCAGAAAATGGAGCTCGAAGTGTTGTTTTTGAAAGTTGTGCTGCTATTAACTGAGATTCGGCCTTTGCGGATTCAAAACCCGCATTGGCAACATCGAATTCTTCTTGACTTATCGCTTGATTTTCTAAAAGTAATTTTGCTCTTCGTTGGTTTTCAGATGCGAGTTGTTGCGCTGTTTTTACTTTTGATAATTGTGCACTTAATTCGATATCATTTAAACGGAATAATACTTGTCCTTTTGATACTTTAGCTCCTTCTTTAAAGTTTATACTTTCAACAATCCCAGAAATTTCACTGCGAATATCAATTTCTTCATTAGCCTCTAAGGTTCCTGAAAGCGAAAGATTATCGGCAAAAAGTTGTGGCTTCAAAATGCTTCCTTTTACAGTCATTGTAGAAGCAACTCTTTGATTTACGGGACTGTTTATTTTTTTATTAGTAAGATAACGATACGTAATTAATGCTATGATTCCAAGAATACAAATCGTAAAAAAAAGATATCGTTTTTTCATTAAAATGGGTGGTTATTTCTTCTTAACGAGATTAATTATCACAAATTTATATTTTATATTTAATAATTATTGAATTTTAATTTTTTTTAACATTTATTAGAAAAATGCATGAATTTCTGTCGGTGTTCCATTGTTTATTTTAATCGTTATCCAATTCTATAAGCGTTATTTCGGGTCGCATCCCTATTCTTCCAGGAAATCCGAGCCAACCCAATCCACGGTTCACATAGAGATATTGTTTTTTTTCTTTGTACAAACCAGCCCACTGTTTGAGTTTATATTGAATAGGACTCCATTTTTTGTTTCCTAAATTTATTCCTACTTGCATACCGTGTGTATGTCCAGATAAAGTTAACGTTATATTCGTTTTATTTAAAACTTCTTCGCTCCAATGTGATGGATCATGCGAGAGTAGAATTTTTAATGGGATATGCGAAACATTTTGTAATGCTTGTTTTAAATCTCCATATTGCTTAAAAGGTGGTTTCCCCCAATTTTCAACTCCAACAATAGCTATTTCATTACTATTTTCTGTTATAATTTCAGCTTCATTGAGCAATAATTTAAATCCAGTTTTTTTGTAAAATTCTTTTATAGAATTAAAATTTTCTTGTTTTGCTTCTTCAGATTCCCAGGTGCTATAGTCACCATAATCATGGTTTCCTAATACAGCAAATTTTCCTTTTTTGGCTATAAGTTTACTAAAAACCGCTGCCCATCCCCGTAATTCCCACGCATAATTATTGACCAAATCTCCTGTAAAGACTAGTATATCAGGTTTTAATTCATTTATTTGTGTAACAGCCCTATCTAAAATGGTATATCGATAGTTAAAACTGCCTATATGAAGATCTGAAATGTGTACAATTTTTAAATTTCTGAATGAACTTGGAAGGACATCTGATTTAATTTTAATAGGATGAATTTTAAACCTATAGACTGTTTTAAGAATTCCAAATACAATAATAAAAAATGGAAAAAATCCTGAAAACAAACCAACAAGTGGTATAATTATTAAAGACTCTTTTTCTGAAAATAAATAATTTATAGCATATAAAATACTGATAATAATCACAAATATAAGTTTTGGAATAAACGAAGAAACGGTTAAACCATAAAGTGAAGAAACCCATCTCTGTTTTCTAATAGGATTAATAGTATCCAACTTTACTTTTAGTAGTATAATAGCAGAGATCAGACCGATAGTAAACATCCAAAAGACACTATATATGGCAGTAATTAACCATGGGAAAGATATAATGTTTGTGATAGACTGTAACCAATAAAATGCAAATATATCTACCATTAAAATGGCTAGACACAATAAAATTATTGTAAATAGGGAATAACTACGCATGCTATTGATTCAGTGTTCATGAATGAAACTCAACGATAATTATTCATAATTACCTTTGAGTTATATAGATACTACTCTTGTTTTTGTGCTATTTTTAAACCTTTTCCTTCAGAACCATTTTAAACTTCTTATTAACTATCTAATTTATATTTTTTAGTCATTAGTGAAACATTTATAAGAGGGGACTAAATAAGCGTGCCAGGCCTTCTAATAGCTTATTGTAAAAAGGTCGAGATTTGTGCTTTTCAAAAGTTAAAAGTTTACTCTTTTCGCAATCAGCTAGAAAGTTTTTAGAAATTTTTTCAGCAACTTCTTTATCATAAATCAGAGCGTTTGCTTCAAAGTTTTGTTCAAAACTTCTATGATCAAAATTTCCTGATCCAACAGATACTATTTCGTTATCCGTAATAATAATTTTGCTGTGTAAAAAATTACTGCTTTTATAAATTTCAATTCCAACTTGTAATAGTTCCGTAAAGTAAGATTGCATACTAAATTTCGCTATTATAGAATCTGATTTTTCAGGAACTAATAATTTTATTTTAATACCAGATAGCGCTGCCATTTTAATACCTTCTAACAAAGGTCTACTTGGCATAAAATAGGGGTTTGCAATATAAATACAATTGGATGCAATGTTTATCAAACCTAAATACTGATGCAAAATAGTTGGATAATCTGAATCTGGACCACTGGCTACAATTTGAACTATCGAATTGCCTTTTTTAGTTATTTTGGGGTGATACTTTTCATTCATCAAAATAGCATCCTCAGATGCGAAGTAAAAATCTTTTATAAAAATATTATGTAAACTCTCAACGGAGGGACCTTCAATACAGAGATGTTCATCATCCCAAATTCCTAATTCAGACTGAGAACTTACATATTTATCACTAATATTAACCCCACCGGTAAAACCTGTATCACCGTCAATAACTAAAATTTTGCGGTGATTTCTAAAATTAATGGCAAAAATGATGCTTCCAAACTTTATAGGCATCACTGGAAAAATTGCGACTCCTAAATCCTTGAAGCGTTTTATTGACTTATTCTTTAATTCAAAACTACCAATGGCATCATAAATCATTCTAATCTCGACACCCTCATTTATTTTCCTTTTAAATATTTGATAAATATTTTCTAAAACGTCTCCATCCTCAAAAATATAAAATTGAATATGAATGAATTTTTTTGCTTTCTCCAATTTTTCAAAAATAGATTTATAGGCATCAGCTCCATTACTTAAAATAGTTACTTTGTTGCCTGCAATTGCTGGAAATTTTGAGCTTTTTTCAAGTAATATGGCCAATTTGGCCGTTTTTGAAGATTCGAATAAAACTTCAGAATTGAAGCCATTCTGTTTAAGATATTTTTGATCGTATAACCTACGTTCTGCAGTTCGTTTTAAAGTAAATATTTTGAATTCTCTTCTATTGACTCCAAATAAAAGGTAGGATATGGCACCGGCATAGGGTATGAAAATGATAACCAAAATCCACCCCAAAGACCTGGATGGATTAGAACCATAAAGAATAATACTGCCAATCGCTATAAAAGCAATTATAACATAAATAATAAAAAACGTAGTGAGCATAAACTTGAGTTAATACTAATATAGAAAGATATACTAATTTATTGATTATTAATATTAACGATGTTAGAGCATTGCTCTATTGGTATTTTTGCAAAAAACTCAGTCAGTTCACTGTTATTTGATGGGCCATAACCTGCAAGAACATTTCCTTTAGAATGATCATTTGTCTCAATTATATATAAAATAGACATATCTGACGGATTGCTCATACCCTCGAACCTATGCTCCGCAACTATGTTGATGTCTTTTGGTCTATAGGTTCTTTTTGTTTTTAATTCAATTAAGCTTCCTTTAACCATACGAAATTCGCAATCATACCCTTTTTTTTGGTATGCCTCAATATAATCTCTTTCACTTTTTTCCATGATTACTAAGTTTAAATTAGGGGTAAATTTTTTATAATTATGCACATACGGCTTTAAATAGCAACACTGTCTGAAATGAATCCACTATTGAATAGTAGCTAATTCTTTATCACCAAATTTCAAATTGGGAATATCCAACGTTCTGATTGGGAAAGGGATATTAATATCATTCGCATCAAAAACCTTTTTAATAGCTATAATTGCAGTGGTTTTGGCCTTTAGAACTTCCAATGCTGAAGTAGAGTTTATCCAAAACCTCAATTCAAAGTTGATTGAACTATCACCAAATTCAGTATATATAAAAATGACATCATTCTTGTCTTCTACAGGTTCAAAAGTTTCCACAATAGTCTTAGTAGTTAATTCTTTAACAAATTCTAAGTCGGATGAATAACCAACACCACAGGATAGAATTACCTTTGACTGTGCGGTTTGAGAATAATTCTTAATTGAATTTTCAACCACCAATTTGTTAGGTATGTATACCAAATTATTATCACTCTGTTTAATCGTCACTACCCTTAAATCAAGACCAACAACTTCACCTTCATAGCCATTGGTTTCTATCCAATCACCAAATTTCACAAATTTAATAAAGGATAGAATGATCCCGGAATAGGTATTGGCCAATGCTCCTTGCAATGCAAGTCCCACTGCCAATCCTACAACTCCAGCACCCGCTAAAATTGTATTTAGAGTTTTTCCTAAGTTTAATATCCCTAAAATCAGGAATAGACCTAATAAAATAACAAAAGCCGAAGTCAATTTTGAAATTAGATTTTTCATTGACGGTTGTAATTTGCTTTTGTCAAGCATCTTATGAGATAGTTTGCTGAAATATTTAGAAGCAATTACAGCAACTATAAAAACAACTATTGCGATTAAGAAATTCGGTAAATTTACAACCAAGGCATCAAGCCATTCACCTAATTTAACGAACATTTTATTCCAAGCTTCTAATAATTGATTTTTCATTTATTTTAATTTAGTTATTGCGAATTGATAGAATTCTAATTTTGGGGTTAATGCATGGGGTGTTTTTTAATAATTATTACTTCAAAAAGGACAAAGGATTTGCTAGTTCATATTTAAATAAAAAAAAGCTACCTAAAATTTAGGCAGCTTTAATTAACCAACCAAACCTATCTTTAAGATTTTCTAAATATTTTTTTCAATAAAAAGAAGATTCCAAATTTTTTAAAACCGCCTAATACTGATGTAATCCAGCTATAAGGTGTTAAATATTCCTGAACCGTATTGCCAGATTGTTTGATCTCTTCCCAAGCTATCTTTCGTTCAAGATTAAGTCTTTTAAGTTCAAAATCAATTTCATCAAATGAATTGTATGTTTTCATTATATAAGTTTAATTTAATCGAAATAAGATTCCGAAAATTTCTTAATAATCGTTTTATCAATATTCTTTCTAATTGCAAAGGCTATAACTGCTAAGACTATCAGGGAAAGACCAACTATTAATATCCCTAATGGAATGCTTCCGATGAGATCACCTATCGCTATAGCACCAGCAATGGCTAAAAAAATAAGGCCTAAAAATATGAAACCACCAACAATGGCAATTTTGACTAAAACACTGAAGGATAATGTGAGTTGTTGAAAAATTTTCAGTTTTAAATATTCTTCAGTGTATTTAACATAATTTTTACCTGATTTAATCACGCTTGAAGTTGAGTTATTTATAGATTCTAAAACATTCATTATGCTTTTTGATATTTTTTATTCTGCTTTTTTAAATCTGCCAATTTCTTTTCCAATGTATTAATTACATCTTCTGTTTTGTAGCTAACATTTGAGACTATTGATTCCACCTGATCTTCTAGCGTCTCTTTTTTATCTTTAGCCGCATGCATTACTGTTTCCTTAATCTCAGATGCTCTTTCAACAATAGTGTCTTTGGCGTCTACAGCACCATCGGCTATTTTTTTTCTTGTATTAACACCTTTATCGGGTGCATAAAGAATTCCAATGGCCGCTCCTGCAATTGCTCCTGTTAATATTCCTAATATGGTATTTGATGTACTATTCATTTTTTTATTGATTTAATGTTAAATTTCTATCATTTATTTACAATACAAAATTCCTAAATATTAAAAAAACTACTTAACTCAATTGATAAAAAGATTAACCTAAATGAATTTTATATAAGCCATTAGCTATACTTGAACAGCATTTTATATAAAAAGCAGCAGCTTGAATTAGGTGTCTAATTCGTTTATCTATTGAATCATGAACTTGAGAATTCGGGTAAATAATTCCAACAAATGGGTGCTGTTGAAAAATAGCCTATTTATCTTAAAAATTAAATTGACAAAAAGCGAAGTCAACGAACTTAGCAATAAAACAGGATGAATAAATACTGAGTTAATCATATCTTTACAGTTTATATTTAGATATGAATTATGTATTGCCATTAGTTATCGGATTTCTTGCCTCACTCTTGGGCTTTTTAGCCCCATCAATGCTAAATATGACCACAGCGAGAATAAGTATTGAAAAAGGAAAAAAAGCAGGAATTCAATTCGCATTTGGCGCTTCGTGTATTGTATTTATACAAGGTTTTATTGCGGTAACCTTTGCTAACTATTTGGTGGCAAATCCAGCAATAATCAAACAATTTAAAGCAGCTGGTATTTTTGTGTTAGTAGCCCTATCAATATACTTTTTCATACAGGCTCGTAAAAAAGTTAAAGTCAATCAAAAAACGAATAAACAACATAGTTTTGTAACTGGTTTAATCATGTCATCTCTTAATATGTTGGCGATTCCTTATTATTCTGTAATGGCCACCTTTGCAGAGAGTAGCGGATGGATAAAAATTGAACAACCTTTTTCTACTATCTATGTTCTAGGCGCGGTTTTAGGAATTTTTGCATTGTTTACGATGTATGCGGTGTTTGCAGAATTAATTGCGAAAAAAGTACAGTTTATTTCTAAAAACATCAATTATATCTTAAGTGTATTATTTATTGTTTTGGCAGTTTCAATTGGCATCCAACTCTTCTTCAAATAACTGACGGTAATCGGTTTTTATTTGGTTTGCTACAGTGTACTACTTTAATAAATTTTCTTTCAGAGCCCTTAATTGTTCGCCATACTGTCTTTATGTTCTTTTTTCATGACAATGGTTCTGTGTGGGAAAGGAATTTCTATGCCTTCCTTATCAAAACGCTTTTTAATACTTTCTAAAACATCAATTCTAAGTTGAAAACTATCACTAAAATCTCTTCCCCAGGTCCAAGCTCTTATGGTTACTGAAGAGTCATTCAATTCTGTTAGTGCTGTTTTTACAATAGGTTTGCCCTCCTGAACCTCTAATTCTGTTCGGTTGTCTAAAATAAGTGGATGCCGTTCACATTCTTCTTGCATAATTTTTTTGGCCAAATCAACATCACTATCATACGATATTCCAATCTCAATGCGTTCACAACATTTAAGTTCGCCCATATCAAAATTAATCAGCTTTTCCTTATTGATTATCGCATTGGGAATTACAATCATCTTATTCTCAAAATTGCGAATTACAGTATGACGCAGTGTTATATCTGCAACGATACCAACCATAGTATCTGTTACTTTGATACGATCACCAATTCTAAAAGGCTTAAAGGTAATAATGAATAAACCTCCAATAATATTTGCTAAAGCTTCTTGTGCTGAAAGCCCAGCAATGATGGCAATAACACCAGCACCACCTAAAGCCGTTTGGGCAATGCCTTTGAGAGAAGGAAATGCAAAGAGACAAAGCAAGATACCAACGAAGTAAATACCAACAAGGACTACAGATCTTAAAAACTTAAAACTGGTTGGATCGTGTTCACTTTCAATCTTTTTTTGAATATCATGCTTAAACCACATATTTGTAGTTGTAGCAGCAATTACGGTCAGTGCTAAAACAACACCAATATAAAGTGCTGTTTTAAAATCATTGGTTAGCGTCTCATGGTGGTTTTCATCAATAAAAAGATAAATGATAGCTAATAAACCTAAAACAAGCCAAAGGGTATTGAGAATACGTTTCAATAAATTCAACGCTTTTATCGGTTCATTGGGGAATTTTCTCTGTTTTTCTTTGACAAGCCAATGATGTAATTTATTTGTTACTGTTCTCAAAACAATAACGACAATAAGCACTATGATACCATAAATAATTTCTTGCCTATGTGTTTCTAAAAATTCTATCATATTTAATTATTTTTTATCTTCCTTTAAAGGGTATTTATAAATTTACAAAAGATTCGAATATAACATTGCGACCCACGATTCTTGACGAAATAATTGATTTTTGATCAAATCAATATAACTGTTTTTTAATTATTTAAGAGAATAGTTCTAAGTATAATTTAATACAAATGTATTTTGTTTTTTTTAGTTCTTGATGAAATTATTAAAGACATTTTTAATCAGAAAATATAGTCTGTAATTCTTAACTTTGCTAACTAATTTTAAAATGTATTTTTAATTCTTAAAAATCAAACGAAATGAACAACTATAAAAAAGCATATATAGCAGGCGGCTGTTTTTGGGGTATGGAAGACCTCTTTAGAGTCCGTCCGGGAATAATAGCTACCGAAGTAGGATATCTCGGTGGTGAGAACGAAAATCCAACCTATCGCAATCATCCAGGACATGCAGAAGGTATCGAATTAACTTATGATCCGAATAAAACTAATTTTAGAGAAATTTTAGATTATTTCTATAGAATTCATAACCCAACAACTATAGATCAACAAGGGAACGACTTAGGTGCAAGCTATCGCTCTGCCATATTTTTTCAAAATGAAGATGAAAAAAACATGGCAAAAGAAGTGATAAAAATTGTTGAAGCCTCTAATAAATGGGATGGTAAAATTGTAACAACCCTCGAGCCTTATACGGTGTTTTGGCCTGCTGAACCTGAGCATCAAGATTATTTGGTTAAAAAACCTGATGGTTATACCTGTCATTTTGAAAGGTTTGACACCTTTTTAAGTGAAACAACTTCCTAAAATGCTCGATGCTCACAAAAGCAACATTGGATTTGGAACTGCGGCCATTGGTAGACCCCTTTATATAAACATCAAACAAAATACAGAAGGACTAATCGATCCTTTTTCGTTATCCAAATTTAAAGCAAGGGGTGTCCAGGTTCTTGAAGATGCCTATAATAGAGGGATTCGTTATTTCGATACCGCACCGGGTTATGGATTGGCAGAAAAACTATTACTAGATTGGTTACAAACGAAAAATGACCCTTCTATAGTGGTGTCTACAAAATGGGGATATACCTATGTGGCAAATTTTGACCCCGAGGCAACACAACACGAAATAAAAGAACATTCGTTAAGTAAACTCAATGTACAATGGAAAGTCTCAAAAAAGCTACTTCCATCTTTAAAGGTGTATCAAATACATTCAGCCACTTTTGACACAGGTGTATTAAATAATGAGCCTATTTTACAACGTTTACACCAAATTAAAACTGAAAACGGATTGGTTATTGGCTTAACAACTACTGGAGCAAATCAAATCGAAGTGCTTAAAAAAGCATTAAGTATTGAAATTTCAGGTGAAAAATTATTTCAATCTTTCCAATGTACCTTTAATATTTTAGATCAAAGTGTGTCTCTATTAAAGAAAGAGTTAAAGGCATTAGAAGGGCCATTTATTATCAAAGAAGCACTAGCTAATGGACGCCTGATTCCTAATGAAAAATATTCAAAATACACCAATGTTTATAATTTTATGGCAGTTTTAGCTAAAAAATACAAGGTAGCTGTAGATGCCATCGCATTGCGTTATTGCATGGATCATTTTCACAAGGCAATTGTTTTAAGTGGTGTAAATAATAAGGATCACCTTAGGTCAAATCTCAAAGCGAGTACCTTCGTCTTAACTGCATTAGAATTGGAACAGTTAAATGCCTTTGGTTTGACTTCAGAAGACTATTGGCAAGAACGAAAGAGATTGGCTTGGAATTAATGTTGAAGGCTCCCATTTAACAACTTTCAAACGAGCACATGAACCTATTTATATTAATGATAAAATATACTAAAATTAAGACTTTGTCGTTTTGGTAAAATAAAGAATAACAACTCCCTACGTTAAAAGGATTCATTTTGAAACAAATAAACATAGGAGTTACATTCAACAATTCCAGCCGTAGAGGCCTATTCCTACTATTTTTTATCAGCAATTTCGCATTCAGCCAATTCTATCACGGTATAGAAATGGGGGCAAACCTTAACAGTCCTGATTTTAAAATTGATGAATCTGCTGAGCCAAGTGCGAGTGTTGGCCTCGTTTTAGGTTATATGGCTGAACGCGAGCTGAGTGATAATATCTACGTGCGCTTTGCTTGTAATTACAACAAAAGAACTTTTGAAGCTATAAGTAGAAAAGGAATTTACACTTCAGATGAGAATTGGGCCGTAGATGCGATTGAAATTCCTGTCAACCTAGGATATTACCTGAACGTGAATAATAGAAATTTACAATTTTTCGTAGATGGCGGATTCAATATTGGCTTCAATTTTCGAGCCACCACCAAAACAACTATAGAAACCATACATTTAGATATAGGTAGTGATGCAGATATACAGCGGATGGTTTTTGGTGCGAATATTGGAGCTGGGTTGCTCGTTAAAAAGCGACTAAAAATGCGACTAAACTACTATCATGGTTTGTCGTCTATTGTCAATACAGAAGGAAATACTTGGAAAAATAAAACACTAGGGCTTTCACTTAATTATTTTATAAGGGATAAGCAAGTGTATTAAGTGTCTATAGTAGACTGAATACGTCATTAGGATTAAAAAATACAGTAGCGAATACTAGAAACACTAGTTCAATCGTTATTAACTAAATAAAAGGTAAATATATGATTTTAAATTACTTATCATGTAACACCTCCCCACTAACCGCTTATGTTCCGAGTACAGAGAATCCTTGGAATGCTGTAAAAGTAAGACACCTACACAATAGATTGGGTTTCGGTATTGCACCGGATCAAATAGCAAATGCTTTAAGTAAAAGCCCCAGTGTTTATATAGATGAAATTATAGATGCGGCGATTAACTTGGCACCTACGAACGTACCAGGGTGGGCGCCTTTAGACCCTACAGATTATGCTGCCAACGGTTATACTTATGGAGAGGATGAAAATGATCTGTATGTAGAAGATACGCAATATGCATTTATTAAAGAATGTCTAGACAATGGTGTACGTGGTAGAATGACTATGTTCTGGCACAATCTTCTAGTGACCAGAGCCGTGGAATATAACTTTGCTGGTTATGCATTTCGATATTTTCAATCTTTACAAAACAACTGCCTAGGTAATTTTAAAGATTTTATTCATGAAATTGGATTAAACAATGCCATGCTTAAATTTTTAAATGGTTTTGAAAACACAGCCGGAAGTCCGAATGAGAACTATGCCCGAGAATTGTATGAATTATTCACACTTGGAGAAGGAAATGGATACACCGAAGATGATATTGTTAATACGGCTCGTGCGCTAACAGGATATAATGACTATACCAATGGAGAAAATTCGAACATCGTATTCAATCCAGAAAATTTTGATACTGATAACAAGACCATTTTTGAACAAACAGGAAATTGGGGTTATGATGACGTTATCAATATTCTTTTTCAACAAAAAGCGAATTTAATTGCCGGCTTTATCTGTGAAAAAATCTATGAAAATTTTGTGAGTCCAGAAATAGATGATGAAGTTCTTTTAAATATTATAAATCCATTAGCAACAAGTTTTATAGCTAACAATTTTGAAATTGCTTCAGTAATGCGAACACTCCTAAAGAGTGAACACTTCTTTGATGAAAATGCACGAAGTGTGTTAATTAAAAGCCCGTTAGATTTAATTATTGAATTTATGGTTTCTACCGGTCTCAATTTTGGAGATTATGAAATGAATAAAGAATCCATTAAAAATGTAGCGCGAATTTTCGATCAAGATATCTTAAATCCGCCTACTGTAGCGGGTTGGGATGGGGATCGCGCTTGGATAAATTCAGGAACCATCACCTTTCGTGGTGTCTTTTTAAGTGAAGATGTATTGATTTGGGCTTGGGAAGAAGATGAAGAACAGTTTAGACAGTTTGCTATTGATGTTTCTGGAAATAGCAATGATGCTGAAGTGGTGAGTAAGGCTATTTTTGAAGCATTAATGGGAGAAGTTCCCTACACCTTAGTTGACTTTGAAACCGGTATTGATATCTTTAAAAGTAGGGTTCCTTCCAATTATTTTGAAGAAAATAGGTGGACCTTAGGTTTTTCGGTAGCAACCTTACAAGTACGTGATCTTATTCAATATATCGTTAATCTCCCTGATTATCAAATAAAATAGTAAAGTATGTGTACAGAAAAAAACTTACATGCCAGCTGCAATCAGGAAGACCATGAAAAATGGAATAGACGCTCCTTTTTACAAACTTTAGGGTTAGGAGGAGTTGGTGCCACTTTAATGATGAACGGAATTCCTATGGCTTTCGGTCAAGAAACGCCCTTATCAAAAGCGTTGAGTGCTGCAGAATCGGGGAGGGTCTTATTAATTATTAGGTTGCAAGGAGGGAATGACGGACTTAACACGATCGTCCCTATTTATGACTATGATCGCTATGCCAATTTTAGACCTACTATAAAACATGAATTAGCCGACCTACATCAATTGAATCATGAGTTCGGTGTACCCAAATATCTACAGCCAACAATCGAGCCCATCTGGGAAGGCGGTTGTATGAAAGTAGTTCACGGTACTGGCTATGAAAATCAAAATTTATCTCATTTTACAGGGACCGATAATATGTCTCGAGGAACAGATGATGATTTAGTAGAAACGGGAGTATATGGCCGCTATTTTGAAAGTACTTTTCCCGATTATATATTGAATTTACCCGAGGCACCACCGGCTGTTCAAATTGGAGGTGTAGGAGATATTATCTTTACAGGAACAGAAAGTAATTTTGCATTTACTATTGCAAATACGAACCAATTATTGCGAATTGCTTCAAGTGGTAATTTATACAATGCTGCTGATGTTCCTAACTGTACAAAAGGTTCGCAATTGAAGTTTGTTCGTGGTGTTTTGAATGCCACCTTAAAATATTCGGGGGTCATTAAAGAAGCCTCCGACTCACAAACCAATATCATGGAATTTCCAGATTCTAATTTAGGACGTGCCTTAGCAATTATTTCAAAAACAATTAAAGCGGGTATGGGTACCAGTGTGTATATGGTAAACCTTAACGGATTTGATACACACGCCAATCAGCCAGAAAGACACCAAGAATTACTGACCAATATTACGGAATCTGTCATGGCTTTTTATAAAGACTTGGAGCCAAGTGGAAGAGATGAAGATGTATTAACCATGACTATTTCTGAATTCGGAAGAAGAGTTAGTGAAAATGGGTCAAATGGTACCGATCATGGAACGGCAGCGCCCATGCTTCTTTTTGGTCCATCATTAAATGGAAATGGTTTTATTGGTGAACATCCTAACTTAGCAGATCTTCATCGAGGGAATTTAAAATACACGCAAGATTTTATCAATGTCTATGGTACAATAATGCAAGAATGGTTGTGTATCGCCCCTGATGTGATTAACGAATCCATTCCAAGACCCTATACACCCTTAGATTTAGGTTTTAACTGTTCAAGTAGGGTAACCAACCACGATTATTTAATTAGAGAGCGCTTTGAGCACACACCCATTTATGATCAAGGAAGAGTTTCAATACGAATCAACAATAATTTTGAGGGTAGTTATACCATTTCACTATATAATGTGCTAGGGCAGAACATAGGGCTCTTATTTGATGACGTTTTAGAATCGGGGCAACATGACATTCCTATTTCTGAGAAATTACCACAATTAGGTACAGGAGTTTATATTTACAACATCAACAAAGACAATAAAAATTACAGTAAAAAGATTGTCGTTGGTGGATAAAACAAATAGTTTCGGTAGTATTAAAAGAACAACCCCGTAAGATTCCAACGGGGTTGCTTTATAGTTTTGGCAAAACCAAAACTATACATCGCATTTAATTATGACGATTATGCTAACCAAAATACCCTAACCATTTTAAAATCAAAGCAAAAAATACAATAGACAACCCGGATATAAATATCCGTTTTACCATTTTATCCCAAAACGCAGGATTTCTATCCAAAAAATGTTTCTTCCCTTCATTAGGGTCTTGTATTTCTAACATAAAACTTCAATTTTAATGACTAAACATTATGTCGTCTTGAAAATAGATGTAAACAAATATAAGCCTTTGGTTGGCTGATTACTAGTGCTTATAGTAAATACAGGGAAAATCCTATTTAAAAAAAGGGGGTTTTTCCCCTTTGTTTTTTCGGCCAAAATTTTGTATAAAATATAATATTAATCGTTAGTTTAGCTGGAACAATGGAACCAACTACACTATTTAGTATTCTTTTAGGTGTCGGTCTTGCAGCATCAGTAGGCTTCAGGGTATTTGTACCTTTATTTGCGTTGAGTATCGCCTCCTATTACAACGTGATACCACTCAATGACAACTGGCAATGGATTAGTGGAGTTCCAGCTTTAGTGACCTTAGGGATTGCCACCGTAATAGAAATTGTGGCCTATTTAATTCCATGGCTCGATAACATGCTAGATACCATTGCAGTGCCGTTAGCAGCAGTTGCTGGTACGGCCGTTATGCTTTCAACAGCCGCAGATTTAGAACCTTTAATTACTTGGTCATTGGCAATTATTGCAGGTGGCGGAACAGCCACAGCCATAAAAACGTCTACCAGTACGGCGAGATTGACTTCTACAGCAACAACAGGAGGTATTGCCAACCCAATAGTATCAACCGTTGAAACAAGCGCTTCCATAGTCATGTCAGTACTTGCTTTCGTAGCACCGGTATTGGCACTTGTTCTTGTTGTTATCATACTTTGGCTATTATTTAAGGTGTTTAAATGGTTTAAACCGAAGAAAGAACAAATAAATGGATAGTAAAACAACAAATTACGCTGCAACTTTTAAAGTTACACAAACTATTTATGGGGCATTTATTTTCGGAATCATTGCGTTTTCGGTTGTAGTGTTTGGAATTTTAAAAAGCACAACTTTTGCAATAGATGTAAATGATCTGTTTACAATGGTAGTACCAATTGTTGCATTAGGCGGTATATTACTAAGTGATTTTTTATTTAAAAATCAAATAAACAAAATTACAACAAGTGATAGCTTACAATCAAAATTAGCTAAATATCAATCGGCTACAATACTAAAAGGAGCATGTTTAGAAGGCCCTGCTTTGTTGGCAATTGTTGCAACATTTCTTTCGGAGAATCTATCTTTTTTAGGAATTACTGCGCTTTTGGTACTGCTTATGTATTTAAAATTTCCCACAAAAGATAAGTTTGTGAATGAAGTGACTTTAAGTATGAAAGAAAAATCTGAGTTTAATAGGCTATAAAGTAGCTATATTTTTAGATATTTGCAGCTTATTAAAATGATTGATGGCACAAAAACCAAGCATCCCAAAAGGAACTCGTGATTTTTCACCTACGGAAATAGCAAAACGAAACTATATTTTCAATACGATTAAAAAATCGTTTGAGCTCTATGGTTTTCAGCCTATTGAAACACCTAGTTTTGAAAATTCATCAACCTTAATGGGAAAATATGGTGAAGAAGGCGATCGCTTGATTTTTAAAATATTGAATTCGGGAGATTTTTTAGCAAAGACTGATGAAACGGTGTTAAAAAATAGAGAAAGCTTAAAATTAACTCCTCAAATCTCTGAAAAAGCTTTGCGTTATGACCTAACCGTGCCCTTTGCGCGCTATGTGGTGCAACACCAAAACGAACTCGACTTCCCCTTTAAACGCTATCAAATGCAGCCTGTATGGCGTGCAGACAGACCGCAAAAGGGTCGTTTTAGAGAGTTTTATCAATGTGATGCCGATGTAGTGGGTAGCAATTCATTATTTCAAGAAGTTGAGTTTATTCAGCTATACGATGCTATTTTTTCAGCATTGGGAATCGCAACTACGATCAAATTGAACAACCGTAAAATTTTATCGGGGATTGCCGAAATTATTGGCGCTAGTGATAAGCTTATTGATTTTACTGTTGCCTTAGATAAACTGGACAAAATAGGAGAGGCCGGTGTTGTTAAAGAAATGGGGGCTAAAGGAATTTCGGCAACCGCCATTGAAAAACTTACTCCTTTGTTTAGCTTGAATGGTAGCAATCAAGAAAAGTTAGGGCAATTGAAAGAAATGCTCGAAGATTCCGACGAAGGAACACAGGGCGTTGCAGATTTACAATTTGTATTAGAGCAGGTGGATCAATTAGGGTTAAAATCGGCTATACTAGCGTTAGATGTTACCTTGGCAAGAGGTTTAAATTATTATACAGGAGCTATTTTTGAAGTTTCTGCGAATGATGTAACACTTGGTTCTATTGGTGGCGGTGGAAGGTATGATGATTTAACGGGTATTTTTGGATTGAAAGATATGAGCGGAATTGGTATTTCGTTTGGATTGGATCGTATCTATTTGGTATTGGAAGAGTTAGACTTGTTTGAAAAAGTGGAATTACCAAAACCAAAAGTATTGTTTTTGAATTTTGGAGATGCTGAAGCTACCTATTGTTTACAAGCAGTAAAAGCACTCCGCGAAAGCGCTATTAAAACAGAATTGTATCCAGACAATGCAAAGTTGAAAAAGCAGCTAAATTATGCTAATAAAAGAAACATTGAGTACGTAGTAATGGTTGGAGCAACCGAATTAGAAACGAATAGTTATACACTTAAAAATATGATTACGGGAGAACAGGTTACATACAATTTGAAAGAATTGTTGAAAACAGTTCAAAATTCGTAATTTTGTAAAAAATAAAGACCATGTTTGAAGGAAAAAACGGAAAGATTACTTTAGAAGAAATGGGAGAAGACCATCTATATACATCAGCAAAGACACCATTACGCGATGGCGCTTTTGAAAAAACTGATGAGGAAAAAATGCGCTCAATTGAAGGTGATGTAGCAAATATATTACACACGTTGGGTATGGATATGACTGATGACAGTCTGAAAGGAACACCACGAAGGGTTGCTAAAATGTTTGTAAAAGAGATTTTTAGCGGTCTAAATCCACAAAACAAACCAAAACCATCTACTTTCGATAATAATTATAAGTACGGTGAAATGTTGGTTGAAAAAAACATTACAGTTTATTCTACCTGTGAGCATCATTTATTACCAATTGTTGGTAAAGCACACGTTGCGTATATTTCTAATGGCAATGTGATTGGTTTATCAAAAATGAATCGTATCGTCGATTTTTATGCCAAAAGGCCTCAGGTACAAGAGCGATTAACCATGCAAGTTGTTCAAGAACTACAGCAAGCATTGGGTACAGAAGACGTGGCTTGTGTAATAGATGCAAAGCATTTATGTGTAAATTCTCGTGGCATCAGAGATGTCGCTAGTAGTACTGTAACCTCAGAATTTGGCGGTAAATTTAAAAGTGATTCGGTAAAACGTGAGTTTTTAGATTATATTAAGTTAGATACCAACTTTGAATAAGAAGCTCATCTCTAAATCTTTTTAAAGGGAGAGAACAGGAAATAGATAGTCCATTTGTCATTCCTGCGAAGGCAGGAATCCATATATGAGCAAAAATATTAAAAAATCACATTTATTATTATGGGGATTTATCCCCATTTTTTTATTGTATGGTTTTGTGAATTTCAACGAGGTTATTACCCTAGATATTTATGATGCGCTAGTGGTAATAGCTACCATTCATGTCATGATTTTACTCTCCGTACTATTTTTTATTAATGGATTCATCTATTTTTATTATTGGAAGAATAGTATATCCGTAGGTTTAAAAATACTTTTTACACTTCAAATTATCGTATTGCTTACCTCGGCAGGTCTCTTGTTATTGATTCCAGAATTCCCAGAAAATGCTTCGCTTTCAAACTATCTAGAGAATGGAAGAAGTATAAAGTTTTATGAAATAACAAGAAAATGGAGTATTCTTGGTTTTCTTGCTTCTCAACCTTTATTGGTTGTAAACTTAATAGTTCTTAAACTAACGCGAAAATAATTACAGGCTACTTAAAAATGCAAGTGTATCTACACCATCGGCATAGTCTGTTAAACGAGGTTCTTGAGTTTTACCAAATGGCACGGCGTTGTCTATGGCATTACTTACCACACACTGAATGGCATCAGCATCTAACTTGAGCTTTTCTTTAAGCGTGTTTAGATCATCATAATATTCATAGAACAAGGAAGCAATAGGTGAGGAGTAGCTGGCATCCTCCTTGAGCATTAGAAATCCGTTTTCTAACAATTTAAATTCACTCATTAAGTATACTGCTTTGTTATAATCATAATTATTCTGATATTTTTTATAATTGATAATGTCTTTATAGGAATACACAGCCTGAAACAGTTGATCAAAATCATAGCCTTTTGGCACAAATAATTTTGAGACACTTCTACAGCCCAAGCCAAAATATCGAAATACATCTTCCCCTAAGGCACAAAGTTCCTCGTTCGATTCATTTCCAGTAACTACCGCCACACTGTTTCTGTTTTTACGAATGATATTGGGATATTTTCCAAAATAATATTCAAAATAACGAGCCGTATTATTACTGCCTGTAGCGATGGTTGCATCAAAGTTCGTTAACCGATCTTCAACAAAACTAATTTTATCTTTAAATTGAGGCTCAACATGCTCCAAATACTTAGCGATAAGTGGTAAAAAATGTTTGTCGTTTGATGATTGCTTTACACGTACAGTATGTCCAGAAATTAACACTGATAAAAAATCATGAAATCCAACTAAAGGGATATTACCAGCCATAATAACCGCCACATTCTTACTGTTATTATTAAAATTATAAGTTGAAGTCCAATTAGTTAAGTTTTTATGATTCAATTCTTTACTCCAAGATTCAAAAGCGTGTAAAATATTCTCTTCGGTAAACCAACCATTATAATTTTTCGCTCGTTTTAGCTGCATTTGAAACGCATCAAAAAACAAATCATTATATAAAATAGCTTCTTGTTTTTCGATTTTATTTCTTGAAAATTGGTTTAAAAATTTTCCAAATTCAACAAAAGCATTGATTCTGTTTTCTAATAACATTAATTCTTTTTTTACGTTGTGGTTTTGTAACTTTGCAACTGCAAATTTAATTAAAATAAATTATGGCGATAATAATAACTGATGAATGTATTAATTGTGGGGCATGTGAGCCAGAATGTCCAAATACTGCCATCTATGAAGGAGCAGATGATTGGCGTTATAACGACGGCACTTCTTTAAAAGGTGCTGTTATTTTACCAAATGGAAAAGAAGTGAATGCAGATGAAACACAAGAACCTGTTTCTGATGAAATTTATTATATAGTGCCCGATAAATGTACCGAATGTAAAGGATTTCACGAAGAGCCACAATGTGCTGCGGTATGCCCGGTAGATTGTTGCGTACCAGATGATGAACATGTTGAATCAGAAGAAGAATTACTAGGGAAACAACGCTTTATGCATCCTGAAGAATAACAAAAGGATTAAAACATAACAAAAAAACCGAGCAACTTTGCTCGGTTTTTTATTTTAATCACTATCAATTAAAAACTAAAGCTCAAACGGCTGAAGATATACATCCCATCAGAACCCATTTGAACAGAATCAGCCAATCCACCTTGATCCGTCCAACCATCAAATTGTGGAGTAGGATATTTATTAAATAAATTATTCGCTCCAACAATCAATTTTAAGTTATCTGCAATGGCGTACCCTAAGTTTAAGTCAACGGTCATACTCGCTTTATAGAGATCTGTAGCAACCGGAAACAACGCGTCGGCTTCCGCCTGTGTAGTTGCTGGAGAATCAACCCATTGAAAATCTTGTAATATAACATCACTAAATTGTGTTAATGACACTTGAGCATCAAATTTAGCATTCGAATAGCCTACATTCAATCCGAATTTATAATCTGGCGCAGCTGCTTCTAAATAGGCTTGTGAAAAAGGTCCAAAGAAAGTAAACTCATTGAGGTTGCCATTTTTAATGTCTTTGATCTCTAATTTATTAAAATTTCCTATTAAAGCTGTTTTTATTTTTCCCGATTCACCAACATTCATATCATACCCTAAAACAATATCCAGACCTGTAGTTTTCGTATCTACACCATTGGCGAAAAACTGTGCCGCATCCACTCCTAATGGCCCCAAAATAGCCTGATCCGTAAAGTTATCGGTTAATATAATTCGGTCATCAACAGTGATTGAATAGGCGTCTACCGTAGCAGAGAATCCTCCTTTTTTAAAGGTGAAGCCAATACTTCCGTTGACTGCTTTTTCTTCTGTCAACTGCCCAATTCCAAACGCTTTTGTAACTGTACTGTTGTTGGCAGAAAGTAAGGAAGGTACTGATTCACCCGCCACAATGTTATTGAAAATCAAGTTGTAATATAGTTGTGCTAACGAAGGTGCTCTAAAACCGGTAGAAACAGATCCTCGCAATGCGAAATCACTACTAATTTTTACTCGCGCTGCTAATTTAAAATTAAAGGTGCTTCCAAAATCACTGTACTCTTCAAATCGAATCGCTCCAGCTAACATAAATGCCTCACTTACATTTAATTCTGTATCGAAATAAACGCCATAATTCGTTCTACTTCTATCCACTACATTCTCTGGGCTATAACCAGGAAAACCTTGTGACCCACCGGGTAATTCATCATCATTAGCATCTGTAGCAACCACCTGAATCGCAGGATTGGTAATTGGAATTCCATTTTCATCATAAAGGGCATAAGAAGACACTTCACCTGCAAAAATTCCGAAATTCTCTGTTCGGTATTCCATACCAAAAGCGATGCTTAACCCAGAAGCTATTTCTTCAAAATATTTATTAAAATCGAGTCCTGTAGTATTTTGTGAAAGATAATGTCCTCCTGCATCAAAATCCGTTGGTGAAGCCTCCTGCATGGATGCATTATTACTATTTTTTATATAATAGTGGAAATTGTTTTTTCCATAGGTGTTGTTAAAATCAACATTCCAACCATTCTCCATGGTATGTCTAACCCCTGCAGAAACAGAAACATCAGTAATATTCGAGGTAATTCTTGGCGTAAAACCATTAGGATATAAGCTAGGAACAGCTCTATTATCACCATCATCAAAACCATCTCTAGAAAATGCATTGGCGTCAGTATCTCTAAAATTTCTACCTCCAAAAGCATACACTTCAGTAGTATCATCTACTGGTAAAGACGCATTAATCATAAAATTAAATCCGTCCACACCAGCACTACCATATCCCTTTCTCCAAGAAAATCCAGGTCGCAATGTGTTGTCTTTGGATAAAAATTCAGTAGTGAAGTTTATAAAACCTCCATTACTTCCAAGTGCAGCACCGTAGTTGGCGTCAATTTTGATAGACGCACCGTCAAAATTTTTACTTTTACCATCCAATCGATTTTCTCCTTCAACATTATAAAGCGTTTCGCCAGTTGCTTCGGCCCAACCATCACCAATAGCGGTACTATAAGCACCATACGTTATACCACCAGAAAAGCCGTCTGTTTTATCTTTTAAAACGATGTTTATAACACCCGCAATAGCATCCGACCCGTATTGAGCTGAAGCACCATCTCTCAGTACTTCAATTCTTTTAATTGACGCCGCAGGAATCGCATTTAAATCCGTTCCAGAATTTCCGCGCCCTCTCGTTCCAAATACATTTACTAAAGAAGATTGATGCCTTCTTTTTCCATTAATTAAAACCAATGTTTGATCTGGACCTAATCCTCTCAAAGAAGCGGGAACAATATGATCAGCACCATCAGAGCCGGACTGCTTACTGGCATTAAAAGAAGGCGCTGCATATTGTAATATCTCATTTACTTCTACCTTTCCTGTGGCATTCGCAATTTCAGCAACATCGAGTACATCGACAGGTACAGCTGTATCTACCGCCGTTCTTCTAGGACTACGAGAACCCACAAGCATCACTTCATCCAATTGTTCTCCTTCACTTAAAGTTACATTAATGATTGATTGACCATTAATAGCAATCTCTTTTGTTTCATAACCAATATAACTTATTACCAGCGTTGCATTTTCAGCAACTGTTATTGAATAATTACCATTGAAATCTGAAGTAGTTCCATTGCTTGTTCCTTTTTCGAGGACACTTGCACCTGGTAAGGGTTGATTTGAGGAGTCTAAAATTTTACCAGAAACATTGCTTTGAGCAAAAATTATCCCTGTACTTATCAAGCATAGGAATACTAATAAATAGGATTTTTTCATAATAAATTGTTTGAGTTACTACTCAAAGATACAGCTTTTACTTAAAAAAATTATAAATGTTAAAATCAGTAGATTCTAGAGACATATTAATCAGTTGTAAATACTATATTTGCACCTCAAAAATTTAGAACTCATGAAAGCCGGAATTGTAGGATTGCCTAACGTAGGAAAATCAACCTTATTTAACTGTTTATCAAACGCTAAAGCGCAAAGTGCTAATTTTCCATTTTGCACGATAGAACCTAATATTGGTGTGGTAAATGTTCCAGACACGCGCCTTGAAAAACTAGAAGAACTCGTAAATCCAGAACGTGTATCCCCTGCAACTGTAGAAATAGTAGATATTGCAGGTTTGGTAAAAGGAGCTAGTAAAGGGGAAGGTCTAGGGAATCAATTCTTAGCAAATATTCGCGAAACAGATGCCATTATACATGTGTTACGCTGTTTTGACAACGACAATATAATCCATGTTGATGCTTCTATAAATCCGGTTAGAGATAAGGAAACTATTGATATTGAGCTGCAACTAAAAGATTTAGAAACGGTTGAAAAACGATTAGAACGCATTAAACGAACCGCTAAAACGGGCAATAAAGAAGCGCAAGTTGAATTAGAAATATTGCTTAAAATAAAAAATGTTTTAGAGCGTGGTGATTCTGTACGATCAATGACTTTTACTGAAAAAGAACAAGAGTTTGTACAGCCACTACAATTAATAACAAACAAACCAGTGTTGTATGTTTGTAATGTAGACGAAGCTGCAGCAAAAGATGGAAATGCATATGTTGAAAAAGTAAAAGCCGCCGTTGCAAATGAAGCCGCTGAAGTAATTATTTTGGCTGTGGGTACCGAAGCCGACATTACAGAACTTGAAACCTATGAAGAGCGACTATTGTTTTTAGAAGACCTAGGGTTAGAAGAAGCAGGAGCATCAAAATTAATCAGAGCTGCCTATAAATTATTGAACTTACAAACCTATTTTACAGCAGGAGTAAAAGAAGTTCGTGCTTGGACGATCAATATCGGAGACACAGCGCCACAGGCTGCTGGTGTTATTCATACCGATTTCGAAAAAGGGTTTATTAGAGCAGAAGTAATGAAATACGATGATTTTGTTCATTATGGAAGTGAGGCAAAAGTAAAAGAAGCAGGTAAACTATCTGTTGAAGGTAAAGAATATGTGGTTGCTGACGGTGATGTGATGCATTTTAGATTTAACGTTTAAATTGATATATGGATTTTAAACTTGAAGGACAAGATAAAAATAGCAAAGCACGCGCAGGAGAAATTACCACGGATCACGGAAAAATAGAAACACCGATTTTTATGCCCGTTGGGACTGTTGCCTCTGTTAAAGGAGTACATCAGCATGAAATTAAAGATGATATCAATGCGGATATCATTTTAGGAAATACTTACCATCTCTATTTACGTCCACAAACAAAAATCTTAGAAAAAGCTGGAGGTCTACACAAATTTATGAATTGGGAGCGCCCCATTTTAACTGATTCTGGAGGCTATCAAGTGTATTCACTGTCTGGAAACAATAAAATTACAGAAGAAGGCGTCAAGTTTAAATCGCATATCGATGGCTCAACACATTTCTTTTCGCCAGAATTTTCAATGGAAGTACAGCGAAGCATCGGTGCAGATATTATTATGGCCTTTGATGAATGTACACCCTATCCGTGTGAGTACAATTATGCCAAGCGATCGATGCACATGACACATCGTTGGCTAAAAAGATGTATCACACATCTGGATAAAACACCTGTAATGTATGGGTATGACCAAACTTTTATGCCTATAGTACAAGGGAGTACCTATAAAGATTTGCGAAAACAATCGGCTGAATTTATTGCTTCAGTAGGAGCAGAAGCCAATGCCATTGGAGGATTGTCTGTAGGTGAACCCGCTGAGGAGATGTATGAAATGACTGATATCGTTTGTAGTATTTTACCAGAAGAGAAACCGCGTTATTTAATGGGCGTTGGTACTCCAATTAATATCTTAGAAAACATCGCTTTAGGAGTTGATATGTTCGATTGTGTGATGCCTACTCGAAACGCAAGAAATGGAATGTTATTCACTGCTCATGGCACGATCAACATCAAAAATAAAAAATGGGAAGATGATTTTTCACCAATTGATGAAATGAATATTACCTATGTAGATACAGCCTACTCAAAAGCCTATTTACGTCATCTTTTTGTAGCTAAAGAATACCTCGCAAAACAAATTGCATCTATTCACAATCTTGGTTTTTATATGTGGTTGGTTCGTGAGGCAAGAAAACATATCTTAGCAGGAGATTTTACTACTTGGAAAAATACCATGGTAAACCAAATGAATAAAAGGCTATAAACATTGCGTAAGCTTGACAAATACATATTACAGAAATATTTAATCACATTTATTTTTACGCTACTTATTTTAATTCCGGTAGCGATTGCTATTGATGTGTCTGAAAAGATAAGTAAGTTTTTAGCGTTTCCTGAGTTGACCGTTTCTGAAATTATAAGCGATTATTATATGCCGTTTATCGTAAATTACGGCAACGCTTTTATGCCATTGGCTTTATTTATTTCCATCATTTTATTTACGTCTAAACTGGCTAATCAAACTGAAATTGTTGCCATTCACAGTGCGGGAATTTCATTTAAGCGCTTTCTTAGACCCTATATTATTGGGGCAACACTAATTACTTTGTTTTCATTTTTCGCAAACCACTTTTTAGTACCAAAAGTGAACAATACCTATGAAGAGTTTCATGAAAAATACCTGCGTAAAGTGCCTAAATCAAAAACACATGTTACTAAGGTAAATCTTCAATTAAACGAAAATAATTTTGTGTATTTTAGAAGTTATGACCTCAAACGAAACATCGGTTATGATTTTTCTTTTGAACATTTTGAGGAACTAAGATTAAAATATAAATTAATAGCTCAAAGTATTAAGTATAACGAAAAAGATTCTGTTTTTACACTTACCAATTACAAGAAACGTTATGTTGGTTCTAGAAATGACAGTATCCAAGATGGACGAAAACTCGATACCACCTTTAATTTTTTTCCAAAAGACTTGTTATATGTTGATTATTTAGCCAAAGCAATGTCGTCTTTTGAACTCGCTGAACATATTGATCAGTCGTCAAAACGTGGCGTGAAAAATTTGAATCAATACAAAGTGGAGCTATATAAACGAACGAGTTTACCCGCATCATCCTTTGTTTTAACAATTATAGCCGTAGCATTGGCTTCAAAAAAGCGACGCGGCGGATTGGGAATGAATTTAACATTTGGCATTGCACTCATGTTTATTTATGTGTTTTTTATGAAAGTTGCCGAAGTTTTAGGAGCAGGTGCCACTTCCAATGCACTGTTTATGGTCTGGCTACCCAACATAATGTTTGGAATATTAGCCATTTATCTCTATTTAAATGCAAAACGTTAAGCTCAAAAACAACCTGCATTTACACCTATTGGTTTTTATTGCAGGTTTTACGGCAATATTAGGTGAACTAATTACAATTGAAGCCATCCCACTCGTTTGGTTTCGAATGCTGATTGCCGCACTGTTCATGTTTGCATTTATTAAGTATTCAAAAATAAACACCAAGGTTTCGACATTGGTAAAATTAAAATTCTTTGCTGCGGGTATAGTTATTGCATTGCATTGGATTACGTTTTTTGCTTCTATCAATGCAGCGAATATTTCCATTGCATTAGCCATGTTTTCAACAGGTGCCTTTTTTGCATCCTTTATAGAGCCCCTGTTTTATAAAAGAGGCATTATTTGGCATGAAATACTTTTCGGACTAATCGTTGTTTTTGGAGTGTATTTAATTGTTGATAGTGAAATGAAATACCTAACGGGCATTTTACTGGGAATTGCATCTGCTTTTTTCGCATCGTTATTTGCCGTAATTAATGGTCGATTTATTGAAAAACACAGAGCGTCTGTAATCTCTTTGTACGAATTTATAGGCGGCGTGGTTGTTATTTCAATATATCTCTTTCTCGCACCAGAAAATGGGTTCAGCTATGAGTTTTTCCAGTTACAGCCTTCAGATTGGGTCTATATCTTGTTATTGGCTTCCATTTGCACGGCTTATGCTTTTATTGCCGCTATTGAAGTAATGAAATATTTAAGTCCATATACAGTTGTATTAACCTACAACCTAGAACCTATTTATGGAGTCATTCTCGCCCTATTGATTTTTGGGGAAAGTGAAATCATGAGTGCGAATTTTTATTATGGAGCTGTATTAATTATACTCACCGTAATTTTTGATGGAATCCTAAAAAATAAGCCGAACTTATTCAAGCTAAAAAAATAATGATATACAAACAAAGTTTATATATTTGTAGACCCAACTAAAATAATCAACATGGAATACCTAGATTTTGAGAAACCAATAGAAGAGCTTGAAGGTCAGCTTCAAAAATGCTTAATTATTGGGAAAGACAGTGATATTGATGTTTCAGAGACATGTGATCAAATTGAAAAGAAGCTTGAAAAAGCAAAAAAAGATATTTATAAAAACCTAACGGCCTGGCAACGTGTACAATTATCGCGTCACCCTTCAAGACCCTATACCTTAGATTTTATCCAAGCCTTTACAAAAGGTACTTTTATGGAACTTCACGGCGATAGAAATGTAAAAGATGATAAAGCAATGGTAGGTGGCCTAGGTAAAATAGGCGATCAATCGTTTATGTTTATCGGACAACAAAAAGGGTACAATACAAAAACACGTCAATATCGTAATTTCGGAATGGCAAATCCTGAAGGATATCGCAAGGCATTACGCCTTATGAAAATGGCTGAAAAGTTTGGAGTGCCTGTAGTAACTTTAATTGATACACCGGGAGCTTATCCAGGAATGGAGGCTGAAGAAAGAGGACAAGGAGAAGCTATTGCAAGAAACATTTACGAAATGACCATCTTAAAAACGCCTATTATAGCCATGATTATTGGCGAAGGAGCGTCTGGAGGAGCCTTAGGTATCGGTGTAGGTGATAGAGTCTTGATGTTAGAAAATTCATGGTATTCTGTAATTTCACCAGAAAATTGCTCTTCAATATTGTGGCGTAGCTGGGATCATAAAGAGCAAGCCGCTGAAGCACTAAAACTTACAGCTTCTGATGGAAAACGACTCAAAGTAATTGACGAAATTGTAAAAGAACCACTAGGTGGTGCACATTATAACCGAGAAGAGGCTTTTAAACTGGCAGAAAAGGCAATTTTAAAGGCATTCAAACAATTGCAAGACTTACCAACCAAGGAATTAATAGCTCAGCGTATGGAGAAATATGCCAACATGGGTGAATTTAAAGGTTAAGATTATACAAATGACGTCAACTTACTTGTAATAAATAAGTTGACGGTCGTATTTACTGTTAAAATCATACGATATGAAGATATTATCCGCAGCACAATTCTATGAAGCTGACAAAGTCACAGTAACAAAAAACAAAATGACTTCTGCAGATTTGATGGAACGTGCAGCAACCGTATGTTTTCAATGGATTCACAGTCGTTTAAACGGAAACAATATTCCTATTAAAGTATTTTGTGGTACTGGTAATAATGGAGGAGACGGATTGGTAATTGCGCGTCATTTAAAACAACATGGCTATAACGTAAGCACCTATGTTGTGAATTGCAGCAATATTAGAACCCAAGATTTCCTAACCAATTACGAACGCCTAAAAGAGTTGGGTGTTTGGCCAGAGGTCATAACATGTACTACTGAGTTACCGGTGCTTTCAGAAAATGACATGATTGTTGATGCCATTTTCGGATTGGGATTAACACGTCCTCCAACAGATGTTATCAAGGAAGTAATTCAACATATAAATGCAGTGAACGCTTATGTTTTATCTATTGACTTTCCTTCAGGTTTATATGCCGACAAATCTATTGAAGATAAAGATGCCGTTATAAAATCATTTCAAACCTTGACTTTTCAGTCTCCTAAACTGGCATTTATGCTTCCTGAAAATCAAGATTATATTAATTTGTGGGAGGTAGTGGACATAGGACTCGATGCTGAGTTTATGAATAACGTAGTTGTTGAAAACCATATTATAGGAAAAGAAAATGCACAACTATTTTATAAGTACCGTAAAAAGTTTTCGTACAAAGGTGATTATGGACATTCATTGCTAATTGGTGGAAGTTTCGGAAAAATAGGAGCCGTGTCATTGGCTTCAAAAGCAGCATTAACAATCGGTAGTGGTAAGGTGACCGCTTACATTCCTAATTGCGGTTATCAAATATTACAAACAGCACTACCAGAAGTTATGGTAGAAGTTGATACAGAAAAAGAAATTACACAATTCAAATCAAAAGTTGATGCTACCGTTATTGGAATTGGAATGGGATTAGGTACTTCGGCTAAAACAGCAGCAGGATTTGCTCAGTTTTTATCTGCAAATAAAAAACCATTGGTAATTGATGCTGATGGAATTAATTTACTAGCCAAAAATAAAGATTTATTAAAACTGATTCCTGAAAATTCAGTGTTAACACCACATCCTAAAGAATTTGAACGTTTAGTAGGGAAGTGTAAAAACGACTTTGATCGGCTCACTAAACTTAAAAAATTAGCCGTAAAGCACAAATTAGTAGTGGTGCTTAAAGGGGCTTATACAGCGATTGCCCATCAAGGAGTGACCTATTTTAACGCTACTGGCAATCCTGCTCTAGCAACTGCGGGCAGTGGTGACGTACTAACAGGTATAATTACTGGGTTAATAGCGCAAGGATATTCTCCTTTTGAAGCAAGTATTTTAGGGGTGTATTTACATGGTAAAACCGCTGAATTGGCCATGACTAATTTAGTGTATGAAACGTTCAATGCCTCAGATAGTATCGATTATTTATCAGATGCTTATAAAGATCTACTCACTCAAGAGCTGCCAACTACCGAACAACAAGAAGAAGTGCCGAATCAAGAACTCGATACTGAAAACAACACCATGCATTTATAAAAAAAAAGCGATTTAAATATGAATCGCTTTTTTTTTAAATTTCTAAAGATCTAAACAGTTCTAACAAACGGGGTTCTGATGGGCGAGGGGCATCTGCAGCAACAATATTTCCTTGAGGATCTATTAAAACAAATCTCGGAATAGCAGTGATGTAATATTCTCTAATAAAATTAGATTCCCAATCCTTATCAGCCAAAATTTGATGTCCGCCTAAACCACGTTCCTCAACCATTGCTAACCATCTATCTTTATTTTCTTGCGTATCTATAGACAAACCTACAAATGTGATGTTCTTATCCTTATAAGCCTCTTCAATATCCTTTAAAAAAGGAATCTCACGTTTACAAGGCCCACACCAAGTAGCCCAAATATCTATATAGACATATTTTCCTTTCAAATCATCTAAAGCAATGTTTTTACCATTTACATCTGGAAATGAAAATTTAGGTGATGGTTTTCCTTTGCCAAGTTTCATCAAAATGCCGTGTTGCTCTTCGTAATTAGACTCTAAAAAAGTAATCAATTGATCATTTGATTTAAGCTCATTTGCCTTAATCGTTGGGTCTAAATCTTCCGCATTTTCTATCAATGCTCCCAAGGTAGATTTTAATGAAGCCACTTTAGTGTCAAACGCTTCTTTATCTAACTCAAACAATTCATTAAAGTTTGAAAAATTCTCATTTTCTTGAAAACGAATTTTTTCTGATAAATAGTTGTTTGTTCCTGCGCCAAGTCCGGCAAAAGAAATGCTGCTTTTTAAGCCATTTCCATCGAAGTCCATACTTAAATCATACCCGTTTTTTAATTGAACAAAGGTATTTTGATTTCCGTTTTGTACTAAATAAAATCCGTCAACTACTTTTAAAGTATCAGAAAAACTTCCATCTTCATTTAGCGTTATTTTTTTACTAACTTGCTGTCCTGCAATGTTTAATATATCATCAGTCTTATTCGTTATCTTACCAGAAATAGTAACATAATCTTTAGTAATTGGTTCGTTTTTACATGAAATAATTAAAAATAAGCCAATACATGCAACAAAAATATTCTTCATATTATTATAATGTGTTTAATCGCTTGCAAAAGTATGCAATTATTGTGTTAATAGATGTTAAGACACATTACTTTTTGATTCCTTACAACAACAACTAATTGTTTATTTAATATCCATTCTTTCGAATAAGGTTTTTAGTTGATTTTGTGAGGGTTTGGGGGCGTAAGCTTCTACAATTTTTCCTTCGGGATCAATTAATATAAATCGAGGAATTGTAGTAATATCATAGGCTCTTATAAAATCGGAATACCAGTTATTATCGGCAATTACTTGAGTGCCTTTTAAGCTCTTTGTAGCAATAAACTGTTTCCATTTATTGGTATCTCTGTTATAATCAACAGAAACGCCTACAAAAGCAATGTTTTCCGTAAAGGTTTGTTTGATTTCTTCTAAAGCCTCTAATTCCTCTTTGCATGGTTCACACCAAGTGGCCCAAATATCTATATAGACATATTTTCCTTTAAAGTCAGCCAAGCTAATTAGTTTGTCTTCGGTGTTTTTAAAAGAAAATGTGGGTGAAATTTTGCCGCTAGCAATAGTCGCTTTTTCAGTACTTTTAGATACTTCTTTGGTCAGGGTAAAGGAGAGGGTTCCCAGCACTACTAAAAATAATAGTAAATTCCTCATAATCAGTCAATTTTCGGTTAGGTCTATTGTTATAAACGTATTTTTTATAAATTATTATATATAAATTCATTTTTTGATTGCTAATATTTGGAAATTCAAAACCGTTTAACCACTTTTGAACACGCTAACGATTAATTTATGACAAACATACATACTGTAGATTCTAAACGAATAGATATTGCTGTTATTCAAGAAGTTATCTTATTGAATAAACAACTAAAATTGGCTGAAGAGACCATTGAAAAAATCAATAAATGTAGATTGTTTCTAGATGAAAAAATGCGTGAAAACAAAACACCCTTATATGGTATAAATACGGGGTTTGGTGCGCTATATAACATAAAAATATCAACAGAGAACTTAACGATACTACAAGAAAACTTAGTAATGTCTCATGCCTGTGGAACAGGAGAAGAAGTGCCTCAAGAGATTGTTAAACTAATGTTATTCTTAAAAATTCAATCACTCAGTTATGGGTATTCTGGAATTCAATTAACAACAGTTAATAGACTTAAAGATTTTTATAATAACGACATACTACCTGTTGTGTATACGCAAGGTTCATTGGGGGCTTCTGGAGATTTAGCACCACTCGCACATTTGGCGTTGCCACTCATTGGTAAGGGTGAAGTAAATCATAATGGGAAGCGTCTCAAAGGACACGAAATTTTAGATAAATTTGGTTGGGAAAAGATTACGCTCAAATCAAAAGAAGGGCTGGCCTTATTAAATGGAACCCAATTTATGAGTGCTTATGGGGTATGGATAGTTCAAAAGGCATATAAACTATCGTATTTGGCAGATTTAATTGGCGCGATTTCACTAGATGCCTTTGACGGGAGAATTGAGCCTTTTTATGATTTAATTCATTTGATTAGACCTCATAATGGTCAATTAAAAACAGCAAAACGAATTAAAGATTTCTTAGATGGTAGTGAAATTATTACGCAAGAAAAAGTACATGTACAAGATCCATATTCATTTAGATGTATGCCACAAGTTCATGGTGCCAGTAATGATACTTTACATTTTGTAAGAAAAACGATAGAGACCGAAATCAATTCAGTGACCGATAACCCGAATATTTTTACAGAAGAAGATATGATCATTTCTGGAGGGAATTTTCACGGACAGCCATTGGCATTGGCATTGGATTTTATTGCTATTGCGCTAGCTGAATATGGAAATATATCTGAGCGAAGAACTTTTCAATTGGTTTCAGGGTTGCGTGGTTTACCGGCATTTCTAGTTTCAAATCCAGGATTAAACTCAGGTTTTATGATTCCGCAATACACTGCGGCCAGTATTGTAAGTCAAAACAAACAATTGGCAAGTCCGGCTTCAACAGATTCCATAGTATCAAGTAATGGGCAAGAAGATCACGTAAGTATGGGCGCCAATTCAGCCACCAAAGCAAAACGCGTGGTCGACAATATAGAGACCATTCTAGCCATAGAATTATTAAATGCTGCGCAAGCTATAGAATTTAGAAGACCCTTAAAGTCATCAGAATTTTTAGAATCGTTTTTGAAAATGTTTAGAATTGATGTTAGTTTTGTAGAAGAGGACAGGGTTTTACACGATGATATTGTAAAATCAATTGCATTTTTACAGAATATGTCGATTGACGCTTCCGAATTATTTAGTTAGCTGATTGAAATTGTCATTGTCAATTTTAGCCAGCATGATTTTTAATGATTTCAATTTATATTCTATAATTTCCAGTCTTCTGGCAGCTGTTTTTTGATAGGTAACACTTAGATTTACAGGTTTACTCGTTTGCTTTTTATAAGCAGCAATAGAACTGTAAGTACTGTCAATTTCTTTTACAATTTTGAGTTTCAGTATTTTAAATTGATCATTTTTCATGAGTTTTCTGCAGTTTGTTTAGTTGACTCTTTTGAGGGTAGAATTTCAACAAAATAATACACTATTGAAGCAATAGTGCTCACCAGAACTAATAAAACAACCCACATTATTTTAGTATTGTTGTCATTTTTGAGATTATTACTTGCGTGAACAATATAATAAATCATGACGCCAAGTTTTATGGTTATTGCTAAGATCATTAGGACAAGCATTACGGAGATTGACTGCAAAAAGATCATAGAGAAATCACTTTCATTTTGTTCCAACTGTGATATACTACTAAAAAAGAAGGTAAAAAAATACAAGATATAACTCAACAACAGTATAAATGGAAGGAACGTTAAAATACCCAGCCCTATTTTAGTAGACTTTTTCATTAAATCCAAATTTTGGTATTTTAAAGATACGAAAAAGAACCTAAGTTGGTTGCTTTGTTTAATTAGCGAAGATCTGTTATAAAAAAAATCCCTCCAAAATTAGGAGGGATTGAAATAATTTAGTCTTTTTCTTCTACTGACTTTTTCGACTTTTTTATCTTGATGGTAAGTTCATTTGTCTTCTCATCCAAATCCATAAAAATACTATCATTTTCTTTCAGCTTTGCAGTTACTATTTCTTCTGCCAAGGCATCTTCAATATATTTCTGGATTGCTCTTTTTAATGGTCTTGCACCATATTGTCTATCGAATCCTTTATCTGCAATATAGTCTTTGGCTTTTTCACTTAAAGTTAAGGTATAACCCAAGCCATCAATTCGCTCCAATAATTTTTCCAATTCAATATCGATAATGGCGTTAATATCTTCTTTTTCTAAAGTATTAAATACAATAACATCATCAATTCTATTTAAAAACTCAGGAGCAAAGCTTTTCTTTAACGCATTTTCTATAACGCTTTTTGCATTTGCGTCGGCCTGCTCTTTTTTCGATGCAGTACCAAAGCCAACACCACCACCAAAATCTTTCAATTGACGTGCACCGATATTAGAAGTCATAATAATAATAGTATGTCTAAAGTCAATTTTCCGACCTAAACTATCGGTAATATACCCATCATCTAAAATTTGCAATAACATATTGAAAACATCTGGATGTGCTTTCTCTATTTCATCTAATAAGACTACGGCATATGGTTTACGGCGAATTTTTTCAGTTAATTGTCCACCTTCTTCATAACCAACATATCCTGGAGGTGCTCCAATCAATCGAGAGATGGCAAATTTCTCCATGTATTCACTCATATCAATACGTACAAGCGCATCTTGAGAATCAAATAACTCAGTAGCTAAAATTTTGGCTAACTGTGTTTTACCAACTCCTGTTTGACCCAAAAAGATGAACGATCCAATAGGTTTATTAGGGTCTTTTAAGCCAACTCTGTTTCTCTGAATGGCTTTTACCACCTTTGAAACGGCTTCGTCTTGCCCGATTACTTTATTTTCAATTAAATTGTGTAAATCTGCCAAGCGTGCACTTTCTGCTTCTGCAACTCGGTTCACAGGAATTCCTGTCATCATAGAAACTACTTCAGCAACATTGTCTTCAGTTACAATTTCCTTATTGAGTTTAGATTGTTCTTCCCAGGTTTCTTGTGCTGTTGCCAGTTCCTTTTCAATACGCTTTTCGTCATCTCTTAAGCGTGCTGCCTCCTCGTATTTCTGACTCTTTACCACATTGTTTTTCAGCACTCTAACATCTTCTAGTTGCTTTTCAAGTTCAAGCACCTGTTTTGGAACAACAATGTTGGTAATATGAATTCTTGAACCCGCTTCATCTAGGGCATCAATGGCTTTATCTGGTAAAAAACGATCGGTCATATAACGATTCGTTAATTTCACACAAGCTTCAATCGCATCTTCAGTATAAATTACATTGTGATGATTTTCGTATTTATCTTTTATATTATTTAAAATCTGAATGGTTTCATCTACAGAAGTAGGTTCTACCATAACCTTCTGAAAACGACGTTCTAAAGCGCCATCTTTTTCTATATTTTGACGGAATTCATCCAAGGTAGTCGCTCCAATACATTGAATTTCGCCTCTAGCCAAGGCCGGTTTAAACATATTCGAAGCATCTAAGGAGCCTGTAGCTCCACCTGCACCCACGATGGTGTGAATTTCATCTATAAACAATATAATATCGTCATTTTTCTCAAGCTCATTCATTAAAGCTTTCATTCGCTCCTCAAATTGACCACGGTATTTTGTACCGGCAACCAAACTTGCTAAATCAAGAGAAACAATGCGCTTATTGAATAAAATTCGCGATACTTTTCGTTGAATAATACGCAAAGCTAAACCTTCAGCAATGGCTGATTTTCCAACACCCGGCTCACCAATTAATATTGGATTGTTCTTTTTACGGCGACTAAGTATCTGTGAAATACGCTCTATTTCCTTTTGTCGGCCTACTACAGGGTCTAATTTCCCTTCTTCGGCCATTAGTGTAAGATCGCGTCCGAAATTATCTAAAACAGGTGTTTTAGACTTTTTGGCAGATTGACTTTTCTGACTGCTACTTCCTTCAAAAGGATTTTGTTTTGGCTCCTCGAATTCGTCATCATCTTTTGATTCAGCTTTGGGTTGAATCGTTATATCATCTTCGAGAAATAGCTGACTGAAGATATTTTTAACTTCATCATAGTCAATATCAAATCGATTCAATAACTTGGTTGTAGGATCATTTTCATTTCGCAGTACACACAATAATAAATGTGCCGTACTCACGGCCTTACTTTTATATAGTTTCGCCTCTAAAAATGTTGTTTTTAGCGCTTTTTCAGCTTGCCTTGTTAAATGCAAACTTTTTTTGTCATTACCATCCGTTATATTTGGGTTTGCAGGACTTAATCCTTCAATTTTTTTGCGCAACATATCTAAATCAACATCTAATGTGTTTAAAATATCTATCGCTTCCCCAGTTGCCTTCCTCAGTAAACCTAACATTAAATGCTCAGTACCAATAAAGTCATGCCCTAAACGCAAAGCTTCCTCTTTGCTATATGCAATAACATCTTTTACTTTTGGTGAAAAATTATCGTCCATAAAATATATTTATTGATGTAAAATTAGTAGATTTTTTTCATATTTAATTACAAAAGTTATGCCCAACTGCTAACAATGACTTAATGACATGAAAAAGAGGGGATTTACTTTCGTTAATTGTTAATAAATTATGATAATAAAACAGGTCTCTTTTTTAAGCCAAAACTGTGATTTGTTGTATATTGCTGCTTCATTAAAAACGATTAAAATTAAAAGAAAATTATATGGCTGAAGGCGAAAAATTAATTCCTATTAATATTGAGGATGAAATGAAGTCATCTTACATTGATTATTCAATGTCTGTGATTGTATCAAGAGCGCTACCTGATGTTCGAGACGGTTTAAAACCAGTACATCGACGCGTGTTGTTTGGTATGCATGAATTAGGAATAAGAGCGACAGGAGCTCATAAAAAATCGGCTAGAGTTGTTGGTGAGGTTTTAGGAAAGTACCATCCACATGGTGATACATCGGTGTATGATGCAATGGTGCGTATGGCACAAGATTGGAGTATGCGTTATGAAATGGTTGATGGGCAAGGAAACTTTGGTTCACCAGATGGCGATAGTCCTGCAGCAATGCGTTATACCGAGGTACGCATGCGGAAAATATCAGAAGACATGCTTGCTGATATTGAAAAAGACACGGTAGATCATCGCTTGAATTTTGATGATACCTTACAAGAACCAACAGTTTTACCAACACGTATCCCTAGTTTACTAGTAAACGGTGCATCGGGAATTGCGGTAGGTATGGCCACCAATATGGCGCCTCATAATTTATCAGAGGTGATTGATGGTACCACAGCTTATATTGACAATAACGATATCGAGATCGATGAGTTAATGCAACATATTAAAGCTCCTGATTTTCCAACTGGAGGTACAATTTTTGGTTATGATGGTGTTAAAGATGCATTCCACACCGGGCGTGGGCGTATCGTAATGCGTGCAAAAACCTCTTTCGAGGAAGTCAATGGAAGAGAATGTATTGTCGTAACTGAACTTCCTTATCAAGTAAATGGTGCTGAGTTAATGAAAAAAACGGCCGATTTAGTCAATGATAAGAAAATTGAAGGAATTGCTTCATTACGAGATGAGACCAGTAGAAAAGGCCGCCGTTTGGTATATGTACTAAAAAGAGATGCCATTCCAAATATTGTCTTAAACAAACTCTATAAATATACAGCGCTTCAAACGTCATTTAGCGTCAACAATATTGCTTTAGTTAATGGTAGACCTCAATTATTAAATCTTAAAGAATTAATTAAGCATTTTGTTAACCATAGACATGAAGTAGTTGTTCGTAGAACAAAGTTCGAACTTGCTAAAGCAGAAGCACGAGCGCATATTTTAGAAGGACTCATTATTGCTTCAGATAATATTGATGAAGTTATTAAATTAATTAGAGCTTCTAGTAATGCTGATGAGGCTAGAGAAGCGTTGATGACACGCTTTGAATTATCTGAAATTCAAGCTAAAGCTATTGTTGAGATGCGACTGCGTCAGTTAACTGGTTTAGAGCAAGATAAACTTAGATCTGAATTTGAGGAAATTGTAAAATTAATCGAAGATTTAAAAGATATTTTAGCCGATGAGGCTCGTAGAATGTCAATTATTAAAGAAGAACTTTTACTTATTAAAGAAAAGTATGGTGATGAACGTCGCTCTAATATTGAATATGCTGGTGGAGATGTAAGCATAGAAGATATGATTCCAGATTCACAAGTGGTAGTAACTATTTCACATGCTGGCTATGTAAAACGCACAAATTTAGATGAATATAAAGTTCAGAATAGAGGTGGACGTGGACAAAAAGGTGTTGCAACTCGTAATGAGGATTTCCTAGAACATTTATTTGTGGCTACAAATCACCAATACATGTTATTCTTTACTCAAAAAGGAAAAGTATTTTGGATGCGCGTTTATGAGATTCCAGAAGGAAGTAAAACCTCTAAAGGTAGAGCTATCCAGAATCTAGTAAATATAGAACCAGATGATAAAGTAAAAGCTTTTATTTGCACACAAGACCTTAAAGATGAGGACTATGTAAATAGCAATTATGTGTTGATGGTTACTAAAAAAGGACAAACAAAGAAAACATCTTTAGAACAATATTCAAGACCTCGTACAAATGGAATCAACGCCATTACTATTAAAGAAGGTGATGAACTGTTAGAAGCAAAATTAACAGATGGAAACAGTCAAATTATGATTGCGATTAAATCTGGTAAAGCCATTCGCTTTGAAGAAGCAAAAACAAGACCAATGGGCAGAAATGCTTCTGGAGTTAGAGGAATTACCTTGAGCGGAAAAGATGATGAAGTAATCGGAATGGTTTCTGTAAACGATATGGATAGTAATATTCTCGTAGTTTCTGAAAATGGATATGGTAAAAGATCCAATTTAGAAGACTATAGAATCACAAATAGAGGTGGTAAAGGTGTAAAAACTATTAATGTTACCGAAAAAACAGGTAACTTAGTCTCTATAAAAAATGTTACTGACGAAGATGATTTGATGATTATTAATAAATCGGGAATCACCATTCGTATGGCTGTTGCAGATTTACGAGTAATGGGTAGAGCCACTCAAGGCGTTAAATTAATTAACATTAAAGGTACTGATTCCATTGCCGCAGTAGCCAAAGTAATGCACGAAGAAGAAGAAGAAGGTGAAGATTTGGAAAATGGCACGGAAATTGAAAATAACGAACCAGATAACACAAACAATCAAGAATAATTAATTAGAATCAAAATGAAAAAACAACTATTAGTGCTTGTTGCAATATTTATGGGATTGTCAACGTATGCACAGAAAGATGAATTAAAAGCCGCTGAAAAGGCATTAAAAGGTGGCGATGCTATGGCCGCTAAAGCAGCCATAGAGCAAGCCGAAGGTTTAATTGCTAACGCAGATGAAAAATCAAAGGCTAAATTTTATTTTTTAAAAGCACAAACATATTATGATGTGGCTAAGAAAAACCCCTCTGATGGAAGTGCATATGAAACGGCAGCCAAATCTTTTCAAGAATTAATTGATTATGAAAAGCAAATTGGTAAACCGAAATATACAAAAGAAGCTCAACCGATGTTAAATCAACTGGTTACAGATGTATCAAACAACGCGATTAAAGATTATCAAAATAAAAATTATACCGCAGCAAAAAAAGGCCTTTATCAAACATTTCTATTAAGTAAAAAAGATACGGTGTTTTTAGAATATGCTGCCAATGCTGCTTATTTGGATAAGGATTTTGATACTGCCTTAAAGCATTTTAAAGGTTTGAAAGATCTTGGTTACACAGGGATCGCTACTACGTATTCTGCAACGAATATTGAAAGTGGTGAAAAAGAAAATTTCGGATCAAAACAGCAAATGGACTTGATGATTAAAACCAATCAATACAAAGATCCGATTTCGGAAGTTTCTGAATCTAAAAAAGCAACTATTATAAAGAATATTGCATCTATTTTAGCTGAATCAGGTAAATCTGAAGAAGCGTTAATTGCGCTTAGAGAAGCAAGAGAAGCAAATCCTGATGATATGGACATGCTTTTAACAGAAGCCAATATCTTATTGAAATTAGACAAAAAAGATGAGTTTGCTGCTGCCATGAAAGAGGCCATTAAACAAGATCCTACAAATCCTGTTTTATATTTTAATGTAGGAGTTATCAATCAAGAACAAGGAAATGTAGACGAGGCAAAATCAAATTACAAAAAAGCCATCGAATTAGATCCAAATTATTCTGATGCATATTTAAATCTAGGTGCCATTATATTACAAAAAGATAAAGAGTTGGTTGAAGAAATGAACAATAATTTAAGCAACTTTAAAAAATATGATCAGATAAAAGAAAAGCAAAAAGAATTGTATAAAGAAGTGCTTCCTTATTATGAGAAAGCCTACAGTATTAAAAAAGACAATTTAGACTTAGTTAGAACGCTGATGAGTATGTATGAGAATTTAGAAATGGATGCCAAATTCAAAGAAATGAAAGCCATTTGGGATGCTTCTAGAGAATAATAAACTTGAAGATTAAATAAAAAAAGCTTGCTAAAATTAGCAAGCTTTTTTTTTATATTATTTTTTTAATCACTCTTAGCTTATGAGTATGTCTTTTTCTTTCTTCGTTAAAAATTCCACTTTGATCTAAACGGTCGATACGTACTTTACCGCTAACATGAATAATATAATTGTTCTCCATTATTATTCCAACGTGCGTAATTTCACCCTCCTTATTGTCAAAAAAAGCCAAATCGCCTGGTTCACTTTCTTCAATAAAACTCAATACTTCTCCCTGTACAGCTTGTTGAGCGGAAGTTCTCTGCAATTGATATCCATTTAATTTATAGACCATCTGGGTAAACCCTGAACAATCAATGCCAAAAGGTGTTTTCCCTCCCCAGAGAAATGGGGCATTTAAATACATAAATGCTTTCTTTACTATATTTTCTTTAGGACGTTTTCCAGAAGTTGTTATCCCATCAAAACTAAACGATTGCCCGTTAATAGAAAAGCTATTGTTCTTATAAAAGGGTAGGGTGGTACCCAACGAAACGGGTAATAGTTCATGGTCAGAATTCGCTACAAAATTAACCAACTCATTCGACAGAATCATCGGGTTTTCATCCAGAGCGACATAATACTCTTTTGTGATCTCAAGAAATTGCTTTTCGTCAATCCAACCCTCATATTTATCATATGACAGTCTAATCTTCCGCCATTCTCTCGATGCATCCAATACTTTAAAATGCTCACCAAACAAAACCTGAGAAACCATTTCACTTTGGTCACCAGGTTCTATCCGTAAAGGAATAATACTTAAATTACAGATTCCGTAATTCATCAATATAACTATAGTCTTTCAATTACCATTGCGCTAGCACCACCACCGCCATTACATATAGCTGCAGCACCGAGCTTTGCGTTGTTTTGTTCTAATACTCCTAATAAGGTTATGATAATTCTGACTCCTGAACATCCTAGCGGATGTCCTAATGAAACCGCTCCACCATTCACATTTACATTGCGATCTGTAAGCCCTAAAATTTTCATATTTGCCAATCCAACAACAGCAAAAGCTTCATTAAACTCAAAATAATCAATTGCATCAAGTGCGAGATTTGCTTTTGCCAATGCTTTAGGTAGTGCTTTTGCAGGCGCCGTTGTAAACCATTCAGGCTCTTGAGCAGCATCCGCATAACTTCTTATTTTTGCCAATGGTTTTAGTCCTAACGATTTCGCTTTTTCAGCTGACATTAAAATCATAGCACCTGCTCCGTCATTAATAGTTGAAGCATTTGCAGCGGTAACCGTACCATCTTTAGTAAATGCGGGTCTTAATGATGAGATTTTCTCCATCTTCACATTTTTAAACTCTTCATCTTCTGTCATAACAATCGGTTCTCCACGTCTCTGAGGAACTTCAACAGGAACAACTTCATCATTAAACTTTCCATCTGCCCATGCTTGTGCAGAACGCTTATATGATTGAATAGCATACGCATCTTGGTCTTCACGAGAAAATTCATACTTGCTTGCACATGTATCCGCACAAACACCCATGGCATTTTGGTCATATACATCAACCAAGCCATCCTTTTGCATGCCATCAATTAAGGTTGCAGGGCCAAATTTCGTAGCACTACGTGCATGAAAATAATGGGGTATTAAACTCATATTTTCCATACCACCAGCAACAACAACTTCAGCATCCCCCAAAGCAATTGCTTGTGCACCTAGCATTACAGCTTTCATTCCCGAAGCACAAACTTTGTTAATTGTGGTTGCAGGAGTGCTATTTGGCAATCCCGCAAAAATGGCCGCTTGTCTTGCTGGAGCCTGTCCGGTTCCTGCTTGAACAACATTTCCCATAAAAACTTCGTCGACTAGTTCTGGCTTTAAATTAATTTTATCTAAGGCTCCCTTTATTGCTATTGCTCCTAATTTAGGTGCTGGTATGGTTGATAATGTTCCTAAAAAACTTCCAATTGGCGTTCTTGCTACTGATACGATTACTACTTCTTTCATTGTGTATTTTTAAAATAATAGCCAATATGACGCTATTATTGGTTGCTGTTGCGAATTTAATTATTTTTTAGCAATATATTAAGGATAATACGCGAATCAATTGTCATTTCAAAAGATATTGATTAATCTAAAAAACACAACAAATTAGAATACAATAAATTTGTGTAAGTTTGAACCATATTTATTAAATGAATGAAAGATTTTATAAATAGACTTTATCAAAATCACGCATTGATTTACAAAGTCTTCTTATTTGTAATAACAACCATCTCAATTGTCTATTTATTCCCGAAAGGCGGGCATTTTGGATTGGACGTGCAAAAGGGGAGAATTTGGCAATCAGAAAACTTATATGCCCCATTTGATTTTGCAATACAGAAATCTTCTGAAGAAATTGATAGCGAAAAATCAGAAATCAACAAGAATAAAAAAAGTTATTTCAGTTATAATGAAGGGGTTAAAGAACGTGTTTTCTCCAATTTCCTAGCCAAAGTTTCAACAGCAATTCCCGATAGCCTATTTAAAAATTACAGTAAAAGAAGAACCGTTAATTTTGGGCAGCAGTTACTTGAAGATATTTACACAAATGGCTATATAGAAAAAGCACCTAATACTAAAATCAAAAATGAGGATATCATTTTTTTACGAATAGGCAATGAGGTAAATCGCGTCATCTATGACAAGCTAGTGCTGCCTTTAGAGCTAAATGCGCTTGTTGATGCACATTTTGATACGAGTGCATACCAAAAATTTAAACCTTATTTTAAAGCGCTTTACACGGAGGTTTTAGAACCTAATATTTATTATGATAATGACTTTAGTCAAAAAGTGCTTGATGATGAGTTAAATAATATATCATACACCAAAGGGCTGGTTTCTCAAGACGAACGCATTATTTCAAGAGGCGACGTAATTGAAGGAAAGAAATATGAAATATTAACCTCTCTAAAGAGTGAATACCAATCACAACTCTGGAGTAAATCAAACTATAATTGGATTGTTTTTGGGTATATAGTTTTAATTGCTCTGGCCTTATTAATGCTGTTACTTTTTTTACAAAAATACAGACCAGAGGTGTTTGAAGATAACACCAAAGTGACGTTTATATTTTTCAACATATTATTGATGGTGTTTTTGGTAACTGTTATTATAAAATACAAAGTTGAATATTTATATGTTGTTCCATTAATAATTCTTCCCATCATATTAAAGGCCTTTTTTGATGCGCGATTGGGCTTATTTACACATGTATTGACTGTATTGCTTTTAGGGTTTATAGTACCTAATAGTTTTGAATTTATCTTTCTCCAAATTATTGCTGGGATTGTAACCATCCTCACTGTTTCTGAGTTGTACAAAAGGGCCAATTTATTTATTTCAATAAGTCAAATTACGCTGGTGTATATGATAGCCTATCTAGCTTTTTCTATAATTCAAGAGGGCAATGCTAGTAAATTAAATTGGGAATATTTCGGACTGTTTGCCTTAAACGGAGTACTCTCATTCTTATCCTTATTTTTAATTCTAATTTATGAACGCACTTTTGGTCTAGTATCTGATGTGTCATTGTTGGAGTTATCGAATACAAATTCAAAACTATTAAGGGAATTAGCAGAAAAGGCACCCGGAACCTTCCAGCACTCCATGCAGGTGGCTAATTTAGCAGAAGCCTGTGCCAATGAAATTGGTGCCAATGCTATGTTGGTAAGAACTGGAGCTTTGTATCATGATATTGGTAAAATGAACAACCCTATGTATTTTACTGAAAATCAAACAACCAGCGTAAATCCACACAATGAATTAACACCAAAAGACAGTGCAGACATCATTATAGACCATGTAATTGGTGGAATAGAATTGGCTAAAAAGAATGGCTTACCTGATAGAATTATTGATTTTATTAGAACCCATCATGGCACAAGTCAGGTCTATTATTTTTACAAACAACAATTAGATGCTACGCCTAATGAAGTTGATATTGCTGATTTTTCATATCCAGGACCCATTCCGTTTTCTAAGGAAACAGCCATTTTAATGATGAGTGATGCTTCTGAAGCGGCATCGAAGAGTATAAAAGAACCTACTGCACAACTTATTGATAATTTGATTGAGAAAATAGTATCGGGACAAATGAAAAATAACCAGTTTATGAATGCCGATATTACATTCAAAGAAATTGAAACGATCAAAAAGGTCTTAAAAAAGAAGTTACATAATATTTACCACCTCCGTGTAGAGTATCCTGAATAATATCCTAGAAGAAAACTCTAAAAGAGAAATTAGGGGTTAATTCGAGGGCCTTATTTGAAACTTTTGACAAATTATCATCATTATCTAAAGTATAATAATTATTGATAATATTGGTGTTGTTTAACCCATTCCAAACTGATATACCTGCTCTAGCTTTAACTTTTTCTGACAATTTGAATTTATAGGTAGCCGAAGCATCTACTCTCAAATAATTCTTAATTCGATCACTATTTGCTGCTTGATAGTTTATTTGACCATCACTGACTTCATTGTTGGGAATAGGGTTTGTTGTAGGTTTACCCGTATGTGAGTTAAAACCTGTAGAGATTTTGAATTTATTTTTGGTATAGGAAACTCCAAAATTAAATGCATGAGTGATGTCAATATTGTTTAAAAATTCATTTTCTGGAAAACTTTTAAACTCATAATTGTTTAGAGCATAGCTATAACTCAACCAGGTATTAAAATTCTGCATCTTCTTTCTAACCAAAAAGTCAATTCCTTTAACTGTATAGGAGCCATTGGCAATTTCATAAATATATTGATTTAAAAAACCTTGACTCAATGAACTAATACCGTTTACTTTTTTATAATATGCATCTGTACTCACTAACCAATTACTATAATTAAAATTCAACCCCAAGGATAGTTGTTTACTTCTAGCTATAGGTATATTATTATCTTCTGTAAGTTGCCATCTACGTTTTTCAATTCCTAAAAAATCATTTTGAAAATTGATGATTTGTGATGAATTTTGATGCTTAAACTCACCTAGTACTTCTAATGTTAAAAAATCAACAAGTTTTTGGTTTAGGCTAAAGCGAGGTTCAATAATATGCTTTTGAAACTGCTCAATAAAGTTATATCGAATTCCAGCCTTTAAAATGGTGTTTTTAGATGGCGATTTATAATTCACCTGCGTATAGGCTGCATGTTCTCTTACAACTTCTCTAATTAATTGAAAATAGGGTGGAGCGTCTGTATCTAAATAGTTTGATATCGCAGTTTCAGTCACCTGATACCCATTTAAAAATGAAAACTGCCCATTGTATTTATACCAAGCGTTCAGTTTTATTGAGGTTTCAGAAACTTTATTTTCTTGCTCCAAAACTTGCTGATTTTCGATATCAGAATTTATTCCATTTAAGATATAATCAGTTTCATAGAGCTGCAAAGAAGTCGTAAAATAATCATTCCAATTTCTCTTATAAAAAATTCCTCCAGCATAGCTGTTTTGTTCAAGACCACTTTCTTTTGTGGTCACTTCACCATCAACAATCGCACTCTCATTGACTATCAAATTATTATTGACGGCAAATAAATTTACCCGTATATGATCTTTCTCGGTAATATCAAAAAGCCAGCGCAAACTCGTGTCGAAAAAATTAAATTCAATATCAGATTCTTTATTTGTTCCTGTATTTGCCTCTATTTCTGAATCTTGTAAGATTCGTTTTGCGTATTTTTTATACGTTGGAGTTTCAACAAAACCATTAATAGAACCTCTAACAGATAATTGAATAGATGATTGATCTCCTAGTGGAATGTCAACAAAAGCATCAGCATCGATAAAATTGGTGGCCATACTCCCAGAGAACGTTTCATTAATTTCAGAATCGGTTTTCATGGCTATGGTTCCCGAAACACCATCACTATAATCTACGTTAGTTCCATTCTTAATAACCATTACATCAGTCGTTATTGATGGATTAAAAACAGAGATTAATCCAAAAAAGTGACCAGACTGATACATTTTAATACCGTCCCATAATATGAGATTTTGGTCATTTGTTCCTCCTCGAATACTGATGTTTGAAACCGTTTCATCAACACTTTGAATTCCTGGCAATGCTTGTATTGTTTGGAAAACATCAGCTTCTATCAATCCCGGTAAAATTCCGAAATTGGAGAAGTTTATATTGAATGACCCATCTGCTACTTTGTCAATACCTGTGGTAATATAATTGGTTAAAACGATTTCAGATAAGGTTTCAATTTGATCTTTTAAATAAATATTAACGCAATTCTCTTTATCGAAATCACTACTGTATAGAGTTTGAGATTCATAGCCCAAATATCTAAAATCTATTTTTTCAAAGTCACTATACACTTCGAGTTTAAAGTAACCATATTGATCGGTGATGGTATGATTATTTTCAGAAACCACCGTAACACTTTCTAATGGCACTCCCATTTCTAGGTCAATTATGTTCCCACAAATAAAAAACGCGGTACTTTTTGGAGTTATTGCTATAAAGTCATTTGCCAATATTTTATATAAAAAAGCTGTTTTTTGTCTCAAGTAGGCAATACTTTCCTTAAGCGTTAAATTTTCGGGCGGTGGAGCTATGTAAATATTTCGAACCAATTCATCGGCATAACTAAACTGACAATTATGTTTGATTTGTAAGCCAGTTAGTATTTCTACTAAGGGTTGTTGCTCCGTTTTATTTTGTGAGGTTCCTAAAATAGGTAAAGTGAGAAAAAGTATAAAGGTGAAACATGCTCTATACTTTTTCTTTAGATAAGATAATTTTATTTGAAATGTCTTTTTTATAGCTTAATTGTAACGGGGTTGTAATAGATATTAAAGCTTGATCTAAATTATCGTGTACAAAACCACCAGTAAATAATTGTTTTGTATCAATCGATTCAGTTTCAATGATAACATCATATTGTCTTTCTAACTCATTCAATACTTCGTTTAAAGAAACGCTCTTAAAGCTAGTTATATTGTTTATCCATTCAGGTGACGTATTAATTGTAGTATCGGTGGTTACTGTACCATTGGCAATTCTAATCGTCTTCCCTTTGGTTAACCGTTTGATTCTTCCGTTACTAGTAACGCTAACAATACCTTCATAACATTTTACTTCAAAATAATTAGTACGTTGATTCACTGTAAATTGTGTTCCTAAAACACTAACCGTTCCACTTGGTGTATTTACGTCAAATTTTGAACCTTTGGCTACTTTAAAATAGGCTTCTCCTTCTAAAGTCAAGGCTCTTTTCTTTTCCCATTTTCGTTCATTAAATGCTATTTTAGAATCCGCATTTAATGTAACACTGGAAGCATCAGGAAGTGCAAATGTTGACTTTTGGCTAGCTAAAGTTTCTACTGTTGTAACAGAATTATTAAATAGGTAAAAAGAATACATTCCAAGTCCTAAAATAAATATAGCAGCAATTCTATATAATAATTTATATGAATTTAACTTTATTACTGGTGTACTTTCCTTTTCTATATCTTTTGTAGGAAGATTGGCTTTAAATTCTTCAAAGCTCTTCACTTTTGAAAAGTTCGCAGCTTTAAATTGCTGTGCGCCTTGAATAACTTTAGCATTTAAGTTAAAGTCTTCCAATTCCTTAAAGTCATTCAGTTCAGCCTCACTGAGCTCGTCTGATAACCATTTTTTAAGTAAATCCTCGTTGTTCATTTCTCTCGTATTTACAATTAAAACAATTTCATTTCAAAATGTCCTGAAAAAAAATAAATTATTTTAATTCTTTGATGTCACCTTTAATAATTTTGAAGGCCGAATAGATTCTATATTCTGCCACTTTTTTAGTGATACCCAGCATTTCTGCAATCTCTTTGTGCTTTTTTCCTTCAACTTTATTAAGTAAAAATGCGGTACGCTGTTCTTCACTTAATTTACTGAGTGCTTTTTGATATTTTTGATAAAACTCATCAGATTCCATCAAAAATTCGGGATTTTCACTCGTATAATCTTTTGGTTTTACTTGCTGATGTTTTAAAACCACTTTTTGATGTTTGATATCATTCAATGTCATATTTCTAGCAACACTAAATAAAAATCCTTTGGCGTCACTGGGAGTTACTTTTTTACAATTATTCCATAATTTTATAAAAGCCTCTTGAACTTTATCATCTGGATTGAATTGTTCTCCAAATTTATAATACAGGAAGTCGTGTAAATCCCTTGAAAAGTCGTTGTATATGGATGAAAATACTTTCTCTTCGCAAACAGTTTCTGTCATTTCTTTAAAATATGTACCCTATAAGAGCGTTAAAAGTAAAGAAAAATTGTCTTTGTTCAGGATTTTTTATGTGTTAGTTGTTATACTATTAGAATAAGGAAAGTTTAAATATGAAAATAATGAAAAAAATAAAAAATCTACTATTTATAGCTGTTACACTGCTATTAATATTCAGTTCATGTAGAGAAGGAACGATAGAAGAATCACCTACTTCAGATACTTCTGCATTAAAAGGAGATAGCAACGTGGCAGATTTAATGCAACGTGCAGCAATGAATGATGGCTCAAATGATAATATTATAGATGCAGCAAATTGTTTTACTATAAAATTTCCATACACCGTTGTCATTGCAAACATCACTTTCTTTGTTAATTCAGAAGCTGATCTTGTAAATATTACTTCGTTTTTAAATTTTTCTAGCGAAACCAATGTGGGCATTATCTTTCCAGTGACTTTAGTATTTAATGATTATAAAGAGGTAGTGGTGAATAACCAGTCTGAGCTTGATAGTTTTAAAAATACCTGTAATGGTGAAAATGAGGCAGATGATGATATCGAGTGTCTAGATTTTAGTTATCCTATTAATGTATCTGTACTAAATACCTTAACTGAACGTACCACAGAAGTGGTTCTTGCTAGTGATAGTGAACTATTGCTTTTTATCAATGGTTTAAGTAAAGAGGAAGTTGTTTTTTTAAATTTTCCACTAAAAGTTGTTATTTATGACGGCACAGAAGCTATGATCAATAATTTACAAGAGCTGGAAGATAAATTAAATGATGTTAAAGAAGCCTGTGATGAAGATGATGATTTTGTTTTTGAAGATGATAATGAGAATACATCGAGTACTGGTTGTGATAGCCCAACACCAATTACGGCGCCATTCGCATATGATGGCACAGGCGAATTCTGCTGGTCAACAAATGATCCTGTTGTTTATTTTAACTCTATTGATGCCGAATTAGTAGAAGTTAATGGAGTAAACCTAACCAACCAATGGACAGATAAATCATTAACAAGCTTTCCAGAAATGATTGAAGGTAGTTATTATATAAGGTTTGTTTCTACAACTGCCACTGCTCGTTTTGAAGCTGGTACTGTATTGCCTGTAGATGATCCATTTGTATGCGAAAGCCCTTCACAAATTTCATTGCCATTTAGTTTTGATGGTGTAGGGGAGTTTTGTTGGGAAACTACAGATGACATGATTTATTTAATGTCAACAGAAGTTGATTTACTAGAAGTGAATGGGGTTGACTTAACAAATGAATGGTCAGAGAGCACCTTTACTAACTTCCCTGAAAAGGTAGATGGTAAGTATGCTATCCATTATGTATCAAGTAGTAGTACTAGCCATTTTGAAGCAGGGATAGAAATTCCAGTAATAACAGACCCGAGTGATATAGATTGTGATAACTGTACAGTAGAGGAAACGATAGATGTTTTGACTGGCTGTGCTGATTGGGAGGTGATAAAATTACGCCTTTTAATACTCAATTTAACCTTCAAGTATGTAGATTATGACTTTAACTTTAGAAGTGATGGCACCTTGGCGATTTCTAAAAATGGAAATACCTATTTCGGCGATTGGAGTGTTTCTACATCGAACTCTAAAACCTACGTTTCAATATATGTCTCGCTATTGAGTGAGTTAAATGGTTCATGGGAAGTTAAAAAAATAAATAGCAATATCATTTATTTAGAATTCGGAATTAGTGAGCTCCGTTTTGAGAGCGCCTGTAATTAATTTTCTTAATTTTAAATGTTACAAAAACCCGGTTTATATAAATTAAACCGGGTTTTTATATTTTAAATGTTGCACATCCAGCTTACAAAAAAATAAAATTTTAAAAATACTGCGTTAAAGAATGCAATTATAAAGAGCTCTTTTTGTGTGACTTACGCCTTTGTCAAGGCTGTTTTAATAAAAAAATGATATTTTTTTCAGGACTTTTTTAAGGTTGATTGTTTTTATAACAAAGGGATTGATTCCCTAACCAATAAAAAAATTGCAACCCAAAATTAAATATCATGAAAAAGATAATTTTAACCATCGCATTAAGTTTAGTAGGATTAGTAGTATTTTCTCAAACGAACGAAAAACCACAACGTTTAAAATATGTAACTCAAGCTCCTGATGGATCTGTAGCAATGACCATTTATGATGACTCAAGAGATGACAGCATGAAATTAGAAGCTGCCAACACATTCTACAAATATCAAATTCTTGACCCTAAAACAAACAAGCAAGTATATGCTTCTAACAACAAAGGGAAAGAGTGTACTATTGATAAATCTAAATTAAGTGAAGGTACTTATGATATCAGATTATATACCAAGAGTTTTGTTATTACTTCAAAAATTACGGTATCAGCTACACGTAAAATGAACACCAATTTTAAACAAAGTCAATCATTGGCAATTGCAAACGACTAATTCCAAATGTTTAAAAAATAATTGTCATGAAAAAAGTTAAAGAAATTAGAATACTCATAGCCTTAGTAATTGTGGTTTTTACCTTAAAAACAGAGGCACAAGGTTTTAAAGGTCTAGATAATATACCACACGATATTGCTTATTATAGAGAATCAAATGTAACCACACCACTAGTAAAGGTATTATACGGAAGACCAACGAATTCAGAAAATCAAGAAGTGTTTGGCAATCAAGTTCCTTACAATGAAATCTGGAGAACAGGAGCCAATGAAGCAACAGAGATAAAGTTATACAATGATGTATTATTTGGAGGAGAATTAGTAAGTGCAGGTACTTATGTGTTGGTAACCATTCCTGGTGAAAATGAGTGGGAGGTTATTTTAAGCAAAAACACCGATGTTTTAGGAGCTTTTCAATACAATCCAGTATTCGATGTTGTTAAAGTGAAAGTTCCTGTTGCTAAGGCAGAAAAGTTAGCAACCTTTTCAATTGGTTTTAAAAAAATAGAAGAAAATACAATTTTAATGGTATTCGGTTGGGGGTCAACAAGGGTAAAGGTGCCATTAAATTTCAAGCATGAAACTAGTTATTTTGCCAAATTATAACTTCTAGAATGCTTTCAATAGATGGAGTTAAAAGGAATCCCTTTTGACTCCATTTTTTTTATACAGAAATGAAATAAAATAGTTAAATGTGAAACTAAATTAACTAGTAAGCCCATTTATATGTACCTTTAGTATTCTGATTTTTCATGTTGATATAATAATAATTACATCATCGCTTATTTTATTAAAATAACTGTAAAATGAAAAACTTCTACACAGATCACGAAAGCGGATACATTAAAAATTATCAAGCCAAAGGCTATCGAACATGTTATTTTTTTGATGGACACCATTTGATTGATACTTTGAGTAAGAAAAAGTATACTCCGAATGACATTTGTATTGTAGCAGAAAATAGATTTGAAGGAATAAGTGACCCTTCAGATATATCAATACTGTATGCCTTAAAAACAGTTGATGGTTTTAAAGGTACACTTTTAGTAGGTTTTGGACCTTCAGCAGATTTAGAATTATCAGAATTTTTTAAAGAAATTCCTATGGATCAATTCATGAGAAATACTGGAGTTAAATAAAATAACTGGAAGTTTTTAAAACCATTTTTTTCGTTTAAAATAGTAAATAAGTGCTACAAAAATTGCAATCATTATTCCCCAAAGTATAAAATAACTATACTTGAATTGAAGTTCTGGCATGTAATTAAAGTTCATTCCATAGATGCCTGCAATAAAAGTTAAGGGAATAAAAATGGTGGCAATGATTGTTAGTACCTTCATCACCTCGTTCATCTTATTGCTAATGGTGGTCATGTACATATCCATTAAACTCCAAATCATTTCTCTATAAATTTCTATAGATTCTGACACTTGAATAATATGGTCATATAAATCACTTAAATAATGCTGTGTTTTAGCATCTACTAACTTGCTTTCCGTTTTTTGCAACTTATTTGCAACTTCTCTCAACGGATGAACCGCCCTTCGCACTTTTAAAATTTCACGTTTTAAACCTTGAATATGGCTTGTTATATCATCATTCGCTTTATCAATAAACAATTTATCTTCGAGTCGCTCAACCTTATTACCCAGGGTTTCTATAAGATTAAAGTAATTATCTACGATAGCATCCATCAATAAATAGAGTAGGTAATCGGCTCCAAATGACCTGACCCTCCCTTTTCCAGTTCTAAGACGTTCTCTAATAGGGTCAAAAACATCGCCTTCTGCCTCTTGAAATGACAGGATATAATTTGACCCCAAAACAAAACTAATATGTTCGATTTTTAGCCGTTGTTTCTTATCAAAATACAGCATTTTGAGCACAACAAATAAATAATCTTCGTATTCATCAACCTTTGGGCGTTGGTTTGTACTCGAAATATCTTCAATAATCAACGGATGTAATTCACAAAATTGACCTAATTTTTCAATTTCTTCAACATGATTTAAGCCATTTACATTGATCCAAGTAATCGTTTCTTCATTTTCAAATGTAAAAGCTTCCTCCATGTTTTTAAGCTCTCTTTCCTCAATAAAATCTTTGTTATAATCAAAAACATCAATAAATAGTTCATTACTACTCTTGTTTCCGGTATATACAATGGTTCCTGGAGCCAATCCAGTTTTCTTTGATGCGTTTGAACTTGTCTTTTTCATTTAATTAGAATGCTGTGATTTCTCTATAAATATATAAAATTAGTTCTGTTCTAACATACGAACGCTAGCGACTGTTCTAAAACCAATATGATCAGCGCCTGAATCGGGGCTCATAGCCATTTTTGCAGAAATTCTGAAGCTCGCACAATAAGAGTCGTGACATAGATATGACCCTCCCTTAATAATCATTTCTTGAACATAAGGGTTATTGGGGTTGTATGCTTGAATTGCACCTTTTGGATTGATTACTTCTTCACTTAAACCTTTGTAATAATCTTCATTGTAGAAATCGCTTGTTAGCTCCCAAACATTCCCTAACATATCATATAAGCCGATGCTATTGGGTGGAAATGATTTTATAGGAGCAATATATTCAAAGCCATCTTTTGATTCATTTTGTGTAGGAAAAACCCCTTGCCAGGTATTTGCCATTTTATTTAACTGCGTAGGGTCATCTCCCCAGGTATAAATGTTATTTGTATTACTTCCTTGCGCTGCAGCTTCCCATTCTGCTTCTGTAGGCAAGCGTCTATTCGACCATTTACAATAGGCTAAAGCATCTTCATAAGCAATATGAACAACAGGAAAATCATCTTTCCCCTCGATGGAACTTCCTTCTCCTTGAGGATATTTCCAATTCGCACCAATCTTCCAATCCCACCATTGACCGTAATTATCCATCGACACCACATTTTTTGCATCTTTATTAAAAGTCATACAACCAGGCTGTAAAATAGAGTCTGGTGGTTTTGGAGTGCCTTCTGGAAGATCCTTTTTTAGTTCTTCCCAGTCAATCGGTTTTTCAGCAACCGTAACATACCCTGTAGCATCAACAAATGCTTTAAATTGTTTATTAGTCACCTCATGTATGTCCATAAAAAAACCATCTACTGTAACCTGATGAGCCGGCATTTCTCTCTTCATTGCGAACTGATCATCTTGTTTTGCTCCTTGATTAAAGGTTTTACCCTCAACCCAGATCATTCCTTCTGGTGTTTCAATATTTTCAGGTTTTACTTTTACTATTTCGTGTTGTTTTAACGGTGTTTCAGAAACAGCTTTTGGTGACTTTTTATCGTTGGCACAATTCATAAATAACCCCAAAAAAGTCAGAGTCAGTACCAAAGTTTTAATTGTTTTTAAGCACATAATAAATGATGTAGTAAGTATTAACCACCAAAGGTAGTTATTGCCATTGAAAATAAATACCCTTTTAACTTTTTTCAATAAATTGGGTTCAATAATATAGAACTATTACCTAACGGTTTTAAATTTAAAGTAAAATACCTTAAGTTTACTTAAAATTAATCAACTGATTATTTTAAAATAACTTAATTTTTAAAAATAAAACTATGGTGGGTATACTCTCTTTTGTTGGTTTCACCTTACTGGTTGCAATCATTTCATATTACGCAACTAGAAAGACAGACGAAAATTCTTCAGACGGTTACTTTTTAGGAGGTAGAAGTCTTACCGCGGGTGTAATAGCGGGTTCTTTGTTGCTCACCAACCTGTCTACAGAGCAAATTGTAGGTCTAAATGGTTCCTCTTATGCAAATGGGCTTTCGGTAATGGCATGGGAAACATTGGCAGCTATTGCTATGGTGGTGACAGCAGTCTTTTTATTGCCAAGGTATTTAAAAGGGGGGCTAACCACAGTTCCTCAATTTTTAGCTAGACGGTTCGATGTAAGTACAAAAACACTGACCTCTGCTCTGTTTCTAACGGGCTATGTTGTTGTATTGCTGCCCGTAATTTTATATTCAGGTTCATTAGCAATAAGTGGCATGTTTAACATTCCAGAATTATTAAATGTTACGCACACACAATCAATTTGGATTTGTGTTTGGGGAATTGGTATTATTGGATCTATTTATGCCGTTTTTGGAGGGTTAAAGGCTGTTGCCGTATCCGATTCTATCAATGCCATTGGGCTACTGATAGGTGGAATTCTAATTCCTGTATTCGGATTGTTACTAATAGGTGACGGAAACCTTTGGGAAGGGATTTCAACATTGACTTCAGAAAATCCTGAAATGTTTAAATCGATGGGTACAGAAACATCTCCGGTACCCTTTCATACTATTTTTACTGGGATGATGTTAGTGCAATTGTTTTATTGGGGTACCAATCAACAAATAATTCAAAGAGCATTAGGTGCAAAAAATTTAAAAGAAGGTCAAAAAGGATTAATCTTAGGATCCTTTATTAAAATATTGGGACCTCTTATTGTGGTATTACCGGGTATTATTGCATTTCACCTCTTTAATGGTAATCTTGAAAATGCAGATCAAGCCTATCCGATGTTGGTAAATAAAGTGCTACCTGCTTCACTGGTTGGATTTTTTGCTGCCGTTTTATTCGGAGCTATATTGAGTTCTTTCAACAGTGTATTAAACAGTTCTGTGACGCTGTTTGGAATTGATATCTACAAACAACATATCAATCCTGAGGCGAATGAAAGCACCGTTGTTAAATACGGAAAAATGTTTGGCATTGTATTAGCCATTTCTGCCATGTTTATTGCACCATTAATAGCGAATGCAGGAAGTCTTTTTGATTATTTACAAGAGATTAATGGTATTTATAGTATCCCAATTTTAACCATTATAGTGGTTGGTTACCTAACGAAAAAAGTACCGGCAATTGCCGCGAAAATCGGACTTCTTTCAGGGTCACTTTTGTATATTATAAGTCAATTTATCTTAAAGCCCTATGTGTTTGGTGAAGAAAATTATCCGCATTACTTAGATGTGATGGCCATTTTATTTTTATTGAATGTGGTAATTATGTTGGCTATTGGAAAATTCTATCCTAGAGAAGTACCTTATGAGCAAAAATATACAAAACAAGTAGATATTACACCTTGGAGGTATGTACGTCAAGCTGGATTATTAATTTGCGTTATTGTTATTGGTGTTTACATCTATTTTTCGTAGACTTTTTTAAATAATAACTACATATTATCAACCTGTAATAAACAAAAAAACGCTCTAAATAGTTAGAGCGTTTTTTTGTAATCGCTAAAGAAAATAAAACATTGATTTTATATCTCTAAGCGTACTAGTTTATTTTTATAGTAAAATTATCAAAAGTAAAATGATAATAACGGCACCAGCTGATATATAGATACCATTTCCTGTAGACCTTAATTCGGCTTTAATAGCGCGAACTTCTTTTCTCAGGGCCTTTTTCTCTAAACGTTCTAATCCTGATTTGTCCATTTCTTTAATTTCTTCCAAACGATCAAGCATTACTTGAACTTCTGCAGGAATTTCAGTAGGGGTGCTTGTAGCAATTTTTTCTGTAGCATTAACTGTTGTCAATGCACCTAATGATAACATCATTATCATTAAATAAAGTCTAGTTTTTTTCATTGTATGATTATTTAAAATTAATTATAAGGTGAAGTTAGTTCTAATTAGTTATTATATAGTTACTTAATTTTTATTAAAATTTACATGATTCACACATTTAATAAAATTGAGTCACCAATAAAATAATTTAGTTTCCCGCTTGCTTTTTAGCGTCATCAATCATTTTGTCATTTGGCAATATGGCCACGTTAACTCTCCTGTTCTTTGCACGACCAGTTGCTGTTGCGTTGTTGTGCAAGGGTTGAGATTCTCCAAACCAATTGGTGACTACACGTCCAGAGCTTAATCCCTTTCCTATTATATAATTAGATACAGCGTTTGCTCTATTTTTTGAAAGCGTCATATTATAATTTTCGTCACCAACATTATCTGTATGTCCAACAACAAGAATATTCGTGTCTTGAAATTCTCTAAAAACATTCACCAATTTATTTAGTGTTTCCTGTGATTTGTTATTGATATTATATTTGGCTGTTTCAAAATAAACACCGCTATTTTCGTCAAAAGTGACTACAATACCATCATCTACACGTTCAACTATTGCTCCGGGGATTTCTTCTTCAATTTTTTGTGCTTGCTTATCCATTTTATTACCAATAAGTACACCTGCAGTTCCTCCAACTACTCCGCCAATGACGGCACCTAATTCTCCATTTCCACCTTTCCCAACATTGTTTCCTATAATAGCTCCTAATATAGCACCTCCTGTGGTACCAATGACGGCTCCTTTTTGTTTGTTGTTGGCATTTTTAACTGATTTACAACTAGATATACTTACTGTTATCCCAATTGCTAAGATTAAAATTCCTAATTTATTTAGTATTGTTTTCATATTTTATAGTTTTGTGAAATGCATATTTATTATAAATGGTATTCCGTCTACTGACACTGTTTGTTGCCATTGCATATTTGAGTCAGATAAGGCTGCTAGTTTTAATCTGAATCCTTGATTGCTTTCAGACCTGTTTTTTTCATTCGTTGGTTTTAATAAAAAGTCATAAAGACCTGTTTCAGGATTTACTTCTTGAATGGTAAATACAAAGTTTCTAACCCCTGTAGAACAAGAAGACTCATTAATTGAATAAGTTCCAGTATTGTTATTTGGAATAAATTGCCAAGTACTTCCTTCAAAACAATCTTTAGAGGTGTCGTTAAGTAGTGTGACATTGTATTTTCCTGTTTTACTATAGGTTATTGTGCTTAATGTCCAATCACCTTTAATTGTTTTTTTGGAATCTCTTACCGTTTTAGATGTACCACAACTTAGGATACTTATTGCTAAAAATATTAATAGTATTTTTTTCATAATTAGTGCGTATTAATTGCATTACAAAGGTACGATGGATTTGATTATTTTATATTATAAGATTATTTGAAAAGCTTATATAATAACCATATTCCGAATAAACTAATTAGGGTTCTTTCTTACTGGATAAGCTATTTTTTGACTTCTATTGCGATACTTCTATATTACTCAGCTTCGCCACGAGAGTCTAAGAGCACTCCGTACTGAAAACAAAAAACCTGAACTAAAAAAATTCAAACTAGCTTGATTTTTCGTTCAGGTTTTATATTTATTAGTGATCGCGATAGGATTCGAACCTATGACCGTCTGCTTAGAAGGCAGATGCTCTATCCAGCTGAGCTACGCGACCCTAAATTATTAAAGCGGTGCAAATATAAAATTGTAGTTATAATAAAACAAGATAAATGATATAAATTTTATTTAGCTCAATATACATCAATAAATCCGGTTAATTATGAGGTAAATTTATGCAAAACTAAGCATCATTACGTAGAACTAAATGGATATAACATGAAGTATGGTTACTTTACCCAAAGGCTATCCGTAAAATAATGCTTACAGTCTAAAAAATGGTGTACCGTCTTAAAACCCGAAGCACTTGCTAAATTTTCAATCTCATTAAAACTATATTTTTTAGAAAGCTCTGTCCAAATTAACTCATTTTGAGCAAATTCAATGGAAACACCCAGTTTTTTAAGCTCAACTAATTGCTTTTTGAGACTCACGAGGTAACTTTTTACTTCACCACTTTCCGGATTATAATGACAATAAAAGTCGAAATCATCAATCATGAAATCGGCATCAAATTCGCGGTTAATCCGAACCAGAAGATTCATATTAAACCGCTTTGTTATTCCACCGGTATCATAGTAAGCATTGTGAATTGTTTTAGGGTTTTTCTTTAAATCCAAACCAACCAACAATTTATCTCCCTTAGACATTGTTTCATTAAACAATTGTAATAGTTTTATAGCATTTTGATTGGAATAATTTCCAATATTACTTCCCAAAAAGAGTAATAAACTGGGTGTTTTATTTTTTGATGTTTCGTTTAAAATTTCAAAATAGTCTCCTACTTTAGGTTGAATTGATAAGTTTGGAAGTCGTTCTTTTAGTTTTTTTGTAAGTATCTCCAATGCTACACTCGAAATATCAATCGGTATGTAGTTAAATTTAATATTTTCACTAACTAAATACTCCAATAATTTAAACGTCTTAAATCCATCGCCGGCACCAAGTTCAATAATATTAAAAGGTTCTTTAAAGACTAAGGAGGCTACAATCTGTTTCGCTTGAAGCGATAAAATTTCAAATTCAGCATCGGTCAAATAGTAGCTGGGCATTTGCATGATTTCTTGAAAAATGCGACTCCCATTATCATCATAAAAATATTTTGAAGATAGTTGTTTGTTTTTGGCGGAAAGGCCCGCAACAACATCTTTTGCAAAGGTTTCATTCATATTATTTAACTAATCGTATTCCCGAAAATTGCCAGCGCATATCAGGACTGAAAAAATTTCGATAGGTGTTTCTACTGTTATGTTCTACTGTTGCTATTGAGGCTCCGCGCAAAACCATTTGATTGATCATGAATTTTCCGTTATATTCACCTAGGGCTCCAGGTGCTTTACTAAAGTTTGGATACGGTAAATAAGCGCTATTGGTCCATTCCCAAAGTTGCCCCCATTGGAGTTGGCTAGAAACCACTTCCCATTCAAACTCTGTGGGTAACCTCATTTTTTTCCATTCTGCAAAGGCAAATGCCTCATAAAAACTGATATGTGTCACTGGTTTATTAGCTTCTACGGGTATAAACCCATTTAAAGTATAATAATGCCATACACCATCAACTAGGTGCCAATACAAAGGTGCAGTAATGTTATTGTCTTGTATAAAATCCCATCCTTCAGCATGCCACAAATTAAAATTTTCATATCCACCGTCGGCTATAAAATCTAAATATTCAGCATTGCTAACTAAGGATTTGCTAATTTCAAATTCATGTAAAAAAACTGTATGAAGACCAAGTTCATTGTCAAAACAAAATCCGCTTCCTTTATGACCAATAGTATACTGTCCTTCTTTAATTGCTATAAACTCCGAAACTGCCGTTACTTCGTTTAGGGCTAAACTATTTTTGATACTGGGAAATGTGGGTTGATTTCCTAAAATATATTTAATGTCGTAATAAAACAACTCTTGATGTTGTTGTTCATGATGCATCCCCAATTCAATAATTTTCAATGCTTCTTCTGTGGGGTCCGTTTTTAAAAAGATTTCCATTTGCGCATCAACATAAGCTCTGTATGCGTAGACTTCTGCTACCGAAGGACGGGTCATTAACCCTCTATTGGGTCGTAAAACACGTTTGCCTGCATTGTTGTAATAACTATTAAATAAATAAGAAAAATCCACATCAAAAACCTTGTAATCTTCTACAAATGGTGTTAACACAAACTGTTCAAAAAACCAAGTGGTATGAGCTAAATGCCACTTTGGAGGTGATACAAAAATGGCGGGTTGTACAGAAAAATCTTCAACATTTAACGATTTACAAATTTCTAGAAAACGTTGTCGCGTCTTTTTATAAGTTTCAAGTACTGTCATTTATACAAGTTCTGTGTCAATAATTACTTCACTCTGTAGCGTTTTATGCACTGGGCATTTTGAGGCAATCTCTTTTAAACGTTGTTTTTGAACATCGTCTAAGTTACCGACTAGTTTTAATCGCTTTTGAAGATGATCTATCTTTTGGGGTTTTTCTAAATCTAACATTAAGTCATCACTATGCTTCTTAGAATAGGTAATATAAGCAAAAACTTCTTGTAAATCCCAATTTTTACGCTCAGCATAAAGCTTAAGAGTCATTACCGTACATGCTGCCAATCCTGCACTTAAATAGTCATACGGAGACGGTCCAAAGTCATCACCACCAACACTTTCGGGTTCATCAGCAATAAAAGCATGTTTTTTTGTTTGTATAGCTGTGGTAAAATTATTTTCCATCAAATTTAAATGTCCCACTAATTGCTCACCATTGGTCTCTAGCATTTCATTTTCTAAAGGTTCAAAATAGCGCTGAACCCAAGAACCAATTACATTTCCTACATACACACTATCTTTAGTATTAGATAGTAAATGGTCAGCACCGTCTAAACTTATAAAACTTTTAGGTTGGTGTGCATTATGATATAGTTTATTGGCGTTTTCAATGCCGACGATGGAATCAAAAGGGGCGTGCATTATTAATAGTGGTTTTCTTAGGTTTTTAGTAATTTCTGGTAAATCTGTTTTGCTAAAATCGGCTACAAATTCTTCGTTAATTTTAAAAGGTCTTCCACCAATATTAACTTCAATATCACCTTTGTCTTTTATGTCTTCAATATCATGAGAAAAAAGATGGGTAACATGACTTACCGTAGCTGGAGCACCAACAGTTGCAAGTGCTTTTATATTATCCAGTTTTGAAGCAGCAACAATAACCGCGGCACCTCCCAAAGAATGTCCAATCAATAGGGAAGGAGCCTTGTAGTTCTTTTTTAAATAGTCATTAACGTCTAATAAATCAGCTACATTGGCAGAAAAATAACTCTCAGAGAATTCACCTTCACTTCGGCCCAATCCAGTAAAGTCAAAACGGACAACACCAAACCCATGGGCTGTTAACGATCTACTAATATTCTTTACGGCATTTAAACTACTACTACACGTAAAACAGTGTGCAAAAATAGCGTAAAAATTGGGCTTCTGGTTTGCTGGTAACTCTAAATAGGCCTGCAATTTATGCCCTTTTTTATTTACTATATTTAGTTTGGTACTTTTGATGTATTTATTGGTTTAAGGAACTAAAAAATAAATTGAAACCGACTCTAAAGCAATAGCAAATAGTCGTTTTAATTTTTTTTAATTAGAAGTTTTTATTTTTCTTTTATTGAAGTTAACAACTGCTGCGTACTTTTAACCAAAAACGGGGTAGCCACAGCTAAAAACGTAGTATCTGAACTAAAACTAGAAATTGGCAATATAGCTCCATTCCAAGTGTCGTGTTTCCAAATACCTTCAGGCAGTTTTTCTAAGTTTATTGGTTGAACTGGTTTTCCATTTTTGTAAAAGCTATTGTAAAAATAAGGTGAATCACTAACTTCATCGGCTGGTGCAAATCCCGCATATTGCTCTATATTTCCATCATATTCACAATAAATACCGGTATCAAAATTTGTAGGCCATAAAACGATTTCACTTTTTTTGTTTATTTGATTTAAAGTGTTGCTTATTGCCTTATTTGCTCCTGTTCGTAACAGGTCCCAACGCTTTAAAGCTTCTTTATTGAGAAGGGGCATGGTATGATTACCGTCAATATGTTCCGGAAATCGAAATTTTAATTCCTTATCAAAATTTGATACGTTCAATCCTTGTTCCTTTAAAAAGGTTTTAATGTCTTCAATAATAGCAATGGTAGATCTTGAGTCTGTTTCAACTTTATATACAGTAGCATTTTGATTATTTAGAAACTGAAATTGTGCATCATACACTGAAAATACAATTTTAAATAGTCCGTTTTCAGTCTTAAAATCTCTTCCTTGTAGCACTTTGGTAGTTTCATTCCAAATAAAATTTGAATTACTGTCGTCGGGTTGTTGCGGAATATATAATTTTCCAATGCGCCCAATAATTCGCTCCCAGTTGTGTAGTATTTGGTCTGTACGTATAAGCTGTTTCATTTTTTTATTTATTTAATAATCCAGCATATTTAATGCCCGTTAAATGATACATATCTCTGTCAATAGTAGTAAGGTCTGATTGCTTGAATAAATTCACATCATCATAGCCACAAGATCGAGCGATTACTTTAACCAATTCATTACTCGCCTCAAAAAAATTAGAGAGCTGTTTGGCTGAAGATGCTATAATTAACCGGCTACGCAAATCTTCTTTTTGAGTGGCAATACCAACCGGACAATTATTTGTGTTACAGGCCCTCATTCCCAAGCAACCGATGGCTTGTAAGGCCGAATTTGCAACTGCTACAGCATCAGCTCCTAGCATTAATGCCTTTGCAAAATCTTCTGCAACTCGGAGCCCGCCAGTAATAATTAAACTTACATCTTTAGCATTATTATCGTCTAAAAACTTCCTTGCTCGAGCCAATGCAGGTATTGTTGGAACATTGATGTTATTTCTTAATATAGACGGGGCAGAACCAGTTCCACCACCACGGCCATCGAGAATAATATAATCAACACCTACTTCTAACGCAAATGCAATATCATTTTCAATATGACTTGCTGCAATTTTAAACCCAATGGGTATCCCACCCGTTTTGACACGTACTTCATTCGCCATTTTTTTGAAATCAGCAACATTTTTTAAATCGGGAAAAGTTGCAGGAGAAATGGCATTCTCACCTGGTGTTAATCCGCGAACTTCAGCAATTTCTTTGGTTACTTTAGTACCTGGCAAATGCCCTCCGGTTCCTGTTTTAGCTCCTTGGCCACCCTTAAAGTGAAAAGCTTGTGCTTTTTGTACTGCTTCCCATGAAAAGCCAAATTTTCCAGAAGCCAATTCATAAAAATACCGCGAATTATTTTTTTGTTCATCGGGTAACATACCACCTTCGCCACTACAAATTCCTGTTCCTGCCATTTCTGCACCTTTTGAAAGTGCTATTTTAGCCTCTCTAGATAACGCTCCAAAACTCATGTCAGAAACAAAATAGGGCATGGACAGTTCGAGCGGTTTTTTTGCACGGCTACCAATAATTACTTTCGTATTTACATTTGCATCATCCATTAATGGACGTTTTGATAATTGTGCTGGTAAAAATTGTATATTCTCCCATTTCGGTAATAGATTCCGATCCACCCCCATAGCCTCAGAAGGCCCATGGTGTCCATATTTAGAAAGCCCATTTTGAGCCAAATGTTTAATATATGAGGTATAGGGTTCCGTTTCTTCAGGATGGGTGTCTGCATACAAACCCAAATACTGATTTTGCTGAAAAGGTTGAGGATGTTTTTTTAAATAATCAGTTATTTCATCAGCATCTACCCATATCCAGTCTTCATTTATTTCACTGTAAAATTTATAGAGTGCTTCATTGTTATTGTATTCACTTATACCTGTATCATATCTGTAATCCCATCCGTGAAGTCCACAAATAAGATTTTCACCTTCTATATACCCATCGCCTAACAGCGCACCTCGATGCAGACAACGCCCATACAAAACCGAGGCTTTATCATTGAATTTGACTATTACTAAATCCAATCCTTTTACTTGTTTGTGAATTGGAGTTTTTTCTTTTAATTCTTGGAAATTGATTAGTTTGATTTTTTTCATAAAAATAAGGTTGCTTGATTCTTAAAGTTAGGCATTTTTATTTTCAACACCTTTTCAAAAAGCAGCATGTTTTTTTTAATCTGATTCAATAGCGGAGATATTACTAAAAAAAACAAGATGCAATTATACCTTAAGTGGTCAAATAATCCTTGTTTTAATAATCACTGGATAGTTATATCTAACAATTCCATCATAATCAAAACAATCTTCATAATTATTTGATGCCGTATATTTTGTCGTGAAAAATTTTATTATTTACAGAAAATAATTAGAAACATAGTATAAAGAGTTTATAAAAGCTCATTTCATTAGGCGTAAATTAATCAGGACAAACTTAAATTCGTATTTATTTATGTAAAAAGTAGACGATTAAACTCAAGCTTTTTTAAATTGATCTATATTTCGTTTCATTTTTTCCAGGTTGTCTTTGATTGACTTTGTACTTACGGAGCTATACCCTAATACCAATCCATTTTTGTTGGTATCATCAATATAATATTTACTTAAAGGGTGCGCAGTAATATTATCTTTGCTTAAGTGTTGAGAAAGTTGAATATCTGACATCTTTTTAACGAAATTAGCTATTAAATGTAAGCCCGTATTATTGTCTATTAAATTCATATCATTTTCGAATAAACGATTAAATTCATTTATAAATACACTTTTACGTTCTTTAGATATTTGAATTACATTTCTTAAATGTTTATTCAAATAGTCTTTTTCAATAAATACACTCATTGCCTTTTGAAGCGCAGGAGAAATAAATCTACTCGATTGTGCATAGAATGCACTAATCGCATCCAAAAGATAATTTGGCACTATCATATATCCCAATCTAATTGAAGGATGTAGTAATTTGTTAAAAGTTCCCAAATAAATTACGCGTTCTTGATTGTCAAGGCTATAAATGGAAGAAATTGGTTGTTCCCAATTGCTAATTTCATGGTTGTAATCATCCTCTATGATAAACGTATTTTTTAAGGAAGCCCAAGCCAACAACTCATTTCTTCGGTTCAAACTCATTTTCACCCCTAACGGATATTGATTTGAAGGAGTCGTATAAATAAATTTAGGACTTTCACATAGTATATTTTTAATCACCAAACCTTCATCATCAATAGATGTGTGCTTTATGTTAGCTTTAAAACTTTTAAATAAGCTATAGGCATTCGGGTAGGTGGGGTTTTCCATAACCACTTCATCATTCTTGTCTATAAGAACATTAGCGAGTAGAAATAGGGAGTGCAATGACCCAGAGGTAATAACTATTTGATTTGAATTACAATCAATATTTCTATATATCTTTAAGTAATCAGCTATATTTTCTCTTAAACATTCTAACCCAATTGATTCAGAATATGACAATTCAGAAGGTCTAACAGTACTCCAATAGTCATTCAAAATATTTTTCCATTTATTTATAGGAAATATATCTAACGGGGGTAGACCTGGTCTAAATGCAATGCTCTTCCCGTAACTACTATTTATTAAGTGAATATTTTTTTTAAAAGCGTTGCCAATATTAGAAATTGATGGGTATTTACCTGTTAAGGTGTTAGAGGATCTGTTTAATGGGTTTTCGCTGTTATTAAACATCAACACATAATACCCAGATCCTTTTATTGATTTAATATAATTTTCTAATATTAATAAATCAAATGCCTTTAAAACGGTGCTTCTAGAGATATTAAGGTCTACTGCGAGAACTCTAGAAGGCGGTAATCTGGTTTCCGGTTTTAGTGTTCCATTGAGTATCGCTTTCTTAACTGCTAAGTATAAATTTTCGTATTTATTCTTGTAATCAAGATTGTTGTTGACACCGTTATTTTCTAAAATACTTTTTAAATTAAAATGCAAAATCAATAGGTTCTTTAATACAAAAATGAAAATTTATTTTACAGTTCATCATTTCTGAATTTAAGTTTTAATTAGTTAAGTGATTCGTTATAAAATAAGTCCAATATAAAAAAGATTACTTGGTAACAAAAGGTTTTGAACCTTTAAAAAAAAGAAAAATGCAATTTTTTTTATAAAAGAATTAATCGATAGGTCTAACAAACACAAAAAACAATAGTGACATAGTACATGTTTAACTAAAATGCAATTGCTAAAATTGGTATGCTATTATTTATTAGAATTGGTATGCTCTACAGAACATATTTCGTCTCTAAATTTACGCTACCAATAAATCAAATGAAATTAATTTTAAAGCCAATAGTAGTAGTTGTTTCGCTTTTTATTTTCCTTTCTTGCTCCACGGCAAAAAAGGTTGATTTTATAACGCCTGTTGATACGACCAGTAAGGAAATTAGCATTCAATTAAAAAAAACGTTTAAAATAGCTGAATTAGGTGTTTATCTGAGTAATGAGTTTGACGGTGCCCGATTAAACAATATTAAAAAGTTAAACGATAGCACGGCATTGGTTATAATTACTCCAGAAAATGAACCCATAAACAATAGCCCATACTATGCCTTTAAAGCTTGGTCTGATAACGAAAAACCATTCTATTTTACTTTTAACTATCCCAAAGGTTATAAACATAGATATCTTCCGAAATTGACAAGAACAGACCAATGGAAGGCTATTGATTCTACAGCTGTTTTTACCATAGATACTCTTGTTACAATTAAAGTAAACTTAAATAAGCAACCTTTGACTATTGCAGCTCAAGAACTGCAAACTTCAAAAGATGTTAGAAATTGGTACACTAACTTATTAGAAACTAACGATTTTGTCCATTTAAAGAATTTCGGAAAATCTAAATTAGGTAGAGATTTACCTGTGCTAGACATCTATATCGGAGCTAAAAAAGACAAGCCGATTATAACATTACTAACTAGACAACATCCTCCAGAAGTGACTGGTTATTACGCATTTCAAAGTTTTTTAGAAACTATTTTAAACGGGTCTGAGGCTTCAAAAAAATTTCTAAATAACTATAGAATATTGGCTTTTCCTATTATGAACCCTGACGGTGTAGATTTAGGTCATTGGCGCCATAATGCTGGTGGCGTAGACACCAATCGCGATTGGTCACAATACCATCAACCAGAAATAAAACAAACGGTAAAATTTATTGCCAAAGAAATGAAAGTCAACCACTCAAAAATTATTTTGGGTTTAGATTTCCACTCAACATGGTATGATATTTTTTATACAAATACAGTTAGAGAAGGTACCACATTGCCAAACTTTATAGACGACTGGTTTGAGGCTTTAGAACAAAATATCCCGGATTACAAAATAAACGAAGCTTCAAGCAATAGCACTAAACCTGTTTCAAAAGGTTGGTTTTTATATGGTCATAAAGCCACGGGTATTACTTATGAAATTGGCGATGCCACACCTAGGGATCGCATAAAAATGATTGGCAAAATTTCTGCCGAGCAAATGATGAACATATTATTAAACACTAATACTAACTAAATTCAAATTAAAATGATCAGGAAACTATTTTTATGTTTGTGTACTTTACTGGTATCAACTAGTATGGTTTTCGCACAAAAAGAAATTTCAGGTAAAATAAGCGATGCTTCTGGCCCCTTACCTGGAGCGAGCGTTGTCGTTAAAGGCACCTCCAATGGAACTACCACCGATTTTGATGGTAATTATACCATAAGTGTACCGGATACTGATACCGTACTTATATTTAGCTTTTTAGGCTACATTAACCAAGAAGTTACGGTTGGTGGGCAAACGACCATCAATATTACACTTGTTGAAGATTCGCAAGCGCTTGATGAAGTTGTAGTAACAGCACTTGGTTTTAAAGAGAATCGAGATGATGTTGCGTCAACATACTCTGTTATTGGAGCAGAAGATATGTTAAGAGCAAAAGAACCAACGCTAATTAATAGTCTAGCAGGTAAAGCCGCAGGTGTTAATATTACAGGTTCTTCTGCCGATCCTGGAGCAGGTTCTAGGATCCAAATTAGAGGAGTAAGTTCTATAAACGGAAGTGATCCTTTAATAGTTGTAGATGGTATACCCATCAATAATTCCAATTTAGAAGGTTTTGGTAGTGATTCTGATGCTGGTGTGTCTCAACAATCTAGATTGAATGACATTAACCCTGATGATATTGAAACCATTCAAGTCTTTAAAGGAGCGTCGGCAGGTGCCATTTATGGTTCAAGAGCTTTAGGTGGCGTTATTGTAATTACCACAAAAAGAGGTAAAGCGGGAAAATTAAAAGCTTCAGTAGGCTCGACGGTCTCTATTGATCAAATCAATAGAAAACATCCATTGCAAACAGCTTTCGGACAAGGATCTGGCGGTAGATACAATCCAACAAATGCAAATTCTTGGGGAGATCGTATTGCCGATAGAACTGGAGGAGTTGATGCCTTTAACACTACCGGTCAATATTTTGAAGCTGCAGATGGTTCTTTATACTATCCTATCGCTAGTGGTTCTGCTAGTAACCCACACGGAGGAAAAAACTCGACAGACGTATTTACAAATAGTAATTTCGATCAAGTTTTTAATAATGGAATGTCACAAGACACTAAAATAAGTCTATCAGGAGGTACCGAAAATGCAACTTTTTATTTTGGAGCTTCTCACCTAGATCAAGAAGGTGTTATGAAAGAGAGTGATTATTTCAAAAATACCTTAAGCTTTGGTACAACTTACAAATTTAATGAGTGGTTAAACACCTCTGCTAAAATTTCCTATACCAATAGTAGTTCTAACAGAATCCAACAAGGTTCGAACACTGCAGGTCTCTATCTTGGTTTATTGAGAAATCCAGCCGATTTTGATATTAGTGATTATATTGGAACTTATTATGATAGCAATGGAAATCCTACCCCTTTAAGACATCGTAGTTATCGAAGATACTTGGGGAATACGGCAAACCCAACGTATAACAATCCACTTTGGACAATTTATGAGCAAACAAGTGATTCAGAAGTCGATCGTTTTTTAGGTTCTGTAGATTTTAATATCACAGCGACCCCTTGGCTGCGATTTGTGGTACGAGGTGGTTTAGATAATTTCAATGATGATAGAACCTATTTTCAACCGATGTTCTCTGGAGATGGTGCCAACAACGGTAGGTATAAAAACGAAATTTATAACAATACCGAAATTTCCGCCGATTTAATTAGTTTGATGTCTTTTGACATCACAGAAGATTTACATACTAATTTAACATTTGGTGCGGCTATAAACGATCGAAGTAGAAAACAAATTTATGTTGAAGCGATTGATTTCTTATATAATAGCCGTTTACAGAACCCCTCGGTTGCGGGAATTATAGATACGCAAGAGCGCAATAGAAAAATTAGAAATGTTCGTTTCTACGGACAATCTGCTTTTGAATATAAAGATCTTTTAAATCTCAACGTGGGACTAACTTATGAAGATGCTTCATCAAGTTCTAAATCTATTGTTTACCCAAGTGCGGAACTTGGTTTAAAATGGAGTAATTTATTAGAGTTAGATAATGAGAGTGCCTTATCCTTTGGTAAATTGAGATTGGCTTATGGGGAAGTTGGGTTAGCACCAGATCCTCACGCTTGGGAAACAGGTTATGAGACTTCAACCTACACATCTTATTCTGACCCTATTTCATTAACAGCATTTGGTGGTGGTTTTAGACTCAATGATGATCAAGGGAATCCGGACTTAGAATTTGAAAAGAAAAGAGAATTTGAAGTTGGATTGGATTTGAGATTCTTTAAAAACAGATTATCGCTATCGGGTACTTATTATTACAACAATACGAGAGACATGATTCTAAATGTGAGTTTAGATCCGTCTTCAGGATACGATTCATTTTTAGGAAATATTGGCGAATTAGAAAATAAAGGTATTGAAATTGAATTTGATTATAAATTCTTAAAAAAACAAGATATTAATCTTAGTTTATATGGTAATTACGCTTCCAATAAAAATAAAATGTTAGACTTAAAAGGGTTTCCAGGCCCTGTATTCAGTGCTGGGTCCTCAGTGAGTTCAACAGCATTAGTTGGAGAAGCAGTAGGAATTTTAACAGGTACAGCAGCATTGCGAAATGCAGATGGATCCTTTGATTTAGACATTAACGGATTTCCACAATTAGATCCATCCGGAGATAAAATAATAGGAGATCCAAATCCTGATTATACAGGTGCATTAGGTATTAAAGCTAGTTATAAAAACTTAGCATTGAATGTGTTATTTGAAACTAGCCAAGGACATGATATTGCCGAACGTACTCGTTTTGTATTGTATGGCTTTGGAACGCATGCGGATGTAGGTAAAGAAGTTACCTTAAGTCAAGATATGGTCAATGTTCAAGGAACCGTTTTTTCGGCAGGAACTACTGTTAGAGGAAATGTACAGGATTTTGGTGCTGGCCCCGTTTTGCTAGATGAATCATGGTACACCAGTATTGGTGGTGGCTTAGGAAGTTCTATTATTAACGAATTCTCCATAGGAGATGCGAGTTGGACAAGACTAAGAGAAATAAGTTTAGCCTATACGTTAAACGGAGATTTTATCAAAAAAACAGGATTGGAATCAATATCACTATCTGCTACAGGAAGAAATTTAGTGTTGTGGACCAATGTTGATGGAATTGATCCAGATATTAGTCAATTCTCTGGCTTAGGTAAGGGCTTAGATTATTTTACCAATCCAAGTTCAAAATCTTTCGTTTTTGGAATCACTATTAACTATTAAAAATAACAAAATGAAAAAATATATAAAACAGCTAATTTATACAACACTGATAGTGTTCTTCATCAGTTGTGATTCTTATTTAGATGTTAATGAGGATCCCAATGTTGTTACAGATGTACCACCTGAATTAATACTAAAAGGGATGCAATTGGCAGATACACAAAACAATTTGGGACATTTAATGCGAATCTCTCAAATGTGGACAGGTCAAATGCAGGGAATCAATAGTTTATATGCGCGTTTAAGCGATTATAATATTACAGCCGAAGAATCAAATGATAGTTGGGGGTTCCTATATCATGGCGTAATGACTCAAAATCAAATCATTCAGAGTACGTCAGATGACAATTTATTAAAAGGAATGGGAAATGTTTTAGAAGCCCATGCAGTTGGAACAAACGCAACATTATTTGGTGATATTCCTTATTCTGATGCTGGCAATCCTGATGGTGCTGCCTTTGACGGACAGCTGGCTGTTTATCAGGCCCTTCAGACCCTACTGGATACAGCTATTTCTCAGCTGCAAACTGTTGCCGCTACTAGACGATTTTCAGATGATATCTTTTTGAATGGAAAAGCCTCAGCGTGGATTGAAGTGGCTTATACTTTAAAAGCACGGTATTATTTAATGAACAGACAATACCCTGAAGCATATCAAAATGCTTCACTAGGAGTTAGTTCAACAGCAAATTCATTAAAGTACGCAGCAGCATTTGATGGCTATGGCTCAACTCCAGAGAATAGTAATTTATATCAATTGATATTTACGGGGAGTAGAGCTGGTGATTTATCGAATAAAGGAGCTTATATCCAAACAGTATTGTTAGATGGTGCCAATGCGGCTTCAAGAAACAATGCGAAAACAGATGAAAGTAGAAGAAAAGATTTTCTTTTATTAGATCAAGATTTTCTAAATGGCGCCCGATTAAGTGCAGCTGATGCTACAATGCCTTTGGTTACTTATGAAGAAAACTTATTGATATTAGCAGAAACAGGATTAAGAACTGTTGATTTTGATGAAGGACTTGCTCAATTAAACGTATTAAGAGCCTTTTTAGCCTCTGGTAATGCCTTTAATGGTGATGGTGGTCTCTCATTGCAATATGATGCTTATGATGACTCTGATTTTGCAAACGGAGGTATCGAAAATGCAGACGGTATTTCGGACGATAAAGCACTATTGAGAGAGATTATTGAAGAAAAATATGTTTCCACCTTTGGTACTATATTACCGTTTGCTGATTTTAGAAGAATCCGTGTTACCGATAATGATATTGCCATGCCGATTCCAATAAATTCCGGAAGTGCTCATCCTGAACGATTTCTTATTGCTCAAGATGAGATTAATGGGAATCCAAATGCACCAGATCCAATTCCAGATATTTACACCAAAACACCGGTAAACCAATAGTAATTTGAATTAGTGAAGAATGAGGTTGTTTAAATTATTTTTAAGCAACCTCTTCTTTTAAAAAAAAAGGTCATCATTACAAATAAAGGAATAACTTGTAAGCGTTCATGTAATGATTTATAAATAAAAATAGGGCAGAAGCTATGAATATAGCAAACTATGAACACTTTCAGAAGAGGGTTTGTCCAAATAAAAAATACAATGATTAAAATAAAAAGGTTACTTAGCTTAATTTTACTAATAATAGTAGTAGTAGTAGGTTGTTCGGCAAAGAATGAATTTGACCTCCTTATCCTCAACGGACAACTATTTGATGGCACTGGGGCAGATCCTATTCAAATGGATATCGGTATTAATAATGATGAGATTATTGCCATTGGTGATTTATCAAAACACAGCGCAAAAAGAATCATTGACGCTACCGGACTTGCCGTTGCTCCTGGTTTTATAGATTTACATGCACACTTAGCACCTATTTTAGAACTTTCTGACTGTGAGAGTCACATTCGTCAGGGAGTGACCACAAGTTTAGGTGGTCCAGACGGATCCAGTCCTTGGCCCTTTAAAAAACACCTAGATACCTTAGAGCAGATCGGTATAGGAATGAATGTCGCCTATTTAATTGGTCATAACACCATAAGAAAAAATATAATGGGTTTAGAAAATAGGGAGCCCACGGATGATGAATTAATGCAAATGCAAAGCCAAGTATCACAGGCTATGGATGAAGGAGCATTTGGTATTTCAACAGGTTTAAAATATGTTCCAGGAACCTTTTCAAAAGTTGATGAAGTAATCGCACTAGCAAAAAATGCTTCTCAAAAAGGAGGAATTTACACGACGCATCTAAGAGACGAAGGCCTAGGCGTATTCTCTGCGATTAATGAAGCGATTACAATTTCTAAAGAAGCAGATATTCCAGTTATCTTAAGCCACCATAAAGTTATTGGAAAACCAATGTGGGGACAGAGTAATAAAACACTTGCTATGGTTGATTCTTCTAGGGCTTTGGGCTTAAACATTTTAATGGATCAATATCCATATAATGCAAGCCATACAGGTATTTCAGTGTTGATTCCTGGTTGGGCTCAGGCAGGAGGGAGTGAAGATTTTAAAAAAAGAATTGCGAATGTTAAATTAAGAGATAGTATTAAAGCAGGGATCATTTTCAACATTCTCAATGACCGAGGAGGCAATGATTTAGCAAGAATTCAATTTGCTAAAGTCAAATGGAATGCTGATCTCGAAGGAAAAACATTAAAAGAATGGTGTGAGCAACGTGGATTAGCTCCATCCTTAGAAAATGGAGCAGATTTAGTTATTGAAGCACAAATGAATGGTGGGGCATCGTGTATTTATCACGCAATGGATGAAAAAGATGTGGAACAAATTATGAAACATCCTCAAACAATGATCGCTTCAGACGGTAGATTAAATAAACTTGGCCAAGGGCATCCACACCCTAGAGCTTACAGTACTTTTCCTAGAGTTTTAGGACATTATGTAAGAGAAAAATCCATATTGACATTAGCTGAAGCCATTTATAAAATGACTGCCTTTCCTGCTAATACTTTAGGACTAATGGATCGGGGAATATTAAAAGAAAATATGAAAGCAGACATTGTGATATTCAATCCAGAAACAGTGTTAGATAAAGCAACTTTCATAAAGCCTCATCAATATCCAGTAGGCATTGATTATGTGTTAATTAATGGGCAACTTACTATTGACAATGGAACATTTAATAAGCTTAAGGCTGGAAAAGTGTTAAGAAAGAAATAATAGTTTATGAAAAAAAGTCTTTATTTAGGATGTATACTTCTCTTTACTGGATTTATAGTTAATGCACAACTATTAACTAAAAAAAAGATTTTAAACGCGTCAAAAGAAAAATTTGTAGATGCTACGAATACACTTGTTGAATTTTTAAAAATCCCAAATGATGGGAATTTTGAAGATCAAGTTGAACGTAATTTGCAATGGTGCAGCCAGACTTTTAATTCCCTTGATTTTGAAACAAAAATCATTGCCACCGACGGAGCACCCTTATTGTTTGCCGAAAAGAAATATCATAAAAACGCAAAAACAGTGCTCTTCTATCTTCAAATTGACGGTCAGCCTGTAGATTCAAGTAAATGGGATCAAAAGGACCCGTTTAATCCAGTGTTAAAAAAACAAATTGACGCCAACACTTGGGAAGAAATTGATCTTAATCTTTTAAAAGTTAACGCTGATCCTGATTGGAGAATTTTTGCGCGCTCAGCGTCTGATTCAAAAGGCCCGGCAATTGCCTTTATCTCAGCACTAGAAATTTTCCAAAAAAAAGGATGGAAACCTGCGTATAACATAAAAGTAATACTCGATTTTCAAGAAGAATTGGGCTCTCCACATTTGGCAAAGGCAGTGAGTAAAAATAAAGGATTATTGAAGTCAGATATGTTATTTATCATGGACGGAACACGCCATGTCTCTAATTTACCAACCTTAACCTATGGAGCTAGAGGTATTGCTACGGCCTCCATTACTTTTTTCGGTCCACGATATCCCTTACATAGTGGGCAATATGGTAATTTTGCTCCAAATCCCGTTTTTAACGCTTCTAAATTTATCGGACAACTGAAAGATGAATCGGGTAGGGTACTAATCCCTGGATTTTATGATGGTATTCAGCTAAGTGATACTGAAAAGGAGATTATCAATAGTTTACCCGAAGATGTTGATGAAATCAAAAAACGCATTGGAGTTGCAGCTATCGATGCTGTTGGTACTACCTATCAAGAATCTCTTCAATATCCTTCGTTAAATATTCGAGGTCTTAGAGCTGCTTGGGTGGGGAAAGAAGTAAGAACAATTATCCCATCGGAAGTTATTGCAGAAATTGATATGCGCTTAGTTCCAGAATCTGATGGTAAAAGACAAATGGAATTACTAAAAAATTACTTACAAGAAAAAGGCTATCACTTAGTTGATTCAATTCCTTCAGACCAAGAACGAAGTTCCTTTAAGAAGTTAGCTTCTTTTAAATACAGATTAGGCTCTGTACCATTTCGAACAGATTTTAATGCGCCTATCGGATTGATGGCACAAAAGGCTATGCAAAGAGTTTTTGATGATAAATTTATTAATATGCGAACCACAGGAGGTTCACAACCCATCGCTTCATTTATTAATATCTTAAATATTTCAGCTATTTCTATTCGAATCCCAAATCCTGATAACAACATTCATAGTCCAAATGAAAACCTACGATTGGGTAATTTTATGGAAGGAATTCAGTCGTGTTTAGCAATTTTGAGTGAACCAATTAAAGCGAAAAACGAATGATCCCATGGATAATTACAATCACCACGGTAATTGTGGTATATTTTCTAGATCGATGGGAAAATAAGCACATTAAGTCTCTATTTGACTGGGTGCCTGCCATTTTATTGGCGTATCTAATTCCTGCCGGACTTTCAGCACTAATCGGTAGCGATTTTTCGAGTGATGTTATCCATGAATACAGCAAATTGTATTTTATTCCTTTGGCCATTGTTGCCGTAATGAGTAGTCTCTCTGTGAGTCAATTGAAGTCAATAGGATGGAAGCCTATTGCCGTATTTGCATCAGGATCATTATGGATAGCTATTTTTCCAATTTTAATAGCCTTATTTTTCTTTGACAGCGATTTGATTTCAGAAACTTTTATAAATCAAAACTATTGGAAAGGAGTTCCGCCCATTGTTGGTAGTTGGATTGGTGGAAGCACAAGTCAATTGGTACTTAAAGAACTGGTTGAATGCCCAGAAAATATTTTCTTGACCGTACTTGTATTGGATAATATTTTGGTCAATATATGGACAATACTGATGTTCCAGGGAATAAAACGAAGTGCATTTTTAAATAAAGCATTGAAGATTACAAATCTTACCATGCCAAAATCTATTCAAAAGCAGCAAGGAAAGAAAATCAATACGATACTGTGTTTTATCATTTTAATCGGCATGGTACTTCTTACAAATATTGTTTTAGAAAGTTTTGTTGCTAAAATTATCGTGTTATCAGTAATCGGATTTTTACTCAGTAATCTTATTAAAAATTGGAATTTTACCTTTGTATTAAAATTAGGGAGCATTCTTATTCTAATTGTCATGGCAATTTTAGGTCTTAAATTGAAATTCAGCTTATTTCAATTTGAATTCAATTTTTTATCCTTTCTAGTCATCTGGTTAGTCAGTCATTTCATTATAATGCTATTCGTAGCAAAGATTTTAAATGTAAATTTAGCATGGGTTCCAATTGCCAGTATGGCCAATGTAGGAGGGATAGCAACGGCGCCCGCAGTAACTGCCGCCTATGAAAAAAAATGGATGCCTCATGCCATAATACTGGCAATACTCAGTATGGCAACCGGAACGATTTGGGGAATGTTAACGATTTATTTTTTAAAAATTGTGCTTACCAATTAATTCGTATTTGAAATTAATTCGTTTTATATGTGATTGATTTTACTTTCCAGTCAATACAAGCTATTTATTACTTTCTACTATCGCGTATTTCAAATTTTGAAAGGCTAATGACTTCACTTTTTTGTATTTATTTGAATACGATTATTTTAAATTAAATCTTCTAAATTCCTTTAAAAATGGTAATTCTATAAAGATTATAAGAAATGCTGTAACATAAAAGGTCTTATCCATCTATACCTTTGTAGTGTAAAATTAATAACAACCTTAAAAACATAATTATGAGAAGTATATTATATCTAGTAGCAGTAATCCTAGTAATTGGATGGGTATTGGGATTTTTTGTCTACAGCGCCGGATCATTAATCCATATTTTATTAGTAATCGCAATCATTGCAGTATTATTTAGATTAATTGGCGGGAAAAGAATTTAATTAATAATTTAAAACAAATACAAATGAAAAATTTAAAACAAATAATTGTCGGAATTTTAGGATGTACCTTGCTTATTTCGTCATGTAGTGTTGAAAAAACAAAGGCAGAACAAACAGCAGATATTTATGTAGTTTATGTTGATTCAATTAGTGATTTAGAAACAACCAATGCTATAGAGAATTGGTCAGAAATTCAAAAAGAATTTGAATTGACAAAGAAAAATGCAACTGACGAAATGGAAAAAATTGAGGATCCTTCGACTCTTAATGATGCAATTGAAAGTGCAACTCTTAAATATGAAACATTTAAAGTGGAGATTTTATCAGCAAAAGAAAAAATGGAAGCTATAAATCAAAAAAATAGAATTAGAGAAACACTAATCGGTTCGAATCACGTAGGTGATGATATGTCGTTTACATGGATTAATAAAGATAATATTTTAAGTGTTTATGAAAATTTTGTGAACACAGCTCAAAAAAATAAAGACTCTTATTCTAGAGAAGATTGGGATGAAATAAAATTATTATACGAAGCAATAGATACGCGTAAGAATACGGTAGAAAATGAAGGCCTTACAGGGAGTGATAATAGAAAAATCGCAGCACTAAAATTGAAATTTGCACCGATGTACACCTTTAATAGAATGGGTGCGAAGTCTGAAGAAAACGCAGCAGCGAAACAATAAACATAAAATTAACTAACAATAACATGATGAAAAAAATATTAATAACAAGTATACTAGTATTAATTGCTACTGTATCAATGAATGCACAAGAAATTTCAAAGAATGCCTTAGGTCTAAGATTAGGCGATAGTGATGGATTTGGTGCAGAGATATCGTACCAAGCACGACTGAGTGCAACCCATAGATTAGAATTAGATTTAGGTTGGAGAGATAGCAAAAATTATGACGGATTTAAACTTGCAGCTTTACACCAATGGGTTTGGAATATTGATTCTGGTTTTAATTGGTATGCTGGTCTAGGTGGGGGAATTGGATCTTATAGTTTCAATGATAAAAATAACTTTAATGATGGAAAAGATTATAACGATACTTTTGTATTTGCCGCTGGTGATATTGGTATTGAATATAACTTTGATATCCCCTTATTAATTTCATTGGATTTTAGACCGGAAATAGCCTTTGGTGATGAACGTTATAACAACAACGATTTGGATTTAGATATTGCTTTAGGTATTAGATATCAGTTTTAACTGTTTAAATCCTGCGTAATACTAAAGAAGAATGACAATTTGGTTAGGTTAGGTTAGGTTAGGTTTGGTTTGAATCTCCGAGCTTTTTGGCTCGGAGATTTTGCTTTTAAAGTAAAATATCCAACCACTAAAGTGATTGGATATTCTTGGTCGGGGTGGCAGAATTAACTAAAATTCTATAATCCACTATATTTCAACATTTTAAAACACTTTTGATTACATGTGTTCACCTAATTGTACACTAAAGTCAAAAAGAACTATTTAAAGACAAATTTTGTTTGTCTTTGTGTTTATAAAGATACAATTTAAGTAATATATTGTATTTATAATAAATTAACTTCTTTTTGTTCGGATTGTTCAGAACTAATATGTATATTTGCGCAATATTTTACTGTGAATTATTTTTTCGAATGTCGAAATAATACTAATATAATAGTTTAAAAATGAAAGAAAATATCTGTAAAGAAAAAATGAATTTAGTTGAAAAGCTAGGCGTACATATAGAAAATAGAGAGCAGTTAGCACCAGTTGCGGCACGTATTTTAGCTTACATCATCCTTACAGGAAAAAAAGGAACCACTTTTGAAGATTTGGTAATTATACTTGGTGCAAGTAAGAGTACTATTTCTACGCATCTTAACCATTTACATGATTTAAAAAAAATAGTGTATTTCACAAAAACTGGAGATCGTAAAAAATATTTCATCATAAATAAGGATATGATTGTTCAGCACATCGATGCTATGATAAATGAATGGCAAGAAGTTAAAGTGTTGCATTTAGAAATAAAGAAATATAAAGAGACGATTAACACACAAAAAACTAAAAATGAAGAAGAAAAATTCGATTTGAATTTTCATAATGATTACATCCAATTTTTAGATGAAGCAAGCACATCAATAGAGCAATTAAAAATAAAATTAACAGATAACAAATTCAATATTTAAAGTAAGATTAAAAATGAAATACAATAAATTATATATCTTCTTGTCACTAAGTATATTCTTAGTCATTGTAAGTTGTGGTGATAAACAAGAAAACCAACAAACCTCTCAAAGGCCACCCGCAACTTTTCCAGTAACACAAATACAACATAAAACAGTTACAGGATTTGCTGAATATCCTGCTAGCATTGAAGGAGTAATAAATAGTGATGTAAGAGCAAAAACATCTGGTTATATTCAAAAAGTATTGGTGGACGAAGGTCAAAAAGTACGTAAAGGTCAAGTGTTATTTAAGTTAGAAACGGAGTCTTTAAGTCAAGATGCTGGAGCTGCAAAAGCACGTATTAATGTGGCTCAAGTTGAGGTGGACAAACTCATTCCTCTTGTAGAAAAAAATATAATTAGCGCTGTACAATTAGAAACAGCTAAAGCTAATTTGGCACAAGCAAAAGCAAACTACAGTAGTGTCTCTGCAAATATCGGTTATGCCACTATCAAAAGTCCAGTTGATGGTTATGTAAGTACTATTAATTTTAGGGAAGGCGCGTTAATTAGCCCAAATACAACAACACCTTTAACTACAGTCAGTAATATAAGTAAAGTGTATGCATTTTTTAGTTTAAATGAAACCCAATATTTAGATTTTTTACAGCATGCGGAGGGTAAAAACTTAAAAGAAAAATTAGCCAATTATCCAGATGTAAACCTAATTCTTGCAAACGGAAACACGTATTCTGAAAAAGGTAGTATTCAGACTAGTTCTGGACAAGTGAATCAAAACACAGGAACGGTAAGTTTAAGGGCTGTTTTTAATAACCCAAATCAGTTGTTAACTAATGGCAATAGTGGTAAAATTCAAATACCAACGGTTTACGAAAATGCTACAGTAGCTCCTCAAGGCGCAACGTTTGAGCAGCAGGGAAATATTATGATTTTTAAATTAGGAGAAAACAATAAGGTTGTTTCCACATTATTAAAAATAAAAGCAACTGTAGATAATCTATATGTTGTAGAGTCTGGTTTAGATCTCAAGGATAAAATAATAGTTTCCGGAGTTGGTAAGTTAAGAAACGATATAGTTATAACACCAAAAGAAGTGTCATTCGATAGTATTACAAAGCCAATAAAACCTTTATTCAAACAATAAACTTATAATCCTTAATTCATGTTAAAAATATTTATTGAAAGACCCGTATTATCAACGGTAATTTCTATCATCATTGTCATTCTGGGAGTTTTAGGTTATACCACCTTACCAGTAGAACAGTATCCAGATATTGCACCACCAACCATTAAAGTAACAGCTACATATCCTGGAGCTAGTGCAGAAACCATCTTAGAGAGTGTTATTATACCTATTGAAGAACAGATTAATGGTGTGGAAGGCATGACGTATATTACCTCTTCTGCAACAAATAATGGTACTGCAGATATTACAGTATTTTTTGACCAAGAGACTGATCCAGATATTGCTGCGGTAAATGTTCAAAATCGCGTGTCTAGAGCAAATCCGTTATTACCACAAGAAGTTGTTCAAACAGGAGTCATTACACAAAAACAACAAACATCTGCTTTAATGTTTTTGTCTGTGTATTCAGAAAATCCTGATTATAACGATACATATGTTCAAAATTATTTGAAAATTAATGTCATTCCATCGTTACAGCGTCTAAATGGTGTGGGAGACGTAAACGTATTTTCAAGACAAGATTATGCCATGCGAGTATGGTTAAAGCCTGAAAAATTAGCTGCTTATGGTTTAATTCCATCAGATATTACAGCTGCGTTACGAGAACAAAGTTTAGAGGCTTCAGCGGGCTCTTTAGGACAAAACAGTGGTGAAGCATTTTCATATAACATAAAGTATAGCGGACGTTTTAAAACTGAAAAGCAATATAAAAACATTATTATAAAAGCCTTAAATAATGGTGAATATTTATACCTAAAAGATGTTGCAAGCATAGAATTGGATGCACAAGGCTATAATACCTCTTCAAAAACCGATGGATTTCCAAGTATTAATATGGCTATCTATCAAACTGCAGGTTCCAATGCACAACAAATTATTACCGAAATTAAATCTGAATTAACACGTTTAGAAAAAGATTTCCCAGAAGGTGTTAAAGCTTATATTAACTACGACACGAATGATTTTTTAACGGCTTCAATGAATAAGGTGAGAGATACACTTATAGAAGCTTTTATTCTGGTCTTTATTGTTGTATTTATCTTTTTACAAGATTTTCGTTCTACATTAATTCCGGCCATTTCAGTTCCAGTCTCTATTATTGGTACGTTTTTCTTTCTTAATTTATTTGGCTATTCCATTAATTTACTCACTTTATTTGCTTTGGTGCTTGCCATTGGTATCGTAGTAGATGATGCCATTGTTGTTGTAGAAGCAGTCCATGCAAAGATTGACGATGGAGCAAAAAGTGCCAAAAAGGCAACATTAGATGCAATGCAAGAAATATCGGGAGCTATTATTTCCATTACCTTGGTTATGGCAGCAGTTTTTGTTCCTGTAACCTTTGTGCAAGGACCAACAGGAGTGTTTTATGAGCAATTTGGTGTAACATTAATTGTAGCCATTTTAATTTCAGCGGTAAATGCCTTAACCTTGAGTCCAGCATTATGTGCACTATTTTTAAAACCTCATGATGAAAATGAACATGAAAAGAAAAGCTTTTTACAGCGATTTTACAGCGCTTTCAATAAAGCGTTTCATGCAACTACGCAACGCTACGGAAGATCACTTTCCTTTTTATATAAGAACAAACTTATTACTGTAGTACTTTTAGGGCTGGCAGTTGCTGGTATCTGGTGGTCTGCAAGTACAACGCCTACTGGTTTTGTTCCCAATGAAGATAGAGGTTTGGTTTTTATTAATATAGAGTTACCAGCAGGTGCATCTATTGATAGAACTTACGAAGTAACAGAGAAAATTTACGCCAAGGCAAAAAAATTAGAAGGTGTGCAAGGCATTTCACTAATTAATGGTGTTAGCTTAATTAGTGGTGCTGGAAGTAATTATGCATTAGGATTTGTGAAATTGGAAGATTGGTCTGAGCGTGGTGAAAGCGAGAGTGCTGAGGTCATTACAGGTAAGTTGTTTGGTATAGCCTCAGGAATCCCCGAAGCTAAAATAATTTTCTTTTCACCACCAAGTATCCCTGGTTTTGGGTTGTCTGCTGGCTTCGAAGTGAATTTATTAGACCGTACAGGCGGTGATTTTAGCGAATTAGATCAAGCAACGCAACAGTTTATTGGTAGTTTAATGCAACATCCTGAAATTCAATACGGACAGTCGTCATTTAACACTAAGTATCCACAATACGAAATGGAAATTAATGTCCCATTGGCTAAAAAATCTGGTGTTCCTATTAGTAGTATTTTCTCTACAATGCAAGGTTATATTGGAGGGGTATATGCTGCAGATTTTGCACGTTTTGGAAAACAATACCGCGTATATATGCAGGCATTACCAGAAGATAGGGCAGATAAAAGTGATTTAAATGAATTATATATAAAAGCGGGGAATGGTAAGATGACACCAATTACACAGTTTGTTAATTTGAAACGCGTGTATGGACCACAATCTGTAACACGTTTTAACCTGTACAATTCCACAAAAATTTCTGGTGCAGCAAATCCTGGGTTTAGTACAGGTGACGCTTTAGCGGTCGTTGAAGCTGAGGCAGCAAAACTATCAAGTAATTATAATGTGGCTTATTCTGGGCTGTCTCGTGAAGAGGTTAATGCAAGTAATCAAACCACTATTATATTTATGTTGTGTATTGTGTTTGTGTATTTCTTATTGGCTGCACAGTATGAAAGTTATTTGTTGCCATTAGCTGTTATTTTTTCTTTACCATTAGGTGTATTTGGAGCGTTTTTCTCAACTAAAATGTTTGGGCTGGAAAACAACATCTATTTTCAAATTGCTTTAATTATGCTTATTGGTCTGCTCGCTAAAAATGCCATATTAATTGTGGAATTTGCTGTGCAAAGACGGCGAAATGGAGAAAGTATAGTAGATGCTGCTATACATGGAGCAAAAGCACGTTTGCGACCTATTTTAATGACTTCTTTTGCCTTTATTTTAGGCTTAATGCCATTAGTATTAGCAAATGGAGTTGGAGCAAAAGGTAATAACTCTATTGGTACAGGTGCTGCAGGAGGAATGCTCATCGGAACCATTTTAGGAGTTTTTGTAATTCCAATCCTATTTATATTTTTCCAGTGGTTACAAGAAAAAGTTTCTAGTAAACCGGCAGTACAAACTATTGAAGATTAAGCGTAATGAATTCAAATATAAAACATAGAAATTTTAATAAAGGAGCACTATTACTAATCGTTGCATTAACGCTACAAAGCTGTTTTGTAGCAAAGGATTATGTGAGGCCAGATATTGAAACAGAGACTGAAGCCCTTTACCGAACAGAAAATTTGCCAACAGACAGTGTTTCGATAGCAGATGTATCTTGGAAAACCTTATTTACAGACCAATATCTTCAACAATATATAGAAGTAGGTCTGCAAAATAATATGGATGTTCGTATTGCGCTTCAACAAATTATAGCAGCTCAGGCTTATGCTAAGCAAGGTAAAGCAGGTTACTTGCCATCGGTTAATGTTGGTGCAAACTGGACACATCAAGAATTATCTAAAAACACGCAGTTTGGTGCATTTTTAAGTGATACGTCTACAGACCAGTTTGATATTACGGCAAACCTTTCTTGGGAAGCAGATATTTGGGGAAAAATACGAAGCAATAAAAGAGCAACGCAAGCAGCATATTTACAAAGTGTTGCTGGACATCAAGCTGTAAAAACACGGTTGATTTCTAGTATTGCCAACACCTATTATAATTTATTAGCTTTAGACGACCAGTTAAAAGTTACTAAAGAAACTATTGCAACTAGAGATAGTAGTGTCACGACTATTAAAGCGTTAAAAGATGCAGGTCAGGTCACACAAGTTGCTGTCGACCAAAATATAGCACAATACAATAGTGCAAGAGCCTTACAAATAGATATCGAAACTGCTATTTTTAAAACGGAAAATACCTTAAGTATTTTACTTGGAAAAGCACCACAACATTTTGAAAGAGGCAGTTTAGATTTTCAAAATATAGAACAAGACATTATTCTTGGTGTACCTGCAACATTGCTTAGTAATAGACCAGATGTGATGGCTGCAGAGTATAGTTTAATTCAGTCTTTCGAACTAACCAATGTAGCTAAAAGCAACTTGTATCCATCATTAAAATTAACAGCGTCAGGAGGATTTCAAAGTTTAGAGTTAGATAAATTATTTAATGCCAACTCATTATTTGCTAACATCATTGGAGGTTTAACACAGCCATTATTTAATAAGCGTGCTTTAAAAACACAAAAAGAAGTTGCAATTGCACAACAAGAACAAGCGTTGCTTCAGTTTAAAAAGACCTTGTTAATAGCAGGAAATGAAGTGTCTAATGCATTATTTTCTTATGAAGCAGAGTCTAAAAAATTCGAGTTTAGAATTAATGAAGTTGAAGCTTTGCGTACCGCAGAAGCAAACTCTGAAGAATTGCTTAAAAATGGATATGCCAATTACCTAGACTTATTAACAGCTAGAGAACGCGCTTTAAGTGCAGAGCTTAATATTATAGATAGTAAATTACAACAATTAATATCTGTTGTAGATTTATATGAAGCCCTTGGTGGAGGATGGCGATAATATTAATCACATGCTAATCAATATTAATCAAAATTATGTATTCAATTTTAGTTGCAACAAATTTTTCCAAAACATCAGATAATGCTGTATTATATTCAGCATCAATAGCTCAACTATTAAATTTAAAACTTGTGCTTTTTAATGCCTATAAGTTACCTATTCATGCTTCAAATGCGAGAATATCAGCAACTTCAATGGAAAAATTGATTGAAAAAAATAGAGGAAAATTAAAAAACCAAGCTTTAACATTATCCAATAAATTTGAAATTAAAGTTGAGTATCAATGTAGTTATTTGGATTTTGAACATGAAATAGATTCTTTAATGAAATTACACAACTCAAAATTTTTAGTTATGGGAATGTCAGCTAAATCGATGGAGCAAAATTTACTAGGGAACCCAACGACAACCTTAATCAGCATGAAAAATTTTCCTGTATTGGCTATTCCTGTAAATGCTAAATTTTCTGGTATCCACAAGATTCTTTTTGCCTGTGATGTCATGCGTGATGTACCTTTAAGAACATTGGCAAAATTAAAGCAAATTGCTATTCAACTTAAGTCTGAAGTCACTGTGTTTTATGTCGAGAAAAAAATAAATGAACTAAAATCAGAAAGCAATGCTTATGATAATATTGAAAAAGGTCTAGAAAATGTTACGTATTTTTATAAGAAAGTAAACTCAGATGCTGTAATAAAAGCAATAGAGAATGAAATTGACAAATCAAGTTTTGATATGTTAGTAATGATTCCAAAAAAGTATGGCTTTTGGGAATCTATAGTCCATAAAAGTAAAACTAGAGTTATGGCTTCTGGTATAAACATACCTTTATTGTCAATTCCAATAGAATAACGGTCAGGGTATATGCTTCATGGATGCGTAACATTAGAAGTTATGGCTCGCACCATTAAGTATATACTTTGTTAGATGACGTTTTGTGAGCTAGTACTCAAACAATATAATAAACAGTCAATGACCTTTGGTGGAGTGGAGACATACCCTGACCGTTAGAGGTCATTGAATAAACCTTTAGAAACTATTAAAAAATTTGAATTATACAGACTTAAAATATAGATTCAATAGTGAAATTATTTGTCCTCATTGTGATGGTGTGCAAACAGATAGTTGGAAATATCAAGAAAGTATGCATATAGACTGTGATCATTGTGACAAAGAATTTTACGTTGAAGTCGATGTGGAAATAACTTACTCGTCAAGCAAGTAGTAATTTTTTACTGGTTTGATTTATGGTGCTTCCACAATGACCACTAACACATGAAAATGATTACAAATAACTAAAAGATGATTACTAAAGCAGAATTGTTAGCGTATTCGATTACAAAGTTTACTCAATTTGGAAGTAAACACGTAACGTTAGATGAAATAGCAAATGAGCTTGGGATTTCCAAAAAAACAATTTATACATATTTTGATAATAAAGAAGACTTGGTAACCTCTAGTCTTGAAAGTTTATTAAATGAGTATAAAGAGGATATTAATGCATTGATTAATAGCAATAGTGAAGATCCTATTTTGAGTGTTATATTAATTTATCAGAGAGGGTTTGAGTATTTAAAATATTTTAAGCCCTCATTTCTTTTTGGATTAGAAAAGTATTATCCAAAAGCAAATTTGTTGTTTAATAAATTTGTGGAAGAATTATCAAATAGTATTGTTTATAGATTACTTAAGCAAGCACAAGAATCTGGGGATATAAAAGAAGATATTAATTTAGAACTATTAGTGAAAATCTATTTTTTTAGAATTGATAATTTAGTGTTTAAAAAGAATAATTTATTTGAATTTTATGGAAAAGACGAATTATTTAAACACTTAGTTATTTATAATTTGAAAGGAATAATTACTTGTAATTATTCCAACTCTTATTTTGATTAGTTTATTATTTTTACAACATGAAAAAGGACATAAAACCAAAGTATTCAAATCATTTTTAAGCAGCTGTGTTTTTATCTACTAATTATTTATTGGTTTAGACTTTCCTTTTGTTTTGCTTTTTATGATTGGCCGGTATTTATTCCAATTGACAACAATTGCCCAAATATTAACAGCGAATAATATTAATGCGATTCCAATACCTGATATGTCGTGTGCTAAATGATGAACAAGTATTCCTACCATAACAGGAAGAATTACTAAGGCACCCAATGCTCTTGTTTTCGGGATGGCTATTAAAGCCCCTCCAATGATTTCAATAATTGCTACAAGTGGAAAAAGCCATTTTATTGTCATAAATGCTCCTATAATTTGCATCATTTCTTCAGACATTTCAGGCATAGGCATATAGTTGAAGAATTTATTTAACCCTGAATTAATCATCATTAATCCGAATAGGATACATAATACTGTAAGAATCTTGTTTTTCATTTTTCGATCGTTTTTGTTAGTTGTACACCAAAATTAACTATTTTTGATTACCATTGGTAATCAGTTACCTTTTAGTAACCAGTTACCTTAAGGTAATCATTAAATTAAATGAGATGAAAAAAAAAGAACACAAAGAGTGTATGTCCGCTCTGTTACCGGTAAGGGACACTTTAGATGTAATAGGTGGGAAATGGAAACTTTTAATTCTAATTTCAATTTGGGAAGGCAACAAACACTTTAGAGAAATAGAACGAAGTATTCCAAAGTTAAGTACCAAAGTTTTGTCAAAGGAATTGAAAGATATGGAAGAAAATCAGTTGATTATTAGAACTGTTTTAAATGGCTTCCCTGTCCGAACACAATATACGCCTACAGAACATTCTAAAACGCTAAAAAAAGTTATTTTAGAATTGCAAAATTGGGGTATTAATCATAGAAAGAAAATCTTTGGCGATAAGTCCGAAAAAGACAATTCAATTAGTGTGTAGTTTTATTCATTTTTTACAAATACACTCCCAATTCCGTTAGGGCTATTGTCAGAAATTTCAAGTTCTTTGTTTTGGTAAAATGTTTGCCAACTTGTTATATGTACTGTTTATAGGTTTGATGTTCCGAATAAACGTAGTAGTTTATTTCGTTATTGGTTAGCCCATTTCAAATATAAGCAATTATGGGAGTATTCCGAGATAGATAGTTAACAATTATAGCAACTCACTAACATATAAATAATCCCTAAATAAAGCGTGTTTGTAAAACTAAGGGGGAATAGCAAGAGGGTAACACGCTACGCGGTGTTACTATTTATTAATTGCCTGAAATTCATGTACCTATATGTAAGGTGGGTATCGAAATTATCACATTTTTCACGTAAAAAGCTCTGTAGGCCCTATAAACAGGCAATTTTTTCCAGTAAAAATGTTACAATTCACAAAGTTTGTTGCTTTTTATATCAAATTGAGTGGAGTGATACCTACCGCATCCACAAAGCGGATTTGGTTCATTTTTTAAGTAATGGATTCTCTCTACAAGAGAGAACAATAAAATAAATTCATTTATGATGCCAGCCTCTAAATCCACTACTTCAAAAACGGATTTATTTTACCAGTCCGTCGAATAATTATTTAATAAACAACAATTGTTTTTGTTTCTTAGTTTCAAATCGTAACAGTAGGTTATCAATATCCTCACTAATTTTTGTTTCTATAACTCTAGCATAAATTTGAGTCGTAGATAATTTAGTATGCCCTAATAGTTTTGATACCGTTTCTATGGGTACACCATTTGAGAGCATTATGGTAGTAGCAAAGGTATGTCTGGCAACATGAAAAGTGATATTTTTATGAATATTGCAAGCTCTAGCTATTTCTTTTAAATAACTGTTTGTTTTTTGATTGGAGTAGAGTGGAAGCAGCTTTTCTGAATTTGTAACCTCAGAAATCACTTTATATTTTTCAATTATTTCTAAGGCTTTGGGTAAAATAGGCACTTTAACCAATTCATTTGTTTTCTCTCGTTTGGTATGAATCCAATATCTGTTATCGATACCCAGAACAATTTGATGTGTGGTTAACTCCTTCACATCTATATAAGATAAACCAGTATAACAAGAGAAAAGAAAAATGTCTTTAACTCTTTCCAGTCGTTCATGTTTGAAGTAAGTGTTTTCAATAAGTCCTAATTCTCTTTCGGTTAAGTATTCTCTATCGTATTTATCAAACTTTAATTGAAACTGATTAAAAGGATTTTTTACTATCCATTCTAATTTGACAGCAAGATTTATCATTTTTTTAAAACGCTCTAAATGTTTCATGACTCCATTGTTCCTTAACATAGTTACATTTTTAGAGTTTCTGACATTTCTAAGAAATTGTTCAAAATCAATAATGAATCGATAATTCAATTGTTTTAAATAGACATCATCAACTTTTAATTTAGATAAAAGAAATGTATTTAAATACTTTTCTGTGGTATAGTAATTCTTCATAGTTCCTGCTTTCAATACAGTAAGCATATTGGTGTTGTGGTATTCAATAAGCTGTTTGAGTGTTTTACGGTTATCATCTTCACCGAGATAACGCGCTTTTATTGAACGACTAGAGACTATTTTATCTTCTTCTAAGAGCTGTTTGTGACAATCTAGTAATTGATTATACACATGGTCTAAATAGTTGTTTAGAATTCTAATTTTAGTGGAACTACCACGCCCTCGATTTTTAAAAGAATCCCATTCTTTTATATAAACGCTCCTTTTTAAACTGATTTCTGAGCGTTTTTGATTGACAGTTATTCTAACATAAATTAATAACTTATTTGAACTACTACGAGATTTACGTGTAAAGAAAATGATTGAAAAAGTGTTGTTTGTCTGCATCTTAAATAACTTTAATTAAACAATGAAATTTGCAAAAACAAATACAAAATTGTTATTAAAAGCTCTTTAAATTTACGACAATTCTAAGGGAAAAGTGTACACCTGATTGCACACCTTTTAGTTGATTTTAAATGAAATCAAATGATATCATAAAAAACGAAAACACTGAAAATCATACAATTAACAGTGTTTTGTTTTCCCTTGAAAAGGGTTCGTCGGGGTGGCAGGATTCGAACCTGCGACCTCCGCGTCCCAAACGCGGCGCGATAACCGGGCTACGCTACACCCCGAAATGGTTATCAAAATATAATTTCAAAAAAAAGCGGAGAGGAAGGGATTCGAACCCCCGGTACCCTTACGGGTACAACTCCTTAGCAGGGAGCCCCGTTCGACCACTCCGGCACCTCTCCTAAATTTTAATGAACAACACTCTTAAAAGTGCGGGTGCAAATGTAATAAATTAGATTAGTTAGTACAATAGCTTTTCATCTTTTTTTGAGATAAGATTTTAATTTTTTTATAAGCACAATCTAAACAGTTAAGAATCAATATAAATAATTCTAATTTATTGCTCTATAAATAACTATTTTGACGAAAATATCATAACTTTAGTCACTCAATACTAAAATAAATCATCATTTATGGCAACAATCACTATCAACGACAAAGCGTATCAAGTTGACGCTGATCCTTCGATGCCTTTACTTTGGGCAATACGAGATATTGTCGGTTTAACAGGAACCAAATATGGATGTGGGAAAGGTTTATGTGGAGCCTGTACCGTATTACTCGACGGACAAGCTATTAGATCTTGCTTAACTCCAGTTTCAGAGGCTGATGGCAAAAAAGTAGTAACCATAGAAGGTGTTGATAAAGAAAATAAAGTATTGCAAGAGGTCTGGGAAGATATAAATGTACCACAATGTGGTTATTGCCAATCAGGTCAATTAATTTCGGCTGTAGCGCTCTTAAAGCAAAATAGCAATCCGTCTGATGAAGATATAGATAGTGCCATGAGTGGAAACATATGTAGATGTGGTACCTATCATCGCATCCGTCAAGCAATTCATAAAACGGCTGAATTAACCAATACTAAATCTGAATAAAATGAGCTCAATTCAAATAATATCAAGAAGAAGTTTCATTCGCAGCTTAGGATTGGCTTCGGGAGGCTTAATTATTGCCTGTAATTTTCCATCCTCAGACGATAAAGAAGGAGCGTCTAAAATAATACCTTTTAATGGGAGTTCATTTGAACCCAATTTATTCATTCAATTAAAAGACAATGGTGAATTGGTATTACTAGCTTCTCGTTCAGAAATGGGTAATGGTGTACGAACATCATTGACTTCTGTAATCGCTGATGAAATGGATGCTGATTGGAAAATGGTAAGTGTAAAACAAGCTACTGGTGATGTTAAATTTATGGACCAAAATACAGATGGTTCTAGAAGTATTCGTCAACTATTTGAACCCATGCGTAAAATGGGAGCTACCGCACGCGCCATGTTAGTTTCTGCAGCAGCTACTAAATGGCAAGTGGATGCAGCCAGCTTAAAAACTGAAAATCATTATGTGATTAACCCAGCAACCGATGAGAAATTGTTTTATGGTGACTTGGTAAAAGAAGCTGCTGAAGTTGAAATACCAGAAAATCCCGTATTAAAAAATCCAAAGGATTTTAATTATATCGGCAAAAAATTAAAGAGTATTGATGGTGCTGATTTTACTTCAGGAAAAGCCAAATACGGAATGGATATAAAACTAGACAATATGCATTATGCGGCAGTTGCTAGATCTCCTGTTACCTTCGGTACCGTAAAAAGTTTTAACAAAGACGCTGCTTTGAAAATCGCTGGTGTTACCGATATTATTGAATTACCACGAATTGCGACACCTTTTGGTCCGTTAGGAGGAATTGCAGTCATCGCTAATAATACCTGGGCCGCCTTTAAAGGAAAAGAAGCCTTAGAAATAGAGTGGGATAATGGTTCAAATGAAAGTTACACGAGCGAGTCCTATGACAAAATGATTCTTGCCAACGTTAAGAAAAAAGGAAAAGAAGTACGCAATGATGGCAACGTAAACAGTGCATTTAATAAGGCAAATCATATCGTGGAAAGTGAATTTCAAATGCCGCATTTAGTACATGCACCTATGGAAGTTCCAAATGCTACTGCTTGGGTTCATGATGGTAAATGTGAAGTTTGGGCACCTGTTCAAGATCCACAAACAGCACGAAAAGATGTATCAGATTATTTAGAAACTGATAAAGAAAACGTAACGATTAATGTAACCTTATTGGGAGGTGGTTTTGGAAGAAAATCAAAACCCGATTTTGTGGTGGAAGCAGTGGCGCTGTCAAAAGCCGTTAATGCACCTGTACAAGTAGTTTGGACCCGTGAAGATGATATACAACATAGTTATTATCATACGGTAAGTGCCCAATACATGAAGGCTTCATTATATGCTGATGGAAATGTAACCGGTTGGCTCCATCGCGTAGCCTATCCTTCAATTACATCTACTTTTGCACCAGACACAGGATACGGAGCAGGCTTTGAGTTTGGTATGGGCATGACCAATATTCCCTATCAAATTGATAATGTTCGTTGCGAAAACGGGAAAGCACCAGCACATTTACGTATCGGCTGGTATCGTTCTGTAATAAATATACCACAAGCATTTTCAATCAATGTTTTTGTTGATGAATTGGCTGCAAAAGCCGAAAAGGATCCATTGCAGTTTCGATTGGACTTAATTGGAGAAGATCGTATTGAGAAATCAGAATCTGGTTATCATTTTGATTCATCAAAACTTAAAAATGTATTAACAAAAGTGGCCAAGAATGCTGGCTACGGTAAGAAATTACCTGAAGGACATGGAATGGGTCTTGCTGTTCATTATAGCTTTTTATCTTATATAGCCACAGCCATAGAAGTTTCTGTTATTGACGGAAAATTAAAGGTCCATAATATCCATTCGGTTATTGATTGCGGAACAGCTGTCAATTTAGACACGGTTGAATCTCAAATGCAAGGCGCCGCTGTTTTTGGCTTGTCCTTGGCTTTTTATGGTAAAATAACAGCGAAAGATGGTATTATTGAGCAAAGTAATTATCACGATTATCAGGTATTGCGTATGAGCGAAACACCAAATATTGCGATTGAAATAATTCAAAGTTCTGAAAAACCAACCGGTGTTGGTGAGCCCGGCGTACCAGTAATTGCTCCAGCTTTAATAAATGCTATTTACAACGCTACCGGAAAACGGTATTATAAGCTGCCGCTAATGGATGAAGGATTGGTATAACCCAATGCAAAAGAACACTACAGTCTTAGTAATTCTTGCCGGAGGTAAATCGAGTAGAATGGGAAGTCCAAAAGGCTTGTTAGACTATTTTGGTGACTATTGGATTCTAGAACAGATTCAACGTTTTAAAAAAGTAGATAATCCTGTTGTTTATATTGGTCTTGGATATGATTATACATTGTACTTCGAAGCTATTCCATGGTTAAAAGAGGCTTTAGAAACCAACTATATATTTAATGGAGTAGGAGTGCGAGTGGTTTTAAATAAGCAACCTGAACTTGGAGCTTTTTCAACATTACAGACGGTATTAAAAAAGGTCAATACAACATCTGATGTATTGGTCTTACCAATAGACGTTCCTTTATTAAATACCAAAGAATTACAAGTACTTATCGATACTAAAAATTCAGTGGTCATTCCACAAACAACTAAAAAAGGGCATCCAGTTAAACTTAGTGCTTCCGTTTGGAATGAGTTGTTACATATTGATTGTAGCTCACAAGAAGCGCGTTTAGATTCTCAAATAAAAAAATTAGAAACAGATAGTGTTTCTTTAATTAACGTGATAGATACTGCTGTAAATCAAAATATTAACACCAAAGACAAATGGGTGGAATATAAAAAAAGCGCTACTTTTCAGTAGCGCTTTTTTTTATCGTTTCTGGAATTAATTTCTTTCATTAAATCGATATGACAAACCAAAGATAATTTGGTTTGGTCTGTTATCAACTTCAAATCCCGTTCCTAGAAATTCACCATCTAAATCATTTGAAAATCCTTTCTCCCAACGAACATCAACGCCCAATCTTCCTAACTCTAAGCCGGTACCAATTTGTAAGCCTACGCTAAAATCTTTGGTGTTAACATTGGAAATTTCATCATTCAAATCAGATTTTATGATGTACTGAAATGACGGACCGGCATAGATATGCAACGGACCGACAATTTTAGCACCAAATAAAATTGGAATGTCTAGTTTCTTCGTTTTTAAATCAGTTTCTAAGCTAGTACCATTACTTGAATACGAATTATTTAATTCGGTATAAACAACTTCAGGTCTGACATACATTCCTAAAAAGTTCATCTTCGCCCAAAGGCCCAAATGGTAACCTGCTTTATCATCAGCTCCAGTTATAATATTTTCGAAACTATCTCCTGTCGTTGCAATAACTTCAGATAAATCGCCTCCAAAATTATAGTTAACTCCGGCTTTTATACCGATATCAACTGTTTGAGCAAATGTAATTGTGGTTAAGGTAAGGGTTAGTATTGTTACAAATACTTTTTTCATGATAAATGATTTTTTGTTAAGTAACTACTAAACGCAAAAGTGATGCCAATAATATATTTTGAATGTTAATTTATAAAATAAGACAAACTTAATGTGAATTGCTGAGAAGATGCATCTAGTTGATAACCTTGCCCAATAAAATGTGGTTGAATTGGATAATAACTTGCGTTCGTGTTCGAAAGATCAAAAGAATACCTCAAATCAACTTTAAATTTATTTAGTTGAGTTGATATGCCAATATTGGCTTTTAATAGTGTTTTTTTATCTACGCCAAAATCATCTGAATTAAATAACCCTTCTAACGCGTCATCTACTATATATTTTATGGATGGCCCAATATAAACAGTAAGTGGTTTTATGATCGAATAGCCAGTTAATAGTGGGAGTTCAAGTGATGAAACTTTATATTGAAAGTTGTTATAAGAACTTTTAGATTGTTGAAAAAGTAGTTCGGAAATTAAAGAGAATTTATCAACATTTATTTCGGTAATTACTCCAAAAGCATACCCCATTTCACTTTCGGCCTTTGTATTAATACTACCTGCAAAACCACCAATAAAAGTGAGGTCTCCAAATGAGGAATAATTCATTCCTGCTTTAAGCCCGTACTTTACATTTAGTTGCGCATGAGAAACTAAAAAGGAAAATAAGAGTATTAGTACGGGTGTTAACTTTTTCATTTGTTAAACGTATCTTTCTATCTAGATAAAAAAAACAAACGTTGCGTTAAGGCACTATTTTCTTTCAATCACTTTTTCTACAGCCTTTACAATAGCAGCAGCATTTAAACCATACTTTTCCATTAACTGATCTGGCGTACCAGATTCACCAAATGTATCTTGTGTTGCTATAAATTCTTGTGGAGTCGGTTGATTCTCTGCTAATACGCGAGCTACACTTTCGCCCAAACCACCATAATAGTTATGCTCTTCAGCAGTGACAACACAACCCGTTTTAGCAACCGATTTTAAAATTGCGTCGCTATCTAAAGGCTTTATGGTGTGGATATTGATTACTTCTGCAGAAATTCCTTTTGCTTCCAATTGCTCAGATGCTTGCAAAGCCTCCCAAACTAAATGACCAGTAGCTACAATGGTAACATCGCTCCCTTCGGTTAATTGTATTGCCTTCCCTATTTCAAAAGGCTGATCTTCTGGCATAAACACTGGCACTTTTGGTCTTCCAAAACGCAAATATACCGGACCAACATGATCAGCTATTGCAATGGTAGCCGCTTTGGTTTGATTGTAATCACAGGTATTGATAACGGTCATGCCAGGGAGCATTTTCATCAATCCTATATCTTCTAATATTTGATGTGTAGCTCCATCCTCACCTAAAGTCAAGCCCGCATGAGAAGCACATATTTTTACATTTTTATCAGAATACGCAATAGACTGACGTATTTGATCATACACTCTTCCTGTTGAAAAATTAGCAAAAGTACCTGTAAATGGTATTTTTCCTCCAATGGTTAAACCAGCAGCGATTCCCATCATATTGGCTTCTGCAATTCCTACTTGAAAAAAACGTTCAGGATTTTCATCAATAAAATCTTGCATTTTTAATGAACCTATTAAATCGGCACATAAAGCAACTACATTTGGATTGGTTCTTCCTAGCTCTGTAAGTCCGTCACCAAAACCAGAACGCGTATCTTTTTTTTCTGTAAAAGTATATTTCTTCATTTGTATAATTAATGGGTTGCGACAAAAATAAAAATTGTCGTGTTTATAAAACTAAAATTTTATCATTTCTTTATAGAACTTATGAACAGGAAATCCCATAACATTAAAGTAACTTCCCTTTACTTTTGTAACAGCTATATAACCTAGCCATTCTTGTATTCCATAGGCTCCTGCTTTATCAAAAGGCTTGTAATTATCTACATAATAATCTATTTCTTCTTTTGATAATTTCTTAAAATGCACATCGGTATAATCATGAAAAACGACTTGCTTCTGAACCGATGTGATACAAATAGAAGTAATTACTTCGTGCACATATCCAGACAACGCGGCAAGCATTTCTTTGGCTTCTTTACTATCTTTTGGCTTTTCTATTATTTTACCGTTAAATCGCACAATGGTATCTGCCGTAATTAAAATATCATTCTCTTTGAGCTCATCATAAAATGCACTTGCCTTTAATTTTGCTAAATAATCAGTTATTTCACCTCCGTGTAAGTATAGCGGATATATTTCATCAATTTCTTTTGTTTTCACAACAAAATCAAGACCTAGGTCTTTTAATATTCGATGTCTTCTCGGTGATTTAGAAGCCAAAATAATCGTATTATTTACAAATTTTTTATTGAGCATAATGAATTGAAATTGAAATTAATACTATTGAAAACATCCCTAATAACATAATTAACTTTAACAATCTACTTAAATAACGATAGTGTTTTTTCTCCTCAGAATATAACAATTTAGTCATAAAAAGTAAGAATGGAAACAATACTACAATAAGCATGTAAACCAAGACCAAAGGAAGTTTAGAAAAATTATCAAAACTATAATAAGTAACAACTCCTAATGGGAAAAACGCCAATAGAAATATTACTTTCTTTGTTTTTTTTCTACCAATCAAAATAGGTAATGTATTCATATTCAATTTTAAATCGCCTTCTACATCTTCAATATCCTTAACCATTTCTCTTAAAAAATTAAACATAAAAGCAAAAATGGCATAATCTAATAAGCCCCAAAACCCCAAATATTGGGTGATACCATTGGTGTCAGAAATGGCGGGAATTAAATCAAAAACCCCCACAATGAGTATACTCAAGGAAATTAATAGCGACACTACCAAATTACCGATAATTGGTTTCTTTTTTAAAGATGCAGAATAAACATTCAATAAAAGTGCAGTAATTATAAATATTGCCACAAATGAAATTCTATGTATTTCAAAAGCGACATACAGACCCAACAAAATTCCGACAGCATTTAAAATTAAATAGAGATTATTCGCATGCTTAATTGAAATTCGTTTGGTAACCAACACCTTTTGGGGTTTATTAATCAAATCAGCTTCAATATCATAAATATCATTAATAATATTCCCAGCGGCTGCAATCGATAACGTTGCTAAAATCAATATAAAAAAGTGAAAATGGTCTAACTCAGTAGCGATGTTGAACGTGGGAAAATAAACATATTTAAAAAGTAACTGAATTAATGCAATCATCAGTAAATTTTTCCACCTGATGAATTGTAGAAAAGACCTTAAATTCATTTAAAGTCTTTTTTAATTCTATCTAAATCGCGTTTGTTAGCTCTGTCTTTAAGCGTATCCCTCTTGTCATGTAACTTTTTACCTTTACACAAAGCGATGTCGAGTTTGGCCCATCCTTTAGCAGTTAAAAAAAGTTTCAGTGGAATAATGGTGAGTCCCACATTTTGAACTTCCTTTTGTAATTTTTTAAGTTCACGCTTCGTCAATAGGAGTCGGCGTTCACTTTTGGGTTTGTGGTTATATATATTACCATTAACATATTCTTCAATAAACATATTAATCACAAACAGTTCTCCGTTATCGTTAAACTCACAAAAACTCTCAGTGATTCGTGCCTTACTAGCGCGAATCGATTTTATCTCAGTTCCTGTTAACTGAATTCCAGCAGTATAGGTATCAAGTATTTCATACTCAAACCGTGCCTTTTTATTCTTTATATTGATATTGGGTTGCATTGCTACAAAACTATAAATTTTAAAAGAGAAAGAGTACTAAATTCGCATGAAACATCACTAGCGTTTTCCTATAGGGAATGTACCTACTAATATTAACGTATTAATATAGAATTGAAGTATAATTTTAATGCAAGTAATTCAACCAGTTATTGCATTACAATCATCACATGAGAAATGGTGTCGCCGTCTATTGTTACTATATATAGATTGGCATTATTATCATCGCTCATTTCTGGATACACTTCCTTACCAATGAGTTTATTGGCAAAACTAGCGGTCGTATTACTATGTCCGGCAATTAAAACATTCTTACCCTTCGTATCCACTAAAAATTGCTCGTAATCTAGCTTAAAAGGGTGATAGGTTTTGACGGTTATTTTATTGGCTTTAGCAGTAGGTTTAACCGTATTTAAAGTTCTTTTGTAATCTGTAGAATACACTTCATTAATACCAAATTTGTTCAATATTTCACTCCACTTTACAGCTCTTTTTTGTCCTTTTTTTGACAATTCAGGGTTTTTAACTGTAGCGTCACTTCTATCTTTTTCAGCATGACGAATTAAATAATAAGTTGATTTTGAGTTTTCTTGAGCCGATAAATAGCTAACAGAAAGCAAGCAAATTAATGCTACTAGGGTCATTTTTCTCATCAGAAATATGTTTTTATAAATTAAATGTACTAAAATTTATTTTAAAGTTAAGGCACACTAATCATTCAGTGTTTCTTGAAATAGTTTAAAAATCCTACGGTATTCATCTCTCCAACTTGAAGCTTCAATAAACCCATGACTTTCAACAGGAAAAACGGCCATTTCCCAATTCTCTTTCTTCAATTCAATGAGGCGTTGAGACAGCTGAACAACATCTTGAAAATGAACATTCGTGTCTATCATTCCATGTAAAATCAATAGATTTCCTGTTAAACCTTCGGCAAATTTAATTGGCGAACTTCTATTATAAGCTATTGCATCTTCTTCCGGAGTATTTAATATAGGCGCTGTATAACCATGGTTGTAATTCGACCAATCTGCAACCGAACGCAATGCGGCACCACTTTTAAAGGTGTCGGGATATTTAAACATGGCCATTAAAGTAATAAAACCGCCATAGGAGCCTCCGTAAATACCAATTTTTTCTTTATCAACACCTTGGTTTTCTACTAGATAAGCGGCACCGTCTATTTGGTCATCGAGATCTTTACCACCCATATGTCTATAAATTCCCGTTCTCCAATCTCTTCCATAACCAGAACTTGCTCTAAAATCTATCGCTAAAACCGTATACCCATTATCAACAAGCATATTGTGAAACATATATTCTCTAAAGTAAGAAGACCACCATTGATGTACATTTTGTAAATAACCAGCACCGTGAACAAAAATTACAGCAGCTCCGTTATTTTTTGCCGCTGTTGGTTTCAATAGCGTAGCAGGTACTTGGGCGCCATCTCTACTTTTAAAATGTATAATTTCTGGCAGTTTCCAATCATATGCTTTGAACGCTTTCGTAGTAGATTGTGTTAATTGAACCAATTTACCATTGGCTTTATTTGGCATGGTATACAATTCCCATGGTTTAGTACTAGTAGAATAGCGAATTGCCAATTGTTTCTCATCAGGAGATATTGTTATTTCATGACCTCCTTTGAGCTGCGTAATTTGGGTCATTTTACCCGTTTTAATAGAAACATGATACAAATGTTGCTCAAACGGACTCACTTTATTTGTAGTTAAATAAAACGATTTTTTGTCTTTACTTAAATTGGTTTCTAATACTTCATAATCACCCGAAGTTAATGCTTTGATTTCTCCAGTAGTAACATTGGCCATATAAATATGTGCATAGCCTGTTTTTTCAGATTTAAACCATATGGTATTTGCGTCTATCCATTGTATTCTTCCTGGGGAAAACCAACCAACTTCAGGCCCGCCAATCCACGCATCATCATGTTGTCTGTCAATCAATTTTAACCCTCCAGTCGACAAATCCAAATTCATGATCCATCGATCTTTATTATCCTCTGATGTAATATTTACCACAGCTTTACTATCTGTAGAAAATACAGGTGAACCAATGTTTACATTTCTTGGTTTTTTAAATTTGGGATCAAAAATAGAATCTTTAGCCGTATACTCTTTTAAATAGTTTGGCTTATCTAAAATGCCCTCAATCTTATTCGTTTTAACTTGATACGTACTGTCTTTTTGAATATTGTAGATCCATGTTTCCATTACTGATTGTTCACCTCCAACCTTGGGTCTAGCCGGGATATCTGTTGTATACCCCGATTCCGTTACAAAATTGGGCACTATAGTACGCTCACTTTTAGATGGAGCAAACAAATTATACACGACATAGTTTAAATTAGGAGCGATATTGATGCCTCTCAATCTTTTACCATCAAGGTAAATAGAAAGTGGTCTTTTAACTTTAAGTAATTCTCTTCTATATTTTGAGGCGTCTTGTTGATTTTTCCGATCTACCAACACTTTAAAATTCTCGAGTTGTTGATCTGCTAACCACTGTTCTTTATCTGAAAGTTTTTTCTTTTTCTTTTCTTCTTTACCATTTATAAAGTTGGTAATCTGAGTAGTGGTACCGTCTTTAATACTCCACTTAAAAAGGTTTGAATCATTTTGAAACACAATATATCGCTCGTCTCCCGAAAATAGGGGATTGGCTTCATATCCCAACGTATTGGTAACTTGTTTAATGGAATAGTTCTGGGTATTCATCAAAAAGATATCTCCATTTTTTTCATAGACTTTCCATAAATAATCACGGGTAAAATCGCCATTATTCGTTTGGGCTAATAATTCATCTGGACTTAATTTTTTAATGCTTTTTGTGCTAATATCAACTTGATAGCGAGCAGATATGGTGTCTGCATCAGGATTCCAATTAAAATAAATAGATTTACTATCGTCAGACCAACTAATGCGCTCAGGTAAATGCCCAACAAAATCGTCCCCATTCATTATCTGAGTTAAAGTTAAAGGAGATTCATTTTTTACTTGGGCGAAACTATTTAAACCTACTAATAGAAAGGTTAATGCAAGTGTGTTTTTAAAAATATTCATTTTAGACAGAAAATTGATTAGTTAAATCAAAGATAAGTTTTATAACTGATAAATTTTACCCCTTAAATAAAAGCCTTAAAATTTATCTTTAATCATCTTATAGGATTGTCAGATATTTAGATTAAGGATTAAAAAAAAACCGCTCAATTTGAGCGGTTTAATATTAAATCTTGTTTTTTTGTAACTCCAACTGTTTTTCTTTATAATACTTATTTTTCAAAGAATCCATTTCTTTAAAGATCTCTCGTATTCCCTTCTGTTGTAATAGAAATCCATTTTCAAAAAAATCGTTGGAATAAAAATCTTCCATTTTAAATGGCTCTCCACTAAAAAAATCATGCATCAAAAGGCTATCTATAGAATGATTGCGATTGCTAAAATTAGATTTCAACTTATTAAATAGTTGTTTTTCTAGCAATGAATCGTTTTTTATATTTGAATAAAAATAAGTATAGGTAGAATCCATACTAATCAAATTACCATACTCATCATATTCTTTGTGAACACTAAAATTTGTTTTAGGTTTAATTGTGTCCAACTTATTAAAAGCTTGATCTACCTTCTTTTGACCGTTACAACTTGTTAAAACAAAAAATAACAAAATTGTACCTATTATTATTTTTTTCATAATCAAATATTTTAATAATCAAATTGTAAAAATAGGAGTGTAGCTTTTGCTAACACTCCTATTACACTTTTATCCTACTTCAATTAACCGAGCTGGTTTTGGTTTTGCCTCTTCTCGCTTTGGAATGGCAATCGTTAATTCCCCATTTTTATATGTAGCATTTATTTTATCACTATCTACAACATTCTTGGGTAGATTAAAACTTCTTTTAAAAGATTGATAGCTATATTCTTTACGAGTATAATTATCTTCTACAACTTCATTTTCATTTTTCCTTTCTGAAGAAATGGTCAATACATCATTGTTTAAATCAATCTGAAAATCTTTTTTATCCATTCCAGGAACTGCCACTTCTACTGTAAATTCATCTTCATTTTCTTTAATATTTACTGCTGGTAATGAAGTATTTGTTTTTGAAAAATTAGTAGAAGACCAATCTCTAATAAAATCGTCTAATAATGTAGGTAACACAGGGATACCTGAACTTTTAATTAACATATCTTTTTAATTTTAAGTTAAACTTATTTTTTATTTATTATAGATATAGCAAATAAAATACCAATTAAAAATTACTGTCATTTTTTCAGAATAAATTACTGAAAATGACACTTTGACAACTGAATGTCAGTATTTTAACAAAAAAAATCTTACAGTAAATTACCGCAAGGTTTCAATTTATTTCACAAGAAATTTAGTTATTTCTAAATACCAATTGATCATCAAATGCATCTAATAAAATAGCGCTATTTTCAGTTATTTTTCCAGATAAAATTTCTTTAGAAAGCTCATTTAAAACTTTCCGTTGAATCACCCGTTTTATAGGTCGTGCCCCAAATTGCGGGTCAAATCCTTGACGTGATAAACTCTCTGTTGCTTCTTCAGAATATGTGAATTTAATGCCTTTTTGTAACAACATCACTGACAGTCCTTTTAATTGCATTTCAACAATTTGTGTGACTTCTTTTTTATTTAAAGGAGTGAACATAATCACTTCATCAATTCTATTTAAAAACTCTGGACGAATTGTTTTTCGCAATAAGCCCAAAACTTCAATTTTAGTCGTTTCAGTGACTTGTTCTCTTTTACTCATATCAAAATCAGCGAAATTCTCTTGAATAATCTCAGACCCTAAATTTGACGTCATAATAATGATCGTATTTCTAAAATCAGCAACGCGCCCTTTGTTATCTGTCAATCTCCCTTCATCCAATACTTGTAGTAAAATATTAAAGGTATCAGGATGTGCCTTTTCAATTTCATCTAACAATACCACTGAATAAGGTTTTCTTCGCACTGCTTCCGTTAATTGTCCACCTTCATCATAACCAACATATCCTGGAGGAGCACCAATCAATCTACTCACAGCATGACGTTCTTGATATTCACTCATGTCGATTCGTGTCATGGCACTTTCATCATCAAATAAGTAGGTCGCCAAGGCCTTTGCCAACTCTGTTTTTCCAACTCCCGTGGTTCCTAAAAACAAAAAGGTTCCAATTGGTTTTTTCTCATCTTGCAACCCAGCTCTAGAGCGACGTACGGCATCAGAAACAGCCAGAATAGCCTCTTCTTGACCTACGACGCGTTTGTGCAATTCATCTTCCAAGTGCAGTAATTTCTCACGTTCGCTTTGTAACATTTTTTGTACAGGAATTCCCGTCCATTTCGCAACTACTTCTGCAATATCTTCGCTGGTAACTTCTTCCTTAATTAAAGCGGTTTCCTTATTTTTAACCAGATCTTTTTGCAATACATTTAATTGCTCTTCTTCGTCTTTAATTTTTCCATAACGGATTTCTGCTACTTTTCCATAATCGCCATCACGCTCTGCTTTATCAGCTTCCAGCTTGTAACTTTCAATATTCTTTTTTGCTGTTTGAACCTTGTCAACAATTTCTTTTTCAGCTTTCCATTTTGCATAAATCGATTCACGTTCTTCCTTTAAATTAGCAAGTTCTTTTTTCAAACTCCCTAATTTCTTTTCGTCCTTTTCACGTTTTATAGCTTCTATTTCAATTTCCAACTGCATTATTCTTCTGTCTAGGACATCCAATTCTTCTGGTTTTGAATTAATTTCCATACGCAATTTTGCAGCAGATTCATCCATTAAATCAATGGCCTTATCTGGCAAGAATCGATCGGTAATATAACGCTGAGACAACTCAACTGCGGCAATAATAGCATCGTCTTTAATACGCACTTTATGATGTGCCTCGTACTTATCTTTGATTCCTCTCAATATTGAGATTGCACTTTCTGTATCAGGTTCATTCACCTGTACTTTTTGAAAACGTCTTTCTAATGCTTTGTCTTTTTCAAAATGCTTTTGATATTCATCTAGGGTAGTGGCACCAATCGCTCGTAACTCACCACGTGCCAATGCCGGCTTTAAAATATTAGCAGCATCCATGGCACCTTGTCCGCCACCAGCGCCTACTAAAGTATGTATCTCATCAATAAAAAGTACAATTTGCCCATCTGCAGAAATAACCTCTTTTACAACTGATTTTAAGCGCTCTTCAAACTCTCCCTTATATTTGGCGCCGGCAATTAAGGCACCCATATCTAATGAATAGATAATTTTATCTTGCAAATTTTCAGGAACATCACCTTTAACTATACGATGCGCTAATCCTTCTGCTATCGCTGTTTTACCAACTCCGGGTTCTCCAATTAAAATAGGGTTGTTCTTTGTGCGACGCGAAAGGATCTGTAAAATTCTACGAATCTCTTCGTCACGACCAATTACAGGATCTAACTTACCATCATTGGCTAACTGATTTAAATTTTTAGCATATTTATCTAAAGAGTTATAGGTGTCTTCTGCACCTTGAGAAGTCACATTGCTCCCTTTACGAAGTTCGGTAATTGCAGCTTTCAAATCCTTTTCGTTCACCCCATTATCTTTTAATAATTGAGCCGTATCATCTTTTGATTTTAAGAGTGCCAATAGCAAATGTTCAATAGAAACATATTCATCCTTCATCTTTTTTGCGATGTTAGATGCTTCCGTTAAGGTGGTGTTTGTATTTCTTGATAACATGGTGTCAGCACCTGTTACTTTTGAAAAACTTTGAATAATTGTGTCTAAGGTTTGCTTAAATATATCAATGTTTACACCCAATTTATTCAATAAAAATGGGGTAACATTTTCATCAACTTCAAAAATACCTTTTAATAAATGGGCATTTTCAATTTGTTGATTTGTATGGCCTTGAGCAATTTGCTGAGCTTGTTGCAGGGCCTCTTGTGATTTTATAGTATAATTGTTAAAATTCATCGTCTTTTTTATGATCTTTGTGCAATATGTGTTCCAATGTAAGAACCTAAAAAATAAACGACAAATTGACGGTAAAGCACCTAAAATAAAGACATTTTGTCTCTTATTTTAATAAATTCAGTAGAAAAATGGGAATATTTAAGACACTTTTTGGAAAAGGGGAAACAAAAAATAATCAGGAAAAGTTTCAATGGAAGCCTTTAACTGAAAGTACCCAATTGGATGAAATTATAGAAAAATCGCACACCAAAACCCAGGCTATTTTTAAACACAGCACACGTTGTGGGATAAGTAGCGGAGTTTTAAAACAATTTGAGCGGAATAAAAAGAATCCTGAAGTTGATTTCTATTATTTAGATCTATTGACATTTAGGACTATTTCTAATGAAATAGCCACTAAATTCAACGTTCATCATCAATCACCGCAACTTTTGATACTCAAAAATGGTAAGGTGATTGCTCATGACTCTCATTATGAAATAATGAGCCTTGATATTGCTTAAGTAGTAATGATGCGTTAATTAAATTTATAACGCATTATGATTCCTTTAATATTGTTTTTTAAATCTTCGGCAGAATCATAGATCATTTGCTCATTGGTAGGGAAGGGTACGGCCTTTCTACCTGCTATAGATAACAAATCGGTATCCAACGCACGTCGGTCACCATTAAAGCTACCATACATATGCTCAAATACGTATCCAGAAGTTAGTGGGTAACTATTGATTTGTTGCTTTGTATTTAGGTCATAATAACTCACCACACCTACAATTTTAACATCTTTGTGCTGAGTTAATCTATAGAAGTTACTTTTAACGGTGGTAAAGTTATCTACTTTAATGTCATTTCCTAAACTGTCTTTTTTAACATTGCCATTCGCATCCAAATCATATTTCCAGCCATCTTTTATTACTTTCTCTTTTAAAATGTGCTTTTCGGAAACCTGTTCAGGACTTATAAGAATTGAATTAAATCCTAATTGCATTTCGTAATTATACTGAATACCTGTTTGAGGGTTTGTATGGTATTTGGTCCATAAATCATCTAAACCATAGGTATTAAAATTTAATAAATCTTCTTCCAATCTTTCAGGAAGTGCAATTTCGGTATCATTGTAGAGTCCAACACGTACATAATCAATCCCTTTCTCATACACTTCCTCAATTTTTAAGCGAGTATCTTTATAATTTGGATTTAATTTATTTAAATATACCAAATCATCATAAGCTTTTCTATAGTCGTATTTTGAACTTGCATTGCTCGCTAAATTCAAGGCGTTTGTATATAAATAATCAGATAATTTAATTTTTGAACTTACTATCTTATCCTCATAATTTTTCATTTTAAAGGAAGCATTTCTGTTTTCATCAATAAGTCTCAACGGTAGCAATGCTTCAATTCGTTTTTGAACATGATTCAAATTCAAATACGTATTGTAAATCTTTTCGTAGTTGGCCGGATTGCCATCTTTCTTTAAGAAGTCAATTTCTTTTAATTCTCTAGTTGTATTTTTAGTAAACGCATCTTCAAGCAATAAAATATATTCTTGATTTCCCTTTTTGGTTTTATTCTCAGATAACTTGGTAATAGACCTATTAATAGCGGTTAAATAGTTACCTGTGTTTACTGCTTCTTGTGTTTTTTTTACACTACTACAAGAAAATGTAATAGCAGTAAGTAGTAAAATGATTATTTTTTTCATGATTGTTGGTTAAGCTAATCGATATAAATTTCAACTAAAATAACGTATACTGTTGCAGGATATTGCAAACGACATTACGAATATCACCATGTTATACACAGCGTATCCAATCTTTTACCAACATTAGTATTGGTAAATAGCAACGTTCTAAACTATTTATTGTTCCTAATTATCGAACGCAGGTAGTAATTTACCGGTACATTCTCCAAATCCAATTCGCACCTCACTATTTTCACAAAAAGCACGCATAATTACGGTATCATTATCATTGATAAATTTACGTTCAGTTCCATCACTTAACTGAATAGGATTGGCACCTCTCCATGTTAATTCTAACATAGATCCATAACTGTCTTTCGTAGGCCCAGAAATAGTACCGCTCCCCATCATATCACCAGATCGTACATTACAACCATTCACTGTATGATGAGCTAATTGTTGTGTCATAGTCCAATACATATATTTAAAATTTGAATTGGCAACAACGGTTTCACCTGCATTTTCTGGTTGAATTCCAACCTGTAAATGGATATCATAACTTTTTGCGCCACTTTCTTGTAAATAAGGCAATGGAGTTGGTTCTTGTTTGGGGCCAGTAACTCTAAAAGGTTGCAATGCATCCAACGTTACTATCCAAGGAGAAATAGTAGAGGCAAAGCTCTTTCCTAAAAATGGACCTAAAGGCACATATTCCCATGCTTGAATATCACGAGCACTCCAATCATTAAATAAAACGAGTCCGAAAATATTTTCTTCTGCTTCTTCAATAGGTATTGTTCTTCCCAATACATTGGCATCTGTAGTAATAAATGCCATTTCCAATTCAAAATCTACCAGCTTAGAGGCGCCAAAAATAGGCGTATCTAAATCTGCAGGTTTTGTTTGGCCTTTTGGTCTTCTTATAGGTGTTCCAGACGGAATAATTGACGAGCTTCTGCCGTGATATCCTATCGGAATATGTAACCAATTGGGCAATAGCGCATTTTTAGGGTCACGAAATAGGCTTCCTACATTGGTAGCATGCTCTTTACTAGCATAGAAATCGGTATAATCACCAACACTAACTGGCAATTGCATTTCAATTTCTTCCATCGTAAAAATAATTTTGTCTTTATGCTCCGCATTATTTTTCAGTTCATCATTCGTTTCATCAAAAAGAATCGCAATTCTATTGCGTACTAAACGCCAAGTAATTCGACCGTCAGCAATAAAATCGTTTAACGTGTCTTGTAAAAAGATATCATCGGTTAATGGGATGTCTTTAAAATACCCCAATTGATGTAAAGCGCCTAAATCGATAGCATAGTTACCAATTCTTGTCCCAATAGTAATCACATCGTCGCGTGTTAAGAACACACCGAATGGAATGTTTTGAATGGGAAAATCTGAGTCTTTCTCTACGTTTAACCAAGATTTTCTTGCTGGATTATTTGCTGTTATTAACATTTCTAAACAATTAAATTATTTTTGTTCAAATATAGATGAATATATGAATTTGCAAAATGAAATTAGTATTTTTGGCTACAATTTTAACAATCTTAAAGAAAACCTAACAAATGCAAAGAGATCAACAAATTTTTGACCTTATCCAAGAAGAAAAAGAAAGACAGTTAAATGGTCTTGAACTGATAGCTTCAGAAAACTTTGTAAGTGAACAAGTAATGGAAGCTGCTGGCTCTGTTTTAACCAATAAATATGCTGAAGGATATCCAAACAAGCGCTATTATGGCGGTTGTGAAGTTGTTGATGTTGTTGAGCAACTGGCAATTGACAGGGCAAAAGCACTTTTTGGCGCTAAATATGTAAATGTACAACCCCATTCTGGCTCGCAAGCAAATTCAGCCGTATTTTTTGCGTTGTTAAAGCCTGGAGATAAAATTTTAGGATTTGACCTTTCACATGGAGGTCATTTAACACATGGTTCACCTGTAAATTTTTCAGGTACCTTATATAAAACCTCTTTTTATGGAGTAGAGAAGGAGACTGGTGTATTGAATTATGACACCATTCAAGCTACTGCTGAAAAAGAACAACCCAAAGTGATTATTGCAGGAGCTTCTGCGTATTCTAGAGATTTAGATTTTAAGCGCTTTAGAGCGATTGCAGATAGTGTAGGGGCACTGCTAGTGGCCGATATCTCACATCCTGCTGGATTGATCGCTAAAGGCATTTTAAACGACCCTATACCGCATTGTCACGTAGTGACTACTACTACTCACAAAACATTGCGTGGACCAAGAGGTGGGATGATTATGATGGGTAAAGATTTTGAAAACCCTTGGGGAATCACATTGAAAAATGGAAAACCAAAAATGATGTCTTCTTTTTTAAACAGTGCTGTTTTTCCTGGTAATCAAGGAGGCCCATTAGAACATATTATTGCAGCCAAGGCTATTGCTTTTGGAGAGGCCTTAACGGATGAATTTTTACATTACCAATTACAGGTAAAAAAGAATGCGGCAGCCATGGCAAAAGCATTTGTTTCTAGAGGTTATGATATTATTTCGGGAGGTACAGACAATCATATGATGTTAATTGACCTGAGAAATAAAAACATTTCTGGTAAAGAAGCTGAAAATGCACTTGTAAAAGCTGACATTACCGTCAACAAAAACATGGTGCCTTTTGATGATAAGTCACCATTTGTTACTTCTGGTATTCGTATTGGAACGGCGGCCATAACAACACGCGGACTTAAAGAAGCTGATATGGAAGGAATTGTTGCATTGATTGATGAAGTAATCAATAACTTTGAAAATGAAACCATTTTAGAGGCTGTAGCCGATAAAGTAAATGAAATGATGAGTGAACGTCCATTGTTTAACTACTAATCAGTAAAACAATATGCTATAAAAAAAAGAGGGATGGTTTTCACCATCCCTCTTTTTTATTTTTAATTCAATAGCATTACCAAATTCTAACTCGGTTTTCAGGAGCTAAGTACATTGGGTCACCTTCTTTAATATCAAACGCTTTGTAAAAAGAATCTATATTTAATAAAGGTTGTGTGGCTCTAATCATTCCAGGCGAATGCGGATCCGTTTTCACCTGCGTTCTTAAAGCTTCATCTCTAGATTTTGTTCTCCAGACAGTTGCCCATGACATAAAGAAACGTTGCTCTGCCGTAAATCCATCAATATCTTCTGGTCTGCCATTCTCCTCAAAATACAATTGCAATCCGTCATAAGCACCCAAAACACCACCTAAATCACCAATGTTTTCACCCAAGGTAAACTTACCATTTACAAAAACACTATCTAGCACTTCTAACTTACTGTATTGTGCTGCTAAAGCATCACCTCTTTCAGTAAAAGCAGTCAAATCTTCTGGAGTCCACCAGTTTTTCAAGTTACCATCTGCATCAAAACGAGCACCACTATCGTCAAAAGCATGTGAAATTTCATGTCCGATTACAGCTCCAATTCCACCATAATTCACAGCTTCATCGGCTGTATAATTATAAAATGGAGGTTGTAAAATAGCTGCAGGAAAAACAATCTCATTATTTAACGGATTGAAATAAGCATTTACGGTTTGCGGCGACATTCCCCATTTTGTTTTATCTACAGGCTCTCCAATGTCAGCATAATTCTTTTCTCGTGCCCATTTACCAACGGCTGTCATATTATCAAAGTACGATTTATCAGCAGCAACATCCATATTCGAATAATCTTCCCATTTATTAGGGTACCCAATTTTAACCGTAAATTTATCTAATTTTTCAATTGCCTTTGTTTTCGTTTCTTCAGTCATCCAATCTAACTTCTGGATTCTATTTTTATAAGCGGTAATTACATTCGCAATCATTTTTTCAGCTTTTGCCTTTGCTTCTGGTGGAAACTTAGCATCAACATATAATTGCCCTAAAGCTTCGCCTACGGTACCATTTACTGTTGCTAACGCACGCTCATCTGCTGGACGCTGTGTTTTCGCTCCTCTTAAATACTTACTATAAAACTCCCAACTGGCAGTTTCTGATTCTGTTGTAAGTCTACCTGCTGTACTATTAAATGTATCCCATCGAATCAAAGTTTTGATATCCTCAAGTGGTGTGTCTTTTAAAAACGTATCTAAAGCATTCGTAAATTTAAGCTGCGTAACTAAAACCGTATCAAACTTTTTAGTAATTCCTAAATCAGCAATCATTTTCTTAATATCAAATGCACTGACCATTGCATCAAGTTCATCAATACTTTTCGGATTGTTATAATTTCTAGCATCACGACTCTCAACCTTATCCAATCGAGGTTCAGCTAATTGCGTTTCCATAGCTAGTATTTTATTTGCAGCATCTTTTGCAGCAACTTCATCATCCCCCAACATTTGCAACATACGAGAGATGTATTTTTTATATTCCTCTCTAATTTCTTTAGACTTGCTATCTTGTTCTAAGTAAAAATCACGATCTGGAAGTCCCAATCCACCAGCACCTAAGTACACAGCATTCATTGTTGAGTTATTTAAATCTCCTTGAACACCAAAACCAAAAAATGGCGATGATACTGCTGGATTTTTAGCCAATACCGTTTGTAGGTCTGATAGATTCTTAACTCTTGCAATAGCATCCAAAGCCGGCTGTAATGGTGCTAAGTCTGCTTTATTTCTAGCTACAGTATCCAATTTAGAGTCAAAAATAGCCAAAGCTTTTGCTTGATCTGTATCGGTACCATATTTTCCACTTTCTTTTGCTTTTGCAAGAATATCCAATACATCTTGATCTGTTGACTTACTAAGAACTCCAAAACCTCCCCAGCTTGTACGGTCATCTGGAATTTCAGTATTTTTCATCCAATTACCATTTACATAATTGTAAAAATCGGCTTTGGGACTTAAGGTGGTATCCATATTTGCCAATACAATTCCCGGAATTTTTTCTTGATCTGATTTGTCAGCAGTTTTACCTTCTTCTTTACATGATGTAACTGAAAGGATACCTGCAAAACCCAACATCAAAAGTACTTTGTTATTGATTTTCATTGTTAATTATTTTAGTTTATATACAAATTAGTAGCTTAATTGATCATTTTGTTACACAATTTCAATTAATTATCTTCTTCAGCTCTATCGATGATATTCTGGGGTAGCGATTTCTTCGCTTTTGCGCCCAACTTTTTAATTTTTTCCACACTGGTAATTAAGTTACCACGCCCTTCAACAAGTTTGTTCATAGCACCTTTATATTCATCTTTAGCCTCGTCCATTTTCTTACCTACCTTGGTTAAGTCTATTACAAATCCTTCAAACTTATCATACAAAGCTCCCGCTTGACGTGCAATTTCAATCGCATTACGCTGTTGTTTTTCATTGTTCCACATCGTATCAATGGTACGTAAAGTAGCTAATAGAGTAGACGGTGTAACAATGACTATATTCTTATCAAAAGCTTTATTATAGAGTTGATTGTCATTGTTTATCGCAATAGCAAAAGCAGGCTCAATAGGAATAAATAACAATACAAAGTCTGGAGATTCAATCTCATAAATATCTTCATACTTTTTATCACTTAGTTGAGTAACATGTTTATTAAGTGAAATTAAGTGATCTTTTAAATAACGTTCACGCTCTTTATCATCATCGCTATTAACATATTGCTCATAAGCCGTTAAAGAAACTTTAGAATCGATAATCATTTTTTTATTATCTGGTAAATGAATGACCACATCGGGCAGTACGCGTTTTCCTTCTTCCGAATTAAAGCTTTGCTGTACAAAATACTCTCTATCTTTCTCTAATCCAGACTTTTCCAACACCCTCTCAAGAACCAATTCACCCCAGTTTCCTTGCATTTTACTATCGCCCTTTAACGCTTTAGTGAGGTTGATGGTCTCTTTACTCATCTGTTCATTTAAATCTTTTAATCCTAAAATTTGTTGTCGTAACGCGGCGTGATAATCAATACTTTCTTTGTGAGTATCCTCAACTTTCTTCTCAAACGTTTTTATTTTTTCTTGAAGTGGATTTAAAATGATTTTTAAATTTTCCTTATTCAATTCGGTAATTTTTGAAGAGTTTTTTTCGAGAATAGTTGTTGCTAACAATTCAAAATCCTTGCGCAGTTGTTCTTGCTGTTCTTTTAGTTGCGCATCACGTTTTAAATTCTGTTGCTGTAAATTTTCGAATTCTGAATTTCTTCTGGTGAGTTCTGTATTTAAAAAATCTTTTTCTCTTCGGATTTCTTCCCGTTCTTTTTCCGTTTTACTCACAGTTTCCTGTAGCGAGTTTATTGAATTTTGCATTTGTACATCACGCTCTTCTAAAACATTTAAATTAGCCTGACTTTTTAAGTTGTTGATATACATACCGATCAACACTCCCAAAATAACGGCAACAATAAAAATGATGATATAAATAAAACTCTCTTGCATTAGTTATTAAAATTGATAATTTGATAGCCCTCTTCTTGGTACTTCACCAACGCAGTCATCGCAGACAATGAGAAAAGAATGTTAGTATTTAAGTTCGCACGTTTAAACCCTCTAGAATTAAATGATTGGCCACAAACATAAATAGCAACACCTGCTTCTTTCAAAGCTGCAATTAGGGCAATATTCGGGTTATTAACTTTAAACCGTTCTTGATAGGCCGAATCATTGAGCGCATTTTTTGCAGCAGCACCGTGCATTACAACGGCCACCTTCATATTCGCTGCCGGCACACCATGTTGTGCATGCATATTTAAAAAACGAGCTACTGAATTAATCAATGGGTTTATGCCTTCTATTTTTTCTGAATCGGTATAAATATCAAATATAACTTTGTGTACTTTGTCTTTATCTAAAATTAAATCAGGATTTTCTATTTGGAATACCGCACCGAATTGTTCAATAACTGGGCCTGTTTTATTTTTTTGAGCATAAATTACTGAAAAAGAACTAATTAAAAATATAAATAGTAAGTGTTTTAGTGTCATAATAAGTAGTAAAATTGAACCATTAATATTACAAAATATCTTCAAGAATATTGAAATATTTGCGCTTTTGTTATTAATATCTTATCATTGATGCGTGAAGTTAATTTCAAGGTTTATATTGTATACGCTGATGCGATGGAAAATAATTGGTGATTTTCCTAAATTGAATAAGTACATTGTAATTGCAGCACCACATACGAGCTGGCAAGATTTTCCTATTGCTATTTTGGCAAAATTTGCAAAAGGCGCCAAGATAAACTATATCGGTAAAGCATCTTTGTTTAAGGCGCCATTTGGCTTTTTATTTAGATGGTTAGGAGGTGCACCAGTTGACCGAACAAAAAGCACGAAACTGGTAGATCAAATTGTGGCTATTTTTAATTCAAAAGAACGATTCGCTTTAGGAATGTCGCCAGAAGGAACACGAAAAAAAGTGGTCCAATGGAAAACAGGTTTTTATTATATTGCGAAAGGCGCTAACGTACCTATAGTAATGGCTACTTTAGATTTTAAAAACAAAGAAATACGAATTTCTAAACCTTATTTTTTAACAGACAGTATGGATGTTGACATGCATCATTTTCACACCTATTTTGAAGGGGTGGAAGGAAAGCACCCTGAGTTATCTTAAAATTGATATCCTTTTTATGAATATAAAATTAACGTATTGTTGGCTCCTTTTTTTGCTTATTAGCACTGCTTTATTTGCCCAAGACTCAACGACTACAGTTACTGCCGAAAAAGGGGATGGAATCTATTCGCTGCTTAGAAAAAAAGGCATCAATCCGTACAAATATTATGATGAGTTTATCAGTCTAAATAGTTCAAATTTACGAGATAGCACGCATCTTTATGAAGGAAAAGTGTATCGCTTACCTAAGGTAGATACGTTAAGTATTCAACCCGAAATAAACACAACTGTTGCAGGGCCAATAGTAAAAGTTTCTCATGATATATTTGGAGAAAAACACAAAGAGACAAGCATTAAAAGCAATCGGCTTTCTGGAGCCATTTATTACTTGATTTCTGGACATGGTGGCCCCGATCCAGGTACCGTAACTAATTATAACAACCAAATAATCGCTGAAGATGAATATGCTTATGATGTTACGTTGCGATTAGCCAAAGAATTAATCGCTCATGGAGCTATTGTGTACATGATCGTAAGAGATGAAAATGATGGTATTCGCAATGAGCGAATTTTAACTATTGATTATGATGAAGTAGTGTATCCAAATGAAAGAATCCCATTGAATCAAATGCAACGATTAAAACAACGAACTGAAACGGTCAATGCCTTGTACAATAAACATCAAGGTGCCTATAGGCGATTAATTGTAACACATGTTGACAGTAGGAGTAGTGGTAGAAATATTGATGTCTTCTTTTACCATCATAAAAAAAGTAAAAACGGAAAAAAGCTAGCGGTAAGTATTCACCAAACGTTTAAGGAAAAATATAAAAAGTACCAACCGAATAGAGCATATACAGGAACCTTCTCTCATAGAAACTTGTATTTGGTAAAAAATACCTTACCCGCGATGGCTTATATAGAAATTGGAAATATAAAAAATGAAAAAGACCAACGTCGTATTATGTATCCTGTGAACAGACAGGCATTGGCTGAATGGATCGCCGAAGGCGTGTTGGTTGATTTTGAGAATGGAATTTAAATTATTTTAGACGTTTTCCAGCGTTACCTTATACAAAGAAATTCGAAAAAAAAATTGCTTCATAAATAAAAGACGAAATACCTAATAGTTCGTAATTTCTACTGATTGGTAATTATATTTTCTACGCTTTGCAACAAATTAAAATCCTTTTCGGTAACGCCTTTAGCATCATGTGTGGACAGTCTAATGGATAGTTTATTATAGACATTACACCATTCTGGATGGTGATTTTGTGCTTCAACTTCAAAAGCAATTCGCGTCATAATAGAAAAACAATCTTTAAAAGTTTCAAATTCTAAAGTTGTTTCTAGACCTTCATTGACATATTCCCATCCACTAAATTGCTGAAGTCTTTCTTGAATCTGGCTTTCTGTTAGTTTACTCATAATTATAAGTTTCTATAAAAATACAAAAAGCGAAGTAAAATTACTTCGCTTTTGTTATAAAATAGCTTGATATCATGTTCACTATTACACTTCACATGAATTTCTTATCCTTTATAAAATGGCAGCTTCACAACAGTAGCTGGCACCGCATTCTTCCTGATTTGTATATTGATAGTAGTGCCAACTTCGGTTAAAATGGTTGGAACATATCCTAAACCAATTCCCGTTTTTAAGGACGGACTCATGGTTCCTGAAGTTACTTCCCCAATTTTTTTACCATTCGTATCAACGATATCATATCCTTGACGTGGAATACCACGTTCGTTCAATTCAAAAGCAACGAGTTTCCGTTCTGGACCGTGCTCTTTTTGTTTCTTTAAATTATCTGAATTGGTAAACTCTTTGGTGAATTTCGTAATCCAGCCCAATCCAGCTTCAAGCGGTGAGGTGGTATCATTAATATCATTACCATACAAGCAAAAGCCCATTTCTAGACGTAGTGTATCACGAGCTGCCAATCCAATTGGTTTGATACCATAAGCCGCACCAGCTTCCATTACTTTATTCCACACTTGTTCAACCTCTGAATTTTTACAGTAAATTTCAAATCCTCCTGAACCTGTATACCCTGTAGCAGATATAATTACATGTTCAACACCAGCAAAATCAGCGATATCAAAAGTATAATACTTCATGTTTTCTAAGTCAACAGAAGTTAATGATTGCATCGCTTCCGCAGCTTTAGGTCCTTGAATGGCCAATAACGAAAAATCGTCAGACAAATCTTTCATTTCAGCTCCTACATCATTATGTGCCGCAAACCAATCCCAGTCTTTTTGAATATTCGACGCGTTTACAACTAACACATACTTCTCTTCACTAATTCTATAAATAATCAAATCGTCAACAATACCTCCGTCATCATTGGGAATACAGCTGTATTGTGCTTTCCCATCAGTTAATTTTGACGCATCATTTGAACATACTTTTTGAATCAGTGCCAATGCATTTGGCCCAGTTAATAAAAACTCACCCATATGTGAAACATCAAAAACACCAACACCATTTCTAACGGTTTCATGTTCTATATTTATACCTTCATATTGTACAGGCATATTATATCCCGCAAAGGGGACAATTTTAGCTCCTAAAGCTTCGTGAATGTCTGTTAACGCTGTGTTTTTCATATTAAAATCAATAATTTTGTTACGCAAAGCTACTGATTAATTATTGAGTAAAAAAGATTTTAAGCCATCATAATTACTAATTTCCGCAGCCACTTTTTCTTTATTAATCACCGCTTTTATTTGTTCAGGATATGCGATGGTTCTACCAAGAATGGGCTCAACAACATCTAAAAATTTTACAGGATGCGCAGTTTCTAAAAACACGCATAAAGTGTCCTGATTTTCAGTTTGATACGATTTAATTCCCAAATACCCCACAGCACCATGAGGGTCTGCGATATAATTACAGTTTTCTATTAGGTGCATCATGGCTTCTCGCGTTTGATAGTCACTAAAAGAGTAGGAGTGCAGGTCTGATTTTAACAATTTAAAGTTGTTATTATATATTTTTTGAATTCTTATAAAATTACTTGGATCACCAACATCCATTGCATTAGAAATGGTTTGTACAGATGGTTTTGGGTGATACTCTTTTGTTTCTAAATACTGTGGTACAATATCATTTGCATTGGTAGCGGCAATAAATTGATGAATAGGTAACCCTAATTTTTTAGCCATCATACCTGCACATATATTTCCATAGTTTCCGCTTGGAACAGAAAATACTAACTTTTTGTTTTTTTCTTTTAACTGTTTATAGGCAAAGAAAAAATAAAACATTTGTGGTAACCAACGGGCAATATTTATTGAGTTTGCAGACGTTAATTGCATATTGCTTAATAATTCTGAATCTAAAAAAGCTGTTTTTACCATGTTTTGGCAATCATCAAAAGTACCTTTTACTTCCAATGCTTGAATATTATTGCCTAGTGTAGTAAGTTGTTTTTCTTGAACTTCACTCACTTTTTTACTTGGATACAAAATAACAACTTTCACATTTTTTACTCCTAAAAAACCACTTGCTACAGCGCCACCAGTATCTCCAGAAGTTGCCACAAGCACAGTTACTTCTTCCGAATTACTCTTATTAAAATATCCCAGACAACGTGCCATAAAACGAGCACCAACATCTTTAAAAGCCATGGTAGGGCCATGAAATAGTTCGAGCGTTTTTATATTGTGCTCTATATCCACCAAAGGAAAATCAAAACACAAGGTTTCAGCTATAATAGTTTTTAGCTCAGCTGCTGGTATTTCATCACCTACAAACTGTTTAATCACTTCATAAGCAATCGTTTCATTAGAATAGTCTGCGATATTTTCAATGAAATCCTTTGACAATGGAGTGATTCTTTCTGGAAAATACAAGCCTCTATCTGGTGCCAAGCCCTTTACTACTGCTTCTTTAAAGGAAACTTGAGGCGCTTTGTTATTTAAACTATTGTAGTTCATTTTATTTTTGATCTAAAATTTTGATTCCTTGCGTATTAATTCTTGAAGTGTGTATTTCAAAATCAATTGTTGTTTTACTGTATATTTCATTCATTGCCGCTGCCACCTTTAAAGCAGTATCTCGCCCTTTACTTAAAGCAAAAATTGTGGGGCCTGATCCTGAAATTCCCGCTCCCAAAGCTCCGTGTTTTATAGCTGCATTTTTCACTTCATCAAAATGCGGAATTAAATGTTTTCTTGCGGGCTCAACAACAACATCAACTAGAGACCTTCCTATTAGGTCATAATCATCAGTAAATAAACCACTTACCAATCCGCCAACATTCGCCCATTGTGTAATGGCATCTTTTAAAGGCACTTCTGGTCTCAGCACATTGCGCGCATCTTCTGTTTTTACTTCAATTTGTGGGTGAATTGCCGTAACTACCAACTCAGCAGGGCTTGGTAATTTAATAATATCCAACGGTTCATAACTTCTCACCAGTACAAAACCTCCAAATAGGGCAGCACTCACATTATCGGCTATTTGAGACCCGCAAGCAGCTTCCTCACCCAACATTGCAAACTTGGTCAATTCTAATAAAGAAAATGGTTTTCCTAATAATTCATTGATTGCAAAAGCGGCACCAGCAGCACTTGCTGCGCTACTTCCCAAACCACTACCTGGCTTGAAATTTTTATAAATCTCAATTTCAATTCCGAATTCGAACGGATACTGTACTAACATGGCATTTGTCACAACACCCGCAACATTAGTGTGTACATCAAAAGGAAGCTGAGCACCTTCAATTTTTATAATTTTAATTTGTTTATCATTGGTTTTTCTAAAAACCATTTCATCTCCTAAAGTATCTAAAGCAAAACCCAATGCGTCAAATCCGCAAGAAACATTTGCCACTGTAGCTGGAGAAAATATTTTTAACTCGTTCATATGCTACTTATTAGCAGTTCTTATGATATCGGCAAATAAGCCAGAGGCTGTTACATCGGCTCCAGCACCTGCTCCTTTGATAATCATCGGTTGTTCAGGGTAACGTTCAGTATAAAACATGACGATATTGTCTTTTCCTTCCAAATTATAAAATGGATGCCCTAAAGGTATTTCTTTTAAACCAACACTGGCCTTTCCATCATTAAATTCTGCCACATATTTCAATCTACATTTTTTTGAACTTGCCGCGTTAAATAACTGTTGAAAATGTGATTCATCTTCTTTCAAAGTAGCGTAAAAATCGGACACAGAATCAGCTGCCAAATTATTTGCTGTTAAGAATGAATTATTTTGAATAGTATCAAGCTCAAGGTCATGACCACTTTCTCTTGCTAAAATTAATATTTTACGAGCTACATCAACACCGCTCAAATCAATTCGAGGATCTGGCTCTGTATAACCTTCTTCTTGGGCTTGCTTTACAATATCATAAAAGCTAACGGTTTCATTAAAGTAATTAAAAATAAAATTCAAACTCCCAGAAAGTACTGCTTGAATAGATTTTATACGGTCACCAGAGCTAATCAAATTACTCAAGGTATCTATTACAGGTAAACCAGCGCCTACATTCGTTTCGAATAAAAATGGCGCATTGTATTTTTTTGAAAGTCTTTTTAATTCCTTATAATTTTCGAATGAATCGGAACAAGCAATCTTATTACAAGCTACCACACCAATACTATTTCGAAGATATTCTTGATATAAATTAGCAACATCAGCATTTGCTGTAATGTCAACAAAAACACTATTTCTTAAATTTAAGTCTTTAACTTCAGCTAAAAATCCCGTTAGTGATGCTGTTTCTGCACTAGATAGGTCCGTTTCCCAAGTAGTTAAATCAATCCCATTTTCTCTAAATAACATTTTTCTCGAATTGGACAAACCAACTACTCGGAAATTCATATTTAGTCGCTGTTTCAGATATTCTTGCTGCTGTTTTATTTGATTGATTAATTTACTACCAACATTTCCTACGCCGGTAATAAAAATATTTACTTGTTTTGTGTTGCCTTCAAAAAACTCTTCGTGCAAGCTATTGAGCGCCTTTTTGACATCTTTTTTAGCAATTACCGCTGAGATATTCTTTTCAGATGCTCCTTGAGCGATGGCTCTAATGTTTACATTATTGCTTCCCAGTGTACTAAACATTTTTCCACTGATTCCTTGATGACTTTTCATATTATCACCTACTAAAGCAATGATAACCAAATCGGTTTCAACCATTAATGGATTGACCTTTTCCTTTGATATTTCAAACTCAAAAACTGCATCGATTACTTCCTTCGCTTTTTCGGCGTTTGAATCATCAATTCCGATACAAATCGAGTGTTCAGATGAAGCTTGTGTGATTAATTTTACGTTGATATTATTAATTGAAAGGATTTCAAATATACGCTTTGAAAATCCTGGTACACCAATCATACCGGCTCCTTCAAGTGTTATTAGGGTAACATTTTCAATATGGCTAATTCCTTTAACAGTAGTTTGATTTACATTAGGTTGACTTGTGATTAGAGTTCCTTTATGAGCAGGATCAAACGTATTCTTTATTAAAATAGGGATTTCTTTTTTTAATATTGGGTGTATCGTTGGTGGATAGATCACTTTTGCTCCGAAATGCGACAATTCCATTGCTTCTTGATATGAAATTTGTTCTATCGATTTGGCTTGTTTAACAATTTTCGGATTTGAAGTAAACATCCCGCTTACATCTGTCCAAATCTCTAACACTTCAGCATCTACCGCAGCAGCAAATATGGCTGCGGTATAGTCAGAACCCCCGCGACCTAATACTGTCGTTTCTTTTTTTCTATTTGACGCCACAAAGCCAGGTATTAAAATAATAGCTGAAGTACAAGTAGCAACAAACTCTTTAATATTTTTATTGGTAAGATTAAAATCGACTATGGCATTTGAAAAATTTTCATTAGCCACAATGAGCTCCCTAGTATCCTTTCTCGTTACCTGTAGTCCATGTGCTTTCATTGCTTCACCAATAATAAAAGAAGACATCAACTCACCAAAACTGACTATTTTAGCTTCCGTTTTAGGCGTTAACTCATTGATTAATGAAATACCTTGATACAATTGTTTTAATTTATCTAACTCGGTATGCAAAAATTTAAAAATGGTGTTTTTTGTGTTTTCATCAGTTATCAATTCATTAATTACAACGAGATGTTTATCAACAATCTCGGCACTAATAACATCTATTGAGTTTGTTTTATTTAAAACAACTTGGATTCCTTCTAAAAGTAGATTTGTAACACCCGAAAATGCAGATACTACCACTATTTGCTTAGTAGATTTAGAATTATTTTGAACGATGTTGATGACAGATTTTATACTTTTTGCAGAACCAACTGATGTTCCACCGAATTTTAAAACTTTCATTTTAAATTATATTTTTAAATGTAATTGTTGTGGTTTTTCTATTAAAATAGAATATCGAAAATAGTGATATGTAAATATTAACCCCGAAGGGTAATTGTAGCAATAGCAGTAGTGCCCAAAGAAATGGAACCAACTGAAGAAAAAGAAATAGAATTAGTGCTTTGCATGCAACAAATGTAATAGATATAATTTAAAACGCAATAGTTCGCAATACTTTTAGTCATCTTTTTATCATATTACAAAAATTTAGCATACTTATTTACGTATCTCCAATTTTTATAGTGTCATTTAATAAGATTCCGAACAAACTTTAATGAATGTCTACAATAAATTACTAGTACCAAGCTAACTAATTAAAAATCACCTTGAATTCAACACTATAAAAGCAGCTAAGTTTTATTCGTTACCAATATTAAAAGGCAACCAGCTCTTGACCTCTTAGAATATCTTCAATGGTCTCTCGCTTTCTAATTAAATAGTCCTTACCGTTATTAACCAATACTTCAGCGGGTCTGTAACGCGAGTTATAATTTGATGCCATTGAAAAACAATAGGCTCCAGCATTATTAAAACACAAAATATCACCTTCGGTAATTTCATTAATTCTTCTATTAGACCCTAGTGTATCTGTTTCGCAGATATATCCAACAACACTATAAAATCGCTCCTTCCCCTTCGGGTTTGATATATTTGTAATGTGATGATACGCATCATAAAACATCGGTCTTATAAAATGATTCATACCGCTATCAACACCTGCAAAAACGGTAGAGGTAGTCTGTTTTACTACATTTACATTCACTAGAAAATTACCAGCTTCGCTCACCAAAAATTTACCAGGCTCAAACATCAACGTTAAATCCTTACCAAATTCCTTACAAAAAGTATTGAATCTCTTTGAAAGTTTTTTGCCCAATTCCTCGATATCTGTTTCTATATCACCTTCTTTATAAGGCACTTTAAATCCACTACCAAAATCGATATATTGTAAATCCTTAAAGCTCATGGCCACATTAAATAAAATTTCTGTAGCTCTTAAAAAAGCATCGACATCATAGATATCCGATCCTGTATGCATATGCACTCCCGTAATATACATTCCAGTATTTTCAACTACGCGAAGAATGTGCGGTAACTGATGAATTGAAATACCAAATTTCGAATCAATATGACCCACCGAAATTTTACTATTTCCACCGGCCATTACATGTGGATTCATTCGAATACAAACAGGGATTTTTGGGTATTTTTGACCAAATTGTTCTAAAATAGAGATGTTATCTATATTGATTTGAACTCCTAAATCTTTTGCTTGTTCAATTTCCTCTAAAGAAACTCCATTGGGCGTAAAAATGATGTCTTCAGGTTTAAATCCTGCTTTTAATCCTAATTGGATTTCTTGTACAGAGACCGTATCTAAACCAGAATTTAACTGTTTAAACACTTTGAGTACATTGATATTTGAAAGTGCTTTTACCGCATAATTTATTTTCAAACTCTTAACAGTTGAAAATGCATCGGTAATACGCTTATACTGCGTTTCTATTTTATTAGCATCATACACATACAAAGGTGTATCGTATTTTTTTGCTAGCGATAATAATAATTCTCTTTTCATTTAACTAATTATGTGGTTCAAAAATATAGAATAGCCCGCTTAATTAAAAACTTTCTATCAAATAATAACACAACTATTGTTTTTGTTAGTTTTTTGCTTTAACAGCAGTTAATTCGGCAATTTTAACAATAACTTCTGTGGCTTTAATCATCGATTCAACGGGGACATACTCATAACGTCCATGAAAATTATGTCCACCCGCAAATATATTTGGGCAGGGAAGGCCTTTAAAAGAAAGTTGTGAGCCGTCAGTACCACCACGTATGGCTTTTATGAGTGGTTGAATCCCTAATTCAATCATGGCTTCTTCAGCAATATCAACGATATGTTTCACAGGCTCAATCATCTCTTTCATATTGAAATATTGATCTTTAATTTCTACCAATACCTGTTTTTTTCCTAATTTTTTATTGATCCTATTTGCTACTTCCTGAAAATCTTCTTTACGCTTTTTGAATAAATTTAGGTCATGGTCTCTAATGATATACTGCAGTTCAGTCTTTTCTACTTCACCGGTAATAGCATACAAATGATAGAATCCTTCATACCCCTCTGTTTGCTCAGGTACTTCATCCTTAGGTAAGGCGGCAATAAATTCATTTGCAATAAGCATTGAATTGATCATTTTACCCTTTGCATATCCAGGATGTACAATTTTTCCATTGATTATTACTTTAGCTCCAGCTGCATTAAAATTTTCATACTCTAATTCTCCAAGCTGACTTCCATCCATGGTATAAGCCCATTCGGCTCCGAATTTTTCCACATCAAATAAATGAGCGCCTTTTCCAACTTCTTCATCGGGAGTAAAAGCTATTCTAATAGAGCCATGTTTTATTTCGGGATGTTTTATTAGATACTCCATAGCCGTTACAATTTCTGTTACACCCGCTTTATCATCGGCGCCCAATAGGGTAGTGCCATCAGTAGTTATTAGCGTTTGTCCTTTATACAGCAATAAATCTTCAAAATATGATGGTGAGAGTACGATGTCTAGTTCTTTATTAAGAACAATATCTGATCCATCATAATTAGTGTGAATTTGAGGTTTTACATTGGTTGCTGTATAATCGGGACTCGTATCAATATGAGAAACAAAACCAATCGTTGGCACAGCGTAATCAACATTACTTGGCAAGGTTGCCATGATATAGCAATTGTCGTCGAGTGTAATATCCACCATACCTATTTCTTTGAGGTCTTCAACTAAAATTTTAGCTAAATCCCATTGTTTTTTTGTACTTGGGAACTCAGGATTATTTGGATCAGATTGGGTATCTATTTTAACGTATTTTATAAAGCGGTTTGTTATATTTTTCATGAAATAAAGTTTAATCAAAACTAATAAATCTTTTCTTGTTTGAATAAAAAAAAGAGGCTGTTTACACAGCCTCTTTTTTATACCAAATATAATGTTCTTTAGTCTTCAACTTCTTTACAAACCTTAGCATAAGGTATAATATAAACATTCGTATCAGGATTTGTATCACCTGTCCATGTCATATCAATTAAACCTGTGGCTTGTACTGGAATATCAAATACTTCTGAATAAAAATTAGCTCCAGTTATACCAGTTTTATAAGATCCATCTACATTATATGGATTTTCTTCTGGTCCAATATAAAACATAATTTCTGATAATTTGTAATTATGTATATTCCCAGGGTTAGCGCCTCCGTATTCATTAGGATGAATAACATATTTCACTTTCAAATTAGCATCATTAGTTGCATCTTTAATCACTTCTACACGTCCAAAATAAGCAACATTTGTAATATCACAATCATTCTTCATGTATATGTCCAAATCATGTTTATTTGAGTTGAACAAAATTCTATATGGATATTCACTTGACCATCCACTTAACGAATTTCCATTTACAGGAACATCTAAACAACTAACATGCTCTTCATCGTATTTTCTAGCAAAAACCTCCATGCAATTATCGTCATTACACTCTTGCTTACAATATTCAAAATAACATCCCCATCTATTACCTGGAAACTCCTTATCTCCACATCCAAATGCAGTTTCACCCTGAACAGCTTGTCCATTTACAATTTTGTCAACAGCCGCGTGAGGAACAACTGAAAAACAGTCATCCAAATCAGCTAATGATACAGCAAATGTAAAACTCTGAACTGAACCATGATCTCCATGATAAGGGAAGTGACCAAATTGCGGGTTTCCACCACCACTATAAGGAATATCACTATCCGCACCTACAAACAAATGTGTTTCTGTTAAGAACCAATCACCTGTAGTATTATAGGTAACAAATAACGTATCATCATTATTAGATACAGTCACGGTACCAACATTAATATGCTGTCCAGCAATTAATGGATAGGTCATTACATCACTACAACTTGCGTCATTCTGATTGGTTATTAAAGTTGTTTCTTGTGGTAATTTTACTTTTCCTTTCTTTTCAAAATCCGTAAATGTTGCATCTTCAGAACACGAAATGAACAGGAAAGTTAAGGCCATAGATAAACAGCCAATTAAGTTAATTTTTTTCATAGCATTAAAAATTAATTGTTATTATTTATACAAAAATAAATAAAAAAATTAAATAATCACATAATTATTTTTAAATAGTTAGAAATCATTCAATTATAACCATTTCGTCAAACAATTCAATTGATTCACAAAAGCGTTCATCAACTTGATCACTTCCATACACCTTGGTGGTAAATGTAATATACTCATCTAGATCACTTTTTACATAGACTTGTAGAATTTGATATGGGAAATTAGAACTGATTCCGCTTGCAAGGTTCCAATATATTGGTTTGTCTTTAAATTCTGAGAAACCAGATTTCACAGTGTTTAATTGTTCCTTAATGGCCAATGTATCTTTTACCTTCTGCGCAAAAGAATCATTCAATTCTAATTCTCCTTGATGCCAAGTAACATCGTATATGTATGTCTCAGTAAGCTGTTTTGTAGTATCTGCACTGTAAATTTGCGATTTTGTTTCATCATAATACAACTGTGTTTTCCAGTTTGCAGGAATCGCAACCTTAAACTTTTTCATAATATCTCTAAACTCCTTGGTCTTTCCAAATTCTGAAGAAGAAGTACAGGTAAACTGTGATTTTAAATTGTTTTTTTGACAACTAACCAATTCAATTGCCAAAAGTAGTATCAGTATTTTTTTCATTTAACGTATTTATTCTAATATTAATTTTCCTATTTTCTCTTTGCCTGCTAACCAGGCAATATTTTTATTTACAAACTTAATGGTGTAATAGCCCTTTTCATTACTCACTTCTTTCCATGTAGTGCCACTATCATTCGAAAAAGAAATACCTGTAGATCCAACAGCAAACAACTCTTTTCCTTCTGTGTTGGGCACATATTGCACACAGCTTTTGTAACCTGGTTCTTTCCCATCAGCAATTAATTGCCAAGTTTTACCTCCATCATTAGTAATTGCCTTATTAGATAAATTACTTTCTTTTTTATTCCAATCGCCCCCCATGATAATTCCGTTTTTAGCATCAAAAAAATCGACACTATAAATTCCAGTCATAGTCTCACCCTCAATAATTGGTGTATTATAAACCTCCCATGTTTTTCCCATATCGGAAGTATGAAAAACGCGAGCACGCTTTCCTCCTGTAACAATCCAAGCATTTGAACCAATCGTCGCTATATTGGTATTACTAGCAGCAAAAGCGGCTTCACCCTCTTCTAGAGGTGGAAGTGCTTCACACGAAAGTTTATTCCATGTATTTCCTCCATCTTTAGTAATTATAACAGACAAACAACCGTCTGTAGGATCACCCATTGCAATTCCATTTTGATTATCAAAAAAAGTCATCGCATCGTAAAATACTTTTTCATGTTCTTCTTTATAAACTAATTCCAGATTTCCGTCATTCAATTTATATAGCAATGCGGGATTTCCAATACTTAAAGCAAACGTATATTCTCCGTTTGAAGCGATTGATCGAAAATGAGGGGTAATGGTGTCAAACTGAGCTTCAATAGTAAGCGGCTCATTTTTAAATTTATAAACCATTCCGACAAGGCCATTAGAAGTTGCAAATATTAAAGTAGAATCTTTTAAAACATCAATTGCTCTAATGCTAGCACTATCCATTTTAATTCCCTCAATGGCAATTGTATTAATAATTCTCGATTGGTAATTTTTAGTACAACTAAACAATATACCTACGGCAAAAATTATAACTGCAACTGATTTTATTTTCATTACTAAAATGATTAGATTTATCAAAAATAAAGGTTTTTAAAAACAAAGCATCTTTTTTCTATAGTATTTTATAAAATGAATCCTAGTTCGTATTAGTTTACGATTAGTTGTTTAAAAATTATATTCACCTAAAAACAAATAGTAGTAAGAAATGAAAGCATTGGTAATTTCAGGAGGAGGTAGTAAAGGAGCCTTTGCTGGTGGAGTAGCCGAATATTTAATTGATGAAAAAGGAAAGGAGTATAGCCTTTTTTTAGGAACGTCTACCGGAAGTTTAATGGTGACCCATTTAGCATTAGGAAAAATTAGGGAGCTAAAAGCCATCTATACAACTGTTTCTCAACGAAAGATTTTTAGCAACAATCCTTTTATTGTTCGAACTGTAAACGGAGAAAAAGTGGTCAGTGTAAATCATTTAAATACACTATGGAATTTTATCAATGGGCGTAAAACCTTTGGAGAAAGTAAAAACCTGAGAAAATTTATAAAAAAATACGTCACAAAAGCGTATTATGATCGTATACGGAATTCAAATAAAGATGTTATTGTTACAGTATCTAATTTAACAGCCAATCAAATTGAATACAAATCGATTGCCGAATGCGAGTATGATGATTTTTGTGATTGGATTTGGGGGTCTTGCAATTATGTGCCGTTTATGAGTCTATTAAAAAAAGATCATTGCGAATATGCAGATGGTGGTTTTGGTTGTTTAGTTCCTATTCGGGAAGCTATTTTACGAGGAGCAACTGAAGTAGATGCTATCATTTTAGAGACAGAAGTCTCTCAAATAAACAGGATGCCGTCCAAAAACCCTTTTGGCTTAATGATGTCTGTTTCTGAATTTATGCTAGACCATGTAGAGCGTTATAATGTGAGTATTGGTAAACTAGAAGCTAAAAGTAAAGGAGTAAAACTCAACTTGTATTATACGCCTACCGTGCTCACTACGAATTCATTGGTTTTTAATAAACATTTGATGAAAAAATGGTGGAAATATGGTTTTGAGTATGCCAAAAGTCAGCATTTAGAGATGAATAAATTAAAATCTTAAAAAATATTTGGAATTGTGAATATAAATTTTAAATATTTGTACAGTTAAAACAACGAAATGAACTTTATTCAATTACATCATCATCATTTTCATAATTGCACTCAAGCGAAATGAAATTATATTGAATAAAATCAACATATTTTAAACCCGTTTGAGTACATCAAATGGGTTTTTTAATAAAAAAAGATTCTTTTTGATTTACTCAAACACATTTTAATAAAAACATGAGTAAATTAAAGATTGCCATCCAAAAATCAGGAAGATTAAACGAAGACTCCCTTAGACTATTAAAAGACTGCGGAATTGCCATTGATAACGGTAAAGACCAACTAAAAGCGCTTGCCAGTAATTTTCCATTAGAAGTTTTTTACCTACGTAATGGAGACATACCACAATATTTAAGAGATGGTGTTGTTGACATTGCCATTATTGGTGAAAATGTACTTATTGAAAAAGGTGCTGATATTGCCATTGCAGAAAAATTAGGCTTTTCGAAGTGTAAAGTATCACTAGCAATTCCTAAAAATGAAAAGTACAGCGATATAAATTATTTCTCTAACAAGCGTATTGCAACCTCATACCCAAATACCATCAACCAGTATTTATCAAAAAAGAAGGTCAAAGCACATTTACATATCATTAATGGTTCGGTAGAAATAGCACCGAATATTGGCCTTGCAGATGGTATTTGTGATATTGTGTCGAGTGGAAGTACCTTATTCAAAAATAATTTAAAAGAAGTAGAAGTGCTTTTGACTTCCGAAGCCGTTTTGGCTGTTTCGCCTTTAATTACTAAAGTAAATGCAGAATTACTCAGCAAATTACAATTTAGGATACAAGCTGTTTTAAAAGGAAGGCAGTCACGTTACATCCTTTTAAATGCACCTAATGATAAGCTAGAAGTTATACTAAATGTACTACCTGGTATGCGCAGTCCAACGGTATTGCCCTTAGCGGAAGAGGGGTGGAGCTCTGTGCATTCTGTAATTGATAAAAACCAGTTTTGGGAAATTATTGATGAATTAAAGTTAAAAGGAGCACAAGGCATCTTAGTCTGTCCAATTGAAAAAATGGTACTGTAGTTATGAAAATCATAAAAAACCCTTTAAAAAAGAATTGGACTTCAATTACACAGCGGCCTACCAAGGCAATTGAAGATATTGAAGAAACGGTAATGCAAATTTTTTCTGAAGTAAAAGAAAAAGGAGATGTTGCTATTTCAAAGTATACCTCATTTTTTGATGGCATCACACTGCAAAACACCCTCGTAAGCGAAAAAGAACTTAAAGAAGCAACTCATTTAGTTTCAGATGAACTTAAAGAAGCTATTAAGCTCGCTAAGAGCAATATAGAAAAGTTTCATAAAGCCCAAAAAACATCAAAAATTACAGTAGAAACAACTGCTGGCGTTTTGTGTTGGCAAGAAAAAAGACCCATTGAAAAAGTTGGTTTGTACATTCCAGGTGGTACAGCTCCTTTATTCTCTACTGTACTCATGTTAGCGGTTCCATCGGTAATTGCCGGTTGTAAAGAGATTATTTTATGCTCACCTCCAGATAAAAATGGGAATATAAATCCCGCTATATTGTATGCTGCCGCGCTCTGTAAAGTTACTAAAGTAGTAAAAGTGGGGGGAATTCAAGCGATTGCAGGAATGACTTTCGGAACACAATCTATTCCTAAAGTTTCAAAAATATTTGGACCAGGAAATCAATTTGTTACTGTAGCGAAGCAATTGGCAACGAAATTTGGAGTGGCCATTGATATGCCAGCTGGCCCCAGTGAATTACTTGTAGTTGCTGATGATAGTGCCAATGCAGCTTTTGTTGCTTCTGATTTATTAAGTCAGGCCGAACATGGAACGGACAGTCAAGTATTACTCGTTTCAACATCAGAAACTTTATTAGAACAGGTAAGCGCAGAAATTACAAAACAACTCGAAAAATTACCGCGTAAAGAAATCGCAAAAAAAGCAATTAAAAATTCAAAATTGATCCTGGTTGCTACTGATGAAACCGCACTTGAGTTTATTAATGAATATGGTCCGGAGCATTTTATAGTTTGTACAGAAAATAATGAATTTTATTGTGATGGGATTCAAAATGCAGGCTCCGTATTTATTGGTAACTACACTCCAGAAAGTGCTGGAGATTATGCGTCAGGAACCAATCATACACTACCAACCAATGGCTTTTCAAAAGCATATTCTGGGGTGAATTTAGATAGTTTTCTGAAAAATATGACCTTCCAGAAGATTACAAAAGAAGGGATACAAAATATAGGGAAAGCGATCGAAGTTATGGCAGAAGCCGAAGGATTACAAGCGCATAAAAATGCAGTAACACTGCGTTTAGAAAGCTTAAAATAACAACAGAATGAGCATTAAAAATTTAATAAGACCCACTATCAAAAATATCAAAGCGTATTCTTCAGCTAGAGATGAGTTTACTGATTTTGATAAAGAGATGGTTTTTCTAGATGCCAATGAAAATCCGTTTAACAATGGCGTCAATAGATACCCAGATCCACAACAGCAAAAAGTAAAACAACTACTTGCTGAAATAAAGAAGGTTTCAACGAACAATATCCTGTTGGGAAACGGTAGTGATGAAGTACTTGACCTTATTTTCAGAGCATTTTGTGAGCCTAAAGAAGATAATAGCATCATTCTGCCTCCAACCTACGGGATGTATAAAGTACTGGCTGACCTAAACGGAGTGGAGACCATCACGGTAAACCTCACAAAAACATTTCAACCAAAAGTACAAGCCATACTTAATGCAGCAACGAAACATAGTAAACTTTTATTTCTTTGTTCTCCTAACAATCCAACCGCAAACAGTTTTCAGTCCAAACAAATAGAACAATTAATACGCGAATTTAAAGGCATTGTGGTTATTGATGAAGCCTACATTGATTTTTCAGAACAAGAAAGTTGGTTAAGTCGCTTAAATGAATTTCCGAATTTAATCGTGACGCAAACATTGTCAAAAGCCTATGGAATGGCAGGAATTCGCTTAGGTATTTGTTATGCTTCACAAGAAATTATTGCAGTTCTCAACAAAATAAAGCCTCCTTACAATGTCAATGCATTAACACAACAGTTTGCACTAGAGCGATTGGGTAATTTCAATATAGTAAGTGAAGAAATTGCAAAAATTATTGAGCAACGTAATTTAGTGTCAAACGAGTTAAAAGCAATTAATTTCATTTCAAGAATATACGAATCTGATGCTAATTTTATATTGGTTAAGGTTGATGATGCCAACAAACGTTATCGTCAATTACTAGCCAAAGGAATTGTAATTCGCAACAGAACCACACAAGTATTGTGTAAAAATACCTTGCGATTTACCGTTGGAACCGAACTAGAAAATCAACTATTAATCAAAGCATTAAAAGAATTAGAATCATGAAAAAAGTGTTATTTATAGATAGAGACGGAACAATGATTAAAGAAACTAGCGATGAGCAAATTGATTCTTTTGAAAAGCTAGTTTTTTACCCAAAAGCAATCCAAGCATTGAGTAAAATTGCTAAAGAATTAGATTTTGAACTTGTGATGATTACCAATCAAGATGGCTTAGGTACTGCTATTTTTCCAGAAAATACATTTTGGCCGGTACACAACTTTATTATTAAAACATTTGAAAATGAGGGGGTTGTTTTTAAAGAGGAATATATTGATAGAACCTTTGCGAAAGACAACGCACCAACTCGCAAGCCTAATACCGGACTTTTAACACGGTATTTTTCAGATGACTATGACCTCGCGAATTCATTTGTAATTGGGGATCGCTTAACAGATATTGAACTTGCAAAAAATTTAGGCAGCAAAGGTATTTACATCAATGATGAAACACATCTCGGCACCGATGAAATTACGGTGAAACGTGATGAATTAGATGATTATATAGCTTTAGAAACAACTAATTGGTTACGCATTTATGAATTTTTAAAGCTGGAGGATCGTACGGCAACAATTACTAGAAAAACCAATGAGACGGCCATTCAAATTGAATTGAATCTTGACGGCACTGGAAAAAGCAATATTGACACTGGCATTGATTTTTTTGATCATATGCTCGATCAATTAGCACGTCATGGTCAAATGGACTTAACTATTACGACAAAAGGCGATTTAGAAGTTGATGAACATCATACCATAGAAGATACAGCCATTGCATTGGGTGAAGTTTTCAACGAAGCATTAGGTACTAAATTAGGAATTGAACGCTATGGTTTTTGCTTGCCAATGGATGATTGTCTGGCACAAGCCACTATTGATTTTGGAGGAAGAAATTGGTTGGTTTGGGAAGCCGATTTTAAGAGGGAAATGATCGGGAAAATGCCCACAGAAATGTTCTTTCATTTTTTTAAATCATTTACGGATGGTGCCAAAGCCAATTTAAATATTAAAGCCGAAGGCACTAATGAACATCACAAAATTGAAGCTATTTTCAAAGTGTTTGCAAAAGCAATTAAAATGGCCAAAAATAGAGATGTAGAAAAAATGATATTGCCATCAACAAAAGGAATGTTATAATGAAATTAGTACTAATAGACTATGGTGCAGGTAATATACAAAGTATTCAATTTGCGTTTAAAAGATTGGGTATTGACGCTGTATTATCAAACAATTGCGATGAAATAAAAGATGCTGACAAAGTTATTTTTCCCGGTGTAGGTGAGGCCAGTAGTGCAATGAAGATGCTACAAGAAAGTGGGCTCGATACGTTGATCCCTACCTTAAAACAACCTGTCTTAGGAATCTGTCTAGGAATGCAATTAATGTGTAAACACTCTGAAGAAGGGAATACAAAAGGCCTTGGTATTTTCAATAACTCCATTGTTAAGTTTTCTGCTGATGTAAAAGTTCCACAAATAGGTTGGAATCACATTTCGAACTTGAAATCTGATTTATTTAAGGGAATTAAAGAAAATGAGTATATGTATTTAGTACACAGTTATTACGCAACAATAAGCAATGAAACCATCGCAACAAGTCACTACGGATTGACATACACTACAGCATTAAAAAAGAATAATTTTTACGGTGTACAATTTCATCCTGAAAAAAGCAGTAAAGCGGGAGCGTTAGTCTTAAAAAATTTTTTGAAGTTAAAGTAAATATTAGAAGTTAAATATAAAATAGTAAAAGTTTCAAGCTTGCTATGAAAAATCAAATTATAAATAGAACAAAATTATTTGCACTAGATTGTTGGAGGTTTTGTTTTAAAATTCCAAAATCAAGAGAATATAACGCATTTGTTAACCAATTAATAAGGAGTTCAAGTTCTGTTGGGGCAAATTATAGAGCATCACAAAGAGCTAAATCTACAGCAGATTTCATCAATAAATTGAAAATAGTTGAAGACGAGGTAGATGAAAGTATTTATTGGTTAGAAATTTTTGAAGATGTATTACCAGAACATGAAATGGAAATTTTGAAGTTAAAAAAAGAAGGTTCCGAATTATTAGCAATAATCGTAGCATCCATAAATACAGCAAAAAAAAATCAAAAAAAATAATCTTTATTATATCTAATATTTAACCTTTACTATTAAAAAATGAGAATTATACCCGCAATAGATATCATAGACGGTAAATGTGTGCGCTTGTCGAAAGGCGATTATAGCACTCAAAAAATATACAGTGAAAATCCTTTGGAAATGGCTAAACGATTTGAGGCTAGTGGGATTCAATACCTGCATTTAGTAGATTTAGACGGGGCAAAAGCCAGCCATATCGTAAACTATAAGGTATTGGAGCAAATAGCTACTCATACCAATTTAAATATTGATTTTGGTGGTGGTCTAAAATCGGATGAAGATTTAAAAATTGCTTTTGAATCGGGCACCCATCAAATTACCGGTGGTAGTATTGCTGTTAAAAAACCGAACATTTTTAAGGAATGGATTGCAACCTATGGCAATGAGAAAATTATTTTAGGTGCTGATGCCATTAATGAGAAAATTGCAGTAAGTGGTTGGCAAGAAGAAAGTAATGAAGACTTGATTCCATTTATCCAAAATTACCAAAAAGAGGGTATTCATTATGTTATTTGTACAGATATTGCCAAAGATGGTATGCTAGAAGGTCCGTCGCTTGATTTATATAGAAAAATATTAAGTGAATGTCCAAAAGTTAAATTAATTGCCTCTGGTGGGATTTCAACCTATGATGAGCTCCCAAAATTAGCTGAAATGGGTTGTGAAGGAACTATCATTGGAAAAGCAATTTATGAGAACAGAATTAGTTTGAAACAATTAGAAAATTTTATTTTAAAAAAATAATATGCTAACCAAAAGAATCATTCCGTGTTTAGATATTAAAAACGGAAGAACTGTAAAAGGTGTTAACTTTGTGAACTTACGCGATGCTGGAGACCCGGTAGAATTAGCTAAGCTATACGCAGAAAATGGTGCTGACGAATTGGTTTTTTTAGATATTTCAGCTACCGAAGAACGAAGAAAAACCCTTACAAATTTAGTGTTGAATGTTGCAGAACAAGTTAATATACCCTTTACCGTAGGAGGTGGTATTTCATCCGTTGAAGACGTTTCTATCCTATTAAAATGTGGAGCAGACAAAGTATCAATAAATTCATCAGCAGTAAAGAGACCTGCACTAATTAACGAACTAGCGGCCAAATTTGGCAATCAATGTATTGTAGTGGCCATTGATGCCAAGCAAATAGATGGTAAATGGGTCGTACATTTAGTAGGAGGAAAGGTGCCAACTGCATTAAATTTATTTGATTGGGCAAAAGAAGTGGAGGAAAGAGGTGCTGGAGAAATTTTATTCACCTCAATGGACAATGATGGCACAAAGGATGGTTTTGCGAATGAAGCACTAGCCAAACTTTCGTCAGAATTAAACATTCCAATTATTGCTTCTGGAGGTGCAGGAACTATCCAACATTTTGTGGATACATTTACGCTAGGCAAAGCCGATGCAGCATTAGCTGCTAGTGTATTCCATTTTAAAGAAATTGAGATTAAAGATTTAAAAGAAGAACTGAAACAACATAATATTCCGATAAGACTATAAAAATGAAGATAGATTTCACAAAAAACAATGGCTTAGTACCTGCTGTCATACAAGATGTTACTACTAAAAACATATTGATGTTGGGCTATATGAACAATGAAGCCTATACAAAAACACTAGAAACAAAAAAAGTATGCTTTTATAGTAGGTCAAAACAGCGACTTTGGACCAAAGGCGAAGAAAGCGGTCATTTTTTAGAGCTTATTTCTATAAAAAATGATTGTGATAACGACTCGTTGTTAATTCAAGTCAATCCAGTAGGCCCCACCTGCCACAAAGGAACAGACACCTGTTGGGGTGAAACCAATCAGCAAACTTTTGGTTTTTTATCAAATTTAGAACAGGTAATAAGCGAACGAAAAGAGAATGCGAGTAGTGATCGTAGTTATGTAGCTTCATTGTTTGAAAAAGGAATGAATAAAATTGCACAAAAAGTAGGTGAGGAAGCTGTCGAAGTAGTTATTGAAGCAAAAGACTCAAATGATGAGTTGTTTTTAAGTGAAAGTGCTGATCTACTGTTTCACTATTTAATTTTACTAAAAGCAAAAGGTTTTCAATTAAATGATGTGGTAGAAGTTTTAAAAAACCGTGAAAAATAAAGTTTCTATAACTTACTTGATCAATAAGTAATATCAAGGTGCATTTAATAAATTTGAGGGTATTCTTAAAGTCAATGTTTCAGTTTATCAAGCACCTCTTTAGTGATTTATACAGTATTAATGTTTTCTTAAAAATTAGTACTGAAGTCATAATTGTAGTAATTTTACAGCTATGGATAGTGTTTATAAAAAAGGATTTCGATTTAAAAATTATGAGGCACCATATCAAGCGCCTTTTGACAAACTATTTGAAATCTTTAAGGAACTCATTACCCACACTTCAGGAGATGTAGATGAAGCCTTAGATTGGTTAGCGCAGCTTGATAAAGAATATGAATTAACTACACCGGAATATACCCTAGACGACTTTATTGAAGATTTAAAAAAGAAAGGTTACCTTCAAGAAGAAGTTGATCCAGCCAATGGTGGCAACGGTTTGAAAATCACGGCTAAAACAGAACGTGCTATTCGTCAAAAAGCGTTGGATCAAATTTTTGGAGACCTTAAAAAAAGTAAAACGGGCAATCATAAAGCGAAGAGTATAGGTCAAGGGGATGAGCATACCGGCGATTTTCGCAATTATAGATATGGAGATGCCTTAGAGCACATTTCAATGACTGAAAGCATTAAAAATGCTCAAATCAATAACGGTATGGGCAATTTTGTTTTGAATGAACGTGATTTAGTTGTAGAAGAAACCAATTTTAAGGCACAAATGAGTACTGTACTTATGATTGACATTAGCCACAGCATGATTTTGTATGGTGAAGATCGAATTACACCCGCTAAAAAAGTCGCAATGGCATTGGCAGAGTTAATAACAACACGCTATCCAAAAGACACCTTAGATATTTTAGTTTTTGGTAATGATGCGTGGCCTATAGCCATCAAAGATTTACCATATTTAAAAGTGGGACCGTATCATACAAATACGGTGGCGGGACTACAATTAGCAATGGATATGCTTCGTAGAAAACGAAATACCAATAAGCAAATTTTTATGATTACCGATGGGAAACCGAGCTGTATTCGACTGCCCGATGGTGAATATTATAAAAACAGCAATGGTCTAGATCAATACATTGTTGAAAAGTGTTATAATATGGCGAGTCAAGCTCGAAAATTACACATTCCAATTACCACCTTTATGATCGCTCAAGATCCGTATTTAATGCAATTTGTACAGCATTTTACCAATGCCAATCAAGGAAAAGCATTTTATACCGGGATTAAAGGTTTGGGTGAAATGATTTTTGAAGATTATGAACAAAATAGAAAGAAAAAATTAAGAGGATAATCAATAGTTTATGAAAATAGAAAAAGTAAATACCCTTGGCGATTTAAACAAAGCCAATTATAAAAGTCAATCTATAAAAGATGAATTGCGTAACAACCTTATCGTAAAAATCAAAAATAATGAAACTGTTTTTGAAGGGGTTTGGGGTTTCGAAAACACAGTAATTCGTGAGCTAGAAACCGCTATCCTTTCAAGACATCATATTAATTTATTGGGTCTTAGAGGTCAGGCTAAAACCCGACTCGCTAGGTTGATGGTAAATTTATTAGATGAATATATACCGATCGTTTCGGGATCTGAAATTAACGATGATCCATTTCACCCATTATCGCGTTACGCCAAAGAATTGATCAATGAGAAAGGAGATGACACTCCAATAACGTGGATTCATAGAGAAGAACGGTTTTTTGAAAAACTAGCAACGCCAGATGTTACGGTGGCCGATTTAATTGGTGATGTAGATCCAATTAAAGCTGCCAATTTAAAATTGAGTTATGCTGATGACAGAGTGCTTCATTTTGGTATGATACCTCGCGCTAACAGATGTATTTTTGTCATTAATGAATTACCTGATTTACAGGCGCGTATCCAAGTTTCTCTATTTAACATTTTACAAGAAGGTGATATTCAAATTCGCGGTTTCAAATTGCGATTGCCATTAGATTTACAATTTATTTTTACTGCCAATCCAGAAGATTATACCAACAGAGGAAGTATTGTAACACCATTAAAAGACAGAATCGGATCCCAAATATTAACACATTACCCAGAGAATATTTCCATTGCTCAAAAAATAACGGAGCAAGAAGCACATCTTGACAAACGACAGTCAGAACAAGTATATGTGCCTAGTTTAGCAAAAAAATTAGTGGAACAAATAAGTTTTGAAGCTAGAGAAAGTGAGTATGTAGATACTAAAAGTGGTGTAAGTGCGCGAATGAGTATTACTATTTTTGAAAATTTATTGAGTACAGCTGAGCGTAGAAGTATGACGAATGGTGATTCCACAACTACCATTCGTTTAAGCGATTTTATGGGGGTTATTCCCGCTATTACGGGTAAAGTTGAGTTGGTATATGAAGGTGAACAAGAAGGTGCTTCCGCTGTGGCACAAAACTTAATTGGAAATGCTATTAATACGTTGTTTGAAGTGGACTTTCCTGTTATTCAAAAATTACAACATAAAGAAGAAACAACTCCGTATGATGACGTAATTGAATGGTTTTTTGAGCAAAGTAGCTTTGAGTTACTAGACAATCTAGATGATAGAATGTACCAAGAAACATTGGATCAAATTACTCCGCTAAAAAAATTGGTTAAAAAATATCAACCTGATAGTACTACTAAAGATTCTTATTTTTTAATGGAATTTGTTCTTTGGGCCTTAGTAGAAAACAAAAAACTCAATAAACAACGATTTTCAAAAGGCTATAAATTTGATGACCTTTTTGGAAGTTTTATTAGAGATATTTAAGAAAAAAGGCACCGTTGGTATCACAGTGCCTTTTTTATTTAAATAGGTTAGCGCAGCCAACCTTTGGAGATTCCTTTTTTAGAAAGCCAGAGTAATAATATGCCAATTAACAAGGTCATAATAGGCATTGCAATTGCACCAGGTCCATAAACTTCCATGGCACCACTCATAAATACATTGTTTATCATTTGTACAATAATACCTAGTAGTGACACTAGGAAAGTGATGCGTGCCCATTTTTTTCTAAGTAGTAGACCTATACAACCTAGGAGCCCACCAAAAACAGCCAATGCAAAAGCGGCTATAGCCCAAGATGGTGTATTATTGACCATTTCTAATAGCTCAGGTGTATTGTACATGGCTTTATGAGCTTCGGTATTATAGGCCTGATCTAAATATACTTTAACTCCCATTGCATTCCATAAAAGGGCAATTACACTTACTATCCAAAACCACATGGGTGGTTTATTTCTTGATTCTGTTGTCATAAAAATTAGTTTTAGTTAGTATTCAATTGGTTAATAGTTAGTGAATTTATAGAATTTAATTTATAAAATCAAAATAATCAGCTGTTTACAAATATTTAACCAACAAATTTCGACTCCTTCTCAAACTTTTATATCTTTGAATTAAAACAAAGAAGGCATGCCCATAACAGTTCCAAAAGAAAGCTTAGAATTTTTTAAAAAATTAGAGAAAAATAATAACAGAGAATGGTTTACTGAACACAAACCTGAATTTAAAGAAGTAGAGTCGGAAGTAAAAAAGTTTTACAATGCCCTTTTGGAAATGCTTCAATCACATGATGATGTTGACAAACTTAAAATGTTCAGAGTCTATAGGGACGTGCGTTTTTCTAAGGATAAAACACCTTATAAAACACATTTTGGCGGCTCTTTCCACAGAACCAAACCACGTTTACGTGGTGGTTATTATGTACACCTAGCACCCAACGATGCGTCATTTATTGCAACGGGATTTTGGGAGCCTCATAAAGATGATTTACTGAGAATCCGTAAAGAGTTTGAACTTGATGCTATTGAGTTTAGAAAAATAATAACTGCCAAAGCCTTTAAATCAACTTGGGGCGATTTGGTTGGTGATCAAGTTAAAACGGCACCTAAAGGGTTTAACAAAGAACACCAAGACATCGATTTAATACGAAAAAAACAATTTATTTTTACCAAAAAATTTACAGACAAAGAAGTTACTTCTCCAGATTTTATAAAAGAAGTAAGTACTGCTTTTAAAGCGGTTAGACCTTACTTCGACTACATGAGTGAGGTACTAACCACAGATTTAAATGGGGTTTCGTTAATTGATTAAGAGGCTAACTGTAGTTCAAATAATTGTATCTGATCTTTTAACCGTTCTATTACCAAATTCATCATACGCTTATTTAAAGCAGAGGAATTTTGAATATAACGTTCATATTCTTCAACAGTAAATTGGCCTATAATCATACCTTTCAAAGCATTTCTAAATTTTATGTCTTTTTGAATTGCATTTTCTATATAATTCATCTTTTTCTCTAAGGAAAGATCGTAAAATACATTTTTATATTTTTTTACATAATTTTTAAAAACAGCTATTAATAAGTCGTTTTGTAATTTAATAACCTGTCTTAAAGTTTCATTTTGAAATCGCTCTCCAGTAGACATTGTTTCAGATACCAATGCCGATTCTATTAAAGGACGTGCGTTTAAAAGGTCTGTTTTTCTTGAGTTCATAATGTATCAGTTTGTTTAAATTTAAGTAATGTATATCTTTCAATTGGCTCAATAGATAATAGTTATAAACCTTTTATTAACGATTTAGAAATGAAATTCAGAAAAGTAGCGCAAGACATTCAAAAAATTCATTTTTTCATACATCAAAACTTAGAAAAGGCAGCTCCACTAGTAGCTGCTCATTTTATTAAAAAACTCAATGTTGAGATTGGTACCGATTTAATTATTCCTAAATTAGCAAATGAAACAGACCGCTTATTTTAATAACAATTTATGAGATTTCACACAAGAAAATGGGTAAAACCCGAAGATTTGAATCCAAATGAAACACTGTTTGGAGGCCGTTTATTAGAGTGGATTGATGAAGAGGCTGCATTGTACGCAATCATTCAACTAGAAAACAACAAAGTGGTCACCAAATACATCTCTGAAATTAACTTTCAAAGTTCAGCGAAAAAAGGAGATATTGTTGAAATTGGTATCGAAGTTATTAAATTTGGAAAAGCTTCACTTACTTTAGCTTGTGAAGTTAGAAATAAAATGACCCGGGAAACCATCATTTCTGTTGCCAATATAGTTATGGTGAACTTAGATGAAAATGGAAAACCGAAAGCACACGGTAAAACCGAAATAGAATTTGTTAAAAACCGATTGAATGCATAAATTTCCTGAAGATAAAGTATCGTTTGAACATTCATTTAAAGTCAAACTACACCATATTGACGAATTGAATCATGTGAATAATACCGTTTATTTACAATGGGTACAAGAAGTAGCACACATGCATTGGGACACCATAGCACCCAAAGAAATTAAAGATCCCTCGATTTGGATGGTACTAAGACATGAAATTGACTATTTAAATCAAGCCTATGTTAATGATACAATCACTATGTATACTTGGATTGACGAAACCCATGGGGTAAAATCAAATAGAGCTGTACACATCTATTGTGAAGATAAACTACTAACAAAATCAATAACTACCTTTTGTTTACTTGACAAGGAAACGTTAAAGCCCAAACGAATTGGACCCGATATTTTAGAGTTATTTACAAAAACAGATTAGCTTTCGTTTTGGATTTGGCTTGCAACCTTTTGGCAAGCATCTAACACACGCAATAAATTACCACTCCAAATCATACCAATCTCTTTTTCAGTATATCCACGTCTAACAAGTTCAAGTGTTACATTAAAAGTTTCTGATGCGTCATTCCAACCTTCAATTCCACCACCACCATCAAAATCTGAACTAATTCCAACATGCTCAACTCCGATGAGTTTTACCAAATAATCGATATGATCTACAAAGTCGGATACATTTACGGCAGGAGGGAAGCCTTCAATTGTTTTTGCTCTTTCATTTGACAAATCGAGTACTTTTCTTCTGTATTCAAAAAAGGCTGTTCGAGTATCATTGTCTAATCCTGTGATTGCTTCTCGTGTATCATACCATTTTACTCCTAAAGAGTCGGCTATTTCAAAATTTATTTTTTTCAAAGCAGCGGCACGTGCCTCTACTTTTTCTGTATTTAAATAGGAACTAAAAGCAACAGTTTGTACAACACCACCATTTTCTTTTAGCAATTTTAATACTTCCTCATCTAAGTTTCTACTGTGATCGCACAAAGCTCTCGCAGAAGAGTGCGATGCAATTACAGGTGCTTTTGACAATGCGATAGCTTGTATATTTGCTTCCTTTGAAGGATGTGAAATATCTACCATCATTCCATAGGTATTCATTTCTGAAATCACTTGTTTTCCTAATTCGCTCAAACCGTTGTGCAACCAAATATTGTCTTTTTCTCCAGTGTTGGAATCACTAAGTTGGCTGTGTCCATTATGCGCTAAAGACATATATCTTCCACCAAGGTCATAAAACTTTTTAACATTACTTATATCTGTTCCAATGGGATAACCATTTTCAATACCAATCATAGCCACCTTCTTTCCAGATGCGTAGATTCTTCGTACATCATCAGAAGTTAAGGCCAATTCAATTTGATCTGGAGCATAATCTTCAACCAATCTATGGATTGCCTCAAACTTTGATATAGCATTGGCATAGGCCTTTTTATAACCTTTTTCATTCAATGAATCTTGACCCGTATAGACTATCATCCAAGAAACATCAAGTCCGCCATCATTCATCTTTGGTATATTTACTTGACTTTCTAAGCGCGCTGTATAGTTTACGGTGTCTGTAAAATTTTTGACATTAATATCATCGTGAGTATCTAAAGTAATCACATTTTCATGGATCGTTTTTGCTTTTTCAATTAACTGCTCTTCAGTTAAAGTTGTTTCTTCTTTCTGTTTTGTACAAGACATTAAAATGAGTAGGATTAGGGCGAAATTGATTGACTTCATTGATTTAGTTTTATTTTAATGTAAATATATAAATTCTTTTGAATTTATACTCCTACGGTTACATTTCAAAACTAGCGTAGTTAAAAAATTAATGTAATTTTATAGGTGCAAATTTAAATATACACTTATGAAAACTACAATAACACCCTATTTTATACTCGCATTTCTTTTGATTGCACTGAGTTGTACTACGAAAAAAACTTCTGAAAAATCGGAGGAGGTTGTGGCGCCTCCTAAGGTTGAAGTTAAAGTTCCTCAACAAAAATTGACTAAAGAAGAACAAATAGCTGCTGCTGTAATGGCTGCACCTGAAGAAGTAAGAATGGATGCAAAAGTATACGGTTACGACAGTGATAGCCTCTTTGTAACCTTACGGGAAGGAACGAACGACATGATTTGTATTGCTGACGACCCTAAAAAAAAGGGCTTTGAAGTTGTGAGCTACCATAAAGAATTAGAGCCTTTTATGGCCCGAGGCCGCGCCTTAAAAGAAGAAGGTAAATCATTTGGTGATCGCAGAGCGATTAGAGAGGAAGAGGCTAAAAGTGGTAAATTAAAAATGCCATCAAAACCAGCAACCTTACATATTTTACAAGGCGCGAATGCCTGGTATGATACCGATAGTTTAAAAGTGAGAAATGCCTCATATCGTTATGTAGTATATATACCGTTTGCCACACAAGCTTCTACAGGTTTATCATTGAGTCCAAACGCTCCAGGTCATCCTTGGTTAATGTTTCCAGGACAAGCCAATGCCCACATTATGATAACACCCCCAGAAGAAGAAACAACTAACCAATAGAACTTTTGCTATTCACACTCCTTTAAAAGTATAAAACATGGGATTTATTTTATTCATTATTTCAGTTATTCTATGGGTTCTTACCGTACCTTTTGGAATGCTCTATACCTTTATAAAATTATCGTTACAAGGTAAATTTAAGGTGCTGTATAGGTTGTCTAATGGTTATTTTTTTAATGTAGCGATTGCTATAGATCAATTTGGCAATGTAGCCATGCAAGATTTATTAAATGACATACTTATTATAAAAACCGGCTATAAATTTGGTAATGTTGATGAAACTATCTCTAGTGTTCTTGGAAAAAATGAACGCTTCCAAACCTTAAATGGGCTGGGAAGAGTATTGGTGAAGGTATTGAATTTTATTGACCCAAATCATGCGCTCAATTCTATTGAAGAGTATCCTTAAGCAAGGAATACCAATCCCTATTTTCGAAACTTATAATCTCTGAAAATAAGCAAAATAAGGCCCGAACCCAGTTTTAACGTTTTACCTTCATAAATGTGATTAAAAATTCGTATATTTAAATGGCTTATTTGTCTGTTCATTAATCCAATTCTTATGAAAGCAATATATCTTATAGCATCCAGAAAATCAATACTGTTCGCCGCTTATACCTTCATTATTTTATCTGCGTTTTCAGTACAATCACAAGACATTAATACTGTTGATTTCAACGAATATAGTGGAAAGGTAGTTGACAAACAGTCTGGAAAATCACTGGTTTTTGCCTCCTTATTAGTGGTTAATACGAATATCAGTACCATTACCAACACAGATGGAGCGTTCTTGTTAAAGATTCCAACAAGCATCAAAGAGACGGACCTTCTCGTTTCTTTTTTAGGCTATCAAAAAAAAATAGTATCAGTATCCGATTTACAAACTGAAGACAACCTCATTGAGCTAGTTCCATCCATTACAGAACTACCTGAGATTAATGTAAATTTACCAAAAAATGCCAAAGCATTGGTAATAAAAACCTTGGGGCTTCGCGATCAAAATAATTTGGATAAGCCTACATTAATGACCGCTTTTTATCGGGAAACCATAAAAAAGCGAAGAAAAAATGTTTCTCTAGCCGAAGCAATTGTAACTGTGCATAAAGAAGCGTATTCTTCTTCCAAAAATGATAAAATAACGTTGTACAAAGCACGTAAAAGCACTGATTATAATAAACTCGATACATTAGCGCTTAAATTGCAGGGAGGCCCTTTTAATCCGCTCTATATTGACATCATGAAGTATCCAGAATATATGTTTACTGATGAAACACTCAATTTCTATGTGTTCAATTTTATGTCACCAACAACAATCAATGAAAAACAAGTTTATGTGGTTAACTTTAAACAACGTAGTGATATCGAAGAACCATTGTATTACGGCAAATTCTATATAGATGCCGAAACTTTGGCGCTTACGAGTGCTGTGTATAGCCTCAATGTTGAAAATAAAGAATTTTCGAGTAATCTTTTTGTTAAAAGAAAACCTAAAGGTGTTAAAGTGTATCCTACGAGTGCTGATTATAGAGTGGACTATCGCGAAAAAGATGGCAAATGGTTTTATGGTTATAGCAATGTTCAAATTACATTCAAAGTCAATAGAAAGCGGAGGCTATTTAATTCCGTTTATTCATTAACTAGTGAAATGGCCATAACCGATTGGAAAATAAACACTTCCAATGAAATAATAAAACCAAAAGATAGGCTTAGACCATCGGTAGTAATAAGTGATGAAGCAACAGGATTTTCAGATCCCGAATTTTGGGGCGCCTATAATGTGATTGAACCTGAAAAATCCATTGAGTCTGCAATCAATAAAATACAACGTCAATTAAAAAAGGTAGAAAAATAATAGTCTTATTTTCTAAAAACACAAACAGGCTTATCCTTGGGTACGTCTGTTTTTTTATGCCTAAATTATTATTTTTTGTGATTTTTTAACAAGAACGCATACTAATTACTAAACGACATTCTTTTGAAACCCAAAGCAGCCGCATTTACAAAAATAATTAAGCAAAACGAAGGTGTTATTTATAAAATAACCCGCATATACACCAATACAGAAGATGATCAAAAAGATTTATATCAAGAAATTGTATATCAACTATGGAAAAGCTTCGATTCGTTTAGGGGAGATGCAAAAGTAAGCACTTGGATGTATCGCATAGCCTTAAATACAGCCCTATATCATTCTAAAAGAGAAAAGAAAAAAGGTTATAAAGTTTCACTAGACAACATTGTCTTACAAGAGGAAAATTACGATCCTGTATTTGAGGATCGACTGAAACTAGTATATGCTAAAATAAAAATACTAAACGATCTTGAAAAAGGAATTATGGTGTTGTTTTTAGAAGGTAAAAAACATGAAGAAATAGCGCTGATAATGGGGATATCAAAAACCAATGTTGGTACAAGAATTTCAAGAATTAAAGAAAAATTACGAACAGAAATCACAAAAAATTAACGGTATGAACCTAGAAGAAATGCAAACCGTATGGTCTGAAATGAGTGACCAATTAGAAAATCAAAAGAAATTAACAAACAAATTAATCATGGAAATGACCCGAGAAAAATACAGGACTAAAATTGATAAGATTTTTAATTATGAATTTATAGGTGCTATCATCTGTTTCATTGCAGCAATATTTTTAATAGTTAACTTTCAAAAGCTGGACACATGGCATCTGATGGCTTGTGGTATTTTTGTAATTTCCTATTTATTTATAATCCCATTACTTGTATTGAATTCAATCAAAAAAATGAGGCGTATTAATTTACTTAAAAACAGTTATAAGCAAACGTTAATAGCGTATGTGAAAAGTAGAAATCACTTTCTATTTATGCAACGTCTAGGAATCTTTTCAAATTTTTTATTGTTACTTGTAAGTTTACCTGTGATTGTTAAGTTTTCTGACAATGTCGATATTTTGAGTACACAATCAACTAACTGGTATTGGTATCTTTTGATATTGATTTTATTTCTTATTTTATTTTCTCGATGGGGTTATAAGGGCTATAAGAGTATGACAACTTCAGCAGAAAACATTTTAAGAGAATTAGAAGATTAACGTGATGATTCGTCTTATTGAGTATCTTATTTTTACAATGGCACTACTACTAAATGTTTTTTTTATAAATATTTGACCTACTTTTCTTGAAATATCTATTTATAGCCTCATAAATAAGCGTACTTTTGCATCTTTAAACAAGCAATATGTCGGCATTTTTAACATTAGGTATTCGAAAAGAGTATATACAATCTTTAAAGGAATTAGGAATAGAGCATCCTACAGAAATTCAGGAACAAACGATACCTATCTTATTACAAAATAAAACAGATTTTATTGGATTGGCGCAAACGGGCACTGGTAAAACTGCTGCATTTGGGCTACCAATACTCCATCATATTGATGTGTCAAAACCAGTAATTCAGGCATTAGTTTTAGCGCCCACAAGAGAGTTAGTGCAGCAAATAAAAAAGCAACTTTTTAAGTTCACAAAATATACAGATCAAAAGATTTTTGTTGAAGGCGTATTTGGAGGCGAAAAGATAGACAAACAAATAAATGCCCTTAGAAGAACAACCCATATTGTTGTAGCCACACCAGGTAGACTCCTAGATTTAATTGAAAGAGGCGACATAGACATTAAGCACATTACCACATTGGTATTGGATGAAGCTGATGAAATGTTAAGCATGGGTTTTAAGCAAGATTTAAATAGAATTTTAAAATATACTGATGGTTCCAGAAATACCTGGTTATTTTCTGCAACCATGCCAGAGGAAATTCAGCGGATTGTTAAAACCTATATGAATCCCAATGCTGCAAAAGTCGAAGTTAATAAAAACGCATTGGTCAATGCTAATATTACACATTTGTATTTGACAACCTCTATTAAAAATAAAGTGTCTTATTTAATCAAGTTGTTAGAAAATAGACAAAATGAACGAGGTATTATTTTTTGCAGAACCAAAGCAGGGACACAAAATTTAACAAAAATACTCAAAGAAGAGGGTTTTTCAGTGGAGGCCTTAGAAGGAGATATGCAACAGAGAGATCGCGATAAGGTGATGCGCGCATTTAAAAATACCAGTTTACAAGTATTAATCTCAACAGATGTCTCTGCACGTGGTATTGACGTCAATAACCTTGCCTTCGTAATCCACCATCAATTACCAGAACAATTGGAATACTATACACACAGAAGTGGTAGAACGGCAAGAGCAGGGAAAACAGGTTTTTCAATTGCATTGATTTTACCTAGTGAATTACAGCAAATACATAAAATTCAAAAAGATTTAGGAATACAATTTAAAGAAACAACAATTTAAACATGGCTTTATCAAACAACGACATTTTTAAAAAATTACGAGTGGCACACAAATTACGAGATGATGATATTGTAAAAATATGCACTTTGGTAGATTTTAAAGTTTCTAAAAGTGAATTAGGTGCATTTTTCAGAAATGAAAACCACCCGAAATATGTTGAATGCGGTGACCAAATACTACGCAATTTCTTAAATGGTCTCATTATACATCTTCGTGGTCCCATGCCAAAAAAGACTCCAGAAAACAAAAAACATTCGTAAAAAAATAGTCAGATTTTAGAAAAAACACCTTTATCATAGTCCTAAAACTATATAAAGAGCGTATTTTTGCAAAATTCAAATCCCATTTATGTCAGAAAAAATTGTCGCAACAGATTTAGAAGAACGGAAAACAGGCAAAGAATTATATAGCTATCAAAAAGGTGCAATTGATAAGATTTTTACAAGTTTTGAAGATGCCCCAGAAGATTATCATTTATTATATCAATTACCTACTGGAGGGGGGAAAACCGTTATTTTTTCTGAAATAGTTAGACAATACTTAAAACACCACAATAAGAAAGTATTAGTGATGACACATCGTATTGAGCTGTGTAAACAGACTTCAAAAATGCTCACTGAATTTAATGTGGTAAATAAAGTTATTGACAGTAAGGCCGACTTAACTGATCAAAAAAAGTACAGTTGTTTTGTTGCTATGGTTGAAACCCTAAACAACAGATTAAACGAAGGAAAATTAGATATTTCTGACATAGGACTCGTAATTATTGACGAGGCACATTATAATTCATTTACAAAGCTATTTAAATTTTTCGAAAAGGCATTTATGCTGGGTGTAACTGCTACTCCTTTGAGCTCTAATATAAAGCTCCCAATGAATGAAAATTACAATGAGCTAATTGTTGGAGAAACCATTGAATCACTAATTCAAAATAAATTTTTAGCAAGCGCAAAAATGATTTCCTACAATATGGGTCTTACTTCTTTAATTGTGGGCTCAAATGGTGATTATACAGTGAAGTCTTCAGAAGATTTATATACCAATAACGATATGCTTGGTAAACTAGTAGAAGCATATGAAAGGAGCTCAAAAGGGAAGAAAACATTAATATTTAATAATGGTATTAATACATCTCTATATGTATACGACACCTTTAAATCTGCTGGTTATCCCGTTGCTCACCTAGACAATACAGCCTCAAAAAAACATCGGAGACAAATTCTAAAGTGGTTTAAAGAAACACCCAATGCCATTCTAACGTCGGTTAGTATTTTGACTACTGGATTTGATGAACCTACAGTAGATACTATTATTTTAAATCGCGCAACAAAATCACTCACCTTATACTATCAAATGATTGGTAGAGGGTCTAGAATTTTAAAACAAAAGCCTGAATTTACAGTCATTGATTTAGGGAATAATTTTCATCGTTTTGGAGCCTGGGGTGCCAACTTAGATTGGCAACGAATTTTTAGATCACCAAACTATTATTTAGATGGTATTATTACAGATGAAGAATTAGAAGACAATTTTGTATATGAAATGCCTGATGAATTAAAGGCTGAATTTGTAAATTCTGTTGATTTACATTTTGATGTAAAAGCAGTATATCTTGAATCTGTAAAAAACGGATTGTCTTCCAAAAAGGTATTGGAAAAATCAATTGAGCACCACGGAAAAATTTGTGTTGAGAATAGTGAAGATGTATATGACGCTTTAGATCTCGCCAAAAAATTGGGTGATGATATTGATTATAGAATATTGCGTTATACGAAATGCATTAGCAAAAGCACCAATAATTTTGTTGAATGGCTAAAAGAAGATTATCGCTTCAAGTTAAGAACCTATCTACGCGCTAATTTTGAAGAAGTTTTTGAAGAAATTCACGGCAGACCTGCAGAATAAGTTTATTCAAATTTCCATGCAATAAACCTACTTTGTTTATTGCCTTGCGTCATTGCAACTATTTTAGTGATTGCTTTTAGTTTTGTTAATTGCTTGCTAATTTTGGGTAACGTTTCTTTACTAGAAACTAAACAAGTAAACCAACCAACTTGATTTTTAAAAGCGATACTTTGTTTGATCATTCTTTTAATAAACAAAGCTTCCCCACCATTACACCAAAGTTCGTGTGACTGACCACCAAAATTTAATTCCACCGTTCTATTTTGTTGCTGTAAATTTGTAAGTTTTCGTTTAGTAGCTTTTTGAGCCGCTTCCGCGGAAGCATGAAAAGGTGGGTTACACATGGTAAAATCAAAATAATCAGTTGCTGCTATAATCCCTTCAAAAATACAGGCATGATCTAGTTGTTGTCTTATCTTAATATGAGCATCTAAACCTTTCGTTGCTTGTACATTTGCGCGTGCAGCCTTCACCGCCGTTTCATCAATATCGACCCCAACCATATTCCAACCATAGAGTTGTGCTCCTAAAATAGGATAGATGCAATTTGCGCCTACACCTATATCCAAACCATGAATAGCATTCGTTTTGGTATTAAAAGCTATTAAATCAGCAATGGAATGAATATAATCAACTCTTCCTGGAATAGGTGGACATAAATAACCTTTCGGAATATTCCAGTCTGATAATTTATAATGATGCTTCAGTAAAGCTTTATTTAAATGAAATACGGCCACTGGATCGGAAAAATCAATAGTCATCGTTCCGTATGAATTTTTAAAAACTACAGCTGCCAAAGCCGAATGCACTTTTATCAATACATCGAAATCGTAGGACGTAGCATGAATATTTCTTGGATGCAATTTGTTGGATATAAAATTTAACTGAAAGGGCACGTGAAACAACCAAAGATAATAGTTTTATTAAAAAAGGGATTAAAGAGTTCATAAAACTTATCTTTGCAAAAAAAATAAGCATGGATTCTTTTGAAAATTTTAAGATATCAAAGCAATTGCAATACGCAATTGATGACTTAAATTTTAAAACTCCAACACCCATACAGAAAGAAGCTTTCCCTATAATTCTCTCTGGAAAAGATGTAGTAGGAATTGCGCAAACGGGTACAGGTAAAACATTTGCCTATATGCTACCCATTTTACAAGATTTAAAATTTTCTAAGCAAATAACGCCCAGGGTATTAATTCTTGTTCCAACGCGTGAATTGGTTTTACAAGTAGTTGAGCAAATAGAAAGTTTTGCAAAATATCTAAATCTTCGTGTGCAAGGTGTGTTTGGTGGTACAAATATAAACACGCAGAAGCAAGCACTTGCGCTCGGTGTTGATATTGTAGTTGCTACGCCAGGTAGATTGTATGACTTAGCGCTAAGTAGAGCATTAAAACTAAGAGAAATCAAAAAATTAGTAATCGATGAAGTAGATGTGATGTTAGATCTCGGATTTCGATTTCAACTAATTAATATCCTTGAATTATTACCCGAGCGCAGACAGAATATTCTATTTTCTGCAACAATGACAGAAGACGTAGCATTGCTAATTGATGATTTCTTTTTACAGCCCGTAAAAATTTCAATTGCGGTGAGTGGTACGCCGTTAGATAATATTCAGCAACTAGGTTATGCAGTTCCAAATTTTAATACGAAAGTTAATTTGTTAACTCATATTTTAAAAGATAAAAGTACCTATAGTAAAGTATTGGTGTTTGTTTCTAACAAAAAAAATGCAGATCGTTTATTTGAAACGTTAGAAGAACTATTTGGCTCAGAAACCTGTGTGATTCATTCTAATAAAACTCAAAATTATAGAATACGATCTATCAAACAATTTGATGAAGGTACTAATAGAATTTTAGTAGCTACTGATGTTATGGCTCGTGGATTAGATTTAGATAAAATCACTCATGTTTTTAATTTTGACACTCCAAAATTTCCTGAAAATTACATGCACCGAATCGGTAGGACCGGAAGAGCCGAAGAAGAGGGGCGGTCTATTTTATTTTTTACAGAAAAAGAAAAAGAGGCTAAAGAGGCCATTGAGCAATTAATGTCTTACCAGATTCCTTTAGTTGAATTCCCAAAAGAAGTTGAAATTTCTGACGAATTAATTCCAGAAGAACAGCCCAAAGACTTAGAGCTTATTGCTTCCTTAAAGGATGAACGGAAACCACATGTTCACGAAAAAAAAGCAAAAAACAGTAAAACAAACCAAGGTGGGTCCTACCGACGAGAAATTGCCAAAAAGTATAAAAAGCCCAAGACTAGAGGTGATAAAAACTATAATAATAGGAATAAAAAATAGTGCTTAATTTTTCCTTATTAATAGTTTAATAACTGAAACATCAAAGATTAATATTATATTTATCATAAATAAAAAGAGCTCTTTATGAAAAATAGAACTAAATTTTGTAATAATTTAATAGTTACACTAAGCTGTTTATTTTCAACTTTTTTTTTATATGCTCAAATTACATACGAAAATGCATTTCCTAACATAACATTCGAATATCCAGTTGAAATGCAATCTCCCAATGATGGTACGAATAGAATGTTTGTTGTTGAACAAGAAGGTATTATTAAAGTTTTTCCAATTAATGAAAATGTTTCTGCGGGTAGTGTAAATACATTTCTTGATATCGAAAGTATTGTACAAGGAAGCAACGGACAAGAATTGGGCTTACTTGGATTAGCCTTTCATCCGAATTATTCTAGCAATGGGTATTTTTATGTTTATTATACCACCGAGAGTCCGGTTTCTGGAATTTCTACAAGAATGGTATTATCTCGTTTTAAAGTTAGTTCTGGCAATCAAAATAGCTCCGATGCTGGAAGTGAATTAATTCTTTTTCAATTTGATAAAAATCAAAATAACAGCAACCATAATGGCGGTAAAATTGCATTTGGCCCTGATGGTTATTTATACATTTCGTTCGGTGACGGTGGTGGTGCAAATGATCCACAAGGCAACGGTCAAAATATCAATACTGTTTTTGGTAGTATTTGCCGCATAGATGTAGATCTAGACGGTAGCAATCCTGTTGAGACAAATTCCATTTTACCAAATGGTAATTATGAAATTCCGAGTGACAATCCTTTTGTTGGTGTAGCAGGACTCGATGAAATCTTTGCTTATGGCATAAGAAATACTTGGAAATTTTCTTTTGATAATAGTACTGGACGCTTATGGGGAGCCGATGTTGGACAAGGTGATATTGAAGAAATAAATCTTATAAAAAATGGTAATAATTATGGGTGGGGAAAGTTTGAAGGTTCAAACATAATAAATAGTAATATTACCATAAACGGAGAAGTTACTTACCCTGTTTTTAGTTACAATCATAACCAAGGTGATGTGTCAGTTACTGGTGGTTATATATATAAAGGGACTGAAATTACAAGTAACAACCCTACTATTGAGTCTAAATATATTTATGGTGACTTTGTAAGTGGAAGGGTGTGGGCATTGGAGTATAACGAACTTAATGGACTCACTACCAATACCTTACTATTTGACATTAACGGCCTTTCAATTCCTACTTTTGGAATTGACAATCAAGGTGAGATTTATTTTGGCAGCTACGGAAGAGGAGCTAGTATTTATAAATTAATTGATGGTATTACAACTCCATCAGGTGAAACGGTTAATGGTATAGGCGATTGGGATAATCTAGCAGAAGGAGTTCCCAATGGTGTTGTAAATGCAATTGTATCAAAGGCCAATGGAGATGTGTTTTATGCCGGTGATTTCAGTCAAGCTGGATCAATAACTGCAAATAATATTGCTTTATGGAATGAAATTTCTGGCTGGCAATCTTTTGGTAGTGGAACAAATGGAACAATCAATGCATTAAAATTAGATGCTAACGGAAATCTTTATGCAGGAGGATCATTTACACAAATTAATGGAATCTCTGCCAATAATATTGCCAAGTGGAATGGAAGTCAGTGGTCAGCATTGGGTTCTGGCATTACAGGAACCGTAGCAACACTTGAAGTAGATGCTAGTAATAATGTATATGCCGCGGGTATTTTTGAAACCATTAACGGAAGCTCTGCAAGAAATATAGCTGTTTGGAATGGTAGTCAATGGTCTGCTTTAACTGACTCCAATAATTCAATATCTGGTACTAACAATGAAATCCGTTCATTGGCCTTAGATAATAGCGGGATTTTGTATGTAGGCGGTAATTTTGATGAAGCCGGAGGCGTCACTGCCAATAGAATTGCTACTTGGAACGGAACAAATTGGGGTAGTTTAGGTCTAGGAACAAGTGGCTTTGTAGAGGCAATTGCAACAACTCCCACGGATATATTTGTGGGTGGTAATTTTATTGATGCAAGTAATAACACAACAGTAAATAGGGTTGCTAAATGGAATAAAACTACTGCCACTTGGTCTGCTCTTGGCAACGGAGTTAGTAATAAAGTAAATGCATTAATTCATGACGGAACTTTTCTTTATGCAGGAGGTAGCTTTGATGTTGCCCTTAATTCAAGTCAAAATATTATCGTTAATAATTTTGCTCGTTGGAGTCAAACAACAAATTGGGAAGCCCTAGGTTCTAACACCAATGTTGGTGTTGATATCAAGATAAATACGTTATCTTTTGCTCCAAACTCCATTGAACGTATTTATGTTGGTGGTAATTTTTCAAAAGCAGGAGCAATTAATGTAAGTAATACTGCTCTGTGGCTATCAGACATCGCTTTAGGTATTGACGATTATGATAGTATAACTTCAGTATATCCCAATCCTACAGATGGATTATTACACCTTTCTACAAATACGGAATGGATCCTCTATAACTATTTAGGGAAAGTGATAATAAAAGGACAAAGTTCTTTCGTGGATCTTACATCATTTGCACAAGGAGTTTACTATTTAAAAACAATAAACGGTGCATTTAAAGTGATAAAACAATAAGCAATATTTTCAAATCGGATTATTTTAACGTGTCTTTTTGATATATTTCAACTAATTCCTTCCTGAGCTTATATCTAATTATATTGCTTGTCAACTATAAATACAATCATAAAAAAACTCACCAAAATCACGATAGTAGAAAATAAAATAATATATATTGTTGTATTTCAAACAATTAAATACTAAATTAGTCAATACTTAGCAATAAACTTTGAACAATGAAAAGATCATTTTTAGGCATTGTAATCGTTTTATTTACTTTTACTTCTGCATCCGGACAACAAAACACACAGGCCAGCAAACAATCTTCTCAAGATGTATATACCGCTTATATGAAAAAGCACAAAACCAATCGCACGGCCGGATGGATAACCCTTGGGTCTGGCGTTGCCATGATTGTAGGTGGCTACGCCATTAATACAGGTGATGGTATTATAGATAATGATACAACTAACAATAATAAAGGCTTATGGTTGTCTTATTTCGGCGCAGCTACCACATTAGCAAGTATCCCATTATTCATCGCTTCTGGTAATAATAAGAGGAAGGCCAAAATAGAGTTGAAAAATAGCACTGCAGGAATTACAAATAAATCAAATTACAATTCCATGGCTTTTACCATTACTTTTTAAGAAAAAATGAGTTCGCTAGCCAATTTTTATCAGATAATTACCTACTCTAATTTGATCTGATTTAACCAATTTTTTTCGAATTCTGGTTTCAATTGCTTCATTAACATAAACCTCATTATTTTGGATCATCATTTTTGCATGACCTCCCGTTTGTGCAATTTGTAGCATTTTTAGCAATTTGTTTAACTCAATAAAGGGTTGATTTTCCTTCATCACAAATTCTTTTTCTATTATAGACATATCTTATCATTAAATTCTTTACAAAGATACTTAAACTTATGCGCTTTTATTTAATAATTACAGTCCTTTGGTAGTCACAAATACTCCCTTTTATATGTTGAAAACCAAAAAAGGATTATAAAGGAAGTTCCTTGCATAAATGCTATAATTTTCATTTATTTGATTTATAATCAACTTAAATCCTATGTATAGCCACAATTTATTTTCTTCAAAAGTAAAACGCGCATTTTTTACAGTTTTAGTATTGGCTTTTTCTAGCAGTACTTTCGTAACATTTGCCCAAAAAAAAGTATTAGACCATCCCGATTTTGAGATTTGGAATAGTATTAAAAATCAATCCATTTCAAACAACGGAAGTTTTATAATGTATTCTCTTGAAAAAGGAGAAAAAGACAATCTGTTAAAAATTAAGGACCCTAAAGCCTCGTTAATTTTCGAACACGAACGTTCTCAAAACGGAAAGTTCACAAACGATTCTAAATTTGCCCTTTTTACGATAAAAGCCTGGAAAGACAGTATTATAGAGCTGAAGCGAAAAAAAGTAAAAACGAATATGCTTCCAAAAGATACCTTGGGGATATTTAATTTAGAATCAAAAAATCTTGTCAAAATTGCCAATGTAAAATCGTATAAACTTCCAGAAAAGTGGTCAGGTTATGTCGCTTACCAATTAGAAAATATTGAGGTTAAAAAGGAAAAGGCCAAAGATTCTGTTACTAAACCCAAAGATAAATCGGGAACTAGTAAGAAGAAGAAAGAAAAAAAGGTGGGAAAAGAGAATGGCTACCACTTGGTACTCAGAAACTTGACATCTCAAGCACAAGATACTTTAAAATATGTAACTAGTTATGCGTTTGCCAAAGACGGTAAACGATTGGCATTTAGCACTACGGGTGACGACGATGCTTCAAAAGCAGGAGTTTATATTTTAAATGTAGACACCAATCAGTTAACCCAGGCTTATGAAACCCATGAAAAAACCAAATTTTATCAGCTCAATTTAAGTGATTCTGGTAAAAACCTTGGGTTCGTTGTAGATACAGATTCTACAAAAGCATTGGTGAGACCAAATGCACTTTACATGTGGAAAGAGGGTGATACAAATGCAGAATTATTAGTGGATGAAAATTCAGCACCGGCAGGATATCGTGTATCTTCTGATGGTGACTTACACTTTTCTAAAGATGAGTCAAAACTTTATTTTGGCCTTGCCACACCTACTATAGTTAAAGATACGACCTTACTTCCTGAAGAAATTGTTGATGTTGAAGTTTGGACCTATGATGAACCACGTCTATATACAGTTCAAGAATTACAAGTAGCCAATGACAAAAAGAAATCATATCAAGCTGCTATTCATTTAAACTCAAAAAAGCTAGTTCAATTGGCGACTACGGTATTTCCAAATACCCGCTTAGGAGATGAAGGTAACTCAAACTATGCATTGGTTAGTAATCCTGAACCTTATATGCTAGAAAGTCAGTGGACGGGCCAACGTGCTAGTGATTATGCCATCGTAGATGTAACTACTGGGGAAAGAACACCCGCCATAAAAAAATTAGCAGGACGTGTGAACTTAAGTCCGAAAGCCAATTATATCTCTGGTTATAATAATATAGATAGTACGTGGTTTGCATATAATATTAAGAAGGATGCCTATATCCCATTGACAAAAGGGAAAGTATTTTATAATGAATTGAATGATTCTCCAAACTTTCCAAGTGCCTATGGAGCCGCAGGGTGGACAACAGGTGATGATAAATTATTAATTTATGATCGTTACGACATTTGGGAGTTTAATCCGGATGACGCTACTAGCGTGCGATTAACAAAAGGTCGTGAAACCAAAACAACGTATAGATATGTAGCATTGGATTCTGAAGAACGCTCAATTGATCCTTCAAAAAAATGGTTATTCACAACGTTTAATGAAACCACAAAAAATTCAGGATATTATGAATATAGCTATAAAAGTAAAAAAGGAAAGCAATTATTAGAAAGTCCTTATAACTATTCTAGACCGAGAATGGCGCAACAAAATAATAAGGTAATTTTCACGAGACAATCGTTTAAAGAATTTCCTAATATTCGTTATTCCGACTTAAATTTTAAAAAACAAACACTTATTAGTGATGCTAATCCACAACAAAAAGAATACAATTGGGGAACTGTTGAGTTAGTCAATTGGACATCCTTAGATGGTATCGAGTTAACAGGAATGCTTATAAAACCTGAAAATTTTGATCCTACCAAGAAGTATCCTATGTTGGTGAATTTTTATGAAAAAAGCTCTGATGGCTTACACAATCACAGAGCTCCAAGTCCAGGACGTTCATCTATAAATTATAGTTTTTATGCGAGTAGAGGGTATTTAATTTTCAATCCCGACATCCACTATCGTACTGGTTATCCTGGTGAAAGTGCTTATAATTGTGTGATTCCTGGAATTACCTCGTTGATTGAAAAGGGCTTTGTAGATGCGGATAATATTGGAACCCAAGGTCATAGTTGGGGAGGCTATCAAATTGCGTATTTAGTAACAAAAACAGACATTTTTAAAGCAGCAGAGTCTGGAGCTCCAGTAGCGAATATGATTAGTGCTTATGGAGGTATTAGATGGTGGACAGGCCTAAGTAGACAATTTCAATATGAGCATACACAAAGTCGAATAGGAGGTACCCCATGGGAATACCCAATGCGTTATATAGAAAACTCGCCCATCTTTAATATTGATAAAATAAATACGCCATTATTAATTATGCACAATGATGCTGATGGACATGTTCCTTGGTATCAAGGGATTGAATTTTTTGTGAGCTTACGTCGTTTAGGGAAGCCATCGTGGTTGTTAAATTATAATGATGAACCTCATTGGCCGTTAAAAATGCAAAACAGAAAAGATTTTAATATTAGAATGGCCCAGTTTTTTGATTATTACTTAAAAGGTGCTCCAAAACCAGTTTGGATGGAACGCGGCGTTCCTGCAATTGAAAAAGGAATCAATCAAGGTTATGAACTGATACAAGAAAAAAAATAAAATAAAAAAAGGCTTCTGAAGATATCAGAAGCCTTTTTTTTTTAACATTCAATTACCGAGATTTAGTTTAACACCAAATGTTGAATAAAGAATTCCATCATTCTGTCTCTATTCACTGCGGTATGTCCTTTATCTGGACCCACTTGTACCTCGAAACTTTTGCCTGCTTTTTGAAGGGCTTGTATTAACTGCAATGAATTTGCTGGATGTACATTATTATCATTTGTTCCATAAAAAATCATAAGCTCTCCTTTTAAATTTTTAGCATAATTGATCAAACTAGAAGCTTCATAACCTTCCAAATTATTTTCAAGAAGATTCATATACCGTTCAGTGTACACATTATCATAATTTCTCCAATCGGTAACTGCAGAATTTGCCACGGCTGCGTGATACACCTCTGGAAAACGCAATAGGCTAGTGGCTGCGGTAGTTCCACCATAAGAAGTACCAAATACGCCTACTTTATCTTTATTGAAATAAGGACGATCGTATAGCGATTTAACTCCTTCAGCAAAATCATCCATTTCAACAATTCCCAAATTGCCATATAACTTGTCTAACAATTTTTTACCTCTTCCTCCAACATTTCTACCGTCAAGGTTGATTACTAAAAATCCGTATTCAGTTAAAGCATCAGGGTATGTAAAATTCTCTCTAAACCCATTTGTTGATGGACCACCATAAATACTCAAAATAGAAGGGTATTTTTTTGAAGGGTCAAAATTAGAAGGGAAATGTAACATTCCGTGTAATTGTGTTTCTCCATCAGCAGAAGTAAAGGTAAAAACCTCCACTTTTTTGAGTCCTAATTCATTAAACCCTGACATATCACTTTGCTTCAGCTTAGCCACAATTTTACCTTTGGCATTTACGAGATTTGTAAAAGGTGCAATGTCATGTGTTTGTGATATATCTACAAAATACTTGCCAGTGGGAGTAATTGCAACACTGTGATTAAATGCTGGGTCGGTCAATCGGGTATTCTTGCTGCCATTCAATTTTACACGATGCAGTTGCATTTTCATATGGTTGTCACCGCTTCTCGCGTAATAATACAAATATCCTTTAGCTTCATTTACGTCAATAATTCTAGAAGCTTCAAAGTTATCAGAAGTAATTGCATTAAGTAAAGTACCATCAATATGATACAGATAGTAATTATTAAATCCATTTCTCTCAGAAGCCCAAATAAAGCGCTTTCCATCCTTTAAAAAATGTATTTCTGGTGAGTTTTCAGTAAAACTGGCTGTCCACTCTTCACGGACAATAACACGTGTTTTTCCCGTAATTGGATCTGCGGCTTTATACTCCATAATATCTTGCTTTCTATTGGTACTGTGGAATAATAGTTCTTTACCGTCTGGAGACCAATCGATGCCATAAATATAAGTGCCTAAAGCACCGTCATTATAGGATTGTCCATCACGTAAATCTAATTCGGTAATTTTCTTTGACTCTAAATCATAGACCAACAAATCTACAGGCAAGTTTTTGGCGCCAACCTTTGGATAGGCCTCAATTTCTAAGGAATCTTGAATTTTTGTTTGGTTATAGATCACATAATATTTCTTCGCATCCTTTTCGTCGAATCTATAGAAGGCAATTTTCTTACTGTCGGGCGACCACCACATGGCAGTATTCTGACCTAACTCTTCACCATAAACCCAGGTTGCAATCCCATATTTTACTTGGTTTTTTTCATTTCCGTCTGTCGTTATTGCTGTGACATTGCTGCCATCGAGATTACTCAGATACATATTTCTATCTTTCGTAAAAGCCTTTAATGTGTTGTTTGGAGCGTCTGCAGAAGCATATTGCCGTCCTCTTGCTGGTCGATTTCCACGAGATCTTCTTGGTTGCTGTGTCGCCGTTCCAATCTCCGTAATCTCCTGATTCTTAATCGTATATTTTTTTAATTTGCCATCTTCTTGATACTCAAAGGAATTACCATCAGCACTCCAGGTAACAGACAGTCCACCTTGTTTTACCGAGTTTCTAATTTGAGGAGCAATTTCTGAGTAGCGTTCATATCCTGGCATTGCTTTTAACTTGTCTTGAGCCAAAAGTTCATTGGACAGACCCATAAATAGGAAAGTAAGGAGTATAAACCTAGTGATATTCTTAATTTTCATTTAAATTTAATTATAGTTAGACAAAGGAGTAAAATTAACTTAAATTATTAGAATCACTAATAATACACCCGTAAATTGAGAGTGATTATGCTATAATATTCGAATTAAAAGTATAGTTTGAATTGACTATCCCTTTTAAATTATAGACCACAAAATGGTCTAAAAGTTCTTTATTACTATACGGTTCAATAAAATTGTTATTTTTAAATACTATTTCTTCAAATCTATTAAAGTACAAGTCACAGAATAAATGCAAATTAACTTCTGATTTAATGATTCCACTGTCTTGCGCCGTTTCGAGCAAACGGAAAACCGTTTTATTTACTATACAATCTCTAAATTCATCAAAGACTTTACTTGCTTTAGGGTAATACTTTTTAAGTCCGAAAATAAATGAGGGTTTGAAATGCCTTAGCTTTTCAAACCCCATTTTATAAATCAAAATAATACTTAAGATTGGATCTTCCTTCTGAGATTGTAAAACTGTTTTTACTTCACTTTTAAAACCCTCAGTTAAAAAGAATACACTTTCAACTACTAAATCTTCTTTGCTATCAAAATAGTTGTAAATGCTCTTTTTTGAAATCCCGAGTGCCTTTGCCAATTCATCCAGTGTAAATCGCTTACTACCAAATTTGGTGAAATTGGTAATTGAACATTCTATAAGTTCACTTTTACTTATCATCTCAATTATTTCCAGCCTCCACCAAGTGCCTCATACAAATTAACAATACTCAGCAACTGTTGTAGTTTGTTGTCGATCACATTTAATTCGGCATTTAAAGCACTTTCTCGAGCCGTTAACAAGTCTAAATAGTTAGCATAGCCATTTTTTAACAATTCCTCAGAGTTTCGTTCAGCGTTACGCAAGGCTTGAACTTCTTTTTGACGGTATTCATATTTTTCGGTTTCTGCAGTATAATCATTCAAGGCATTAGACACTTCATTCCCGGCAATCAACAAGGTTTTTTTAAAGCTTAATAAAGCTTGTTCCTGTTGGGCTAACGCAACTTCATGTTGTGTTTTTAATTTTCGTTGATTAAAAATTGGTTGGGTAATTCCACCAATAATATTGGCAAACAATGAATTTGCATTTAACAATTGGTCCAATTCTAAGCTTTGAAATCCTCCAGAAGCTGTTACCGTTAATGATGGATAAAAACTACTTCTAGCAACATTGGTCATTTCAAATGCTTGAATCAATCCGTATTCTGAAGCAATTACATCAGGGCGATTCCGCAAAAGGGTAGCGGGCACACCCAATACTAACTCAGAATTCAATACCTGATTTTGTAATTCATTTCGTTCTAAATTGGCCGGTGTCTTCCCAAGTAACAAGTCCAACGTGTTTTCTGTTCTAAAAATCGCCACTTTTAAATCTACTTCAAGTGCTCGAGCATTATTGTACTGCGCAATATTTTGGTCAACTGCTACTTGTGTAACTTGCCCCGCATCTTTCAGTGCTTTAATGGTTGTTACGCTTCGTTCTCTTGTTATAATGGTCTCTCTTGTAACCTCCAATTGTGCATCTAAGGCCAATAGCTGATAATAAGTCGCTGCAATGTTGGCAACCAACGCTGTTTTTACCGCTTGATGTGCAGCCATGCTTTGTAAATACCCAGCTTCACCAGCTCGTTTATTACTACGTATTTTCCCCCAGATATCGGCTTCCCAAGATAAGTTTCCCGTAAGTTCAAATTGATCAGTAGATGTATTCGTTAAAAATGACCCAAACTGGCTATTTTTTGACAATTCTTGATGTGTTACGGTAGCACCGATATCAAAACTAGGTAAATAACCTGCTTTGCCTTGTTTCATATATGCTTGCGCAGCAACTATTTGTTGAATCGCCACACGAATATCCAAGTTATTTTGCAAACCTTCATCAATGTATTGCTTTAAGTAAGTATCGGTAAACATCTCTTTCCATGACACATCAGCCATAGACAAGCTATCCACTGGAAGTTTATCTGTTCTAAATAAATTTTCGGTTTCCTGCAATTCAGGTCGTGTATACTCTTTGGCAACAAAACATCCCTGCAAGGTCAAAGCAACCATGATAAAAAACATTGGCTTACTTAATAGTTTATATTTAATAATTGATATCATAATGCTTAATTTTCAATAGTTTGTATTGCTGGTTTACTTGAAATTTTTTCTTGTAACCATTGAAATAATATAAATAGAATAGGAATTACAAATACGCCTAAAACGGTACCTATTAACATTCCTCCCGCAGCTCCTGTACCGATAGCATTGTTTCCTTCGGCTCCAACCCCTTTAGCTAACACCAATGGCATCAATCCTAAAATAAAGGCAAATGAGGTCATTAAAATGGGACGTAAACGTGATTTTGCACCATGAATCGCCGCATCTACAATAGATTCGCCGTTTTTTCTTCTCTGCAGCGCAAACTCCACAATAAGTATGGCATTTTTAGCTAACAATCCAATTAGCATGATCAAGGCAATTTGAAAATAAATATTGTTCTCTAATCCGAAAAGTTTTGTGCTAATATAGGCTCCAAATACTCCAAACGGAATGGAAAATACGACTGCCAACGGCAACAAATAACTCTCATATTGCGCACTTAATAAGAAATACACAAACAGAATACTCAATATAAAAATGAAAGTCGTTTGATTTCCCGCATTCACTTCTTCTAGGGTTAAACCAGAATAGGCGATCGTATAATTACTAGGTAATTTTGCTACCTCTTCTTCAATTACTCGAATGGCGTCTCCAGTACTAAATCCATCGTTTGTTGCACCCGTTATGGTTGTAGAGTTGAATAAGTTGAAACGTGTTACCGATTGTGGTCCATAGACCCTTTTCAATTTTACAAACTGTGTAATTGGTGACATTTCACCAGAATCTGTTCGCACATACATGCTATTTAAATCATTAACATCTGCTCTATCATCTGGTAATGCTTGAATATAAACTCTAAACTGTTTTCCAAATCGAGAGAAATCTGAAGCATAAATACCCCCAATATAGCCTTGTAAAGTTGAAAATATGCTATTAATCGGCACTCCTTTTTCTTTTGCCAAAGGCACATTAATTTCCATTTCATACTGTGGATACTTTGTATTGAAAGAAGATTGTGCATATTTAATTTCTGGATGCTTCATCAAGGCCATCGTAAATTCTTGATTCATTTTATCCAACGCTGAAAACTCGCCACCAAATTTATCCAACAAGTTCACTTCAAAACCTGCAGAATTTCCAAAACCACGAATACTTGGTGGTGAGAAGAAAATAATAGTAGCTTCAGGAATTGTTGATACAATACCAAACAATTTACCTGTTATGGCCTGTACCGAAAGTGAAGGGTCTATACGCTCACCCCAATCAGCCAGTTTTATAATTCCGAAACCATAGTTACTACCAGCACCACTAATTAAACTTCGCCCTTTAATAAAGTTCACACCTACAATACCATCGAGACCATTTATTTTGCTATATAAATCTCTTGTTACCGCATCTGTTCTATCTAAAGATGCTCCTGCAGGCAATTCTATATTGGCAAAAATGATCCCTCTATCTTCATTAGGTACAAATCCAGTTGGTGTTGTTTTTGAAGCCCAGAATATACCAGTTAGCGCCAATGCCAAAAGCAATACGGGCACCCATTTTCTTTTGTATAAAAATTGAAGTGATTTTCCATATCTATCTACAGTAGCACTGAAGCCACGGTTAAATAGTGTGTAAAATCGTTTCAGTGGACTTTTCCCTTTTAAGCCTTCATCTTCCTTATGTGGTTTCAGAAATAAAGCACATAACGCAGGACTTAAGGTTAAGGCATTCACTGCTGAAATTAGAATGGCAATAATCAAAGTCACCCCAAACTGTTCATAAAACACACCTGTTGGGCCAGTTACAAAGGTCACAGGTATAAATACAGCTGCCATTACCAATGTAATTGATATAATGGCTCCAGATATTTCGTTCATGGCTGTAAGTGTCGCTTTTTTAGGATTCTTTTCACCAGCATCCAATTTAGCATGAACAGCTTCCACAACAACAATGGCGTCATCCACCACTATACCAATGGCCAATACTAGAGCGAATAGTGTTAAAAGGTTAATTGAATAGCCAAAAACACTTAAGAAGAAAAAAGTTCCTATAATAGATACAGGCACTGCAATTGCCGGAATTAAGGTAGAACGAAAATCTTGTAAGAAAATAAATACTACGATAAAAACCAATAGGAAGGCTTCTAATAGGGTGCTTACTACTTTATCTATCGACGCATTTAAGAACAAACTCGTATCATAAGGCACAAAAATCTTTAAGCCTTCTGGAAGATCCTTTTCAACAGCTGTCAAAGTAGATTTAATGTTTTCTATAATCTCTTGTGCATTCGATCCTTTTGTTTGAAAAATCCCCATAAACACAGCAGGATTTCCTAAACTCATCGCATTAGATGCGTACGATTGAGCATCTAATTCAATGGTTGCCACATCATTTAAACGAAGAAACTCACCGTCACCCAATGCCTTAATGACAATGTCGCCATATTGTTTTTCTTCTTTAAATCGCCCGCTATAAGTCAATGTGTAAGAAAATGATTCACCGTTATTTTGACCTAACGATCCGGCTGCGGCTTCTAGGTTTTGCTCTTGTAATACCGCCGTTATATCTGAAGGAATTAGGTTGTATGCCGCAAGTCTTTCTGGTTTTAACCAAATACGCATGGCATAATCTTGTTGAGAGAACACACTAACGTCTCCAACACCACTAATCCGCTGCATAGCAGGAATTACGTTTATTTTTAAGTAATTCTGAATAAATGTCGCATCATAATCATCACTTTCGGTGTACATCGATACAAACATCAAAGCACTAGTCTCTTGCTTTTGTGTAGTTACACCTGTCTGAATTACCTCTTGAGGTAATAACGGATTTGCTCTTGCTACACGATTTTGAACGTTCACGGCGGCAATATCTGCATCCATTTCTTGATCAAAATAAACAGTAATTTCTGCTGTTCCATTGTTCGATGCTGTAGAAGTAATGTATGTCATTCCTTCTACACCATTAATTTGCTCTTCTATAGGAATAATCACACTTTCCAATACCGTTTCTGCATTGGCTCCTGGATACGATGCCGACACTTTAATTGTTGGTGGTGCAATATCTGGATATTCTTCTATTGGTAAACTTGTGATACTTATTATACCTAGTATCACTATGATAATAGATATTACCGTTGAAAGCACTGGTCTTTCAATAAATGTTTTTAACATGACTGTTGTGTTTGATTTCTAATTTTTAAATAAGGTCACTACTGGTTTAATAGCATCTTCAAAAGCCGTTTCTTGTGGTGAAATTGACATGCCGTTTCTTAGTTTACTCACTCCAGAAACAATAATTTTATCTCCCTCTTTTAGTCCAGATTCAACTACGTATAAATTACCAACAACCCCTGCAACTTTAATTAAAGTAGCTTTCGCATTATTGTCTTTATCTATGGTATAAATTAAAACGTCTTTTTGCTGCTCAAAAGTTGCTGATTGCGGTACAACAATAGCATCCTTATACTCAACAGGGAGTCTAATTTTACCACTATTTCCATTCGTTAAAATTTCGTTTGGATTTTTAAAAGCAGCTCTGATTTTTATAGTCCCTGTGTTTTGATTAATTTGACCTGTACTGGTTTGAATACGTCCCGTTTCAGAATACATTTTTCCATTTGCCAATACCAAGCTAACATCTGGTGAGTTTTTTATGCGTTCGGCTTTACTTTGCCCTTCATATCTTTGCAAATGGTCTATATATTGGGCTTCATTAAAGCTAAAAAAAGCATAGACTTCACTTATCTCACTCACTGTTGTTAAGGGTGCACTATCATTCGGACTAATTAAAGCACCTTCTCTAAAATTTATAGCACCAACATAACCATCTATAGGGCTTTTAATCGTTGCGTAACCAATAGTTGCAGAAACACCACTATAATTGGCCTTTGCTTGTTCTAAATTAGCTTTGGCCGTTTCTAATTGTAACGGACTAATAATGTCTTTTTCTACTAGCGGAATTAATTTATTCACTTCAACTTGTGCCACATTGATAAGTGCTTTTGCTGCACTAGCATCTTGACTTAGTGATTGTGTTTCTAATTTAAACAATACTTGGCCTCTACCAACTTTTTGCCCTTCATCTACCAATACTTTTTGAATATATCCAGAAGTTTTAGCACGTACATCACTGTTTACAACACCTTCTATATTTGTTGGGTATTCTTGATAGCCAGTGACTGTTTTTAACTGTATTTGTGCGACCGGAAAGGGAGCTGGGGCAGGAGCCGGGGCGGCTTTCTGTTCTTTTGTACCACAACTTGACAATGCCAATACAATGCCTAATGTTACTATGTGAAATATTTTAATGTGCTTCATTTTATTTAAGTTATATACTGAATTGTTTATTTGTTATTTTTGTTCTTAGCTCTTCTATTGAAGCCGTTGCTCCATCAATAAATTTGATATAATCGTTGTGAAAATTTAAATCGAATTTCTCTTCTTCATTTTTAATTTTATGCTCATTAATGGTTTCCTTATAACTCTTAATTTCCAAATGTAATTCACGTACTTCTCGCCAATCCTTAACCATTTTATTGATATGCTGAACTACGGTGTCTTTATTAATAACAAAGTACTTCTTACGGTCACCCGTTTTAGTGAAATACACAATTTTGTTTAAATCTTGTAAATGGTTTAAATGTGTTGATATGGTGCTTTTACTCGCACAAAGTATCGTTACCATATCCTCAAAAGTAGTTCCTGATTTACCCGTGAGAATAATATATGATAAGATGCGTGCTGCTACCGGAGCCAATTGTTCTCTATTCTCTAAATGCACTCCTAATTTTTCAACCAAAGCCATTTTTTCTTTGCAAATATTATCTTTCATTTTTTTTACCTTAATACAGCGATAAAAATTAACACCAACTGTAAATTACGATGCAAATTTATAATTAGTTCGGAACAAACCGAACCAAACGAAGTTAATAAAATGTTAAATTATCTTAACTGTTTTGTTGCATTTTAAAATATCATGCTATAAATTTTAATTAACTTTGGGTTCTAACTTCTTATTTTACTATGAAAACCTACAAAAATGCCTTTCTTTTTACTATTTCTTTTCTTTTCACCAGTTTCCTAATCGCACAAGATTTTAACGCTTTAAAATACCGTACTGTGGGTCCTGAGAGAGGTGGACGCGTGACTACTGTTACCGGAACTCCTTTATTACCAGGTACTTTTTATTTAGGAGCCTCAGGAGGAGGTGTGTGGAAATCTGAAGATTATGGAACTTCATGGAATAATATTTCTGATGGATATTTCGAAACCCCCTCTATTGGTGCCATTGAAGTTGCGCTCAACGATCCGAATATCGTCTATGTGGGTACAGGCTCTGACGGACTCAGAAGTAATGTTATTAGTGGAAAAGGAGTCTATAAATCTATTGATGCAGGTAAGACCTGGGAACATCTGGGCTTACGAGAAACCGGACAGATAGGTGCGGTAGAAATTGATCCTACTAATAACAATATCGTTTGGGTTGCAGCCATTGGCAGTGCCTTTAAAGCCAATACTGACCGTGGCATTTATAAAACAATAAATGGAGGACAAACTTGGGATAAAGTACTCTTTATTTCCGATAAGGTGGGCTTCGCCGATTTAGAATTGCTTCCTGGAAATCCGAATATCGTATATGCTGCCGCATGGAAAGCGGAGCGCAAACCATGGACCATTATTTCTGGTGGAACCACCGATGAAGGCGGCATTTATAAATCTATCAATGGGGGTAAAGATTGGGTAAAGTTAGAAAAAGGCCTGCCTAAAGGGCTTATAGGTAAGATAGACCTAGCAGTATCTCCTGTTGATTCGCGTATTTTGTATGCCGTAATTGAGGCGCCTGGAAAGGAAGGCGGACTCTATAAATCAATAGATCAAGGAAAGTCATTTAAACAAGTGTCTAGTAATAGTGGATTGGTAAATAGACCATTTTATTATACTAATGTGGAGTTAGACCCTACAAACCCTGATATTATCTATTCAAATGCAAATCCCTTATTAAAATCAACAGATGGTGGTAAAAACTGGAATCGTATGTCGGTTCCTCATGGTGATAATCACGATATCTGGATCAACCCAAACAACCCAGATCTTTTAATTCAAGCCAATGATGGCGGTGCAAATGTTACACACAATGGCGGTAAAACATGGTCAACACAATTCAATCAACCCACAGCTGAATTATATCAAGTAGAAGTTGATGATCAATATCCGTACTGGTTATATGCGGGCCAACAAGACAATTCTTCAACCATTGCAGTACCGAGTTTTCCACCAAGCGCTATTCAAAATCCTAGTACGGGATGGATAATCAACACGGGGGGTTGTGAAACAGGGCCTGCCGTACCTAAACCAGGAGATCACAATACTGTTTATGCCAACTGTAAAGGACGCTTTGGCGTCTTTAACAAACTTACAGGTATTGAAAAAGGCTATTATGTAGGCGCTTCAAATATTTACGGACACAATCCGAAAGATTTAAAATATCGCTTTCAACGTGTGGCTCCTATATTTGTTTCTCCACACAATCCTGATGTGGTATATCACGGTTCACAATATTTACATAAAACGGTGACAGACGGACTTGTATGGGAAACCATATCCCCAGACCTTACCGCTTTTGAAGCTGACAAGCAAATGATCTCCGGAAGTCCAATAACCCGAGATATCACGGGCGAAGAATATTATAGTACGCTTTATTCTATTAGAGAATCCAAGCTTGTAGAGGGCTTGATTTGGACAGGTTCTAATGACGGTGTCATTTCTGTGACCAAAGACGGCGGAAAAACATGGGCTAATGTAACGCCTAAAAAATTACCAAAAGGAGGAAGGGTAGAGTCTGTGGAGCCTTCACAGTTTGATCAGGCAACAGCTTATATCGCAGTTGACAGACATTTATTAGGAGATGACAAGCCTTATCTCTATAAAACGAGTAATTACGGACAAAGTTGGGAGTTACTTAGTACTGCTACCAATGGAATTCCTTCTGATTATATCACCAAGGTATTAAGAGAAGACCCTATTCGTAAAGGGTTGTTGTATGCAGGAACCGAATTTGGAATGTTTGTCTCTTTTAACGATGGGCAAACTTGGAATTCGTTCCAACAAAACTTACCGGTAACACCCATAACCGATCTGAAAATATTTAGAGGTGATCTAATAATCAGTACAATGGGGCGTGGGTTTTGGATTTTGGATAATATTACTTCCTTAAGAGCACCCGAAATTACGGAACTAAAAGACGCAGCATGGTTATTTAAACCAGATACCACTATTCGGTATCGCTATCCAAAAGTAAGCAGTCGCGCCTTTCCCAATTACCCTAGAACAAGTGCAATCATTGATTATTACCTTCCTAAAGGAGTTAAAGACGGCATTCGTCTTGACATAATCAATGAACAAAACGCATTGGTGGCGTCGATTGCGAGTGACAGTAGCCAACTTACATCTACCGTGGAGGAAGTTGAAGATATGAATCTAAGTCAGGTATTTCGCTATGTCGATAAAAAACTGGAAGAAAAGGCAGGGTTGAATCGTTTTGAATGGGACTTGAGACAAAAGGGTGCTTGGTCTAACTCTCAAAACAGAAGCTATAAAAATGGCCCACTGGTGGCTCCTGGAATGTACACTGTAAAATTAACGGTAGGAACTCAGACCTTAGCACAAAATTTTGAATTGTTGATCGACCCGAGAATTCAAGAAGAAGGCATTACAAAAGAGATCATTGTATCTCAAATTGCCATGCAAAATGAAGTGATAAGCTTATTGTCAGAAGCTAGAAAGCTCGAGGCTAATCTTGAAAAAGAGGCCAAGACTTTAAAGCGAAAAAAGACGAAGACTAAAGCAGACCGCTTAACTAAAATAACAACTACATTAAAACAATTAAGCAATGATAACGTGGTCTATCCGCAACAAATGTTGGTTTCTCAAATATCGTATTTATTAAATATGATTAGCTCGGCAGATCAATTACCCGGACAAGAGGCCACTGATCGATTCAAGGAATTACAAGAACAGTTCAATACCCTAAAACAAGAATTAAAAGACTAAGTTAAAAGATTTAATATCAAATATATAAATACATTTAACTAATCACTTTATTTAAGAGAATTAAACACAGCAAAATTCAATCCCACCAAACCACAAAAAACTTTTGAACGGTACCGTTGGGGAATTTCACCCAACATAATGGTGATGTCTTTTCATTTACAATTGCTGAAATTTCCTCAGAAAACACGGTGAAATTCATCCAGGGAGCGCGCCTTTGAATCTCAATAAGCCAATTCACCTTTGTGGGTATGAAAAATTCACAGTTGTTTAATTGGTTTATTTCAGATAAACGAATGTAAAACCCACTCAAACACGCATTGTTTAACAGTTCGAATTCAGGTACTTTTTCATTATAAGGCACAAACAATTGCGCCTTAAAAAAGACCTGTTGGTGTATGGATTCAACAGTTAGCCCTAGCGCATCCAACAATGGTTTTGTGTATTCAGAATAGAGGAGTTGAAGTTGTTTGCTTTTTAGTTTGGTTAACTTTTTCAGCAAGGTATCGTTCCGATTAGGGCCAATCCACTTTTCAATTTCTGACAAACCTTCACTGTGATCGAATAAATAGAATTTGTATACAATCTCTAAATGAATAGGTATTTTATTGTGAATTAAGATACAATCGAGCTCACCAATGGTTCTTTTGTTATGTTGAATTTGCGTATTCTCTCTTAAGATTTCAATTTCATCGCACTGTTTAAGCTCTTGACTTACAAATTGTTCTACACGCTTACCTAATCTTAATTCATCAATAGCATCCTCATTGATAACAGCTTCACTATGGTGTGGCATTTCAAATTGTTGCAACCCAAATAGCGCCGTATTTGTCCATAACAAGGAGGTATTAAGATACCCTTGAAACTGGTTATGAACATCTTTTGATTTCCGACTCATTGAAAACTTAATTTGATTTATCTGCTAAAATTATTAGCAAACAAGGGTGTTTTTAAATACGAGTACTTTGTGTGACTTATAAACTGCCTTAGGTAGCTTAGGTGTTAATTTTTTTACACAATATGGCATATACCAACTCTCTGGTTAAAGTTTTGCCCGCTGCTTTGTCCCGAACAGCGCTAAAAGCATATCGAAAGGTGCAGCCCGATTTATAATCGCTGCAACCATAGGCTTCCGTTCCTTTTATAATGGTTCCTTTGTTGCATTTAGGACAGATCAACGCAGATACCTTTGTCTTCGCTTTCTTTTCATCGAGTATTAGCTTAAATGCGGCATCAAAACGAATGGTACCTGTTACGGTGCCGTTTGTAGTTTTAAAGCCCTTTAAACTCACTGTAGCTTCTTTCTGGAGTAAACGCAGGTATTGTTTTTCAGAAATCTTTTTCTCCATAAAAGTAAAAGGCAATCTAAAGTCGCAGTTGTTTTTATAATTACTACAACCATAGGCACTTTTACCCTTTAAAAGGGTGCCTGTTTTACATTTTGGACAAACTTCAGCTGTAATTCCGGCCGCTTTTTTTGTCGCTTGTTTTGCTTCGCGCTTTTTAACTGTAGTTACATGAGAAATATTCGCTCTTTTGCTTTCGCTACGCACTTCATAGACCAAAGCATCCACCATTTTTTTCATATTATTGATAAAGGTTCCCGCACTAAACGTCCCTTTTTCAATATCTTTTAATTGCTTTTCCCAACTTCCCGTTAATTCTGCAGATTTCAACAATTCATTTTGAATGGTATCTATTAATTGAATTCCTGTAACCGTAGGTAATAATTGCTTTTTATTCCGCTTAATGTATTTGCGTTTAAATAGTGTTTCTATAATATTCGCTCTGGTAGACGGTCTTCCAATTCCATTGTCTTTCATCAGCTCTCGTAATTCTTCATCATCTACTTGTTTCCCTGCAGTTTCCATAGCACGTAGGAGGGAAGCCTCAGTAAATTGATTCGGTGGTTTGGTTTGTTTCTCTAAAAAAGTCGGCTCATGCGGCCCCTTTTCACCTTTAACGAAGTTGGGGAGGAGTCCGTTTTCTTTCGATTTGCTATCTGCTCCTTCACTCTCAAAAACCACGCGCCATCCTTTTTCAAGAATTTCTTTACCCGTAGTTTTAAAATTTACATCGGCAGCTTTTCCAACAACCACGGTATTCGACACCGAACAATCGGGATAAAAAACAGCAATAAAGCGTTTTGTAATAATATCATACACCTGCTGCTGATTGTATTGCAAGCTTATTTGTACTCCTGTGGGAATAATGGCATGGTGATCTGTAACTTTTTTATCGTTAAAGACTTTTGACGATTTTTTAATTTTCTTTCCGAGTAGCGATTGCGTTAACCTACTGTAATTTGTAAGGTTCTTGAGAATTCCTGCTATTTTTGGGTACACATCATTTGGTAAAAAAGTAGTGTCAACTCTTGGATAGGTCACTACTTTTTGTTCATACAGTTTCTGAACAATTTTTAAGGTTTCATCAGCAGAAAAACCAAATTTTGTATTGCAATAAACTTGTAAGCCCGTTAAATCAAACAGTTTAGGCGCGTAGTCCTTTCCTTTCTTTTTAGAAATAGAAACAATTTCAAAGTCGTCTTCCTTCACCTTTGCTGCTAGAACTTCACCTGCTTCCATTTGCAAAAAACGCCCTTCTTCATAACTAAACAAGGTGTCGCGATATTTGGTTTGCAATTCCCAGTAAGGTTGTGGCTTAAAATTTTCAATTTCCTTAAACCGATTTACAACCATGGCGAGGGTCGGTGTTTGCACCCTTCCCACGGAAAGCACTTGTTTATAACCACCGTGTTTTACCGTATACAATCGTGTGGCATTCATTCCTAATAACCAATCGCCTATGGCTCGCGAAAATCCCGCGTAGTATAAGTTATCGTAATTTTCAGCAGGTTTAAGGTTTTGAAAACCCTCTTTAATGGCTTCGGTAGTTAGTGAAGAAATCCACAATCGCTGCACTTTTCCTTTGTAATTCGCTTGGTCTAATACCCAACGCTGAATCAATTCTCCTTCTTGACCCGCATCACCACAGTTTATAACCAATTCAGCTTTATCAAAGAGGCTTTTAACTATGTTAAACTGCTTTTTGATGCCTGTGTTATTCACCACTTTGGTTTTAAACTTTTCAGGAAGCATCGGTAAGTTATTGAGATCCCAGCTTTTCCAATGAGGTTTGTAGTCATTAGGCTCTAAAAGTGTACACAAATGACCAAAAGTATAGGTAACTGCGTATCCATTGCCTTCATAATAACCGTCATGCCTTGAATTGGCTCCAAGTACAGCGGCAATTTCTCTAGCTACACTAGGCTTTTCAGCAATACATACTTTCACTTTATAAACTTATTTAGGTAGCGCAAAATACTGATAAAAAACAGTAGTGGCAAGTAACTATTTATAGAAACAGTCGGTTTTTTACATTTTCAAAATAACTGACGCTTATAGGGATTTTTACTTCAGAAAGTAATAAATCGCGCCCTTTTAACCCTGTAACCTTTGTTGTATTCACAAGATACGAACGATGTACTCGTAAAAAATTCTGGGAAGTCAAGGTTTCTTCTAAGGATTTAAGTGTTTGATGACTCATTATTTTTTTGTCAGTTGTATGGAAGTTAACATACTCACTGTCACTTTCAATATATAGAATATCTTCAAGTTTTACTTTATATAAATCATAACCCGATTTAATAGTGATTGATTTTGTTTCATCAACAACACTTGGTGATTGCAACTTATTCACTGCTTTTAAAAAACGTTGAAAAGTAATTGGTTTTAACAAATAGTCTAAGGCATTTAATTCAAAACCTTCTAGGGCATATTCAGAATAGGCGGTGGTAAATATAATATTGGTTTCTGGACCAATCATTATGGCAAAATCAGTCCCTTTCAAATCGGGCATTTGAATATCCAAAAAAATGACATCTACTTTTTCCTTCTTAAGTAGCGGCATTGCCTTTAGGGGATTATCAAAACAATCGAGTAAACTTAAAAACGCCACTTTCTCTATATATGATTTTAGCAATGTTCTTGCCAATTCCTCATCATCTATAACAATACATTTAATCATTTATTTCTAAATTTAAGTCCACCTTAAAAACAGCAGTATCCTCACTAATTGATAAACTGTGATTGTTAGGATATAGAATTGCCAATCTTTTCTTCACATTCTCTAAACCAATACCCCCAAAATCATCCTTTACAATCGCTTTACTGGCAACACTATTTTCAATTTTAAAAGTAATTGTTTTTGAATTGGCAACTACACTTAATTTTATAAAAGTATCTTTTTTACGCTCAATATTACTGTGTTTAAAGGCATTTTCAATAAACGGAATCAACAACATCGGTGCAATTTCAACTGTGGAGTCTGAAATTTGAAACGACGTTTCAATGGGGTATTTTTCACTGCTCTTAAGTGAAAACAAACGAATGTAATTTTCAATATAGTCTAGCTCTTTTTGAAGGGGTACAAAGGGGCGTTCACACTCGTAAAGTACATAGCGCAACATATCTGACAAAAAACTAATACTTTGCTGAGTCTTTTCAGTATCTATTGCAGATAACGCATAAATATTATTCAACGAATTGAATAGAAAATGAGGATTGATTTGTGATTTTAAGAGTTTTAGTTCTGTTTGAAGGTTTTCATTTTTACTCTTTATAATCTCTTCCTCCTTTTTATGTGTAAACACTACGAATTCAACCACCGTAGCAATGATATAGGCTATTAATAGGAGTAAGCCTTGGGTAAACAATTGAGGCGGGGGTTTTCTTTGTAATCCATCAATAGGTGGCGTTGCAAATGGCCCCATCGGACGCATCAATTGACTAAATAATACTCCGAACAACGCTAAGATCGCCAGAGAAACAACAACAAAGAGTAGGTATTTCTTTTTGAACAAATAGCGTGGTGCAGTATAGTAAATAAGGAGTGCAATAAGCACAATCTGTGCTAAAAATGAAAATATATTTGCCTCAATAAAATGTGTAGCCCATGTTTGTTGTGACCATAATACTAGCCAAATAACCAACCATATTGCCGCTTGAAAAAGGAGTCGTTTTGTTGTATTCATGGTACAAATAAAATGAATTAAAAATCAATGCATCCCCAAAAACCACTCTTTTTACTACTCTAAAAGTTGCATTCACTGAATAGAATCACCGTTTCACAGAAAAGCCATGGAGGTCTACTGAATAGTCAATATCTGCATGGTACTAAGGGCTACATTTGTTATCAAATAAGACAATTAAAATACAAAATTATGAAACAAAACACAGTAAAAACAGCCGTATGCCTTGGTGTATTTGGCCTTTTAGGAATCTTAAATTCACAAGCGCAATTAGATCGTGGTGAGCGACCAAAAACACCACCAACGGCAGCAGAGATTATCAAACAAATGGATGCCAATAAAGATGGTAAACTTTCCTTAAAAGAAGTAAAGGGTCCTTTGAAAGATGATTTTAGTAAAATTGACACCAATGAAGATGGTTTCCTTTCAAAAGAAGAAATAGAAAAAGCGCCTAAGCCAAAGAGGCCTAAAAAAAATAATGAATAATTACTAAAAATAATACCCATGAAAATAATACCAAAATTAAAATTGCCCATATTAAGTATTGCGGCAGTGACTATAGTTGCCTTTATTGCCTGCAGCAATGATGACGACTTAAGCAATGACGATGATGATGAAGTGACCGCCGAGTTACATGCTGCGTATGCTGCATTTAATACAGACGCTACCACGATATATGTAGATGGATCTAAGGTCATTATAGAAACTACAGGCTTACCGAATCACGAAACTGTGTATTGGGGTGAAGGAAACAGTTTATATAGAGAAGAACCTGATGTAGCGCGTACACCTAGTATTATGTCTAGTAATAACAATGCCACGTTTATTTCTGTAGATGCGACGCCAGATTTAGATGGAAACACGGTGTCAACTGATTTTAACACGATTGGTATTGCGGTTAGTGGCGCTTCAATATTTAATGATCAAGAAGGTGGCGGCCCTTTAGATGAAGCTGCTGCGAGTTTGGATTGGACTGGAGCACATATCGGACCAGGAGTGTATCACTATCACTTAGAGCCAAAAGCTTTTACGAATGATGATGATAAATTGGTAGGTGTCCTACTAGATGGGGTATTCCTTTACGGAAGAAAATGCAATTCCACTGCAACGTACCCAACAGATTTAGATGTTTCTGGCGGACATACGAGTACCACACAATATACAGCTGGTGAAGAAGAATATCATTATCATATCATCAATGAAGTTTATTCAACTACCGGATCATACTTGGCCTTTGCAGGTCCTTATCAAGGATATTAAACCGTGCTTATGAAACCATTATATGTATTCGTAGTAACCGTATTCTTGTTAAGTAGTTGCAAAAAAGCAAGTGAGCAATTAGGTAATGAGATTCAAGCCGTTGAAATTGCGAACGTAGAAGTAGATAAAAAGGAATTGCAACTCAATCAATCAAAAGGAGTATGGTATTATAATGGAGTCCCATTTAATGGCTACTCCTTGAAATTTCATGCCAACGGTGCTTTAGGAGAAAAACTAGGGTATTTCAATGGGAAAAGACAGGGAATAGCCAAAAAATGGTCAGAAAACGGCGTGCTTCGTATCGAATCGTATTATCAGCAAAATCGATTGATTGGTAGTTATAAGAGTTGGTGGGAAAACGGAATACTCGCTTCAGAGGCGCGTTATGAAAATGGTGCTGTTAATGGTATAGAAAAAAAATGGTATCCTACCGGACAACTCGCTAAGCTACGCAATCTAAATGCTGGTAAAGAAGATGGTTTGCAAAAAGCGTGGTTAGAAAACGGTAAATTGTATGTTAATTATGAAGCCAAAAACGGACGTGTTTTTGGGTTAAGGAGAGCGAATTCATGTTATAGTTTAGAAGATGAAATTATTATTAGAAATTAAAGTAGAAAAACTCGTGGGGCTATTTTTAGTATCCCTTTTTCTTATCAGTTGTTCAAAAACAATTAAAAAAGAAAACACGAAGGTTGTAGAAACGAGTCGAGTAGCCAATTTACCTTATTACAATGAGGAATCATTTACGCCACACTGGTTGGTTCCAAATAGTGAAGAGGAAAAGGCGTTTCATAAAATTAAAAATTTCGAACTTGTGAATCAAGATGGCGATAGCGTTTCAGAGAAAACTTTTGATAACAAAATTTACATCACCGATTTCTTTTTTACCAGTTGCCCAGGTATTTGTCCGAAAATGACCGGTAATATGTTAAAGGTGCAAGAAGCTTTTAAAGATGCGTCAGATGTTTTATTACTATCACATTCGGTTACACCGTCAATAGATTCTGTTGCCGTGCTTAAAACCTACGCAAAAGACTATGGTGTAATCAGTAATAAATGGCATTTGGTTACTGGAAGCAAGGCTGAAATTTACGATCTCGGAAGAAATTATTATTTTGTGGAAAATGATTTGGGAATACCGAAAGACATCAATGATTTTTTACATACTGAAAACTTCTTGTTGATTGATAAAAACAAGCACATCCGTGGTATTTATAACGGATTGAACCGAGCATCGGTAAATCAATTAATTACAGATGTTCAAACCTTAAAATCAGAAGGTTAGAACTGAAATTAAAACTAATAAAAAAAGCCTACACGATTCTGTGTAGGCTTTTTTATTTCTAATTTAATAGGCCATTTTTACTATTTTCTCCACATCTTTTGGCGTCAATGCTTTGTGCTCCCCCAATCCTAACCATCCGCGCTTTTCAAAACGCGCCGCTATTTTCTCGGCCGTCCCATCATAATTAGCAGTATAATCTGACAGTTTTGTATCGATATCAAGTGACTTAAAAAAGGCTGCTGTTTTTTCAATTGCAGCATGAGCTTTAGATTCTACAGTTCCTTCAGAAACGTGCCATATTCGTTCGGCATACTGTGCTAGTTTTTCCTTTTTAGTTTCAAAGTTATACTTATAATGGCTCGGTGCTATAACGGCAAGTGTTCTCGCATGGTCAATTCCATACAATGCGGTTAATTCGTGCCCCATGGCGTGTACTGCCCAATCGGTAGGAACTCCTTTTTGAATGAGTCCGTTGAGTGCCATCGTGCAACACCACATAAAGTTTGACCCCGCTTTATAATCGGAAGGATCTTTTAGTATTATCGGAGCCACTTCTATCAATGTTTGTAAAATGCTTTCAGCAAAACGGTCTTGCAAAAGGGCGCCTGCCGGATAGGTCATGTATTGCTCTAAGACATGGGTAAATGCATCGGCAATTCCATTTGCCAATTGGCGTTTTGGAACGGAAGCAATTACTTGTGGATCTAATATTGAAAAAGCGGGAAATAATCCCGGTCCGCCCATCGCCAATTTCTCTTGAGTCTCTGCTCTGGTGATTACAGCACCCGAATTCATTTCAGATCCGGTTGCAGGTAAGGTTAGTACCGTACCAAAAGGCATTCCTTCCATGGTACGGATGTTATTTTTTAAAAGATCCCAAGGGGTATCACCTTCATACAAGGCAGCAGAAGACAAAAACTTAGTACCATCAATCACAGAACCACCACCTACAGCTAATAAATAGGTTATTTTTTCTTCCTTAATTACTTTTAGCGCATCCATCAATACCGCATATTCAGGGTTTGCTGGAATTCCACCAAATTCAACGGTATCAAAATCGGCCAAAGCCGTTTTTACTTGTTTGTAGATGCCATTTTTCTTAATGCTTCCACCTCCATAAAGAACTAACACTTTAGCTCCTGCTGGAATTTCGTTCGAAAGTTGTGCAATCACACCTTTACCAAATAGTATTTTAGTTGGATTTTTATAATCAAAATTTTGCATTGTTCTTGTTTTAATTCATTAAACTAATCGAGTTATTAAGCAATTACGGTTACCAAATCCTCAGTACTTTTTCTAACTTTCACCAAATCAACCAACCAATCTTTTTCGGTATCTCTATGGCCAATAGGCAATAAAATAGCACTTCGCAATCCTTTTTCGCGTAAGCCTAATATGGTATCTACTTTTTCAGGATCAAAGCCTTCCATTGGAGTGGCATCAACCCCTTCATATGCAGCGGCGGCAACAGCCAAACCAAAAGCGATATACGCTTGTTTTGCCGCATGCGTAAAATTCTCATCAGCCGATTTCTTTGGGTATGAACTCAATAATAATTTTCTATAATTTTCCCATCCTTCATTTTTGAAGCCGCGAATCTCATTGGTTAAATCGAACATTTTGTTAATTCGATCCTCAGTATAGGTATCCCAAGCTGCAAACACCAATAGGTGTGAACAATCGACTACCACAGATTGGTTCCATGCTACGGGTTTAATTTGCTCTTTAATGGCTTGATTAGTAACCACAATGATTTCAAAAGGTTGCAATCCACTTGATGTTGGTGCCAATCGAGCAGCTTCAATGATATTGTCTATTTTTTTTTGAGCTACTTTTTTACCATTCATCGCTTTTGCAGCATATCTCCAATTTAATTTATCTAGTAATTCCATTTATTTTTTATTAATTATTGTTTAACTATTTTAATACTATCCCAAGCGGCCTGAAAGGCTTCTTCTATTTGTGGATTTTCAATTTTAAAATTTCCCTGTTGCTGCATAAGCATCAAAAATGACAACGGGTTAATGGTGTATGCATACAATAGGTAATCTGACAAGGGTTTGATTACTCCTTCATTTTTGCCACGCTGCCATAAGTCGAGTAGGGGCTGGAGGTGTTTAATTCCTTCTTGTCTACTTGGGGTGTCTATGATGGGCGTTGTGTCGCATTGCGCTAAAAACATGGCTTCTTCACAGTGATTTAATTTAAAATCGGCTATTCGATTCCAAATTAGTTCAAATCCCTCTGCCACACCCATAGCATTGGTATACGACTCAAAGGCATAATCGGTAAATTTGGTTTTAATGGCTATATACACTTTATTCACTAAGTCTTGTTTATTTTCAAAATACAAGTAAATAGTTGCCGGCGAAACCTCAGCCATTTTAGCAATTTTCGACATCGGAGTGGCATGAAAACCATTGTTATTCACCAAACACATCGTTGCGCTTACAAGCGCCTGCCGTTTCTTTTCACTTTTAGTCAGTACTTTCATTTATTTTAGTTGAGAGCACAAAATTAGTAAAAAAATGAACGTTCATTCTTTTTTTATTCACCTTTATAATAACATTAACATATTTAGCCATTCTAAACCCTAAAAACACGACGTGAAGTAAAACAATAGGGGAGTTGTAACTTTTGATAATTCTTGATATTATCAGTATCTTTAAAGTGTTCTATACTATTTCTAAATAACTTATTAGAAATAGCTTATTGATTTTATATATCGCTAAAAACGTTTCATCTTAATTCTTTTCGATGTCTATAGAAAAAAACAATTACGTCGATTTTCACTGCCATTCGGCTATGAAACCCTATGGTAAAAGTTATAATTACTCCACCATCGGTCAAAACAGCGCACACAGAAGTGCCTCGAATAGTATTTGGAAATACAACCCACCTTCACTGATAGATAAGCTCCTTAATTATATCATTCATTTAACCAAGTTTTCACAAGCCAATTTTACCAGTTTGGCTAAAGGTGGCGTATCGGTTGTATGTGTTTCTTTATATCCCATAGAAAAGTGGTTTTTCAACAATCAAATCAACAATGAGTTCATTAAAGATATCGCTTCGAATTTCGCAACAGGGGTGGGCAAAAAAAGGGTAGATGCTGTACAAGCCACACAAAATTACTTTCAAGATCTCGAGCTGGAGTACGATTACTATGAACAATTAAATGGACGCATTAAACAGCTCCCTGAAGGAAAATTGCGTTACAAGCTTGTTGAAAATTATCAGGAAATTGAAACCATTAGAAATACTGATGAAGCAACGGGTATTAGTACCATTTGTGTTGTTTTGTCCATAGAAGGCTTGCATGTATTGAATCAGTCCATTGACCAACCACCAAAAGAAGCACAGTTTTTAGTGAATCTTCAAAAAATAAAAAATTGGAAAACGCCCCCATTTTTTGTAGGTATTGCGCATCATTTTTGGAATCACCTGTGCGGACACGCTGAAAGTTTTACGCAGTTAGTAAAAACGAAGGTAGATCAGTCACAAGGGCTCAATACAGGTTTTACTGCATTGGGTTACAAAGTTGTAGCTGCCTTATTGGATAGGACGCATGGTAAACGAATTTTTATCGATTTAAAGCATATGAGTGTTGCGTCTAGAACCGACTTTTACACCCTTATTGATAGCACACCAGCGTATAAGGATATTCCGATGATCATTAGTCACGGTGCTGCCAATGGTTGTTTATCTTTTACGAATAAAGAACAACTGGGCTCTAAGGTTGCGCGTAAATTGAATGCCGTTGACATCAACTTTTATGATGATGAATTGGTGCGGCTAGCGAAGAGCCACGGTATCATAGGCTTGCAATTAGATGAACGGCGTATTGCCAACAAAAAAACACTCAAAAATACCAAGCACGCCACGAAACGGCATAAAATAATGCATTATCGTGCTGAATTGTTATGGAATCAAGTACAGCATATATTAGAAGTACTGGACGCACAGCAGCTATTTGCATGGGACTGCATGAGTATTGGATCTGATTTTGATGGGATCATTGATCCGTTGAATTCCTTTTGGACCGCAGAAGAGCTTCCTTTTTTGGCTGATTTTCTTGAACGGCATGCCTTTAATTATCTAAAAGATGCGCAATTTAACCTACCTGAAAACAACATATCCGCTGATGAAATTATTGAACGGATCTTTTCATTGAACGGATTGGGTTTTTTAAAAAAGAATTACAGTTGAAATACGGCTAGCAATCAATCTGATTATGAGCATTTTATCAAAAATAAAATCCGTTTCAGTTTGCTATTTTAGACACTCGAAAAATATCTTTAAAAGTCTTTCATTGAAAGGGGCATTGTTCTATTTAAATTACGATATTTGCGCGCTTAAAAATAAAAATGAGCCAAACATAAAAAAGATTCTAATAAATTAACACATGGATAACCTTATTACATTTTCAATTACGGTATTTACAGGATTCTTCGCAATTACGAATCCTATTTCGAATATGACCGTTTTTGTGGCATTAACGCAAGGAGCAGACGAAAGAACAAAAAGAGACATCAACAAAAGAGCAAATATCATTGCATTTGTTATTGTCACCGTTTTTGTGTTGTTGGGAAAATTCATTTTTGAATTATTTAATATCAGTATTCCTGCATTTAAGATTACCGGAGGGATTCTAATCTTTTTTATTGGTTTTGAAATGCTGCAGTCAAAACAATCGAATGTAAAAAGCCTCGACCATGTAAACATTGATGAAAATATTGCGGTTTCGCCTTTAGCAATTCCAATTTTAGCAGGTCCTGGAACCATAGTAACCGCTATGAATTTTGTTTCTAATGCTAATAATATTCAAATAGCCTTGGTCTTGGCTATCTTTGGTTTTATGAGCCTGTTGGCCTATTTTACCTTTCGATTGAGTGATTTTATTGTTAAGGTAGTAGGAAATAATGTGATTTCGGTAATTGGAAAAATTATGGGATTGATTATTGCGATAATAGGAACCGGTATGGTGATACAAGGAATTAAATTAAGCTTTGATCTGATTAAATAACGAACTTTTCGGGGATAGTGAAGAGTACAAACTACTATTTATGAATACAGCAGCCAATAAAAAAAATGCCATTGCTTTTTACACGATGGCATACGAAGGAAACCCTAAACTAGCGATTGAAAAATACGTAGGTAGCGAATACATTCAACACAATCCTGCTGTTGCTGATGGAATAAACGGATTTATTGAATACTTTGAGCGGATGCAAGCAGCATATCCTGACAAGTCTATTGATTTTGTTCGATGTATTGCTGAAGAAGATTTAGTTGCCTTACATACACATCAAATTTGGCCTGATAATGACCAATACATTACAATGGATTTTTTTAGATTTGATACTACTGGGAAAATTTGTGAACATTGGGATGCTATTCAGCAAATTCCAAAAAAATCAGCCAACTCAAATACGATGTATTGATGTTAATAACTTATCAACGGTAAACCCTTCTCTTTTAAAAGCAGATACACCATAAAGTCATACATTGAGGTTTACTTTGAGTCTATCAATAGCTTAAATAATACCTCTTTCTGTAGCTACTGTAATTAATTCATCAACGCTTGAGGTTTGCAAGTTTAGTACCTTTTTAATTTGAACTTTTCTTTTTTCAATAGCGCTAATGGATAGGTGTACATGATTGGGAAGGTCTTTAGTTTTAACACCTGTAGAGAGATGATAAATAATTTTAACATTCGTCTCATCTAAAATAGCTTCTTCTTTACTGGTTATTTTTTTTCTAAAAAATTTGGATACGGTTGCACTGTAATAGGGAGATCCTTCCATAATGGTATCAAGAGCCAATAGTAGTTCTTTTGACGTAAGGTCATCTTTAATAACGAGCCCATCAGGATTGGCAACTTTTAAAATATTATTTATTTTATGATTGTCATTATAAGTAGTTAGAATAATGATTTTCACATCGGGTATTTTCCCTTGGGCATAGACTGCCAAGTCTTCACCTGAAAGAATTTTACTATCTCGAGACGGTGGTAATTTTACGTCGAGAAACAAGACATCATAGTTGCCATTTCTTTCAGAATCATCTATTTTACGGATGGCACTATCACAATCGATGGCTATTTCAATAGTCATCTCATATTTTTCGGCTATAATTTCAGATCTTAAAATATCTTCATAAGCCTCTAATATCATAGGGTGATCATCTACCATTAATATTTTCAACGCCTTTTTCATAATTGCAATTTTTAATCTCAAGAGTCAACACTCCTAATATAATAATTTATAATGGAATTTCAAAAGTTATTTGTGTGCCTTTACCAGGTGCTGTATCAAGGTTCATGGTTCCATTTAAAAATATAATCCTCCGCTGTACAGTATGTAGTCCGACCCCTTCAAAACTATTTCCTCTCTCATATTCAAAACCAATCCCATTGTCACTTACAACTACTAGTAAAATGCCGTTTTCTCGTTTGCTAAATCGTATTTCTGCTTTTGTAGCCTTCGAATACCTATTAATATTCGTTGATAGTTCTTGAATAATTCTAAAAACATTGATTCTAATTTCTTTTGAAAGTTCATTTTCAAGAACACCTTGATTCACAAACGAAAAATCAATATTATTAGTCACTTTAAAATCAATACAAATATTTGCAACAGAGGCTAGCAAACCGCTCTGTTCTAATTGTTTGGTCATGAGCCCATGTGCAATATTTCTGGTTTCATTAACAGCTGTAGCATTGAGCTCTTTTATTTTCTTTAAAAATTTAGCTTTCCCATCAATTCGATCTTGATTCTGTTCAATGAGCATTTCAATATACATGGATTCTGCAGATAGAATTTGACTAATACTATCATGTAATTCCTCTCCAAAATTTTGTTTTTCAATGTCTTGGGCTTCAATAATCGCATTGATAAATTGCCGCTCTAGGTGTTTCTTTTCAGTAATATCTTCTGATACAATCACATAATGGGCAATTTCACCCTTTTCATTTTTTACAGGTGAGATGGTTATCGATGCCATAAAACGACTTCCATCTTTTTTATATTGCACCAATTCATCCCTCCAATTTCCATATTTATCAACTGCTTTCTGAATCGTTTCATAAAAATCAACCAAGTGAATTTTTGGGTTCAGGAAACTCGGATTCTTTCCGATAACTTCTTCAAATTCATATCCTGTAATTGCAGTAAAAGAAGGATTGACATATTCTAATTGAGCCTCATGATTTGTAATCATTACAATTCCTGAAATTTGCACCAATGCTTGATTCAATAAATTGATTTGCTTAGCATCATCAACTTCTTTAATTACACCACTTACATTCGCCGCAATCAATTCTAATAACTGTACATCGTGTTCGGTATAGGCGTCTTTATCAGTATAGCTTTGAACTACTATGGCCCCAATGGCATTATCGTCAATTAATAGCGGGACTCCTAACCAACATTTAGATTCTGGCCCTAGCGGAATCAATATTTCATCATCAATTTTACCAGGAATTCTATTCGATTTGGTCAACAAGGCACTTTTATTAGTAATGACATAACCTGTTAAGGTTTTTCCTTTCGGAAAGGAATCCTGATCATCGTATTCATCAACCATATACGGTGTTGAAATCAGGTCTGTTTTTTCATCATACAAGGCAATTAAAAAATTGGTTGTATTAATGAGTTGGCCTAATTGTTCCTTTACATAATAAAAGAAATCTTCAATTGCAATGATTCCATTTGCCTTTTTGGTAATGTTATAGACAATCTCTTTGGTTTTTGCTTCACGTTCTTCTTGGGTAACATCGCGTATAATACCAGCGAAATAGGACGGTACTCCGTTTTCGTAATCAATTTTTGCAATACAGCTAACCCATTTAATTTTATGGGTTGTTTGATCTATAATCCGCAGTTTATTGATATATTTTTTTCCTGTAGCAATGCAATCATCTAATATTCGATTGCTCTCATCTAAGTCGTCAGGATGCGCGACCTCTTTCAAAAAATCGAAGCTTGTTCGATGCCCCGGTTTAAGACCCAAAATTTTATTAAAAATATCGGAGCTCGTAAATCGTTCTGTTCTTAAATCTACGCTATAGGTTCCTAACTCAGCAATTTCTTGAGAATCAATCAACTGTTTTTCATTCTCTATTAAATTTATTTCAGCAAGTTTACGTTTAGTAATGTCCTGTAAGGTTCCTATTATTTTAGTTCGATTTGAAGCATCTTCAAAAGTATAAACAACCGCATGCACCCATTTATAACCAAGAGAAGACTTTGATAAGATGCGGTATTCTTCATCATAAACTTCACCCTTAGCCATACTATCTAACCACAATGCTTGGTGGTATTCATAATCTTCTGGATGTACAAAACTTTGCCACCAACTTGACAATGTTATTTTCTCATTATGCTTTGCTTCTACAATGGCGTCAAAAATAGGAGAGGAGGTCAAAACCTGGCTTTCCATGTCCATTTCAAACATTCCTATATTCCCAATTTTCTGTACTTCTAATAATTTTTTCTCATTCTCTTGTATGGCAATTTCATTTACCTTTCTCAAGGTAATATCTTGAATTGTTCCTGCAAATTTTATGGCGTGCCCATCTTCATAACTAAATTCACCCAAACCATGAATCCATCTTTCTTCCTTCGTTTTCAAATTAATAATTCGATATTCTCTATCAAATTTTTGATGATACAACAAAGCATCTTCCATCATCTTTTTATTCACCCAAGCGTCATCAGGATGCCGTATACTTTTCCACAACTCAAATGTTTTGTGCTGATTAGGGCCAATTCCTGTCATGTCATCAAAAATCTTTGAACTTCTAAAATCCATTGTCAATAAATCCAACGAAAACGTTCCCAGTTGTGCGATTTTTTCAGCTCGTTTCAGGTCAAATTCCCCTTCCTCTATAGCTTTTTCTAATAATTTTCGATCTGTAATATCCCGTATAGATGAAACTCGGATATCACCATCTTCGTCTTCAATATTTCGAGCTTCTACCTCAGCAGGAAATACAGTACCATCCTTTCTAACCGCATTAATTTCATAGAGTGTTGTATCGCCAGTTGTAATTTTTTCTTTTAATAGTTTTTGCGAATCCTTATGAACAAGCTTTTCTTCTAAGCTAATACCAATCAATTCATCTCTGGTGTAGCCAAAGAGATTTTGAAATGAACGATTACAATCAATGGCTACTCCTTTTTTATGAATTAAAATTCCTTCAATGGTTAAATTTGCCAATTTTTCATACTGTGCTTCACTTTTTCGAAGTTCCTTGGCGGTAATATCCAAATCCTTAGATATTTCTTCATAACGTTGCTTGAAGGTTAATTTATCGAAAATATCCTTATAGGTAGTTGGTACCCTTCCATTATCTGAGTCAAAATAGACGATGTACAACACAAACATGCATGAATAGACAAACGAACCAAGTGACTTAGAAAGCACATTTGAAATTAAAATATTTTCATAATTCGCGTTGTTAAAAAATACACCCGTAGAAAAAAGAACAGAATCCAATGACATTACTAAAGTCATTGTTAGGAAAATTTTCCAAAAATATCGCTTGGTAAATTTGGATATAAATTCATAAACAAACATCAATACAAATAAATCGATGAGTAGTAAGAGCGTACCATAAAATAAAATCCAAATTTTATCAAATACATAGCTGTCTGGTAGTTGCCTACTAATAGTGACATCTCCATTTTCTATTAACCATTGAAAACACAACAGTAATAAACTAAAAAATACATTGACAAAAATAATTGCATAAATGGCTTTTCTAGCTTCTAAAGCATCTACACGTAGGTATAACAGTAACACCACAAAAAGATTACTGGTAAACAAAACCATGCTAGCAAACGAAAAATAAATACCTGGTGCTACTTCAACATTCAATTCATTGGTCAAAAAAACTTGGACAAATTGAAAGACACCGAGGGAGGCGTAAATTAAAGACAATCCTACATATTTGCGCAATCGAAACATTGACAACAAGTAAATTGCAATAATTACACATTGTACGAGAAGTATAAAAATATAGTTATAATCAATTTGCATTTACAGGAAGCTTAGTATAAAAAATACCATGGGTACTTTATTTCTTAAATATAAAGAAATTAATTGGCTCTTTAAATAATTTTGTTTTTAACTGCATATAAAGCCAAGCCAATACTATTTTTAACTTTTAATTTTCTAATTAGGTTTTTTCGGTGGCTATCTACCGTGCTGGGACTTATAAACAAGGCTTCACTTATTTTTTTGGTGGTATATTCTAGCGCGATTAACTTTAACACTTCGCGCTCGCGTTTAGTCAATGAATTGATAAACACCCCTTCTGTGTTCTCAGGGGTTGCAGACCCGGTATTCATCACACTATTCATGATCTTTTCTTTGATGTCCTCGGTAAAATAATTTTCACCATCTATCACATTTCGAATAGCCATAACTATATGTTCCCCGGCCGATTTTTTAGGAATAAAGCTACTCGCACCTAATTTCAACACATCTTTAACCAGTTTAATACTGTCATGGCTCGATAAAATAATGATTTTCGGTGGCTGTTTTATTGATTTTAGCTCTTTTAGAACTTCAATTCCTGAGACTTCAGGCATATTGATATCTAACAATAAAATATCGGCTTGATTCTCTTGAAACCAGTCTAATACCAGTTGCCCATTTAAAGAACAACCTACAATTTCAATATCACTTTGAAATTCTAAAATAGCCGACAAGCCATCAATAATAATCTGATGGTCATCCGCAATATGGACCCTTATTTTTTTTTCCAAGTTAGTTAATTGAATTAATTCAATACTATAACCAAATTTACAGCAATTTAGTATGCGCCGACCTCATATTAAATCGATCGCATTCCATTAAACCAAGGCATCATGTATATAGAAATTTAGTGTATTTCAAAAGGAACACTTAAAATTAATTCACTATCAGTTGATTAGCCTTCATCTTTGGGAAGTTAAAACAATAAATATCAATAAGCGCTAATCGTCTCAGAATATTTAAAAAACCATGGAGACCTGTGGGAGTTCGCAATACATCACAAAAGTTAGATTGACAAGAGAGTTGTTGCACTTATTGGCGCACTAAATTGTGGTCAAATAATAGTTTGTGCAATTATTTTTTCAGTAACTTTAGGGTCCAATTTATTTTGAATATCCATGAAGCAACTCAACTTTACAAACGTTTTTTCCGCAATCGTATTATTTTTTACGGTGCTACCAACAATCGCACAATCTGATTCAGAACAGTATAAAAAATTAGCAGAAATTGCTGTAATTGATCAAAAAATAATGATGCCCATGCGAGACGGAATACGTTTGGCTACGGATATTTACAGGCCAAAAACGGACCAACCGGTTCCCATTATTTTTTCAAGAACGCCCTATAACTTTAATTCTTGGGGAGATGGCGAAGAGCGTACAAGGGCTTTAGAAACAGCTTATGACATGGTGTCTAGAGGCTATGCGTACGTAATACAAAATGAAAGAGGGCGTTATTTTTCTGAAGGCGAATGGGATATTTTAGGCGTTCCACTAACGGATGGTTATGATGCTTTTAGTTGGATGAAGGATCAAGAATGGTCTAACGGAAAAATAGGTACTATTGGTTGCTCTTCAACAGCAGAATGGCAAATGGCAGTAGCCGCTTTAGACCATCCGTCTCATGCTGCCATGGTACCACAAGGATACGGAGCAGGTGTAGGAACTGTAGGTGACTTTTATGAACAAGGAAACTGGTATAGAGGAGGGGTAGAACAACCCTTGTTTTTTTCATGGTTATACGGTGTAGAACACGATAAATTTAAACCGAGAATTCCCGCCGGTGCCACGCAAGAAGATTTAATCCGTATTTCTAGATTTTATGACTTAGCACCAGAGAATCCAAGTGTTGATATGGCCGAAGCTTTAAAACATTTACCACTTCAAGATATTCTTAAAAATATAAACGGGAAAGAAGAGATTTTTGATAAAATGATACGTAGAAAGCCAAATGATCCCGATTGGTTTAGGGGTGGACTTTATCATGAAAATATGGAAATAGGTGTTCCTAGCTTTTGGTTCGCCTCTTGGTATGATGTTTCTGTGGGACCTAACATAGCACTGTTTAATCATGTGCGTACAAATAGCAAAGACCCAAACATTAGAGACAATCAATATTTAGTAATTGCACCAACCTTACATTGTGGGTATACCAGAGCAACAGAAAACACCCTCGTTGGAGAACGCAGTGTTGGTGATGCGCGTTTAAACTATGAGGAGCAAATTTTCAGCTGGTTTGATCTATGGCTAAAAGATAAACCAACAGATTTTAAATTGAAAACGCCACGTATTCAATATTATATGATGGGTACAAATGAATGGAAAGCTGCTGAAGTTTGGCCACCAAAAGCGGCTAAAATGACGACGTATTATTTACAGAGTGATGGCCATGCAAATACAGGTACTGGTGATGGTAAATTAGCAACCAAAAAAGCAAAAAAAGAGGTAGCAGATGCTTTTACCTATGACCCGATGAATCCTGTAGCTTCTTATGGAGGTAACGTTTGTTGCACAGGAAATGCTGTTAAAGGGGGTGCTTACGATCAACAAAAAATGGAAGAAAGAGATGACATCTTGGTATATACTACAGAAGCACTAAAAGAAGGTGTTGAAGTATCTGGATTTATAAATACTACTTTGTATGTATCATCTGATGCAAAAGACAGTGATTTTACGGTAAAATTAATTGATGTTTATCCTGATGGAACTGCCTACAATTTAGACGAAACCATTCAACGTGTTCGCTATAGAGAAGGGTATGATAAAGAAGTGTTTATGGAAGAAGGAATTATATATGAAGTAAAATTATCACCGTTAACTACTAGTAATTACTTTAAAAAAGGACATAAAATAAGAATTGAAGTTTCTAGTAGTAATTTTCCTCGCTTTGCACGAAATTTAAATACTGGAGGAGATAATTTTGATGAAACTGAAAGTGTAGTAGCACATAATAAAGTACACCACAGTTCTAAATATCCGTCTAAAATAGAGATTCCAATGATTAAGTAACTTAGTGTATTTAACTGCAAAACAAATGATTATGAAATTTTATAAATTTACAATAGTTTGTTTATTGGCTATGTTTATAAGTTGTAGTAGTAGTCAAAAAACGATGGAAGCATCTGCAAAGAATGATCAATTAAAAGAATTCATTACTGAAAAACAGTTTGAAATTGTATCCGATTTTGCGATACCAAGGGCGTCTGCTGCCTATACGCAAGTAGTGAATAGTGGATTGCTTGGCGTAGGCAACTCTGGTACTACCGTGAATTTGAGTGGAAATTCTAATTACCTAAGAATGTACGGTGATAGTATTTCTATTGCGCTGCCCTTTTTTGGTGAACGCCAATTTGGCGGTGGATATGGACGTGATTCGGGAATTTCTTTTAACGGATTGTACAAAGATTATAAAGAAACATATCATCCCGAAAAGGACTCCTATACCATCTCATTTCAAACCACCAATGCTACTGATAATGCGTTTTTCACAATCAATATGTATGCTAGTTTACGCACAACAATCTTTATGAATAGTACCAACAGATCGTCAATTTCTTATGACGGTCATGTAGGGAAACTGAATAAATAGTTCATGTTAAAAAATAAATCAATACTAATATAACCACACCTTAATTTATGAAAAATAGTTTGTACTTCGCACTGATTTTAATTTTCTTAGTTTCCTGTAAAGAAACCAACACACCTGATGAACCCAGTAAATTTGATTTTGATGGCATTACAGCCTCAATAAAGCCGGGCGACAATTTCTTTGAACACGTTAATAAAACCTGGTATGACAGCGCCCAAATTGCCGATGACCAAGTAGGCGTGGGGTCGTATAGCTTTTTAAATATTCCGCAAAAGCTAAAATTGGAAGCTATTTTAGAAGAAGTGGCTGGCGGTACTTTTGAAAAAGGGAGCATCGAACAGAAAGTAGGTGATTTTTACGCTTCGGGTATGGATACCGCACGGATTAATGAACGCGGCTACGAACCCATTCAACCTACCTTAACCACTATTGATGGTATTACTAATGTTGCAGGTCTGATGGATTTTGTAGCAAACGAAATGCAAGAAGGCAACAGATCCATTATAAGTATGGGCGTGTATGCAGATGCTCAAAATAGCAGTATGAACATTTTACATTTTAGTCAGTCGGGTTTAGGCTTACCAGATCGCGATTATTATTTTAAAACAGATCCAACCACCGTAAAAATTCAAAAAGCCTATCAAGCATATCTTACTACTTTATTTAACTTAATAGGACATGAAGCTGCGGCACAAGCTGCTGAAGATGTTTATGCTATTGAAAAGCAATTGGCAACTTCACATAAAACACGTGTAGAACGACGTGATGTAAAAGCCAATTACAATAAGTTAGCGGTGGTAGACCTGGATAAAGAACAACCTCAAATAGGGTGGACCCAACTGTTGGCTACATTAGAATTAAAAGCAGATTCAGTAGATGTACGACAAACGGCTTATTACAAACAACTCAATGAAATGCTCACTACGGTCTCTTTAGACGATTGGAAGACCTATTTAAAGGCCAGTGCTGTTGCTTCATCTGCCGATTTCTTAAGTCAGCCTTTTGAAAATGCCGCTTTTGAATACAGTAAAGTGTTGAGTGGTCAGTCTGAACAAAAGCCTCGTACGCAATTAATGGTACAGCAGGTAGACAGACGTCTTGGTTTTGCATTGGGACAATTGTATGTAAAAAAATATTTCAATGAAGCTGCCAAACAACGGGTATTGGATTTGGTGAATAATTTGCAAAAAGCCTTTGAAACAAGAATGGATGAACTCGATTGGATGAGTGATGCTACGAAAGAAAAAGCCAAAGAAAAACTCTATGCCATTACAAAGAAAATAGGCTATCCAGATGTGTGGCGCGAATATGACGTAGCGATAGACCGCGATCGTTATTTTGAAAATATAGTAGCCTTACAAAAGAACAACTATCAATACATGGTTGAGCAATTAAATAAAGCGCCAAATAAAGATAGATGGGGAACTACACCATCCACAGTAACAGCATATTACAACCCTTCATTGAATGAAATTGTTTTTCCTGCAGGGATCTTACAGTTTCCATATTTTGATGTAGATGCAGATGATGCTATTAACTATGGCGGTATTGGTATGGTGATTGGTCATGAATTGACCCATGCTTTTGATGATAGCGGTGCACAATATGACAAAGACGGAAATGTAAAAAACTGGTGGGCACCCGAAGATTTTGACAAATTTAAAGCCAAAACCCAACAGGTAATTGATCGTTACAGTTCATTTAAAGTATTGGATACCGTAGCCATTAATGGCGCCTTAACCGTAGGTGAAAACACGGCTGACAATGGTGGTATTTCCATTGCTTATGATGCCTTTAAACTCACAAAACAGGGTCAAGACACCACTAAAATTGGCGGATACACTCCAGACCAACGTTTCTTTTTATCGATTGCTCGGATTTGGAGAGTAAAAACACGTGATGCCTATATGCGTACCTATGTAACGAACAATTCACATTCACCAGCCATCTGGCGTGTGAATGGGCCTTTAATGAATTTTACGCCATTCTATGAGGCTTTTAACGTGCAACCTGGAGAAACAAACTTTAGAGCGGAAGAAGAGCGCATTAAAATTTGGTAGGAGTACAGTAGCAGTGGAACTCCTAGTATTTTATAACTATTTAGAATCATAAAAACCAAAATATATGAAAAACTATCTATTTATCGGAATGCTGTTTATAGGAATGTTATTTGTGAGTGCACAAAGCAACATTTTTATGAAAATTGACGGAATCTCTGGAGACGCAAGCGCAGCTGATTATCGAAACACTATTGAGCTGCGTAGCGCCACGTTAAGTGGTGATCGCGGTTCAGCAGCCCGCACAGGAAGTGCCCGAACGCGAAGCAGCTTAAAAATGGCTGAATTGGGTATTGGCAAGTTAACCGATGTGGCAACTACCAAGTTACTAACGTCGTTAAGTACAGGGAAAATGCACAAAAGTGTGGTGATTTCATTTGTAAGTGGCGTTAGAAGTAACGGAGAATATTTGCGTTATGAATTGGATAACGTGTCTGTAACAAGCTATAGCAGCTCGGTAGTACAAGGCGATCAGTTGCCACAAGAAGAATTGACCTTAAACTTTGAGAAAATAAAAGTCACACATTATAGAATGACGGCTCAAGGAACTAAGGTTGCCACCGGAAGTTTTAGTTATTCGAATGCTACAGGTATATAATAAGCAACCTTTAATTGTTAAATAAAAATTTTAAATAATGAAAAAACACCTCATAACCTTTGTGGTCGCCTTTTTTGGGCTTGTATACACATTAAATGCACAGGCAAGGCCAACGGAAGTTGCAGTAGGCACTGTCTTAAAAATTGGTAAAACTGCCAGTAACAGCTTTCAGCACATTAAGTTTCCCAAGGCAAATATCATCATCAAACGTGGTGGGATTGCTAATTTTAATCAAATGGCGGGTACCGAAGTAGTTGTACACGAAGTAAAGCAACACAAAGAACGTATAGTAGTTACTGTAAAACGCAAAGACGGTCAGCGTTTTTTTGGAAGTCATCATAGTGTGACAGCTCATTTAGAGGCTGCATTACAGTCTGGAGAATTGGTTATTCCATAATTAGTTTCTATGTTTTTTGTATTGAGTACTATAGGAGTAGTTTCATAAAAGAGAATTACCCTGTGGGTGATTCTCTTTTTGAGAAGGTCGATGCGGCTGGATACATTAAGAATATATTTCATATAGAGTAGTACTTCAAATATTCTATTTAACATAATATAAATTATAGACCAAATACGTACGGACGTATTTGGAAACTATCTAAGTAATTAATGTATAGCGTCAATATTATAATATTATAGTGTATACAACTATTATTAGACGCTATTTTACATAAAACCAGATATCACTTCTTTAGAATGATATCGTCAGGTTTTATGTATAAATTAATTACGGCATTAAACATTTCTATACACTTGTTATATGTAGAATTCTAATTGAACTTTATTTTTTCTTCTTTCATTATTAGAGGTATTTTAAAAATTGATACTCAATCAATTCTTTAAAATAGTGTCTTGAAACACTAATTAGCGAAAGCTAAATACCTAAAACAAAAATTCAAGTTACGTATTTTCAATATTGATACTCAATCAATATTTCAAATAGTATATGATTTTGGAAACAACTAACGGCTCATTGACTCCGTCGAATCAGCGATTTCGCTATATTTTAGACTATTTGGCGTTAAGAAAATGTACAGTGTACATTTTTAGCTAAATACGATTTGAAGTAATATTTTTAATTGAGATCTTCTAATAATCAAACCTATTCCATATTGTATTTCATTCAAATCATCCACCGGATAATTTGATTGAAATAGCCTATTGTTTTAAACGAAATTTTATGAGGCCGCAATAGAATGTCATTTTTTAAAAGAATTTAACTCTTCGACCAGTTTATACACCATTGTAGTTGGATTTGAGTTTGAAGATGATTTTGAAGAATGGATTTTCTCTAAGTTCTTAGCCCTTTTAATTGCTAGTTCTTCTCTACTATTATCTAAAGTCTGTAATAATTTATATATATCTTGGTCATTTTTTTGATACTTTTTATTTAAATGTTTACTCAACATTTTAGAATAATCATCTCTACTAATAGCATTTTGATAATCCTCAAAATGTAATAAATACCATAACTCAAATGCCTCGTTTGAATAAGCACAATTGTAGCCATGAGCATGAGCCTTATTTATAGCATTTTCAAAATTAGTTGAAGGAAAAGAATCTTTATCAAATACTATCCATACTTCGAATTCTATTGTTGTATTTATTCTTTGGTAACTTGGCATCATTTTAACTGCATGATTAACCAAGGAAAGAGTGTTCCTTCCACCACTTGGATCTATATCAATTTGAACTAAATTTATTGGTAGGTTTTCCTTTAAAGATAAAAAATAATTTGGTTCAGTTCTTTCTCCTTCGCAAAATAATATATAATATTTCCTAAGAGGTTTAGTCTCAATTTCTCTAGCTTCTTTTTCGGCTCTTTTTTGAATTCGCTTTAGAATAGCATTATCTATTTTTTTTACTCTTGCCATTATAAAATCTGTTTTTTAGATCTTTTCTTTCTAAATTTCATGAGGCTTTCGAAATCGCCAATAAATGGGATACCACCATATTTTCCAGCAATATAATTTTTCTCATAGGCTTCATCATTTCTTGGTTTAGACTTGTATTCTATTAAGGAGTATAAATGTGATTCTCCATATTGATCTTTTTCTGTAAAATAAATTTGATCCCTTCTGAAAATTTCTCTATCCAATAAATTTGTATCATGAGTAGTGAAAATTAATTGAGCATCATTAGGGTTTCCTTTTTTAGAATTAAAGATTTCAATTATTTTTCTAGTTAACAATGGATGAAGTCTTGTATTAAATTCGTCAATAACTAATACTTCTCCTTCAATTAAAACTTCAATAATTGCCCCAATAATGTTGAAAAACTTGTTGGTTCCTTGTGATTCATGCTTTGATAAAGAAAATTCTGCTTCACCAACTATATTTTTATTATCATCATATTTATTATGATATGTAATTACATCAGTTAATTTTTCAGATTTCAATTCTTCTAATGTCTCTTTAAACTCTTTCTTTCCTTTTTTAGAGAGATTACTGATGTCGAATTCAGAAAAATCATTTTCTAACTCTTTAATTTTTAGATTGTTGATTCCAAGATCAGCATATTTCATGAAACTTAATATAATATTAGAAGTTTTCTTATTTTGAAGCATGTCTACAGTTAAACCATAATATAAATCATCTTTAATACCATGAACCATATTAAGCTTTCTAAACCAACTTATTACTTTTGTAGATATTTCTCCGTTAAATTGAGCAACAACAGATAGGAATAAAGCATTAGGTCTTGTTTTATCTTCCAATCTATCACCTTCAGAAAACTTATCAACCATTTCAATATAATCTTTATCCCGAACAAATAGAGCATTTTCTTTAATCTTGATTGTCTCAAATAACCACTCAGATATAATGCGTTTATTGTTTGCTTCAAAACCATATCTATATTTAATATTATCAATGATGAAAACCATTTCAAATAAAGTTGGTTTTTTAGAGGATTTAGTATCTAAAAGATAGGGATTCATATCAAGTGGGTCATCCGCTTGTGATTCTTTTGCAGAACTTATAACTAACCATCTCATTTGCGCAATTGAGTTAAGTAAATTAGATTTACCACTAGCGTTTGCTCCATAAATAGCTGCACTTTTCAAAAGGTTCATTCTTTCAGTAGTAATAATTGCTTCATCTTCTAAATCCTTAATAGATGTTGCAATCATATTAAGCTTGGCTTTACTTTTGAATGATCTGTTGTTCGATGTATTAAACTCTACTAACATGAGGTCTTTTCGTTTATTTTAGAATTTATTTGTATTTTCAATATATAAATATACGCAATATTACGGATTTTTCTCAAATTTATTGTTTTTTTTAACTAATGATTGTGAATTAACTATCCATTCCACACACATTACGCTTTCCTCCTACGTCGTCGCATAAAAAGTGTTTACTCGCTCCACTCCTATTTTTATAAATAGGAGCTCATGAATCTCGTAAACTCGATTTCATTAACATCTTAGAAGAAAGTTTTAGAATAAATTTTTTTTAAGAAACTGAAGTATGCCAAAGCGCCAGCTGGCTCATTCACTAAAATAGTCCTCAGGACTATTTATTAACGTTCTGCCCTGCTTTTAGCCAAATCGACGTAGGAGATTCGCGAACACCTATTTATCAAATAGAAATCAGGTGAGCAAAGCTCAAGTTACCCCGTATCAAGTACGGGGCAGGCGCCACGCAGAACATTATAGTACATTTTATAGTTTAGTAAGTAATTAGTGCATAGCTCTGCTATTTGTCATAATCATAGATATAACACCTTTAAGTTTATATCGATCATGATTATGATAAAAGAAATTACATTAATAATCCCAGCCGCATCAAGTTTCTCATAAATAAATTGACACACAATTTATTTAATGAAAATTGTAGCACAGCACTATAAATGTCGATATAAAATACGTTTTTTCATTTTAAGCTGTTTTTTATTGACAAAAAATCATTCGACATTTAAATGTCGAATGATTTTTGTTTCTAATTTATATTAATGCTTATAACCAGCTAAACCCTAATCCTATATTAAATATTACTGCATCTCTATGTGCATCTCCATCTAAAGACGCACGTCCAAGAACTAATTTAGACTGTACATTAAGCGCAAAGTTTTTCTTTTTATAAATTTCGTAACCTGTACTTGCCATAACAGCACAACCAAAGTTCCAATCGTCATTTACATCCTCTTTAATATCATATAATGCAGGCGAATCTATTGCTAAACCAATTCCTCCATGAATCCACCAACGATCTTTTACCCAATATTGCACAGATGGAATGAATCCTCCAAAATTTCTATCATTATCCTGAAATTCATAAATGTTTCCAGGCATAGAGACAGTAATAGCAAGTTTTTCATTTAACATGTAGCCAATTTTTAAATCTGGAAAACTGAACGCTCCTTGGGATTCGTCAAACGTTTGAATACCTGCACTATCTTCTACACTGATAACGCCTCCACCTAGTACAAATTCTATAATGAATCCAGCTCTTTGCGTTGTTGTTTCTGAATTTGTGTTTTGTGCGTATGTTATACTAGATACTAATGCAACGGCTACACAAGCCATTCTTAATAAAATTTGTTTTTTGATTGTTTTCATTTTAATTGATTTCATAATTATTCGTTTTTGATTGTTTTAATTGATAATTTCTATTTTTAATTAAATTCATGGGTTAATAGTTACTGAATAATGGTATTACATTGTATATCACTAAACTGTTAAATAGCATTAATCTATGATTATTTTATAGTGCAAATTTGAGGCATAAGAAGACGCTAATCGTCCGAGATTATAATTTCGAACGAAGTCAATAATTGAAAAAGTTACGCAAGTTGAATTTTCAACAGGCTAGACTAGCCTTAGTTGCATATAGTGCTAAACTATTTCAAACAAAAAGAAAAGGCAAAGCGTCTCAAACTTAATTTTGAATGTTTTAAATTGACGTAAAAAAACTGTTGTTAATTAGTCTTCGACTTTACCCATTGACTTGGTGTAATACCCTCTGTTTTTTTGAAGTAAGTGTTAAAAACGCTTTTAGAATTAAAACCACTGTCATAGGCTAAGCCAAGAATGGTCAAATGTGAGTTTTTAGGGTCTAAGGCTATTGATTTAAAGTGATTTAGGCGATAAGAATTAACAAAGTCATTAAAGTTAAGATGAAATGCTTTATTAATTAAATACGATATTTTATTGGTGTTTAACTCAAAAACATCAGCCACGAATTTTAAATTTAATTGCAGATTTAAAAAAGGTTGGTCTTCCTTAAAATAAGAAAGCAAATCTTCTTTTAGCGTTTTTATTTGATGCGTATCTAAAATGGTTGAAGTTGATTTTTCTTCCTCTTCTTGATGGCTTTTAACATCTTCAATAAACAAATTAGACTCATGTAACTCTGAAAAACCTTTGATACTATACAACGGTTGTAAAAAAGGATCTTGCCTAAAGTTTATAACTTGTCCACGTCTTTGATCAATCATTTTTTTTAAGTACGTAAACCCTTGCTCTTTATAACTTGAATTGCTCAAAATAAACAAATCATAAGGCACTTGCATCGTTTCTTCGTTACGAGATTGTGACCATATTGTAATCATTTGCTCAGGAACTTCAACATCCCCAATATTGATAAGATTAAATAATAGGTTTTTCTCCTCTTTCAAAGTAGTATCCTGAATACATTCTTCAAACTGTTCTCTTCTGTTTAGCCATATTAAACAAAAACATTTTAAATGATGTGCTAATGCTAATTCAGCATTTAGTGTTAGGGCGTAGTTTACATTTTCTAATGCTTTATCAAACTGACGTTGGTAGTAGTAAATGTGTGCTAATGTATAATGATTATTTGCAGAGAGCGGGTTTACTTCTAACAATTTGTTTGCATAAATCATAGCATTATCAAAAAAGCCAAGGGCGATACACAATTCTGCCATTGCTTCTAATCCATCAATATAATTTGGGTTAATAGCTAAGACTTTGTTTATATGAATGTATGCATTTTTAAAATCCCATTCACCCCAAAAAAACTTCCCTACAAAAGAGAGCGGGTATTCGGGTAAGGCAGTGTCAATTTCTTTGGCTATTAATAGATTGCTAATGGCTAAATCCATCGCTTCTTGGTAAGGCATATAGCCCCATATTGCCAATAAACCATAGCATTGTAAATTGGCATAATAAGCTTTAGCATAATTTTTATCTAAGTCGATAGCTTGATTGTAACATGATATAGCTTGATTTATGCTTTCCGGCGACCATTTTAATTGCAATGAGCGCCCTTTTAAAAATAATTTATAAGCATCAATGTTAGTTGTTGATTGCTTAATTAGCTGGTCTTGCACTTCAAAATGCCCAAAATTGCTTCTGATTTCATCTGCTATGGTAAGACTAATCTCATCTTCTAAATCAAAAATGTCTATTAATTCTCTATCAAATTTTTTAGACCAATAGTGCGTGCCATTTTTTGTATCTATTAACTGTCCGTTTATACGGATGCTATTGCCTGATTTTCGAACGCTTCCTTCTAAAACAGTAGCCACACCTAATTGATTGCCAATTTTCCGAACATCAATATTCTTATTTTTAAATGCAAAAGATGATGTTCTTGCGATAACTTTTAAGCCTTTTATTTTTGTTAATGCATTAATTATTTCTTCCGTAATGCCATCACAGAAATAGTCATTATCAATATCATTACTCATATTGACAAAAGGTAATACAGCTATAGATTTTTGGTTGATAAGCCTGTTGTTTTAATTAAACAAATGTATAAAAAAAAGTGACGCTCTAAAATAGCTCCATTCAAACCCATAGTACATACATTGCGCTTCCCTCCTATGCTTCATTGAGTGCTCTGGGCAGTTCTTAAGTGATAAACTATGTGGTCTTCGCTTACCTTTTCCTATTGCTCAAGCAACGCACTACAAATTTTCATTGGCTTTTTCAATAGCGGTATGAATTTCTTCAACAACAAGATCACTATCGATACATAAAAACAGTTCGTTTTTTTCAAAATCTTTTCGCAACGATTTCCGAACTCCTGAAATGATAACTTTAACTTTTCGAGCCTAATAGGTTCTTATTATTTCTTTAATGCTCTGATATCCGGTCGCATCTATTAAGGGCACATAACGCATTCTAATAATAATAACTTTGGGTTGTGAATGGGTATTGGTTATAGTTTCTTGAAATTGTCTTGCAGCTCCAAAAAATAGTGGTCCGTTAATTTCATATAAAACAACGTCTTTTGGTAGGTCCAAGAGTTCTTCGTCAAAAAGATGCTCGTCATTGCCATTTTCAGATGAAAAACCTTGAATATTAACAGAGTCACTCATTCTTTTCATAAATATAAAGCTCGATAAAACAATTCCAATTTCTATGGCAATCACCAAATCAAAGATGACGGTAAGAAAAAAAGTGGTCAATAAAATAATAACATCCATTCGATTGCTTTTTAAAAGCGATCTGAATTGCTTCCATTCACTCATATGATAGGCTACAACGATTAATATACCCGCGAGACACGACATGGGTATTAATTTAGCATAAGGCGCAAATAAAAGCATGATAGCCAGTAATACCAGTGCGTGAACAATACCAGCAATTGGTGTGCGCCCTCCGTTTTTTACATTGGTTGCCGTTCTTGCGATGGCTCCTGTAGCGGGAATACCACCAAAGAGCGACGATACGATGTTTGCTGCTCCTTGTGCTACTAACTCCATATTTGTACGGTGTTTTCCTCCAATCATAGAATCTGAAACTACTGCAGAAAGCAGTGATTCAATGCTTCCTAAGATGGCAATGGCAAAAGCCGGTTGAATGAGTGCTTGAATGGTATCAAAATTTACATTCGGAATATGGGGTAACCCTATTTTGTTCGGAATACTTCCAAAATTGCTTTCAATGGTATCTACCGGAATGTCAAAGAGTGCTACTCCTACCGTGGAGAGAACTATGGCAATGATAGACCCTGGCACTTTTTTGAATATTCGTTGAAAATATAGTGTAATAAGGATGGTGGCTACGGCTATACCAATAGCATACCCATTGATTTTATGAAAATTATTAAAATAGACAGTCCATTTATCGATAAAATCGGCAGGTACTTGATCGATTTCGAGTCCAAAAAAATCATTAATTTGTGAAGAGAAAATGATGAGAGCAATGCCGCTTGTAAACCCCACAATGAGCGAATATGGAACGTATTTTAATAAATTCCCCAGTCGCATCAATCCAAATCCAATAATGATAAAACCCGCCATAAAAGTAGCGATGGTAAGCCCATCCATACCATATTGATGCACGATACCGTAAACAATTACAATAAAAGCGCCTGTAGGCCCTCCAATCTGCACCCGACTTCCTCCAAAAGTTGAAATAATGATTCCCGCTATAATTGCTGTAATGATTCCCTTTTCAGGAGAAACACCAGAAGCAATGGCAAAAGCAATGGCCAATGGTAAAGCAACGATCCCTACGATTAAACCCGAAAGCAGATCTTTTGTGATGGTTTCTTTCGATATCCCTTGTTTTAACAGCGAAAATAGTTTGGGTATAAATTCTTTGTGCATTGTTTGATTGATTAATTGTTTTCTGAAAAATGTACCTTCCTTTATAATTGAGTGCAAATATACAACAATCGTTATTTTAATATATAACAAATGTTATATTTAATAGTATTTTTTATATATTTGCCGTATGAAAAACTTCTTTTCGCAATTTGATTTTCAAAGTGACTTGCTTTTTGAAGTATTGACCGCTGATGAACAAAAAATAGTGGGGGATGCTATGGAACCTTTACTCATTAAAAAGGGGAGTCTTTTGTTTTATGAAGGGGGAATACCTACAGGGATCTTTCAAATTAAAAAAGGAAAAGCGAAAAAATTTAAGCGCGGATTTTCTGGTACCGAACAACTCTTTTATATCTACACGGCGGGCGATGTACTAGGATATCATGCCTTATTTGGAGAGGAGCGCTATCAAGACTCTTGTGAAGCCTTAGAGGATCTGGAAGTGAATTTTATTGCGAAGGAGGTATTTTTTCAATTATTAGTTGATATCCCTGTTTTGCAAAAAACGTTTATAAAAAATATAGGACATGAGTTTGGGGTTCTTGCCAACATTATTGCGGTGCTTGCCCAAAAAAATCTAAATGCACGCTTGGCGATTCATTTGCTTATATTAGAAAATAGATTCCGTAAACACGATAATACAAGTGGTATTGATTTAACCCGAGAAGATTTAGCCAATATTATTGGAACTTCACCTGAAAGTTTAGGAAGAAGCCTTAAACAGTTTAAAGATGAAGGGATTATTGAAATAGATAAACGTATTATTTATATCAAGAATACCGAAAAAATACTGCAGTTATTAAATATTGAAAGCAGTCTAAATGAATAAGGAGCCTCGTCCTTTTTTGGGCACATTCCACTTCCCTCCTACATTATCTCGACTCCGCTCGAAACAGGCTCGTATAAAATTGTTTTACTAATTTAGGTTCACATACACCTTGCATTTCTTAGAGATTAAAATTCTAGCGACGTAACTTTTTCAAACAAATCCGTAATTATATCTTGTTGATGATCTGGTGTAACCCTTCTAAAATAGCCTAATAAATCTTCGGTTGTTGCATACCTATCGGTAGCCATTTTTAGTTTCCCATTGGTTGTATTCCAATCATTAATGAAACTCTTTAATGCTAAATTGACGTTTTTTTCGCCAATCTGCTTCTGAAGTTCATACATATTTATTGCACCTTTTGCATAATAGACATACTTTTGATTTTCTACGAGTGCTAGCGATGGTTCTTTACCACTTTCCCTGCGTTTTCCCTCTAAATACCGCTCTTTCTGTAGCTCTAAAAACTGCTGTACTTTCGCTTCTGAATAGTGCTGCTTCAATACCATCATTGCCGCATATTGTGATAAACTTTCTAATACCATAAGACGTCCTTGTACATTCGCAGCCTCCACTTGCATTCCAAACCATTGGTGTGCCAATTCATGTGCCGTCACATAAAATGCCATATCTACATCGGTTTCATCATCAATATCCAATACAAACCCAATAGCTTCCGAAAAAGGTACTGTTCCCGGAAACGATTGCGCAAATTCGGCGTAACGCGGAAACTCAAATATGCGTATTTGTTGGTATTGATAGGGACTAAATTGAGTACTGTAATAGTCTAACGAAGCCTTCATCGATTTCATCATTCGGTCTAAATTATACGTGTGTTCTTTATGATAATAAATCTCTAGATCAATAGGTTTCGATGCAGCATCTGTTGTAGAAACCCACGTATCCTTTTTAACTTCATACTGTGCAGAAACCATTGAATAAAAATTAATCATTTCCACATCCATTTTATAATGGAAATAATTCCGATTGTTTGTGGTCCATTTCTTTACTAGGTTTCCTGGCGCAATGGCTAGTTGATTTTTATCGGTGCTCATTACAATTTCAAAACGAATCCCATCAGAATCACCTCCAGATTGGGCGTTAACCAATGCGCTAGGATCATCCCTCCTAGCCTTATTGGATCTAGGTGGTAATTTATAAGCGTTGCGATCACGATCATCTTGAAGCTCGTATTTTCTATTATAACCCAAAGTTGGAAAGTCATTATTATTAAAAAATGTGCCATTATATACCATATTTGTATTAGAACCACCTTGCTCAAAGCCTTTGGTGGTATAGGTTTGCTTAAAATTCATTTGTATAGAATCTCCCGATTGTAAGGGTTGTGTTAATTTATATGGATAATAATCGAAGGTTGCATACTGAGTATCACGTAGTGCACCGCCTTCAAAAGTAACAGACTCAAGTGCTACATTTCCTTCTATTAGTTTTTGAATATGAATTTCTTCAATAACGGTATCAGTTGTGTTTTTTAGGGTATAAACACCTTCGGCAAAATAGTCTCTAGATGTTGGATATAAGGCTAGGTTTAAGTTAACAGCCACTATTTTAGGTTGTGGCAGGTTTTCAAATTGCTTTAGTGTATTCTCATAAGCCACCCTAAACGTGATTTGTTTAGAATTTGTCCAATATTCATTTAAAATATTGGTGTTGTAAAATATATAGCTGCCAAGAATTAATAAGGATGTAAAAGTGATTAGTCCTAATTTCATGATAGGCTTACTCATTCGATGCTTAGCCGCTTTTAATCGTTTTATTAAATTGGTTTCTGTTCCTCTAACCGAAATAACGGAGGCTATCAGTAGTAATATCATCCCAAATAAAAACCAATAGCTTTTAACGATGAGATACGGCTTTAGAAAATGACCATAGCCATTCATGTCTGAATATTTGGCTAAAGAACTACCGCCGAAAATGTATAAATCATGATTAAACCCAAAAAGCACAAAAGCAATGTTTAGGATTAAAAATAGTAATACCACTAGAATTCCAACAAATTTTTGATTGGTAATGACTTGCACAAAGAATGCGAAGAGTGTAACTAATGCTAGCAATGGAAAAATTTCAAGAAAGAAACCATAAAAGTAGACTTGAAGGTCATAATTGTAATAGCCATTGCTAGTTTGAAAAATAATCCCTGAAATAATCAAGGAGATAATCAGTACCGCATAAATAAGGAGAAGGCCTAAATATTTACCAGCAAGGTTGATAAAACCCGACATGGGCGTAGCATCATAAATCAAGTTGAGTTGGGCAGTTCTCTCCTTCCAAATGAGTTCTCCAGAATAGAAAACAAGGATGATTACAAAAAAGTAACCAGACGTTTCCTGAAGTTCTTCTACAATAAAATAAGTAGCCGGATAACTATCAACACCATATACCGTTCCCAAACTTACCGAATTGATTAAAATGATAACCATACCACAAATGGCAATCGCCCAAAATGAAGGTTGTTTACAAATACTAACGAAATAAAACCACGAGAAATGTATGAGTTGTGTCCATTTTGATTTGATGTCATAATGCAATTTAAATTCAGGAATTTCACTTGGATAATCAGCCACTGTTTGGCTTTCCAATACAGGATTTTTCTTCTTTTTAAAGCGCGTTGTTTTAATGACGTTGAATTCAAATTTACAATACCCAATGTATAGAGTTAACAACCCTAGTGCCATCCAAAATAACTTATTGTAAAGCAGGATACCGTTAAATGGGATGCTTAGTATACTGCGTTCTGTTATGGTCCAAGACTCTGAAAGCAAAGTGATTGTTGTTAATGAAAACGGATCTAAAATGGCTTGCAGCCACTCATTAGTAATGGCTTTTGTCAACATAAATATGACGAAAAAGACAACGCCTTGTGTGTATACAACAACCAAATTACGACTCAATGCACCCGTTACAAAAAACAGGGAAGCACCAAAAAATAAAATTGGCAGGGTCACAATTACAAAGGGTTTTAGATACGCCAGTAAACTAAACGGATGAAAATCATCTGCTTCATGCCAAGGCATGGATTCTCCTAAAACCATTCCTAAAAAAACACCACTAAACACAAAAAGCAAAACGGTAAAAGAACCTAAAAAACGTCCTAATAAATAATCTCGTTTTTTGATTGGGTTTACAAACATGAGAGATTCTATATTGTACTCAAAGTCACGCAACACCGAAACGCCCATAATCATAGAAGCAAGGATCATAAAAATACCTGTAATCGCTCCCATTGTTTTGGCGATCACCAAAGGTGAGTTCTTTTTAACAGCACCGAGATCGATACCTTGAAACACAAAATCTACGCCTACCATTGAAAACAGTACTAAAAAAGCAAAGAAAATATAGGTGTCGGGGCGTTTTAAACGATAGCTTAATTCAAACTTAAAAATTTCGTACCACATCATTATGAAATTGATTTAAGGTTCATAGTACTACCAAATATTTGCGAGAAATACACATCTTCCAAATCGGCTTTCACAGGAATAAACCCATCACTAGGATTGGTGTTACTCAAAATATGAATGATGGGTTTACCCAAATAGAGCTTTTCACTGATCACTTGGTAATTTTGTTTGTAGGTTTCTAATGCTTGTTTTTCAATTGTTTTTTGATATACCTTCCCTTCTAGTGCTGCTATTATTTGTAATGGATTTCCCTTTAGAAGTACTTTCCCTTGGTTAATCACGGCCATATTGGTACATAATTCTTTGACGTCTTCTACAATATGTGTAGATAGAATCACCACCGTATTTTCACCAAGTTCACTTAGTAGGTTATAGAATCGGTTTCTTTCTACAGGATCTAATCCCGCAGTGGGTTCGTCTACAATAAGTAATTTTGGGTTGTTCAATAATGCTTGGGCAATACCAAAGCGCTGTTTCATTCCTCCAGAATAGCCTCCGAGGTTTTGTTTTCGTACCGTATATAAATTGGTTTTGTGCAAAAGGGCTTTCACCAGCTCTTTTCGCTCACTTTTGTTGGTAATCCCTTTGAGAACAGCAAAATGATTTAATAATACTTCGGCTGATATTTTGGGGTACAAACCAAATTGTTGTGGTAAATATCCCAACACCTGTCTTAGCTCATTTTTCTGCTTTAACACATTTATGTCTCCAAGGGTTATAGACCCTTTATCAGCTTCTTGCAATGTTGCAATGGTTCTCATTAAGGTAGACTTGCCTGCACCATTGGGTCCTAACAGCCCAAACATACCTTTGGGAATTTCCAACGAAATATCCTGAAGTGCTTTGACACCATTTGAATAGGTTTTTGATAGATTATCAATAATGAGTTCCATATGACTTGTTTTTGATTGATTATTTAAGGCAAACCTATTGTGTATCGCTGATGTGAAAAAGAAAAAGGGATACATCTCCTATTTGTAGTGATACAAACACTTTTGAAGGGGATAAACGCATGTTGTCACTCCTAAATAGTGATTGAACCCTTGGTGTCTATTGTTCATCAACAAATTTGCTTGAAACATATATATTAACTATCATTGACCATGAATTGGAGTATAAAAAAGAGTGTTCAATGGGTTCCGAAATGGCTAAAGTGGACCGTTTTAATTCTAATCGCTTTTGTCATCCTTATCTTTAATGATGCATTTGGTAGTAGCGAGGTTTTTGGAATCTTTGCGTTCTTCTATTTCATGCTACTTATCTTTTTATTGAGTAGATGGATTTTTTTACAGATAAAATCAGTTATACGGCTAAAAAATGAAAAGGCGAAAACGGAGTTACTGCATTTAAAAAGTCAGGTAAACCCCCATTTCTTTTTCAATACTCTTAACAATTTATATGGATTAATGGAGAAAGATTCTAAGGAACGAGAAATGGTACTCAAACTTTCTGATATGATGCGCTATAGTATTTATGAAGGGCAAAAAGAGTGGGTAACCCTACAAGATGAATTAGATTACTTAAAAAACTATATTGAGCTTCAAGCAATTCGTTATCACAAGAAGTCGGATGTACAATTTAATCATAAAATTGAGCATCCACAGGCTAAAATTATGCCTTTGTTATTTATTATTCTGTTAGAGAATGCGTTTAAGCATGGCTTAGAAAACTTAGATAAAAACGCTTATATTCATATGGGCTTATCCGAAAGTGGAAATGAGGTAACTTTTTTGGTTGAAAATAATTTTGAATTACATCAAGCACCTAATAACGAAGGTATTGGGTTAAAAAACTTAAAGCGAAGGTTAACATTGGTATACCCAAATAAGCATTCGCTTTCCTTTGATGTAGCCGCCAATATTTATAAAGTCAATCTAACTTTAAAGTTAAAATAATGCGATATCTAATCATAGATGATGAACCTATAGCCCACAAGATACTCATGGAATATTGTGAAATGCTTCCTCATATGACCTTGCAAAAAAACTGTTATAGCGCTTTGGAGGCGCTTGAGTATCTAAATACACATCAAGTTGACTTAATCTTTTTAGATTTAAATATGCCGAAGCTTAAAGGCTTTGAATTTTTAAAAACGCTAACAGCTCCCCCAAAAATCATTGTAACGACTGCCTATAGTGAGTTTGCTATAGAAGGCTATGAACTGAATGTATCTGATTACTTATTAAAACCATTTAGTTTTGAACGCTTTTTAAAAGCGGTAAACAAAGTTATGGGCTCAAATACCATGATAAAGAATTCCGTTTCAGAAGGAAACGAACCTTCAGCAAAACGCATCTTTCTACGTCAGAACAAATCGTATATCCAACTAGAAATAGACGCTATTTTATATATTGAAGCTGCTGGAAATTATACTAAAATTATTACTAAGGATGAAACGATTACCATCAGAGAAAAAATATCTGATATCTTAGAATCTCTCCCTGCCAATGATTTTATACAAGTACACAAATCATTTGCAATTGCTATAAAATATATTAAAAGAATTGATGGAAATAGAATCTATATTGAAGACCAACCCATTCCAATTGGCAAATTATATAAAGCCAATCTCAATAAGCTTTTAAACTAGAAACTTAGCAGTGTAGGTATTAAATACCATTCCACACACATGCCACTTCCCTATAGGCCTATAATTCATTCTTTACCAGTTAGACCCAGTGTTTTGTAATCACCCTAATCGTATTGTTTGCGAATCACAAAAAATTAAATTAAATTCGACTAGACATTCCACATAAAACTAGTTGATCATGAGAAAAATAAATTACCAATTAGTAACGCTCTTACTATTATTTTTTGCACAAAATATTTTTTCACAAACCAAATCGGAGAACTTGTTTTATATGGTGAACACCCCCGTTTCATTTGAAAGTTTTAAAGCCAATATAAATCAGATCTCCATTGTATGTCCCCAGACATTTTTTATAAGTAAAGAAGGTGTTCTTTCCGGCTCGGTTGACCCCCGAGTGCTTGCATTGGCTGAGGCTAACAATGTAAAAGTGATGCCTTTGATTGTGAACAAAGGCTTCAATCAGGAATTACTTCACAACATTGTTTCAAATCCTGTGGCACGTGGCCGATCTATTGAAATGATGCTGGAATATGCTAAAAAGTACAATCTGGATGGATGGCAATTTGACCTCGAAGGCCTTCATATTTCAGATATGGCTAATTTTACACTTTATTTCAAAGAAACAGCTGATGCCTTGCATAAAGCCAATCTGCAGCTGTCTGCAGCTCTGGTACATGCTACAGAGAATGTGGGTGGACCATCTGCCTATCACCTGTTTTTATACGAAAACTGGAGAGCAGGGTATTCTCTGAAGGAACTTTCAGAGATCGGTGATTTCATATCCATCATGACCTATGATCAGCATACCAGACGTACGCCTCCCGGACCCGTTGCAAGCCCGGAATGGATGGAAAAAGTAATCAAACACCTCCTTGCCCAGGGCGTTGCTCCTAACAAATTATCTATGGGGATTCCAAACTACTCGGTTCACTGGTTTACAGACTACACTGAAGAAAGAGGAGGTTTTGCCAATGGCAGAAGCGCCAAGTACCCCATGGTTCAGCACCTGCTTGGCCAGCATAATGCAAAAAAAGTATGGCATGAAAAAGCACAGGTTAATTGGGCCATGTGGGATAATGATGGCGTATATGAATACTTATTTATTGAAGACGGACAATCATTAAAACCCAAACTGGATGTTCTTAAAAAATATAATTTGAGAGGTATTTCTGTATGGGTGCTTGGCAGCGAAGATCCAGAATTCTGGACTGTGCTGAAGAAAGAAGTGGTAATGAAGTAGGATTTAGCAGCAGTAATCTAACCTATCCATTGTATTTCTAATCAATCATCTACTGGATAATATAACTGAAATAGCCGATTGTTTTAACCAACTATTTGCGCCCTTTTGACGCAAATAATCATAAACTCCTTTAAAAAACAATCAAAATGAAGTGAAAAAAATTTTTTGAGGTCAAGGTATTACGTAATACCTAGACCTTTTTGTAAAAGTTCTTTGTATAAGGTACTTTGACCACCCGATCCGGGCAAATAATTATCTCGATTAAAGTCGGCTTGGTCTATGTCTATTTTATCAAAAATTGATTTGAACTCTTCTTTTGTTATAATTTGATTAGGTTTTTTAAAACTTAAATAAACATCTTTGAAAAATTTCATAAGTGCTATAAAACCCGTAGACTTATTTAGAATCATGTTTTGCTCTACTTGCCTCCATGCATTAGGCCATTTTTCTTCTACGGCATGAAAGTAATTAAAAATAATTTGTGCAATGTCAGAATCTCTCTCTTCTAAGAACATTTTACGTAGAAAATATTTTTTTTGCTCGGCTTCAGAGTAAGAATCTGGAACTTTATTTCTTCTATATTTATCTCTATCAAGCATTTTATCTTTTGTGATATATTTAAGCAATGATTCAACAAAAGTTGCTTGCGTAATGGTCTCCTTTTCTTTATCATTTGCAACACCAAGAATCTTTAGTTTATCTTTAAAAGGGCTATTCTCTTTTTGGTCTAGTGCTCTTGCAATATTATGTGCTGTTCTTTGAGGACTTTTTGTAGTTGCAAACTCATAAAGGTCATAAGTTAATGATTTATTTACCTTAGTATGAGATTTATTAATTGTAGAAAAAACTAACGCTTGGTCTTCTAATTCCATTTCAACAAAAATTGTAACATTGAGTTGGAATTTTTCACCAGGAAGAGTGCAATTATTCAACCCAGCAATCCTATGTTGACCATCTAAGACTTTAGCAACATCTGGCTTTCTATCTATAACTAATTTTTTTTCATCCTCTTTATATTCTAAATTTTGTTTGTCAATTGCAAGAATTATACTTGTTGGAAAGGTTGCATCAATTAAATTTACATATTTTCCAATTTCTTTCTCACGTTTAAGACTTAGAGGTCTTTGAATTCCAATATATTCTTCAACTTCCCTTTTTTCACTCTTTAGTCGACGCACATCAACATGAGACAAATATTCCAGTTCATCGTAATCGATAACTCCAATATAAAATTCTCCTATTGGTTGAGTTACTTTTAAACAATCTATTTCTACTGTAGGTTCTTCAATCGTCATATTATATCTATTCTAAATTATCTAAAATTTCTCCTACTCCTTGACTGGCAATCTTCTTAGCATCAATTGAAGGTGGATTAGCTTTACCTTCTAATAAAAGTGCTCTATGTAATGTTATAATAGATATTAAAAAAGCCAAAATAGAAATTATCCATAAAAATGCTCCATTGACTTCTATCGTAATTGCCAATTGTTCTTTTGCAAACAATAGACCAAAAATTGTAGCAACAATAATCCACAATGGTTTTGAAGATTGATGAAGAAATTTATCCCATTTGGTACGAATTAATTCAGCATTATCATCCATTATATACATTGCTGTAGTAATTAAACTAGCAGAAAAAAGGCAAAAAGTTCCATCTTCTATAAATGAAGTAAACTTTTGGTATTGAGAAAAAAGAATTAAAATAGTCGCACCTATAATTACTGGAAGTACAGTTCCAAAAACAGTATTGAAAAGAACCTTATTAGCTTTTATCTTAATATCTTCTTCTTGATGTTTATTTATTTTCATTTTCTTAGAATATTTATTTTATCATAGCATTTGTAAAAATGTACTCTTTATATTGGCCTCGTTTAGCATTAATTCCACCTATTAAACTTGCTCTTGTGATACCATGCATTAAATCATCTTCTCTTTCGAAAATAGATTCAATTACTTCATGAGCTGCGTTCGTCAAAATATAATATGCACCTTTTTTCTTAATTTCATCAATATATTCGGATAATTCAAATTGCTTCTTTAGATCGAAAAGTTTTGCATTGTATTTAATAAACCCATTATTATTATGAGTAACTGTATAAGGAGGATCTAAAAAAACTAAATCATTCTTTTTGACATTATTGATTGTATCTATAAAAGAGCATGAATTAATTTCCGCGTTTATGAGTGATTTACTTACTAATTTTAAATTGTCTGGTTCAATAAAATCCTTCGTTCTATGGCCATATGGTACATTGTATTTACCTTTTAAATTAACCCTATAAATGCCGTTAAAAGAAGTTTGATTTAAATAAATGAAACGTGCGGCTTTCTTGGACTCGCTTCTGTAATTACTTGCTCTAACTTCATAGTAAGTTTCTTTGTTATTTTGAAATTTTTTCAACTCCTTTATAACTCCTTCAACATCATCACGAACTTGTATATAAGTATCAATTAACTCTTTATTTAGATCTGATAAATATGCTTTATTTGGTTGTAAATGAAAAAAAATGGACGCACCACCTAGAAAAGGTTCATGATAATTATTAAAACCTTCTTTGGGTAAAAATTGATCAACATGCTTCACTAACCATCTTTTTCCCCCTGCCCATCTTAAAAAAGGCTTGCATTTAATTTTATTTTCGGTAATAATTGTTTTAGCTATTGGCATTAATAAAATGAGTTGGGTTTCATTCGAAATCGTAATTATCAAAGTTAGTTTATTTATTACAAATGTAAAAGAGGGAAAACACCCTAAATTTTAGAGGAAAAACCCTATCAAAAAAGGGGAATTTTCCTGTTGACTAATTATTTATTTAGTTTTAAATTCAACTCAAAACAATAAATTGTAGACTTATGAAAAGAAAAGACTTCATAAAAACGTCACTTTTAACCCTAGCACTACTCTCATTTTCTCCACAAAAAATATTATCTAAAAGCAACGAAAGGGCAAGTAATTTAGCCATTGATTATAGCACGATGTTTAGTATAGCTAAATTTGCAATTAATGCGGGGGGATTATTTAAAGGAGCTTCTTCTTTCAATATTTCAGATTATCAAGTTAAAATGTTAGAAAATATTTCTAATCAATTAAAAACATTACAAGAAACGTTAAAATTGATCGTATTAAATATTAACAACATCTTTGTGAAAATTGACGAAATTCCGGATAGAGTTGTTTTAGAGTTGGCTCAAATTCAGTCTCAAGGTAATTTTAGAGCTTTCGACGAATTAATGAGAACCCTATTTAAACTCGATAATAATAAGATCAAATTTGTAGCGGATAATGAAGTAGAAATAAGAGCCCTTATTGCTTCAATCCGAAAGGATCGTAATATTTTAATGGAGTTCAATAATTATTCTAATATATCTATAGTAGCAAGTATGGTATACATGGAATATAATCTGATGAGAATGATAAATGAAAATGAAGAAAGATTATTAGCTTCAATGGAATCTTATAAATTATATTTTGAAAAAATGCTTTATGGTAAACCTCAAAATGATATAAATTTTATTAACCTTGAAGAATTAATAAAAGATATCAGAGTAAAAACTTTGGAAAATTTAACTGAAATAAACGAACCAATTCACTTTTATGTTAAAAAGAAGAAATTAGCTCATGGGCATACATGGACCTTCAATGATCGAATTTATTATTTGAAAAAAGAGCAAATCGAAAATAGTAATGTAAATATTCTGATAAAGTTAGGATTGATAGAAAAGCACGAGACACTACTAGTATTAAATTATGTTAAAAGTAAAAAAAAGGCTGGTTTAATTAGCTTAATATCCAAGCGTGAAGGATTGCTTGCATACGGAGACAGTATAGCGCAACCAGGTGGTAGTGGGGTAAAAATATTTAATGGAGTTACTCTTGGTGAGGTTCCATTAATTGAGGATAAAGAAGAAGAATTAGAGAATCGGAAAGTAAAACTTGAATCAGAATACAATATAAACAGGATGAAGTTATATTCTATGGCTTCTAGTTTTTATGCTGGTAATATGGCTTTGAACTTCTGTCAACAATTTTAAAATGAAAAACAGTTTTATAGGTTTAATGATAATATTATTCTTTGTCCCATTTGCATATTGTCAGAAAAGCAAAAAAATAGATATTGATATAGAAGGCGCATCCCCAATGCTATCCATTGAATTAGAAACAAAAAGAGGTGCTGCGACACCAACTAGTTATCAGTCATTGTTGTCCAGAAAGAAGGCAACAAATTCAATCATTATTGAAGCTTTACTTTTTTTAAACAAAAAAAGTATAGATGACGTAATGGATAGAAAAATTGGAAAATACTTAATTGAACTAGATAAGAATTTATTTGACGGTACAGGCCATTTAATAAAAATTCAACTTTATGTTGATGAATTTGGTAATAATAGGACAACAAATAGTGCTTTTTTAGCTCTTGGTAATGGCATTGACCCTATTGATGCACTATCTGAAAACATAAACAGTGGAAGCATAATTTCCAAGCCTCATACAGGTTATATGAAAGATGTTAGTGTTTATAAATGGATTAAAAAGGAAAATGGGACACTTTTAGTGTATACAATACCAAGATATTTGAATAATGAATTTTATAAACAAGCTAATCAAATGTCTATTCTAAAAATAAAGAATAGAAAGACAAATTATAGCCAAAGAAGGTCCTTAATACCAAACTATTTTAATAGAGCAAATTATTGGTATAATAAAATTGAAGAATTAGAAGCCGCTACAGAGGGATATGCAAACCTTAGTCAACTTAGATCTTTAATGAGAAAATTTGAAATTAAGCAAAACGAATTTTCTAAACTTATAAATGAATTTGAAGAATTAAAACAAAAGAAGGATTCTAGAAATACTTTGCTTAATACAGTTGAAATTTTGATAGAGTTAGGCTCAGCCCTATCCGGAGGTTTTGATACTAGCCCTGAACAAAATATGACTTATAACCCAACGTTTATACGAAATGAATTGACTATTATAAATAATAGTATAAACGATCGAAAAAAGGAAATCAACAAGAGAAGCCAAGAATTAAACGATTACGATAACGGAATTAAAAAAATATATAACAACCTTTTGGACTAAAATATTAGATGTGGTTTTCATTTTCATTCCACACACATTTTGCCTCTACTCTACTGCCCTATGGCAAAAAGAGTGTTTCATTACATTCGTTAAATAAACTTTGAAGAAAAACTTTATATAAAATTGAAGATATGATTGCTTTTACCAAAGCAAAATAACATAATACAGTACGTTATAAACCAAATATGTCCAAATACAATTGGTCACAATCAAAGTCGTTTTTGTAGATTTCTGCTATTCACAACCATCTCATAGCTACACAGCCCATTTATTAAGGCAATCCTATAGTATTGCACTTCATCAAACCGATTATAGAATGGCTAGAAAAGGCCCTAATGGCAATTTTTACATCTTAACGTGCTGATTTAGAGATATCCATAACGGAATCATTTTGTATACAGAACCTATTTGAGCCCACTATTTATACCCATCTAACCTGCAACTAATAACAAATGCCAGCTCAAAACAATAATGAGTGTATATTAAATTCAACAGTAATCATTTGGTCTTGTCAATTATAACCCACTTAGTTGGTACGCATTGATTTCTTAAAAAATTGAATGCCAACTAACAGTAAAACAACGAATAACATAACAAAGAAAACACTTGTTGTACTACTTTTAATAATCGAAAACATATTGGTTGTTTGTACTACTTCTTCAATTAAATCTGGATAGTTTTTTAACATTACAATAATTCCAATATTCTCAAAGTAGTCTGCCACCGCTGCAATAATGGGCAACAAACAACTGTACTTCAACGCAGTATTCAGTTTATTAATTTTATTTAGCAAATAAGCCATTAGTAAGCCATAGGAAATGCCAAAAAGCAGTGGATAGATCATATCTACCGGTAGTTGATTGGTTAAATAGGTAGTACGTCCCTGCGCACCCAAAGCACGAAACAAGTTGTTTACATATTCAAAATTATAGCCTGTTGGCATCATATCCAATAGCTTCATTCCGTTCGCAAATGCCATTGTTTTTGGAATGGTTACCATTAACATAAACGCATAAACAAGATTGGTAAAAATAAAAAGACCCAATACCTTCTTTCCCGCTATATTTTTCTCAATAATTTTAATCAAACTTTGCATTTTTATCGGTTTAATTGTTCGTTGTTTTGTTATAGATTACTGGCATCTGCCCTTTCCATGTCGTCCATAAGGCAGCGTCACTAATTAAACGAGCCATAAAGTGACCCACATTTATACGACTCACTTTACCCGCATTAAAAATAGCACTTCGAATGGGTGATGCAAACACCTCATAATCACTTACTTCTTCTGCATTTATTAAACCATCTGGTCGTACAACAACCCATTCAATTAACGGAGTGTTTTGACCAATTTGGGTTCGTAAATAATCAGCTGCTTTTTCATTATCTACATGTGGTGGTACGACCAAACGAAGTAATCCAATCACACATTTTTGAGCGAATGAAATGGGCTCGTTTAAATTGCGATTGCGATTTCCTGTGGTATTCATTAATACAAACGTTGTTGTGCTCGCACGCTTGTTAAATTGTATTGCGGTACATAAGCGTCGTGTCGCAGCTGTTACGAGAAGCCTTGGATGGCCATACATCCCTTTAAAAGTCAAATTGTGCCCTAGGCATGAGGCTACCGCATCACAATCGCTCACGATGCTTCGCATTTCGGCATCACTTAAGTCTAAAAGGCTTGCAGTGATTATCTGTATGTCTTGATTGGTTTTCCAAGATTCTGATACTTTTTCTGGAGAGCGTACAATGACTTTTACCTGATGTTTATTGATCAGTAGTTGCGCTACTAATTTACTTCCTGTAGCGCCACTGGCACCTACAACTAAAATGGTCATATTATTTTTTAATTAATGGATATGTCTAATAGACGACAGATTCTTAAATTTGTTTCATAAAAGGGAGACCATTTTTTCTTCAACGATTTTGATAGCTCTTTCGTTAAAATAGGCGCGCTTCATTTAATTATCAATACGTTTTCCATCTTTATCAATATAGATATAGACAATCTTACCTTTTTTAAATACAGAAGTTTTTGATTTACCATTTTTAAATGGACTCGGTGAATAATGTTTGATAGGAATAACTAACTCGCCTTCGACATTAACAAAGCCACATTTACCAAAACAAATAGAGGCTAGGCCTTCACTAAATGGACCTATTTGATAGTATTTAAATTTCATGATTTTTTCTCCTTTTCTATTAATCAACCCGCACTTTAAATTTCTTGAACCGGGTTTTCCAACGTCTAAACACACAGGAGCTACACCATTATAAAAATTCTCAGCACGACTAAAATAATAATTAAACACCTCGTTACCTTGCATATCAATGAACGTATAATTCAATGGAAAATAACCCCCTTCATTTTTCGATTTAACGACCGCCAATCCTTCACTAAAATTTTTTCCATCCAAATAGGTTGGCTTTATGACAAATTCACCTTGGCCATTGATATACCCCACTTTGTTTGTCTTTACATCTAAAAAAGGAATGAGGGTTCCAGCCCTTGGAAATGCCACCAAATAATTTGCAAAATAAAGCATCCGCTTTATTTTAATTTCCTTTTCTTTTTGACTTTCTTTTAACCTTTCAATTACTGCAAGGCGCTCCTTTTCCATCGCTTTAATAGTATTCAATTTTTTTGCAGCTATTTTTTTTATCTCAGCTTGCCGTTTTCGTTCTTCATTTTTCTTTAACAGGTCCATTCCATCCTCAATTTCTACTAAATAAGACAACACGTCATTTTTTAGATTTTCATCTGCTTTTGAATTATTATTGGAAAACAATTCAAAATACATCGCCGCCTTTTTGTAATTTTTTTGTGCTACATAATTTTTCACTTTTAAGCTTAATATTTTCGCATTTGTACCATTCAAAATTTCTTCAGTAGCTGCTAGTCGTTCTAATGATTTACTAAAATTTTTATTTTGATAGTTTTTGAAGGCTTCTAAATAATAGGCTTTAGCTCTATCATTGGTATTTTGAGCATACACCCCCAACGAATTCATGGCTACTAGGAGTACGATACTTATTTGAAAGCTAAAAAAATGTCTTTTTCTACTCATTTATTGTCTTTTAAATTGAATACCACTAATAGTTATCACATTTCCTGAAATACGATAACTTGCAGAGGCTGATTTACCCTGTACGTTTCCAGACGTTCCACAATATGGATCTTGCTTGGTATAGGAAAGGGAAATATTGGAATTGCTAGTATTATATTTGAAATGAGTCTTTACTCCATATCCAGGGCAGCGGTTTGAAGTGTCTGGCACGAAGGTATATCCTTGTCCGTTTGGACCAAAATAAAAATAATTAGACACACCATTTTTATTGGTACCATAATTCCCACTAATTTGAGACCATTTACCAATAATTGCATTGGTTTCATTTCGTTCTTGCTTTTTTACTGGGGTTAGATCTTCTGTATTTTTTTTAACAAATTTAGCATAGGGAGTCTCCAAAACATTATTTACAATAGTATACGATACGGGGCCCGAATTCGTTGGTAGCTTATTAGGCTTACCACAATAATCACTCACGGAAGTCCATTTTGACGTATAGGTTGTTTTGGTATATGAATAGTTAAAATCTACACGAATTGCATATCCTTCACAGGTATTTTTACAATCAACATTGTAAGTGGTACCTGTTCCGTCATTATTGAAAATTATATAAGATACTTCATCATTTAAATTTTTACAATAATTTACACGATACCATTTTCCAACAAAGGGATTTGCGTTCGAAACTGGTTCTACAACACGTTCTTTATTTACTGGATTAAAGGAAGTAACCTTTTCACTTACAATTTTGTCAGCCGTATTCCAAAATCGATCTCCTTGATCGTTGATTCTTATTTTACTAACTGTTTCCTTTACCCTTGGCCTTTTAAGATAAGTAGCCGGAATAACACAGGTCGCATTCTTTTTAACTTTTGACTGACTAACAGCGGCGTTTTCAGAGCGCAGTACATATTTTGATATAGTCAACCCATCTAATTTAGGCTTACTAAAAAACCAACCTCCAAAATCTGGATCGCATATCTCAATACTACTGTTTGAACCCAATTCAATGTTTCCAGTGGCTGCGGTAAAATAAGTACCATCTGTAGTATTACAAACATTTTGAACAGGTGGTGAATCAAAAACTTCCATTTCTACAAAGAAAGCTTGGGAATTCAAAAATTCCACTTCTTTAGTGGCATTTTCATTTTCTATAAGAAGTACCAAACGATAATAGTAAATGGGAATTTTAGCGTATTTTTTTTGTTCTGCTGATAAATTGGTTACATAAGGTAACGGTTCACATTCCTTTTCGGCCATTTTAAATCTAGCATCATTTCCTATTACTAACTTAACACTAAACTTAATTCCATTCTCATGGTATATGTTGTGAAACTTATTTAATTCAAGGTCCATGGGTCCATTGAGTAGGCTAATAGGTTCCCAAACGCCGTCATAAACTTTGCCATCTTTACCTAGTGATACTTTTTGTCCAAAACTAAAATTAGCAACGAAAAAAATTAGGATCATAAAATATTTCATAGGCATGGTGTAATTTCCATAAAACTAAGAATTTTATTTTGATTTTATTGGAGACACTGCTTTCATAGTTCACCACTATAAATCGAACACATTTTTAATGCATTATTTACCCATTGGTACAACTCAACAGGCAATCGTTTAATTGAATTAAGTCTTTTCCACCAACAGAATTAAACATACCTTTACCATTCACATTACAATTCTTTTTAATTATGAAAACAACCATCTGTCTGGTATTGGTTCTATTGCTAAGTCTACAAGCCTGTAAAAAGGAACCCAAAGAAACGAAAGAAATAACACGTATGGAGCGCGTAATGGCTGTACATGATGAATTCATGCCAAAAATGAGTACGCTAGGAAAGTTAATTAGTGCCTTAGAACCTAAAATTGACAGTACTGCCGCAGGAATGAAGTATAAAGTAGCCAAAGACAGCCTCGTCGCTTCTTATGATTATATGATGGATTGGATGAAAGGGTTTGGCGATCGGTTTGATTCGGAAGAAATCATGGACGGCAAAGCATTGACTCCTGAAAAAGAAACCTGGCTTCTGGAAGAAGAAGAAAAAGTAAACACCATGAAAGACAAAATGCTACAAAGTATTGCCAACGCACAAGCCCTCTTGCCAAAAGAAGAGTAAATTTTTTAAGGCTTTCCTTCAAAATAAAAAATGACCTCATAGAGGTCATTCGTCAGTATCAAATAAGGGTTTATCTGGATGTAAGAGCCCCTATCCTATGTTTTTTAGTTGGAAAACTAGCATTCGCTAAGCGTTACTCTTTTTTCTGCAAGGTAACTTTCACGGCGTTTAAACCTTTCATTCCTTTTTCAAGTTCGAACGTAACTTTATCATTTTCGGCAATTTCATCAATCAAGCCACTTACGTGTGTAAAGTATTTTTCTTGATCTTCTGCATCAATGATAAAACCAAATCCTTTAGAAGAATCGAAAAAAGAAACACTTCCTTTTCTAACAGGGTCAAATGCTTCTCTATCACTATCACTTATTTTTGGAACACTAATCGCTATATCTTCAACATCAATTTCAACTCTTAGAGATGGATCTGGTGGTGTATCTGTTAAATTACCATTGAAATCTACGTAGGCAAATTGAATTCCTTTTTTATCAGAATTTTTAGCCTCTTCTTTTCGGGCTTCCATTTTTTTTCGTTTGTCTTCCCGCTTTTTTAAACGTTTTTTCTCTTTTTCTGTTTTGTTATAAGTCTGTTGCGATTTAGCCATTCTTTATCTTAAATGTGTTTTAATTAGTGTACAAAGATATAAATTTCTAATTATATATCCCGTTTCCTTTACAGTAACATAAACAATGCCAAAAGAAAAGCGCTCCTTAATTAAACCTTAACGTAAATATTCAACGGCGCAATCCTCTTAAAATCAACTATTTTAGAATTTTATGAATTATATTTTATTTGTACCCAATCATTGGTTATTTTTGCCGCTTAATTTACGTATACTATGCTTGTTTGGGGCTTATTCATTTTAGGGATTCTTATTTTTTTAGCATTGGATTTGGGTGTTTTTAACCGCAATCCGCATATTATAAGCGTTAAAGAGGCTTCTATTTGGACAAGCATCTGGGTAAGTATCTCATTATTGTTTTCTGGTGTTATTTATTGGTTATATGGTTCTGGCTATATCGCAAATGTAGACGCCTTGACTCCAATGGACGCCACCATTAAATACATTACAGGCTATTTAATAGAGCTTTCGTTGAGTATTGACAATATTTTTGTGATTGCCGTTATTTTTAGTTCTTTTCAAATTCCGCAAAAATACCAGCATCGGGTATTGTTTTGGGGTATTTTAGGTGCTATTGTATTTAGAGCCCTTATGATCTTTTTTGGAGTGGCGCTCATTAATAAATTTAGCTTTACAACCTACGTGTTTGGGGTGTTTTTGATTTTTACGGCTGTAAAATTGCTGTATTCAAAAGGAACAGAATTCAATCCGAAAAATTCATTTGTCTATCGAAATTTGAGAAAAATAATGCCCATTACTGCAGAAATGCAAGACCAAAAGTTTTTTATTAAAATACGTCATGTGACCGCGGCCACCCCATTATTTATCGCATTAATCGTTATCGAGTTTACAGACATCTTGTTTGCGCTCGACAGTGTGCCTGCTATCTTGGCGATTACCTCCGATCCTTTTTTAGTGTTTAGTTCCAACATCTTTGCCATTTTAGGCTTGCGCTCGATGTACTTCTTTTTAGCCAACATGCTAGCCAAGTTTGCCTATCTAAAATACAGCCTCGTTGCTATTCTAAGCTTTGTTGGTGTCAAACTAATACTGGCGAATCATTTTCATTTTCCGGAATGGGTGTCTTTAGCCTTTATTGCAATGGCGCTGTTTGTTGGTATTATAGTCTCCTTAAATAAAAAGGCAGCACCTCCTACGCAAAACCAAGACTGATTCAAAAGAGATAGTCTGTTTATTTAAGGAAATCAGGTTTCTAAGTAAGGATCAAACAATTGATTACTCGTCGGCTTCCAACACTTCTGGGCCCAACCGATTCTTTTTCAAATGAGGAATCCCCTCTTTCATCCATAGAGGTGCCACGTCTCCTTTGAGATAGTGATCAAAATACTGCTTCATCCGAATCTGAAAATCCTTTTGATTGGCTTCTTTGCCCAAATGATGTGGTTCTCCTGGATACGATAGTAAAATCACTTCTTTGCCCAGTCTTTTTGCTGCTGAATAAAACTCCAAGCCTTGATTCCAATCCACTGCACCATCACTGGTACCATGAAGGATAAGGAATGGCGTTTTGATATTCATAGCATGATGCAACGGCGATTGACTCCGGTAGAGCTCCATATTTTCCCATGGGCTCACTCCCATTCTACCCTGTGACCATTCTAAAATGGGGCCATTCATATTCCCAGAACGTTTGTAAGCAACGTTATACATACTAATCAAGTTGGTTAAAGGCGCACCGGTAACCACGGCAGCAAACATGTCTGTTTGCGTCACGATAAACGACGATTCATACCCTCCCCAACTATGTCCTTGCAATCCAATCTTAGCCGGATCGGCATAGCCTAGTTGTATCACTTCTTTTACAGCACTGGTCACATCATCTAAGGCTGATGACCCTGGCAAGCCTGCGTCAAACACGATATCTGGCATCAATACCAAATACCCATTGCTTGCATAGGTAGACATATGCGGTCTATCGTCATAGGTAGGCATGGAGTATTGGTGATGCCGTTGCGACATTTTTTCATAGAAGTATACCACCATTGGATATTTCTTGCCTGCCTTATAATCTGCTGGCAAAGCCAAGGTCGCTTGCAATTGGTGTCCGCGCGCGTCTGTATAATCAACCAATACTCGTTTTCCCCATTTATAATCGGATTGTTGCGGATTGGCATTGGTTATTTTTATAGGCTTTTTAAAGGATAGATCAGACACCCAATAATCAGGAAAATCTTCAAAAGTCTGCTCGGTATACATCATTTTGTCCGTATCTTTCGCTTTGGTAACCCGCCCAATCATTTTATCTTTATAACGCAGTGCTTTTGGTTTTTCACCTACCAGTACTTCATAATATCCCGATTTCTTAGTTTGGTCGCCATAAGCGGAAAGCAACAAGGGTTTTGTTAAGTCAAAATCCTTAGCCTCAGGATCTAACTGCACCAGTCTGAAACGGATACTTCCATCATCTCCGAGACCTTGGGTAAGGTTTGCAGATTCCTTAGTATTCAGGGCAATGGTCCATAAATCATACTTGTGATTAAGGACTAAGGTAGTACCATCTTTCGACCATCCAGCGATGCCATAGGTCGGTTTTTCAACAGGTTGGTCAAAATCTTCATTTTTAAAACTAATGCCTGTTCTTTCGGTTAGATTCGTTAAGCTTCCCTTCTCAAAATGATAGCCCATCACCGTTCCCTCAGTAGAGAACAGTGCCCATTCACCATTGGGAGATATCCCCATAGTGCGATACACGTTTTTTGCGATTAACTGCTTGGCTCCCGTACGGGTATTGATACTGTACAAATCGGCATAACCCCCTGGAATGTTCACATCTTTACGGTACAGCGTATCTACACGGCCAAGCGCCCATGTATTCTTTTCACTGATGCTCACAGAAGGCATGGCTTCCGTTTCCAATTGCATGAATTTCTTATTCTCAAGATTTAATACCACTTTAAAAGTGGACTCTCGATCTCTTTTAGCCTGTACCATTTGACGCGATTGTACACGCTCATCTTTCCAATGCCAAACATCTACATTGGCCTTTAGTGAATCTTCCTTTTTTAATACGGCTTGTTGCTCCTTTATACCAAAAAACAGTTGTGTGCCCGCTTCATTCCACGTAAGTTCAGTGTACTCACTCACAACCATGTCATCGTTAAAATTAAGATCTTTTACTGGTTCATAGGTATCTTGTACGCCCGATGTTGTCATCCCTGGAGCAAGATTGGAAGTCCAATAAAGGGTATTTTCACGTTCAATAAAACCTTCTTTTTTTGCACCAACTAATGCGGCTAGTTGGGTACCATTCTTATTCCAAATCAGTTGCTCATAGGTAAAAGCACCGGTATGTAAAGGCCATGTACGTAAGTTACTTAGGTCGATTACATAAAGTCCGTTGCCATTGTCACCATCGGCATCAACTACATACGAAAAAAGCGTTCCTTCTTTATTAAACGCATAGCTCGATACATTACCGATATTGAGTGTCTGATTGCTTGTTAAGTCTTTAAGGATTAAATCACTGCCTTTATGTTCTGCCTTTTTATCGTTTCGATTTTTATGGATGGCGATAAATTTGGCTGTTTTTGAAAAGTCGAATGCCATCACACTGGTCACCTTAGACACTTCATTGGATTCAAGGTTGAGCAGCTGAAGATCACTTAACACCGGCTTTTTAGCTTTCTTAAGCTTCTCTGAAGCTTCTTTAGATGGATTTACAAGGAATCCTAGCCATTTGCTATCCCCCGAAAAGGCTGCTTTTTTCGCATTCATGGCGGTACGCAGCGTGTCGCCATCAATTTTACGAATGTGCAGTGTTGCATCGCCTTCATTGGGAGCATAGGCATAGGTCATCCAAACTCCATTTGGTGAAATGGCGGTAGTTGTTATTGAATTCCATTGCGCATAATCGGCTAAGGATAGCGGTTTTTGCTTTTGTTTTTGAGCAAAAGAGAATTGACTACAAATAAGGAGGCCAAGAATTAAAGAATAAGCACGGATGTTTAAAAGGGGTTTCATATCTAAGTGATTGGTTAGTTGAATTCAAATATAACTTTATTTCATAATTATTGAAACGGATCCTGATTGGAATAACTAACAAGTAATTAACAACGTACCAGATTCCACATAGAGACTACTCCCTACCTATTGTTGTCTTGTGTAATTAGAACCCTGATTCTGTGCTTTAAGTCGTATCTTTGCGCTTATTAAAAAATACCCAAAACAGTCATTACGTTAATTTCTATGCCTTTTAAAAAATTACATTCCGATATCCAAGAGCGACTCGAATTTCAAAAAATAAGTACGCCTACTCCTTTTCAGAGCAAGAGTATTCCAGTCATAAAAAGTGGTGCCAACACCTATTGCACGGCACCAAAAGACAGCGGAAAAACAACCACACTGATTCTTACCACCATCCAAAAATTAAAATGTGAGGCTGTGGGTAGTACGCCAAGAGCATTGGTGCTGGTAGAAAATAAGGAGAAAGCCCTAGAACTATACGATGCTTTTTTAAAATACACCAAATACACGTCGTTACGTGTATATGTAGGCTATGAGCAATTGGATATAGAAGTACAAAAATCAGAAATTTTTGAGGGTGTCGATATACTTATTTCAACGCCTATCACCATGAACAAGTTGTTTTTATTGAATGGTGTTGGTACTTCTCAATTAAAGATCTGTAGTATTGACGATGCTGAGTTTTTAGCACAACAAGCCTCCTATAATGCGATTCAATCGATTACACAAAGCATTTATAAATGTCAGTTTGTACTCTATCAAGAAAAAATACACCCTATGCTGAAACGCTTTGCTTCTTATTTTATGGAACACGCTAAAACAGTAACCATTAAGTGATGATTATACCGAAACTACATTATATTTCTCAGGGAAGCACTCCAAAAGTTCATTTGGAAAATATCCAAAAAGCCTGTTCTTCTGGCGCTGAATTGGTGCAATTGCGTTTAAAAAATGTCTCAGAAAAAAAATGGTTGAAAACTGCATTAGAAGCGCGAGAAATCACGTCGCATTTTCAAACGCGCTTACTAATAAACGATCAGTATAAAATAGCCAAAGAAGTAAAAGCAGATGGTGTTCATTTAGGAAAATCAGATACCTGCCCTACGATAGCAAGAAAATTTTTATACAGTTGGCAACTCATTGGCGGAACGGCAACTACCTTAGCTGATTGCAAGCTATTGATTGAAAAAGAAGTGGATTATATTAGTTTAGGTCCTTTTCGGTTGAGCACAACCAAAGACACGGTACCTCCGGTTTTAGGCTTGGATGGATATACTACCCTCATGGCCGCCTTAATAACCAAAACCCCCATCATAGGTGTTGGCGGTATCACCACAGAAGATGTGACGGCCATCTTAAAAACAGGCATTTCTGGTATTGCCGTATCTGGCGCCATTACACATGATTTTAATACCATCAGAACATTTAACCAATTGCTAAGTGCATCTTCAACCGAAGAGAAACGATATACGTTTTAAATAAAGAAAATTCAACTTCCCTTTACGAAAGCCTTGTTATGACTCATTCCCTTGGGCAAACCTATTCTTTTCGTGCTTGCTTCATTTGTTGAAACAATTCTTTGAACAAACCACGGGCAATCAATACTTTCATAATCTCATTAGTACCTGCATAAATTCTAGCAACCCTGTTATCGGCATACATCCGGGCAATTGGATACTCCCACATATACCCATAACCGCCAAATAACTGTAGGCATTCATCTACTACAGTATTGTGCATATCGGTTGCTGAATATTTCGCCATGGAAGCACTTTCAGCCGTTAGCTGATGGGCTGATACCAATTGCGTACAACGATCTAAAAAAGCTTGATGCACCTGTAACTTCGTAGCACATTCAGCCAATTTAAATTGCGTATTTTGAAATCCCGCTATGGGTTGCTTAAAAGCTGTTCTGGTTGTAGTATACGCTATGGTTTTCTCAATCGCTCCTTGTGCCCCACCTATGGCATTCAACGCTACAGTTAAACGTTCCCTGGCCAATTCGGTCATCATAATTTTAAATCCCATTCCTTCTTCACCCAATAAATTTTCTTTAGGCACTTTTACATCGTCAAAAAACAATTCGCAGGTATCTTGGGCTTTCATCCCTATTTTCTTAAACGGAATTCCCTTTTCAAATCCTTCATAAGCACTTTCTATGAGCAATAAAGAAACCCCTTCATTGGCAGTTCCCTGATTGGTTTTTACGGCAACAATGGCTAGGTCGCACATATACCCATTGGTAATAAAGGTTTTTTGTCCGTTTACCAAATAGTAGTCGCCTTTGTCTACCGCCGTAGTTTTGATTGCTTGAAGATCGCTACCACAGTTTGGCTCAGTCATACCAATGGCTGTTATGAGTTGCCCAGTAGCCATTTGTGGGAGGTATTGTTGCTTTTGTGCTTCGGTACCATATTTTAAGAGATAAGGAGCCACAATATCTGAATGCAGTGAAAAACCGGGACCGCTAACACCTTCTTTGCCTAATTCTTCAATAAACAAGGCGCTAAAGCTGAAATCTAAGCCACTACCACCATATTGTTCGGGGATATCGATACACAACAGGCCCAAGGCGCCTGCACGTTGCCAGATTTCTCGGCTCACCATGCCCATTTTTTCCCAGGCATCGGTTTGGTCAATAATTTCATTTTTGATGAAATCCTGAATCATTTGTTGCATCATTTTATGTTCTTCTGATGCGTAGATCTCGCGTTTTAATAAAACATCTTGTAACATATACCGGGTGCTTTTGAGTTATTCCTTTTTTTAGTCTAAGACTCCTTAAAGTTAAGCAATCCTTTAGGAGTTTTGACAGAAGTTGCTACTTTATTAAAACTACGAAAATAGTGCTGCTCACAAAGCCTATAGTTTTGTTAAATTATTGAAAGGAATGCATAACTTTAGAATGAACGCAGATTTGTGAACGTTATTTGTACTAAATAAAATGGATACTCGATTTTATAGTTAATAATTAAAAATAAACAATGATGATAGTAAAAAAATTAAGTTTTATCGCCATAGCGCTCTTTATGATTTGGGGATTTCAAAGTTGTAATACTACTGAAGATAGCACTACTGCGAAAGTACAATTGAAGTTAATTGACGCCCCAGGCGACTATTTAGAAGTGAATATTGAAATTGTTGACATCCAATACAACAGTTCTGAAGACGAAGGTGGATGGACCAGTTTTACACCTGAAAATGGCTATCCTATCAATGTTGATTTGACCAGTTTGATTGCGGGTAACAGCCTTTTATTAACAGATCAAATCGTTCCGATAGGAATGCTGAATCAAATTCGATTGGTGTTAAGTGATAATAATAACGTGGTAATTGAAGGAGAAGTTGAAGATGAAAGAATCACAACACCCCTTGATACACCAAGCGCGATGCAGTCTGGTTTGAAATTAAAATTGGATACCGAATTGGAAGCTGGTTTTTCGTATACTTTCATTCTCGATTGGGATGTACAAGAATCGATTGTAGAAGCAGGGAATTCTGATAAATACAATTTAAAACCTGTAATACGTGTTAGTACCGAAGTGAATTCAGGGTCTTTGAGTGGTAAAGTAACAGGTGAAGTTAGTGGAGATGATGTAGAAGGTGCCGTACCTTTAAATGGGGTTACTGTGCGTATTTATGCAGCAGATGAAACCTATATTTCAACAACTACGACTGATGAGAACGGTGATTTTATCGTACAAGGATTGGCTGAAGGCACTTATAAAATTCAAATAGAACGCGATGGCTATGACGATTATGAATCTAGTGATTCTGTTGCTGTAACTGTTGGTGCTGTTGCTGATGTTGGAACCATTGCCTTGGTTGTTTCGGCAATTTAGCCATCAATCAATATACCTTTTAAAAAGAGCCCTTCATGTTAAAATGAAGGGCTCTTTTTTTTTAATATTACAGCTGCTAATCTAACAGCAGCTATTATTTTCTTGAATGGACGGACAAGCCACAGTACCATAAGTGCAAAACACACAGCAATCGCCTTCTTTCGGTTTTAACACCGCTTTACAATTTTCGCAATCATAAAAGAATTGACACGCTGTGGTTGGCATTTCCTCTTCCTTTTTATGACCACAAGTCGGACATGTTATTGTTGATTTTAACAGTACTTCCATCTCTTTAAATCTAGTTTTATCTAAGTTCAAATGTAAATAAAATCTTTTAAGACCTTAAGCCTTCTATCAGATCTGTGGTTACCGCTAACAACCGCGCTATTTTAGCAGTATCATAGGCATCTGCATGAGCTGGTGCAAAAGTACCTTTCTCTTCTCCTTTATCGTTATCAAAATACTTTCCTGAATCGTTTTTATAGTCTTCAGACAAAGCCAAGTCTACTAAAACAGCAACCCCTTTTTCTGGGGGTGACCAAAACTCTCCGTAGGCCTCTTGTACCATTTTAGTATTTAACAACGATCCTGGGTTTAATGCAATGACTGTTACCGTAGGTTCTTGTGTTGCTAAATCAAAACTCCACATGGTTAAGGCGAGCTTACTTTGCGCATAAGTATTGTTTTCTGACTGCTGTTCTTTCCCCGTTAAAACAGCCTCAATAACAGGTGCTTGTGCCGCCGAACTTAAATTAATGATTCGCGGTGTATCCGATTTTTTCAGTAGTGGAAGCATGGCATGTGTCAACACAAAAGGAGCGAGATAATTCACCACCATTCTGATATCCAATCCGTTTTTATTTTGGACTTCTTTGGTCTTAAAAATTCCTGCATTGTTGATTAATACATCCAATTTAGGAAGCTCTTTTTTTAGCTGTTCTGCTAATTTTACAACCGCCTCTAAATCTGAAAAATCAGCCACCAACCCGTTGATATTTTGGTTGTTTGAAGCTTCTTTAAGTTCTGAAACAACCGCGGTAACTTTTGCTTCGCTACGGCCGTGCACATAAATAGTATGACCCGCTTTGGCCAATGCTAAAGCTGTTAGTTTGCCGATACCATCGGTACTTCCAGTAATTAATATGGTTTTATTCATGCTATTTTTTCTTTTAATGAGAAGCTACCTAAAAAGTGACCGCTCTTGCTAGTAATTATTACAACCAAGTTACAACATCTTCTATGTTTCTTCTTGATTTACCATGTTCTGGAGCTGTTTTTCTATATCCAAAAGCCACCATATACGATAAGCCATACTTATCTGTATCGATCCCAAATTTTTCTTTTAACAAGGCTTCAGCCTTTTCTTGGTGAAAGCCTTCTATAGGACAGCTGTCAATTCCTGTTAAAGCTGCTGAAGTCATCATGTTTGCCAAGGCAATGTAGGTTTGTTTTGAAGACCAATCGAATAATTTTTTATCGGTATCTAAATCGAAATCATTTTCTTGAAATTCACGATAGAACTTACCATACATTTCAATCACCTCTTTAGGAAATTGTTTGACATCTATCATCATGTGCATAATATAAGCCGCATCGTGCTTTACCATGGGTGCTTTCATACTTAAACCCAATACAAAATGACTGGCTGTATCTAATTTTGCGGGCGCTCCCCAAGCAACAGGCTTTAATAATTCGCGCAATTCCTTGTCTTGAACCACCATAAAATGCCAAGGCTCAAAACCAAATGAACTCGGTGATAGATTGGCGGTTTTTAGGATGAACTCCATATCCTCATCGGTTATTTTTTTAGTGACGTCAAATTCTTTGGTTGCATGTCTGTATTGAAAGGCATTGATAATGGCTTCTTTTGCAATATTTGGTGTATTCATAATTCGTTATTTTCTCTAATTATTGTTTTTGTAATTAATACTATCAAAAGTATAGTGCAAAACTAGGGCTAGTTTTTATTTCTCACAATAACGGTCAAAAATGATAGTACCAAAATCAGTTAGTAAAATTTTATACTACACTTGCTATCAATTGTTTAAAATTTAAAAATAAAACTATAAAAAGTATAGTTGTATACTAAATGATAGTATCGTAACTTTGTGCCAAATAATAACACTACCTATGATCACAGCACATAAAAAACGATTGATAAAATACAATGAAAAACTATTTTCTTGTACTACAAGTATTGCTATGGAATTGATTGGTGGCAAATGGAAAAGTGTGATTTTAATTTATTTAGTAGGTGGTAAAAAACGCTATAACGAACTCTACAAATTAATATCGACAATTACAGAACGCACCTTGAGTTTACAATTGAAGAAATTAGAAGAAGATGGCTTAATCACACGCCGTGTTTATTCCAAAAAGCCACCTTTAAAAGTAGAATATGCCTTAACGCCTTTCGGAGAAAGTTTGGCTCCGGTATTGACGTCTATTGCCGAATGGGGAAAAGTCGTGGCTGATGAAAAAGGTGAGATTATTGAATAACTGAATCTTCTATAAAGTACCATTTCATCCCAAAGATGTTTCCATTTACCAGTATTTCCGATATTCAAACATGGAATTACATGCGAACATTAAAAAAATCCAACAAAACATAAAAAAACACCTTCGCAATTCTGCAAAGGTGTTTTTTTACATTTCGTTTTAATACTAATTACCTGTAGTGTAATCAGACTCACCGTTATAGTGTGATAGCATCTTTAAAAGTGCAGCTTCGTATTTTTTATTGACATAAACGCCATATTTTTGACGTTCAGTAAACTGGTCTCTAAAGCCGTACTCATTATTACTGTAGTTTGTTTGTACAATCTCATTATCACCTATATAATTCAACAAGTTGATATGATTGATGTTCTTAGGGTTTTTTGTGTCTTTTAAAAGTAGAATTTGAAAGTTGTTTTGAATATAATCAATCAACATAGCATCCCCTTTCATTCGACTATCCATTACTACATTAACCAATTCCCGAGGCATCTTACCTGTAGTTCTACTGTAGAGCTTATAGGCCTTAATTTTACCGTCGGCAATCTGTTCTAAGCACTTGCGTTGTGGCAACATACCCATTCCCTTTTTAGAAAGGTCAACATACTTCACCACTTCAAAAGTTTGTCCGTTGTCTAAGGTAAAACCAATAAAGTCTTTCAGTTTTAAATCAATTTTCTTTTTCCCTTTCAATTTTCCCGTTTCTTGATACTTAGCATAACTATCTGGAGTGATATAGGTCAGTGAATTCTGAAAACGTTGTGGAAACGTATAATCTATAGAAACATAAGCATCTATACTTTTCTTTTTACTAATTTGAATGGTTCCTTTTTGGTATATGCCTTGCGCAGTAGCAGAAAATGTAAAAAATACACTCACTAGAAAGACACCCAATGCAATTTTTAATCGCTTCATCTTTTTTTGTTAAGGTTATAGACTACAAACGATTACTTGCATAAAATATTCTATACAAAGCTTTTAAATGCTAAAAATGTGATAAATGAACGATGAAAACGACGTAAAACAAGTCGCCTACCCCTTTACAAATTTTTCAAAGGCATCATTGTAGTAAATAGTAATTTCAGCACCTTTAACAATGGCTGTTTTGGCTACAAATATTTGTGTGAGCTTGTTAAAGTCGCGTTGTTTAACTTCGGCATTGGGTTCACTTGCATGATTAAAAAAACTACCGGCATCACTTAAGCAAATGGCATCATATTCATCGGTCCATGGAAACTGCAGCGTTGCTAAATTTTCAGGTAAATTTTCATTTACATGAATCAAAGCCATATCACTCTGAACAATGATTTCTCCTTTGGCAATATCACACTTTGCAAAAACTCCCTTGCCATGCAATGGCGACTCTTTTACTTCAACTAAAACATTCATTAATATACTATAGATTATTGTTTGTTAATTATTTATAACTATAAAATGTATAAAATATCATTACAACCCATGCCCTATTTTCTTAGCGTTTCGTAGCTTTCGTTTCTAAATACAACTGCTCTACTTTGTCTCGTGCCCATTGCGTTCTACGTAAGAATTTAAGACTCGATTTGATCGTAGGGTTCGAATTAAAGCAATTGATATCAATTTTTTGTCCGAGAATTTCCCAGCCGTAATAATCGACTAAATAGTCTAGTATTTCGGCTAGTTTTACACCATGAAGTGGATTATTAGGTTGTTCTGTGCTCATAATCTACCAATCAATAGGTTTGTAATCTTTTAAAAATTTACCGCACCAATGTTTTCCGGTGTTGATTCCGTCAAATAACGGATCCATTACCCGTGCCGCACCATCAACGATATCTAACGGCGGTTGAAAATCATGCAATTCGGCTTTTTTCTTCGCTAATTCAGCAGGATCTTCATCGGTTACCCATCCGGTATCTACCGCATTCATAAAAATTCCTTTTTTTGCCAACGCCCCAGCGGCGGTATGCGTGAGCATATTTAAAGCCGCTTTTGCCATATTGGTATGTGGATGGCGACTTTCTTTAAAAAAGCGGTGAAACTTCCCTTCCATCGCAGAGACATTAATTATATGTTTCTGACCCGTATTGCTTTTTTTCATAATTTCTGATAGGCGATTGCACAATACAAAAGGCGCTACTGAATTTACCAATTGCACTTCTATCATTTCGGTGGTTTCGATCTCACCGAGCTTTAAGCGCCAGCTATTTGTCTTTCTTAAATCTACTTGCTGTAGATCGGCGTCTAATTTCCCTTCTGGGAAAACTTCTTTTGCTACTAAGGTATTGTCAAAACTATACGGAATCTGCGATAATTTTGCAGATGCGCGCAAACCAATACCAGGTTCGGGACCGTGCCACGTAACCGGCATATTTTTAGTAGAGGATGCCCCTGAAGTCAATACTTTCAACTCATCTAAGCAACCGATATGATCTGTCAATAAATCGCGCGCATATTTTGGTAAGGTTTCAAGTGCTTTTTCTTCATTTTCCATTAAATGGGAATAAAAGCCTGCCGGACGCCGCACTGTTTGCGCAGCATTATTGATGAGTATATCTAAACGATCGTATTTTTGCTCAATAAAATTGCAGAAAATCTCTACACTCGGTATGTGACGCAAATCGAGGCCGTGAATTTTTAAAAGATGCCCCCACTCTGTAAAATCAGCTTCTTTTGAAAAGCGCAAGGCTGAGTCTACCGGAAAACGCGTTGTAGCCACTACTGTAGCGCCACCGCGTAACAACATTAAGGTAATGTGATAGCCAATTTTTAAACGTGAGCCTGTAATCACCGCCACTTGCCCTTTTACATCGGCATTCTGAAAACGTTTGGCATAGTTAAAATCGCCACAATCGGTACACATCGTATCGTAAAAATGATGCAGTTTTGTAAATAGCGCTTTACAGACATAACAGTTTCTAGGCGATGCTAGTTCTTGTTGTTCTTTAGTGGCTAAATCGGCTGCACCCAATAGTTTTGGGGCTACAAATACATGCGCTTCACGCGCACTTCTAATTCCTGTTTCTTTCCGTGCCAAACGATCTTTTGCTGCTAGTTTGCGCTTGGCAGCTTTCTTTCCGTCTTTTTTACGACGAGAAAATTCTTCACGACTCGGTCGAGAGAGCATTCCAGAAGCTTTTAGCAAGGCTGTTCGTTTCTCTTTAGGAATCTCAAAGATCTGATTCGTATCGCTAATTAATTGTTCTAATATTGAAATGCACTTGTCTATTTCTTCTGATGAAATTGCCTGACTTGTAGCTGTTTCTTTGGGCTCTTTATGCATATATAATAGGTATCTAAGCGTATTTAATGTGTGAACACTAAATAAGGCTCACTCTTACTTTTTTCTTCTTTAATCGACTATTGTTCAGTTTTTCAACAAGATCATCAGCAATACTCACCGGAACGGCTATAAACGCACAGTCTTGCTTCAATTCAATAATTCCCAATTGATCTTTATTAATATCACCTTGTTTAAAAAACAATCCCGCAATATCTCCTTTTGAGATTTTATCTTTTCTACCTCCAGAAATAAATAAGGTTGTCCAAAACTGTGGCTTTCTATTTCCTGCAGTTCCAAGTGTCATCACAGGTGCTTTTTCTATAAACTCAGGAAAAACTTCGCCACTGCCTTTAATCAAATAGGCCGTTCCTTTTGAATTGACTCTAGCCGTTCTACCATTTCTATGGGTATAGAAATCATAAGCATCTGGAATTTCATAATGAATAATAAATTTCATTTCCGGAATATCGAGTCCGCGTGACGCCAAATCACTAGCAACCAATACAGAGACACTACCATTTCTTAATTGTATCAAGGCGCGCTCACGATCTCGTTGTTCCATACCTGCATGGAAACACGTATGTTCAACGTTCTTTTTATCTAAAAAACGACTGATATCTTCGATACTCTCTTTTTTATTACAAAAAACGATTCCAGGCTCATTCCCTAACTGATTGAGTAAGGCGACCAAGGTATTGTGTTTGTTTTTAGAAGGTGACAAAATTGTTTTTACTTGGAGTTTTGAACTCACTTGATCCTTGATATAATTCAACGTCACTGGATTCTCCATTCTAAAATAACTCGGAATGGACGATCCTTGTGTTGCCGACGTCAAAATGCGTTTGCTGATATTCGGTAAATGGCTTAAAATATTTCGCATATCACCGCCTTCTCCTACTTCAAAAGTGATATCAAACTCATCAATGACGATGGTTTTGATTTCTTTGGTAGTAAAACGGGCTTGTTCAAAATGATCAGACAAACGTCCAGGCGTACCAATTAAAATTGTTGGGGTATGTTTAAGTTCTATTTTATCTTTTGAAATAGCTCTACCGCCATAAATGGCATTGGCTTTATATCCAGAACCCATATTGCGAATCACTTGCTCAATTTGAAGTGCCAATTCCCTAGAAGGAACTATAATTAAGGCTTGTACCTCAGCACTTTCAGGATCTAATTGTGCCAATAATGGCAATAAAAACGCCAAGGTCTTACCGCTTCCTGTAGGCGACAATAAGATGGTATTTGTATTGCTATTGATAACCTCCAAGGCTTCTTCTTGCATCGGATTCAAGGTGTAAATCTTTAATTTCTCAAGAATATCCTGTTGTTCTTTGATGGTATTTGCCATAACTACTTCTTCTTTTTATCTTTTTTAGTAGCTCCTTCTTTTGGAGCTGCTACTACTGTTTGTGCCAAATAATTCGCCAATACTTTTTCTATCAATTCTTCTTTCGTTAAATGATGAAATATAGTGTTAATTTCCTTTTTAAAATCTTCAGAAATTGTGCGATTGGGTTTGGTCTTAAATATTTTTTTTGCCCACAACAAGCCTTTATTTAGTTCAATACTCTGCGCATCTGCTTTTTTGTATTCCTTAAATACGATACCTAAAGCTTCTTCAAATTCAGCAATATCAGGCACTTCTTCGTGTTGCAATACGGTTAGGGCAAATCCGTCTGCGCCTGCTCTTGCTGTTCTACCACTTCTATGAACGTAGGCATCAAAAGTTTCTGGCAAATGATAATTTACTACATATGCCGTTTCTTTAATATCTAAACCTCTAGCTGCTAAATCTGTAGCTACTAAAATATCAATATGACCTTCTCTAAATTGCCCCATAATTCGGTCTCTGATCCCTTGTGTCAGACTACCGTGAATAGCCCCGGAAGAAAATTTATTAATTGCTAAATTCTTTGCCAATTTATTGACCGCCGCTTTGGATTTACAGAAAATAATACCGCGTTGGCCTAATCTAGTATTTAAAAAATGCAGTAAAACATCCAATTTTTCAATCGGCTCTACCACTACATATTGATGTTCGATACCCTGATGCCCAACCGTTGACATATCTGCTTCTATCTGTACTACATGTTTTGACATGTAATTTTGAACCAATTGTTTGATAGTTCCTGGCATCGTTGCAGTAAACAACAAGGTTCTTCTCGTTTTCGGAATTTCTTTGATAACACTATCCAAACCTTCTTTTAAAGCACTTACCATTTCATCAGCTTCATCTAGAATAAAGTAGGTAATGTTTTTGATGTTTACAGCATCGCGCTTAATTAAATCGGCCAAACGCCCAGGTGTTGCTACTAAAATATGTGTAGTATTCGTTAAGCGTTCTATTTGAGGCTTGATAGGAATACCACCACAAACGGCAGCAATCGATAGGGAAGGTATATGCGCAGCGTAAGAAACTAAATTGGTATAGATTTGCTGTCCTAGTTCACGTGTAGGTGCTAAAATTACCGCTTGTATCGCTGTATTTTCTAGGTCTATTAATTGTAATAATGGGAGTCCGAATGCCGCAGTTTTTCCTGTTCCTGTTTTTGCTAGGGCTACCACATCTTCTTTTTGATGCAATACCACAGGAATTGCTTTTGTTTGAATATCTGTAGGAACCGTAATTTTTAAATCAGCTAAACCTCGTTGTAGCTGCTGATTAATTCCTAAATCGGAAAAACTTTTTGACATAAAAATATTTTTGGCAAAGATAGTTACTCTTTTGTAGCAAACACCACAGAACCCAAAACGATTTTAAGTAATAGTTGTCCAAACAAGCATTTAACATTATTGCCCCACTATTTAAGTCAAATTTTACTACGAAGGTGTGCTAATTTGAGCACTTCGCCTTAAAACTTACGGTTAACTCACCAAATCTCCGCAAAGCTTCACCTTCAATTTAACAGCACCAGGAAGATACGCCAAGGGAATAGACTCTTTAGTTAAAACATTGATACTATTTTCAGATGCACCACCCTTCAATAGTTTTGTTTTTACATTTTGCATTAGTGTTTCCAAGGCGAGCTTTTCATCATTTTGAAGGGTATTAATTACCAATTCATCTTCACTACTAATTTGTGCGATACAGGCACCAAAAGCATTTGCGACTTCTAAATGTTCTGGAAACAATACTTTTGAAGTTCCTTCAATTTGTTTGGGTAATAAAAAAGCACCTCCGCCACAGGCAATTACCGGAATTTCATGTGAATCAGTCTTTAATTTATCTACTAACTTCTCAATAGTTTCTTGTATTTGTTCTTTTACTAATGTTGTAGCCTCAATAAAGCTTTTTCCAGAAACATGCTGAATCTGCTTCTTAATTGCCGCTGCTTCTAAAGAGCCTGCTATTTGCAATTCATTCGTTGCCAGAAAAATATCAGAAAGCGTCAATGTCGTTCCTCCAAAGGCTATTGCTTTTTCTTTTAGTTTATAACCAACAGAATCAGGCCCTAATTGGCATTCATTATTTTTAAATCGAACTATGGTGCCACCCCCAATACCAACTGCTATTACATCTGGCATTCTAAAATTGGTACGTACACCCCCTATTTGTGCCGCTTGCGTGCTTTCTCTCGGGAAAAAATTAACCAGTATACCTCCATCAGAAGTAGTGCCTCCTACATCAATTACAATACCATTAGCAACCTGTGATAAAGCACCAGCACCGCGAATGCTATTTGTGGGGCCCGATGAAATAGTAAGCACCGGAAAATCTTCTGCTTGGGCTAATGACATTAGTGTTCCATCATTTTGGCCAATAAACAATTGAGCTGACAAGCCTAAATTATGTACGGTTTCTTTAAAAGCCTTTACCATTTTTGAAGCTACACCTTGAAGTGATGCATTGAGAATGGCCGCGTTTTCACGTTCCAATAATCCCAAACCACCTACTTGATGCGAACAGCTTACTTTAATTGTATCTCCTAAAATTTCTTTAGCCCAAACAGCCACTTGTAGCTCTTGATCTGGCAATGTTTTAGAAAAGATACCGGTGATTGCCAATGAGTCTATTTCACCCTTCATTTTTAGTAAACATCCTTTCACTTCCTCTTCATTTAACGGACTAATTAATCTTCCATCAAATTCAAAACCTCCGTGAACCATGTACAAATGCTTGCCTAAAAGCGCTTTTAAATCTTCAGGAAAATCTGTCATGGTTGGAATGGCACTACTGGCAGGTAAACCTACCCGAATAGCTCCTATTTTATTCAATTCTTTACGTTCTACCAAAGCATTGGTACAATGTGTGGTTCCCAACATGATATATTTAATTTGCTCTTTTGGAACATTCGCATCTAACATCACTTTCATAATAGCATTTTCTATTCCGCTACTCACATCTAAGGTTGTGGTTTGCTTTGTTTTTGCTAGTATCGTATTCGTGTGGGAAACTAAAACAGCATCTGTATTAGTGCCTCCAACATCAACTCCAATTTTATAGTACATCTTAATTTTTTTTATTTAATTCTTCAAATGGAACATACGCTTCGGTATAACCAAACTTTTTCGGACCTCCTAATTCAATCCCTTCAGGTGTACGCCACTGCGCATTACAAGGCATGGCTATCACAATTACTCGGGTACCATACTGGATCGTTTCTGCAGTGATGGGGTGGGCATTCTCAGCATCTAACAACACAATTAAATCGGGTGTAATCGCTACTGCTTTACCGTCTTTTTTTGCCATCAAAAATTCATTCTGAAAATCTAAGACCATTGTACTGCCTTTAGATTCATTTAAGCCCAAAATTTCACAAATACCTTTGTTCCAACGCCCATCAGCAACAATTTTAACATCGCTAATTTTTCCTTCAAATAGTTGGATGCCATCGGTTATTTTTAACAAACGCTCCAACGCATTTCCTTGCTCTTTTTTGGCGTCGATAATCGATTTTCCGATATTATAAGCAAAGGTTACAATGTCTCTAACTGCCGCTTTTTTTACCTGAGCGCCATTCATAGGAAAAGCACCAATTGCAGAACTCCCTCCCATTTGTATAGTGGTACTGCCTACCAATGTTTCTCCCCAGACATTATCAATTGTATTGTAAATAATTGTGTTTCCTTTTTCATCGGCTTGAGACATCGGTGATGCTGAAATACCATGTAGTGTAAATGTTACCATTTCTAAACGTGGAAATGCACGTCCCATACCATCTCCATTCACCAACGGAATTCCTTTGGTTGCAGCAACACCAATGGGAATTACCCCATTCAAACCGCCCGCTTCCGCAGGGATAATCGCATCTATTTTCCGATTGTGGTATTTTTCCATCATATCAAATGCTCTGATAAACTCATCACCCGAGAATAATTTTTCTAATAAAATAACGGGTGCACCAAAAGCAGCGATGGAAACTACAAAAGCATCATCATCTAAATCCTTCACATTGATCAAGGGTACGCTTCCTTTATTGCGAATGGCTTCGCGCGTCATTAATGTTCCTATATAAGGATCGCCACCCCCACCGGTTCCTAAAACAGTAGAACCTAGAGCGATATATTCTAAATCTTCTAAGCTTATTGAATTCATGTATTTTATTTTATAATATTTATCTGCTACAGCTAGTTTAAAATTTCTAGCCATTTTCATTTCTTTATCCTAACTATTTACGTACTGCTATTTTTTGAAATATAAAGTACAATACAGCGGCACCTAAAATGCCATACACATATTTCAAATCGTGGTTGATAAAATAAATAGTTAGAGCACCAATCGCCCAAGCCACGATTCCTTTCCAATTAAAATCAACACTTCTATCGGTATATGATTTTGCAATAAAATAATCTGAAATAACCACACCAGCAACAGGTGGAACAATCACCGTTAAAATTTGAATAAATGATTGGAAATGATTGATCAATCCACCAGCGGCTAACACAACAGCCACTAGGCCAACAACTAAGGTTACTTTAGAGCGATTCGCTTCAGGCAATTGAAACACCTTAGTAAAAGCCAATCCTGCAGAATATACGTTGACCACATTGGTAGTCCATGTTGCTAGAATTAAAATACTCATGGCAAAAAATGGGAATCCAAATGAAGAGAATATTTCAACAATATCATAGGTGCCTTGTGTAATGGCTAAGATGGCGCCCACCGCTAATAAGGCAACAGCAGAAGGAATGATCCCCATAATTGAACCTATAATAGCATCTTTTTTTGTGGCTGCAAACCGATTGTAATCTGGCGAGATAACACCGCCAACAGAAATGAATCCGATGGCAAAACCGATGACACCCATAAATGACATCCCTCCTTCGCCTTCAGATTTATAATCGAGAATTTCTTGAAAGCTATGGTCTTGAAAAGTAATGAATAACGCATATATAACCAATGCGATAATAGAAGGCACTGCTATATAGTTCAACCACTTTAAGTATTTAAACCCAAAAACAGCAGTAAGTACCATGATAATTCCCCAAAACACAGAGGAAATCCACGCAGGGATTGCTACACCCGACATGTCTAGCACAATTTTAGAAAAGGAAGCACCTGCAATATTACTTTGTATAGCAAACCATCCAATACTAGCAAGCCCAATCACCAACCCAACAATAATATTGGCACCATAATGACCAAAACTACTCGCTGCCAATGGCACGGTTGCCTTTTGTTTATTTACGGCGGCGATACTCAATAAAATCATATAAAAAACAACAAAAGAAAAACCAATAAGGCTGGCAATAAGTCCGGTTGTAAATGATAATGATTGTATCACAGCACTACCTACAATCAGTGCAGGAACACTCACAATACCACCAAACCATATCGTGGCAATGGAAAACCATTTTATTTTCTTGTTCTCGTTCTCATTCATAAGATTCTAATTTTAGTTTGACGCCGTTTGCTTGTATTTATTGTAAACTAACTGAGCAAACACCAAGTCTTCCAAAGCCATTCCTGTACATTTAAAAAGTGTGTTTTCAGTTTCTGAAACACGTTTGGAATCATCTGTTTCACAAAGCATTTTTAAATCGCCTTTGATATCAGATATGATAATTTTATTTTCTTTTAATGCCTGTACCAATTCACCAGCATGTTCAATGGTAACATCTAAATTGTCAGTAAAAACACTTGCTTTTGCTACCACGTCAGTACTTACTTCTTGCATATTTTCTTTGTAAGAACCTGCCAAATCAAAATGCTGTCCTTCAGAGATGTCTTCTAAATGAATTAGCGCTTCTGAAGACGAAGTGATACAACTAATAATGTCTACTGATTTTGAAACAGTACGGAATTCTGAAATTGCTTCAATGACAATCGCATTGGGCACTCTAACGGAACGAATTACTTCTTGTGATTTTTTGAGATTTCTTCCCCACAGATATATTTTATTTACAGAAGCTAATGATGCATAGGCTTCTATATAATACGGCGCTAAGCTACCATTGCCCATAATTAACACGGTAGACGCATTTTTTCTCGCCAAAAAACCACTTGCTAACACAGAAGTTGCTGCAGTACGCATATTGGTAATTAATTTGGCATCCATTGCCGCTATTGGGAGTCCGTTTTCCGCATTAAACAATAGATACAATCCATTTAAATAGGGAACAGTAATGTTTCCTGGCGTGGCAGTAATTAATTTTACACCAAAAACGGATGTATTGTCCCATGCAGGCATAATTAAAGCGGTATTAGGCTGGGTACTTTTCGCACTCAAATAATCATAAGAAAGTTTAGGAGGGCATTGAATTTTATCGTCTCTAAAACCCTTTTTTAATGCCGTAATCAACTCAGGATAGCTTATATTTTCTTTGATGAATAAATCGGTAATAATTTCCATATATCAGCTTTCTATGAATTGATTTAGTACATAAATTAATTCGGTATCTTCTTTTACATACCCCGCTTGTGGTTCTCCAGCATTGATGTACACAGCGGTTCCTTTTTTTAAATATCCTATCACTTCTTCAGCTTCATTAATCATTTCAATACAGCCTTTGGTAATAATAGACACTTCATTAAAAGGATGTCTCGAAAATCCCGTTTCTGGAATACGCGTCCCTTTTTTTAGAAATACGGTTCCAAGCGTGGTTACTACGCCATTATTATGACGAGACACTAATTCTTTGCTATGAGGTTCTGTTTCTTTTGGATATGAAATTGTTACAAGTTCCATGCAAGTATTATTTATTCTAGTTCCTTTTTACCAAACAGCACAAAAATGAGCTGTGTATCTGCTATAACTTCACCGCGATGTGCTTCATTTTTTTCAACCATAAAGCTATCACCAGATTGTACTAATTGTTTAAAATCAGGATCTTTTTCTATGAATAGATGTGTTTTCCCTGAAACAATGTATACAATTTTGGTCTGATCATGTCGCGTCCAATCCTTTTCGGGAATTCGGGTTCCTTTCTCTAAGAAAACAGTCCCAAATTGCAAATCGAATTCCGCCGTACTCTTTTTAAAGACTTCTTTGAGGTATTCGGGGGGCATTGGATATGTAAGCTTTTCAATTTTCATTTTTGATCTATATTCCTATAGTAAAAACAGTAAGTTTCTACACAATAGTGTACATTAAATTTGGTAATATTCTTTCGCCTCTTTATTTGTTATATATCCATTTTTCACATCCAATAACACCTGCTCTTTGGGTCGTTTTTCAGGACTCCCATAGCCACCACCGGTTGCAGTTACACAACGCACCACATCTCCTTTTTCTAAGGCGATATTCGTACCCAAACTATGCCGTTCTTTAGTACCATCTTTTCTGAGAATCATAAAGTAATTGTAAGAACCATCATGCCCTTCATTCATACCCCATGTTTTTGTTTTTTCGCCTAAAAAAGCAGCTGTTACATGTGCGCCATCAGAGACTACTTTATAATCTACATATTGTCCATTTCCTCCTTGAAACTCACCATATCCTCCTCCTTCATTGTGAAATGCATATTGCTCTACTTGAATACCATAGCGCATTTCTCTAATCTCAATAGGAATATTATAAGACTCACCACTCCCACAGGAGAGCTGCCCTCTATTACCATCATGGGTTGCAGATGCTCCCCAGCCTCCGGCTAAGGGTTCCGCTTGAATATAAAATTGGTTTGTATCTGGATGTATTCCCGAAATAAACGTAGCACATACAGAACGCAAATGCCCTGCAGGTAATTTATCGGGGATTAATGGTGCTAAAATTTTCCAAATTAAATCTATCGCGCTAATAAGCACTTCGTAATAAACAGATACTGCCGATGGTGCTTCAGCACTTACAATAGTGCCTGGCTCACACAGCACTTTCATCGGTCTAAAAGCACCTCCATTCGCATCCATACGTGGGGTCGTAATTGCTTTAAAAAGACTTCTACAGCCAGTAACCAAGCCGCTAAATGATAAGTTGGTAGCCCCTTTAACTTGTGGGTGAGAACCATTAAAATCTACGATAAACTCTGTATCTGAAATAGTGATTTTTGCCTTTATAGGGAAAGGCCCTTCTCCAAATCCGTTATCTTCTATTTCTGCAGAACCTTCATAAACGCCATTCGGAATTTGTTTTAAAGCTTCAATACACATTCGTTCACCGTACTCTAGAAAATCGTCTGTTGCTTTTTTAAAGGTATCTAAACCATATTTCTCAATAATTGAAATCACGCGTTTTGCACCGACTTCCGCAGCAGCTATTCCTGCAAATAAATCTCCAAGTGTACTATCAGGCAATCGTACATTGCCTTTAATCAAATCAATTAAGGAAGCATTGATTTTACCTTTAGATTTTATTTTGATAAATGGAAAGTGCAATCCTTCTTGATATATCTCTGTCGCTACTGTAGATACCGAACCTGGGAAAGTACCACCTAATTCTGTCCAGTGCGCTTTGTTAACCGTAAATGCTACCAGTTCTTTTTTATAAAAAACAGGGTAGATCACTGAAACATCGGATAAGTGGGTACCTCCGCCAGCGTACGGTGTATTTGCAATCACAACATCACCTTCCTCTAAGTTGTTTTCTCCATTAAATTTTTCTAAAGTAGCTCTCACCACCGAATCTAATGCTGCTAAAAAAGCCGTTACCCCATTTCCTTGGGCTAAAAGTTCTCCTTTTGTATCGGTAATACCTACCGCATAGTCAAGAGATTCATAAATAATCGGACTCATACTAGTTCGTTGTAGTGTTTGAAACATTTCATCGCCCGCTGCAACCAATGAGTCTTGTATAATTTCTAAAGTGAATTTTTCCATAATTAGCGTATTGTAATAATTAAGTTGCCATAAACATCCACGGTTAAATCGTGAATAGGTGTTACAATGGTAGTCGTTGCTTTTTCAGCAATAACTGCTGGCCCTTGTATCAACATCTCTGGCTCTAACAAATCACGATTGTAAAATTTAGTTTGATGTTTTCCCAAATCATCAAAATCAACTTCTTGCGTTGCAAAAACGGCATCTGCTACTTTTTTACTTGTTTTTTCTAACCTAGGGAAATCTGGTTTGTCTACTTCAACTTCAGCTACTAAATGAAAATTTACCAATTCTACATGAGCATCCAATTCAAAAGAATACTGTTTTTTATGTGCTTTGTGGAAGTTGTTAATAATGTCTTCTAATGGTGTATTGTTTGAAAAATTATTGAGTAGTACTTTTACATAATGTTCTTGACCTGCATATCGTAAATCAGCATAATGCGTAAAGACTACATCATTTTCTTCATAGCCATCGTCATTATAATTATTAATCGCCAAATTACGCATGTCTTCAAAGACAGCCATGATTCCATCTCTTTTCGAATCTTCTAAAACCATCACGTCGGTACGAATATAATCGCGTCGTAAATCAGACATTAACATTCCGAATGCTGAAAATACACCTGCATGTGCAGGAACGATGAGTTCTTTAACCTGTAACTCTCGAGCTAAATCAGCGCCGTGCATGCCACCACCACCACCAATCACTACCATAGTAAAATCGCGTGGGTCATAGCCTTTATTCACTGAAATGAGTTTTAAAGCATTTATCATATTCGAATTCGCTACCCGAATAATTCCTTTGGCAACATCTTCTTTTGTAGCATTTAGTGCTTGACATAAAGGTTTTGATGCCTCTTCAATACTGTTGTAATCTGGTTGTAATTCACCTCCTAAAAAATAATCGGCATGGATACGTCCGGTAATGATATTAGCATCTGTTGTTGTCAAACTTTTCCCTCCCCGACCGTAAGCGGCAGGGCCTGGCATCGCTCCAGCACTTTTTGGACCTACATGCATTTTTCCACCGGCATCTATCCAAGCAATACTTCCTCCACCATTACCTATCTCTACAATATCGATGACTGGTGTTTGTATTGGATAACCCGCATCGGTACGAGAATGTTCTATTTTATAATTCGTAGTAATTTTTACCTGTCCGTTTTCTACCAAGGCACATTTGGCAGTAGTACCGCCAATATCTAACACGATCAAATCTTTTTTTTCAATGACTTTCCCCAAAGCTATGGCTCCAAAGACACCACTCGCTGGGCCCGATTCTACCATAGTAATCGGATTGGAAAGGACATCTTTTAACGTGGTAATTCCTCCATTAGACTGCATGATATAAGGTGACTTACGCAATCCGTTATTGCTGAGTTTTTGTTCTAAGTTGTTTAGATAGCGTTTCGCTATTGGCAAAACATATCCAGACAGAACCGTAGAGCTTGTACGTTCATATTCGCGCCATTCTCTCGTAACCTCATAAGAAGCAATAATAGCTACGTTTGGCAGTAGTGCAGCCATTTCTTTTACCAATACCTCCTCATGAGCCGTATTTTTATACGCATGCAATAAGCAAATGGCGATGGCCTCAACCCCTTCCTCTTCACAGCTTTTGGCAATTGCTTTAAGGGTTGACAAATTTAATTCTTTAAGCACATTTCCTTTATAACTCATGCGCTCTTCTACCTCGAATCTTAAATAACGTGGTACGAAAGGAGCTTGTTTTATAAAATTAAAATTGAATAAATCTGGGCGGTTGCACCGCGCTATTTCAAGAACATCTCTAAAACCTTTCGTGGTAATCAATGCTGTTTTGGCCCCTTTTCGTTCTGTTAAGGCATTAATAACAACTGTGGTTCCATGTGCAAAAAAATCAATAGCTTCTAGCTTGAGTTGCGCTTTTTCAATGCTGTTAAAAATTCCTTCTTCAAAATTATCTGGCGTAGTGTCTGACTTCGCAACTTTTACTCCTGTAGGCTTACCTGTTTCTTTATTAAATTCAAGGCAAACAAGGTCTGTAAAAGTCCCGCCAATATCTGTTGCGACTCTCATAGTAGTATTTTTTATTTTTTATTAAAAAGCCACTAACCGTCCAAATTAGTGGCTTAACTAAACTAAAAACTAATTCAAAATAATATTAAAACAAACTAAAATTTGTAGGCTATATCGAGTCCAAATGTTGCTGGATTTCCTTTCCAAACTAAGTCTGATCCTCCGTTAGAAAAAGGTTGTCCAAAAAATTCAGTGATATAATTCTTATCTAAAATATTATTACCCCATACGTTTAAAGACAGATTACTAAATGTAAATCCGACACGCGCATTTAAAAGACTGTATGAAGATGAAACAGCGGCATTGTCTTCATGCCAATAAATTTTACCTGTTCCTTTTAAGGTTACATTACCGTTAAAGGCCACTTTTTCTGATAGGTCAAAGTTTGATTCCAATCCAAGCGTATAACTATCTTGTGGTATTAATGGCGTATTTTTTCCAGCTACATCAAAAGATTCGTTTGCACCTGTACTAAACGTTGATGTTCCTTTGTTAATTCTTGATTTACTCACCCCATAACTAGCAAGGATATCGAGGTATTTAGAAGGTCTTAATTTAAAATCAGCCTCAAATCCATAGGATTCACTTTCTGGGAAATTGAAATTTCCTATTCTAATATTTCCATCTCCTCCAATAATTAATGCATATTGTTGTTGGTTAGAAAAGTCAATATAATATCCTGAAACATTTAATATAAATCGGTCATCCCAATAATTATTTTTTACTCCTATTTCGTAATTATCTGTTATTTCAGCTTCATAATCAATATTAAATCGCGCTGTGTTATCTTGGTTAAATCCACCACTTCTATATCCTCTACCGTAGTTTGCATACATTAACATATGCTGTGTTGCTTTTAAAGCTAATGACACTTTAGGTTGTAATTGAGAATCTGTTTTATTTGGATTCGTATTTAATGTTCTATTATCTTGAGAGATATCGTCGTTATCATATCTCAATCCGAATGATACGGTAAACCTGTCTGTTGCTTTATAATCTAAGAAACCAAATGCAGCAAATGTTTTGTAGGTATTTGTAAAATCAGAAGTTGCAAAATCAGATTGAACACCAGTTGGTAGAAAAGGAGGTCCGAAGAATCCGAAATCCGCCGTGGCTTTGGTGAATAAAAGTTTGTCAGAATTTTGATAAAATGCACCAACATCCCATGTTAATTTACTATCGTCACCAACAGAACTTAATTTCAACTCTTGATTGAAGGTTTTAGTGTCACTATCTTGAATTTGACGAAGCACATCTGCAGGTGTATAATCTAAATCTCCAACATGGTTTCTATCGCCTTTATTATAACTGGTAGAGGATACTAATTTCACTTTTTCAAAATTAAAATCGACTTTCAAATTACCATAAGCACCTTTTAAAGAAGATCTCCCAAATTGATCTGCAACAATCGTTTGATTGTCAAAATCATCTGGAGAAAAGGTCGTTCCTGTAATAGGAGCTGCATAATATAAACCTCCAGCTTTGGCATCTATAATTTGCCCAGTTGCGGTTGCAGTAATAGAGCTAGAAAGGTTTGCTTTTAACTGACCTCTTATCGTTAAATCTTCAATAAAATCAACAGGTTTGTCTAATGTTTCATTATCGATTACACCGTCACCTTTTTTATAGGAACCAGAAATTCTATAGAACAATTTGTCTTTAACTAATGGTCCGGTAGACGATAATTGCGCTTTAAATAAATTCCCACTGGCATAGCCAACTGCCACTTTATTTCTAAAATTGTTAGTGGGTTGATTGGTTACAATGTTGATTGCACCCGCTATGGCGTTTTTACCATACAAGGCACCTTGAGGGCCTTTTACCACTTCAATCAATGCCAAATCAAATAGTTCTTGGTTGATAAGATTCGCATCCGGTAAGGTCACTCCATCAATTACAAAAGCGATTGGAGACTCCCCATTTCGAATATGTGAAATTCCTCTTACTGTAATAAAGTTGTTTCCAATGTTTTGAGAATTCGTAAAATTCACATTGGGAATTTGGTCAGAAAATGTTTGAATATTCGTTATTCCCTTTGTTTCAATTGCTTCAGCCGTAAAGGTTACTACTGATTCTGGAATAGATTGTACAGATTCTGCTCTTCTACGCGCTTGTCCCACTACACCTCCAAAACCTTTAATGACTACTTCGTCTAATTGCGACTCGTCTTCTTCAAGTGTTACATCAATTGTGGATTTACCGCTTACAACAACCTCTATGGTTTTATATCCTAAAAAAGAAAAAACAAGCGTACTTCCTTGATTTACCTTGATTGAATAATTTCCATTATAATCGGTTGTTGTTCCATTAGAAGTTCCTTTTTCAATTACATTTACTCCTAATAATACATCAGACGCGGATTTTACATTACCGCTAACTGTTACTTCTTGGGAGAATGTTAAAAATGGAACAAAAAGAACTAAAAAAAAGAAATTTCGTATCATTTAAATATGGGTTTTAATTATTTGATGTCATAAAAATAGATTTATTGATTTTCCTAATGGCCAGTTCCAAATATTAATTAATATATTAGTAATTCCTAATAACAATTCTGGAAACCTATGGAAAATTTAATAAGCCAACACAATAGCGAAACATTATTGCTAACCCAACACGTATTTAATACACTACTAAACAGCGTGATATCTCACTTCAAGAAATCGCACAACATTACATTAGACTATAAAGATTCTCAACTATATGGCTTTGGAAACTATGATTCTGAAAAACCTAGCTTAAAAAATGACCTTGAGCTTGTTTTAAGAGGGTATGTAAATGGTAAATATTTATACAACAAACATAGAGAAGCTTCTTCTGGAAAACCACTTATAAAAATTAGTGGAGAATATAAATCCTTGTTTTTTAAATATTTAGGCTTTAAAAATGTTAATGAATTTATTGAAAGTGACCTGTTTACGGCGAAACAAAGAGGTGCACAATTGGAGTTACTCCATAAGGGCACCAAATTAGAAGATGACTATTATGTATGTTATTATTTTGGTGAAGACAATAAAATGAATAAGGGTCAAGTAATTATCTATAACGACTGGAAAACGATAGAAATGGTCTATTTATATGCTGGTGATAACGGAGAAAAAGCGGTTTATATTTTTTACGGCACTATAAGTCAAAGTGAAGACTTTGCCTACTTTGACACCAAGTATTATGTAGGGAACAAAAAAAGTGAAGGCGCAAAATTCACCTTTTTTATTGGAAAATCATCACCTAATGAACGCCAGTACCTTGTGGGTACTTATACTGGGTTCGACAAATATGATAGAGCCATTGCTGGAGTTATGATTTTAAAAAAATTCAAGACTAAAAATGAAATTGAAGAAGAGGTAAATAATAAGTCTTTCGACCCTATAATTTGCCAAGAATTAAATAAAAGTAGATTGGTGGTGGAAAGTAATATTAGAAAAAACCCTTTAATGTTTTCAAAAAAGAGTCCGTTTGCTCAAGTATTAATGCGAATCTATGGTGCCTATAACTTTGAATTTGAATTAGAAAAAAACAAACATAGCTTAGCACTAAAAATAGAAAAGTACCACTTTAATATTGTAAGTCTCAATGACTCCATAATAATTGAGGATGACAGGGTTACGGTTTTAAATAAAGGTCAAGTTTTGAATTTTGATTTTTCAATTACTGGAATGTTTCATTTACAAAAAGTGTCTATTTATATAAATGCATTGGATTTTACTGAAAACAAAAAAGGTGCAATAGGAAATTTTAACGGCGTTGATATTAACAATAAAATAGTACATGGGAATTTATTGATTGAAACTATTCGTTAATCGTATTCTTCACAGTATTACCCATACACCTTGTTTTTTAGATAAAATCTGTTGCTTACTAAAACATAGTCAACCCATATAAATTAGCCTACAACTTATCATAACCATTAAAATTTTTAGCTACCATTCGTTTCCATTCGGGATGCTTCTTTATATATGCAAATACATACGGACAATAAGGAAGTATTAATTTTCCCGATGATTCAATATGATTCAATATTTTTTCAACCAAAGCACTAGCGGCGCCTTGCCCACTTAATTCAGGATCAACTTCAGTATGAATCAACGCAATTTGATCACCTACCACCCTATAATCAACAAAGGCAACACTTCCAGCTACTTCTATTTGGAAGCGTTTTTTAGTTTCGTCATTCTCTAGTGGAATTTTAATATATTGTTCTTTCATAATCTAAAGATATAAAAAAAGCAGCTCAAATTATGAACTGCCTTATTGCTAGTATTAGTCTTCTAAATACCCGAATTTACCTGTATTAAAATCATTAAAAGCTGTGATCAACTCCTCTTGATGGTTCATTACAAAGGGACCGTGTGCTGCAATTGGCTCATTTAAGGGTTCACCGCTCAACACCAAGATTACAGTGTCAGTCAATGCTTCAACAGTAAAGGTATCACCTTCGTTATTAAACATCACAAAGTGATCTTGTGGCGCATCGGTAGCTCCATTTATCTTAGCGTCACCTTCTACCATTAACAGCGCTGTGGTATAGTGCTCAGGGAATGTCAATGTTGTTTTTGCTCCTTTTTTAAGTTTTACATTGTACATATTCACTGGCGAAAAGGTAGCTGCTGCGCCTTTCACTCCGTTATATTCCCCAGCAACTACTTCTACTTCGCCTGCGCCATTTTCTAGAGCCACTTTTACAATCGCTTTATTGGCAATTGCTTGATATTTTGGCGCACTCATTTTATCTTTGGCAGGTAAATTAACCCATAACTGCACCATTTGAAATTCACCACCGGTTTTACTCCATTCGGTTTCGTGAAATTCTTTGTGTAAAATTCCGGAAGCTGCTGTCATCCACTGTACATCACCTTCAGCGATTACACCGCCGCCACCAGCACTATCCCCATGTTCTACACGGCCTTTATAGGCAATGGTAACGGTTTCAAAACCTCTGTGAGGATGTACACCGACTCCTTTTGGAGTAGTTGTTGGTGGAAAATTATATTTTGAATTATAATCCAACATAATAAATGGATCCATACGTTGCATGGTAGAGGTTCCAGGTATAAAGTTGTGTACTCTAAATCCGTCGCCTACAAAATGTGGCGTTCCTGGTTTGCTTACTTTTTCAATACTTCTTGTTTTCATAATAGTTTCTTTTAATTAATACTGTAAAATTACAGCAAGCACAAAAGACACGCATTGACCTATGGTAAGATATGTGGTGGGTCTTGGCTAGTAAGTACTACTATGCCTTGAAGTTCTCTTCTGCCAACGATTTACGTACGCGACTTAAACTTTCAGGTGTGATGCCCAAGTAAGAAGCGATCATCCACTGCGGTACACGTAGCATAATATCTGGATGCATTTTGACAAAATCTAAATAACGAATTCTTGCAGACACCCCTAACAATTGGCTAATGCGTTTGTATAAATGGCGAATGTGATTTTGTAGTAATCGCTCGTTTTTCTTTCTGAAATTCGGATTTACTTGTGATACTTTATCTATAAAGTCTTCATCAATGAATACAACCAAGGTGTCTTCAAATGCATCGATATAGTAGCTAGACGGCTCTTTAAAGTAGACACTCCCACGATCACTTACAATCCAGTTTTCAGTAGCAAATTGCAAGATATTCTCTTTACCATCTTCATTTAAGGCATACAATCGTAATAAACCTTGCTCTACAAAAAAGAAATGTGAACAAATATCGCCTTGCTTTAGTAAAAAGTCGCCTTTAACAATTTTTTTTGCTTTTATAAAAGGTTCTATTTTAGCAAGGTCATCTTGCGTCAAACCACCTTTTTCAATCAGGTAGGTATTAAATTTGGCTAATTGCATATTATTAGTTCGAAAACTTGATGACACCCTTAATACAATTGCAAGAAATTGATCGTTTATTCTGCGCTAAATAAATAACGGTTAATTTCTCTTTTTGCGTTTTGACTTCTTACTTTTAGCGTAGAATGTTGTTAATTCTTCTAAATCGAGCTCATTGTCTTTATTGACATCAATAGTGCTAAAATTATTTATTAAGTCTAACTTTTCTTTTGCTGCAATTTCTAATTTGTTTAAAGAGCCATCTTTATTGTCATCAACTTCTTTTAAAACGTTCTCAGCAGAATCCTTTTTAGGTGCTTTTATATTTAAAGAAGCCTTTAATTCATTTAAATCGATATATTGATCATCATTCGTGTCGATACTATTAAAATTTTCTTCAATTCTTCCGCGCTTGTCTTTAGACGCTTCGTCCCTATCAATTTTTTCATCTTTGTTAGTGTCTAACATTGACATTATCACTGAAGCATCAGGCTGACCACCACGTTGTTGACCACCACCTCTTTTTCCGCCTTGCCCTCCTTGAGGTCTTTGAGCAAACATGCCAAAACAGAGTAGCATTGAAAAAATAGTGATTGTAATTTTTAATTTACTTGTTTTCATGATTCTAATAAATTTATTTTGACATCAAAGATGCACATACTTTTAATAACTATTTTATATTTTTTGTGAACCTATTGAACTTTTCAGTGAAACTCAAATTTTACGGCATACAAAATTACAACACCACAAAATTACAATTTAAAAAATCAACCAATAAATAACATTCAACAAAATGAAAGGGGCTTGATTCTAACTACAAAAAAGAGGATAATTAAAATAAATTACCCTCTTTCTCTAACTAACCAAACTATTTTTTTTATTCCATTTCAATGATTCCTACTACTTCATAGGCTCTAGTACCATTTACTTGTACCTTTTCATACAGTATGTTTGCATATTCATAATAAGTCAACCCATCTATAGTTACTTTTTCATATTCATCGGGAAGTTCATATACAATGGTTCCTATTTCTGGATCTACCACTTCATACTCGTTGTTTATTTGGGCATAAAAAATACCTGACACATTAAAATAGGTATGATTGTTATACAACACCCTTCTGTAATTACTTGGTAAGACTTTAATTCTGAATCCTACTTTAGGGGAAATAACTATATAGCGACCTCTTGATTGTGTGTAGTATTTATTATTTCCATAATAATAATTTTGTCCATTATGCTTTATAACCGTTCTATTTGGAACCGTCCGTACAGAAACTACTTTTCGCTTCGGTGTTTTATACGTAACTTTTGAACTAGAAATTCTTCTATTCGATGAGTTCTTTTTAACAGTTGTTGTTTTAGTAACACGTACTGTTTTATCATTAGCAGTTCTACGTGATTGTGACAAAACTTGCGTAACACTCGCCAGCACAAACACTGATGCTAAGGCGTATATTTTTAGTCCTTTTTTCATAATTTTTACATTTTAAAGTTCAACATTCCTTTTCTAATAATACTTTGACTCTAATTCGTATTAATAGTTTAAAGTATGTTTATGATTTTTAAATAAAAAGGAACTTAATACTCGACTAGAGCACAAGAAATAACTATGTAAGTCGTTGAAAAAAAGGTAATTAATAATTACAAACTCTAAAGGATTTTAATTTAAAATTTATTTTAAGTAAGGCAACAACTTTTGCAATGACGATTTTCCTTTAGAAGCCAAATACAAGTTGGTTTCTAATTTTCTCAATACAGGCGATGTACATTTATGACTTTCAAATAGCTTGATTAAATCGGGTGGGAAATCAAATCCCATTTCATCTGATTTTGCCAACACATAGATGGCATCGGCTAAATTAGCATTGGCCATATTTTTATCGATACGTCTAAAATCTTTTTCAAAATAAGGACGCATATAGTATACTTCAGGCTCCGTTTCTCCTGTTTTTGAGCTGATACCGTGTTCTTCTTCAATAATGGCATAACTAATCACCACTTTTTTAAAGGCAGCCTTATTTGTTGCTGCACAATTTTTAGAAAAAGAGGTGAGATATTGTTTTAAATAGCGTTCATATTTTTTTACTTCAGCAATTTTTTGAAAGCCTCCCATCATATTTTCCTCTTGCATATCTTTTAAGCCTATAGGGAATCCTTCAAAATCGCCATCGTATACATTTTGTAAAAGCGCTGCATTCTTATATCCCGAAAATTGTGTTGTAGGTGCCTTCACATTTTGTACGGCCTTTAATATGGTTTGCATTTCTAAAGCTTCCTTTTGATAATCTGCAGGTGTATTTTCCCTATTTTCAGGAGCGGTGTTGTAGGCATTCGGATTTTGAGGTCTTACTGGTGAACGGCTACTAGCTGTACGTGTTCTGGTACGCGACTGCGCAGGAGAACGTTGCCTTGCTACGGCTTGCTTTTCTCTATTGCGCGCACGTTGTTGCTTTTCATAGCCCCAAATGCGATTGTTTTCTGCCAACGTTGAATTGTTAATTGCCTTTATTTGACGTTCCCAAGAATAAGCCGCGTTTCCCGACTCAAAACCAGGAACTATTCCTTTTTTTACATACGGTTTAGCACTTGCACACGCTATTAATTGTTGCTTTATAACTTCTTTTTCACCAGCATCTAAATCGGCATAGTTTTTTTTAAAAACGGGTTTGAAAAGATCGTTGTGAAATGCGGGGGAAACCAATTTCATAATCGCCGTATCTCCCAATCCATTGAGATCTACATCTTGAGCATAGCTTTCCGCTGTTTCTAACCAGCCATTAATTTGTGTGCAATTTTGTGACCAACTTGTAGCAATGCATAGCAATACCAAGTAAAAGCTCAGATACTTTTTTCTTTTATAAAACATAGTCATTTATTAAATAAGCCGTGTAGATGAAATTCAATCAAAGGGTTACACCCAATACAGGATTAAAATTACAAAAAAAAGCAGCAACTCTCAAAAAGTTAATATGCAATTAGGGCTGTTAACTCAGCTTCGAATCTATTTTTTGCTAAGTATTGTGTTTCTAATTGTGGTACAAACGGAATGGGTGTTTGTAAACTAGCCACTCTTTTTACTGGAGCATCTAAAAACTCAAAACAATTTTCGTGGATTAAAGCAGATATATCACTAGCAATTCCGCCAAATAGTGAATCTTCTTGTACGATAATGGCTTTTCCTGTTTTTTTAACCGAGGCATAAATGGTTTCAGTATCTAAAGGTTGAAGGCTACGCAAATCAATAACATCTGCTGCTATTTGTTTGTTATTCTCTAGCGTTTCTAATACCCAATGTACGGCGACACCAAATGAAATTATACTCACGACATCACCTTCTTGCAATAACTTTGCTTTACCTAATGGCAAGGTGTAATAATCAGTAGGCACATCTTGGCGAATACTTCTATACAAGCCTTTGTGCTCAAAAAACAGCACGGGATTGGGATCTTCAATCGCTGTTGCTAACAGCCCTTTAGCATCATAAGGAAACGCTGGATAAACCACTTTCAATCCTGGGGTTTTGGTAAACCATGCTTCATTGGTTTGACTGTGAAAAGGTCCTGCTCCAACACCGCCACCACAAGGCATACGAATGACAACATCTGCATTCTGCCCCCAGCGATAATGCGATTTAGCCAATAAATTGACAATCGGATTAAAACCTGAGCTTACAAAATCAGCAAACTGCATTTCTACAACTGATTTGATACCGTTTACCGACAAACCATACGCAGCGGATACAATAGCTGATTCACAAATAGGCGTATTGCGCACACGTTCTTTTCCGAACAAATCAAGAAACCCTTCGGTGATTTTAAAAGCACCACCATATTCTGCAACATCTTGCCCCATAAATACCAACTCTTTATGACGCTGCATCGACTGTTTTAAACCATTTGAAACAGCATCGATAAAACGAATATTTTCCAATTCATTATTTGGCTTAATTTCCTTATAATTAAACTCTTGATAAACATCATTTAATTCATTAATCTCATCTGAGACAATTGATTTTTCATCAAAAGCCAATGCTAAGTTTTCATTGATTTCTTGTTGAATTTCTTCTTTAAAAGAAACATCCAACGCTTCTGTCAAAACACCTTCCGCTACTAAGAAATTTTTGTAATTATCGATAGGATCTTTCGCCGCCCAAGTATCCATCAGCGCCTGCGGAACATATTTGGTTCCACTTGCCTCTTCATGGCCACGCATCCTAAATGTTTTAAATTCTATAAACATGGGTCGAGGCCGTGTACGCATGCTTTTCACCATACTTCCAACTTCATTATAAACCTCTAAAATATTATTCCCATCAATACTATGAGACTCCATACCATAACCCACTGCCCTATCTACTAATTCTTTACAATTATACTGTTCTGAAGTAGGTGTTGACAATCCGTATCCATTATTCTCCACACAAAACAAGACCGGTAATTGCCAAACAGAAGCCACGTTTAAAGCTTCGTGAATATCACCTTCACTCATACCTCCTTCACCGCTAAAAACAGCGCAGACATGATTGTTGTTTTTTAATAAATTACCCAATGCAATACCATCAGCCACCCCGAATTGAGGGCCTAGATGTGAAATCATACCCACAATATTGAATTCTTGTGTGCCGAAATGAAAACTACGGTCTCTCCCCTTTGTAAAACCACTGGCTTTGCCTTGCCACTGTGAAAACAAGCGATGTAGCGGAATATTTCTTGAAGTAAAGACTCCTAAATTTCGATGCATCGGTAAGATATACTCAGAATCAGTCAATGACAAGGTAACTCCTACAGCAATGGCTTCTTGCCCAATACCCGAAAACCACTTCGAAATTTTACCTTGTCTCAATAAGATAAGCATCTTCTCTTCGATCAAACGAGGCTTTAACAAAGCCTTATAAATTGCGAGCAATTTGTTATCGTTCAGATTTTTCTTTTTGTAATTCATCAATTCAAAAATAGGTAATATTATTGCTATTTAAAACAAAAAAATCTTCTCCATTAAATGAAAAAGATTCTTTACAGTAAGTCGTAATAAGTTTACACTTTAAAATCGTTGAAAATAGTGTGCATTAAACGTTTTTTATCATTAATCACCTCTTCTAAAGAAATAGAGGTTTCTGTGCGCTGCACTCCCATTATATTATCAATTTTAAAAATAATGTCTTTGGCATGTTTGGTGTCTTTTGCCCTCAATTTACAAAATATTGAAAATTTACCTGTTGTTAGATGTGCTACAGTAACCTCAGGAATATCATGTAATCTTTCAATCACTTTATTAGTTAATGAAGAATTTTCTAGCAAGAGACCAACATAGGCGATAAAAGAATACCCCATTTTATCATAATCAACAGTTAATGTAGAGCCCTTAATAACACCTTCTTCCTCCATTTTTTTCACACGCACATGAATAGTCCCTGCTGATACTAATAATTTTTTTGCAATATCCGTAAAGGGCGTTCTTGCATTTTCTATGAGTATATCCAATATTTGATGGTCAATTTCGTCTAATTTAAATTTTGACATTGTACTTTTTTGTTAAATTAATGTCAAAAGTCATGACTTTTTAAATAAAAAACAATAAAACTTTCATTTTTTTACTATTTTTTTCAATTCTGACTCATTTTTTACAATTATTCCTTTTTTGTCAATAATTAAATTGGCGGCAAATTGCGAAAGATCTCCAATTTGTTCTATGGAGGGATTAAAGATCAATTCATCTTCTTTCAATTCCTCCTTAAACAACACACCAACATCTACCTTTTTATCTTGACTCTTCAAAAAAACATTTTTATAAATAATATCAAGATAAAATTTTGAATTGTTCGGAATATCAAAGTATGCAGCATATTCTCGTGTTTGCTCCCGTTTATTTGTGCTAATAAAGTTAATACCCTTCAATAAGGCCACAAAATTAAACCACCTAACCTGCTCTCTTTGATAATCATCTTGGTAATGCCCCGCCTCTATTAATATGGTATTATGCCCGGCTTTCTGAAAATTATCACCAGTAGCTGTTGGGTAAAACTCATCGGTATACCTCCCTACTTGCCCTGGAATTAATTGCTGTATCAATTCATTCATTGCCACAATAACACACATTGTTTCTTTACGACCTCTAGTCACTGAGCGCCTTTCGTTAATGGATGGTGCTAAAAATGATAAGGTCGCAGGTTTTTTAGTGGCTCCTACCGTAAAAATGGTGCGCTGATCATGTAAATTAAAGCAGTACTGTGGATTCACTTCATCCAACACCTTTTTTAAAACCACACTCTCCACCGCTTTTAAATCGACCGCGTCACGATTCAAATCGACTCCACTTGCATTGATTCGCGTATACGCTAGCGCCCCATCAGGATTTAACATTGGTACAATTGTCAATGTACAACTACTTAAAATCTGAGCACTCATACCATTAAATTCCTCCGAATATTGAAAGAAGTTAATGAGGTCGAAGATCGCTTTTGTCCCCGTACTTTCATTACCGTGCATTTGACTCCACATCAAAATTCGGATCTTTCCAGAACCGATTGTAATTTTATGAATAGGCACACCTTGCTCTGATTTGCCTATTTCCGAAACCTCAAAAGGGCTTTTCAGCTTTTTTAAAAGAGGCTCAATTTTAGTGTATGGTATCCATCTACCCACTAATGAAGATGCTTTATTATGCGCATACCACGCCTGTATTTTACGACTATTAAATTCTTTCACATGACAAATGTAAACAATCAAATGTTTACATTTGTAAACAATAATTTTAAGTAAAAAGTAACATTTGTAATCAAATAAGCTCATTTTAAGTTTGTAAAATTGAAAGAATCGCAATTTAAATTTATATCATAATCTAATATTTTATTTACCAAGAAGTTAAATAACATTAATTAAATGAATACTATATTAAAATTGATAGAATTAAACGGACTAAACTATTAGGGTACCTATAATTTAATTACATTTGTAATAGAAATATAAAGAGCATGACAAACAATCAAAAATTTGCTGAACGCCTTCATAAAATAATGGATTTTTATCAGTTGACTGCCTCAAGTTTTGCTGATGAGATAAAAGTACAACGCTCGAGTATTTCACATTTACTATCTGGAAGAAATAAACCGAGCTTAGACTTTGTGTTAAAGGTGTTAGAAAAGTTTAGTGAGGTAGACTTGTATTGGTTATTGAATGGCAAAGGAAGCTTTCCTAAAAAACAAGCTACCTCCACTCCTAGTGCCCCACAAAAAGCACCAGAAGCATCGTCATACCATGCTACAAAAACACCAACAACTTCCGAAAAGGAAATTGATCGGATCATTATTTTTTATAAAGACGGTACTTTCCAAAACTATAACCCATAAAAAAATCCCGCACGAGGCGGGATTTTTTTATGAAGTACATTTATTCTTTTATAACTCTGATTTAATAAAGCCTTGCAGTTGCTTTACCATACTGCTTCCTCCATCTATATCTTGAACATCACCTATGAGCTTCATAATTTTTTCAGGCTTCATATTATCTCCCAAAATACGCACCAATGCAAAGCCTTGTGTTTTATCTGAAGCATATACAATAACTTCATCCATACTCTCATCGTCACCTTCATACTTAATAACGATGTCTCTACCTTTATCTTTCATACGCATCAATTCTTTGAATTTATTATTTTTAAGAATCGCGCTCACTTTTTTCTTTTCAATTAAGAATTCAGCCTCATTAACTTCGTTCTTTTTAAACGCCAATAAGTTCATTTTTCGCAATGACTTATAGGCCTCAGCTGCTTCAGGAGAAACCTCGTCTTTCAACGAAATAATACTCGCTGGAATATCAATGGATAAAAAATTCTTATCTTCCTGACTGTCAATATAGTACTTTTGCAAAGAAGCTTCACTACTACAGGAAACACTTACAATTGCGAGTACGACTATTACTAAGTAATTAATACTTTTTTTCATCTTTTTATTGTTTTTTACCTACATTTTTCAAATGCTCACCACCCTGAATATTCATTTGACTTGTTAACTCTGAAATTTTATTCAAATTGATATCTCCGGTGATAGAAACAATCACGGCCTCTGGCTTACGATCGTCGCCACCCACATGCTGACTGATCCCTTCAATAAACATAAACAGTTCGCTTACATGGTCTTTATCTTTACCTTCTCTGATATAGATTTTTACATTTCCTTCTTTATCTTTCACACGCATCAACTCAGAAAGCTTCGCTGTTTTTAAGTAACTTTCTACCACTGCTTTCATATCTGTAGCTATGGATGCTTTTTCTGTTGCAAAAACACGTAAGCTTTTTAGGCTTTTCACCATATCTACGTATTCTTTAGCTTCAGGTGAGCCTGCGCCAACCCTACTCATCAAATCAAAAGCGCGCTTATTGACTACAACGGTAGACACATCATCCATATCTTCAAATTTATCAAATACAGATTGTGCAAAGGTGAAAATTGGTAACATAGCTAATGCTACAGCAATTATTAGTTTCTTACTTGTCATTTTTTTGTTATTTATAGTTGTTGTTTTCATTTTTTCTGTTTTTTTTATGACCAAATGCTGTTCGCTAAAATATCCATATAAATCAAATTGATAATTTCAACTTTGCTCGAGGCATTTGCTCGTTTTTAATTGTTATACTACTTTTTAAACACTTTATTCTGTGCTTTTTCAAATTCACTCAAACCGGACATTGCAATATTTTCTCCTTTATTTAGGTTTTTAGAGATTAATTGGAAAGCCTTTTGGGTTTCTTTAAATGCCAACGCTGCCTCTTGTTGTTCTGAAGGTGTTATTTTATCAAAACCTGCGTCATTCATAAAATACACACTAAAAACTAGTGCTATAGAAGCCGCAATTGATAACCACCACACCTTAGAGGTCTTTCTTTTTAGTGGAATTGTTTTTGTAAACTGCTCGGTTTTACTTTCACTGAAGTAATTGAATATCAATTTATACTCCTGCAAATGTGTAGGAACCGTATTGTTTGAAAAATAATCTTTTAATAGCGCTTCTTCTTTTAATGAAGTCTCGGCATTTTCATACTTTTCTAGTAGTTTTTCTATGCTATTTAATTCCATAGTTGTGTTGTTTTATGAGTTGTTCTCTAATTGTTTTTCTCGCTCTAGACAGCGCTACGCGCACTGCTGTTGGTTGTAAGTCAAGAATCTTGCCAATTTCATCATATTCGTAATTCTCGACATCTCTTAACTGTATAATCATTTTTTGTTTTGCAGGTAATTTTTCTATCAATTGGTGTACTTTTGATACACTGTCTTTCAATTCTAATTCACGCTGCAATGAAATCGTATCATCGGCATAATTACTATGCACCAGCTTTAAGTTATTAGATCGCTTTGCCTTCAATTGATCCAAACAATAATTTTTAGTCATTGTCATTGCAAAAGCTTCTACATTTTTATATTCGCCCAGCTTCTTTTTATTCTTCCACAACTTAAAATACAATTCTTGAGTTGCATCCTCTGCTTCATCTGTAGAAACCAATAAGCGTTTCGCCAGTCTAAAAACTTTATCTTTTAACGGTAAAACTGTATTTAAAAATTCAGCTTGCTTCATTTTGGTTTGGTTATTGATACTAAAATTAACAGCATCACAACATTACGACGAGTAAGATACTATTTTGTTACAAAGCGTAATTATTTTTTATAAATTGCGACACATTTAAAATAAAATATAGAATATGAAGAAAGTTATTTTAACGGTATTAATAGCAAGCAGTTTCTTGTTTGTAAGCTGTGATAAAGACCCGATAGATAAGGCTACAGTTGAACTAAAAAATGAAGTGAATGATTTTGTTTGGAAATCAATGAATATTTGGTACAATTGGCAGCCTGATGTTGCAAATCTAGCCGACAGTAAAAATAACAACATCGATGAGTACTATTCATTCTTAAATAATTACTCCAATTCTGAAGATTTATTTGACGATTTGTTATTTGATGCTGGAAACACCGATCGTTTTTCATGGTTCGTAGAAGATTATGAAGTACAAAATCAACAATTTCAGGGCATTTCAAAAGTATTTGGATTTAGAAGATCAGTTCCTATTCAATTTAATACGGATGGTGATATTGTTTTTTATTTACAGTATGTAATACCTAACTCACCTGCGGATAATGCAGGACTTAAAAGAGGCGATATTGTATACGCGATTGATGATGTTGCCATGGATGCTACAAATTACAGTCAGTTACTTTCCAGACTTTCAAACCCCACAGTTAAATTATCATTTGCCGAAGTTGACAATGAAAACTTAACATTAACTCCTACTGACGACAAAACCATCACTTCTGCAGAAGTAGCAGACAACCCTGTGTACTTAACCAAAGTATTCAATAATATTGGTGGTAGAAAAGTTGGTTATTTAGTGTACAACAGGTTTAGTTTTTCATTTCATGATGAATTAAATGCCGCCTTTGCTTATTTAAAGTCAGAAAACATTAATGAATTGGTATTGGATTTACGGTTTAACCCAGGTGGCACAGTGAGTACTTCTGCCTATTTAGCAAGTATGATTTATGCCAATGCCGGTACGGGCAAATTTGCAGAATTGACCTTCAACAGCAAACGCTCAGTAGAAAACGATAGTTATGATTTTGAAAATACATTAAGTGTATACAATGTCGATGGCGAATTTACAAGACAAGAACCTATCAATAGACTGAATACTATTGACAAGTTGTATATCTTAACTACAGGCGGTACAGCATCTGCTAGTGAAATGGTAATTAATGGCTTAAGACCTTATATGGGTACTAGTAATGTAAAATTGATAGGTGAAACTACCGCTGGAAAAAATGTAGGATCCATTACCTTATACGATTCACCTTCAAAATTGTACGCAGATGAATCATCGGCAAACCCAAACCACAAATACGCACTACAACCCATCGTATTTCAGATTTATAACAAAAATGGTGAAAGTGATTACATACAAGGTTTTGAACCGGATATTGAGGTTCATGAATATGAAACGTGGTATGACATCTTGCCTTTTGGTGATGAAAATGAGTTATTGTTAAAAACGGCACTAGATCAAATTAGAGGAGTAGCTACAAAAAGTTTTGTGTCTAAATTTAAAAATACAAAGGCAATGGATGATTCTAAATTTGAAAATAAGTCCGAACAAGTAATGTACATTAAAAATGATTTTTTAAAAAAACAATAGCCTTTAAAAGGATATAATAAATTAAGAGTCGCTTAAGATTAATTTTTAGGCGACTTTTTATTTTTATCTTTGACCGTAATAAAAAACGATGCGAATAGATAAATACCTTTGGACAACGAGATACTACAAAACACGTAGTATTGCTACTGAAGCCTGTAAAAAAGGGCATATAAAAATCAATACCAAAAATGTAAAACCCTCTAAGGAAGTATTTATTGGTGAAAAAATTATTGTTCGCAAAAATCAAATCAATTATGAACTTGAAGTAATTGATATTCCTCCCAATCGTGTCGGCGCCAAATTAGTTGATTTATACAGAAAGGACATCACGCCAAAAGAAGCTTTTGAAAATCAGGACTTATTAAAATATTCTAAAGATTATTATCGAAATAAAGGTGTGGGACGTCCTACAAAAAAAGACCGAAGAGATTTAGAAGATTATACTGAAATGGATTGAGCATTATTTATATATTTGGAGTATAATATAGCACTATGAGTCGTTCAATAATTCTCAATAATAAAGAAATTCAATATAAAATTAGAAGGATTGCCTATCAGATCTATGAGAGCAATTCAGGTCAAAAAGAAATTATTATCGCGGGAATTACCGATAATGGTTTTATTCTGGCAGAAAAGTTAAAAAAAGTATTGGACGAAATAGCCGATTTTAAATCGACGCTATGCGAAGTTCATATTGACAAACAGCAGCCGAGAGATCCAATTACAACTTCGTTGGCTGTAGCCGAATATAAAAACAAATCGTTAGTGCTTGTAGACGATGTGCTGAATTCAGGAACCACATTGATGTACGCGGTTAAACATTTTTTAGAAGTCCCCTTAAAACAGTTTAAAACAGCTGTACTGGTCAATAGAAATCACAAGAAGTATCCTATTAAAGCCGATTTCAAAGGTCTGAGCTTATCAACCTCTCTACAAGAACATATTAGTGTAGAGTTTAATAAAAAAGAAGCTATTGCGTATTTAGTATAATCTCGGCTACGACGGCTTCGACACTTTTAGAATCAATTTGTATGGTATGTGTCACTTTTTCGTAATACGGGTTGCGCTCGAACAAATGTTTTGCAATAAATTCCAACAGTTTACTGTCGTCTAAGTTTTTAATTAATGGTCGTTTGTGTTTTTTATGAACCAATCTGTCATAAAGCGTCTGTATAGATCCTTTCAGATAAAAAGAATGTGGTACGTTTTTTATTAAATTACTATTATTCGCATAACATGGAGTGCCACCTCCTACAGCTAAAACATAGTTTTTTTGATTGGTAATTATTTCATCTAACGCCTGACTCTCTATTTTCCTAAAATAGATTTCACCCTTGTTTTTAAAAATTGAATTAATGGTATCATTCTCTTTATCAGCTATGTAATCATCCAAATCAATCATTTTCAACTGTAATTGACCTGCTATTTGCTTGGCGAGTGTAGATTTTCCACTCCCCATATATCCTACTAAAATAATTTCCATAAAAAACTGATATTTAGCTTACTAAAAGCGAGAACAAATATCGGATAAAAAATTTTAAAAAATAACTTGTTTAATTGATATTAGATACTATCTTTGCAACCGAAATTAATTGACCTGGTAGCTCAGTTGGTAGAGCATCTCCCTTTTAAGGAGAGGGTCCTGGGTTCGAGCCCCAGCCCGGTCACATTTTACTAATAAAAGTTAAGCATTCTCGCTTAACTTTTTTAGTTTTACAGTAGATTATGCGCACGTGGCGGAATTGGTAGACGCGCTAGCTTGAGGGGCTAGTATCCGTTTAGGATGTGGAAGTTCGAATCTTCTCGTGCGCACTTTTATACTAAAACATCACTAAACAATAGCTTTAATTAACCATATTTGTGCATTATAACTCTACAAATGGTTCTATTGTCAATACACTTTGTAAGATTGTTTGTTTTTTTTCTACTAGTATTACCACAGCTTTTTTTTAATAATATTTAACATATTTTTACTGAATAATTACTATCATTGCCACATGCAAAAAAAACTAGTCTACATCTTATTACTTACAGTATTTAGTTATACCGCATATTCTCAAGAAACAACTAAAATGTTAAAAGGGAGAATTATTAGTGTAACCGACAAAAAGCCTTTAGAAAGTGCTCACGTACTGAATTTAAATTCTGTTGAAGGAACGATTACCAACAGACAAGGTTTGTTTCAAGTGCCAGCCATAGCAAATGACACTATTTTAATTTCGTATATCGGATATCAGTCCATCAAATTAAAAGTGACAAACGATCTCTTAAAAGGGAATGAATTAGAAATCGCTATTCATGAGAAAACGGCTATTATTGATGAGATTACCGTAAAAGCCCATGATTTAATAGGTGTTTTAGTGGTAGATGCAGAAAACATACCTCTAGACAAGTTTAATAGAATACACATTGATGGTTTACCACAAGCCTATGAAATTGGCCGCCCCCAATCTAAACAATACAATTCTGCCGCCAATGCCATTTTCAATCCGATTGATTTTTGGTATAATAAGTTTAATAAAAAATCGAAAGAACTTAAAAAGTTAAAGAAACTAAAAGATGCTGATGACTTAAGGAATATAATGGAAGAAAAATTTAGTCGGGAAGTGTTAATGACTTATATGGATATGAGTCGTAAGGATTTAAACGACTTACTCAATGAATGTAACTATTCTGAACGGTTTATTAAAAATGCGAGTGATTTACAAATAATTGAAGCGGTTCTTGAATGTTATGATAATTACAAAGCCATCAAAGAAGGTAAAGTAAAAAAAGACGTCATTCATGTTAATAAAAACGACAACAACTAAAAAAAGCCAGCAAATCGCTGGCTTTTTTTTGATTGTTTTTTAAATTAGTTATTACCCAAAATTATAGGCAAACCATCTTTCCCTCCACCAACAACAACTACTTTTGAATTTGGAGATTTAGACAATTCTAAGGTAGCTTCAATACCTTTGTCTTGCAATATTTTATCGGTTAATGAAGCACTTAGTATTTTATTCGCATCGGCTTTACCTTGCGCCTCAATACGCACTTTTTGAGCTTCCTTATCAGCGGTAACCAATCGGAACTCATACTCTAACGACTCTTGTTCTTGCCTTAATTTACGCTCAATAGCATCTTTAATTGTAGGAGGTAATTTAACATCTTCAACCAACACTCTTTTAACACTTAAAAATTGACCATCTAAAAGAGTAGTTACTTCTTCTAAAATTTCTTGCTCAATAACATCACGTTTACTAGAATACAATTGTTCTGGTGTATATCTACCAACCACACTTCTTGCTGCAGCATTAATTGCAGGATCTAATAACTCGCGTTCATAATCTTCACCTTTCGTTTTTATTAGACTTCCTAAATTTTCGAATTCCGGTTCATACCAAATAGTACCATTTACTTTCACTTCCAATCCGTTCACTGAAAGCACATTCATTTCATCTGAAACCGATTGTTGACGCACGGTATGTACCAGCATATTATTCCATGGAGCAACCAGATGAAATCCCTCTCCATAGGTTTTATCTGTCACTATTCCATCTCCAAAACGTTCAAATAAAACGCCACCTTCTCCTGGCCCAATTGTTACAGCTGTTTTTGAAAACAATATAATAACTATTATTATTATAAATACAATTGGCAATATGCCTTTTGGAAAATTAAGTTGTTGATTATTACTCATTATTTATGTTTTTGATTATTATTATTTATTAGATAAGACCTCTATACTTTCTGATAAACCACTCTGCACTAAAGAAGAAAATTACCATGGCTAGAAGCCATTTCCAATCCAATAAAGATACGGATTTTTTAGTACTTTTTTGGATTGATTTATAATTATTATCTGCCTTTATTTTTTCTAGAAGCTGTTGACTTTTTGAGATGTGATATAGCTGACCCCCCGTATTGGAAGCCACCTTTTTTAAGTCGGCAGTATTGGCATAAGTAAATTGCTGTTCAACATTATAGTCTAAAACAGTAAAACTCCCACTTCTTACGGTATTTTGATTATTTACTCTGACCGTAAAGTTGTAATCAGCGCTTTTTAAATTATCTAAATTTACTTCGTACGTGTCTTTATTGAGCAAAAATGGAAATTGTTTTGTTTCCTTCGTTTCTTTATTTACCAAATCTAAAACTAACGAAGCGCGATTATCTATGGTGAAAGTATTGTCAAAATAAGTAGCTTCAATTTTCACTAAATCATTTTGATAAACAATGGGTAAATAATCCAATTCTAAGCGATTGTTCATTTTTTTAATTGACAAATACTGTACTAACTTATTTATAAAACGATCAAAATTGGTAAAGGATTTACTATTTTTAAAACTCACTGCTCTCCACTTCCAGCTATTTTCACCAAACAATACCGCTCCTCTTTTGTCATTTGTTGTAAATGTTGCCAATAATGGTGTTTCTGTTTTAAAACCACCAATATTCTGAAACAATAAGGTTTCATAGGCGGTACTAAACGTAATATCCCCAAAGTAACCCTGCAAAGGCGGAAAACCTTCCACATTTAATTCATCAAGTATAAAAGCACTATAATTCGCGTTGGTTGTTGCCAGATAATCTTCAGTCTGCGCAATACTATTCTTTTTGAAATCTTGCTGAATTCCATTTAAAAAACTCCAGTCAGTCTGCGTTCCTGTAATCACAAATCTATTAGTGCTTGTACTATTCAATTCCTTAAATAGCCTATCAAAGGCAGTCGTTGGTTGATATAAAACAACCAATTGAAAATCACTTAATTTCGGTACATTTTCAGGAGTAAAAATGGTAACCTGACGTTGTTTATTGGTTTCAATAGCTCTTTTCAGCATCCCCAAATCTGGGTGGGTAATTGCACTAACAATAGCTATTTTTGACGCTTCATTAACAACTTCTACAGAGAAGCTATTCCGGTTATTTATTTTGTTTTGTTCCTGAGTCAAATAGGATAGTGAAGCTGTATAATTAGCAATCCCGACTTGAGTAGCAGGCAAATTAAATGTGATTTGGGCAGAAGTATTACTAGCATCTAATAATACATTCTTTTTAAATACGGTTGTATTCTCTTTTTTAACAGTTAAAAGAGCGTTTACATCATTTATACCGTTATAATTGACAAATACTTCAACAGGAAAATTATGGCCCAAAAATGCGTATTTATTGGCGTTTACCCTTGTTGTTTTTAAATCTTCATGCTTCACGGTATCACCCACTACAACTGGAAACACCTGAGCATTCGACATAAAATAAGAATAGTCTCTACCAACGGTTTGATTTCCATCTGTAATCAATACCATAGCTGCATTTTCCTTATATAAATTAGAAAATGATTTTAAGCTTTGCCTAATATTGGTTCTATTCGTTGAGAACTCTAGCGAATCCAATTGTTTGGTATCTTCATCGAAAGAAAAGTAACTAACATTAAACTTAGCACTCAATTCAGTATCATTTTTTATTATTGTAACTAAATCTAAAACTTTCGTTTCACTCTTTAAGTGTTTAATAGAGGAAGAATTGTCAATTGCTACAACTAAGTTGGGTTTTACAATTTCTAATACGTTACTTTCAATTTTTGGGTTGATTAACAAAAGTAATATTGAAAACACCCCTAAAAAACGTAAAAAAGCTAAAAACAGCATGGTTTTAGCTTTTGTTTTTGATTTATAAAAATATTGAAATACAGCAATTGCCATCGCAATTATTGCAGCTAATAGGATATATAAAACGGTAATTGAATTCAAATTGATTGTTTATGCTACGAGAACAATAGTAAATTAGGTCAACATTCCGCCATCCACATTGAGTGTTTGTCCGGTTATATATGCCGACATATCAGAAGCTAAAAACACACAAGCGTTGGCTATATCTTCAGGTGTACCGCCTCTTTTTAGAGGAATGGCATCTCTCCACATTTTAACTGTTTCTTCTGGTAAAGCTCCGGTCATTTCAGTTTCTATAAAACCTGGGGCAATGGCATTGCATCGTACATTTCGTGAACCAAGCTCTAAAGCTACAGATTTGGTAAAACCAAGAATCCCAGCTTTAGAAGCTGCATAATTCGTTTGTCCAGCATTTCCTTTAACACCAACTACAGAGCTCATATTGATAATAGATCCGCCACGTTGCTTCATCATTGGTCTTATCACTGCTTTTGTTAAGTTAAATACTGATTTCAAGTTGACTTCAATAACTTTATCAAAATCAGCTTCAGAAATACGCATTAGTAAATTATCTTTGGTAATGCCTGCATTATTAATTAACACATCAATACTTCCAAATTCTTCTAGTACCTGTACTGCTAGTTCTTGAGCGGCATCAAAATTGGCGGCATTCGACTGATAGCCTTTGGCTTTTACACCGTACGCCATCAATTCATTTTCTAATGCTGTCGCTGCTTCCACAGACGAATTATAAGTAAACGCAACATTAGCGCCCTGTTTAGCAAATGTTTCGGCAATTCCTTTACCGATTCCTCGAGTTGCACCAGTAATTAATGCAGTTTTATTTTCTAATAATTTCATACGGTCATTTAAATTTAATTAAACCCAAATATAGTAAAATAGTTCGTCATGATTTGTTAATAATCTACCAAACACTACAAATTGGCGTATTAAAAAAGCCTATCAAATGATAGGCTCTTCCATATTTTATTTTCAAATGTATTAACCCAATACTTCTGCTACCTTTTTTCCAATTTCTGCCGGTGAATTCACTACATGAATTCCGTTAGCAGCTAAAATTTCCATCTTCGCTTGAGCTGTATCATCTTTACCTCCAACAATAGCACCTGCGTGCCCCATGGTTCTTCCTGCGGGTGCCGTTTGGCCTGCAATAAAACCTACTACTGGTTTTCTATTTCCATCTGCTTTGATCCATTCTGCAGCATCTGCTTCCAATTGCCCACCTATCTCACCAATCATAACAATACATTCTGTCTCATCATCATTCATTAACATTTCAACAGCATCTTTAGTTGTTGTCCCAATAATTGGATCACCACCAATACCAATGGCCGTTGTAATACCCAACCCTTGTTTTACTACTTGATCTGCGGCTTCATAAGTTAATGTTCCTGATTTAGAAACAATTCCAACATTTCCTTTTTTAAATACAAAACCTGGCATAATACCCACTTTTGCTTCATTAGGAGTGATAACACCCGGACAATTAGGACCGATCAATCGACAATCTCTATCCGCAATATACGCCTTCACTTTTACCATATCAGCAATCGGAATTCCTTCCGTAATACAAATAATTACTTTAATTCCGGCATCTGCGGCTTCCATGATAGCATCCGCTGCGAAAGCCGGCGGTACAAAAATAATACTGGTGTTAGCATCGGCTTCTGTAACAGCTTCTGCAACTGTATTAAAAACAGGTTTGTCTAAATGCAATTGCCCACCTTTACCTGGCGTCACACCTCCAACCACGTTGGTACCATATTCTATCATTTGGGTAGCGTGAAACGTACCCTCACTACCTGTAAATCCTTGTACTATTATTTTGGAATTTTTATCAACTAAAACACTCATTGTATAGTATATATTTAATTTATTAGTTTTTAATTTGTTAGCATTTCTACTGCAAAAGTAATTTTTTAAAATTACTAATGAAGTGATTTATTATATATTATTTACCTTTTCAATTATTTTTGGCAATACTTTAATTGCTGCCAGTTCTTTATATTTTTTCCGTGCTTCATCAGCAGGAGAACCAAAATAAGATTTTCCAGGTTCAAGTGATTTTCCAACACCTGACTGCGCATAGACAACAGCACCTTTACCTATAGTGATGCCGCTTATAACCCCAACTTGCCCCCATAAGGTGACTTCATCTTCAAGTACAGTACACCCTGCAATCCCCACTTGTGAGGCGATTAAACATTTTTTACCAATCACGGTATCGTGTGCAATTTGCACCTGATTGTCTATTTTAGTTCCTTCTTTAATAGTAGTATCTCCGGTAACACCTCTATCAATAGTACAGGCTGCGCCAATATCTACATGATCTTCTATCACCACTCTTCCTCCCGACTTTAATTTATCAAATCCTTCAGGTCTTTTTTTATAATAAAATGCATCAGCACCCAAAACGGTACCCGCATGAATGGTTACATGATTGCCAATAATACAATCGTCATAAATGGTTACATTAGGGTGAATTAAACAATTGGAACCAATTTGTACATTATTACCAATAAATACATTTGGTTGAATACTCGTTCCTTCTCCAATTATTGCAGATTTTGAAATAGCTGAACTCGCCGATGTATAAGGCTTGAAATGATCAGTTAATTTATTAAAATCTCTAAAAGGATCATTTGAAATTAAAAGTGCTTTTCCTTCTGGACAAGCTACCTTTTTATTAATAAGAACAATACTAGCGGCAGAATTGAGCGCTTTATCATAATACTTAGGATGGTCTACAAAAACAATATCTCCAGCTTCAACGACATGAATTTCATTCATTCCCAATACAGGGAAACTTTCGTCTCCAACAAACTCAGAATCAATTATTTGAGCTATTCTTTTTAATGTATACTCTTCAGTGAATTTCATTCAAAACTACTCTTTAATACGCTCTTGATACGTCCCTTTGTCGGTTTCAACTTTTATTTTATCGCCTTCATTGATAAACAAGGGTACATTTACACTTGCTCCTGTTTCAACAGTCGCTGGTTTTGTCGCATTTGTAGCCGTATTACCTTTCACACCTGGCTCTGTATGTGTCACTTCTAACACCACACTCACAGGCATTTCCACGGCTAATGGTATTTCTCCTTCAGATTGTACAATCACCGTTACAATCTCTCCTTCTTTCATTAAATCAGGAGCGTCCAAAATTTCTTTTTGTAACTCAATTTGTGTAAAATCTGAATTATTCATAAAATGATAGGTTTCACCTTCGCTGTATAAATATTGATATTTTCGAGTTTCAACGCGCACCTCTTCAATTTTATGTCCTGCCGAAAATGTATTATCGATAACTTTTCCAGAAGTTAAACTCTTGAGTTTTGTACGCACAAAAGCAGGGCCCTTCCCCGGCTTAACGTGCTGAAATTCAACCACTTTAAATGTATCATTATTATATATAATACACAATCCTTTTCTAATATCTGATGTACTTGCCATTTTTATGTTTTAATTATTTAATCTAAATACCACTGGTATAACCTTTCATTACACCTCTTTGAGAATTTCTAATAAATGTTATTATTTGATCTCTTTCTGGAGTCGCTTCTAATTCTGCTTCAATAACATCTAATGCTTGTGTAGTATTGTTATTTTGTTGATACAATATTCTATAAATATGTTGTATTTCTTTAATCTTTTCAGAAGTAAACCCTCTTCTACGCAAACCAATAGAATTGATTCCTACATAGGACAACGGTTCTTTTGCTGCTTTTGTAAATGGTGGTACATCTTTTCTTACTAAAGAACCTCCTGAAACCATCGCATGATCACCAATATTGATAAACTGATGAACTGCTGCCAAACCACCAATAATTGCGTGACTGCCAATGACTACATGTCCAGCTAATGCGACTCCATTTACAATAATTGAATCATCTCCTAATATGCAATCGTGTGCAATATGAGCAGTGGCCATAATTAAACAATTCTTGCCAATCTCTGTCTTACCATGTGCTTTTGTTCCTCTGTTAATTGTAACACATTCCCTTACGGTAGTATTATCGCCTATAACAGTTAACGAATCTTCACCTTCAAATTTTAAATCTTGAGGAATTGCGGAGATCACAGCACCAGGAAAAATTCTACAATCTTTTCCTATACGTGCACCTTCCATTATGGTAACATTTGAACCAATCCAAGTTCCTGAACCGATAATAACATTATTATGAATTGTTGTAAAAGGCTCTACAACAACATTTGTTGCTATTTTCGCTCCTGGATGTATATATGCTAACGGTTGATTCATCTTAATCTTTCTTTTTAACTATTTGCGCCATTAATTCGGCTTCTGTTGCTAATCTACCGTTTGCATACACATATCCTTGCATGTGGCAAATACCTCTTCTAATGGGACTTAACAACTCTAACTTAAACACTAAGGTGTCACCTGGGATGACCTGTTGTTTAAATCTAACTTTGTCAATTTTCATAAAAAACGTCAAGTAATTTTCTGGATCTGGAACGGTGCTTAGCACTAAAATTCCACCAGCCTGTGCCATTGCTTCAATTTGAAGAACACCAGGCATTACTGGAGCTCCTGGAAAATGCCCCACAAAAAATGGTTCATTCATAGTCACATTTTTCAAACCTACAACATGCTTATCAGATAATTCAATAATTTTATCAACTAATAAAAATGGTGGCCTATGTGGTAACATTTTCATGATCTGATTTATATCCATTAATGGAGGCTTATTCAAATCATATTGTGGAATATTATTCCTTTTTTCAATTTTAATCAGTTTTGATAATTTTTTTGCAAACTGCGTATTGACACCATGCCCAGGCTTATTAGCAATTACTTTTCCTCGAATTCGAGTTCCTACCAATGCCAAATCACCAATAACGTCTAACAATTTATGACGGGCAGCTTCATTTGGCCAATGCAAGGTTAAATTATCTAAAATACCATTCGGTTTTATTTTTACATCGTCCTTTTTAAAAGCGACCCGTAACTTTTCCATTGTTTTTTCCGAGAGCGGCGCATCAACATATACAATCGCATTGTTTAAATCACCTCCTTTAATAAGGTCATTATCTAACAACATTTCTATTTCATGTAAAAAACTAAATGTTCTAGCGTCCGAAATTTCTTCCTTAAAATCAGAAATATGCTTTAAGGTGGCATTTTGCGTTCCTAAAACTTTGGTACCAAAATCAACCATCGTGGTGACTTCATAAGTTTCTGAAGGCATTAAAATAATTTCACTACCTGTTGCCTCGTCTTTATAAGAAATCACATCTTTTACAATGTACTCTTCTACATCTGCATCTTGTACTTGAACGCCTACTTTTTCTAAAGCTTCAATAAAGAATTTAGAAGATCCGTCCATAATTGGAGGTTCTGGAGAATCAAGTTCGATAATAATATTGTCTATTTCCAAACCAACTACAGCTGCCAATACATGCTCTGAAGTATGTATTTTGACACCGTTTTTTTCAAGATTGGTGCCACGCTGTGTGTCGGTAACATAATCTGCTTTAGCTTCAATAATCGGACTGCCTTCCAAATCTGTTCGCACAAAGGCATATCCATGATTTTCTGGAGCTGGCTTAAACGTTAGTTTAACTTCTTTACCCGTGTGTAATCCTACACCGGAAAGTGAAATTTCCTTTTGTATCGTTTTTTGCTTATTACTCATTAAAATTTTGTTTGCTCAATTAATTTTTTCTCTAGTTCATAAATTTTATCTGATAATTTCGATAAATTTTTAAAATGAACATATGATTTATTATAATCTGAATATGGCAGGGCCGGACTCCCTTGCACTATGACATTATCTTTTAAGTTTCTACCTATACCAGACTGTGCCTGTATTCGTACATTATTCCCTATGGTTAAATGCCCTACAATACCAACCTGCCCTCCTATTTGGCAATTTTTACCAATTTTAGTTGAACCCGCAATTCCAGTCTGGGCTGCAATCACCGTATTCTCATCAATTTCAACATTGTGTGCAATCTGAATTTGATTGTCTAGCTTAACCCCTTTTCTTATAATTGTGGAACCTAAAGTGGCTCTGTCTATTGTGGTTGCTGAACCAATATCTACATTATCTTCAATGATAACATTTCCTGTTTGAGGTATTTTATTGTACGCTCCATTTTCAGTTGGCGCAAATCCAAATCCGTCACATCCAATAATAACGCCTGAATGAATCGTACAATTACTCCCAATTTGTGATTCTGAATAAATTTTTGCACCAGCAAAAATAGTCGTATTATCACCTATACTCACATTATCACCAATAAAGACATTCGGATACAATTTTACATTCGTACCAATAATAACATTATTACCAATATAAGTAAATGCGCCTAAATAGACATTTTCACCGATTGTAACTGATTCACTAATGAAGTTTGGCTCCTCAATACCCGACTTATTTAACTTTACTTGATTGTAAAACTCTAGTATTTTAGAAAATGCTTTATATGAGTCATCTACTTTTATTAGGGTTGTTGTAATTTCCTTTTCAGGAACAAATGACCTATTCACAATTGCTATCGAAGCATTCGTGGTATATAAAAACGCAGTGTATTTCGGGTTGGATAGAAATGTTAGCGACCCTTTTTCTCCTTCTTCAATTTTAGAAAGTTTAAAAACTTCCACATTAGGGTTTCCATCTACTTCTCCTTCTAATATTTCCGAGATTTGTTGTGCAGTAAATTTCATTATTGCAAAAGTAAAAAAAATTATAACGCAAAAATCATATTACAATTACTTTGGGTAATATATAAAATGTTTCACTACGGGTTCTGTCAGTGACTCTAAGTTTAAATGATCTGAAGCGTTAATAATATCAACAATCTTTTTCCCTTTAAATTTAATATTTATAGGATATTTATCTTTATCATACGCCTGGTTTTCAATAGTTCCTCGATGCATAAAATAATCCAATTCATCTTTAGAGATATTCATCTTATCCATCACTTCTTTACTTTTTTGCGCATATGCCTTCTCAGAAAAAGGCGTGTTTTGAATACAAACCTTTGGTAATTTTCTATCAATTAGCGATTTACATAAGGTTGATAGTATCGCATCTGAATGATGCATCCAAGCTTTTACCGAGCTAATAATATCATAATCATCAAGTTTTGAAAAAATATCCAATGTCTTATTATCAAAACGTTCAGTCGTTATTGATGTGTTCAAAAAGTAATTTAAATTGGTACTAATCGAAATCTCTTTTTCATTTTCAGCTAAATAGGTAGCTCTTTTTAAAATATTTACCAATATGTTTTCGGCAGCCAGGCTCGTTTTATGTAAATAAACCATCCAATACATTAAACGTCTAGCAACTATAAACTTTTCAACAGAATACAATCCTTTCTTTTCTATAACCAAGTTATTATCAACCACATTAAGCATACTTATTAATCGCTCAGAATTAATATTCCCCTCCATTACGCCGCTATAAAAACTATCTCGTTTTAAATAATCAAGGCGATCAATATCTAACTGACTTGAAATTAATTGATTGAGAAAGGGTTTTTCATATTCTCCTTTAAATATTTTAATGGCCAATGTCAACCTTCCATCGAATTCATCATTTAGTACTTCCATGAATTTTAACGAAATAGATTCATGATGTATCCCTTTTACGATGCTGTGTTCAAGGGTATGTGAAAATGGTCCGTGGCCTACATCGTGCAATAAAATGGCAATTTGTAATGCTTCACGCTCAACCTTCGATATTTTAATTTTTTTTGACCTTAAAACGAGGATCGCTTTTTGCATTAAGAACAAACTACCAAGCGCATGTTCAAAGCGGGTATGATGCACGCCAGGATAGACCAAATAAGAGAGACCCATCTGTGAAATTCGCCTTAATCGTTGAAAATAAGGATGTTCTATTATTTCAAAAATTAAAACACTATGAATCGGAATAAATCCGTAAATTGGGTCGTTGAAAATTTTAAGTTTCTTCAAAATATGATTTACTTTACAGCAAAAATAAACCTTTAATTTTAATATCATAAAATACGTACAAGCATGAGTGAAATAAAAATACTATGGGTTGATGATGAAATTGAATTGTTAAAACCACACTTGTTATTTTTAGAAAAGAAAAATTATAACGTAAGTACTTGTAATAATGGCGCGGAAGCTGTTGAAAATATAGATGAGAAAAACTATGATATTGTATTTTTAGATGAAAATATGCCCGGTTTATCTGGTATTGAAACTTTAGCAGAAATAAAAGCAAAAGTCCCCAATCTTCCTGTTGTTATGATCACTAAAAGTGAAGAAGAACTAATTATGGAAGAGGCTATTGGAGCAAAAATCGCCGACTATTTAATCAAGCCTGTAAACCCCAATCAAATACTACTTACTCTAAAGAAAAATTTAGACCACTCACGCTTAATATCCGAAAAAACAACTACCAATTACCAGCAAGAATTCAGAAAAATATCGTTGGATTTGGCCATGGTCAATTCACATAAAGAGTGGTCCACTTTATACAAAAAATTGGTGCATTGGGAAATTGAATTAGAGTCTATTGACGACCCTGGAATGATTGAAATTTTAGAAAGTCAAAAAGATGAAGCCAACAATCAGTTTTTTAAATTTATCGAAAAGAATTACCAAGGTTGGTTTCATGATGAAGACAAGCCTATTTTATCGCATCGGTTATTTAAAGAAGTCATAGCGCCAGAAATCTCAAAAGATAAAGGCACCTTATTAGTGGTAATTGACAACTTAAGATATGATCAGTTAAGAGTCTTAGAACCAGTAATTAATAATTATTACAAAAGAGAGAGTGAAACTACTTTTTACAGCATCCTCCCCACCGCTACCCAGTACGCAAGAAATGCTATTTTTTCAGGTTTGATGCCCTCTGAAATGGAAAAACAATATCCACAATATTGGAAAAACGACACTGATGAAGGTGGTAAAAATCTATATGAAAATGAGTTTTTAACTGCACAATTAAAACGCTTAGGTCTTGATATAAAACACGAGTATTACAAAATAACAAATATGCCAAATGGCAAAGAATTGGCTCAAAATTTTGCAGGAGTTAAAGGGAATGATTTAACTGTTGTTGTTTATAATTTTGTGGATATGCTTTCACATTCAAGAACAGAAATGGAAATGATTAAGGAGTTGGCAAGCGATGATAAAGCGTATCGCTCATTAACATTGAGTTGGTTTAAAAACTCACCTTTATTGGAAATCATTCAAAAAGCACAACGAATGGGCTTAAAATTAATCATCACCACAGATCACGGCACTATAAATACCAAGAAACCGACAAAAATTATAGGAGAAAAAAATATCAGTGCCAACTTACGCTACAAGACAGGTAGAAGTTTAACCTATACTGATAAAGAAGTGTTTGCAGTTAAAAATCCAAAAGATATTTATTTACCTTCATTACATATGAGTAGTTCTTTTGTATTCGCTAAGGAAGATTATTTCTTTGCCTATCCAAATAACTACAATCACTATGTGAAATACTTTAAAAACACGTACCAACACGGTGGAGTCTCGCTAGAGGAAATGATTATTCCTTGTGTTGTAATGTCCCCGAAATAAATTTTTGGGAATCTAATGCTTTTGAGAGGGGCTTTCCATTAGCTATCCACACCGTAACATTACTCAAACGATGTAGTAAAATTATTAACACTTTTTTATAATTTGTTATCGAATTTTGTGAATTCTATACCTATTTTTGTCAATAAATTGCTCAACTTTGCGCTTTCAAAAATAGAAATTCAATGAAAAAACATAATTTCAGTGCTGGACCATGTATTTTGCCACAAGAAGTATTGCAAAAAGCTTCTGAGGCACTTCTAAATTTTAACGATCAAAACCTTTCTATTGTAGAGGTGTCACATCGTAGTAAGGGAGTTATTGAAGTAATGGAAACTGCACGTAGTCTAGTTCTAGAATTACTTAATTTAGAAAACAAAGGCTATTCCGTACTATTTTTGCAAGGTGGAGCTAGTTTAGAGTTTTTAATGACCCCTTACAATTTTTTAAAAACTACTGGTAAGGCAGCTTATTTAGATACTGGTGCTTGGAGCTCTAAAGCCATTAAAGAAGCAAAATTGCTAGGTGATGTTGACGTAGTAGCTTCTTCAAAAGATAAAAACTACAACTATATTCCGAAAGATTATACTTTCGATTCAGATGTAGACTACTTCCATTGCACAAGTAACAATACCATTTATGGTACACAGCTTCAGTCATTTCCAACATTAAAGGGCGCCCTAGTTTGTGATATGAGCTCAGATATCTTTTCGCGTCAGTTAGATTTTTCTCAATTTGATTTGATCTATGCAGGAGCACAAAAAAATATGGGACCAGCAGGAACAACACTTGTTATCGTCAAAGAAGATGCACTAGGCAAAACAGGTAGAACCATTCCTTCGATGTTAGACTATCAAGTACACATCTCAAAAGATAGTATGTTTAATACACCTCCTGTTTTCGCAGTATATGTATCGATGTTGACATTGCAGTGGTTAAAAAATTTAGGTGGAGTTGCTGCTATTGAAAAAATAAATAAAGCGAAAGCCGAATTACTATACGGAGAAATTGATAGTAATCCGCTATTTCAAGGAGTTGCTGAGAAAGAAGATCGATCAACTATGAACGTAACATTTACCTTAACAGACGATCGTTTAACAGAAACCTTTGACGCAGCTTGGAATGCAGCCGGAATTAACGGACTTGGAGGACATCGATCTGTAGGAGGATATAGAGCGAGCATCTACAATGCTATGCCTATTGAAAGTGTACAACTGTTGGTGGATATAATGCATAATTTTAACAAGTAAGATAAAATGAAAATATTAGCAAACGACGGAATCGCCCAAAGTGGCATCTCAATATTAGAAAAAGCAGGGTTTGAAGTTATATTGACCACTGTGGCACAAGAGCAATTAATTGATTATATCAACACAAATCAAGTTGTTGCGCTTTTAGTAAGAAGTGCTACAACCGTGCGGAAAGATATTATTGACGGGTGTCCTTCCCTGAAAATTATCGGTCGTGGAGGTGTAGGTATGGACAATATTGATGTAGCCTATGCACGTGGCAAAGGCATACATGTTATCAATACACCAGCAGCTTCATCACATTCTGTGGCTGAATTAGTTTTTGCCCACCTTTTCGGAATGGTACGTTTTTTACATGATTCGAATAGAACCATGCCTTTAGAAGGCGATTCTAGATTTAAAGACCTAAAGAAAGCATATGCCAAAGGTGTTGAATTAAAAGGTAAAACATTAGGAGTTTTTGGTTTTGGACGTATCGGACAAGCCACCGCAAAAATCGCATTAGGAGTTGGTATGAAAGTTGTTGCTTTTGACCCATTTATTGATACAGTGAATCTAGAATTGGATTTTTATGACGGTCAAACCGTCAATTTTGACATCAACACCATCGCTAAATCGGAAGTATTACAACAAGCAGATTTTTTAACGCTACATGTACCTGCACAAGACAAATATGTTATTAGTACAGAAGAATTCAATATTATGAAAGACGGTGCGGGCATTATAAATGCCGCTCGTGGTGGCGTTATTGATGAAGTGGCACTCGTAGAAGCGTTAAAGTCTGGGAAAATTTCAAGAGCTGCTTTAGATGTTTTTGAAAATGAACCCACTCCAGAAGTTCAATTATTAATGAATCCTGATATTTCGTTGACACCACATATTGGTGCTGCTACAGGAGAAGCTCAAGATAGAATTGGCGCCGAACTAGCCGATCAAATTATTGATCTTTTAAAGTAAATTCCATCTTCTTAAATTTAAAAGCTGATTAACGAAATGTTAATCAGCTTTTTTTTGTTTTTTACTTCATTAAAAAGAGATATTTTTACGATTGAAATAAGAAATATTAAATGAGTATAGTAAAGAACCTAACAACCATCAAACAATCACTTCCAGAAAAAATAACGTTGGTGGCTGTTTCTAAAACAAAACCTCTCGAAGCCATCCTGGAAGCTTATGATGCTGGACAACGTATTTTTGGAGAAAATAAAATTCAAGAAATGTTGGAGAAACAAGCCGTATTACCCAAAGATATTGAGTGGCATATGATTGGTCATTTACAACGAAATAAGGTGAAGTATATGGCTCATTTTGTACATTTAATTCATGGAGTTGACAGCTTAAAAACCTTAAAGGAGATCAACAAACAAGCTGCTAAACACCAAAGAACCATCTCTTGTTTACTACAGGCTAGAATCGCAGAAGAAGAAACTAAATTCGGACTTCCGTTTTCTGAAATTGAACAACTATTAAATTCTGACGAAGTAGCAACATTAACACACGTTCGTGTTATTGGCCTAATGGGGATGGCCACTTTTACCGACGATTCAAATCAGATAAAAAATGAATTTGAAAGTTTACACACTTTTTATAACAAGCTCAAAAACAAACACCAACAACTCACTACTTTGTCTATTGGTATGAGCGGCGATTATCAATTAGCAATTGATTGTGGAAGCACCATGATTCGTGTTGGAAGTGCTATATTTGGATCGAGAAATTAGATTATTTGAATGAAAAATAAGAGAAAAAAACAAGCCAAAGTATTACGTGATTTCAGAAAAGTACACCGCACAACGGGCGCTCTATTATTCGTGTTTTTCTTCGTTATTTCTATATCAGGAGTCTTATTAGGCTGGAAAAAAAACAGCAACGAATTATTATTGCCAAAAACCTATACGGGAAGCTCTACAGATTTTAAGAATTGGCTACCGCTGGATAGTCTAAATACTATTGCAACTCAAGTAGCAAATGACTCTCTTTTCAAAGGTAAAACCCTTGCCGTTGATCGAATTGATGTTCGACAAAAAGATGGAATTGTAAAGTTCACTTTTAAAAATGAATACTGGGGGGTTCAAGTAGACGGAGCTACAGGAGAAATATTAAATATAGGTAAACGCCATTCTGATTTCGTTGAAAATTTACATGACGGATCTATTTTAGATACCTATTTCAACACCTCTAACGGGCAAATTAAAGTGGTTTATACAACTGTGATGGGCTTAGCATTACTTTTATTTACTATAACTGGATTTTGGCTTTGGTATGGCCCCAAAAGAATGCGGAAAGATCGCAAAATAAAGGAAAGCTAATAATTAGTCCAATAATCTATTACCATAACATCATCAAGGTTTGCTTGTAATTTATGTACAAAATTTTGATGTGCTTCATGAGGCAAATATAGTGCTCTATCTTCCTCACTTTTAAAAGTAACCAAAAAAGCATGGGTAAACCCTCTATCCAAGCCTTCAACACTGTTATCAATCCCCCATTCAAAATCACTAATTTGAGGTATTTTACTTGGCAATTCGGCAAAGGCCTTTTCTAATTCCGCAATCTCATCAGCCGTAGCCGTATTTTTAAACTTTAACAATACAACATGACGCAACTGTTTCTCTTTACTTTCAGTTTTGTTAGTACAGGCCACCAAAAAAACGAGCAGGCAAACAGCGATAAAAATGGAGCGAGTTTTCATGAAATTACTTTTTTAAGTTATTGATTAACAATAAAGATACTATAATTAAACACTAAAAACGTGACTAAGATTCGTTATATTTGATAGCCTTTTTATAAACAAAAACTCAATACAATGAAAAATATAGCAATTTTAAACATCCTATTATTTATTAGTATCAGCACTCTTTCAGCACAACAAAACCAATCAAATTACTTAGAAAAAGTTCAAACACTTGATAGCACACTTGAAACTTTATACGGCGTGATTTCTGGTGAGAAAGGCGAAGCTCGTGATTGGGACTTATTCAAATTTTTATTCAAACCAGGCGCAAAATTAATTCCGTCTGGAAAAAATAAAGAAGGAATTACTGATTTAAAATATATGACACCAGATGACTATGTTAAAACATCAGGTGGATATTTAATTGAAAATGGTTTTTTTGAAAAAGAAATTAACCGAACAGTGAATACCTTTGGCAATATTTCTCAGGTATTTAGCACCTACGAATCTTTTCGTAGTGAGGCTGATAAAACACCTTTTATGCGCGGAATAAACAGTATTCAACTATTAAATGATGGTTCGCGCTGGTGGGTAGTAAATATTTATTGGATGCAAGAAAGTGAGGAAAGTCCTATACCTACTAAATATTTACCTAAATAGCTGTTGTTTATGAACGGGACAATTAGAAAAGATATTAAAATTGGCGGTAAAGTAGCTGTTGTACAAAAGCACCACCAACGCAGTGGCGAACTAACTGAAGGTATTGTTCAAAGAATACTTACCAATGCTTCCAATCATCCTCACGGAATCAAAGTAAAATTAACATCGGGTATTGTAGGTCGCGTTAAACAATTGCTATAATGAAACCTTATACATTTGAAACTGAACGGTTGCTAATCCGCCCAACAGACACCACCGATGCCGCGTTTATTCTGATGCTAATGAATACGCCCAAATGGCTACAATATATTGGTGATAGAAATGTACATTCTATAGTTGAAGCCAAAGATTATATAAAAAATAAAATGACATCACAGCTAACACGCCTAGGCTATAGTAATTACACTGTTATTCGAAAAAGTGATGCTGAAAAAATAGGTACTTGTGGCTTGTATGATAGAGAAGGATTAGAAGGCATTGACTTAGGTTTCGCATTTTTGCCTCATTTCGAAAAGAAAGGCTATGCCTTTGAGAGTACAGTAAAACTAAAAGAAGAAGCTATTAACACCTTTAATATAAAGGAACTAAACGCAATTACAACGCAAGAGAATAAGGCGTCGCAGCGGTTGTTGGAAAAATTGGGATTTTCATTTTTTGAATTGATCAAAATACCGAAGGATACAGCCGAATTGATGTTATATCGTTTTTCAACTAAAACATGCTAATTTTAGTTTTGCATACTATTTAATTATATTTGACTTAGCTATATAAAAATAGCCTGTTTTATATAGGTAGCGCATTTACAGAATAAGGCATATTTAAATATTCTCTATAATTTGACAAAACCTACACCATGAAAAAAACAGCCTTTTTACTCGTACTAATTCTTAATTTACTACTAAATCAATCACTATTCAGCCAAGCTTATAGTTCCAATCAGATAGATTCAATAGTGAGCAAAGCAATGTCAATAAGACCCAATGCTGGAATTGCCGTAGTGGTTGTTAAAGATGATAAGGTAGTCCATTTAAAAGGCTATGGCGTAACTGCTGTCAATAACAAGGAAGCAGTAAATGAAAATACGCTCTTTGCAATTGCATCTAACTCGAAAGCATTTACAACAGCAGCTTTGGCTATGTTAGTTGACCAAGGTAAGCTCAAATGGCAGGATAAGGTTGTTGATTATATTCCTGAGTTTAAAATGTACGACTCGTATGTTACAGAAAATTTTAACATTCAAGATTTACTAACCCACCGCAGCGGTCTTGGGTTAGGTGCCGGTGATTTGATGTTTTTTCCCGATGGATCTGACTTTACAGTCAAAGATGTACTCAATAGTTTTCAGTACCAAAAACCCGTTTCCGCATTCAGAACAAAATATGACTATGATAATTTACTATACGTTGTAGCTGGTGAAGTTGTAGCAAGAGTTAGTGGTATTAATTGGGCAGAATTCGTAGAAACTAAAATAATGGAACCATTGGGAATGCAGCGAACAGTAGGTGTATATCAACGTTTAAAAAACAAAAATAACGTAGCATTTCCGCATGCAACTCAAGATGGCAAACTCAAACAATTGCAACCTTATTTAAAAAATGACGAATCTCTTGGGGCCGCAGGAGGCATATATGCTAGTGTTAATGATTTGAGTAAATGGCTCCTTATGCATTTAAACAATGGAGCATATGGTAATGACCTTAGCAAACAATTAATTTCCAAAAAAAATCATGCTGAACTTTGGAAACCACATACAAATATTGGATTTAATGTGGTACCTCCAGCTCCTTATAAAACACATTTTAATGCGTACGGATTGGGTTGGCAACTTAGTGATAAAGCAGGTTATGTTGTAGTTGAACATACCGGCGGGTTGCCAGGTATGCTTTCAAGAACCATTTTAATTCCTGAGCTAAAAGTTGGTATCGTTGTTCTTACGAATACACTCCCTGGGGGAAATAGTTTTTGGACAATTCCCAATGAAATAATGGATGCCTATTTAGGAGTTGAAAAAAAGGACTGGATATCATTTATGGAAAACATACTTCAAAAAAATGAAACTGAAAGCGATTCAGTGACTAAAGCAGTATGGGAAACCGTTGCTAAAGCAAAAATTAAAAATGCTGACTACTCCAATTATGTTGGTACTTATCAAGATAATTGGTTTGGAAATATCGAAATCATGGTAAAAGAGCATAAACTATGGTTTAAATCCTTGCGATCTCCGAAGCTTACGGGTGAAATGTTTTTTTATAAAGCGAATACCTTTGCTGTTAAATGGAATTATAATGATATGCCCTGTGACGCATTTGCTATGTTCACTTTAGATGAAAATGGCCAAGCAATAGGTATAAAAATGAAAGGTATATCACCCGATATTGATTTTAGTTTTGATTTTCAAGATTTAAATTTAAAACGAATTGAGAACTAACAATTAGAAACAATTTGAAGCCATATAAACATGATTAAAATATTAAGAATAATAGTCGTTTTTTGGACTACATTCATCGCGCAAGCCCAATCTGATATTGAACTTAGAGTTAATCTAGGAGGCTATCCAACAAACATGCCTAAAAAGGCGCTTATTTTAAGCCACACAGCTCTAAACAACCCTACGCTGCTCTTAAAGAATAAAAATGGGAAACTTATAAAGGAATATAAAGGGGTTTTGGATAAAAACCCATGGCATCCATTCTCGCATTATTATTCCATTGACTTTTCTGAAATCACCTTGAATGGAGCTTATTATTTCGAGCTTCAAAATACGACTACACGAAGTCAATCTTTTCAGGTTGGAGCGTATCCAAAATGGCAAGACGATGTGGTCAGTTTTATACGAACGCAACGCTGTGGTTTTAATCCTTATGTGAAAGAATTCTGTCATCAAAATGATGGCTTGAGTTTTTTTGGTACACGAGCAGATTCAACGCGTATTGATGCTACAGGAGGCTGGCATGATGCAGCCGATCAGCTTAAATACCTCATTACAAGCAGTAATACAACGGCCAGGTTACTGATGACCTACCAAATGAAACCAGATGACTTTAAGGACGAAGTTCAATCTAACGGACTAGCCGGAGCCAATGATTTACCAGATATTCTTGACGAAGCTAAATGGGGGCTTGAATGGATCTTAAAATTGCATCCGAGTGCTAATGAGTTATATCATCAAGTGGCAGATGACAGAGATCATAATGGTTTTAAATTACCACATCAGGATAACGCCGATTATGGATGGGGCGCAAATAGCTTCAGACCTGTATATTTTGCTAGCGGCAAGCCTCAAGGTTTATCGAAATACCAAAGTAAGGCAACGGGTATTGCAAATTTAGCAGGCCGTTCTGCAGCAACCTTAACGTTAGGTTATCAAGTGTTTAGTGGCATTAAAGAATATAAAGAATTCGCAGATTCTTGCTTAAAAGCGGCTCAAGAACTTTATAAAATGGGACAGCAACAAGAAGGCTATCAACAAGGTAATAGTTATGGGGCACCTTATCGCTATGAAGAAAATACTTGGGCAGATGATATGGAATGGGCAGCAGCAACCTTATACGCTGTTACAAAAAAAGAAAGTTTACTTGATGATGCTCGTAAATACGCGAAAGCCATCGGTAAATGGTCATGGATGGAGAGAGATACTGCGAGCCATTATGAAATGTACCCCTTTGTAAATATGGGGCATTATGCACTTTGGAAAGTTGGTACTCCCAAAGACAAGGAAGAAATGATTAGCTATTACGAACATAACTTAGAAAAAATTCAGAAAAAAGCCGAAGAGAATTCTTATGGAGTGGGACACTTATTTATTTGGTGTTCTAACAATCTTGCTGCCGCGGTAGCTACTCAAGCGATGTTGTATGAAGAAATGACTGGCTCTAAAAAGTACCGACCACTTATGCAAAATCATATCAATTGGTTATTAGGATTAAACCCATGGAGCACAAGTATGATTACCGAAATCCCTCAAAATGCAGATACGCCCAAAGATGTTCATATGCCTTTTTGGAAAATCAAAAACGTATCTATTAAAGGAAGTTTAGTTGATGGGCCCCTTTGGTCCACAATTCACAGTGGAATGATAGGAATTCAGTTATCTGAAGCTGACGAATATGCACATTTACAACCAAAGCACATTAAATACTCAGATGACTGGGCAGATTATAGCACCAATGAACCCACTTTAGATGGTTCTGCTGAATTGTTGCTTATTTTAACTTACTTAAGCAATGAATAAGTCACCCATAACCTTTTTATTACTATTCATTGTTCTATCATTAAATGCCCAAATTAAGATTGACAAATACGGTGCAATCATTCGCTCTGATATCAAAGAGAAAACAATTTATCTCTGCTTTAGCGGCCATGATTTTGATGAAGGATTTAACCATGTATTGAACGTTTTAAAACAACAAAAAATAACAGCCTCTTTTTTTCTAACGGGTGATTTCATAAGAAGTCATAAAAAACTGGTTAATGAAATAGCAGCATTGGGACACTTTGTAGGAGCGCATTCTGATAAACACCTTTTATACAATGATTGGGTTAAAAGAGATAGTCTTTTATATACTTCTGACAGGATTCGAAACGATATATCAACCAATTTGCGAGAATTAAAACACATGGGAATTCAACCTAAATATTTTATGCCACCTTATGAATGGTACAATCAAGAAGTGGTTAAAATAGCTGAATCTTTAAATCAAATAACCGTTAATTTCTCTAGTGGTACACGATCGAATGCAGACTATACCACCCCAGATATGTCAAATTATATTTCAAGTGAAGCAATTTTAGAAAGTATTTATACTTATGAAGAATTAAATGGGTTAAACGGTTTTCACTTACTCATTCATCCAGGTACAAATCCGCTTAGAAAAGATAAATTATACTTACATTTAAATAAACTCATTACAGATTTAAAGAAAAAAGACTATCAATTTTCAAAATTTGAATAGTGCCTAAAATTATAAAACAACACGTAAATCATTTAGAATGATATTTAATAAAAAAACAACCTTCATCCTTAAAAACAGTTTATTAACACTACTCCTATTACTTGTTTATTCTTGTCAGCATAAAAACACTAACAAAGAATTACCTAGTACTGAACCAAACATTGTTTCTGTTGATGTAGCTATAGTTAATGGAAAAATACTCGACGGAACAGGAAAAGAAGCCTATCCTGCTACAATTTATATCAAGGGTGATTCTATTGTTTATATTGGGCAATTAACGAACGCTGCGCTAAAAATAGAAAAAACAATAGACGCGCAAGGTCAATTGGTAACTCCAGGGTTCATCGATCTTCATGCACATGGAGATCCCTTAAGTACACCCGACTTTGAAAATTTTTTAGCAATGGGAGTGACTAGTATCGTATTGGGTCAAGATGGTTCCAGTGCTAATACGAGCGACTTAAAAGCCTATATTGACACCGTAAATCAACAAAATCTAGGCGTTAATGTTATTGAGTTTGTAGGACATGGTACACTGAGAAATCTTGCAAAAATTGGTGTAAAAAGTAAAATTACAACTTCAGAACTTGAACTATTAAAAAAACTATTGAAAGAGCAATTATCCTATAGTTTTGGTTTGTCTACCGGATTAGAATATGCTCCCGGCTTGTATGCCGAAAAAGAAGAGTTAATGGCATTGGCTGAAGTTGTTGGGCAGCAAGATAAAATGATTATGAGCCATATGCGGAATGAAGATAATGATGCCATTATCGAATCCATTCAAGAGTTAAGTCAACAGGGCAAATATGCTCGCGTTCACATTTCACACTTAAAATCGGTTTATGGAAAAGGAGCGAAACGCGCGGAAGAAATTTTAGATACCATACGTCAAATTAGAAATATCGGTGTTCAATTAACAGCCGACATGTATCCCTATCTGGCAAGTTATACAGGCATTGCCATTGTTTTTCCAGATTGGTCCAAAACAATCGCTCAATTTGATATCGCTAAACGCGATCGGAAAAATGAGTTGGAAACCTTTATTAGAAATAAAGTAAACCACCGAAACGGTCCAGAAGCAACCTTACTAGGTACCGCTCCTTATACCGGACTTACCTTGGCGGAAGCTGCAGCGAAAAAAAACAAACTTTTTGAGAAGTTTCTTGTAGAAGATGTTGGCCCTCAAGGAACCTCCGGAGCTTATTTCGTAATGAATAAAGAACTGCAAGAAACCTTATTGAAAGATCCATTATTAGGTATTTGTTCTGACGGTAGTAAAACAGGGTTTCACCCTAGAGGCCACGGTACTTTTGCGAAAATTATTGAAACCTATGTCGTACGAGATAGCCTGCTAACTATTGAAGAAGCTGTACAAAAAATGACGTCTTATGCCGCAGAAATTCTACACTTGAAAAATAGAGGACAATTAAAAATAGGTTACAAGGCAGACATCTTAATTTTTAATCCGGAACAAATAAAAGCTACAGCCAACTATGTAAATCCACATCAACTCGCTAAAGGGTTTGATAAAGTTCTGGTCAATGGAAAATTGGTAAGAGACAATGAACACTTAGCAACAGAATTAAGCGGAAAAGTATTAGTGCCAAATAGAATTGAATAATTTAATAAATTGAATTCTTAAAAAGCAGAACTGCTAACCATTAGTGCATCATTTTATACAACAACTCTTTGAGAATATCACCTGGAGGTAAATTGGCAGCCCCAACTCCTTTGCTCTTTAAGTCGGCATCGCGTAATAACGAAATAGTTTGCGAAACTTTCCGCATCGGATAATTACGTGCAGCACTCTCATAATCACCTACAAAATAAGGGTTTACGCGTAATATTTTAGCTACATTGCCCTTCGACTTATTTTTCAAGCTATGGTATATCAATAACTGTGTAAAAAAACTATTTAATAAAGAAATGGTCATTACCAACGGATTGCTCTTAGGATTCTCAGCAAAATAATTGATAATTTGATTGGCTTTTACCACCTGCTTCGCTCCTACCGCCTTTCGTAATTCAAAATTGTTAAAGTCTTTACTGATACCAATATTTTCTTCAATATGCAAAGGTGTAATTAAAGATTCTTTGGGTAAAATTAACATGAGCTTCTCTAACTCATTATTAATTTTAGACAAATCTGTCCCTAAAAATTCCACCAACATCAAAGTTGCCTTGGTTTCAATTTTATACGACTTACCAGAAAGCACTCTTCGAATCCATTCACCTACCTGATTTTCATATAATTTTTTACTTTCAAAAAGCACACCGTTTTTAGTAATCACTTTTGAAAGCTTTTTGCGCTTATCGAGTGTTTTGTATTTATAGCAAAGAACCAATACGGTAGAGGGTTGTGGGTTTTCTGCATAAGCCACTAAGTTTTCTATGGTACGCGACAATTCTTGTGCTTCTTTAACAATCACCACTTGGCGTTCTGCCATCATAGGATAACGTTTAGCATTCGACACAATTTCATCTACACTAACATCTCTTCCGTACAACACCATTTGATTGAATCCCTTTTCTTCTTCGCTCAAAATAGTATTCTCGATAAAATCAGCAATCTTATCAATATAATACGACTCTTCACCCATTAAAAAATAAATGGGCTTAATAAATCCTTTTTGTATATCAGAAACTATTCGGTTGATGCCTTCCACAACTAAGAAAAAAATATCATTTTTGTACTATGCAAGCGTTAAATTTCCCTACATATCAATTCAAACTCAAAAGTAGCGAAAATAAGAACTATATTTTCGATATTGTAAGAAAAAAATATGTGGTTTTAACACCCGAAGAATGGGTACGTCAACATACAATACACTATTTAATTTCTGATTATGACTATCCAAAATCTCTAATCGCCATAGAAAAACAACTCACAGTCAATAACTTAGTGAAGCGCACCGATATTTTAATTTTCAATACGCTCGGATTGCCCGAAATTATTGTTGAATGTAAAGCACCAACTATTAAAATAACCCAACAAACTTTTGATCAAATTGCCCGTTATAATTTAAAATTAGATGCTAATTATTTAATGGTAACCAACGGATTGCAACATTATTTTTGCAAATTAGAGCCAAAGAACGAACACTATACCTTTTTAAAAGAAATACCCAACTATCTGTGAAAGTAGCAATTGTTATATTAAATTGGAATGGAAGGCAACTGCTAGAACAGTTTTTACCTTCCATATTGACCTATAGTAAAGATTTAGCCGAAATTTATGTGGCCGACAATGCTTCTACTGATGACTCACTGGTTTTTGTAAAAGCAAAATTTCCAGAAGTCACCATTGTTAGCAATCAAGAGAATGGCGGTTATGCCAAAGGTTATAACGATGCTTTACAACATATTCAAGCAGATATTTACGCCTTGGTGAATTCAGATATTGAGGTAACAGAAAATTGGTTGGTACCTATTCTCAACCAATTTAAAGAAGAACCAAAAACCGCCGCTATTCAACCAAAATTATTGGATTTTAAAAACAAATCAACATTTGAATATGCAGGTGCAGCTGGTGGTTTTATAGATGCTTATGGCTATCCTTATTGCAGAGGACGTCTTTTTAACGAGTTAGAAGTAGATAACGGACAGTACAATGAGAACACGACAATTTTTTGGGCATCAGGTGCCTGCTTTTTTATACGGGCTTCTGTATTTCACAATTTAAACGGATTTGATGAACGTTATTTTGCCCATCAAGAGGAGATTGACCTGTGCTGGCGTATTCAAAATGTAGGATTTACGATAAAATACAATGGTAATTCAACAGTATTCCACGTAGGCGGTGCTACTTTAGATAAAGCAAATCCGCATAAAACCTTCCTTAATTTTCGCAATAGTTTATACTCTATAGTAAAAAACATTCCGAAACAAAAATTAATACCCGTACTCCTATCACGGTTGCTGTTAGATGGTTTCGCCGGACTTAAGTTTTTATTAGAACTAAAACCAAAGCACACTTTTGCTATTTTAAAAGCACACCTTAGCTTTTATACCAGCTTTCCATATCTATTACAAAAACGCAAAGAGATTATCACTAAAAAACAGGATTACTATGGCGTAAAAAGTATTGTGTGGCAATATTATGTAATGGCTCGTAAAAAATTTAGTGATCTCGACTAAGAAAATTCATTTTTTGTATCAGCAGAATCCCCGTAACTCGCAGGAACCTTAGCGTCATTAATTCTTAAATACACTCCTAATTGAGCTCTATGATGAATAATATGACTCAATACCATTGATCGGATAACGGCAGTTTTTGGCAACGTGAAAAATACATGATTCCCTTTTTTAAGTGACCAATCACTCAGCATATTTTCATTTGTGGCGATAGCGAGCGACTTTTTAGCATTGATCACATTTTTATTGAAAAATGCGATGACCTCTTTTTTGGTCTTAAACTCTAGGGGTTTATAGGGTCTTGATTCAAAATCGAGTTCAGAATAGTCTAAAATTCCGTTAACCCACGTTGGTATTTCAGCAATGTGATTTGCCAATTGTTGTGTAGTCATTGATTTTTGATGTGGTTGAAAATCGAAGAAATCAGTGGAGAGTTCATTCAAAATTTTCAATGTAGTATTCATTTCGTGATCAAATTCGGGTAAGAGCATCTGACTTAGATTCATAATGTATTATGTATTGATATCCTTTAAAATTACAATTAATAAATCCTAGCTCTAGTTAAGCAATTGTTAAAGTCAATAATTATTAAATTATCTTTGATTAACTTTATAAGCTATGACAAATCAAATACACTATCAAAAAGCGTTAGAGCAAGCAAAAAAAAGTTATCACGAAGGTGGTATTCCAATTGGTGCTGCCCTGATTCACAATGATAAAGTAGTTGGTGAAGGCCATAACCAACGGGTTCAAAAATCGAGTCCGATCCTTCATGGTGAGATGGATTGTTTTGAAAATGCAGGAAGGCAATCAGACTATTCAAAAATGACACTGTACACTACGTTAAGTCCGTGTATGATGTGTTCTGGAACCATTATTCAATTTAAAATTAAAAAAGTGGTCATTGGTGAAAACATAAATTTCGAAGGAAATATCGATTTTTTAAAAGAACATGGTGTTCAAGTAGAAGTATTGAATGATACAGAAACGATTAATTTAATGTCTAGATTTATAAAGGAACATCCGAAACTCTGGAATGAAGATATTTCAATACAAGACTAATGGCATATAATGAACAACTAGCAGACAAAATAAGAGTCCATTTAGTTAAATATGGTGACGCCATTGATGAAAAGAAGATGTTTGGCGGTGTTTGTTTTCTCTATAAAGGGAAAATGAGTGTTGGTGTAATCAATGATGACTTAACAGTAAGAGTACTCGCTTCTAAAATTGAAAATGAATTGGAGAAACACAACGTTCGGCCAATGGATTTCACAAAGAAACCAATGAAAGAGTTTCTTTATGTTGAATTAGAAAAAGACCAGCATTTGCCTTATTGGATAGATTTAGGCATTGAACATGCAAAAAGTAAATTAAAAGAATTCTAAATTTTTAGTTAATGAAAAAACTACCTTGGGATGCGTTCACAAAAAAAATCCATATCAATGCTTCCTTAGATAAATTATATTGGTGCTGGGCAACGCAAGAAGGTATTTGCGCTTGGTTTTTACAAAACGCCACCTATACCCGAGATGAAAAACAATTAGGTGTCTCCGATTTTTTAAAGCCTAATGATCAATACCTCTGGAAATGGCACAATTGGGATGGTAAGGAGTCAGGAAAAATAGTGGATGCAAATGGAAAAAACACGGTTAGTTTTACTTTTGCAGGTGATTGTTTGGTGACCGTAACTTTAGAAGAAAAAGACAAAGTGGTATTACTAACCTTAACACAATCAAATATTCCACTTGATGAAAAAAGTAAAATGGAAATATTTTATGGTTGTAGTAACGGCTGGACCTTCTGGTTAACCAATTTAAAAGCGTATTTAGAGCATGGTATTTTATTAAATGAAACGGCCATAGATCTAAGAGGTTTTGATTTAGCTGGTTACGAGTTTGTAAATATGTAAATCGAAGTACCCTCCTACTTATACCTTAACAAACTGCATAAATGCTTATTGTTTTTTGTTGAATTTTAACAAAACTTGAGAAACTCTTTAGATTGTTTTGCTTTATTGCACCTTCAAATAACATTAAAATAAAAAGTAATATCCTATGAAAAAAATTTCAATTTTATTGATCACCATATTATTAACAACATCATGTGTGTCAAAAAAGAAATTTGTTGAACTTGAACAAGATAGAGACAATCTTAAAGGCGAGCTTCACAAAACATCAATTGCTAAAGAAGAATTAGAACAAAAATTTGCTGCGATCGAAGCGAAAGTTGAGGCTTACAACACTAAAATCAACGCTTTAAAAGAAGAAAGCGATTCTAAGCTAACAACTTCCGATGGTTCGGTTATTTCAACTGAAGCGAAAAAACAAATGAGAGCTACCATTGCTAAAATGGATTCAGAGGCTGTAGCCGGTGCTAAAACACTTAAAGACTCTATGAACTTAGCTGTTTCATACAGCCTAAAGAAAACAATGGCTAGTAGCGATATCAATAATGATGACGACATTGATATTAATATTAATGAAACCGTTGTAATGATTTCAATTTCAGATAAGTTATTATTCAATACAGCTAGTTATAGAATAAGCAACAAAGCGGATCATATTTTACAAAAAATAGCTGATTTAGTAAACTCTGAAGAAAGCTTAGATTTAATGGTTGAAGGTCATACAGATTCTAGAACTATAAGCACAAGTCGAATTACAGACAACTGGGATTTGAGTGTGTTGAGAGCAACTTCAGTAGTAAGAAGATTACAAGATAAATTTAATGTGGCACCAGAAAAATTAATAGCTTCTGGTAGAAGTTCTTTTCAGCCTTTAGTAGGTAATGATACTAAAGAAGATAGAGCTAGAAATAGAAGAACACGTATTGTTATCTTACCAAACATTGATAAATTCTTTGCTTTAATGAGCACTAAAGAATAATACGATACAAAGTACAAAAGCCGAACGTAATTGTTCGGCTTTTTTTTGCTTAAATTTAAGATTAAAAAAGGCTATCTTAGCCCCCTATTTAAGACTTATTTTACAACATCAATGAGTATTTTCTACACACTTGATATTTTAGGAACCATTGCTTTTGCAATTTCTGGCGCGTTGGTTGCCATCAACAAAAAATTTGATCCTTTTGGCGTATTGATTATAGCCTTTGTTACTGCCATAGGTGGAGGAACGTTACGTGATGTTCTCATTGGTAGAAATCCTGTTGCATGGATGCTAGATTTGAATTATGTGTATACTATTTTGGGAGCGACAATTTTTACCATAATTATCAGAAAGAAAATAGCTTATTTAAGTACTTCACTCCTCCTATTTGATACTATTGGACTTGGAATTTTTACCATCATAGGCACAGAAATAGGTGTTCAGCAAAACTTACACCCTTTAATATCAATTGCATTAGGAACTATAACAGCTACTTTTGGTGGTGTTATACGCGATACGTTATGTAATGAAATACCTGTAATTTTCAGAAAAGAAATTTATGCAAGTGCTTGTATTATCGGTGCTATTACATTTCTAGCATTACAAAAACTGAATCTAGAAACCAATGCTGTGTATCTTACTACTGTAATTATTGTTATAGTAGTACGTTTAGTAGCTGTAAAATTTAAGCTGTCGTTACCAACTTTCTATCCAAAGGATTAATAATCTCCTAAAGTTTCGGCATTTTGACTCAATCCATTTGCCAATTGCTCGTCGTTAGGAGCTTTACCATGCCACGCATGCGTATGCATCATAAAATCGACTCCGTTACCCATAATGGTATGTAATAGTATACATACTGGCTTCCCTTTACCTGTTCTCGATTTAGCTTCATTGACTCCAGCGATAACAGCTTCGATATTATTTCCTTCTTTAACCTCCAATACATCCCATCCGAAAGCTTCAAACTTCGCTTTCAAATCGCCCATAGGCATCACATGATCTGTAGATCCATCAATTTGTTGCCCGTTGTAATCAACGGTGGAAATTAAATTATCAACATTTTTACCTGCTGCGTACATAATTGCTTCCCAAGCCTGTCCCTCTTGCAACTCTCCATCTCCATGCAAACTATACACCAATGACGAATCATTGTTTAATTTTTTCCCTTGAGCAGCACCAATTGCAACAGACATTCCTTGACCTAATGATCCCGAAGCAATGCGTATTCCAGGTAATTTTTCGTGCGTTGTTGGGTGCCCTTGTAAACGTGTATTCAGTTTTCTAAAGGTGGCTAATTCCTTTACTGGAAAAAAACCACTTCTTGCCAAAACACTATAATATACAGGTGAAATATGTCCGTTAGATAAAAAGAAAAGATCCTCACCTTTACCATCCATAGTGAAATCAGTACTATAGTTCATTACTTCCTGATAGAGTACGGTAAAAAACTCTGTACATCCTAAGGAACCTCCAGGGTGTCCTGAATTTACAGCATGTACCATTCTTAATATATCACGTCTAACTTGCGTTGAAAAATCTTGTAACTCTTGTGGTGTTGACATTGTAACGATTAAATTTTAAGAAAACAAAAATAGTGCTTTTCACAGTTGCTGCAAGCACATATTTTGAAAGTTATTTTATTTTGTTAACAGTTATTTATGATAGACCTGATTGTGAACTAAGTTAGCATCACAGACCGTACATTTACTTGCGGAACCTGCACCTTTAGGGTGACCGTTCGGACAAATATAATGGTAATCACCATACGCATTTTGAGCAGCGGCTGGCGCTGTATTTGCAGGCGTACTATTGGTATTGAACGGATCTTGCAATGCCGGCTGAGGTATCGACAAACCGCCATTACCGTGAAACGCCTGATTGTGTAAGTATACCGAACCACATTCTGGACATGCACCTTGTACATCAGAACCAGCATGCCCTTTTGGACAAACATAATGTGTGATACTCTTGTCATTAGTCGTTGTTGTTGTTTCAACCTTTTCAATAGGCTTCCCTCGTTCAACGCATGATGCGAAAGTGAGCATTCCAACAAATAGTAGTAGAAAGTATTTTGTGTTGTTTATCATGTTTTTTGTTTTTTCTTTTTTGCTGCCGGAAATAATACGTTATTTAATATTAAACGGTATCCTGGCGAGTTTGGGTGTAAGTCTAATTCTGTTTTGGGATCACCTACGCGATGCGTATAATCTTCAGGATCATGTCCTCCGTAAAAAGTCCACATTCCTTTTCCTTTTACTCCATGAATGTATCGCGCTTCTCCATTTACCTTATTTTCACCCATTACCAGCACGGTAGGTTTTACACTGCTTCGATCAAAACTGGTAGTCTGCCCCATAAATCCTTTAACCAATTGCGTATGATTTTGACATAACATGGTAGGCACAGGGTCCCATTTGGCCGAATATTCTTGTAAAGTGAAATAATCTTGCGCTTTTATAACTTTACGCTTCCGTGTCATATCAATAGATGAGAACTCATATTCTGTAGGGCTTCTAACGAGCTCAAAATCTTTAAAAGCAAAAGTTTTAGAAAAATCAATTTTACTTTGATAATTGGGTTCAGAAGGATCACCATCAAACATCACCTCACAAATATCCACACCTTCAGCCGCTAAGGCAATATCAAAACTATCGGTAGCTGAGCACATTGCAAACATAAATCCACCTCCTATTACATAATCTCTAATACGTAATGACACAGCCAATTTTTCTTCTGACACTTTATTATATCCCAATTTTTTTGCCAATTCCTCGGCATAACGTTTTCCTTCTATATACCAAGGAAAAGTTCGGTAACCTCCATAAAATTTTCCAAACTGACCTGTAAAGTCTTCGTGATGCAAGTGTAACCATTCATACATCAACAGTTTATCTTGCAATACTTCTTCATCATAAATCACGTCATATGGAATTTCAGCATAATTCAATACCATGGTAACGGCATCATCCCAAGGCATTTTATCTTTTGGAGAGTAAACGGCAATTTTAGGTGCTTTTTCAAGAATTACAGCTTCCATATTTTGTGAAGGGCTTGCAATTTCTTCAAGTATGGCCAATGCTTCTGTATCTGAAATAATTTGGTAGGTTACCCCGCGAATGGTACATTCCTTTCGGAAAGCTTCTGTATCTTCTAATAAAAAAGCCCCTCCTTTATAATTGAGCAGCCACTTAACATTTATTTGTTTTTGTAGTGAAAAAAAGGCAATACCATATGCTTTTAAGTGGTTTTGCTGTCCTACATCATCCATTGGGATAAATATAAATGACGCATAACTTGTAAAAGAAACGAATAGAAAAAATATAGATACTACAAATCTCACAATCATATATTAAAAATTAGAACGGAACGTCTCCATCATCATCTGGTGCTCCAAAAACATCTTCGGCACTCGGAAATTGATTTGGTTGAACTCCTTCATTCATCTTCGATTGGTTCATTGATGATTCAAACTCTGTAGCAAATGATTCTTCCAAGTCTGAAAATTCTGCCAAATGGCCTGTAAATTTTAGTCGGATATTTTCCAAACCTCCATTTCTGTGTTTTGCTACTATAAATTCGGCCTGACCTTCACAAGGTGTACGCTCATCATCATCCCATTCCGTTTGACCATAATATTCAGGTCTAAAAATAAATGAAACAATATCGGCATCTTGCTCAATAGCTCCAGATTCACGTAAATCGGAAAGCAGCGGTCTTTTACTACCACCACGTGTTTCAACCGCACGCGACAACTGAGATAATGCAATCACAGGGATGGCTAACTCTTTAGCTAACGCTTTTAGGTTACGAGATATTGTAGAAATTTCTTGTTCTCTATTACCACCTCCTTTAGCAGCAGTTCCGGCTGTCATGAGCTGTAGGTAATCAATGATTATAATTTTAATTCCGTGTTGCGAAGCCAATCTTCTGGCCTTTGCCCGTAGATCAAAAATTGATAATGATGGTGTGTCATCAATAAATATGGGCGCTTTCGAAAGGTTTTTAACTTTTACATTTAACTGTTCCCACTCATGTGGCTGTAAATCTCCTTTTCTCAATTTACCAGATGAAATTCCCGTTTCACTAGAAATCATTCTCGTAATCAATTGAACTGATGACATCTCCAATGAAAATATGGCTGCGGGGATGTCAAAGTCAATGGCCATATTCTTTGCCATAGACATTACAAAGGCGGTTTTACCCATACCTGGTCTAGCTGCAAGTATCACTAGATCTGATGGTTGCCATCCTGAAGTTAAAGCATCAAGTTTAGTAAACCCAGAAGGTACACCACTCATTCCTTCCTTCCCAGAAATCTCTTCAATTTTTTTAAGTGCTTGTGAAACTAAGCCTTCTGCCGCTTCTGAACTTTTCTTTAAATTTCCTTGAGTAACTTCAAATAATTTGGTTTCGGCAGAGTCTAATAAATCAAATACATCACTTGTTTCATCATAGGCTTCATCAATAATCTCACTAGAAATAGTAATCAAACGACGTTGAATATACTTTTGTATTATAATACGTGCATGAAATTCAATATGTGCTGAAGAAGATACTTTTTGTGTTAAGTTCACTAAGTAAAAATCGCCTCCAATTCTTTCTAATTTCCCTTCTTTTCGCAACTGATTAGACACCGTCAATAAATCAATAGGCTCTGAAGCGTTAAACAGTAAAAACATGGCATTAAAAATTTCTTGATGCGCTTGCTTATAAAAAGCATCCGCATGCAAAATATCAATAACATCATCAACACCTTTTTTGTCAATCATCATCGCTCCCAACACTGCTTCCTCTAAATCAACAGCTTGCGGTGGGAGTTTTCCTTTTTCAAGGTTTATTAAGGTGCCTTTTTTAACGTTTTTAGCACGTATTGGTTGCAAATTTTCCATCAAGCAAATGTAATTTTTTATGACTTAATAACACTTTAATTTACGATTTTATTTGTTGACACTTTCTGTTAACAAGTGAAAGTTTTGTTAATAAGTAAATTAGCATTTAAGGTATTTAATATTTACCTATTTTTGAGTCATGAAAAAGCACACCATCTACAAAAGTTTAACCTTCTTTTTTTTCATTCAACTCATATTTATTTCAATAATTTCAAGATTCCCAGAACTAGTTGAAACGTACTACTCTACGGGCATTTATCCTTATATTTCTATTGTTTTTAGAACTGTTTTAGGTTGGATCCCTTTTTCTGTCGGTGATGTCTATTATTTCTTATTGGGTCTCTTTTTACTGGTATCTATTTATCGTTTTATTAAAAAAGGATACAAAAACATCATTGAAAGTCTTTTTAGACTGGGTGCCTATCTCTCTATTTTTTATTTTCTATTTAATTTATTTTGGGGATTAAATTATTATAGAGATTCTCTTTTCAACACCCTCCAATTAGAACAAAAAGCATATACCTTAGACGATTTAATTTTTTTGAGTCATGACCTACTCGATAAAACAAAAGAAACACATTTTCAACTTACAAAGAACGACACTTTAAAAGCAACAATCAACTACACAAAAGAGGCCATTATCAAGCAAGTGCCATTTGGCTATAATGCCTTAGCCTCTGTATTTCCTGAATTTAAATATCATCAGCCCTCCATTAAAAAATCATTGTTTAGTGTGCCTTTAACCTATATGGGTTTTTCCGGATATTTCAATCCCATTTCTGGAGAAGCTCAAGTTGATTATTTAGTCCCTAAGCCTAGCTTACCAATGATTAGTAGCCATGAAACCGCGCATCAATTAGGCTTTGCCTCTGAAAGTGAAGCTAATTTTATTGGCTTCCTGGCCGCTACACACCATCCCGAAACATATTATAAATTTTCTGGCTATAAAATCGCCTTGCAATTCTCTATTGCTGCGGTATATGGCAAAGACTCTATTAAAGGAAGGCAACTCATTGACAGTATTCCAAAAGGAATTTTGAAAAACATTCGAGAATCACAAGAATTCTGGAGAACCTATCAGAATAAGGCAGAACCATTTTTTAAACTTTTTTACGATAACTATTTAAAAGCCAATAAACAAATAGATGGTATTCAGGGGTATAGTAATATGGTGGGCTTATTAGTTGCGTATCGAGACAAGTACGGGCTCGACTAAAGTCTTAAAGAAATGTTAATTTTAGTTAATACTGAAATTATAATTATAAATTTAGAGCTAATTATTAACTCACCAATTTATTCACATGAAACAAAGAAACTCAAAACTTCAATTGAGGATTTTGTTTTTGCTAACTGTTTTTGGTTTATTGAACCTTTCGGCGCAAGAATATTTTCCTAAAAATGATGGTGTTAAAACCGTAAACACCAATTACACTGCATTTACCAATGCGAAAATATTTATCACTCCTACACAAGTGATTAATAAAGGAACTTTACTAATTAAAGATGGTAAAGTAGTAAGCGCAGCTTCTTCAGTAGTTATACCAAAGGACGCACTTGTTATTGATTTGTCGGGGAAACACATCTACCCTTCTTTTATTGATATTTATTCAGATTTTGGTATCGACATACCAAAACGTACTCCTGGTCGTGGTAGAACTGCCCAATATGGATCTCAAAGAAAAGGCTATTATTGGAATGAGCATATTATGCCAGAAACCAATGCCATTGATAAATTTAAATTTGACACTAAAAAAGCGGAAGCGTTACGGAAAGCCGGTTTTGGGGTGGTAAACACACATCTACAAGATGGTATTGTAAGAGGTACTGGAGCCTTAGTCGCTTTAAATTCTGAAGAGGATCTTTCAAGTGCCTTATTATCTGATAAGTCTGCTCAGTACTTATCCTTTAGTAGAAGTGTTGCTAAAAGCCAGTCATATCCTGGATCACTCATGGGAGCTATGGCCCTACTCAGACAGCTCTATTCAGATGCCGACTGGTACGCAAAAGGAAATATTGCTACCAAAGACCTTTCAATTGAGGCTTTGAATAACAATAAAAATCTAGTACAGATATTTGATGCAGGCGACAAACAAAATGCGTTGAGAGCCGATAAAGTGGGTGATGAATTCGGTATCCAATATGTGATTGTTGGCGAAGGAAATGAGTATGAAATCATCAACGACATTAAAGCTACGAATGCTACATTTATTTTGCCAATTGACTTTCCAAAGGCGTATGATGTTTCAAACCCTTTTCAAGCAAATTATGTGAGCTTAGGAGATATGCGTTATTGGAATCAAGCGCCAACAAATCCAGGTATAATGGCTAAAAACAATGTGAATTTTGCATTGACTACACATAAATTAAAATCGCCTGCGACTTTTATGGAAAACTTAGAAAAAGCGATAAGTTATGGTTTAGATAAAACCAAAGCCTTAGAAGCTTTAACGACCATACCAGCGAGTATTCTAGGTAAGAGCAGCCAAATAGGTAGCTTACAAAAAGGAGCTTACGCCAATTTCTTAATCACTTCTGGTGACCTTTTTGACAGCAAATCAACACTCTATGAGAATTGGGTTGAAGGTTCAAAAAATGTAATTAATGATATGGACACGAAAGACATTAGAGGAAATTACACCATTAAGCTGAACAACCAACAGTATCAATTAGCATTAACAGGTAGCGTAGCATCACCAAAAATTGAACTAAAACACGATTCAACTAAAATGAACGCGAAAGTTAGTTATGATGGAAGTTGGATAGCGATTAATTTTAATGATGATAAAGTAAAAAACAGCTTCAATAGATTATCTGGTCGTATTTCTACAGATTCAGACACATTAGAAGGGAATGCTACACTTGCCGATGGTACATCAACAACTTGGGTGGCTTCAAAAGATTCTTCAAATGAGGATGCTGATGCGAAAAAAGAAAGAGAAAGCAAACCGTTAACGGTGGTACCTGTTTCTTACCCTAATATAGGCTTTGGATTTAAAGAAAAGCCTACAAGTGAAACCTTATTATTTAAAAATGCTACGGTTTGGACCAATGAATCAAATGGCATTCTTAAAAATACAGATGTTCTTATAAAGGATGGTAAAATTGCCAAGATTGGAACAAACTTAAGTGCAGGCAAAGCCAAAGTAATTGATGCTACAGGTAAACATTTAACCTCCGGTATTATAGATGAACATTCACATATAGCTGCCGCTGCAGTTAATGAAGGTGGCCACAATTCTTCTGCAGAAGTTACGATGGAAGATGTAGTAAATTCAGAAGATATAAATATTTATAGAAATCTTTCTGGTGGTGTTACTACTATTCAAATTTTACACGGTTCTGCAAATCCAATTGGAGGTAGATCGGCCATCATAAAACTAAAATGGGGAGAATCTGCTGAAAACTTATTATTCAAAGACGCTCCAAAATTTATAAAATTTGCCTTGGGTGAAAATGTAAAACAGTCGAACTGGCAAAGTTTTTCTCGTTTTCCACAAAGTAGAATGGGTGTTGAACAAGTATATACTGATTATTTTCAACGTGGAAAAGAATATGATGCTTTGAAAAAAAGTGGAAAGCCTTACCGAAAAGATTATGAAATGGAAACCATTGCAGAAATTTTAAATAAGGAACGTTTTATCTCGTGTCACTCCTATGTACAAAGTGAAATCAATATGATGATGAAAGTTGCAGAAAATTTCAATTTTAGAATCAATACCTTCACTCATATTTTAGAAGGGTATAAAGTTGCCGATAAAATGAAAGAACACGGTGTAGGAGGCTCTACGTTCTCTGACTGGTGGTCTTATAAATTTGAAGTAAATGATGCCATCCCATACAATGCCGCTTTAATGCATAATGCAGGGGTACTAACAGCTATAAACTCTGATGATAGAGAAATGTCTCGTCGTTTGAATCAAGAAGCAGCAAAAACCATGAAATACGGAGGTGTTAGTGAAGAAGACGCTTGGAAATTTGTCACCTTAAATCCAGCTAAGCTATTGCATATTGATGACAAAGTTGGGTCTATTAAAGTAGGTAAAAATGCAGATGTTGTTCTGTGGAATACCAATCCCCTTTCTATTTACGCTAAAGCGGAAAAAACCATTATTGATGGAACTACTTATTTCGATATCGACAGAGATCAAGCAATGCAAAAAAGCATCGCAACTGAACGAAATACATTAATTAATATGATGTTAAATGAGAAAAACGGAGGGAGTGCCACACAAGCACCTAGAAGGCGTGAGATGATCGATTTTCATTGTGATACTGTTGAATACTAAAATTTAAAATTATGAACAAAATAAAATATTTACTAGTCGCATTTTTAGGATTGATTGCCTTTAATTCGATAGCACAACAAACTCCTGCTGATGCGCAAACCGAAGCAATCACGATAACGGGAGCTGTAGCTCATCTTGGAAATGGAACCGTTATTGAAAATAGTATTATCGTTTTCGAAAATGGCAAACTAACAACTGTTGCTGATGCCACCAATTCAAGCACATCTACTAAAGGAAAAGTTATAGATGCAAGTGGCAAACACGTATACCCTGGGTTTATAACTGCAAATTCTTCATTAGGATTGGTAGAGGTGAATTCTGTTCGTGCAAGTGATGATCAAGATGAAATAGGTGAATTAATTCCACATATTCGAAGTTTAATTGCCTACAATGCAGAGTCGAAGGTAGTAGAATCTATGCGTCCTAATGGTATTTTGATAGCTCAAGTATCGCCAAAAGGCGGACGCATTTCTGGAACTTCTTCCATCATGCAATTTGATGCTTGGAACTGGGAAGACGCTGCCATAAAAGTTGATGATGGTATTCATCTAAACTGGCCAAACAGTTTCTCAAGAGGTGGACGCGGGTTCGGTGGACCACGAGAGTTAAGTCCGAACAAAAATTACACGAAAGAAATCGATGAGCTCAAGAGTTTTATGCTTGAAGCTAAAACCTATGGCAAAGGCTCAAAAACGATTAAAAACCTTCCATACGAGGCAACCTTAGGGCTTTTTGATGGTTCTCAAAAATTATATATCCATGCCGATGGTGAGAAAGAAATTACCGATGGTGTGAATTTTGCAAAGTCAATAGGCATTAATAACATTGTAATTATTGGCGGCTATGATTCATATAAGGTAATAGGGTTACTTAAAAAAAATAATGTAGCCGTACTAACAAGTAGAACACATAGCAACCCGAATAGTGAAGATGATGATTATGACTTTACTTATAAACTCCCAAAAATGCTTTCTGATAGTGGTATTTTAGTAGGCATCCAGACGGGTGATGATTCTAACTTTCAAACGCGGAACTTACCTTTTTATGCCGGTCAGGTAGCTAGTAGAGGTTTAGACAAAGAAGATGCGCTAAAATTAATCACTTCCAATACAGCGAAAATTTTAGGTATTGATACGGATTATGGAACCTTAGAGGTTGGTAAAAGCGCTACGTTATTTATCAGTGATGGCGATGCACTTGATATGAAAACCAATGTATTGAGTCATGCATTTATTGATGGAAGAGCTATCAGTTTAGAATCACATCAAACAGAACTTTACAAACGTTACAAAAAGAAATTAGGCGAATAAAACTATTTAACTTCGTAAAAAAGCTCCCTTATCGGGAGCTTTTTTTATTTTTGACAAACTTTTAAAGTGTATAAAGAAATAACAAGCGTACAAAACCCTTTAGTAAAGGAAGTACTACAATTACAAGAAAAATCAAGGACTCGAAAAAAACTTGGTTTATTTGTTGTTGAAGGGCAACGTGAATTAGAATTAGCACTAAAAGGCAATTATAAAATTAAGACGCTATTTTTTGCTGAAGCTATTGTAGAATCGGCCTTACTTGCTAATTTCGATATTGATTCTAACAAAATAATTAACGTTTCTAAAGAGGTGTATCATAAACTCGCCTTTAGAAATAGTACAGAAGGCATTATAGCACTTGTAGAAAGCAAGCAACATGCCATTAACGAGCTTGTTTTTAAAAGGGAGCACCCATTAATTTTAGTAGCAGAAGCACCAGAAAAACCAGGAAATATTGGTGCCTTATTACGTACGGCAGATGCCGCAAATGTTGATGCTGTACTCATTGCAAATCCGAAAACTGATCTATACAATCCGAATATCATCCGCTCTAGTGTTGGTTGCGTATTTACCAATCAAGTAGCGACAGGAACAAGCACTGAACTCATTGAATTTTTAAAGAATAAGAATATTGCTATTTTTTGCGCTGCACTAACAGCATCTGAATCGTATGAAAAAGTTAATTTTAAAAATGCAACCGCAATTGTTGTAGGCACAGAAGCAACTGGCTTAAGTAACGAATGGTTAGAAAATTCAACACAAAACATCATCATACCAATGCAAGGAGAAATCGACTCCTTAAATGTATCTGTATCGGCTGCAATACTACTTTTTGAAGCAAAACGGCAACGAAATTTTAAATAAAAATGAATAAAAAAATAAGTTATCTAATAATTTTCTTTCAATTAGTGTTGATGAGCTGTGGCAGTAGCAAGGTGGCAACAACAACCATCTCTAATAAAACCAAACTAGAAAGTTACTTTAGAAATTATAAAGGCACCAAATACCAATTTGGAGGCACCGACAAAAATGGATTTGACTGCTCTGGATTTACACAGGTCATGTATAAAAATGCCTTTAACATACAACTCCCTAGAACAACTGAACTTCAGGGGGAATTAGGTAAAAAGGTGTCAAAAAATAAATTAAGACCGGGCGACTTGGTTTTTTTTAGACCCTCTAGAAAATACAGGCATGTTGGTATATTTATTGGTGACGGTATGTTCATCCATAGCTCTACATCAAAAGGAGTAATTAAATCATCTATGAACAATGTCTATTGGAAAAAAAAGTATAGATACGCTAAAAGAATTCTTAAACGCTAATTAAAAAATGACACCACACATATTATTTAATGTAATAATTACAATACTTGTAGTTAATTTTTTAATAAACAAATACTTAAACTACTTAAACGCCAAACATTTTGATGCCAGAATCCCATCAGAACTCGACGATGTTTATCAGCATGAAGACTATTTAAAATCTCAAAACTACAAGAAAGAAAACTATAAATTTTCAACGCTTTTGTCAGTCGTATCCTTTGCAATCACACTCGCTTTTTTTTATTTTGAGGGCTTTGCATATATTGATAGCATCGCAAGGAGTTTAAGTTCTAATGAAATAGTGATAACCTTGCTCTTTTTTGGGATAATTTTACTTGGAAGTGACATCTTAACAACGCCGCTTTCATACTACCAAACATTCGTTATTGAAGAAAAATACGGATTTAATAAATCAACGAAAAAATTATTCTTTTTTGACAAACTAAAAGGATGGTTTCTGATGGTACTAATCGGTGGTGGTATTTTAGCACTAGTGGTATGGTTTTATCAAAAAACAGGTGACTACTTTTGGCTATATATCTGGATTTTAATGGCTGTTTTCTCTGTATTCATGTCGCTATTTTATTCATCGTTAATCGTCCCGTTATTTAATAAGCAAACACCATTGGAAAACGGTGAATTAAAAAGTGCACTAGAAGCTTATTCTAAAAAAGTTGGATTTAATTTAGAGAATATTTTTGTCATAGACGGTTCCAAACGTTCAACAAAAGCAAATGCCTATTTTACAGGATTCGGTACAAAAAAGAGAATTGTATTATATGACACCTTGATAAATGACTTAGATACCGATGAAATTGTTGCGGTTTTAGCCCATGAGGTAGGTCATTATAAGAAGAAACATGTTGTTTTCAATATGATCTTATCCATTTTATTAACAGGATTTACCTTATATCTTTTATCACTTTTCATTGGTAATTCGCTCTTGTCAAACGCGTTATCAGTATCCCAACCAAGCTTTCATATTGGTCTTATTGCATTTGGAGTATTGTACACCCCTATTTCGGAAATTACAGGATTGCTAATGAATTACCTCTCGAGGAAATTTGAGTACCAAGCCGATAATTATGCCAAACATACTTTTAATGCTGAATCGTTGATTACTTCCTTAAAAAAATTGTCGAAAAATAGCCTAAGTAACTTAACTCCACACAAGAGTTATGTTTTTATGCATTATTCGCATCCAACACTATTACAACGAATAAAAAACTTACAAATTAAAAGCGCTAGCTAGCTTGTTCAATAAAAATCTTTACACTATTTTTATTCTATGGCATATGTTGCAACAATAGAAGAAGAAAATAAGGAAATAGCGATGCGCTATAAGGATATGTTGAGCATAACGTATCAAACTTTATCCGCAGAAGATAAAAAAATGATCCGTAAAGCGTTTGACGTAGCTGTTGACGCACATAAAGATCAACGAAGAAAAACAGGAGAACCTTATATTTTTCACCCGATAGCTGTTGCTAAAATTGTTGCCAATGAAATTGGATTGGGAGCAATTTCTATTGCTGCTGCCCTATTGCATGATGTCGTTGAAGATTCAAAAGATTATACTTTTGATGATATTGAACAATTGTTTGGTGAGACTATAGCACGTGTTGTTAATGGCTTAACAAAGATATCTCATTTAAGTAAAGAGCAAAATGTCTCTATACAAGCCGAGAACTTTAGAAAGATGCTGTTAACTTTAAATGATGATGTGCGGGTTATTTTAATTAAGATTGCCGACAGATTACACAACATGCAAACTATGGGCGCCATGCCCGTAGATAAACAGTTGAAAATTTCGTCAGAGACCCTCTATATTTATGCGCCACTTGCCCATCGATTGGGCTTGTATAATATTAAAACTGAATTAGAAGATTTAGGCTTAAAATATACCGAGCCCGAAGTATATAATGATATTTTAACGAAAATTACCGAAAGTAAGGAGGAACAGGCGCAGTATATAGAAGATTTCTCGAGTATTTTAAAAAGCTCTTTCGATAAAGAAAAATTAAAGTATTCTATTAAAGGGAGACCTAAATCAATCTATTCTATTCGCAAGAAAATGTTGAATCAAGGGGTTTCTTTTGATGAAGTATATGACAAATTTGCCATTCGCATTATTTATAAATCAAATGAGAAAAGAGAGAAATTTGACGCCTGGAAAATATATTCAATTGTTACGGATCACTTTAGACCCAACCCAAATAGATTAAGAGATTGGATTTCACAACCAAAATCAACGGGTTATGAATCGCTACACATAACGGTTATGGGTACCAAAGGACGTTGGGTTGAAGTACAAATTCGATCTGAACGTATGGATGAAATAGCTGAAAAAGGTTATGCGGCTCATTTTAAGTATAAAAATGTTAATGAAAAAGACTCAGGTTTAGATGAATGGCTCAATAGACTTAAAGAATCTCTTGAAAATAAAGATATTACTGCTGTTGATTTTGTTGAGCAATTCAAACTCAATTTATACGCTAAAGAAATTTATGTTTTTACTCCAAAAGGCGATATAAAATCCTTACCAAAAGGTGCAACGTCAATTGATTTTGCGTTTGCTATTCATACAGAGGTTGGTATGCGTTGTAGAGGTGCTAAAGTAAACGGAAAGTTAGTCCCGCTAAGTCATGAACTGATGAGTGGAGACCAAGTTGACATTATAACTTCAATAAACCAAAAACCCAAATTAAGCTGGCTTGATATTGTAACCACGGCACGTGCGAAGTCAAAAATTAAAACAGCCTTAAAAGATGAACAAAAACAGATTGGCGAAGAAGGTAAAGCTGTGCTATCTAGAAAATTACGTCATTTAAAAATTCCCTTTAACGAAAAAACAGTTAATGAACTTGTTAGTTATTTTAAACTAAAAACGAGTTTAGATCTGTTTTATAGATTTGGTAGTGGTTCTATTTCAAATCAACAACTCAAAGATTTTATAGCACAACGAAACAATGCCTTTTATAGTTTCTTCAAAAATAGAATGCGTCGTTCAACACCTAAACCGGAGTCTGAATCTTCAAATCAAGAAGTTACTAATAAATACGATTTACTGGTTTTTGGTAAAGATGACGACCGTTTGGAATATAAGTTCGCCAACTGCTGTAATCCAATTCCAGGTGATAAAGTATTTGGTTTTGTCACTGTGGCAGAAGGAATTAAAGTTCACAAACAAAATTGCCCGAATGCAATTAGTATGCAATCCCAATTTGCTTATCGGATTATGCCTGCAAAATGGATCGATTCGTCGCAACAAGAATATAAAGTAATATTGAAAATTACAGGAATCGATAATATGGGACTCGTCAATGAAGTGACGCGTATAATCTCAAATAGTATGCACGTTAACATCCACAGTATTAACATAAAAGGTGATGATGGTGTATTTGATGGTAGAATCACTGTGAGTATTAAGAATAACAGTCAACTTAAAAAATTAATGTTACAATTGAAGAACGTTGACGGTATTGATAAGATTGAACGTACCAACAAATAACGTTGTTCAAAAGTTGTTAATCTTTTTCAAGATATACATTAAAAATTAGTTGATTTAAACGTAAATTTGTGCGGTAATTATGAGTTTAGTAAAGGAAATAGACAACAATAAGAATCAAGAAATTGTAAAAAATGTTTTTACAAAATTTCTAGAAAATAATGCGCATAGAAAAACACCAGAACGCTATGCTATTCTTCAAGAGATTTATGATCATAATGAACATTTTGATATTGAATCTTTATACATTTACATGAAGAATAAAAACTATCGTGTAAGTCGTGCTACCTTATATAATACCATTGAATTATTATTAGAATGTGGTTTGGTTAGAAGACATCAATTTGGCCAAAATCAATCTCATTATGAGAAATCATATTTTGATAAACAACACGATCATATCATCTTAACTGACACTGGTGAAGTTATTGAATTTTGTGATCCAAGAATACAAATCATCAAAAAGACCATAGAAGAAGTTTTTGATATTACTGTCGAAAAACACTCTTTATACTTTTATGGTAAAAAAAATCAAAAATCAACATAAATAACTATTAAATGGCTGTAGATTTACTATTAGGACTACAATGGGGAGATGAAGGGAAAGGAAAAATTGTAGATGTCTTAACTAAAAACTATGACATCATTGCCCGTTTTCAAGGTGGGCCAAATGCAGGTCATACCTTAATCTTTGACGGGAATAAACATGTATTACATACCATTCCTTCTGGAATATTTCATAAAACAGCTGTAAATGTAGTTGGAAATGGTGTCGTTATTGATCCTGTAATTTTTCAAAAAGAACTTGACAACTTAGCGCAGTATAATATAGATTTTAAAACTAAATTATTAATATCGCGTAAAGCACATTTAATTTTACCGACCCACCGTTTGTTGGATGCCGCATCAGAGACTTCAAAAGGAAAAGCAAAAATTGGCTCTACCTTAAAAGGAATTGGCCCCACTTACATGGATAAAACAGGTAGAAATGGAATGCGTGTTGGTGATCTTGAGTTGGACGATTGGAAAGAAAAATACCATGCCCTAACCCAAAAACACATCAAAATGATTGACTTTTTTGATGTAGATATTCAGTACAACTTAAAAGAGCTAGAATCTGAATTTTGCAAGGCAGTTGATGCTTTAAAAAAATTGACATTTATTGATAGTGAAGAATATTTAAATCAAGCTATTAAAAACAATAAAACGATTTTGGCAGAAGGCGCTCAAGGTTCATTATTAGACATTGATTTTGGTACCTATCCATTTGTTACTTCTTCAAATACTACAGCTGCCGGTGCCTGTACAGGCTTGGGAATTGCCCCTAATAGAATTGGTGAAGTCTTGGGTATTTTTAAAGCCTATACCACCAGAGTTGGTTCTGGCCCCTTCCCTACTGAGTTATTTGACGAAGATGGTGAAAGAATGGCAAAAGTAGGTCATGAATTTGGCGCTACTACAGGAAGAGCACGTAGATGTGGATGGTTAGATTTAGTAGCCTTAAAATATGCTGTACAGGTAAATGGTGTTACCCAATTAATGATGATGAAAGGCGATGTGCTCTCTGGATTTGACACTTTAAAAGTATGTACTTCATATATTTATAAAGGAAAAGAAATTCATCACTTACCATACAATATAGAACCCGAAAATGTTTCAGTAAACTATACTGAATTTAAAGGATGGCAAGCTGATTTAACTAAAATGACTTCAGCGAGTGAATTACCACCTAATTTAAACGCTTATATAGACTTTATTGAAAAAGAGCTAGAAGTGCCTATTAAGATAGTTTCTGTTGGCCCTGATAGAAAAGAGACGGTATATCGATAATCATAAACTCTTCATAAAAGAGCAGTACCCTCATTTTACTACCCACTTTTTCCTTAGTTTTGTAGTAAATTCATAGGGCTTGAAAAAACGCTTACTAATATTATTGTTTGGTCTTCTTACTTGTTCTGTTTTTGCGCAGCAAAAACGGATTAAAATTGTACATGCTGATAATTCTACTATTGACGAAGAACAGTTTCCTGGAGCTACCATATTATTAGGTAATGTGTACGTTGAACACGAAGGAGTAACCTTACGCAGTAAAAAAGCCATTTATTATAAAGAAACGAACTTTTTAAAAGCATTTGGAGATGTGTCTTTAATTCAAGGAGATACCATCACACAAACAAGTAGATATGTTGATTACGATGGCAATACAAAAAAAGCCCTCTCTTGGGGAGACGTGGTATTAAAAGACCCGATCATGACCCTAACTACGGACACTCTTCGTTTTGATCGATTAAAACAGTTATTGTACTATAGAAGTGGTGCTACCATAAAAGACACCACCAATGTGCTAGAAAGCAAGGTTGGTAATTATCACTTACAAACTAATAAATTTCAGGCATTGTCTGACGTTACGTTAACAAATCCTGATTATGTGTTAAAGTCAAATAACTTGGTGTATTATACCGATACGGGCAAAGCTCATTTGGCAGGACCTTCTACGATTACGGGTGAAGATAATTTTATTTATACTGAAAAAGGATTTTATGATACCAAGGCGAACATTTCTCATTTTACAAAAAATTCACGTATTGAATACAACAATAGAGAAATAAAAGCAGATAGTTTATACTATGATAGGAATTTAGGTTTTGCTTCAGCTAGTGAAAATATTCAAATGAAGGACACGGCCAATAGTTCAATTATAAGAGGTAATTATGCTGAGTTTTTTCAACGGTTAGATTCCGCTTTTGTCATTGGAAGGGCTGTAGCAATAAGTGAAATAGAAAAAGACTCTATGTATATTCATGGAGATACACTATTGGTTACGGGCAAACCAGAAAATAGAATTGTGAGAGCATACCACCGTGTGAAATTTTTTAAAAGTGACTTAAGCGGGAAATGCGATTCTATACATTCTAACCAGGCTACTGGTTTAACTCAAATGTTTAGAAATCCCATTTTATGGTCAGAAAAAAACCAAATAACCGGTGACACCATAAAACTTCTCTCCAATCCAAAAACTGAAAAATTGGATAGTTTGAAAGTATTACAAAACGCTTTTATTGTTCAAAAAGATTCTATTGGATTCAATCAAATTAAGGGTAGGAATTTATTAGGAAAATTTATTGAAAATGATTTGCAGGATGTACATGTTATCGGTAATGGAGAAAATATATTTTTTATTAGAGATGAAGATACCAGAGAATTAATCGGTATTGATAAAACGGCTTGTAGCTCAATGCGTTTTGAATTTAAAAATAGTCAACTGCAAAAAGCCCATTTTTTAACCATGCCAGATGGTGCAATTTATCCGTTATCAGAATTTCCTGAAAATGTTCGGAAATTAAGAGGATTTATATGGAGAGAAGCAGAAAGGCCACTGACTAAAGACGATATCTTTACTAAAGACCAAATTACTGTTGAAACGAAGACACTCGAATCAGAATCTATTAATGAAAATCAAGTAGAAGAAAATGATTAGTTATGAAATCTGATTTTTTTACATACCAAGCCCAAACATCCGAACATCCATTAGCACTTGAAATCTCCCATGCCACTGGAAATTATATAGTTGACACTTCTGGTAAAAAATACCTCGATTTTATTGCTGGTGTTTCCGCAAATACCTTGGGTCATAACCACCCGAAAGTAAGTCAGGCAATTAAACAACAAGTAGATAGCTATACCCATGTTATGGTCTATGGAGAATTTTTACAACAACCTCAAATTGATCTCTGTAAAATTTTAGTAACCAATACTCCTGGCGCAATAAATGCCGTTTATCTAACCAATTCGGGTACTGAGGCAACCGAAGGTGCTCTAAAGTTAGCAAAGCGTTTTACAGGAAGATCTGAAGTCGTCGCTGCAAAAAATGCATACCACGGTAATACACAAGGTGCTATGAGCGTATGCGGATCTGAAGAAAAGAACAGTGCTTTTAGACCTTTAATTCCCGGTACAAAATTTATAGAATTCAATAATTCCATTGACATTCAAAAGATTACAAAAAATACTGCAGCAGTAATTTTAGAAACAATTCAAGGAAGCGCTGGTTTTATTGTTCCTGAAGAGGAGTATTTAAAAAAAGTAAAACTACAATGCGAACACGTTGGAGCCTTGTTAATTTTAGATGAAATACAATGTGGTATTGGTAGAACAGGAACCTTTTGGGGCTTTGAAAATTACCAAGTAATTCCAGATATTATTATTACGGGAAAAGGATTGGGAGGTGGTATGCCTATTGGTGCTTTTATGGCACCTTCTAGTATGATGAATACCTTATCAAGAAAACCTGCATTGGGACACATCACTACTTTTGGTGGCCATCCTGTAATAGCTGCGGCCGGACTTGCCACCGTAAAAGAACTTACTAGCTCTAATTTGATTGAAACTACACTGCAGAAGGAACTACTCTTCCGCAAATTATTAACACATCCATCCATACTTGAAGTTCGAGGAAAAGGGTTGATGATAGCTATCATGGTTGCATCTCCTGAAATGGCTTCGGCAATTATTTTAAAATGTTTAGAAAAAGGGCTTTTACTATTTTGGTTGCTATTTGAAGGAAAAGCGATACGGATTACACCACCACTCACCATAACTACCACAGAAATTGAACAAGGTTGCGCCATTTTATTGGACGTTATTAATGAACTAGACTCATTTTAACACGGCGTTAAATTGCGTTAATCTTTATTAAAAAACCGTTAAATAGCATTGTTTCATGTAACAGTACTTCAATGAATACAGTCTTATAATAAATGTTTAACACTAAAAACTCTTATTATGAAAAATCTTAAATTAATGGCTGTCATTGTTTCATTTGCAGCATTTTCCTTATCATTCACCGTACCGAATAACCCAGACACAAAAGTTGAACTTCGCAACCAAATTGTAAAAATGTTAGGTAACGTTTCAAATGACTTTACAGATAACAATATTAAAACTGAAGTTGTTTTTACACTGAATGCAAAAAGTGAAATCGTAATTGTTTCAGTAGAGTCTCACAATTCTAGTGTAGATACCTATGTAAAAAGTAAACTTAACTACAAGAAAGTTAAAGTGAGCGATTTAAATCAAGGTAAAATCTACAGAATGCCGCTAGTGATAAAGGGTATTTAATCATGTTACTATATGTAATAGTATAAAAAATCCATTAACGTTTGTTAATGGGTTTTTTATTGAGTAATTAGTGTATCTAACATGGTTCGAATATGTGAACTATTCCAGTCGGCCGGACCAAATTCTTCCAAATACACTTTCCCTTGTTTGTCTAAAATAAAAGTTGCAGGTAGGCTTGTTGTATTAATTTGCTTTGGAATTGAGGTATTTAAGGCATAAGTAGGTAAATTATATTCTTTTGACTCATAAAAATTGTCTACTACTTTTTTAGTATCTGTAGTTAAAAAAACAAAGACGACTCGATCTTTATAATCGTCATACAACTTTTGCAACGATGGCATTTCAGCTCTACAAGGTGCACACCAAGTTGCCCAATGATTAATAAAAACCACTTTCCCTTTTGTGGTTTCCAAATTCAGATCAGTAGCATTGGTTATTCCTTGTAAATCTACATTATAAGTATCTAATGCTTTTCGTTCATTGACAGCAGTTTCTGACGGTGGGAAAATAAAACTTTTTACATACGTAATTCCTTCTGTAAGCTTCGCCTTAGTACCCAAACCATAAGGTGTAAATAGAAATAAAATGAATCCATAAAAAAGGATATTGTAAATGTGTTTCTTTTTAATTGTCATAGTAGTATAGCGTAAAGTCTTTTAGTACTTATTAGTTGTTAGTCCTTACAAAATTTTAATAAAAAGTAGGTCATAAGCCGGATTCTGTTTTCAATAAATTGAATCCTTATCATTTATCTGAATTATAAATTGCTCTATAATTTTAGCTGTTTACCCCTTGAAATCGAGCGAGTAGCTCTCAAACTTCAATGTACATAACATTGCACCTCATAGAGTTTACCTGGTTTCACTACAGCCGAACTGTACTTGCTTTCTGTTGCACTTGTCCTCAACTCACGCTGGACGGATGTTATCCGCTATGATACTCTTTGGTGTCCGGACTTTCCTCTCAAAATTTGAGCGATAAGGTGACCTACTTTCGGTGTAAAAGTAGTTGATTAAAATGGATGATAAAAGTGTTTTAAAAAAAATCCCACTCTCTAAAAAGGGAGTGGGAAAATTGCTATGAAAAAGAAATATTACTGTATAAATACAGCAATATATAAGTAAAACGGTAGTCTTTTCAATTTATTGTATAGTCAGAAATTATTTTTTTAAAATTTAATTTATCCCTTTAATTGTCAAGTAATTAGAATAAAAAAACCCACTCTAAAATAGAGTGGGAAAATTGCTATGAAAAAGAAAAAGTTGTTGAACTAAGAGTCCAACAATACAAATATAGATAAATTTTATTAATAACAGAATCTTAACTCCTAAAATATCCTCATTTAGGAAAATTTTAACTCTTTTTTATGAAAACATATCTTTTACTTTTTCAAAAAATGATTTGTCACCATGCGTAGGCAATGGTTTAAAATTATCATCTTCTTTCATTTTTTCGAAAAAAACTTTTTGCTCTTTAGAAAGCTCTTTTGGAGTCCATACATTTACATGAACTAGTAAATCTCCTTTACCATAACCCTCCAAACTTGGCAAGCCCTTTCCTCTTAAACGCAGTATTTTACCCGATTGAACACCATTGTCTATTTTTACACGCACTTTACCTGTTAAGGTATCTATTTCTTTTGATGCTCCGAGTACTGCTTCAGAAAAACTAACGTACATATCATAATGTAAATTAGTCCCTTCACGTTTTAAATATGCGTGTTCTTCCTCTTGAATTACAACTAAAAGATCACCTGCAACACCATTCGTTCCTGGCGCATCATTTCCCTTTCCTGAAACTTTTAATTGCACCCCATCTGTAACACCTGCGGGAATTTTAATAGAAACATTTTCTTCTTTAGTTAATAACCCTTGCGCATTTGCTCCGTCTGGTTTTTTGTCTAACATTTCTCCTGCTCCTTGACATGTAGGGCACGCCGCAGCCGTTTGCATTCTACCCAAAATGGTATTAGTAACACGCGTTACTTGACCTTGACCATTGCAAGTTGAACATGTTTTGTAAGTAGCTCCATCTGCTGTCACCATCCGTTTGACTTTCACTTTCTTCTCTACACCATTCAAAATTTCTTCCAGTGTTAGCTTTACACGAATACGTAGGTTACTCCCTTTTATACGTGCTCTACCTCTACCTCCGCTAAAGCCTCCGCCACCAAAACCACCACCGAAAGCACCACCAAAAATATCTCCGAACTGACTAAATATGTCTTCCATATTCATTCCGCCTCCGCCAAAACCTCCATGACCTCCTTGTGCTCCTTCAAAAGCCGCGTGACCAAATTGATCATAACGTGCTTTTTTATCAGCATTACTCAATACTTCGTAAGCCTCAGCAGCTTTTTTAAACTTTTCTTCAGCTTCCTTATTGTCAGGGTTTTTATCAGGGTGAAATTTAATTGCCATCTTTCGATAAGCTTTCTTTATTTCGGCAGCCGTAGCATTTTTATTTAACTCTAATATTTGGTAATAATCTTCTTTCATTACAATTATTTATTGACCAATAACCACTTTTGGGAAACGAATTATTTTGTCTCCTAGCTTATAGCCTTGTTCTGTTATATCTACTACTTTTCCCTTCAATTTCTTTGAGGGCGCTGGAATTTGAGTAATGGCCTCGTGAATCTCTGAATCAAAAGTATCACCTGCCTTAGTTTCCACTTTAGTCAAGCCTTTTTGCTCTAATGTATTAATCAGCTTTTGGTAAATTAACAATACGCCTTTACGTAATTCTTCTGCTTCTTTATCATCTTCAATATGTGCCAACGCTCTTTCAAAATCGTCTAAAACTGGTAACAGCACTGTCATTAATTCCTGATTGGCAGTTCTAAATAATTCAATGCGTTCTTTGGACGTTCGTTTTTTATAATTCTCAAACTCGGCAAATAGTCTTAAAAACTTATCTTTTTCTTGTTGAATTAACTCCTCAGATGTAGGTTCTACTGGTATTTCAGTAGTTGATTCAACAACTTCCATGTTTTTTTCTTCTTCTTTTATATCTTCTTTATTACTCATAATTCTATTGAAAATTTATATATCAATACGTAGCAAAAGTGTTGCCAATATTGGCATTGTGTCAAAATGTCACAATGCTATCTTATTCTTTCAAAAATGTGTTTTTTGTGAGTATCTGAATTGTGATTAATTCAATCGAGTTATGTGGGCACCGATTGCTTTTAGACGTTCATCAATATTTTCATAACCTCTATCTATTTGTTCTATATTGTGGATGGTACTGGTACCATTTGCAGATAAGGCCGCAATTAATAAAGAAACACCTGCTCTAATATCGGGCGAAGTCATTGTTGTAGCCTTTAGCGGGAATTCAAAATCATGTCCAATAACGGTTGCTCTATGAGGATCACACAAAATAATTTTCGCTCCCATATCTATTAATTTATCAACAAAAAACAAACGACTTTCAAACATTTTTTGATGAATTAATACACTTCCTCTAGCTTGGGTAGCAACCACTAAAATAATACTTAATAAATCAGGAGTGAAACCTGGCCAAGGTGCGTCAGAAATGGTTAAAATAGAACCGTCAATATAGTTTTGAATTTCATAACCGTCTTTATGTGCAGGGATGTGAATATCATCACCTTTTCGCTCAACAGTAATACCCACTTTTCTAAATACATTAGGTATTTGCCCTAAATCATCCCAGCTTACGTTTTTAATAGTCAACTCACTTTTTGTCATCGCAGCAAGACCTATCCAACTACCAATTTCAATCATATCTGGCAACATTCTATGTGTTGTGCCTCCTAAGGCGTCTACGCCTTCAATTTCTAATAAGTTTGAACCAATTCCAGATATTTTAGCCCCCATTCTGTTCAACATTTTACATAACTGTTGTAAATATGGTTCGCAGGCTGCGTTGTAAATTGATGTTTTTCCTTCTGCTAAAACAGCAGCCATTACAATATTTGCAGTACCTGTTACGGATGCCTCATCCAATAACATATCCGTTCCGTGTAACTTTTTAGCTTCTACCCCATAAAAATGATCGTCTTTATTGTATCTGAATTCGGCACCTAATTTTATAAAACCTTCAAAATGAGTATCCAAACGTCTTCTTCCTATTTTATCACCTCCAGGTTTCGGAATGTACCCTTTACCAAAACGAGCTAGTAACGGACCAACAATCATAATGGATCCTCTAAGTCCGCGACCTTCCTCTTTAAATTCAGGCGACTCTAAATATTTTAAGTTAACATCATCTGCTTTAAAGGTATACGAACCGTGTCCATTTTTTTGAATTTTGACACCTAAATTGCTCAGTAAAGAAATCAACTTATTAACATCAACGATATCGGGAATATTGTCAATGGTAACTTCTTCTGGAGTTAATAAAACTGCACAAAGAATTTGCAGTGATTCATTTTTAGCTCCTTGCGGAGTAATTTCTCCCTTTAATTGATGTCCTCCTTCAATTTTAAATGTACCCATGCAAAAAATAAATTTATTTAGTGATAAAAATTAGCGTCTCCTCCAAGTTTTATTGGATTTCTGATTCTTTTTAGCGTTTGTGTTTGTGTTGGTGTTTGATTTTGACGACTTTCCTCGTAGTAAATCTTTACTGTCAGATAGGGTTTCTGCTTCTGTAGTAAGGTTTATTTTTCCACCTGACAATTCTGTTAAATGCTTAAAAATAACATAATCATCAACCGTATCTTTATTCCAGTTTAAAAAACATTTTTTCATGTGATTGGCAATGGTATAGACCAAGGCCTCCTTCATTTCTCCTTCTTCCCAAGTCAACGCAGTATCGATCATAATCTGGATATTGTTTCCATAAAAACGATATTTTGAAGCCGATTTAGGATAATTAAGTGCGCCAGGCTTCGCCGTTAATTCTTCTTTTGAAGGTGTTGGATAGGGTGATTCTGTCTCTAGCCTAAAATCAGACATGATGAATAATTGATCCCACAATTTATGTTTAAAATCAGGCACATCGCGCAAATGTGGTTGTAAATTCCCCATTACATCAATAATAGCATGTGCCATTTTGTTACGCTCTTCCTCATTCTCAAGGGCAACACAATGATTAACTAGTTTCTGAACATGTCTTCCATATTCAGGAATTATTAAATGTTCTCTTTTCGAATTATACTCTAAATCATACTCCATCTGTAACTATTTTATTTTATAAGGCAAATAAACAATTTATTCTAGAAACCACTAAGGGTTTATGCCAAAATTTTAAGTTTTGCAAATTGCAATAACAACTTTTTATCACCAGCTTTATCAAATTTTATCGCCGCTTTTTTATTTGAACCTACCCCTTCCAGACTCAAAACTTTTCCTTTACCAAACTTGGCATGTAAAACAATATTGCCAACTGCAATAGCACTGTCAAATAGATTTGAATTTACAGCACTTACCTTTTTTAAATTTTTAGGTGCACTTATTTGAATGGTCTTTGGTGGTGCTTTGGCAATTTTTGTTGGCTTATTGGTTGTTCTTTGAATTGGTTTCTTAAATCGGATTTTATCTTGGGGAACACTTCCAAAAATATCTTCATCAATAAATTTACTTACTTGTTTCGACATTTTCGGCGCTAGATAATCTAAATACTTTTCATCAATTTCTTCTAAAAAGCGACTGGGCTCACAATCAATTAATTTTCCCCATCGGTAACGCGAATGGGCATAACTTAAGTAAGCTTGTGTTTCAGCTCTTGTCAATGCTACATAAAACAAGCGACGTTCTTCTTCTAATTCGCTTCGTGTACTCATACTCATTGCTGAAGGAAATAAATTTTCTTCAAGTCCTACAATATATACGTATTGAAATTCCAATCCCTTTGCCAAATGTATAGTCATTAAAGATACAGCGTCAGCACCTTGCTTTTTATTTGTATCCAAATCGGTTGCCAGTGCAACATCTTCAAGAAAAAAAGCCAACGAAGCATCTTCATCTTTGTCTTTTTGCTCTTCTATAAAATCTTTAATTCCGTTTAACAGCTCTTGAACATTTTCTACTTTACTTACAGCTTCAGGAGTATTGTCTCGTTCTATATCTTTTAACACCTGTGTTTTCTTAATGACATAATCAGCCACATCAAACGCATTCTTAGTTTGTGCTTCTATCTGAAAACTTTTAATCATTGTTAAAAAGTCAATCAGTTTATTTTTAGTTCCTCCATTTATTTTTAAATCTATTTTATCGATATTTTCAAGAATTTCAAAAATCGATTTCTTATAGTGATTTGCTGCAACGGCTAATTTATCAATCGTTGTTTGACCAATACCTCTTGCAGGGTAATTAATAACCCGCTTTAAAGCTTCTTCATCACTTGGATTCACCAATAGTCTCAAATAAGAAAGGATGTCTTTAATTTCCTTACGCTGGTAAAAAGACAAACCTCCATAAATTGTATAGTCAACTCCTTTTTTTCGTAGTGCATCTTCAATTGCTCTTGATTGGGCATTGGTTCTATACAAAATAGCAAACTCACTATTTTTTAATTGTTTATTCAGTTTATTGTCAAAAATAGAGTCGGCTACAAAACGTCCTTCTTCACCTTCAGAAAGAGTGCGCATTACTTTAATTTGCTCCCCTTTATCATTAGCGGTCCAAATCTCTTTATCAAGTTTGGTTTTATTTTTTTCTATAACGCTATTTGCCGCATCAACAATAGTACTCGTAGAGCGATAGTTTTGTTCAAGTTTGAAAATTTTCACATCGTCATAATCACGTTGAAAATTTAATATGTTTTGAATATTTGCTCCTCTAAATCCATAGATACTTTGAGAATCATCACCAACTACACAAATATTTTGAAATCGATCTGCCAAGGCTCTCACAATTAAATACTGTGAGTGATTCGTATCTTGATACTCATCAACTAATATATATTTAAATCGGTGTTGATATTTAGCCAATACATCTGGAAAGCGCGTTAACAACTCATTGGTTCTCAATAACAAATCATCAAAATCCATGGCTCCTGCTTTAAAGCAACGCGTTACATATTGGTGATAAATATCACCTATTTTAGGGCGACTAGCCATAAGGTCTGCTTCTTGTAAATCGGCATTTTGATAATAAGCCTTTACTGTAATCAAGCTGTTTTTAAATTGAGAAATACGCCCTAATACTTGTTTTGGTTTGTATCGCTCTTTGTCAAGGTTCATTTCTTTTATAATAGAACTCAATAAGCGAACAGAATCTTGTGTATCGTAAATAGTAAAATTAGAAGGATATCCTAATTTATCGGCTTCAGAGCGTAAAATTCGTGCAAAAACGGAGTGAAACGTCCCCATCCATAAGTTTTTCGCTTCACTTTCTCCTACTATTTGGCCAATTCGTTTTTTCATTTCACGAGCGGCTTTATTGGTAAAAGTCAATGCAAGAATGCTAAAAGAATCAACTCCTTTATGCATTAGGTTCGCTATACGGTAGGTTAAAACACGTGTTTTACCAGAGCCAGCACCCGCAATAATAATCATGGGTCCATCCTGGTGTAAAACAGCTTCTTTTTGGGCTTCGTTTAAGTTCTCGAGGTAATTTGTCACACTAACAAGTTATTCATTCCAAAAGTACAATTTAATTAGCTTTTTACAACAAAAATTAGTGACAATATCAATTAGTTTTTAAAGAAATTAAATAGCAAAGTTCTATTTTAGCATAAAGTATTAGAACAATCATAAAATTATGTACTTTTGAGTCACAAACTTTAAATACAATATGGATTCAGCAAATTTTTTAAAATTTTTAGGGTATGTCATTCCGTCATTAATTACTGGTGGGGTTGCTTACTTTTTTTTTATGCAACATGTGAAAAATGAAAAAGAACGACGTATTTATTTACTTCGTAAGGAAAAACAAAGCCTTGCCTTACCTACCCGCTTACAAGCTTATGAGCGAATGACCCTGTTCTTAGAGCGAATTTCACCTAGCAAACTGTTAATTCGAGTTATGCCATCAGGGAATGATAAGGTAAACTATCAAAAAAAATTAATCAACGCTATTGAAACAGAATTTGAGCATAACTTAGCACAACAAGTCTATTTAACTAGTGAATGTTGGAATGTGATTTTAGCCGCAAAAAATACCACTATGCATATGATACGCACAGCTACTGCCAACACCGGCGTTGCAGATGCTAAAGGATTGCAAGAGTTTCTTTTAAAAGAGCTTGCTGCGAAAGAACCGCCAAGCACAATAGCTTTAACATTTTTAAAAGAAGAAGTGCACACCATATTTTAGAATAAACCCCATGAAAATTAAAAACCCCCTAATATTGCTATTTACTTTAATAAGTACTTTAATAGCAACGGCACAAGCACCTAAAGCCGATATTATTACATCTGACGAAGGCAATATCACCATTCAGCCTATAACACATGGCACTTTAGTCTTAGAGTGGAAAGGCAAAACTATATATGTAGACCCGTATGGTGGGGCCGATGCTTTTAAAGGTTTGGCTACTCCAGATATTATATTAATTACAGATATTCACGGAGATCATTTGAATTTAGAAACGCTTAAAGGTTTAGACACAAAAAAGGCCGTATTTGTAGTACCTCCAGCCGTAGCAGATATCTTAAAAAAAGAGGGCTACGAAAAACAACTTGCCATTGTTAGAAATGGTGGGATGCACATAGAAGGTGAAATTTTCATCAATGCCATGCCTATGTATAATTTACCAGAAGACAATACTTCACGGCACCCTCGAGGTAGAGGAAATGGTTATTTTCTAAACCTTGGCGGAAAGGGTATTTATATAAGTGGTGACACTGAAGACATACGAGAAATGCGTAAATTAATTGGGGTTGATGTTGCTTTTATTTGTATGAATTTACCATATACTATGAGTGTTGAACAAGCAGCAAGTGCGGTGCTAGAATTTAAACCGAAAATCGTATATCCTTATCACTATAGAGGTAATCCTGACATGAGTGATACCGAAGTATTTAAAAAATTAGTCAATGATAAAAATCAAAAAATCGAGGTTCGATTAAGAGATTGGTATTCAAACTAAAGAAAAATGTACCCCCTATTTCCAACCTATAACAAAGACTTATGGAATTTAATTTAGCAGAAAAACTAGCCGTTGTAAAAGCAATTGATGAAGTAATTTTGGCCGATGGGAATATAGAGAAAGGAGAACTTATCTATCTCAAACAGTTAATGCAGATATTAGAGATTGATGTAGATTTTGTTCAAGAAGCTAGGAAATTCAACCCCGTTCAAGCAAAAGCAATTTTACAACGGATGAGCGAACAAAAAAAACAGTTGTTAGCAAAAATGTTACGTGAAATGGCGAATGCAGATGAAAATATTGATAAAAAAGAAATGCAAGTTATTGTTTCAATCTTTACGTCATCTGGTATTGATATTTTGAGTACAGTAGAAAATAAAGTTGAATTTGATGTCTCAGACATCTATTTTAAATCATCAGATCATATAAAATACAAAAACGGAAAGCAAGTCGCAATACCATCGGGCGACACCAATATTGCTATAAAAATTGAGACACATATTGACGGAATAGAAGGATACTCTGTAACGTCTTATAACTTAGATGATGTGCCTCCAATATGGGGAAACAACATTGATATGTGTTCAAAACAAATGAAAATTATAGACGCTCAATCGAATAAAACTGTTTTAAGAGGGTTTGGCGAAGACCCTAGTGCAATGGGGCATCCAGAAGGAGTTTATTCAAATTTTGGAGCCACCATTTTACATCCTTCAAATGAAATTGAAAAGATTATTCTTCATTTCTATAACCACAATATTGACATTGAATATTTGAAGTAAAGTAGGTAGATGCTTAATTTAATCAAAACCAATACTAAGAATCCAGATTTTATCCATTTGGTGAAATTACTAGATGCTGATTTAGCAGTTAGGGATGGTGACGATCATGCCTTTTACAATCAATTCAACAGTATTGACAATCTTAAATATGCCATCGTTGCATATAAAGGAAATATACCTGTTGCTTGCGGTGCCATTAAAGAATTCTCAAAAGATAGTGTAGAGATTAAGCGAATCTATGTATTACCCACCTTTAGAGGTCAACAAATCGCACAACAAATACTAACCGAATTAGAGCGTTGTGCCAAAGAGCTCAATTATTCTAAGTGTATTTTAGAAACTGGCTATAATCAGCCAGAAGCAATTAAACTTTATAATAAATGTAACTATAGGGTTATTGAGAATTATGGCCAGTATAAAGGTATTGCCACGAGTATTTGTTTTGAAAAAATAGTTTAAAAGCACTTGCAAAAAGTTAAAGCTTGCTACTTAAGTCACCTTTAAAAAAAAATTACTGCGTAACATTTCAAAGAAAGTCTCGTCATATATGAAACAATAACGATGACTTTTAGCTTAAGAACGGGTTTAAAATGGATTTGGATCCTAGCCATCCTTTCCTGCTTAATTCTCTATTTTATAGCGCCTTCAACTTTTGCAAAAGAGTCGATTGCTTCGTTTATAGCCCAACATCACAAGTACTCATGGGCCGTCTATTTTTTAATACATTTATTACGAGGGTTTGTATTACTACCCAGCACCCCACTCATTTTTGCAGGTGTCCTTTTATTTCCAGAAAATCCATTTTGGGTGCTTTCAATTTCTCTTATCGGAATATTAAGTTCGTCTCTCTTAATCTATTTTTTTTCTGACAAATTAGGTTTTTCAACATTTTTCAAAAAAAAGGGAGCTAAAATAGTCCAAATTGAGAAGCACCTATCTGGTAAGTTTGGAGGCCTATACATCACTTTATGGTCATTTATACCCGTGGTGCCGACAGATTTAATCTGCTACGTTTCAGGTGCTTTAAAAATTAAAATTCCAGTGTTTTTAATTTCAATTTTTGTAGGCGAGCTTATTTTATGCGCCATCTATATTTATGGAGGGCTCTCTCTTATAAGCTAAAATAATAGTGAAGGCTTTTGCTGTTTTATGATAAAAAAAACTAGCGAATCAACTTTTTATACTTAATACGTTTTGGCATCAGATCACCACCCAATCGTTTCTTTTTATTTTCTTCATAATCAGAGAAGGATCCTTCAAAGAAATACACCTGACTATCTCCTTCAAAAGCCAATATATGCGTACATACTCTATCTAAAAACCACCTGTCGTGACTAATAACTACTGCACAGCCCGCAAAGTTTTCCAAGCCTTCCTCGAGGGCTCTTAAGGTATTTACATCTAAGTCATTGGTAGGCTCATCTAAAAGTAAAACATTACCTTCTTCTTTTAAAGTCATTGCTAAATGCAAACGGTTCCGCTCTCCTCCAGAAAGTGCTGACACTTTTTTATTTTGTTCACTGCCTGAAAAATTGAATCTACTTAAATAGGCACGAGAATTTACTTGTTTTCCTCCCATCATAACCAGTTCTTGCTCATCACTAAAATTCTGCCAGATACTTTTTTCAGAATCTATATTAGAGTGGCTCTGATCTACGTAGGCAATTTTTGCAGTTTCTCCTACAGTAAAGGTTCCTTTATCGGGGTTCTCCTCACCCATAATCATTTTGAAAATGGTAGTTTTTCCAGCTCCATTAGGACCTATGATTCCAACAATACCTGCTTGCGGTAATTTAAATTCCAGATTCTCATAAAGTAATTTATCACCAAAAGCTTTAGAAACACCTTCGGCATCTATCACATTGGTACCTAATCGCGGTCCATTTGGTATATAGATTTCAAGCTTTTCATCTAATTGTTTTTGGTCTTGACTCATTAACTTATCGTAGTTTTTAAGTCGGGCCTTCTGCTTGGTTTGACGTCCTTTTGCTCCTTGACGTACCCAATCTAACTCGCGTTCTAGTGTTTTTTGACGTTTAGAAGCGGTTTTGCTTTCTTGCGCTAAACGCTTTGATTTTTGATCAAGCCAAGATGAGTAATTCCCTTTCCAAGGAATCCCCTCTCCTCTATCCAATTCTAAAATCCATCCTGCTACATTATCCAAAAAATAGCGATCATGCGTTACAGCAATGACGGTGCCTTTGTACTGTGCTAAATGGTGTTCCAACCAATGTACTGACTCAGCATCTAAGTGGTTGGTAGGCTCATCCAATAGTAAAATTTCAGGTTCTTGTAATAGTAATCTACACAAGGCTACACGACGACGTTCACCACCTGAAAGTACGGCGATCAACTTATCTGGCTCTGGAGTTCTTAAAGCGTCCATAGCGATCTCGAGCTTCGTATCTAACTCCCATGCATTGGCTGCTTCAATTTTATCTTGTAATTCAGCCTGTTGCGCCATTAACTTCTCCATTTTATCGGCATCAGAATAGACTTCCTCTAAACCGAACATATCATTTATTTTATTATACTCATCGAGTATAGCAACCGTTTCTGCAACCCCTTCTTTGACAATTTCCAGTACTGTTTTTGATTCATCTAATTTTGGTTCCTGCTCTAAATACCCCACTTTGTAGCCTGGCGCAAAGACCACTTCACCTTGATAACTCTTTTCAACACCTGCTATAATTTTAAGCAATGTTGATTTTCCCGAGCCATTTAAACCAAGTATTCCAATTTTGGCTCCATAAAAAAAGCTCAAATAAATATCTTTTAAAACTTGTTTATTCGTGCCTTGATAGGTTTTAGAAACCTTATTCATTGAAAAAATGACTTTTTTATCGTCGGACATAGTATATAGTGGTTAGTGGTTAGGGAAATCTAGAATGAAGTTTTTTATATGGTACTATACTCTTCCTTTAAGAGCATTAAAAACCCAAGCAATGGAAAAAAAGCCAATGCCTACGGCTGCAAATCCCCAGCCAGCGACATCTTCATAGCGATAAGCCCCCATCAAAATAAGCACAACGCCAACAAAAATCATTATTAGTGTTGCATATCCCAGTACAGTATTTTTATTCATTGACATAATAGAAACATATTCGGTTAGAGGGCAAATATCGGAAATTATTCTCGAGTAGAAAATTATTGTACATAACATGTAGGCTAAACACTAAAAGATCTAATAAGTTGACTCGTATTACCCTAATTTTTTCAATTCTGTTATTCTTTTTTCCTTTTGTGGTTTTCTCCTTTTCAAAGCAAATTTAGTATGGTAATTATGTGCTTGCAAAAATTTAATTTGCGTACTATTCCACTCATCCAATGTTTCAATTTCAGTATAGGCTTTTAACTCTTTAAAAAGACGATTTGCGATCTTGTAGTAATCAGGTCTACCTAAATAATCTAAATCTGCATCACAAATAATTTTTTCTAAGTTGCTTTGAGGCTTTTGGGGAATTTTAGTTGCTAGAATTAGACCTTTAACAATGCTAAAGTCACGCTGTGAAAATTCAAATTCTTCCATTAATTTTTTGGCAATTTCAACACCATGCATTTCGTGATTTATATTAGATACTGTAAAGCCAATATCGTGTAATAAAGCCCCTATTCTTAAAAGTTTGGCGTTGCGACTATCAATTTTATCTCTTTTGATATATTGATTGCATACATTTAAAACATCCAAAGTATGATCTATACCGTGATAATGTAAATTATCCGATAACTCGCTGTGTAGAATCTCTAAACTCTTTTTTCTGAGCTTTAAATACCCTTTCATCGTACCAATTATAAATTAATTGCAGTAACTAATAATATGAGAATGATAAAAATAAAACTTAAGGCGAAAAACCTTATTGATTTGTTAACACTCTTAAATTTTTCATCTATTATTTTACTTTCAACATGAATTTGTTCACTTAGTTGCTTAAAAAGCTTGGTCTCGTCTGTACAAACGTCTATAATATTTTCACTAAATTCTTTGGCATCACCAAATGACCTGGCAGCATCTCTAAAGAAAAAAACATTTTTATCGTATTTTAACTCTATCTGGGGTCGAAAACATTTGAAACAATAAAAAATAGAAATTAAAACACTGGTCAACCATAAAATTGCTAGAGCTATTAGCCATGGGTTTCCATTAAAAACTTGACTAAAATGTTCAAGTCTATCGGCAAATAGTCCTAAAATTAAACTATGGAAAGAAAACACAACTCCAGCTTTTAACTCAGAAGCTCTAATTAATTTCTCCAATCGCTCTAATTGTTCCCAAAAATTATTAGGATCATGATGCATCATGTACAATCAAATTTGAATTTAAATTGATAACGTTTCTATAATAAATATACACTAAAAAAAATCAAATTTCTATTTCACTTTCTTTTAGACTCTTTTGTGGCTCTATATTTTTTAATCCAACTACATAGTACATCCGCATCATTCCGCGATTTTTAACTGCTAATTCTCCTCTATATTCGCATTCGAAGTCGTTTTTGACAAGTTGATATGTATTTTCAGAAATATTAATCCTACCAGGTTCAGCATTCGATTCCATTCTTGATGCCACATTCACAGTATCACCCCAAATATCGTAGGCAAACTTATGCGTACCAACCACTCCAGCTACTACTGGACCACTATTCATACCTATTCGTACTTCAAACAAGGTGGTGTCTGATTGTTTATTCTTAAAAGCGTCCTTTACAAATTCCATGATCTCTAAACCTGCCATCATCATTTTATGAGCGTGATCTTCAATATTTGAATGCAATCCTCCGGCACACATATAGGCGTCTCCAACTGTTTTAATTTTTTCAAGATCGTATTTCTCCATAATTTGATCAAATTTTGAAAAATAAAAATCTATGGTTTCAACAAGTTCTTCAGGAGAAAGGCTTTCAGCATAATGGGTAAACCCCTTGAAATCTGTAAATAAAACGGTAACCGCATCAAATTTTTTGGCTTTCACTTTTCCATTTTGTTTTAATTCTAAGGCTGTTTCCTCGGGTAGGATATTTAAAAGTAACTTATCGGATCTCAACTTTTCTTCTTCTATAATCTTCTTTGTCTTTTGTACATATTTATAGCGTTTAAATAAACCAATTGTAAGTAGCAATATTAATCCTGCAAAAGCAAAAGAAATGTATTTGCCATTTTTTTGTCTTCTTTCATTTAATTCTAAAATCTCAGCCTCCTTCTCTAAAAGACCTATTTCATCCTGTTTCTTCATTAAATCAAAATCAGCCGCAATTAAATTTGACCTTTCTAAAATTTCTGAATTGAATATTTTGTCCTTTAATTCTAAAAATTTATTTTGATACAAATAGGCGTTTTTAAAATCACCCGTTGCTTGGTATGTTAAAGAAATGCCTTTATAAACATCGCGTAATTCTTCATTCGTCTCCATTTCAATCGCAAGGGCTTCCCCTTTGTGATAATTTTCTACGGCCCTTTTAGGATCACTTTTTTGATATAAATTACCGAGCTCAAGTAAGGTTTGAACCTCATCTAAGGGCGAATTTACCTCTTTGGCTTTTAAAAGTGCCGCTTCTAAGTATTCACTGGCTTTTTCTGAATTTTCTAAAGCAAAATAAGCTTTACCTAACAAGGTTAATTTATGAGCTACGTCAGGTGCATCTTTGTTGATTTCTAAGGCTTGATTATAGTATTTAATCGCTTCTTCATACTCACCTCGATGCCCTAGAATCTCACCAACTCCTAATAAATAAGCTGATTGAATTCCTTGGTCATTTAGTTCGGGTAGGAACTTTTCTATTTTTCTAAAATATTCTAAGGCCTTTTCGTAATCCGGAATTTGACTATATACCCCACCTATATTTACCAAAGCCGTAGTAATTCTAAGTGGATCATTAAGTTTTTCAGATATATCTAAAGATCTAAAATAATATTCCAAGGCCCTCTCATGACTGCCTTGTGAATAAAAAACAGCTCCTAAATTTCCTGTTGTATTAGCAATTCCTAGCGAGTCTTTTATAATTTCGAAAGTTTCTAACGATTTTTTCCAATTATCTAAAACTTCAAAATAATTACCTTCATAATATTTGGCAAGACCAATGTTTTTTAAAGCATAAGCCTTGCCCCGTAGGTAAGGGATTTCATCTGAAAGCACCATGGCTTGATTCGAATAAACTAACGAACCTTCAATATCACCACCATTTAAAATTTCCTTTGCCAAATTATTAAGGGCAATAACAGTAGTTGAATCCTTTTTATTTTCAGAGACTAGGGCTTTTAAACTATCTATTTTTATCGATTGTGCCTTTGTACTAGTTACTACCATTAACAATGACAGGATGACCAACAGATACATTATGGATATACTTTTTTTCATTGATTTAATTCTCACCTGTTAATTCTTCACAATAGTATAAGTTCTAACTTCGTTTCCACCTGTTATCCTTATTAAATAGATTCCATTAGGCATTGATGACATATCTATTTGTAAGTTTGAAGATTTTTTCTTTTTAAAAGTTCCACGATAAAACAACGAACCATACGTATTAAAAATATCAACCTTGCTATTTTCTGATATCTTTTGTTGAATAGTTAAGTTATTTTGAACCGGATTAGGAAATAGCACATAATATCCATCATCCTCAGTTTCTGAAGCACTATTTGTTGTATTCTCTGAAGAACACGACCCTAAACTATCCCCATGATTTAAATGTGCTTGCAAAGCATTAATACTGATGCATAGTGTTTTTCCATTATGACATACATTGACTTTCTTATTTTTAGTATCACAATATTCAAATTCAGCTTCTTGCTCTTTAACTGTCAAGTTACCTGACGTCAAATAATCAATGAAATAATTTTTTGGGTCTCTAATTCTAATATTAAACTTGCCACTATCACCAATTTCGTATGCATTTCCTTGATCATCTTCAAAATAATATTCAAATCCATTTGGAAATACTGTTTCAACACTATCTTCATAAGCAAAATCACCAAAGTTTACAACGATTAGGGAAATGTCTGGACGCTCTCCATTTTCAATTTCGAGATCACTAATTGAAACTGTTAATCGGGCTTTTAAGATACTTAACCTTCCAGAATCATAAGAAATATTAAAATTCGACGCTATTGGTGCTAAAAAAGCTCCAGGAAAAACAAATTGCTGTTCTCCTTCATCGGTATCTGCATCTAAACCTGTTAAAAGATTTAAGGCATAAAGCTTATCAATTGTTCTATTTTCAGTTTCTGTTGAGGCATCTTCTTGATCGACGATAGCAAATATTGAACTATAATCACTACTATCATTATCATCGGCTAATCCTGTGCCGTTTACAACCGCTCTAAACTTATTTTCAATCACCAAGTCTACACGGTTCTTTAATAAATCTTGTCCATTAACAACGGCTCTAAATTTATTGACAACCGCTCTAAATTTATTGCTAATAGGATCAATATCCGTATTTATATAATCATTAAAATGTTCTATATCCAAGTCAACTGCATTCATACCGTTTACAACAGCCCTAAACTTATTTTGAATGAAGCGATCACTACCCATCCAACTACCGTTAGTCATAAGGTTCAATATTTCTTGTTGATTGACAACCGCCCTGAATTTATTAATAAATATTAGGGTATTTTCAAAATAAAAATCGGATTCATGAGCTATTTTAATTTCCTCCAAAAAGCCTGCTGTATCTGTAATATTTGTTAGATCATATGTATAACTTAAGGGTATTTCAATGGCATCTCCATAAGTAAAAACAGCATCAACTGGTTTAATTAAGATATCCTTTTTGCTAACAGACAAAATTCCATTCACAAAATTCACCTGAAATAATTCAAGCTGTTCTTCTGTCAATGGCGTTTCAAAAGATGGCGTAATGATATAATTATTCACATCGGGAAAAGGAAAAACCGCAGGAGTTGAAAATTTAATTTCAGGTAGGCCTAATGATTCAAAAGTAACACCTTCTTCTAAGCCTTCCACTTTAAAGCTCATTTCTATATCTCGACCAAACTCAACAGCAATATCTTCAGCAATTATATTAATGGCAATTTTACCTTCGTCAAAAAAGTAGACGGCATTAGACTCACCTCCATCTGTACCTCCTGGTGTGATAGGAGTAGAATTCACTATCAATGGAGGGTTTCCTACAAAAGTACCAATATTCGCCCTCATTTCAGTATCACTAACTAAAACGGCATCAACCTCGGCCCCATCAAAAAACACTTTCACAGAAGGAACTTCTTCACCGTTAACAGTTACCGTTGAAGATTCAGGTAAAAACTTACCTAAAATAGTAACCTCAAAAGGTTCTGCACTCGGCATTTTACCCTCTTGCGGAACTAATTGAATTAATTGAGAAGTTTGTGAAGCTATATGTTTAAATGCGTTGTTTGCATCTATTAAACCTGCTCCTGCCAAGTCTGCCGGTCCAAACAAAACAGCTGTTTGTTTAAAAAGCTCTAAATCATCAATTGGTAACCCGGCAGGGTACCATGAAGATTTTACCGACTGTAATAAGGCCATTGCTCCTGCTACGTGTGGTGCTGAAGCTGAAGTACCGAAAAAATTAGTAAATCCATCGCCATCAATATCTTGCCCAATTGAACTTACATTTGTATTTACGCCATCTGGGGCAGAAATATCAACTTCTGTTAAACTAAGATCAGATAAATTACCCGCTTTCGAAGTGAAGAATTGAGATTCAGGGTTTTGGGCTACGCGATAATCAACTGCACCAACGGTAATAGCCGCTTCAGTCATGGCGTGTCCACTCACTGTGGGAGCTCCATCATACTCTAAAAATTCCAAGCCATTTGCTCTAAATGCAATATACCTAAACGGTAAATTTGCACTTGGGTTTGTACTGGCATTGGTAATTAAAATATTTGCTACACCAGTCCCTGTTGCTTGAAAAAACATGATTTCAGTTGGATCTCCTTCATCATTTACTCTATTATTACCTACAATTAAACGACCTTCATCATCAACTAAATAGAAATCGAGGTCATCTGATGCCCCTGAATTATTTTCTTGAGAGGCAAGATCTTCATCCCATTGAAGAACCAACATATACACGCCTGGCTCTACTTTGATTCGCTGCAACACATCTTCAGTACCATCTACATTGGTTCCAAATACATGAACACTTTGTGTACTTCCTTCCAGAAGAAAATTCGTTTGAAGTAAATTTGTTGAAGGATTGTAAATATTCTGATATCCATCATTTGAAAAATTACCGGCTGAAGTTATATATGAATTTCCAGGAATACTGGTAAAGTCCTCTATGGCTTGAGCAATTCTGCCTGTACCAAAAAAAGGTTCAGCTGGAAACGTTATGTCATCTACTACTAAGGTACATCCGGCTTCTTGTAATGCTTTCAAACCTAACTCGAAATCTCTTGGTGACACCACTCCTGTATGAAAGGCTAAACTTGCTCCAGGTGCAATATCATGTAGTATTTGTAGCATAGCCCTCCCTTCATCAAAACCTACACCATAAGGATATTCTTTTAATACCTCTACTTGATTGGTATAACCATTCGGATTTAACAAACCTGGCAAATCACCATTTTCTACATCAACATCCGCTTTCGATTTTCCGGTAAACGGTTGTGTGTTATAGCTATCTGAAATTACGCCGATTTTAACACCAGCACCATCAACAGCAACAATTTCACCGTCACGAACAATTTTATATGCTTCACGTACTAAGTTAGATTTTTGAGCACCATCTCCTTGTGAGGTTACAATACCAGCATTTTTAACTGAGGGGTACGATACACGTACAAAATTGATTATCTGTGAATCATTATTGAGTGAAGTAAGGCTGCTAATTGGGAAATATACGTCAATAGTAGATAAATTATTTGCAATAATTTGAGCTGGAGAAATGATGAAATCAGTCAAATTTGCATCCGAATTATAGTGCAAACCATACGTATTTTGTAGTAAGTTTAATACAGCCTGCAGTTGTCCGGCTTTCGGAATCACTTCAACTAAAACTTTCTGACTGGCATTGATCTGATAAATAATATCAGAAGGTGTGTCGCCTGCATTAGCCTCAGAAAGAGCTTTAAGCTCTAGGCCCAGAACAACAGCTGTTTTTCCATTTCCTTGATCGTAAAGAGGAAAAATAATATTTTTAGCTTCAGATTGACATTGGTTACAGCTGAGATTCCCAGCTAAAGAATGACTTCTTCCATTCGGACTTATCACCTTCCAAACAATTTGTTCATTGGCCATAAACTGTCTTGAAAAGGCATTTTCTACTCTTCCTGCTTTGAATTTGGTAATTCCTTGAGTTGTATTTAAGGCACCAGAAGCATCATAATATTTCAATATACTATTGCTAGCTGGTACATTAATTTCTACATTAAACGGATTGTCATACCCAAATGTCACGCTATAGATACCATTACCAACATTTTGAATACAACTTGTAATAGTTATGCGTTCATACGTGTCAGTGTCAGGAACGGAACTGTTGGTTTCTGAATATAATTTATGGGTTTGGAAATATAGTAATATACCAAATATTAAAAGAAATTTAATATTAGTGGTAACAAACGAGCAAAATTTCTGTTTTGCTCGCTTAAGGGAGTCAGTAGTTTTCATAGCAATAGGGGGTAGTTTAGTGTCGTTAATTTTATTCTACATATTCAATCAATTAAAAGGTTAAAGATTATTTCGGAATATACCAAAGTTAGTGAAAAAATTAATTGTAATGGTTTTATTTACAGTAATTTATCAATTATCACAATTGATATTTTATTAGCAAGAGTAATTTTACTCCCTAATTTGAACAAAAAATACATGCTTTTTATATTAGTTATAAGTCAGCTTTTTTAGCTATTGGAATCCAAACTTCTTCCTCAGAATTTGGGTTCGTTGGACCGAGATAGGCACTTCCTAAAATTTCAAAATGTGGTCGATTATCTACACTATATGAAGTGGTTGGTAGGTACTCCGTTAAAACAGAGCGAAACGTTTTTACAAAATCTGTAACACTACCTATATGAGTAAAAACGGCATAAGTCCCCGGTTCTAGTAAAAAAGACTCCATTCCGTCTGGTATTTCGTTAAAGTCAGTAACTTCAACGCAGGCCCATTTTTCAAAAATAGTTTGTGGTGTGAAATTCAATAAATCATAGTGCTGTAAAGCAAAAACATCTTCAGAGACGACGTTTGTAATTTCTTTCTTTCGAGGTATGAATTTTTGAAACAAGTTGTGCGTTCTATTATTCGTTAACGACATTTCCAAACGCATTCCTATTAATTTTCTTTCTTCACCCTCAATTATTCGAACAGCAACCATTAACGCTATTATTAAAGTTCAGCAGCAATTCTACATCCTTGATTTATAGCGCGTTTTGCATCCAATTCGGCAGCAACATCTGCCCCACCAATAACATGTACATTGACGCCCTTTTCCTTCAACGGACCGACCAATTCATTCAATGGTGTTTGTCCTGCGCAAATAACAATAGTATCAACGGCTAAGGTTACTTGCTTTTCATTTTGAATGTAATGTAAACCTGCATCGTCAATTTTAGTGTATTGCACTTCATTGATAAACTGAACTTTCTTTTTCTTTAAGGTCGCTCTATGGATCCAACCTGTAGTTTTACCCAGTTTACCACCAAATTTACCTTTACTACGCTTAAACATAAAAATTTCTCTAGGTGACGGATGAATTTCAGATTGTACACCTTCAATCCCACTTCTAGCATTCATCGTTTTGTCAATTCCCCATTCTTTTAACCAAGTGGTTATGTTCAATGCAGACGACTCTCCTTCATGCGCCAAGTATTCTGATACATCAAATCCGATACCTCCCGCACCAATAACAGCAACGCGTTTACCCACTGGTTTTTTATGTTTCAATACATCAATATAACTCAATACCTTTTGATGGTCAATTCCTGCTATTTTTGGCATTCTAGGTTTAATACCTGTAGCAATGACTACATCATCAAAACCTGTATTTAAATCTTCTGCAGTAACTCTTTTGTTGAGCTTAAGTGTTACATTATGCAATTCTAGTTGTTTGTTAAAATAGCGTATGGTTTCAAAAAACTCTTCTTTTCCAGGAATTTGTTTCGCGATATTAAATTGTCCGCCTATTACGGAATCTGAATCAAATAGGGTAACGTCGTGACCTCTTTGGGCAGCGATACTTGCTGCCGCCATTCCGGCCGGACCAGCTCCTACTACCGCAATTCTTTTCTTATTTAACGTGGGGTCATAATTTAATTCTGTTTCATGACAGGCTCTTGGGTTTACTAAACAACTTGCAACTTTTTGTAAAAACACATGATCTAAACAAGCTTGATTACAAGCTATACACGTATTTATTTCATCATCCTTTTCTGCAAATGCTTTATTCACCCACTCGGGGTCTGCCAAAAACGGGCGCGCCATAGAAATCATATCTGCATGACCTTCTGCCAATACTTTTTCAGCAGTTTCTGGCATATTTATCCTGTTTGAAGTTATCAACGGAATTG
>CAXBMA010000002.1:0-427544 GCA_963976855.1 uncultured Aureibaculum sp. | reverse complement strand
AATCTGGTATGCAAAATAATTAACAATTTAGGGCTTGGATTTCAGGTATCTGAATCAAACTTTACCTTGGTAGGAATGGCAGGTTTAATTGCTGGTGTGATCCATGCACCACTTACCGCCATCTTTTTAATTGCAGAAATAACTGGTGGTTATGTGCTCTTTTTACCTTTAATGATTACGGTAGCGATATCGTATATGATAACAAAAAGTTATATGCCTCATACTATTTATACGCGTGAGCTTGCAGAACGAGGCGATTTATTGACAGATGACAAGGATCAAAATGTATTGACTTTAATGGAATTAGATACCGTTATTGAGAAAAACTTCATTGTCCTTCATCCTCAGATGACGCTTGGTGAGATTCTTCAAGGTTGTGTGGCAAAATCTACGCGAAATTTATTTCCAGTAACCAATCAAAAAAATGAGTTTATAGGCGTTATTTTACTCGATGATATTCGGGAAATTATGTTTGATAGAAAGCTATATGATACCACAACCGTTGAAGAATATATGCACAGCCCACCTGATTTAATTCATTTTGAAACGGACACGATGCAAACGGTAATGAACAAATTTCAATCTTCAGGTGCTTGGAACCTACCGGTGATACGTGATGGAAAATATTATGGTTTTGTTTCAAAATCGAAAATGCTCACCGTTTACAGAAATAAATTAATTGAAGCTAGCTCCTAATAATAAGTCATCATTTGCAATATCCCATCAGAAGTTCATTCGATCCTTCATTGTTTAGAATCAGAAGTGTTTTTATTTTTCAAGAAAGCGGACCGCTTTATCAGGAAAATCTGTAAATACTCCATCTAAATTTAACGTATTAAAACCGTAGTCTAATAAATCATCAAAACTGGTATAGTCACCCAAATCATCAGCTCTAAAGGTATAAGCATGTACTTTTAGGTTCAAGGCATGCGCCTCTTTTACAAAATCGGGAGAAATTTGTGGATACCACGGCCCAACACCATCCGCATAGCTTGCATAAGATTTCAATTGTTGATTTTCCTCTTTGAACTCCATCAATTGTACCAAGAAAAGTTCTGAGTTTAATTCTTGTCGGATTCGCTTCAATTCCATAGCGTCAAAACACTGTAAGATACACTTGTCTTTTTTTGTTAAATAGCCATACTCCTTCAAAATATTCAAAACAATACGTGAGATATCTTTTCCTTCTTCATTATGAAATTTTGGATCTTTAATTTCCGGGTAAATCCCGATGGCATTCCCCGTACTTTTATTGAGTCCCTGAATCAATTCAATCTCTTCTTCTAGGGAATGTAATTTGAAGCTTGATTTTCCTAAAGGGAATCTTGTTTTGTAGATTGCATTTCCCGTAGTCGGATTAAAACGTTCACTAACGTTAAGTTGTTTTAATTCATCAAAAGTAAAATCGATCACATAGTACCGCCCGTCAACTCGTTTTCTATCGGTAAATTTTTGAGCTACATCCGTTACGGTCTCTAAATGTATGTCGTGAATTACGATGGGCACATCGTCTTTACTCAACACCAAATCCTGTTCTAAAAAATCAGGATTCATGGCATAGGCCATTGCTTTTGACGCCAAGGTGTGTTCGGGCAAATAACCAGAAGCACCGCGATGCGCAATAACTATTTTATTAACAGATTTTTGCATTGTTTGTTGTTTGTTGTTTGAATTACAACCATATAAACATATAACCAATAGTGCAACTAGCTTAATTCGATTCATGATTTTAAAGATATAAATTTTGTAGTTTAGCTGTACTAATTAATCGTGATTTTTGATATGAAAAATTTCTTGCTAATTTTATTTGGTCTATTCATTGCCGGAGTATTTTACGGAATTTATCTAAATATTGAAGGCAATGTATTTTATCATATCGTTTTTGGTGTAAGCATTATTTTTTTCGCTTTTATTTTTATGCCATTGTTTATTTTTTATCGCTATCAAAAAGGCAAATATAAAAAGTACAAAATAGATCCTAACAGTAAAAATCCGTTTAAAATTAATAAGGATCAGCTCTAATGTCATTCTGAACGAGTAAAACGAAGTGAAGAATCTCACAGAACTCACAATAATACTCAATTCAAATTTCGTTTTTGAATAAAAAAACGTTTAATCAATTCACTACACACCTCTTCTAAAACGCCTCCAACAACCTTTGTTTTTGGATGCAATTGTGTGTTATAATGTATAAATCCGCGTTGTTCGTCTTTGGCTCCATATACAATTTTACCCAGTTGTGCCCAATAGCTTGCCCCAGCGCACATCTGGCATGGCTCTAAGGTAACGTACAAGGTACAGGCTTTAAGATACTTTCCTCCTAAAAAATCGGCCGCTGCTGTAAAAGCTTGCATTTCTGCATGGGCCGTTACATCATTTAATAACTCAGTTAAATTATGAGCACGCGCAATTATTTGATTATCGATAACTATTACGGCCCCGATTGGGACCTCATTTTTTTCAAATGCCAATTCGGCTTCCTGTAAAGCACGTTTCATAAAATAAACATCGTCAAAAGGACTTTCCATCATTAAAAAATTTGTGGTAAAAATACATCTTTATCCTTACAATTTATCAAAGATGTCAGTTGCAACTCGTACATTTGTATGATGTCCACACAGTTATTAGATAGCATATTTAACCCAAAAGACTTGCGTAAGCTTTCAGTAACGCAATTACCAGAATTAGCCAAAGAGCTACGTGCTTTTATTATTGATATAGTGGCTACAAAAGAAGGGCATTTAGGGGCTAGTTTAGGAGTAGTTGAATTAACTATTGCACTCCATTATATTTTTGACACCCCCAATGATTCATTAATTTGGGATGTTGGACATCAAGCATACGGCCATAAAATTTTAACGGAGCGCAAAGCTAATTTTCATACCAATCGTCAATTTGGTGGGATTTCGGGGTTTCCTAAACGGGCAGAAAGTATTTATGATGCCTTTGGTGTTGGACACTCTTCAACTTCTATTTCTGCCGCCTTAGGAATGGCCATAGCTTCAGGTCTTAAAGGCAATATTAACAAACATCACATTGCTGTTATTGGTGATGCTTCTATTGCGAGTGGTATGGCTTTCGAAAGTCTAAATCATGCCGGAGTTTCCAAAGCAAACCTATTGATCATATTAAATGACAATGCCATGGGCATTGACCCAAGTGTAGGTGCTTTAAAAAATTATTTAACGGCAATAAAAAAAGACAAACGGGTACGCAAACACAACATTATTGAGGCCTTAAATTTTGATTATTCTGGTCCTATAGACGGCCATGATATGCCAGCCCTTATTGCAGAGTTAAACCGCTTAAAAACGGTCAAAGGGCCTAAGTTTTTACATGTGATTACTACCAAAGGCAAGGGATTAAAAAAGGCAGAGGAAGATCAAGTAAAATATCACGCTCCTGGTAAATTTGATGCGAAAACAGGTGAATTGGTCTTAACACCCAACACAAAACAACCTCCCAAATACCAAGATGTTTTCGGACTCAGTCTCGTAGAATTGGCGAAAAAAAATAAAAATATTGTGGGTATTACTCCAGCGATGCCAACAGGAAGTTCGTTGAAATTTATGCTCACCGAAATACCTGAGAGAGCCTTCGATGTAGGTATTGCTGAACAGCACGCCGTTACCTTGGCAGCAGGTATGGCCACGCAAGGGTTGATTCCATTTTGCACTATTTATTCTACCTTTTTACAACGCGCATATGACCAAGTAATACACGACGTTGCACTGCAGAAGCTACCCGTTATTTTTTGTCTAGACAGAGCAGGATTGGTGGGGGAAGATGGTGCCACGCACCATGGCGTTTTTGATATTCCTTACCTACGGTGTATTCCGAATCTAATTATTTTTGCTCCTTTGAATGAAATCGCCCTCAGAAATGGAATGTATACAGCCCAGTTGGGCCTAGAAAACCCGATTGCCATTCGCTACCCAAGAGGAAGAGGAGTAACACTAGATTGGCAACTGCCTTTTACCCCGATTGAAATAGGGAAAGGTCAATTAATTAAAGAGGGTTCTGAAGTTGCTATACTAAGCATTGGTAGTATCGGAAATATAATTATCAATATTCTAAATGACAATACCTCAAAAGACAGATTCGCTCATTATGACATGCAATTTGTAAAACCTTTGGACACTCCATTACTTCATGAAATTTTTCAGAAATTCAACAAAATTGTTACCATAGAAGATGGTGCCGTTACCGGTGGTTTTGGTAGTGCTATTTTAGAGTTTGCACAAGAAAATAACTACAGAAACAAGGAAATAAAACGCCTAGGCATACCCGACACTTTTGTTGAACATGGTTCGAACGAGCAGTTATTTGACAGCATTTCACTGAGCCCAATGGATATTAAAAAAATACTATCTTTGATGGCTTAATTTTCATTCAAATGAAAAAAAGGACAATACCCTTTTTGCTAGTGATTCTTTTTTCGGTTTATACAACTGCACAAATTGACAGTACAAAAGTTGACATAATCAAAACCATTAGTAATACTGATTCTCTAAAAAACACAGAATCAGTTAAAAAAGTGTTGCAGCTATTTCTCTCTGACACGATTCCTCCTATTAAACCTTTAGATTCTGTTAAAATAGTACAACTAAATGATACCTTAAATATTAGGATGCGTTTAGATTCATTAGGTATTTATATGCCTACTGATACCATAAGAAGATTAACGAAACTAGATTCGCTTAAGTTAAAAACAGATGCCCTCCTCAAGCCTTATTATACCATTCGATATGATTCATTAATTCAAGAAGATATATACACGCCTCGATTTAGAATGTCTATCAACCATCTTTCAAAAGATACGGTCTACATTCCGATTCCAAAAGAAACGAAAAGCTATATTTCAATCAAGAGTAAATTAGTAGTTGATACTTTAAAAGTTTTAAATGTCATAAAAAGAGTCGCTATAGATACAACCAAATATGCCGACGACCCTATTTGGTGGAAACACAAAAATAGCGTAGGATTCGATGTTAATCAAGCGGCCTTTTTAAATTGGAGCGCGGGAGGTAACAGTTCTGTTTCTGGCTTAGTAAAAGTTAATTTTGAACGAACCTATAAAAAATTATTATTGCTTTGGAGAAATGAAGTATATGCACGGTACGGTTTGAATAAGCAAGAAGATAGAGAGCTGAGAAAAACAGATGACAAGCTAGAGATTAATTCAACTTTCGGGTATAGAAAAGACACCATTTCTAATTGGTATTATTCTCTAAAATTTAATTTTAAAACCCAGTTTACAGATGGTTTCAGTTATCCCGATACCCAAACACCCATCTCTCGAATTTTTTCACCGGCTTATCTGTTTTTAGGAGCAGGAGCGCAATACGACTTAAAGAAGGATCGTTTTTTAATCTATCTATCTCCCATTACCTTGAAATCCACTTTTGTATTCGATGAGAATCTTTCAAACGATGGTGCGTTTGGTGTTAAAGTGGGTGAAAACGCACGCCATGAATTTGGAGCATTAATAGAAACAAGGTGGAACGAACAAATTGTCAAAAATGTAATTATGGATAACAAATTTAGTTTGTATTCTGATTATCTAAATAATTTTGGAAATATTGATGTCAACTGGGAACTAAATTTCAAGCTCAAAGTAAATAAGTTCTTCCAAGCAAACATTGGCGCTCACTTAATTTATGATGATGATATTAAGTTTAAAGAGGATACAAACAATGATGGCATTTTAGAAACAACGGGGGCTCGTGTGCAACTAAAACAACTTTTTGGCATTGGTGTCTTATATCAATTTTAGTTAAATTTCGATGCCTTTAATTTTTTTATGAAGTATAATGGCTGCTCCATCAGACATTCCGGCAATAAAACTACAAACAGCTAGTATCCGTTGGTATAAATTACTTTCTAAGCTCCTATACTTTTCAGGCAACAAATGAAGCAACAAGGCGTCATAATTCGAAGCGTTACCATCAAAGCTGTTGTTTACGGCATTGATAAAAACATCTAATAAATCGGCGAGTATTCTATACCCCGATATTTCCTTTTCTACAACCTCTTTACTTTTATATATTTTATCAATACTTATTTTAATAATGTCATTTATTTGCGCTTCATATTTGCATTTATCTAACAAAGAAATTTGATAATCGCCATTTAGAATTGCCGTTTCATTCTCTAAAAAGACCTTTGCGGCTTCATTAATTAAGTTTCCAATTGCCAAGGCTCTTAAATAACTTATTCTGTCTTGCTTTGTCGTTAACTGATAGTATTTTTCTGTGTTTATAGTATCTCTTACTAAGTTTATAAGGTACTCTAAAGCAAAATCTTCATCTATCAAACCGAGGTTGATTCCATCTTCAAAATCGATGATGGTATAACAAATATCATCGGCTGCTTCTACTAGAAATGCCAATGGGTGACGGCTGAACGTCACATCTTTTCCTTCGCGAATCTTTTTTAAACCGAGATCTTCAGCAACAGCTTCAAACACTTCTTTTTCCGACTGAAAAAAACCGTATTTTTTATCAATAATTGCCTTTGTAGGCTTTTTTGGCAGCGATTCTTTTGGGTACTTCATAAAAGCGCCTAAGGTTGCATATGATAATCGCAAGCCTCCTTCATTCCCTTTTCTACTTTCATTTAAAATTCTAAAGCCATTTGCATTCCCTTCAAAATCGATTAAATCTTGCCATTCTTTCGCTGTCAATTGCTCTTTATACTTTTCTCCATCACCCGTTTTAAAGTACTCTCCAATGGCTTTTTCACCACTATGACCAAAGGGTGGATTACCAATATCATGCGCCAAACAAGCACTAGCTACTATCGCACCAAAATCATTAATTTGATATCCTGCTTCAGACAGCTCAGGGTATTTTTCAAGAATTTTCTTTCCTATAATGCGTCCTAATGAACGCCCTACAACAGACACTTCTAAACTATGTGTCAACCGGGTATGTACAAAATCAGTTTTTGAAAGTGGCACTACCTGGGTTTTATCTTGTAAACTTCTAAAATAATCAGAAAAGATAATCCGATCATAATCTACTTCAAAGCCAATTCTCGTTTCGTTTTGATCCTTTCTAATCCGTTTTTCAGTGTCTCCAAATCGTTTTAACGAAAGTAGTTGTTCCCAGTTCATTTATGGTAATTTTTAGATGTTGCAAGGTACATTTTTTTTAATTTCTGTGTCTTTACATTAAATTAAAGTTTACCTCTTTTACCTAACATTTATCTAACCAAAACATGATAAATGGTTAATCCAAAGTTAACCCAATCTTTACATTACCCCCTTTTCTTTGCGCCATGATAATTGATAAACTATAGATGAAAAAAATTACACTCATTTTGTCCTTCCTTTTAGCTACACTAGCAATTGCACAAGATAAAGGAACTATTCAAGGCGTTATTTTAGATAAAGAGATTGCTAATGAACCATTGCCTTTTGCAAACATATTTATAAAAGATTCTCAAATAGGTACCACTTCAGATATAGAAGGTATTTATTTGTTTACGGCCGATCCCGGCACCTACACATTAATATTTAGTTTCGTAGGATATCAAAAAGTGGAAGTCCCTAATATCGTCGTAAAGTCTGGGGAAGTAACTACATTAGAAAATGTGATACTTGGGGCTACTGAAGGTGTTTCTTTAAAAGAAGTCATTGTAAAAGCTACCACTCAAAAAGAAAGTGTTGCTGCTTTACTAACAGAGCAAAAAAAGGCAGTTCAAATTAAAACATCTATAGGTGCAGAAGAACTGGGAAAATTAGGTGTTTCTGACGCCGCTACAGCGACTACAAAAATTTCAGGAATCACTCAAAGTGAAGGTTCAGGAGATGTCTTTATTAGAGGATTGGGCGACAGGTATCTAACCACAACTATGAATGGACTTCCGATACCCTCTGACAATGTAGAAAAAAAGAATATTGACCTAAACCTTTTTTCTACGAGTATCATTCAAAATATTGGTGTTTCAAAAGCGTATAACGTTGAAAATTATGCCGATCAAGCTTCTGGAAATGTAGACATTGTTTCAAAGGAAGCTAAAGGAACTAGTTTTGTTATCGGTTTAACTGTTGGAGCTAGCCTAAATGTATTGGATGTTTCTGACTTTAAACGAACTCAAAACTTAAGTGATTTATCACTTGGCTTTTACCAGAAGGCCTATTCTACGCAACAGGCAATAACGCAACAAAGTTGGAATACGGAAATGCAAAACAGCACCCCACTTAATTTAGGAGGGTCACTGACCTTAAATTCTAGAATCGATGTATTCGGTAGGCCTTTGGGGATATTTGTAACTGCTTCACATGCCACTACTTTTGAATATTCAATGGGTGAATTTAGAAAGTTTCGATCTAATATTTTAAATAATGAGTTTACAGATGTAGAGACATTCAATGCAAAAACAAACACCACAGGTTTGGTGAATCTAACCTATCCCGTTAGTGATAAGTTAAAACTTAAATATAGTTTGTTAGCCATCAATAAAAGTAATGATCAAGTATATGAATCTGGAAGAAATTTAGAAGGGTACGTATTTGATCAAGACCCTTCTGAAGATCAAGCTTTTGTTAGAGATCAAAATACCAAGGTAACTCAGTTATTGGTGAATCAACTTCTTGGATCCTACTCAGTTAATGAAACAAACGAACTAAATTGGGCGCTAGGTTACAACTTTATCACCGCCAATGAACCAAACAGAATTAGAAATGAAGTAAATACCCTGAACACCAACGTCGTTGAATTTTCTAATGTGGGAAACTTTCAGCAACGAAAGTCAAATCAACAAATCGAAGATGAAGAAATTAACGGATTTATAAAAGACACCTGGACGCTGTCTGATAAAGATAGTTCGAGTAGTAAGATAAATTTTGGTGTTAGTTATAGAAATAGAAAAAGAAATTTACAATCGCAGTTTGTAGGAGTTCGTGCCAGGGGTGTTCAAGTAGCGTCAATCGATGATTTATCAGTTGCATTTACACCACAAGCATTTCCTGCCGCTTCATTAAACTTTTTATACTCTGCTTATTTAGGAGAGTTAGATATCTTGGCCCCTTTTGCGGCCTTTGAATTTAGCATCAATAAGCTAAACGTAAGTGTAGGGGCTAGATATGAGCAAGTGAAACTTAATTTGCCTTATTGGGATGTACCAAATTTTCAAGGAAGAGTCGGTAGTTTAGAAACAAACTATGATAATTTATTTCCTTCGTTAAATTTAAAATATGCACTCAATGAGCGTGTAAACCTACGGTTGTCTGCTGCTAAAACCATTACCTTACCAGAATTCAAAGAAATTGCACCTTTTGAGTACAATGACCCCACAGGAAGGGTAACTGTTGGTAACCCAGACTTAATCGCTTCAACAGATTACAATTTTGATTTAAAATATGAATTCTTCCCTTCTGCTGGGCAATTAATTTCGTTTGCTGGGTTTTATAAAATCATTGAAGACCCTATTAATACGGCGCTAACAAGAGGTTCTTCAGGTAACTTTTCATATTTCAATACGGGCGAAAAAGCAACTGTTTTTGGCTTAGAGCTTGAAACAAGGTTCGACCTCATCAACCGAGAAGAAGGAGCAAAATTAAATCTAGTATTCAATGCCGCTACTATGTGGCACAATCAGGATTTGAGTGAAAATTTTCAGTATAAAGAACGCACTGAGTCAGGTTTGCAAGGAGCCTCTGATTTTATAATGAATACAGGCCTTACCTATTCTAATGGAAAAGAAAATGAGTTTTTAGCAAGTCTTTCTGGCAATTACGCTTCAGATAAAATTTATTCATTGGGAAGTCCTGAAGATTTTACAAATAGTGCAACACTTTACAACGATGAAATTATAGAAAAGGGGTTTGCAACTATAGATCTTTTATTGAGTAAAACATTAAATAAAAAGTTTACTATCAAACTTACAGGAAAAAATTTACTGGACCCATCCATCAAACAAACCCAAAAAATAAAGAACCTCAATACACAAGTTGAGACTAATGAAACGGTACTTTCTTATAAGAAGGGGTTGTTTTTAAGTCTTGGCATTAACTATACATTTTAAACGAAACAATTATTTATTAATCATTCACAAACTTTATTAATTATTATGAAAAACAAGATGTTTAAATTTACGAATGCATCACTTATTGCAATAAGTCTATTGGTGATAACTAGCTGTACCGGTAATGATCCTATTGACCAACCAGTAATACCAGAGGTTAGTACTGTAGTTGAAAATATTAACAACGGCACATTAAATGGTACGTTGAAAGCTGAAGATGATTTAATTCAGTTAAATGCAAATACAACGTATCAATTGACCGGGTCATTTATAGTAGATGCTGGCGCAGAAATTATCATACCGGCAGGGACAAACATCATAGCTAATGCTGGTGGTGTAGATGTTTATTTTGCTGTATTAAAAGGAGGTAAAGTAAACATTAATGGTACCGATGGTAATCCAGTAATTATGACGTCAACTAATAATAATCCTGGTGATTGGGGCGGATTAACCATTTGTGGTGACGCAACAACAACCGCCGGTGTAAATGCAACTGCTGAAGTAGGTGGTTTTATTTATGGTGGCTCTAATGATGCGGATAACTCAGGTTCAATTAAGAATCTAGTAATTAAAGGCACAGGTGCTCAAATCAACACAGAATCTCAATACAATGGTGTTTCTCTTTATGCCGTTGGTTCTGGAACTACCATTGAAAACATTGCCATTTTTGACGGCGCAGATGATGGTATTGAGTTTTTTGGCGGTACTGTTTCAGCTAAAAATATATATTTGGAAAACTTAGAAGATGATGCTATTGACTGGACCGAAGGTTGGAGTGGTACTGTTGAGAATTCGTATATTTCAAATACAAAAACAGGGTTTTCAACGGTTGTTGAAGCGGATAAAGACAATGGAAATCCAAAATTAATAAACGTAACAGCTGTTTCACTTGTTGGAGGTACTGCATTACAGTTTAAAAAACAGTCTGGCGCAACCATTACCAATCTTTATTTGAGCGGTTATGACAAAAACATTGATATGAAAGACGAAGGTCCCTTAGAAAATGTAGTGATAGATGGTGAGGCTGCAAGTACAGAAAAAGCATATAGTACAGGCACTAAAGTAGCGATCTCTAATTGGAATTTTATTAGTGGAGAAACCACAATTGTCGAAGCTTTGAATGGTGATTTAACAACAGATAAAACCTTAAGTGCTGATGTTACTTATAATTTAACGGGTGCATATATTGTAAAAGACGGTGCTAAACTAACGATTGAAGCAGGTACAAAAATTATTGCCGATGCTAAAGGTACTGATGTATATTTAGCTGTTTTACAAGGCGGTGAAATCGATATTCAAGGAGAAGCTAACAACCCTGTTGTGATGTCTTCAGGTAATGCGAATCCTGGTGACTGGGGCGGCTTGACGATTTGTGGTAAAGCAACAACAACTGCAGGCATTAATGCAACTGCCGAAGTAGGTGGCTTTATTTATGGTGGTACTGATGATACTGACAATTCTGGATCAATTAAATACTTAGTAATTAAAGGTACAGGTGCTCAAATAAATACAGAATCACAATACAATGGCATCTCTTTATATGCTGTTGGTTCTGGAACTACCATAGAAAATATTGCTGTAATTAACGGAGCTGATGATGGAGTTGAATTTTTTGGTGGAACTGTTTCTGCTGAAAATGTGTACCTTCAAGACAATGAAGATGATGCTGTTGACTGGACTGAAGGGTGGAATGGTACCATAACGAACACGTATGTTAAGCACGATATTGAAGGTTTTTCAACGGCCGTTGAAGCTGACAAAGACAATGCAAACCCGAAATTGATCAACTTTACAGCCATTTCAACTACGGGTGGTATAGGGCTTCAATTTAAAAAACAATCTGGCGCAAGCATTACAAATTTATACTTAAGTGGTTATGATACAAATGTTGATATGAAAGATGATGGCCCGTTGGCAAATGTAATTATTGACGGAGAAGCTGCAACTACAACTGCTGCTTATGACAGTGGTACCCAAGTAGCTATTTCCACTTGGTCTTGGATCACTGCGGGGCTCTAACAGAGCACTATTTTTACCTATTTGAATTAATAAAAAAAGCCTGCAAAATTGCAGGCTTTTTTTATTGTAATACATACATTATTTAGAAACGAGCAGTGTTTTGTCTTTCCACTCATTTATACTTACTATTTCTTGATTGATATAATCTACTTCTTTTAGCGTACCGTCATTCCAAAAAAACCACTTTCCTGTTTTCACTCCACGGTCATAGGTGCCAATCGCCACTTTTTTTCCTTCGCTTGTATAATAATTCCACGTACCGTGTAACTTTTTATCTTTAAAAAAGCCGTGTTGCTCCACCGTTCCATTATCATGAAATAAAGTAACCTCAACGAGGTCTCCATTGGCTTCATACGTTGTATTTCCTTCTTCTACAATTACACTTTCTTGTGCAAAGGCAATACCTGCACAAAATAGCATTAAAACGATTGTAATTTTTTTCATAATTATTCTAATTTACTTCATAGTTCTATTACGAAAATACATAATAATTTACGTTTACGCAACCTTTAGTTAACATTAACTTAACATTGAGATTATAAATATCTGAATATTAGGCTATTCAATTATTTTGTTTTAGCCAAAATTGTTAAATTCTTTAATTTATAATTAATAATTAGATAATGTTAAGTTTACATTTGGTTGCCATATATACAATATTTTTGGGTGTCTATAGACATTTAATGTTTCATAAAAATCGTTTAGTTTTTGTCGACTAGATTTTGAAATATTTGGGCTACTTTGGCCAAGTAGCCTCTTTTCTGCTATATTAATGATTTAAAAATAACCTCTACGAAACTTTAAGTTAACATTAAAATTAGTTCTTTGCAGCGACAAAAACTAAACATTTTAATTATGAAGCTTAGAGTTGGGGTACTTGTATTTACTCTTTTTGCAATCACTTTTTTAAATGCCCAAGAAACCAATGCCCCAAAATTTGGTAAAGGCCTTTTTAACTTGGTTGGTCAAGACAGTACTTGGACCATGAAAATTGCCGCCAGAATGCAATTTTTAACTAGTTCTAATTGGGAAATTGAAGATGGAAATTTAACGAACCCAACCACCAACTTTTTAGTTCGAAGAGCACGTTTAAAATTTGATGGATTTGCCTTAAGCCCAAAATTAAAATACAAATTAGAAATAGGTTTATCTAATAGAGATATTTCTGGCGCTTCTGAATTTACTAGTAATGCGCCAAGGTATATTTTAGATGCCTTGATAAAATGGAATTTTTATCAAAATTTCGAATTATGGTTCGGACAAACAAAACTACCTGGTAACCGAGAACGTGTTATTTCTTCTGGAAACTTACAACAAGTAGATCGATCACTTTTAAATAGCAGATTCAATATAGATAGAGATTTAGGAATTCAACTAAGACATTATTTTAATTTGTCAGAAAAATTTATAGTAAAAGAAGCCTTCTCTATAGCACAAGGTGAAGGACGAAATGTTACAACTGGTAACTTAGGTGGTCATCAATATACTGGCCGAATCGAACTTTTACCTTTTGGAAATTTTATTGGTGGTGGTGATTATTCTGGAAGTGATTTAAAGAGAGAGGAAGCGCCAAAACTTGCCTTGGGCCTTACATACGACCATAATAATAATGCAGTTAAAACGAGAAGTAATGGTGGTTCGTATATGTTTAATGATTTGGGTTTTTACCAAACAAATATCAATACCTTATTTATTGATGCCATGTTTAAATATCGTGGTTTTTCATTTATGGCAGAGTATGCAGACAGAAATGCGGATGATCCAATTGCAAAAAATGCTGACGGAAGCCTTACCGGAGATGAAGTACAAGTAGGTCGTGGTTTGAATTTGCAAACTGGTTATTTATTAACTAACAATTGGGAAATTTCTGGTCGTTATACAGCTATTGAGTTAGATAAAAATATCACAGGTAAAAACCCTGAAAATCAGTATACTTTAGGGCTTTCTAAGTATCTTGTAGAACATAAGTTAAAAATACAGACAGATATTAGTTATCTAGAAGTAGCAAACAACGCAAATGAACTGATGTACAGATTACAATTTGACATCCATTTTTAAAAAAAAACATAACAATTAATTAATACACGACTAAACTATAATTAACACTTTTGCAAAACAAAATTTAGAAGATGGATAATATTTACGTTTTAATGATTGTCGCTTTGGCAATTTTAGCCATTGCTGATCTAGTGGTTGGTGTAAGCAACGACGCCGTTAACTTTTTAAATTCAGCAGTAGGATCAAAAGCTGTTTCATTTAGAACCATAATGATAGTTGCCAGCTTAGGTATTGCTTTTGGTGCTATTTTTTCTAGTGGAATGATGGAGGTTGCACGTAAGGGAATTTTTGTGCCTGGTGAATTCTATTTTAATGAGATTATGATCATTTTTATGGCCGTAATGATCACTGATATACTCCTCCTTGATTTTTTCAATACGTTGGGAATGCCTACTTCAACAACAGTTTCTATTGTATTTGAGTTGTTAGGTGCTGCCGTTGCGATGGCTTTTATTAAAATAGTCGCAGACGGTGGAAGCTTTTCAGAAGTAACCAACTATATAAATACCTCTAAAGCAACTGAAATAATAGTTGGAATCTTAGCGTCTGTAGTTGTTGCATTTACCATCGGGGCACTCGTTCAATATATTTCTCGGATGTTGTTGTCTTTTAGTTTTGAGAAAAAGGCGCAATGGGTAAGTGCATTGTTTGGTGGCGTAGCCCTCACTGCCATGATTTATTTCATTTTAATTAAGGGAATCAAAGGAGCTGATATTGCGAAACAAAGTTTTGACTTTATTGGCGGTGCAACGATTAATGATTTTTTAGAACATAATGTGTTGGCTATTATCTCTATTAGTTTTGTGATTCTATCACTACTAGCTTATATAACAACAGCCTTTTTAAAAATTAATATTTATAAATTAATCATAATTGTAGGAACGTTTGCATTGGCCTTGGCATTTGCTGGAAACGACTTGGTAAACTTTATTGGTGTACCTATTGCTGCATGGCAATCATATCAAGCATTTATAGATCCATTGGTGAATGTGAATGGATTGGCAGCGAATGAATTTACCATGGGTATTTTAGGCGAAAAAGTACCTACTCCAACCCTTCTGTTATTTATTGCAGGTATGGTTATGGTGTTGACCTTATGGTTTTCTTCTAAAGCGAAAAAAGTATTAAAAACTTCTATTGACCTTTCTAGTCAAGGTGAAACCAATGAGCGTTTTCAACCCAATTCTTTATCTAGAGGTTTGGTAAGAGGCTCAATGTTACTTTCAAAATACTTTGTTGCGATAATGCCTGCTTCGGCATTGACAAAAATTGACAAGCAATTTGAAAAACCGGTTATTGAACTAACCAAGGGTAAAGTACATGAATTACCAGCTTTTGACATGGTACGTGCTGCGGTAAATTTAATGGTGGCTGGTGTGTTAATATCGATTGCAACCTCTTATAAATTACCATTATCTACCACCTATGTAACTTTTATGGTTGCTATGGGTACTTCATTGGCCGACAGAGCTTGGGGTAGTGAAAGTGCGGTATACCGTGTGGCCGGTGTGTTAAATGTTATTGGTGGTTGGTTTGGCACAGCACTCATTGCTTTTTTAGCAGCTGGTATTGTAGCTTACCTCATACATTTAGGAGGTGCAACCATGATTGCTGTTTTATTAGGAGTAGCCGTTTTCTTATTGGCAAAAAATTATATTAATCACAAGAGAAAAGCAAAAGAGATTAAGGCAGAAGATAGTTTAAATAAATCTGAGAGCAACTCCATTCATGGCGTGATTGAAGAAAGTGCAGACAACATCTCTAAAGCTCTAAAAAGAATAAGTAAAATTAATGAAAATACCATCAACGGGTTAATCAATCAAGATTTGGCGAAGTTGAAAAAAGCCAAGACAACAGTAGTAAAGCTAGAGTCTGAAATTGATGATATTCAAAACAATATCTTTTACTTTATTAAGAATTTAGACGATTCTTATTTAGGCGCTAGTAAGTTGTATATAGATGTGATAGGTGATTTACAAGACATGGCACAATCTATTAGTTTTATTGCCAAAGTAAGTCATAAACACATCCATAACAATCATAAAAGCTTGCGAAAAAATCAAGCAAAAGAGTTGAAAGAAATTGATGTGAAACTAAATACCTTGTTTACAAAGGTTAGAGCTGTATTCGATGAGCGTTCCTTTGAAGAACTAGCTTCGCTTTTAACTGAAAAACAGCAATTACTTGATGATGTAAGAGAATACATTCAAATACAAGTAGAGCGCACGAGAACTACAGAGTCGAGCCCTAAAAACGCCACACTGTACTTTAGCATTTTATTAGAGACCAAAGATTTAATAAAAGCTACGATAAGTTTACTAGAACTATACGCTCATGAGCCTCCTGAAAATAAGGACGTATCAAACTAATTTTAAATAAAAAGAGGCGCTTTTCAGCGCCTCTTTTTATTTAATTAATTCTAGTATTAAGAACCACACATTAAACAATCATCTCCCTGCCCTTCTTTGGCACGCGCAATCATTTCTTTGTATTCTTCTGGAGTCATTTCTCCTCCTTCATCTGGTACTACGCTATTTACTACTTGAGTATCTACAGCAACAGTTGCCGCTACGGTAACTGGCTTTTCAACAACTACTTTTTCTTCTTTAGCCAAAGTGAATTGCGTTGCATTTACAGCTGATTTTGTTCTTAAATAATACATTCCTGTTTTCAAACCAGATTTCCATCCATAAAAGTGCATCGAAGTCAGTTTTGCAAAATCTGGATCTTGCATAAACAAGTTTAATGATTGAGATTGATCGATAAAGTAGCCTCTATGGCGTGCCATATCAATAATATCTTTCATACTTAATTCCCAAACCGTTTTATATAATTCTTTTAATTCTTGTGGAATGGCTGCTATGTGTTGAATAGATCCATTAGCACGCATAATATCTTCTTTCATGCTATTGTTCCACAAATTCAATTCTACCAAATCTTCTAACAAGTGTTTGTTGACAATAATAAACTCACCAGACAATACTCTACGGGTATAAATATTAGAAGTATAGGGTTCAAAAGCTTCGTTATTCCCCAAAATTTGAGAAGTAGATGCTGTTGGCATTGGTGCAACCAATAATGAATTACGCACACCGTGTTTCACAACTTGCTTGCGTAACTTTTTCCAATCCCATCTTCCGCTAAGGTCATCTTCAGAAACATTCCACATATTGAATTGGAACTCTCCTTCTGACATTGGTGAACCTTTAAATGTTGAATACGGCTCTTTTGCTTTTGCAATTTCCATAGAGGAAGTAACCGCTGCAAAGTACAGTGTTTCAAAAATATCTTTGTTCAGTTCTTTTGCCTCTTCAGAAGTAAATGGTAAACGCAAGGTAATAAAGGCATCTGCCAATCCTTGTATTCCCAAACCAATTGGCCTATGACGGAAATTAGAATTTTCTGCTTCTTTTACAGGATAGTAATTACGGTCAATAACCGTATCTAAGTTTCGCGTTACTTTTTTAGTAACATCAAATAATTTTTTATGATTGAAGAACTTCTTACCATCTGCATCTTCACTAATAAACATTGGCATTGCAATTGATGCTAAGTTACATACGGCAACCTCATCATGTGCAGTGTACTCCATAATTTCAGTACACAAATTAGACGAACGGATAACTCCAAGATTTTTTTGGTTTGTTTTTCTATTTACAGCATCTTTATACAACATGTACGGTGTACCTGTTTCAATTTGTGCTTCTAGAATTTTCTCCCAAAGGTGACGTGCTTTAATTGTTTTACGTCCTTTACCTACTTTTTCATAACTTTCATAAAGTTTTTCAAACTCATCACCATAGGTATCAAATAAATGCGGACATTCATTTGGACACATCAGTGTCCATTCTGCATCTTCTTGCACGCGCTTCATGAATAAATCTGGAATCCACATAGCATAAAATAAGTCACGCGCACGCATTTCTTCTTTACCGTGGTTTTTTCTCAAATCTAAAAAGTCGAATACATCGGCATGCCAAGGCTCTAAGTACATGGCAAAAGATCCTTTGCGTTTTCCGCCTCCTTGGTCTACGTAACGTGCCGTATCGTTATATACTTTTAACATCGGCACAATTCCGTTAGAAGTACCGTTAGTCCCTCTAATGTATGATCCTGTTGCACGTATGTTGTGTAAAGACAAGCCTATACCACCAGCAGATTGTGATATTTTTGCTGTTTGTTTCAACGTATCATAAATACCATCAATACTATCATCTTGCATTTGTAGTAAAAAACAAGAAGACATTTGTGGTTTTGGTGTACCTGCATTGAATAATGTTGGTGTAGCATGGGTAAAATATTTTTTACTCATCAACTCATATGTTTCAATAGCAGCGTCAATATCGTTTAAATGTATTCCTATAGAAACACGCATTAACATATGTTGTGGACGTTCAACTATTTCGCCATTTACACGTAATAAATACGAGCGCTCCAAGGTTTTAAATCCGAAGTAATCATAACCAAAATCTCTATTATAAATAATGGTAGAATCTAATTTTTCAGCATTTGCCATAATTATTTCATACACATCATCAGCCACCATTGGTGCTTTTTTACCTGTACGTGGATTTACATAAACATACAAATCGGTCATTGTTTCAGAAAACGATTTTTTAGTGTTTTTATGTAAGTTAGAAACGGTTATTCTAGCGGCTAACTTTGCGTAATCAGGATGTTGAACGGTCATTGTAGCTGCAATTTCTGCGGCTAAATTGTCCAATTCAGAGGTAGTAACACCATCGTAAAGTCCTTCAATTACACGCATTGCTACTTTTACAGGATCAACTAGCTTGTTTAACCCGTAACACATTTTTCTTACTCTTGCGGTAATTTTATCGAACATTACGGGCTCTTTTTTGCCGTCTCTCTTTAGTACAAACATATGTTTTAGTTGTTTTAGGTTAAGGATATTTGGTTATGTTGCCTTTCGGCTAAAATTATTTTTTTGTGTTTAGCGATTTAATTCTTTTTTGCTGCCCATTTAAAAATCGGCATCAAAACTAATAGAACCTGTTCCTCCAGATTTTACTCCTGCTTTTTGATATTCAGATACCCGTTTTTCGAAGAAGTTCGTTTTACCTTCTAAGGAAATCATTTCCATAAAATCAAATGGGTTGGCAGAATTGTATACTTTCTCACATTCAAATTCTACCAATAACCTATCGGTTACATATTCTAAATATTCAGTCATTAATTTTGAGTTCATCCCAATCAAACTAACCGGTAATGATTCTGTGATAAAGCTTCTTTCAATGTCTAAGGCATCACAAAGAATTTCTTTGATACGCTCTTTAGGCACTTTGTTTATCATGTGATTGTTATGCAAATGCACTGCAAAATCACAATGAAGACCTTCATCTCTAGAAATCAATTCATTAGAAAAAGTCAAGCCTGGCATCAAGCCTCTTTTCTTCAACCAAAAAATAGAACAAAAACTACCAGAAAAGAAGATACCCTCTACTGCTGCAAATGCAATTAACCGCTCTGCGAAGCTCGGTGACTCAATCCATTTCAATGCCCAATCAGCTTTTCTTTTAATTGCTGGAAAAACTTCAATAGCTCTAAATAATTGATCTTTTTCGTTCTCGTCTTTCACATAGGTATCAATCAATAATGAATATACTTCTGAATGAATGTTTTCCATCATTATTTGAAAGCCATAGAAAAATTTAGCTTCAGAGTATTGCACTTCTGTCACAAAATTTTCTGCTAAATTTTCATTTACAATACCATCAGAAGCAGCAAAAAATGCCAAAATATGTTTGATAAAATATTTTTCATCAGCTGACAATTTAGTATTCCAGTCTGTAATGTCTTGATGTAAGTCAATTTCCTCAGCTGTCCAAAAACTCGCTTGTTGTTTTTTATACCACTCCCAGATATCGTCGTGTTGAATAGGAAAAATTACAAATCGGTTATCATTGGGTTCTAAGATGGGTTCTATTTGTGACATAGTTAAATTGAGCTTTTGAAAATTAAGAATGGGTAGATTTTCTTGTAAAAATCAGACTAAACAAAGATTCCATTTTTTACTGAAAAATAAAACTCATAATTATCCACAAAACAAGAGAAGTTTTTAACAAAATGGATTTTCGACTCTTTTTTCTTAACAAAAACTTAACATTTAAATTGTTGATTATCAATGTTATAAAAAATTTGATTCTTAGCTAGAAGTGAAGTTTACTAGGTTTTTAAAATTCTGCGTAAATCAATTTAAAATTTAGGAAAAATTAAAAAAAATTAGTTAGTCAACAATTCGAAATGTCTTCAACAAGTTTTTACTAAGGGTATTTGGAACCTCAGAAACAAAAGCATAGTTACCAGGCTTTAAATCAACTGTAAAATAACCTGTACTTCCTGCCGGCATATCGTTCACACCTCCTAAAAAAGTAATTCCATTTGGTACTGGTGTAATCAATCCTTTAGGGTCTGACCAATCCATCCATTTTTCAAGTGCTTCCACACTAGCATCTTCATCTAACTTCACTAAATTCACATCGTGCTGCATAAAATTTTCATGTGGTTTTTGATCTTTTACAAAAACAGAAAACACCTGTTTCCCTTTTGCAATTGGGTTGTCATAAGATATTCCTGTTTCTCCAGAAAGTGTAATATTTACAGTAGCTTCAGGAGGGGTGTTACCACTATCTTTATCGGTAACAATGACGGGTTTTGCCATTCCCATTAAGGTGTGAAACATCCCATTCGGCATTTTAACATAGCATTCCATAATATAATAGCCAGGATCTAATTTAACTGTTGTAGTTGCCGTATGTTTAGGAGCAATCAAGCCTACCCCTCCAGAAAAAACAATATCAAAAAACCATGCGGGTAACTTATTAAATGCCGCAAAGCCCTCTTGAGATTTTCCGTTGTTAATCAAATCCATCCCTTCCGCAAAAACGGGGGCAACATCTGTTAAGGTATTTTCAATATTTTTCCCTTCCGGGTACTTATCCAACAAAAAGAAATGCGTTTCATTTGATTCGTTTTTATACACAAAGGTGTTCCAACCAGAAGGAATGGTATCCACCATTTGAAAATCCATATTTTGTGTCACCACCGTAATTATATTTTCATTTACAAGTGGTATTTTTTTCTGTAGTTCGTCTGATTTTTTTTCTGTTTTACAGCTGATTAAAAAAATGCTGATCAATAAAAATTTAATTCCTAAATGGTTAAAAATTGTTTTCATAGTGAAAGGTTTAGTATTATATAATTGTAAGTCTATTTTAGCTGGCCTCAAAAAGTCATATATGTTCAACTTGTGATATGTCATAAACTTAATTTAGTATTTCAAATTTAATCCAGGCAGCACCACGCAAACCATTATTTGCAGTAGTGTAACCTAAAGAAATAGGACCTTCTAGAGTTTTGCCTACTTGCCTTACCCATAGTTTTTGGTTCACACCACTACTATAGGTTTTAAACAAGCCATATTCGACTTTCAGGATTTCTGGATCGTGAAAGGGTACCGTAAAACCTTCCAAATCTTCGCCTTCGTTTGCTTTAATTAAATCTGCTAATATGCTATTGATATCAACATTTATTGATGTACTGTATAAATCTATTTCTTTTTGAAGAGGATTTTGAGGTAAATCTGACAAAACAGAACGTATCTTAAATGATGCTGAATAATCTTTAAGTTCTTGAGGCATAATTTCGAAAATCAAGGAGTTCATAGCATTACCCTCTCTTTTTCCAGTTTGATTCAGAATTATAGGATTATAGCTATCACTATTAGCTAAAACATTATATCCTATACCATTTATTGTGTCATATTTACTAGAATTGTTATTTACTATTCTATCCCCAGATATACTAGTGGGCGCAACTTTATCAATATTATTTGCTGTATAATAAGCCCACTGTCTGAAAAAATATTTAACCTTTCCATTTATATTCCTCTTTTTTATACATAATAAATCAGTAAGCGTTACTTTTAATTTAATTGGTTTTTCTTCTACTAGATTTGGAGAAAGAATTTGAGGTGTAATTGTTGCATCTATTGGTTCTAAAGGTGTATAGATACTAATACTATCTTTATCAATGGTAGAATCTGGCACTTCATTAATGGCAGTTTGTACTTGTCCTGTATTTTGTGCTATGGTATTGCTGATACTATTGGTTTGGGTGGTAGAGGTGTTGGTTACTACTGTATTTAACGGTTCTACACCTTTCGGCTTTAAAAACAATACACCATTATTGTTATGTAGTATTACGGTGTTGATGGGGCCCAAATTAAACTGATCACCAGTAGTGAGCTGCTGTTTAAGAAGTATCTGATCACCTGGCAAAAATTGACTACCTAGCGTAAAACTTTTAGCCCCTTTTAATGGAAGAAATTCGAAGTTTTTCGTTAACTGATCATTAAGAATAAACATATCCTCAGGAATAATATCTCCTGGAGTAAATTTCCTTTTAGTATTAAAAGCTAAAACAGCATCTTTATTAGGTACTAGCGAATAATTACCATATAACATACCTTCATGAAACGTACTATTTGGGTATTTTTTAGAAACCAGCACTGGATCTTTCATAGTTTCATACAATTCAATATTCTGTACTTTTTTAGTTGTTTTATCTACTATTAAAATAATTTTAGTCCCATCTGGTTCATTTTTTTTTGTTTCATCTTGGTTAAATATGGTTACATTTTTAACACCTACTTTTGCCGGATTTTGAGAATCATTAATACCTCCACCAATGGAAACCATGGTAGGTTTCATTTTAAACTTTGGGATGTTTAGTAATAAATTTTGGTCAAGATAAATTTTAAGTTTTCCAGCATTATGTTCTATTTTCACATGGCGCCAAACCGGCTCTAAAGTGTATAGTTCTTTTAAGAAATTTTTAGCAGAACCTGGTTGCGGATGAGACCAACTAGTTTCCAATCCATCACGTTTTAAAGTTATTGGCTGATAAGAAATGTCGTTCTCTCGATACCCAAATTGTCCTTCCCAAAATCTTATTTCAATACGTTGGCCATAAATGGATCCGGTTTTTCCAAAAAACATATCAAACTCTACGGTGAAGTCGTCTCCCAAATAATTGTTAGTTTGGTCATTAACTATTGGCATTATAATACCGCCATGCATAATACTTATAGCAGTAGTACCATCTAATTGATCTATAGTAGCCATGCCTTTAACCACATCCCATTTACTAGGAAATTCGCCCATAGGTTCATTAGTAACATTGTCTTGGAATGTTTGTGCCTCAACAGTGGTGCCAATCAAAAAACACAGTAGTATTGTAATAATGTGTTTTGTTTTCATAATTTATTTGCATTTAAAAGTGACTCTATTTGTTTAATTCTAGCTGACAATTGTATTAAGACTTCGTCTTTTTCTTTTTGCTTAAATGATAGACTCGCTATTTTTTTTTCTTGAATATCAATAATAGTTTGTTGCTCTTGTATGGCTTTAATAAGTACAGGAATAAGTTCTGTATAGCTCACACTTAAGGTTTGATCTTTATCTTTACCAACTCTAACAATTTCATTCACAATAAGTTGAACTTCTTGAGCTATTAAACCCAAAGATTTTAATGGTGCTTCAGGATTTGTTTTCCAATGGTAAGATACAGGACGTAACGCTAAAATTTCCTGCAAGCCATAGCCTAGATTAACTATGTCTTGTTTTAAACGCTTGTCAGAATTTTGACTTAATGTACCTGCTAATGTTGCGTTTCCATTATTAAATACAGTGAATGCATTACTTCGATTGTTATCACTTTTTCCATTTCCAATTTCAAATAATGGATCAGTATCTTTTGCTTCCAAAGGATCTCCTCCACCAATATTATAAGATCCTATAGCTGTTGATTTACTTGATTCTGCTTTCGTATAAAAACCCATTGCTGTTGAATTATCACCCATGGCTTTTGTTGAATTTCCCATGGCTGTTGCATTCAAACCGGCTGTTGTTTTATTACCCATAGCTGTAGAATAATTACCCTTTGCCTTGGTACCGTTTCCGAAAGCAATAGCATTTAAACCTGTTGCCATTGTGTTAGTGCCTATCGAAATTGAATTATTACTTGTAGCGAAAGCATGCGCTCCCATAGCAATTGCCCCCACTCCTGATGCCTCCGAATTTAATCCTGATGCAAATGAATAATTAGATAATGCTTTTGTGTTTTCTCCAAATGTTGTAGAATAATCGCCTCTAGCTACTGTAGACAAACCCACTGCAAAAGCGTTAACGCCATATGCTGTTGAAAACAATCCCATTGCAAAAGTGTTTACACCAGAAGCTGTTGTTTTAGTTCCCATGGCGATTGAACTAACACCAGAGGCTGTTGTTTCATCACCCATTGCTGTTGAATTATCACCCATTGCTTTTGTTAAATTCCCGATGGATGTTGCATTGTTCCCAGCTGTTGTTTTAGTACCCATAGCTGTAGAATTATTGCCCATTGCCTTCGTTCCATTTCCGAAGGCAGTAGCATTTAAACCAGATGCCAATGTGTTTGTGCCTATCGAAATTGAATTATTATTTGTAGCAAAAGCATGCGTTCCCATAGCAATTGCCCCCACTCCTGATGCCTCCGAATTTAATCCTGCCGCAAATGAATAATTAGATAATGCTTTGGTGTTTTCTCCAAATGTTGTAGAATAATCACCTCTTGCTATTGTTGACAAACCTATTGCAAAAGAATTAACGCCAGAGGCTGTAGAAAACAAACCCATTGCAAAAGAGTTAACACCAAAGGCTGTTGTTTTAGTTCCCATAGCGGTTGACCCCGTGCCAGATGCAATTGTGTTAGTGCCAAATGCACTAGAATAATTTCCAGTGGCCCCAACAGTTGCTTTATTTGAAAAACTCAAATCAACTGCATTCAACCCAATATCACCATAATTTCTTGAATCTCTACCTATTAAACGCCAACCAATACCCTTCCCTTCATCAATGGCTACAAGACCTGTATTTGTATTTTTATATATAGAATCTAATCGGATATCACCAAGGATGTCACGGTTATTTAAGTTTGCATCTCTTATATCTATGGGCTTAATACCTTTGGTTTCTTCCACCTCAATAACATCAGTATTAATATTGATAGGTGTTTTTATCTCTCCATTAGGAAGATCTACCCAATTTACGATCCCATAACCATTGGTTCGAAGTATTTGCCCTGGTGTTCCATCATTTTTTGGAAATGTATATACATTGTTATTTGAAGATAAATCAATGCCGTTTTCAAGTAAAGCATTAGTACCTGTAGGTGATGGTTTTACCCCATTATTACTTAAATCTTTTAGGTCATCTCTATATCCAACCTCCGTACTATTTGGTTCATTTTTTTCTGTTTCTCCAATTCGTAGTTTTCCTAAGGCAGTTATATTTACATTTGCAATCCCTAATTTTGTGTCTTTAAATTTACTTTCATTAATACCTGCTCCTATAGATACCATGGTAGGTTGCATTTTAAATTTTGGGTATTGCAACATGAGCAAATCATCCATATATATTTTAAGTTTCCCTTCCCTAATTTCAAATTTAATATGTCTCCAAACAGGTTCTAAAGTTTCAAGTTCTTTCTTGTAAGTTGTGGAACTACCAGGTTCTGGATTACTCCATGAAGTTTTTAGACCATGTCTGGCTATATTAAATGGCTGGTACCTTATTTTATCTTTAGAATAACCATATTGTCCGTTCCATAAGCGTACTACCAAACGTTGACCAGACATGTTGGTTGCTCTATCAAAATAAGCATCAAACTCTAAAGTAAAATCACCAGCTAGATAATTATTGGTTTGCCCATTCACGATGGGTTTAATAATACCACCATGCATAATGCTTATAATAGTACTGCCAAATACTTGATCTACATTAGCCATCCCTGCAACAACATCCCATTTACTTGGAAATTCTCCTGTAGTTTCATTCCCTACATTATCTTGAAAAATTTGTGCGAAACCTAAATTACTTACAAAGCAAGTTAGAATTACAAAAAAAAATGTTTTCATAATTTTATCATTTTTTAAGAGCCTGTCAATCCTTCTAAGTTCAATTCCTTTACCAATTGTTCTAATTCGGCATAAGTCACCTCAGCAACTTCAATATCTACTGCAAATCGATTGTTATAGAACATAGATAGCGTATATTCATCATTATTCTTTTGATAGGTCTCTTTTACCTTTATACCATTTATCGTTTTTGATTTGGTAGTTCCCCAACTTTCTTCTAGGTCGTAGTCCATTTTGCTAGACATCATATATGGTCCTACGGCACCTGCCCCTTTAGCGCCAGCGCCGTCAATTATCATCACTCTAATTCTTTTATTTAGCACATTATAACTTGCACCACAAGAGCCCACACCAGGAATTAAATTGATGCTGCTAGAGGTTTTTGGCAACTCAATTAATGTTTCTGGCAACCACGCTTCAAATTGCGCTTTGGTTAAAGGGGTTTTACTTTTTAAATCAAGCATGGTGTTTTGAAGGTTCTCTCCTTCTTTTGCCACTTTGCTAGCATTTTTTATAATCTCTTTTGAGTTTTTTAATTCATTCTTTAATTTTTTCGTTTCCGTTCCGCAAGAAATACTAAGTATTGCTATACAAAGAATGACTACTGTATATTTTAATGTTTTCATATTGGGTACATTTTAATTCTTAAGCATTTGCATCCCAGAAAACATATCCAAAACTTGATATTCCCCTTTTTTAATATGGGTTGAAACTTTTTCAATAGATCGCGCTGTAACAGTAAAGTTATTCTTGTTTTTCTTTTTATCTTCATAGTGCATTTCCATAACTAGACCATTTTCGAATTGCTCTAATATTCTAGGATCCATATCAGGAAGCTCTATGTTTTTTGTAGCGTTTGAGCCTCCACCACCAAAAAAATTAATCAATGAAATAGGAGCGTCTTTTGCATGGTAAACCGTCATGATATATTTATCATCTTCCAGTTGTAATCCTGCACAGGTATAGCCTAAAATAGTTTTAGGAGGTAACTCTTTTATTTTATAGTTTATTTTGGCTTCATTTCTAACTTCTGGGATTGGCATTATTTGAAGCATATTCTGATTGCCTTGTCCTTTGATAAACATCGCCATAATATTAAGGTTTGAATCAAAAACCATGGTCATAGTTCCTTTGTCTTTTAAGTCTTTGACTACATATTCAGAACCGCTATAATTCCCATTTTTAGTATTAATCAAAAAATTCATATCCATATCTGTTCCTTTCTTTTTAGAATTAGAAACCATGGTTGTTTTATAGAGGTAATCAAAATCATAAGATTCAGGTAAATCGCTTGCCTTAACTTTATGGTTTTTTAATGATTTTTTGATTGATTTTGTCATTCCTTTAGAATCGGAAGTGTCATAATCATCTTCATCAATATCTTCCGGGTTTTTAGCTTTTTTATTAGAGCCCATGACCATTTCCATTAAATCTTGACCTGCTGATTTTTTTTCTTCAGCGGGTGGTAATTTTACTTCAACGGGTTTATAATTGTATATAAATCGGCTTTTCCCAGGAGGCATCATATCCATTTGAAATCCATCAGCAGGCTGTTGAGAAGTTGTTTTATTTGTATAAATTTCTACCAAACGATCTTTATTATCAAAAAGCACATAACTACCCTCAAATCCGGGTTCATTCAGGAAATCGAATTTGGTATGGGTTTTTCCATTAATTGTTTGTTTTGATTCCTTAAAATCCTCATATCTAAAGTGATCAGGTTTGTAAATAAAAGCGAACTCCACAATACCATTAAAAGGGTTAGCAGTTAATCCTTGATCTTGTTGCTTTTGCAAATTTGCCATAAAAGGTTCTGGTGGCAACTTATATGCTTCCAACATCATGGTTGGCACCATCATTCCTTGACCGCCTAGAGCGATTATAGCCGATTTATTGTATTGACCTTCTCTTTCGTTATAACCATAAATAAATCCTTCACTATCAAGATAACCTGGTTTGGGTTGATCTTCTTGTTCCATTCTTACTGCCACTTCATCTTTATCAAAATATTGTGTTTGGGTTTGCCTATCGTTTTCAAAGGTTTTTATCACGATATCTTCCTTATAAAAGGCCTTTTTAGCCTCAGTATTCACTAGTAAAGCTGAATTATTAGCTGTTGAAGATTCGTCTTTCGATTCGGTGCCTAAGACTTTCTCTTTTAATTTTTTAAAAATTTGCGCGTCTACATTAGCACCCATAAAAAGACATATAAGTACTAAGATGATGTGTTTTGTTTTCATAATTTATCAATATTTAAAAGTGATTCTATTTCTTTAATTCTATCATTTAATTTAGCCAGAGCTTCATCTTTATCAGATGAACTTGATTTAAGGTTTTCAATAACTGTTTGTTGTTCTTGTATGGCTTTAATAAGTACAGGAATAAGTTCTATATAACTTAAGCTTAATGTTTTGTCTTTGTCTTCACCAACACTAACAATTTCATTAATTAGTAGTTGTACTTCTTGTGCAATTAAACCCAAAGATTTTTGTTGATTTGGATAGCGTTTCCAATTGTAACTAACTGGGTTTAATTTTAAAACTGTATTTAAACCGTAATTTAGGCCTTCAATATTTTTTTTAAGACGTTTGTCAGAACTTTGATTAAAACTACCAGAAATATCTAATCTTCCTCCATAACTTAAGGTAAGCGCGTTTGCTCTATATTTTCCAGATTCACTAAACTCTCCTGTTCCATTACCAACTTGAAATAAAATATTTTTATTTTCATAAATGTCATTAAATTTACCAATTACTAAACTATTATTATGTATCGCAGTAGTTGATTCTCCCATTGTCACTGAATTCTCTCCATTGGCTTTTGTATTATGTCCTGTCGCAAAAGAATTTAGACCACTTGCTGTGTTTTCAATATTAATTGCAGTAGAATAATCTCCTGAAGCATATGTTTTATAACCCATAGCAGTAGAATTTTCTCCGGACGCTTTAGTTAGGTTACCCATTGCTGTAGCATATTTACTTGCTTTAGTTTGATTACCTATTGCTGTAGAATAATCTCCCATTGCTTTGGTTTCATTTCCTAAAGCAGTTGCATATTTTGCTGCTTGGGCTTTATTTCCTATAGCTGTAGAATAATCATTAGCAGTAGAATTAATTCCCATTGAGGTTGAATAATCTCCATGTGCGATTGTTTTAGAACCCATTGCTGTTGAAGTAATTCCAGAAGCTTCTGTTAATATTCCCATTGCTGTAGAGTTATTTCCTGAGGCTTTTGTACCATCACCAAACGCTGTTGAAAAATTTCCTGAAGCTTGCGAGGAAGCATTCATTGCTACAGAACTTTCTCCAGAAGCCTTAGTGTTATACCCAATTGCTGTTGAAAATGTTCCTGATGCGGTTGCAGAGCTACCCATCGCAATTGAAGATATTCCTGAAGCAGTTGCACTATTACCTATTGCAGTAGAACCAGTTCCAGTAGCACCAACAGGAGGCCAATGTTTAGTAAATGAAGCGCTTAAGTCCACAGCTCCAACACCGATATTTCCATAAAACGTAGAATCTCTACCAATTAAACGCCAACCAATGCCATTACCTTCATCTATAGCTTCAAGGCCTGTACCTGCTGTAACTACTGTTGAGTCTGTTGATGTGGTTGTGTCATCATCTGGTAAACTATTATCATCTGAAGGTGGTGGTTTTATACCACTCACATTTATATTTTTTATAGCACGCATGTAGTCTTTACTTGCTTGTACATATTCACCTTGTATAGATATCATACTTGGTGTTAATCGTACATTTGGAATTTCAACAATTTGTAAGCGGTCTATGGTTACTTTTAATGTGCCTGCATTATAATTAATGGTAATATTTCGCCATGCACCCTCTCGACCTTCTAAATCTAGTTTGCCTTCTTTATACTGTTCATTTTTATTTCCAGCATTGGTTGGATAAGACAAATGCATATACATACCATAACGATATAATTTTAGAGGAGTTACCTTACTATTTCCCATACTATAATTATTGTTTCCATTCCAAAAACGAATATTGTAAAATTGATAGCTCATTGATTTTTCTACATCATCAAAATAGGCTTGAAATTTCATTGTGAAATTATCAGACAGATAATTGTGAAATCCTATTTCTGGTGCAATAATGGCTTTATTGTCTAGCAGAATTACCTTTTCGCTATTATGTGTACCAATGGTTGCTGTACCTTCTATGACATTCCATTTTGATGGTGCGTCTCCAACAACATCATCCGTAAGTTGGTCTGTAAATGTTTGTGCATTCGCTGACAACAAAGGCCATAAAGCCAATAATATGATATATTTTATTTTCATTTTTCTAACTATTTAATTGTTAACAATTTTTAAAACTCGCTTCATGCTTCTTAAATATTTAACTGTTGCATCCCATTGCTTCCATGTCAATGTCTCCAATGATTTTATTCAGCCCCCACATGATTTTATTATTTTTAAAACCAACTGTTTCTTCAGCAACCTCACAGGCAAATTGTTGCAATTGTTCCTTTATTCTATCTTCAAGTCCGGTAGCATCCATCAACAAAATCGTTTCTGATACTATCGCATATAATTTAACCAGAGTGATTCCATACATGGCAACAATAGCCAATGAATGTGCCCCTATAGGATTAAGAGAATTGAGCTTGCCTAGAACTTCCATTAGCAACTTCAATGCTACAAGATAAGGTTCAGCTCCTGAGGTGTCATATGCTTCTGAACTGCTTCCTCCACCACTTCCATTCGGTAACATGCCGTAGACTTCTCCCGTGTTTTCATTAATATCCCAAAATGCTTTTGAGCTTGCACTCGAATCAAAAATCTTATATTTTGAATTTCTATACACCCGTTCTCTCCAATAGATAACCTCTTCTTTTGGGAGCTTCGCTAACCAATTGGTTTCGCGAGCATCCACAAGGTTCATCCAAGATTTAGTAGCCAATTGTTTCAACGTACTATCTTGAAACAATTTTTGTTCTCTTAAAGCCAATTGCGCCGTTTTAAACAGGGTTGTTTTAAAGGCAGTTTCAGGGTTACCTGCAATGGTGGTGTATGCTGAGGTTGGAAAATAATCAAATTGAGAAATGGCGTTTGATGTGATAAAACCAGGTTTCAAAGTTTGCATGCCTATTTTCAAGCCACTTGCATAAGTCAATGCTGTTTGAGACGCTATATTGTCTAACGGACTCATTAAGTTCAAAACCGAACCCGAAATAGAGAGTTGCCCTTTTTCATAGGCATCTCTGGCTTCTTTAGGCTTATTATCTATAAATAATTCACCCCAATTCCGTGTACTTAATTTATAGTTTAACAAGTCAGTTACGGCAGCAGCATAAGTGGGACCATCACCTTCAAAATAGAGTTGTGTGCTGCCCAACATAAAATCATTAACTTCTTTGGCCATCGCTTCAGTAGGCTCTTCGTTTCGATAAATATCATTTTCCCAACCTGCTAAAACACGTTGAACAGTAGGCTGGTTTGCATATTTAAGTTTTAAATAAACACCTATAATCCTTGGACCTAAATCTGAGGTATTGGTAAATTGATAACTGGTTTCTGCTAGCAGTCGCTTCTTATCAATAAAAATTTTGACATTTCGTTTTTCAGTCTTTGCCGTAGAAAAATAGCTAAAGGTATAGGGCTGAATTGCTATCTTTTCTAAATACGAAACAATTGCGTCTTTGGTTTTTTGAGGGTCTTTTGCTGGTAAATGGATCCCATTGGTCACTTCAGCCATTTTATTAAAGGTGTTGACCGTTCTCTCATTGGTTGATTCGATTACATTTAGAATGACTGCGGGCGGACCATTTCTATAAATCGATTCGTTTTTGGGGTTATAGTTGTCGTCATTATGGCCATCGGTTGCAAAAATGACCAAATCAGAATCTGTATTTGATCCTTTTAAAAGCCAGGTAAACAATGACGATGGTGTTATCCAGTGTTTAATAATGGCATCTGGATAGTTTGTTTTGATCTTGGCTTTTAAATCGGAGACAAAGGCATCCATTTTTTCACCTCTATAGTCGGCTGGCATACTCATAGAAGCATCTGAAAGAATCAAGATACGCGGTGTTTTTTGATTGCTTTCCAACAGCGCACTCACAGGTTGGTCATTATCCATAATTGAAAAATCCTTAGCAGAAAGACCTTCAATAATTTGTCCTTGATTGTCTTTTGGAGACACCGATAATTTTACCTTAGGATAGCCCACAGCTTTTGCTTCAGCTTCCAATTCTACAACTTGTTCTTGTAAATTTTCAGCAGTTTTTTCTTTAAGTGAAACATCATTGATACGAATTGGTAAGTTACCTTTTGGAAGTATGATCCGTTTTCCTCCTAAAGTAATTGGGTCTGCTAATTTAGAGTGCGATTCCATAAGCGAAAGCTCTTCACCAATAGCTTGCAATGCAAAAGCAGGTGTGAATGTATTTATACTTTGGATAGGCGTGACACGCCTTACTTCAGGTATTAAATTATCCAAAAACATGATGTTCAATTGCCTTCCAACCAAATCTGTCGCCAGCCATTCTTGGCTAATGAGTTCTTGTTCATTTTTGGGTGTAATAGAATCTCTGTACGTTATTTCAATAGTTACTTTGTCTGTGTTTTCAACGGGAGCTTTGGCTTCAGAAATTGCATTGTCTGCTTGTCGCAATTCACCAAATGGTACTTTCGGGTCGCATACGTGCGCATAGCGCGTTTTACCATTGTGTTGGAATTCAACCGTTGGTGTTGATGCATTATCCCATCGAAAATCAAAGGTGCTGTATCTATAATCGGCAGGCAAATTCAGGCTTGTCCAAATTTTCTCACCGAGTTCATTTACGAGTTCAGCATCCAATTCTACAATCGTATTGCTTTCTTCGAAATTGGTATAGCCCAATTCTTCAGCCCATTTATTCAGTTGTTTTTTGGGAATTATTGGGGCAAAGGGCCTGTTAAACTCACGTAGGAAAAAATGAATAGTATCTTCCGTTTTTATATGTGTTTGCTCATGAACTATTTTTGAGGTAAAGCCAGCTTTTTGATACATATAATTAAGCAAGGCTGCTTTTTCTTGTGCTGTTGCCATGCCACTTCTTAAGGCATATTTCCATCCCCATTTTAGAGCATTACTCTTTCCTATCCTACGATGGCTTAACGGAATTAAACACAGTTGGTCTCGTACAAAATGGAACATCTTTTCTGGATCGGCTTCTTTAATAAGCCTTTCCATTTGACCTTGTAAATGATCTGGGCTGGTTTTTAAATAATGCAGCACTTCCTCCCAAATTTTATAGGGTGCTTTTCCAGAACCTTGAAATTGAGATTCATTAGAACAACCCAAAACCAACGGTGGCAAAGACAACGCAACAGAAGCCAACGCGATATTGGTCAAAAATTCACGTCTATTGAATGTGTAAATGCCGTTATGTTCTTTTGGTGTTTTCAATTGTTTACTGTGACTTTTTAGCTTTTAATTATTAAATGTTCTTAAACCATTCTTCATATTTTTTACCCAATATCGGTGCTGGACTTTCCTTTTCATTCAACGCGTTGATAAGACTCATGATCCACATAAATAACAATACAAAAATACCCACAAGATTAATTAACCATCCTAAAATAGGTATGATGCCAATCATCCCTAAACACAACCCTGTAAGTGCCAAGCCCAATGATTGTTTGATATGGTATTTGGCAAATTCATTTTTCTTTTCGCTATTCATTACAAAAGCGATGATGAGACCAATGATGGTTATGTATGCTATAATTGCTGTTGTTTTACCTTCGCTTTTTGTTGAAGTTTCGATGGTTTTTTCGGATTGAGTTGATTCGTTTTCCATAGTGTTTTAAAGTTTTAGTAGTTTTTATTTAATAGGATACATTGACCTTACCAGAAATAGGAAAGTTATTTCCGCTATCCATCATGCCTCCTCCTTCACCTTCAAAAGTCATTTGTAGGTTGTTTTTTGTGAGCTGTTTAATAGTTACCGTTCCTTTTCTAAAAATGATACGTCGGTTCATTCTTTTACCCGCTCTCTCAGTATTAAAAAAGTTTAAGTCAACTTTCGTTTTCATAGCGTTTGCTTCAGGAATGTTATACGTAGCCGATCCTTTATTTATTAGGTCTGTATTATTTAAATTTAAATTCAGCTGAAACGGATTGTCATTGGTGTAAAAAACAAATTGCAAGGTGTCATTTTCAAATATGCCCTTAATGGGATTTAAATCCTTTTGCTGTAACATATGTGTTTTACCTTCCATACGTACTTGTACTGCCGCATTTCCCTCATTTATGGTGTTTTTAAGTGTTTCCGCATCAGAGTTTTGTTTAACTGTCTCTTTGCATGAAATCAATAAAAATAGGATGGTGAATGTTAAAATACTTCTCATGTTATTGTTGTGTTTTTAAGATGACTTCCCCCTTTTTTTCGGACACTACCGTTGTTTTTACGTTTCCGATAAAAATTTCATCATTGGTTAAAAAGCGTTTGCTAGAAAAAATTTCTTTATTCGTATACATGGTTATAATAGCGCCACTTTTAGGGATAATTAATTCATCTTTCAACTCATAATTTCCTTTTAATAAGCCGAGATAAAACAGACTGTTGGGGTATTTTTTTAATAACATCTCTTGATCTTTATCTTTGTCAAACAATTCCATTCCTATTATTTTGGTAGCATTGCTATCTACTATCAATAACACTTTAGTTTCTTTCGTGCTTCTAGTTTGCGCACTGGAATAATAGGTTGTAATTAGAAGGAGTAATAGCACACTAATAACTTTGTAACTGTGTTTCATTTTTATGATACCGTTAATTGGACCATTCAAAAATAGTTGCTAATACGGTTGAAGTATGCTACATATGTAACAAACCATAAAAGATATGTAACAAGAGGTAGCTAATTAGTTATTAAGCGATTGCAGGTATTCGGAAGGTGTTTTTTTGTACACTTCTTTAAAACATTTTATAAAATAAGATGGTGTATTAAACCCCACGGAATAGGCAACTTCGTTTATGGTAGCATCTGAAGTTTTTAAAATATGTATGGCTTGTTTTAAACGTTGTGAACGTATAAAGGCTGATGTTGTATGCCCAGTATAGGCAAGTAGTTTTCGGTGGAGCTGCATTCTACTCATACCAACTTTTTTACTAAACACAACAGCATTGAATTCAGGGTCTGCTAAGTTTTCGTCTAATAATTGCTGAACTTTAGTCAAAAAGACTTCATCTGTTGGCGTAATCGCGATGTCTTTGGCTTTTAAAATTAATTCTTGACTATAGCGACTTCTAAGTGCTTTACGTGTTTCAATTAAATTGGCAATCTTGGTTTCTAATATTTTGATTTTGAATGGCTTTGTTATAAAATCATCTGCACCTGACTGTAGTCCTTCAAGTTCATTTTCTTCGCCTACCTTTGCCGTTAATAATACAATAGGGACGTGACTCGTACGTTCATCTGCCTTCAGTATATTGGTCATTTCAATACCGTCACAAATAGGCATACGAATATCTGATACAATTAAATCGGGCACCAATTCTAAGGCTCTTTTAATTCCTTGTTTGCCATTTTCAGCTTCAAAAACTTGATACCTGTGTTTGAGTACCGATTTAATAAATTTTCTTACTTCAGCGTGATCATCTACTATTAATAGTAGCGGTAATTCATCATAAGCAGTTGAAATTTCAAATTCTGGTTCGATATCAATTGTTTCGAAAAGTTCGGGGTTTACTGATTGTTTTTTCGATTTTTTAACAATATTCGATTTGTCAAAAGCCAATTTATTTATTGGTAAAATTACTTCAAAATTAATCGTATTGTCTTCAAATTGTACCGCAATTTTTCCTTTGTACAATTCCACCAACTCACTAACTAATGAAAGACCAATACCAGCACCATCTTTATATTCATCTTTTTGGTAAAATCGGATAAACATGGTATCAATATCTTCTTTAGAAAGGTTTTCAACGGTATTTTTGACCGTAATAATTACAACATCCTCCTTTTGTTTGGCGGTAAACACGCAGGTGCCATTATCTGGGCTGTATTTGAAAGCATTCGACAATAGATTCGTTGTGATTTTTTCCATGATATCCTCATCATACCACACGTTTTTTATGGAATCAATGACCGTTTTATAATCCATTTTTTTTAATTCCGATTTGTAATCAAAAGAATCGGCTATGGTATGTAGAAAAAGGTCTAAATCCCCTCTTTGGATTTTTAATTTTAACTTACCTTTATCTAATTTTGCCAAATCTAACAGTTGATCTACCAATGATAACAACCTATTTGTATTGCGTTTAATCATTGAAAAGTTAGCAAAATCAGCATCAGATATATTTCCTTCACTAATTTTAGCATCAATGGGGCCTGCAATAAGTGTTAAAGGCGTTCGAAATTCATGTGAGATATCTGTGTATAATTTTGATTTAAAATCATTTAATTTTTTAAAGCGTTCGGCTTCTTCTTCTTTTAATTTTAAGTCGAGCTGCATTGCCCATCTCCATTTTAAATAACTATAAACCCCTAGAATGGCTGCTATTACTAAGATGGCATAAACTATTTTAAAAAATAGGGTTAGATACCATGGGGGTGCTATTGTAAACTTGAATGTTACCGGTGTCTCATTCCACACCCCGTCATAGTTACTCGATTTTACCATAAACTCATAGTCGCCTGAAGGCAATTGAGGATATCGCACTGTATTACTATTACCAGCATGTACCCAATCTTCTTCGTGATTTACTAATTTATACTGGTACTTGTTTTTTTCTGGTAAAGAATATTCCAAACTAGAAAATGAAAATGAAATCGTATTTTCATTGTATTTTAATTCAACACCTTCTTTTAATGGTTGTGCCTTATTGAATAATTCAAAACTAGTAATGGCTGTTTTTGGCAATACATTATTCTCTTTAATATCATCTGGATGAAACCAATAAAAACCATCCAACCCACCAAAATAAAGATTTGATTTAGCGTCTATAAAATAAGCTCCTGTGTTGAATTCTGTGGCCAATCCGGCATAGTTATCATAATTTACGATTATTGGTTTATCTGCTAAGGTTTTCCCTTGTGTAAATTTGGTAATTCCTTTATTTGAACTTAGCCAAAAATTACCATTATGATCTGGTAAAACAGCATAAATAACATTATTCGCCAATCCATCTTTTGTGGTAAAATGATAAAATTGTGACGTTTTGGTATCAAAGGCATTTAAACCACCTCCATTCGTACCAATCCATAATATGGCATTGACAGCATCATAATAAAGTGACTTGATTTTATTGTTGGATAATGCGTTTTTGTCAAGCTGCGTTGTATACAAGGTCGTCGTTTCCTTTTCTGTATCAAATAAGGCCAACCCGTCTTCTTCTGACCCTAACCATAGCTGATTTGGGCTACCTTGAGCAATAACTCTTATATTATTACTAGGTAATGCATTGTCCGTAGTATATTTTTTTAGTACTCCATTGTGTTTATCAAACTGGATAATCCCATTCTCTCGTGTCGCTAACCAAATCCTGTTTTTTGTGTCTTTAAAAATATTCCAAATAGTAGCTGCCGATAAGGTTGGGACTGAATTTATTGAATACTTTTTTACACTGTTCGCAGTATTCAAAATATTCAATCCACCATCTTGTGTGCCAATCCATACATCATTTTCATCGTCTACTAAAAGGCTCATAATTCTATTCGAAGAAATTGAGCTTTTGCTACCTAATTCTGTATTATAGGTTCTCCAACTATTTGTAGCGGGTTCATATTGGGTCAGCCCTTTCCCAGAAGTGCCTAGCCAAACATTGTTGTTTGCATCGGTAGCAATGGCTCTAATAACATCAATACTAATATTCTCTGGTGTTTGAAAATTAGTAAATGAGTTGAACTTTTCTAAATACTCATCATAAAAACTAAGTCCGGCTCCATCAGAACCAAACCATAAAGTACCTGTATAATCTTCGTAAATACATAAAATATCATTGTAATGAAGTGCTTTCGGGTTGTGTTTGTCAACAGTGAAGTGTGTTATTTTTGCACTCTCGAAATCTACCAAATACAAGCCTCTACCATAACTGGCAATCCATAGGCGTTCTTTTGAATCGATATGTAAGGCCAATATATTAAGATCTAATGGTAAAGGGTCAATAAATGAAAGTTCTGATATGCGACGAAAATCGGAGCTGTTTTTATCTTTATAATAAAGCCCGTCACCATACGTACCAATCCATTGCCTTCCATTTTTCTCAAAAGCAATGGCGCTAAAATTTTGTTCGATAGCATCTCCAAATACTGTTTGAGGTACACTACGTTCAACCTTATTATTAAGGATATCGACTTGTATAATTGCTTTTTCCGTAGTTAAGTAAATTTCAGAATTAGCACCTTCAACTATTTCAAATACAGGGCTAGTCAACTGTTCTGATGACAGTATTTCTATCGGATTAGAATCAGTAGGGGCCATTTTATAGAGTCCGCTTGTGTAGGTGCCAATCCAGATATTAAATTGAGTGTCTTGATAAATAACACAGGCATCGTCAATGGTAGTAACGGGTTCAAAAATATCTAGTTCACGATTTAATTTATGAGGAATTTTGTTAATTGGAAGAATCCAAACCTCACCTTTTCTATCTGTATAGACTTTACCGAGATTGCTATAGTTGGGTTTTGTAATGTCGACAAAATTAAATGGGTAGGTTGTAAATTTTCTCCCATCATATTTATTCAATCCATCTTGCGTGGCAATCCATAAAAACCCAATGCTATCTTGTGAAATTGAAATGGCACTATTTTGAGACAAGCCGTCCTTGACGGATAACTGACTAAATGTTATTTGTGATTGTGAATATGCCGGTGAGAAATAAGAAAAACACACAAATAAAACCACCGCGCTAACAATAAGTAGTGTGTGTTTTTTTTGATTCATTGGTCGTAACTTTTAATTCTTGCCTAGTCTAGAAGCTACCATAAAAATACGAATTAGCCATTAATAAAGCTATTTTAACATCTTATCTGCTACTTTTTCTAGCTCCATATACCAATCTTCTCCAAATTTTCTAATTAATGCTTGCTTTACAAATTTGTAAACAGGTACTTGTAGTTCTTTTCCTAAGCTACAGGCATCATCACATATTTCCCACTTATGATAATTCACTGCTGAAAACTCTGAGTAATCTTGCACACGTACCGGGTACAGATGACATGATACTGGTTTTTTCCAGTCGATTACCCCTTGATTATACGCTTCTTCTATTCCACACTGTGCTACTCCTTTGGCGTCAAAAGCAATATAAGCACAACTATCATCGCCTGGAATTAAAGGCGTTTCATAGTCTCCGTCGACGGTAATAAACAGGCCTTGATCTTCAATGGCTTTGATGCCTTTTTTTGTTAAAAATGGTTTTACCTTAGGATAAATATCCATAAGGATTTTTAACTCTTCCTCTTCAAGTGGTGCACCCGCATCACCATCAACGCAACAAGCCCCTTTACAAGCGGATAAGTTACACACAAACTCTTTTTCAATAATTTCCTCAGAAACTATGGTTTTTCCTAGTTGAAACATGCTGCAAAAATACAGTAATTTTACGAAAAATGAATCTTTCTAAATTTACAATTATTTAATGCCAAAATACAACGACGTTTCAGTACTTTTGCCGAAATTTTTAGAACTAAAAGAATGAATGTAGATTTTAAAGAAATAATAACAGCAACCATGATTTTATTTGCTGTTATTGATATTATTGGAAGTATTCCAATCATTATTGATTTGCGTCAGAAAGTAGGACATATTCAATCAGAAAAAGCTTCTATAGTAGCCGTAATCATCATGGTTGCTTTTTTATTTATTGGAGAAGAAATTTTACATTTAATCGGTATTGATGTAAATTCCTTTGCTGTTGCAGGCGCATTTGTTCTTTTCTTTTTAGCCATAGAAATGATTTTAGGAATTCAACTTTACAAAGACGAAGCCCCTGAAACGGCGAGTGTTGTTCCCCTTGCATTTCCGTTAATTGCAGGAGCGGGAACGATGACAACAATTCTGTCTTTACGTGCTGAATACGAAACAATTAATATTATTATTGCTATTGTTATAAATACTATTTTTGTATATATTGTTTTAAAATCATCTAAAAAAATTGAACGCCTTTTTGGAAAAGGGGGTATCAATGTAGTTCGAAAAATATTTGGTGTTATTCTCCTTGCTATTGCGGTAAAGTTATTTGCAGCTAATATTCAGGGTTTGTTTATTTAAAATTTATGACAGAGTCTTTTGATGTATTGATCGTTGGCGGTGGCGCAGCAGGAATGTCGTGTGCATTGATATTGGGCTCTGCCAAAGAAAAAACTTTTGCCAAAGACAAAAAAATAGGCATCATACTGCATCAAAAATCTTCACACCTGCAAACAGCATTATTTAACAATGTGTTGGGTTTAAATGCTGGAACTACAGGGGCTGATATTTTAGAAAAAGGAGCAACACAACTAAGTACCTTATACAGTCATGTAGAACAAATTCACAACGAAAAAGTACTTGAATTAAAACGGAATAAACACACCATTGAAGTGGTTACTGCAAAAGCCTCTTATCAAACAAAGTTGGTAGTGATTGCTGTAGGGTATACCAAACTTTTTTTTATAAAAGGATTGACCAATTATGTAGAACCGCATCAAAAAGCAAAAGCCGAAAAGGAGCGTATTCAACTAAAAAACACAGATCATTTAGTTACAGATGGGGTATATGTTGCAGGAACATTAGCGGGGTGGCGCAGTCAGTTTGCTATAGCCTGTGGAAGCGGTGCTTCCGTTGCAACGGATATTTTAACTTTATGGAACAATGGTGAGCATACCAAAGTGCACGACAAGATAAGTTAGTGCTTTACATAATCTACTTTATACTCTAGCTCTTTTACCTTTTCAAGCATTTTATCATTTTGATTCAACACTTGATAAAATTCATTATCACCAAATAAAAATTGCGCAAATAGCGAACTCAAATAGCGTTTGATATATGGAATATTGTCAATCTCGCCTTTTAAGTCGGGCTTAATTATTGCCAAGTATTCGTTTAAAATTTTATCGTCTTTATCAAAATCTTTTACAAATTCGGGTAAGGTCCATTTTTCTAATTCCTTTCTGTTATTATCAACATAATCAAAAACAAAATTATTCATCACTCTAAAGTGAAAAGTTTCTAGATAACCAGTAGTATCAATACCCACAAAAACATCCGGAATAATACCACCACCGCCATAAACGGTTTTGCCTTTGGGCGTAATGTATTTTAAAGAGTCGTTAACTTTTATACTATCTGCACTCAGTAATTCTCCGCTATACAAACGCTCTTCAAAACCATCACCTTCAAAATAGGCTTGACTATCATTTTTATGATAAGGCTTTTGAATCGAGCGACCTGTTGGTGTATAATATCGTGAAACCGTTAGTCTTACTGCCGAGCCATCACCTAAACCCATTTCTTGTTGCACGAGGCCTTTACCAAAAGAGCGCCTCCCTACGATAGTTCCTTTATCATTGTCTTGTAAAGCTCCAGCAACAATCTCGCTAGCCGAGGCGGAATTTTCATCAATCAACACATAAACTTTCCCTTTTTCAAAATCACCTTTTGCACTTGCAAAAGACTTTTCAATTTTACCGCCCTTGTTTTTTGTAAAAACAATGAGTTTATCATCTTCTAAAAACTCATCTACCATTTTTGTAGCCACTCCTAAATACCCTCCCGGATTTCCACGTAGGTCGAGTACCAAATGTTCCATATTTTTACGTTTTAGAGAGTCTAAGGCGACCTTGAATTCGTCATAGGTAGTGGCAGCAAATCGATCAACTTTTATATATCCTAAACTATCGTTCATCATATAATAAGCATCTATACTTTTAATTGGAACGGTGCCTCTCTTCAATAAAACAGTGTAAGTTTTGTTTTCAGATTTACGATAAATAGTAAGATTTACCGTTGTTTTAGGCTTCCCCTTAAGGGTTTTCATAATAAAATCGTTTCCTAATTTTTTACCAAATAAGGTATCTTTACCGGCAATTAGTATTCTGTCACCGGCTTTAATTCCCGCCTTTCTACTCGGTCCGTTTTCCAATACCTTTACTACGGCAATAGTATCTTTGTACACTCTAAACTGAACGCCGATTCCTACAAATTCCCCGTTCATTCTTTCGGCAATATCTGTTGCCTCAGAGGCTGGTATATACACAGAATGTGGGTCTAACTTACTGATTATTTGTTTGATGGTTCCATCTAACAAACTATCCGTATTTACCTGGTCAACATAATCATATTGTATATAATCAATCAGCCTTTTTATTTTTTCTTCCTGTGGGTTTTTATTAAAAAGTAAGACATTTTTATGCCTAGGATAGTTTAACTGACTCCCTATCAAAATCCCTAGCACAACGGCTATTGAAAGTAGTAATGGAAAATATATTTTATTCTTTGTCATTATTATTTAAATAAACCAACTCCACACCTGCCTTTCCTAAAAATTGCAACCCAGAATCGTCTTTATAGGCATCTGAATACACCACTCTTTTAATACCCGATTGATGTATTAACTTACTACACTCTTTGCACGGAGACATGGTAATATACAACGTTGCCCCTTTACATGATTGTGTTGATGAAGCCACTTTCAAAATAGCGTTTGCCTCCGCGTGTAAGACATACCATTTTGTGTAATTTTCATCATCTTCACACATATTTTCAAATCCTGATGGCGTGCCATTATAACCATCAGAAATTATCATTTTACCTTTAACTATCAAGGCGCCAACTTGTCTACGCTTGCAATAAGATAGTTTCGCCCATTCTTCTGCCATTTTCAAATAAGCAATATCGTATTTAAGTTGTTTTTCTTCAGTCATCAATAAATGCACTTTCGTGCTAGCTGTTAGGTTGGTTGTTTACTAATAAACTCCTAAAATAATGGTATTATTTTAATACGACAAAGTTCTACGAAAAATTGTTGGACTGCTGTTAAAGTTTTACCAAAGTTTACGCGCAGCAAGCATTGGTATTACAATACCGATAACAACAGAGGATAGAATTAACACCCAATCTCGCTTTTTAATTCGAAGCATATTCTGAGCGATAAACCCAGCAATGAGTATAATTACTACAATCATAATTTGTGCCAATTCAACGCCTAAAGCAAACTCAAGTAAAGGCAGTATTTTTGCCTCGGTACCATCAAGTGTCATTTTTAAAAAACCAGATAAACCCAAGCCGTGAATCAAACCAAAGAAAAAAGCAAAAAATAAATTCACATTTGACGTGTGAAATGCTTTTTTATTTGCCGTAACTAAATTCACAAATGCTGTAATAAAAATGGTTAATGGGATTAAAAATTCGATAATTTTTACATCAACTGAAACCACATTATAGGTGGCTAAACCTAGTGTAGTTGTATGCCCAAGGGTAAAGAAAGTGATCAACCACAAGGCTTTTTTCCAGTCGCTAAAGCTGTAAATAACAGCCAGCGCCATAAAAAATAAAATATGGTCATATGCTTGCCAGTCCAACACATGGTTGAACGCCAATCTTAAATAAAGAATAAAATCATCCATAGAAAAAAATCAACAGCGAAAATACAAATTTTCAAGCTTCTCATGAGCATACATTTGTTAAAATTTAGCGCTTCCAGATGGGCAAACACTTCTTATTTAGACAATTTATTATACAGATCCCAAAGTACTACGCCACAACTTACTGATATATTTAATGAGTGTTTTGTACCGAATTGCGGAATTTCAATACAGACATCAGAAGCGGAAACCACTTCTTGTTGCACACCTTTTACCTCGTTACCAAACACAACCGCGAGTTTTTTACCTTTTTCAGGAACAAAATCGTGTAAGGAAATACTATTTTCAGCTTGCTCAATAGCGGCAATTTTTATATTATCGGCTTGTAACTTTTTTATCAAACTCAACGTGTCTTCAGCATATTCCCACGCAACAGAATCTGTTGACCCCAATGCTGTTTTATGAATGTCTTTATGTGGTGGTTGGGCAGTAATACCACACAAGTAAATTTTTTCAATTAAAAAAGCATCACTGGTTCTAAAAACGGAGCCAATATTGTTCAAACTTCTAATATTGTCAAGTAGTACAATAAGTGGCGTTTTATCAACCTGCTTAAATTCATCAGTTGTTAATCTTTCTAGTTCACTATTTTTCAATTTTCGCATAAATTCTGCTATCTTTAGATTTGAATAATTAACTTCGCAAAACTAATTTAAAATTGCCATAATTGTCTAAAAGCAGCGCAAAAAAAGTCACGCCTTTAATGAAACAGTACAATGCCATCAAGAGTAGATATCCTGATGCGATGTTATTATTTAGAGTTGGTGATTTTTATGAGACTTTTGGCGAGGATGCCGTAAAAGCAGCACAGGTATTGGGTATTGTGCTAACCAAACGCGGTGCGGGTAGCGAAACAGAAACTGCCCTAGCAGGATTCCCACATCATTCTTTAAATACCTACTTGCCTAAATTGGTAAAAGCCGGAATGCGTGTTGCTATTTGTGATCAGCTCGAAGATCCTAAAATGACCAAAACGATTGTAAAACGAGGAGTAACAGAACTTGTTACCCCTGGAGTTGCCTTAAATGACGAGGTTTTACAGTCGAAAACAAATAACTTTCTAGCAGCAATACATTTTGGTAAACGCACTATAGGTATTTCTTTTTTAGATGTTTCAACTGGTGAATTTTTAGTTGCTGAGGGAAATGATGAATATATTGATAAACTCTTACAGAACTTTAACCCCAGTGAAGTATTGGTTCAAAAACAATACAAAGCTAAATTTAAGGAGTTGTTTGGTGAAGGATATTATTCCTTTTATGTTGACGACTGGGTTTTTCAAGAAGATTATGCCAATGAAAGCCTAACCAATCATTTTAACATAAAAACCCTCAAAGGTTTTGGTATTGACGATTTGCAAAACGGTATCATTGCGGCAGGCGCCGTTTTATTTTACTTATCGGAAACGCAGCATAAAAAACTAGATCATATTGCAACCATACATCGTGTTGAAGAAGATCAGTATGTGTGGATGGACCGATTTACCGTACGGAATCTGGAACTTTATTTTTCAAATCAACCCGAAGCGGTTACTTTATTGGATGTGATTGATCGAACGATTTCTCCTATGGGAGGAAGACTACTTAAACGTTGGTTAGCACTTCCTCTAAAAAGTGTAGAACAAATTCAGAAACGTCATGAAATTGTAAAGTACCTTATTGATAACGACACTTTTTATAATGGCATTACCTATCAAATAAAGCAAATAAGTGATATAGAACGCTTAATTTCAAAGGTGGCCACGGGTAAGATCAATCCACGGGAAGTGGTGCTTCTTAAAGACTCTCTTAAAGCGATTTTACCTATAAAAGAAGCTTCCGAAAACAGCACAAACATAGCCCTCCAACAGTTGGGCAAACAATTACACAGTTGTACAGCCTTAATAGATACCATCACAAAGACGGTATTTGACGATGCACCCGTACATATTAACAAAGGCCATACCATTGCGAAAGGAGTTTCAACAGAATTAGACGAATTGCGCGGGATCTCATCAACTGGAAAAGACTATCTAGATAATATGCTCGCTAGGGAAACCGAACGAACCGGAATTTCAAGCTTAAAAATTGCCTTTAATAATGTGTTTGGCTACTATATAGAAGTTCGAAATACCCATAAAGATAAAGTGCCAGAAGATTGGATTCGCAAACAAACCTTGGTCAATGCCGAACGTTATATTACGGAAGAATTAAAAGAATACGAAACTAAAATTTTAGGAGCCGAAGAAAAAATAGGGCAACTAGAACAACAGTTGTTTACGGAGTTACTTCATTTTATGTTGGGTTCTATTCAGCAGGTTCAAGAGAATGCACAGCACATAGCAAAATTAGATTGTTTGTGTTGCTTTGCACAAACCGCCAAAGACAACAATTATGTACGTCCACAATTAGATGACAGTACCGATTTGGAAATTAAAAATGGACGTCACCCTGTTATTGAAAAGCAGTTACCAATTGGTGAAGAGTACATTGCCAATGATGTGGTTTTAAATAGAAATCTACAGCAGATTATCATGATTACCGGACCCAATATGAGTGGTAAATCGGCTATTTTGAGACAGACTGCGCTGATTGTTTTACTAGCACAAATGGGAAGTTATGTACCCGCACAACAAGCCAGAATTGGGGTAGTTGATAAAATTTTCACGCGTGTAGGCGCCAGTGATAATATCTCAATGGGCGAATCTACGTTTATGGTAGAAATGAATGAAACGGCTAGTATTTTAAATAATATTTCTGAGCGTAGTTTGGTGTTGTTAGATGAAATTGGACGCGGTACCAGTACCTACGACGGTATTTCTATAGCATGGGCCATTGCTGAGTATTTACATGAGCACCCTTCAAAGGCAAAAACATTATTCGCGACACATTATCATGAACTGAATGATATGGCGGAAACCTTTGAGCGCATTAAAAACTTTACGGTTTCTATTAAAGAGTTAAAAGACAACATTATCTTTTTGAGAAAATTGATTCCTGGCGGTAGCGAACATAGTTTTGGAATTCATGTCGCTAAATTGGCGGGAATGCCAGCATCTGTAATTCACAGAGCCAATAAAATGCTTAAAAAGTTAGAGCAAAGTCATCGTTCTGATGACATCAAAGACAAACTCAAACAAGCCAGCATAGAAGATACACAATTGAGTTTTTTCAAGTTAGACGACCCGTTGTTAGAAGATATTAAAGAAGAAATTTTAGCTACCAATATTGATGCCTTAACACCTATTGAAGCATTGATGAAACTGAATGAAATTAAACGAATGTTGATCAAGAAATAAGTTACAAAGCTTTTTAGTAATGATTTAGTATGTCTGAGATTCTTTTTTTGATACAGAAACACCCCTAAAGTCCCCTCTAGGGGACAATTACTCTAATTAATAGTATTATTCTTCCCTTGAGGGAGGTTAGGAGGGTATTATACGAATTCCTAGTGACGTTTTAATACAATTAAGCGAATGCTCACATAAAAATAGGTGCCATCCATTTTATCAAAATAAGATCAACTTCACTTTTAACTGACCTAATCGGTCAAAATTTTTTGTAAATTTACTAACTTGTAATTCAAACCATTACCCCATGAAAAAACCAATCTCCATACTGTTTTTCGTTGCTCTCCTGTTTTTAAGTTGCCAAACAACCTCTAAAAAAAAGGCTGCCATTGCTATCAATATTTCATTTTCTGAAAGTGTCAGTGCTAAAAACTTAGATGGTAGGTTGTTATTAATGCTCTCAACGAATGCTGAAAAAGAACCTCGCTTTCAAATTGGTGTCGGTTTAAATGATCAATTGGTATATGGAATGAATGTTGACGGATTAGCGCCCAATGTACAAGCAACGTTTAACGAAGATGTATTTGGTTTCCCTATAGCAAGTTTAAAAGACATTCAACCAGGTGAATATTATGTTCAGGGATTGTTAAATGTTTATGAAACTTTTAATTTGTCAACGGGTAAAACCGTAAAGTTACCAATGGATAATGGTGAAGGGCAGCAGTGGAATAAGTCGCCAGGTAACCTCTATAGCAAACCTGTTAAAATTACGGTTACCGAAAAAGGTATTGAATCTCTTGACCTCGTATTAGACCAGGTAATTCCTGAAATTGAACAACCCGAAGATACTGAATGGATAAAACACATTAAAATAAAATCGGAAAAACTCTCTGCATTTTGGGGAAGAGATATGTATTTGGGTGCACATATATTAGTGCCAAAAGGCTTTGAAGAGCACCCAGAAGCCAAATACCCCTTAATGGTATTTCACGGACATTTTCCAGCAGACTTTGGCGGTTTTAGAACCACACCTCCTGACAAAGATTTAAAACCAGTGTATTCCGATCGATTTGGAGTCGATGGATATAATGTTTTTGAGCAACAAGAAGCTTATGATTTTTACAAACGCTGGAACGAACCTGATTTTCCCCGATTTTTAATTATTGAAATTCAACATCCCACACCTTATTACGACGATTCGTACGCTGTAAATTCTGCGAATCAAGGACCTTATGGCGATGCGATTACGCATGAATTAATACCGTATATCGAAAAACAATTTAGAGGACAGGGCGAAGGTTGGTCTCGTTTTTTATACGGCGGTTCAACTGGTGGTTGGGAAGCGTTGGCTGTTCAGGTAAAATACCCCGATGAATACAATGGTTGTTTTGCTGCTTGTCCAGACCCCATTGATTTCGCAAATTACTGCTTGACCAATATTTACGAAGATAAAAATGCATACTATTACGACAGTGAACACAGAGAATTAGAAAAACCGAGTAGACGTGATTACTTGGGTAATATTTCAGCAACTACCAGAGAAGATAATCACCTCGAATTGGTGTTGGGTGACAAGTCGCGTTCTGGACAACAATTTGATATTTGGGAAGCGACCTATTCTCCTCAAGGAGAAGATGGATATCCGGAAAGAATATGGGATAAAAAAACAGGTGAAATCAACTCCAAAATTGCCGCCTATTGGAAAGAAAATTACGACTTAAAACATATTTTAGAGCGTGATTGGGATAAGCTTGGTGAAAAATTAAAGGGTAAAATTCATATTTATTGTGGTGATATGGACAATTACTATTTAAACAATGCGGTGTATTCTATGGAAAAATTTTTAGAAGGCACAACAGACCCTTATTATGCCGGCGAAGTGGATTATGGCGACCGCGCAGAACATTGTTGGAATGGCGATCAAGAAAACCCAAATTATGTTTCTAGATTGCGCTACAACACCATGTATCTACCAAAAATTATGAAGCGTATCGCAGAAAGTGCTCCAAAAGGAGCAGACTTAACAAGTTGGAGATATAAATAATATATATCATGAAAAGGGTATTCTATCTTTTATGGTTCATTTCAATGGCAACGTTTGCCCAATCTTCCATTGAAGGTTTTATTTTAGATGAAGCTACCAAAGAGGCCTTACCCTATGCAACGATCAAAATAATCAGTGATACTTCATACTATACGATTTCTAACGAGGATGGAAAATTTGAAATCAACCCAAAATTTGTAAAAGATTCTATAGAAGTCACCTATATTGGCTTTAAAGCGACCAAAGTTCCGCTCAGCTATTTTAAAGAAAATAACAAACTTTACCTAACTCCAAATGCATTCGACTTAAACGAAGTTGTGGTTATGGCCGATGATGATTATGCCTATAACTTACTGGAAAATTTAATAAAAAAATACCGTAAAAATCACCTTGTTTCACAAAGTAAAGCCTTTTTAACACTCACCTCATCGGCAAGAAATATCCCTATAGAACAGGTTGAAGGCTTTTACAACAGCAGCCAAAGTTTGTCTGACGGTTTGCTTAATTTAAAAATAAAAAGTGGTCGATTTGGGCAGAACAAGTCCTTTGCATTTTACAGTTTAGACAACACTAAAATTTTAAGTGATTTTCAATTCTTTGAAAGTTCTGACCAGATTCTACCTGAGTATCCTGGTAATCTTTCTGGAAGTGCAATAAAAAGAAAATACGATGTCCGTGTAGATGAATGTAGCACGTGTAGATCAGAAGATATTCAGCTCTCTTTTTTTCCTAAAAAGGCAAACGGGCGGTTATTTTCAGGAACTATATTGTTCAACAACGACTTGCAAATTATAAAAAGAATTGAACTCAGTATTAAAGATCCCGTTACAAAAGATCTTACTTCAATTAGTGATAATGTTACCATAAGTCCTAATGAAATAGTTCTCAACATCACTTTTAACCCTTCAGACTATACAAAAATTCAATATTTAGATTTCACCTTTATTTTAAATTATGACTCAACAACGTCAAAGGAAATTATAAAATCGCATACCTTCTTATATTTTTATGATTATAACACTATTTTTAAGGAGCCCTATTTTACACACCCAACACATTTTAACAATGATTATGACGAGATGATTGCATTACAGGCAACACCCGCTTTTTGGGATGCCAATTATCAATTTCCAAAAAGTTACAATGAAAAAAGGTCTTTAGACTTTATGAAAAAATATGGCTATTTAATTAACTATGACAATGCCATTTCATCTCATGATTTAAAGTATACCAAACCTTCTGTAGTTGCTTGGAGCAACGAAAAACGACTCGAATGGGAAAGTATTCAACAGAGTTTAGTCGTTTCAAAAAAAATAAAAAGGAGTCCAAATGCGGCTATTGCAGGCACCGTCAATGCTGATGAAGTATTTCATTCTACAATAGATGCCAATAAGGGTACTCCATATTCTGATAGTAATGGCAAATACATCTTTACCTATATCGCCGATCAATACAAAAATGCGAAAGGTCAAAATCAATATTCCATTCGAACACTCTTTGACCGAAATGCTTCCTTTTACAAATACAACCGTACAAAAAACAAGCTCGTTTATATCAATTTAATGTTCGATATTTACGAATACCACCGTCAAACTTTGGAAGAAAAAATAAGCCCTGAAATGACCTTCGAAACAGTAAAAGCATTTTGTAAGGAACAATTTGACACAGCAACAACAGTAGTGAATAAATTAAATAAAGAAACAAATTTTGGCGATAATTATCAATCGTTAATTCAATGGAATAACAACATTAAATCTAAAATGGATATTGACAATTTTTCACTAATTAAATAACGCATGACAAATGTTCAGAACTAGGCTTCCTTTGTTTATCGTACTTGTCTTTTTGAGTTTCGTTTCCTATGCTCAAAAAGAGTTCAACGAAGCAGTAATTATACCTTTTCAAAAGGATGCTTTATTAAGAGAAAAGGTTTTTATACATTCCAATAAAACGTCCTATTTTACAAATGAACAAATTTGGTTTACCGCCTATGTTGTCGAAGACAGCAATAACACCCCTTCCAATTTAACTACCAATCTGCATGTTAATTTAATAGATGCCACCGGGAAGGTGTTTATTGATAAAACAATATTTATAAAAAATGGTATAGGTGTAGGCGATTTTTTTATCGACAACAACCTCAGCGCTGGCACTTACTATATTGGAGCGGCCACTAACTACATGCGAAATTTTGGAGAAGAAAATATATTTACAACGGCCATAACCATTCTTAAACCAGTAAATAAACCTAGAATTTTAACTACTGCAAATACAATAGCCTACGACATACAAGCCTTTCCCGAGAGTGGGTATTTATTGGAAGATACCGACAATGTAATCGGTATTAAAGCACTCGTCAATGGTAAGGGACAACCCTTTACGGGAAAACTTATCAATTCAAGTGGCTTGGAAATAGCCTCCTTTCAAGGAAATAATTTTGGTATGGCAAAAGCAGTTTTTACCTATATAAAAGAGGAAACGTACAGAGCCATTATTGATATAAATAATAGTACTCAAGAAATTAAAATTCCCAAGGCAAAAAAAACCGGAATTATTTTTAGTCTAGAAAACAGCGATACTGACAAACTCAAACTCATCCTTAAAACAAATAGCGAAACGCTACCTCATTTAAAAAATGAACAGTTAGCCTTATTGGTATATCGTAATAATTTTATTGGTGAAGCCATTACACTCACGCTTTCGAGTACCGAGAAAACTTCACAAGAGCTGTATATTGACAAAGCAAAATTACTGTATGGTGTAAACACTGTTACGTTGTTTAGAAATTTAGAGCCTATTGCTGAACGAAAATTTTATGTTGAGCAACAAAATCAGCAAACGGCCATTCTGATTGAAGAAACTGAAACTACAACGGATTCTATCTCTTTTAAAATACAAACGATCGATCCCAATTATAGTGCTGTTTCGGCACAGCTAAGCATTTCAATACTTCCTGCAGATGCTAAAAACTATAAGGAAACACAGAATATCAAAAGTGCCTTTTTACTATCCCCTTATCTGAAGGGTACGATTGAAAATCCCGCTTATTATTTTAAAAATGAAAAACCCAAAGAAAAGGAGTTTTTAGATCTGTTAATTCTCAATCAAGGTTGGAGTGCGTATACTTTAGCAGCGAAAATAAACAAAATAAACCCCAAGGAACAATTCGCTTTTGAGAGTGGGTTTACCATAGATGGAGCGCTAAAAAGGTATCCTAAAGGCTATGATATCGGATTGTTATCAAAAAAAAATGAGCTTGCTGCCTTTAGTCCCATTTCTAAAGAAAATAAATTTTCGTTTGAAAACATCTATGCCTATAAAAACGATTCTATTAAAATTGCACTTATCAAGAAAAATCAACCATTGGTAAAACCTACAGATGTTTCCTTTATAGAACCACCAAAAGATTTAAAGCATTTTTCTTCCCTAATCGAGCAGCACTATCACGTCGAGAAAACGGAACCTTCTCAAGTGTCAAAAGCTGAAAATGAATACAATTTCTATCCTACGTCAGAATTATTAGATGAAATTATTTTAAAAGCGGGTAGCGCTCAAAATAAAGAAGCGACTATTTATGATTTAGAATTGAATTTGGCAAGTAAGCGCAACATGATCTCATCGGCTTCCTATAAAGGGAAGAAGGTAACCAAACAAATGGAGACTAACTATCAAACACTCTTTGATTATTTTAGAAGTTTAGGATATATTAAACCTTCAATATCCGACAAAATTGCATCCTACTATATATCGCTTAGAAATGGCCCTGCTACTATGATAGATCTTGGAGGAAATGCAAATCCAGACGGCACTTTTCCACCCAGAGTATTTGTAAATAATATCATGCTAAATCGCTTTAATAATATTGAAATTTTAGAGCAGTTAAGTATGAAAGATGTGGATGAGATTTTAGTCAACCCTTCCGGAGCTGGAGGTGGCGCAGACGGTACTGGTGGTATGATTAGAATTTATCTCAAGGAAGGAAATCATCAGTATTTTGGTGACGGCGTAAAGAAATTATATCAAAATTTAATTCTTAATACTGGTTTTGACAGAGCCAAAACCTATTATACACCACAGTACAACACACTTACTAAAGAGGCGTTTAACTGGGTAGAAATAGATTGGATTAATGCACTGAAAACCGATAAAAACGGAACCGCCATTCTCAAGGTACCCACGAATAAATTCACGGCTAATTTTCAGTTTGTTGTCAATGGCATTTCAGATGATGGATTGCTCTTCCACACCATCTATAAAACAGGAGCTAATGGATTTTAACATACTAGAACGACTTTTATTTTTAGCAAATAAAATTTAAACCCTAGTTTTTAATTATCTTTACGTCCAATTTAAGATTTATGCATTTTTTATTTATTAGTGGAGCCGAAATATTTGTAATACTGGTAATCGTATTAATGCTGTTTGGTGCAGATAAAATACCCGAGATGGCAAGAGGCTTGGGTAAAGGGATGCGTCAGCTGAAAGATGCTACCAATGAAATTAAACGCGAAATCACAGATACTGCAGATAAACAAGGGATTGACACCAATCTCACCAAAAATATTGAAGAGCAAATAAATACGATTCAAGAAGATATTGAAGAAGTTACAGGCCCTATAAAACGCAACTTATAAATTGAGCTTTTTAGACACACTTATTGAAAAAGATAAAGAACTATTTGTTTTTTTAAATGCTTTAGGTACCGAGTCTTGGGACAATTTTTGGGTAATCGTTACCAATCAGTTTAGTTGGATACCGCTTTTTCTATTGTTATTCTTCTTGATTTTTAAGGCCTATGGTTGGAAAAAAGGATTGGTTTTAGTAGTCGTTGTTGCACTGCTTGTTACATTTTCAGATCAATTCGTAAACTTTATCAAAGATTCTGTAGCTCGATTACGTCCAAACAACGATCCCGCCATTAATGAAATTATTCGCATCGTAAAAAACAGACCACGTGGTTTCAGCTTTGTTTCTGGCCATTCAACTACTTCTTTTGCCGTAACAATTTTTATGATATTAAGTTTACGCAATCACTATAAATACATTCTTTTACTTCTTGTTTGGCCCCTACTATTTGCCTACAGTCGAATTTATATTGGAGTTCATTTTCCTATAGATATTTTTGTAGGAATGCTACTAGGCCTGCTAATAGGTTACACTTTCTATAAAATAAGTATACTTTTTTTACGAAAAATTCATTAAATTTGAAGGTGCAGTTATATTTAATAAACGAACATCCTTCACTGTACAGTGTTCTTTATAGAGGGTGTTTAACTTAATTAACCAACCTCCAAATGAAAAATATTAGTTTTATTTCGTGCTTGTTTTTGCTCCTAATTATCAGTGCCTGTACAAACGGTGACAACATTGAAAATGGAAACAAACCTCCTGAAGGTGACCAACAAAAATTATTAACGGTAGCAGAAATTGATGCGCAAATCAAAGAATCTTTTGAATTAAACGGAACTTTTGACTGGAAAGATACGAGTAACCAATTGTTATGGAGTGCTGCGATTCATGGAAACAATATACTTACCGTTGGCTATGGCGCTAAAGATGAAAGTTTTAGTTTTGAAAAAAGCAATCGCTTAACTTCGATAAAACAAGAAATTATCAATACTATTAAAACAACGGCATCCGTCACTGCTAAAAGCACCGAGGATATTTTGGTGTATGAAGATGAAACGCTTAATTATATAGATGTTAAGGTAAGTGATTTAAGTACCGTAGCGGCGCTTAGAAAAAACTCCTTAATACGGTATTTAGAACCGAATGGTTATGTTTATGGTACCACTGAAATACAACAAAAATCTTCATCTGGTTGCAGTCAGTCTGGGGAAACAATTAGTAGTTCAGATTATGGAACGCTTTCCACGGGAGCTAGAGTTCCTTGGAATTTTTATGATCACAATATAAACCAAGCATGGGCCTATAGTAAAGGTCGCGGTGTTGGTGTTGGATTAATCGATACTGGAGTATCATCAAATCAGCCTTATTTAGGTGTTAAATTTGATGATTACTACGGAGGCAGATATATTCAAAAATACGGAACCTATGTAGATTCATTCTGGCCTTGGTCTAAAAAAACCGATGGCCCTAATGATAAATGTGGGCATGGAACCAGTGCAAGCGCAACCATTGCAGCACCAAATAACAATGCATCACAATTTATTGGTGTGGCTTATGAGTGTAATCTGATATCTTATAGAGGTACCAGTGATGTTGTTCTGAATGGTTACCATGAGCGTAAAGGAGTTTCAAATGCATTAAAAGCACTTGGCAATAGAAGTGATGTGAAAATAATTTCAATGTCTATTGGTTATATGTGGTCTATTGGAAACGTAAAAGACGCGATCAAATATGCGCATGCTAAAGGCAAACTAATTTTTGCTGCTGGAGGAACTTCAACAAGTTTCACCAATTGGTATGGGGTTATCTTTCCAGCTACCATGTCAGAAACCATAGCAGTTACTGGTGTGGAAGAACAAAGTACCTATAACGAATGTGATACCTGTCATGAGGGTAGTAAAATTGATTTTACCATTATTATGGAAAGAGGCAATAACCACCACGTGCCGGTTTTAGGATTTAATAACGGACAGTCTCAGTATTTCGGCGGCTCTTCAGAAGCAACGGCAACTACTGCGGGTATTGCAGCCTTAATTTGGTCTAGATACCCTTCGTGGACACGAGCACAAGTGCTACAGCGATTAAAAGAATCAGCAGATTTTTATCCGAACAAAAATAACAGCTTTGGCTATGGAAATATTGACGCTTTAAAAGCAGTGAGAGGATACTAAAAGTAAAATAATAAGAGGAAGTATTGGCTAAACAGTTCATGCTTCCTTTTTTTCGAATTAGGCTATTTCACTCTACTAATAGTTAAACCATCGCGTATGGGAAGCAAAACAGTTTCTATTCTAATATCTTCTTTCAATAACTTGTTATAAGCGAGCAACACTTTGGTGTCTTCATCTTTTGGGTCTAGCTTTTCTACCACCTTTCCGTGCCATAACACATTATCTGATATAATCACCCCACCTGAATTCATTTTGTCAATAATTAACTTGAAATAATGAATGTAGTTACTTTTATCTGCATCGATAAAAACTAAATCAAATCTGTTGGGGATCGTTGGTATAATATCTAGGGCATTCCCTAAATACTGTTTTATTTGATTTTTATATGGCGATTTTTGAAAGTATTTTTGTTGTAAATCAGTCAACTCTTCATTGTGATCTATAGTATGAAGTATGCCTTTTTCTGTCAGTCCTTCTGCCAAACACAACGCAGAATAACCCGTATAAGTACCTATTTCAAGTATGGTTGTTGGTTGAACTAATTTAGAAATTACTGCCAATACTCTGCCTTGAAAGTGCTCGCTCAACATTGTTGGGTTAAGTACTTTTTGCCATGTTTCTTTTGAAAGTTCTTGAAGTAATATTGGTTCGTCTTCAGAGTGCGCTACCGTGTATCGATCTATCTTTTCTGGTAAAAACCCCATTGACTTTTTATTTATCAGCCTCAGCTAATTTTTCTTTAATCCTTTCTTTATCCTTTTCTGTAAGCAGATGCTCACATTTAGACTTGTTTAAGTGTTTATTACAAACTTCGGTCAACTTAGTGTTTTGTTTTGAGTACAAACCACAAATTTTACATCTCAACAAGTGAATACCGAGCTGAATTTTTTCTATAAATGAAGCTTCTTTGTACTGATTTTTAGTACAAATAGTTGTTGCTTCATCACAGTTTATAAATAATTTACGCATTGATAATTTTATTTTGTGAACCAGTTATCTTCTAAACATTTTCTTAATTGATGTCTGGCCCTATGGATAATAACCCAAAGGTTAGACGCTGTTATTCCTAGTTCATTACATATTTCTTCAGTTTCATATTGCTCTACGTTTTTTAATAAAAAAACGGTTCGATATTTAACTGGTAAATTTTCAACACATTTGCCAATAGCCTCTTTAAGTTCTTCGTTCTCAATATCTGTTTCCGCTTCATTATCCCATGTCTGCGGTACACGCTCTTCTATCCAAGTTCCTTTTTTATCACCATCTTCATAAAAGTTAAGTTTCACTTCGGCCTTTCCCTTTTTTGAATTTATCTTACGATAATGATCAATAATTTTGCGTTTTAGTATTGAAATAAGCCAAGTTCGCTCTGCAGCTTGCCCTCTGAAATTTTTCATGGCTTTCAAGCCTGAAAAAAAAGTTTCTTGTACAATATCTTTAGCTAACTCTTCATCATCAACCCTTGTGATTGTATAGTTGAAAAGATAGTCAGAGTGTAAGTCTACCCATTTATTAGGATCTAATGTATGTTGTTGAACTTCTGGCATTCATTTGTTTTTTTCAAAAAGTAAAGATACAAACTTTTTATTCGAAAATAAGTTACCTACCAACCCTAAAAAGCGCGTCTCCTCTATTAATAATAGGGAAATTGTTAAGGCTAATAACATGGCCCGATATAGGAGCTCTTACACTAAGCACTGTTTCTCCATAGGTGTCTGTAATATATCCTAAAATTTGTCCTTTTTCTACTGCTACACCGTTCTTTACTCTACTGGTAAATAAGCCCGCAATTTTAGCTCGAACCCATCTTTTCTCTATTAATTCTATTGTTTTTTCATTAGAATTGCCTTGCTGTACTTTCGGAATCATTTCAAAATATTCTAAAATATTTAAAGCTCCTTCAATTCCTTTACGAATCGCGAATTTGTTAAACCGCAAGGCTTCACCAGCTTCATAAACTACAATTGGAATACCTATTTTATGTGCTTCTTTACGAAAAGATTTTGGAATTAAGTTCGTCGCAAACTGAAATGGAGCATTGAAAATTTCAGCTAATTTTTTCCCATCTTCAGATTTTGGTGTATATCGTACCTGAGGATAATTACTCCGTTGTGCTCCACCTGTATGAAAATCGATTCCAAAATCAATATTTTTTACAATTTCTTTCATGTGTAAATAAGCAATCCTACTTGCTAAAGATCCTGTTTTACTTCCAGGAAAACTTCTGTTCATATCTTTGCCATGTACATCTCTAGAAAGGTTTAAAAAACCAAATACATTTAATAATGGCACTACTATTAAACAACCTTTTTTTACTTTAAAATACTTTTTAGTGAGCATTTTTCGTACCAATTCCACGCCATTAACCTCATCACCGTGTAAACCTGCTTGGAGCAATACGGTAGGGCCTGCTTCCAATCCGTTAAATACATAAATAGGGATTTCGATCAGCGTACCTGTTGGTAATCTGTCAATTTCTATTTTAATCAATTTATCCTCTCCAAGGCCAACTTTGTTACCTTGAATTTCAACGATTTCGTTTTTGAATTTTTTTTCGAACATTCGTTTCTAAAAATTTTATAATGTGTTCTGCTATATTTACTTTGGTATATGCCTCCACGCCCTGCAATCCTGGTGAAGCGTTTACTTCAATTAAAAGGGAACCTTTGTTAGATCGTATCATATCAACTCCTGCAACTGGTAATCCGAGATACTTAGTAGCCTGCAATGCGATTTTTATTTCCTCTTTAGATAAATTAGCTATTTCACCAGTTCCTCCTCTATGAATATTAGATCTAAATTCTCCAACCTCTCCAATTCTTTTCATCGCGGCAACTACCGTTGTACCAACTACGATGGCTCGTATATCTTCTCCGTTCGACTCTTCGACAAATTCTTGCAATAAAAAACTTGCATTCATATTGTAAAAAGTATCCATAATAGACTTCGCAGATTTCTTGGTCTCTGCTAGAATAACGCCCAAACCCTGTGTCCCTTCTTGCAATTTAATAATTACAGGAGGGCCTCCTAACAGTTCTATTTGTTCATCAATATTTTTTGGGTTGATAGAAAAAACAGTTTGCGGAATCGGCACATTTTTTCTATTCATAATTTGTAAGGTACGCACCTTATTTTGGGCGCGTAAAATTCCCAATGAACGCGCCGTACTAAATACGCCATTCATTTCAAACTCCTTTACAATCGCTGCGCCATGCTTACTAACAGAACCTCCAATACGCGGGATGATAACATCTACCTTATCAATTATATTTTCGCCTTCAAAAATAATTTGAGGTTTGCCCTTACCCAACTTAACCGAGCACTTTGTATGATTGACAACACGCACAGAATGTCCTCTTACTTCCGCTTCCTCTACTAAACGTTTGGTTGAGTAAATGTTTTCACCAACAGATAATACAAATATTTTCATCTGTTAATAGGTATTGATTTTATGGTTAGAACATTTCATAGTTTAGTCTCGTAAAAAGGTGTCAATTTCTATCTTATTTTCAAGCGTTCTGTGAACGGGGCATTTATTGGCAATTTCTAACAATCGCTCTTTTTCCTCGGTTGTTAAATCTCCTTTTAATTCTATCGTTCTCACAAACTTATCAATTTTCGTTGGAGTATCTTCACAAGCAACACAATCTTCGGCATGTTGATTAAAATGTTCTAAATGTACCAAAACCTCCTCTAAATTCCATTTTTTTCGGTCGGCATACATCCTCAAAGTCATTGCGGTGCACGCCCCAAGACTAGCGAGCAATAATTCATAAGGTGTTAATCCTGCATCATTACCCCCATATTTTTTAGGTTCATCAGCAATGATTGCGTGCGACCTTGCGGCAATTTCGGTACTGTACTTTGTACGTCCAATGCGTACAACCGTTTGTTTGTCTGTTTCCAATTCGGGCTCCTGTATAAATTGAACATAGCGTCTTGCCCAACTAGAAACAACACTTCCTACATAAAAGGAATCCTCTTTATTGGTCAGTAAATGATTCGCTCCGTCAAGGGAAATAAAACTCTTTGGGTGATGTGCAGCATTGTAAATTTCTTTGGCATTCTCTATTGCCACAATTTTATCTTGCGGAGAGTGCAATACCAAAATTGGTTTTCGCGATTTCTTTAATAGACCTTCCATATTTTTTGAACCAATATCTTCTAAATACTGTTTCTTGATGGTAAATGGCCGTCCTGATATTTCAAAAGTGGCCTCGCCATCTGTTTCTATATCTTCAATATGGTCTTTAAAGAGATGCTCTACATGAGATGGGCTTGATGGAGCTCCAATAGTAACTATTGCTTGAATAGACTCAATTTCATTGGCGGCAAAAATACCAGCAGCACCACCTAAAGAATGTCCAATAATTATCTTGGGCGACTCATAATTTTCTTTTAAAAAGTTTGCGGCAGCTATTAAATCATTCACGTTTGTAGAAAAATTAGAATCTTCAAAGTTCCCTTCGCTATTGCCTAATCCTGTAAAATCAAAACGCATCACCGCAATCCTATTTTTAGTAAGCGCTTTCGAAATATTACGTACTGCAGTAAAATTTTTATTGCCGGTGAAGAAATGAGCAAACAAGGCATAACTCAACGGTTTTTGATCAATTGGTAAATCTAAATTACCTTCAAGTACTAAACCTTCTTTATTCTTAAAGTTTATTTTTCTACTGTGCATAGGTCCTTGTTTAAAAAAATTAGTCGCGCTAGTCGCTATGACTTACGGAATTAAGCTGGTATCGTTTATAAAGTTACGGTTTTTAAAATGTTTCTAAATAACAAAAAAAATGTAAATCATTTTTTTCAACCAAAAAGGAAACCCTACATTTGTGTTACTATAAAAACTAATCAAAATGAGCGGAATTTTAAATTCTTCAATCGGAAGAAAGTTTGCTATGGCACTTTCAGCACTCTTCCTAATGATTTTCTTATTACAGCATTTTGCAATCAACATACTGTCAGTATTTAGTGCAGATACTTTTAACGAAGTTTCTCATTTCATGGGAACTTTTTGGGCAGTACAATACTTATTGCAACCCGTATTAATAGTTGGTGTTATTTTTCACTTTGTTATGGGATTTGTTTTAGAAATCAAAAACAACAAGGCTAGACAAATTAGTTATGCCAAAAACAATGGTGCTGCCAATTCTACTTGGATGAGTAGAAACATGATTTACAGTGGCTTGGCTATTTTAGCATTTCTGGTTTTACACTTTATTGATTTTTGGATTCCCGAAATAAACACGAAATATATTCAGGGTGACATGTCTGGCTTATTAGCGAATGGCGAAGGTTTCAGATACTATGAAGAACTACATCATAAGTTTGAGCATCCACTGAGAGTTGGTGCCTATGTTCTTGCCTTTGTGTTTTTAGCATTACACTTACTACATGGTTTTAGCTCTGCATTTCAATCTGTCGGGGCAAATAATAAATATACAAAAGGATTAAAAGGATTTGGAAAAGCATATGCAATCATTATTCCGTTAGGATTCATATTTATTGCATTGTTTCATCATTTTAATCACTAAAAAATAGCTAGATATGGCTTTAGATTCTAAAATACCAAAAGGTCCAATTAAAGATAAATGGACAGACTATAAAAATCATATTGACTTGGTAAATCCCGCTAACAAACGTAACATAGATGTTATCGTTGTGGGTACTGGGTTAGCTGGTGGTTCTGCAGCTGCTACGTTGGCAGAACTTGGTTATAATGTAAAAGCATTTTGCTTTCAAGATTCACCACGACGTGCACACTCTATTGCAGCTCAAGGAGGAATTAACGCAGCAAAAAACTACCAAGGAGATGGTGATTCTACTTATAGACTCTTTTACGATACCGTAAAAGGAGGAGATTATCGTTCGCGAGAAGCAAATGTGTATCGTTTGGCTGAAGTTTCGGCAAATATTATCGACCAATGTGTGGCTCAAGGTGTTCCTTTTGCTCGTGAATATGGTGGATTATTAGACAACCGTTCATTTGGTGGAGTTCTTGTTTCTAGAACATTTTATGCAGCAGGACAAACAGGGCAACAGTTATTATTAGGAGCATATTCTGCGATGAATCGTCAAATTGGACGTGGTAAAATAAAAATGTACAACCGCCACGAAATGCTTGACGTTGTAAAAGTAGATGGAAAAGCACGTGGAATTATAACACGTAATTTAATTACTGGAGAAATCGAAAGACATTCAGCACACGCAGTGGTTTTAGGAACTGGTGGTTATGGTAATGTATTCTTCTTGTCTACAAATGCAATGGGAAGTAATGTAACAGCAGCATGGAAAGCACACAAACGTGGAGCTTACTTTGCAAATCCTTGTTACACGCAAATTCACCCAACGTGTATTCCTGTTTCTGGAGATCATCAGTCCAAACTAACATTAATGTCTGAATCTTTACGTAACGATGGGCGTATTTGGGTACCAAAACACATGAAAGATGTCGAGGCTATTCGCAATAAAACATTGAAGCCAAAAGACATTCCAGAAGAAAATCGCGATTATTACTTAGAACGCCGTTATCCTGCATTTGGGAACTTAGTTCCTCGTGATGTTGCTTCACGTGCTGCTAAAGAACGTTGTGATGCCGGTTTTGGAGTAAATGCAACAGGTGAGGCTGTCTTTTTAGATTTCGCTACAGCGATTCAACGTTATGGAAAAGAACAAGCGCTTATTCATCACTTAGATGTTAATGATGCGGTTTTAGTGAAGAAATTAGGACAAGAAGTGGTAAAAAATAAATACGGAAACTTATTCCAGATGTATGATAAAATAGTAGATCAAGATCCGTACAATACACCAATGATGATCTACCCAGCGGTACATTATACCATGGGAGGCATTTGGGTTGATTATAATTTAATGACAACCGTTCCTGGTTTATACTGTATTGGTGAAGCTAATTTCTCCGATCACGGTGCAAACCGATTGGGAGCCTCAGCTTTAATGCAAGGATTGGCTGATGGTTATTTTGTATTGCCTTATACTATTGGCGATTATTTATCTGATGACATCCGTACAGGAGCTATTTCAACAGACACCAAAGAGTTTGAAGAGGCTGAAAAAGAAGTACGTGAAAAAATAAATTTCTTTATAACTAATAAAGGACAACACTCGGTAGATTATTTCCATAAGAAATTAGGAAAAATCATGTGGAACAAAGTTGGAATGTCCAGAAATGTAACAGGATTGACCGAAGCCATTTCAGAAATAAAAGCTTTAAGAACCCAATTCTGGAAAGAAGTAAAAGTACCTGGAACAAACGAAGAATTCAACGAAGAGCTTGCAAAAGCTGGGCGTGTAGCAGATTTCTTAGAATTAGGAGAATTATTTGCTAAAGATGCGTTGAACAGAGAAGAGTCTTGTGGTGGACACTTTAGAGAAGATGCGGTTGAATTAGATGGGGAACAAAAAGGAGAAGCAAAACGCGATGATGAAAACTTTGCTTACGTTGCGGCCTGGGAATATAAAGGAGAACCAAGTGATGCTATTTTACACAAAGAGCAGTTAGAATTTAAGGATATAGAATTAAAACAACGAAGTTATAAATAAGGAAAGCTATGAATTTAACACTTAAGATTTGGCGTCAAAAAAACGCAAGTGATAAAGGGAAAATGGTTGATTATAAAGTCACCGATATTTCACCAGATATGTCTTTCCTCGAAATGTTAGATGTTTTAAACGAACAGTTAATAAACAAAGATGAAGAACCCGTAGCCTTCGATCATGATTGTCGTGAAGGAATCTGCGGTATGTGTTCTTTATATATTAATGGAGAAGCACATGGTCCAGATAGAGGCGTTACTACGTGTCAATTGCATATGCGTATGTTTAAAGATGGCGACACCATTGTAATAGAGCCATTTAGAGCAACTGCATTTCCGGTAGTAAAAGATTTAATCGTAGACAGAACTTCATTTGATCGCATTCAACATGCTGGAGGTTTCATCTCTGTAAACACCTCTGGAAATACCATTGATGCCAATGCTATTCCTGTTAACAAACACGATGCAGATACAGCTTTCGATTCTGCAACTTGTATTGGTTGTGGTGCTTGTGTTGCGAGTTGTAAAAACTCATCTGCCATGTTATTTGTTGGTGCAAAAGTGTCACAATTTGCCTTATTGCCACAAGGGCAGATTGAAGCTACAGAACGAGTGTTAAATATGGTTAAACAAATGGACGAAGAAGGTTTTGGAAACTGTACAAATACAGGTGCTTGTGAAGTAGAATGTCCAAAAGGAATCTCTTTAGAAAACATTGCCAGAATGAACAGAGAATATTTAAAAGCAAGTTTAAAAGGCTAAAAAAGTGATTCGTTTTGTGATATTAACTCTACAATTTTAGTACGATATCATATCCTTTATTTAAGATAATTAAGCCTAGAGTTAGTATCTCAATAATTCTTAAAATCAGCACATGATAAAATTAGTTTTCAATTTTAAAGTTACTTTTTTTCTACTAGTTGCTTTTGTTATACTATCTGCTTGTAAAAATATAGAACAACAGGAAAAGAATCCGTTAGCTATTTATGTTGATAGCATAAAACAAGAATATGCGCCAGATAAGCGTACTGCATTGTTTAATATAGAAGCGAACATAAATAATGGCAATTATATCCTAAAAGGAGAATCTAACCTTCCTGAGGCTGTAAACGCTCTTAAAGCGAAGCTAAATCAAGCAAATATTCGTTTTACAGATAGTATGCTACTACTACCTACCAATGAGTTTAAAAATAGCAATTGGGCAGTTATTAAAATATCTGCAGCAAATTTAAGAAGTAAACCAGGGCACTCACAAGAATTAGCAACCCAAGCAACATTAGGAACACCCGTAAAAGTGTATAAGAATGATGGAGATTGGTATTTGGTACAAACACCTGACAATTATTTAGCATGGGTAGACCGAGGGGGCATAGAAATTTTAAAAAATGAAGAGTTTATAAAATGGAAATCAACTAAGAAAATAATTTATACAAACCTAACAGGTTATTCCTATGAGTCACCGACAAGTAAGCAAGTTGTATCCGACTTAGTTGCTGGTAGTATTTTAGAATTAGTAGATGATAATGATTTATTTTATAAAGTTAACTACCCTGATGGTAGACTGGCTTATATTAAAAAGGGTGAAGCCCAAGTTTATGATACTTGGTTAGCTACATTAAACCCAACTACAGCGTCTTTAGAAGCAACATCTAAACGGTTAATGGGCATCCCTTATTTATGGGGAGGCACTTCTACTAAAGGTGTAGATTGTAGTGGTTTTACAAAAACAGTTTATTTTTTAAACGGAATGGTATTGCCGAGAGATGCGTCGCAACAAGTAAATACTGGGAATGTTATTGATAAAACCAAAGATTTTAACACCCTTGATGTTGGCGATTTATTATTTTTTGGCAACCAAGCCACAGACTCCACAAAACAAAGAGTGGTACATGTTGGTATGTGGATAGGCAATAATGAATTTATACATTCATCTGGTAGAGTACACATTAGCAGTTTTGATAAAAATGCTACTAATTATGATGCTTATAATTTCAATAGGTACTTACAATCGAATAGAGTTTTAAAAGAAAAAACAAGTCACTTAATAAATTTACAACAGACACCTCTTTTTAAAGATTAGCCCGTTAAACTTTAATTTTTATTCCACTATTTTAATATAGAAAGCAGGAATATTTTCAGTGGCGATAAGTTCCCCATTGCTATACGCACTTTTAATATCAAAAACGGTAACAATTTGATTGGCTTTCAAATCTCCTACATAAGATCTAGCGTTTGAATTAAGTCCACCACCCTCTAAGACCTCTGAAGGATGACCAGGGAATTTAATGCTAAATCCTTTTATGGTAAATTGATCATTATCGTTAAAATTGGCACAATGCAGTTCAATAGCATCAGCAAGTAAGTCGCTTTTTGTCAAATTAACCATGCACTTACTTGGTGTATCAACAGAAATAGCACTAAATGATAAAAATAAAATTGCGGAGAGTATTGTTATTGTTTTCATAATCAATACATTTTGTTTGTATATAACTTCAAAATGGTTCCATTTATTGTTATATTATGTAATTTAGTAATTAGATTATTAACCTATGCCTTTTAAAAATCACGCTGTACACTCCAAACTTCCGAATGTAACCACCTCTATATTTACTGTAATGAGTAAATTAGCAAGTGAGCACAAGGCCATTAATTTATCACAAGGGTTTCCCGATTTTCAATCAGACCCTCAATTAATTGAGTTGGTTTCTAGTGCTATGAAAAATGGCTACAATCAATACGCACCCATGCAAGGCGTGTTGGAATTGAGAGCCCAAATTGCCGAAAAATTTGCCAATTTATATAATGCAAATTACAATCCAGAAACAGAAATAACAATCACTGCTGGTGCCACCCAAGCCTTATTTACCATCATTTCAGCTTTTGTCAATAAAGGAGATGAAGTTCTTATTTTCAAGCCAGCTTATGATTGCTATGAACCAGCTATAACATTGCACAAAGGCAAAACAGTAAGCGTCCAATTACAAGGACCTGATTATAAGATTGATTGGAGTTCGGTTAAAGATTTAATAAGTTCAAATACTAAAATGGTTATCATTAATACCCCACATAATCCGAGTGGTGTTGTTTGGAGTAGGGAAGATATGCTATCATTAGAAAATTTAGTGAAAGACACCAATATCATTGTTGTGAGCGATGAGGTTTATGAGCATATTATTTTTGACGATGTCGCTCATCAAAGTGCTTGCCTTTTTGACGGATTGAAGGAGCGAAGCTTTATTGTGGCTTCTTTTGGTAAAACATTCCACAATACCGGTTGGAAAATGGGGTATTGTGCTGCTCCGGAAGTACTCATGAAGGAGTTTAGAAAAGTACACCAATTTAATGTGTTTAGCGCAAACCATCCTATTCAAATAGCCTTAGCAGCCTACCTTAAAAACGCTTCAAATTATTTAGATTTAAATGCTTTTTACCAACAGAAAAGAGATTTCTTTTTAAACGCTATTAAAACATCTCGGTTTAAAGTCATTCCGTCAAGCGGAACCTATTTTCAATTGTTGGATTACAGTGCAATTACAACTAAAAGTGATGTCGATTTTGCCACAGAATTGGTTAAAAAAAATAAAATTGCGGCAGTTCCAATTTCTGTATTTAATGATAATGGACTCGATCAGAAGCTATTACGATTTTGCTTTGCAAAAAAAGAAGAAACCTTATCGAAGGCCGCCGAAATACTCTGTTCTATTTAAATGAAAAGGCACTATTTTTGATACAGTTTTAGATGTACTTATAAATTTACTTTATGCAAAAAAATACATTCCATTTTAGCTCCATATTACTCTTCTTTTTAAGTCTGACAATAGTGTCAAATGCACAAGAAGGTAGTTGGGAAAGTTTTGTTGTAACAAAGGAAAAAGGACCGATGTTGGTAACCCTAAATATGGACTTTCATTTTACACGTCCTAATTACAAAAATTTAGTCATTGTAGGTACACAAACATCAAAATGCCTTAAGAATGGATACCCAACTAAAGACGGCTTAACAAGCCTATATACTTTTTCAGACTCCATTGCCTCAATCATTAATGAAACCACCAAGGCCGAGTTAGCCGGTATTTTAACGTATCAGTGTGCCGGTTATGATATTTTTTACACAAAAGACACCTTGGGTTTGCGTACAAAATTAACAACCTTTATCAATAGTAAACATGCAGACTCTCAAAGTTATCTCGAAATTAAACCTGATAAACGGTGGGATTATTTTGAAGAATCATTAGTTCCTAAAGACCTAGCAAATGACTTTTTTACGAACCATGAAATTTTAACTGATCTCGTTTATAATGGAGACGATTTAACAACGCCTAGAAATGTGGAACATTGGATCTATTTCCGCAAAGAAAAAAGAAAAGATCAGTTTATAAATAAAATTAGAGTGCTCAATTTTAAGATTGACTCAGTGAAATATAACAAAGGAGAATACACTCCATTTGAACTAAAAATATCGCGAATAGATAAGGTTACCCCAGAAGCCATTACTGACATAACCAATGTGTTAAAAACAATCTCAAAGGCATATTATGGAACCTATGATGGTTGGGGCACAAAACCCGAAATTAAAGAATAAATAAGTATCTTTACTACGTTTTAAACCACAGAAATTATGAAAAATATAAAATATATCACCGCACTGTTATTCGTATTGTGTACAAGCATTTTATTTGCACAAAAAATTGAACACAATGGTAAAGAATACAATATAAAAGGAGAAAAGATTTTTATGAATGGTGTTGATGTTACTAGTGATTTATCACCGCTAGAGCAAAATACACTGAAGGCAAAATTGAGGATTAAACTCAGCGATGAGAAAAAAGCGGAAGCATTAGCAAAAGAAAAAAAGAAAGCGCTTCAAAAACAAAAAAAGGCAGAAAAAAAACAGAAAAAAGCCGAAAAAGAACTAAAAAACAAACAAAAAGCTCAAGATAATTATGAAAGTGCTCAAAAAAAATTAGAGAAAGCGCAAAGTAAATATGAAAAGCTTAAGAAAAAAGGAAAACTATCTCCAGAAGACGAAGTTAAATGGCTTGAAAAAATTGAAAAGCTGAGAGAGAAATTTTATAAAAAAGAAAACAAACTCAAAAAATCCTAGCTAAAATAACTGCTGAAAAACTTCTTCAATCTTAGAAACCAAAACTACCTTAATTGTATAATTGCTTTTGGTGATTTTGTTGAACTTGGAAACTACAATCGTTGAGAATCCCAATTTTTCGGCTTCCAAAATTCGTTGATCTATTCTATTTACTGGTCGAATTTCACCGGCCAAACCTACTTCTGCCGCAAAACACGTGTCTTGCGCAATCGCATCATCTTCATTTGAGGACAAAATAGAAGCTACAACAGCCAAATCTATTGCAGGATCATCAACCGAAATACCCCCAGCAATATTTAAAAATACATCTTTTGCTCCTAAACGAAATCCTGCGCGTTTTTCTAAAACGGCCAAAATCATATTTAACCGTTTGATATTATAGCCGGTTGCTGAGCGTTGTGGTGTACCATAAACAGCCGTACTTACCAAAGCCTGTACTTCTATCATCAAAGGGCGCATCCCTTCTAAGGTGGCAGCGATAGCCGTTCCGCTTAAGGATTCATCTTTTTCTGAAATTAATATCTCTGATGGATTTTCAACTTCTCGCAATCCAATACTTTGCATTTCGTAAATACCTAATTCTGCGGTTGAGCCAAATCTATTTTTTTGTGCTCTCAAAATGCGATATGTATGGTTTCTGTCGCCTTCAAATTGAAGCACTACATCAACCATATGTTCCAAAATTTTAGGTCCAGCAATAGTTCCTTCTTTCGTAATATGACCAATCAACACCACAGGTGTTGCCGTTTCCTTAGCAAACTTTATGAGTTCGGCAGTGGTTTCTCTAATTTGAGAGATACTTCCTGGCGACGCTTCTATTGCTTCAGTATGGAGCGTTTGTATCGAATCAATAACCACAACATCCGGTTGCACTTCTTCTATGCTTTTAAAAATATGTTGGGTTTTGGTTTCTGTTAAAATTAAACAGTCTGAGTTTTGGCCATTCAATCGTTCTGCGCGCATTTTTATTTGTGACTGACTCTCTTCCCCAGAGACATACAAAACTTTTTTATGAATACTCAATGCCACCTGTAATAATAACGTCGATTTTCCGATACCGGGTTCACCACCCAACAAGGTCATGGAGCCTTTTACCAAGCCGCCTCCTAAGACACGGTTTAACTCATTATTTTTAGTGTCAATTCTATCTTCTTCATTAATAGCAATTTCATTAATTTTTAACGCTTTTGAAACTTTTTTGGTAGGTGAAGTTTGTTTCCAATTTCGTTTTTCCTCTTTTTGAATTACTTCTTCAACAATGGTATTCCATTCATTACAAGCCGTGCATTTACCCACCCATTTAGCATGTTGAGTACCGCAATTTTGACAGAAAAATGATGTTTTGGTTTTAGCCATTATTCTTGTTGAATCGTTTAATTGTTTTTTGTGTGTTTGCTTTTATAATTTTGCATGATGTGCAGACTAGTTCAAATTAACAAGGGATCCTTTTCTAAATAGAATCAACTTCTTTTTAGGCTTCTTTCAATGCTGTTACCTCTCCGTCAAAAACGGCATATGTAAAATGAGTAATCCAGTCGCCTGTATTTATATAAGTACTCTTATCATTCAGTTTAATAGTCATTGGTAGATGTCTATGCCCGAACAAGAAATAATCATAGTGCTTGGTTTCTAATTTTTTCTTACAATACTGCACCAACCACTCGTTATCTTCGCCTAAAAACTTAGCATCTTCATCTCCTGAAATCAATTTGTTTTTTGTTGAAAGATAAACCCCTAAACGCATCCCGATATCTGGATGTAACCAACGATACAACCATTTAGAAAGTGGATTGCTAAAAACCTTTTTCATCCGTTTATAGCCTTTATCTCCAGGGCCTAGTCCATCACCGTGTCCAATCAAAAACGTTTTTCCATTTGAAGTAACTGTAATTGGCTGATAATAAACCGGAATCTCTAATTCCTTTTCAAAATAGTCTATCATCCATAAATCGTGATTTCCTACAAAAAAATAAATCGGAATTCCGCGATCTCTAATTTCTGCTAACTTCCCCAATATCCGTACAAATCCTTTTGGGACCACGGTTTTATATTCAAACCAGAAATCGAATAAATCACCCAATAAAAAAATGGCTTCAGCATCTTGTTGAATGCTATCTAGCCATTGTACAAACTTTTTTTCGCGTACCAAACTGTCTTTATGGTTTGGTATACCAAAATGCTGGTCTGAAGCAATATATATTTTTTTATGTTGGGATAGGTTTATTTCCATACTACTATTGCGATTGGTCACTGGCGAACCATTCAGCAAACGAATTTTGTGTTTCGTATAATTTTAAAGAATGTAATTTAACTTCAATTGGCAATTGACACCCGATTCGCTTTGCAAAATCAATTAACATATTTTCGCTTGTTGGCTGATACGCAACTAATATTACTTTTGGTGAATGCGGTCTAATTTTATCTGCTAATTCTTTATGTGGTGAATTTTCATTGAGTACGGTTGCATGATCAAAAACATCAACAACTTCGGTTTTCACAATACTTTTTAGATCGCCAAAATCAAGTACCATTCCGTTTTTTACGTGATTGGAATCTTGAATTGGCTTACCAATGATTGTTACATACAATTGATAACTATGCCCGTGAATATTTTTACATTTTCCATCATACCCGTGCAAGGCGTGGGCCGTTTCAAAATCAAAATGTTTCGTAATTCTTATTGTACTCATAAAAGCAAAGTTAACTAAATAACATTCAATTTTTTACCTACTTTAGTAAATGCCGCTATTGCCCTATCTAAATGTTCTTGGCTGTGTGCAGCAGAAAGCTGAACTCTAATACGAGCCTTTCCTTTAGGCACTACAGGAAAAAAGAAACCTGTTACATAAATTCCTTCTTCTTGCAAGGCATTAGCCATATCTTGTGATAGTTTGGCGTCGTACAACATCACGGGTACAATTGCTGCGTCAGCACCGACTAAATCAAATCCTGCAGCTTCCATTTCTTTGCGGAAATAATTGGTATTCCATTCTAATTTATCGCGTAGCGAAGTATCATTTGACAACATCTCAAATACCTTTAATGAGGCTCCAACGATCGCTGGTGCTAACGAGTTTGAAAATAAATAGGGTCTAGAACGCTGACGTAAAATTTCAATAATTTCTTTTTTTGCAGTAGTATATCCTCCCATGGCCCCTCCTAAGGCTTTCCCTAAAGTACCCGTAACAATATCTACTCTATCCAATACATTTTTCAATTCTAAAGTTCCTATTCCGGTGGCACCGATAAAACCCGTAGCATGACATTCATCTACCATGACCATCGCATCATATTTATCAGCTAAATCACAAATTTTATCAAGACTTGCAACAATGCCATCCATAGAAAAAACACCGTCAGTAACAATAATTTTAAAACGTGCACCGGCTTCATTAGCTTCTTTCAAGCGGGCTTCCAATTCTTCCATATTGTTATTTTCATAACGATAACGCGCAGCTTTACACAAACGCACACCGTCAATAATTGACGCATGGTTTAAAGAATCGGAAATAATAGCATCTTCCTTACCCAATAATGGCTCAAAAACACCACCGTTGGCATCAAATGCAGCCGCATATAAAATTGTGTCTTCGAAACCGTAAAAATCAGCGATTTTTTGTTCCAGTTGCTTGTGAATATCTTGTGTTCCACAAATAAAACGCACAGATGACATCCCATAACCATGGGTATCCATTGTGTCTTTAGCAGCCTGAATCACGTCAGGGTGATTTGATAAGCCCAAATAGTTATTTGCGCAAAAATTGAGAACTGTTTGGCCTGTTGAAATGGTTATTTCGGCGTCTTGAGATGAGGTAATAATACGCTCACTCTTATACAAACCAGCTTCTTTGATTTCTTGTAATTCTTTTTGAAGGTGTTGTTTAATGTTGGTATACATGGAATTCTTTTTTTTTGCAAATATAGCTAGGTTTTATAAAACGATGTACCTTTGCTTTTTAAAATTTATTTATGGCTAGAGACGAGCAGTTAAAAGAACGTTGGGAAAACTTAAAAGTAATTTTAACCAAGCAGTTTGCAGAAGGTGATGACTTAGATATTGATGGTATTATTTATCTGGTAGGTGTTCAAGAATTAGGTCAAGGCTACCGTACATTTAAAAAAGATGAAAAGGTAAATCTAATGCATATTGCTATTTGTAGATTGTTAGAACCTTTTGGTTATTATGCATTTGACTTTTTTGATGCAGATGGCTGGCCTCATTATAAAATGATTGAAGAATTACCTCCCTTAAAAGCAGGCGAACAAAGTATTTTAATGAAAGAAGCTATTGTAAATTATTTTATGGAAAAAGAAGTCATCAACTAAATAGCCTCAAATAATTTTCCAGGTAAAGGCCTAGTAAGTGATTTTAGTTCTAAATTTAATAGTATACTCGCTGTTTTATGAATGGGGAAATTACAATGCAAGGCAATGATATCTAACTGCTGCTTGCCTTCTTTTAGCAAGTAATCGTAAATTGTTTTTTCTTGATCAGTCAAATCTATAAACAGCTGTTTTTGAATGGCCGTGTTCCCAATACTTTCTTCTTTTTCCCAATTCAAAATATAAACTAAATCCTTTACGGAAGTAAATACTGACGCCCTGTTTGTTTTAATTAAATTATTACAGCCAGCACTGTACTTGTCGGAGACTCTACCAGGAACAGCAAAGACATCTCTATTATACGAATTTGCGATATCTGCGGTAATTAGTGAGCCTCCTTTTTCGGCCGATTCTATTAATAGCGTTGCTTGAGATAGGCCAGCAACAATTCTATTTCGTTTCACAAAATTTTCTCGATCGGGTCTAGAACCCGACCAAAATTCGGTTAATAAGCCCCCGTTTTCTTGCATTTTAATAGCATCTTTTTTATGTACAGCAGGGTATACTCTATCTAAACCATGTGCCAATACTCCTACAGTTTGAAAATCGTATTTTATTGCTAATTGATGGGCGTAAATGTCGACTCCATATGCCAATCCACTAACAATAACAGGGCTGTAAGGTGTTAAGCTTTCAAATAAATTTTCGAGTACTTTTTTACCATAACTTGTCATTTGGCGTGTACCTACTATACTAATTATTTTTTGCTGTTCTAAATTGACCGTTCCCTTTTCAAATAAAACCAAGGGCGCATCGTAACAGTGCTTTAAACGTGTTGGGTACACTGTGTCATAATAAGCAATGACCTTAATCTTGTTTTTTTCAATAAAAACCAACTCGTTTTGGGTGCTGTTAAAGATGCTCTCGTCGGCTAGTTTGTTAATAATCGCTTTACCTACCCCTGAAATTTTGAGCAAGTTGCTCTTTTTTTCTTTAAAAACTGCCGTGGAGCTACCGCATTTGGAAATGAGTTTTTTGGCGTTTACATCACCTATACCCTCAACTTTTAACAAAGCAAGGAGGTGAAATAGTTCATCTTCTTTCAATTGTTTCGATTTGATTTTCAATATACAACTATTTGTTAAAAAAAAATGAAACTTGCTGTTGGCTGACGCACTATTTTTTTTACATTTGTTTTCAGTGAAATTAACCTCCTACATAAGCGACTTACTATACCGATACGAATGTGTTATCATTCCTGATTTTGGTGGTTTTGTGACCAATACAAAGTCTGCTCAAATCAATCATTTTTCTAAAATATTTCATCCCCCTAGCAAACAATTGACCTTTAATAATCATTTAAAAAACAATGATGGTTTATTGGCAAATTATATTGCTTCTGTGGATAAGATTCCTTTTAAATGTGCCATGAATTTTATTCAGTTTGAAATTGATGAATGGCGAAAGGAACTCGAAAACAACGATTTAGTTTTAGATAGAATAGGTAAGCTCCGTTTAGAAAAGGACAATCTTATTTTTGAACCACAAACAGAAGTTAACTACTTAACAACCTCTTATGGTTTAAGTTCGTTTGTATCACCAGAAATAAAACGGGAAGCGTCTATTGAAGCTGTTGAAGAAGTTGAAAAGGAAGCTCCAATTTTAGTTTCTCAAAAAAGTAAAGAAACGCCTCAATATTTGAAGTACGCCGCTTTCTTTGTTCTAGGGTTATCTGTTTTAGGTTTTGGCGGAAATAAATTATATCAAGATTATAAAAACAATCAAGAGGTTATTAGCTTAAAAAAAGAACAGCTAAAGCAGAATAAACAAATCCAAGAAGCAACATTTATTATTAGTGACCCCTTACCTTCAATCATTATTAATGCTAAAACAGCCACCAAGCCTTACCATGTAATAGCGGGTGCATTTCGTTTCCCAGAAAATGCAGAAAGGATGGTTAAGAAATTAAAAGATTTAGGTTTTAATGCGCGTATTTTAGGCGTTAATGAATGGGGCTTAACTCAGGTTTCTTTTGATAGTTATCCTACAAATGCCGATGCACGCCAAGGCCTTCATGTTATTAGAGAGACTATTGCCAAAGACGCTTGGTTGCTAGTTGAAGATCTCTAAAGTTTTCTTCTCTTATTTTAGAAGGTACTCCTCCATATTTAATTATCTTTGCCAAAATTTTTAGCCTAATTTACATTCCGCGAAAGCGTAAAAATACCTCTTTCTATGAAAGCAAGAACAGCCAAAGAATCGTTGACCATATTAACTGACATGGTACTTCCGGCAGAAACAAATGCCTTAAATAACTTATTTGGCGGAGAGTTATTAGCCAGAATGGATAGGGCCTGCAGTATTGCCGCACAACGACATTCTAAACGAATAGTAGTCACCGCCTCTGTGAATCATGTGGCATTTAACAAAGCAGTGCCTATTGGTAGCGTGGTTAGTATAGAGGCAAAAGTATCTCGTGCGTTTTCCTCATCAATGGAAATTTATGCTGATGTATGGACTGAAGATCGAGAAAGTGGACAAAAAACCAAGGTAAATGAAGGTATTTACACTTTTGTGGCTGTAGACAGAACTGGATCTCCAGTAAAAGTGCCAGAATTAATTCCAGAAACTTCGCTCGAAAAAGAACGCTATGACAGTGCCTTACGCAGAAAGCAATTGAGTTTAGTATTGTCTGGTAAAATGAAACCAAGTGAGGCTTCAGAGCTAAAAGCGTTATTTAAATCTTAAAGCATTTTACCTATCCAAGGTTCAGGATTTTGCAATTGTGTTTCTTTAAACAAGCTAAACGCCAAAACGGTCTTACCCGTTACTGCATCGGTATGAATGGTACCAATGGCTTGTTTTGTAGTTATATTTTGACCCTGTTTAACGAGTACATCATCTAAATTTTTATACGCAGAAATATAATTTCCGTGCTGTACTAAAACCATTTTTTTTCGACCTGGCTGTAATTGAATAGAGAGTACTTTTCCGTTAAAGATCGATCGCGCCTTTGCCTTCTCTTCCGTTGCAACCTGAATTCCATTACTTTGAATTGTTATACCTGCTAATGTTGGATGTTTTTGCTTGCCATATTTTCGCACCACAATTCCTTTTTCTGTTGGCCATGGCAATTTTCCTTTATTGGCAATAAAGCTAGAAGCGAGTTTTTTAGCTTCAGGAGTCATCGCAAAACTCGATGATTTTTTATTTCCTTTGGTATTCGACTTCGCAATGGCTTCTGCAATTAACCGTTGTATTTGTTTATTTAATTTACCTTCTTCCCGCTGTTTTTGTTTAATTTCAGTGATATATTTACCCTCCTTTGCCTTTACTTTTTGAACCAAATGTTCTTGTGCTGACTTCTCACTTTTAACACTGTCTTGTTCTTTTGTATGCAAGGCTATCAATAATGATTTCTCTTCTTGCTTAACAATTAGTGAATCTGTTAAGCTCGCAAGTTGAATGTACTTTCCCTTTATTTTTTCTCCTTGTTGTTTTCTGTAAGAACTATATTGCTTAAGGTATTGCATGCGCTTATACGCTTGCGAGAAGTCTTTAGAAGAAAGCAAAAACATCAAGGTATTTTGTTTGGTTTTACTTTGATATGATTTTACAATCATACTTGCATATTCGTCTTGCAATCCTTTAAGTGTAACCTCTAATTGTGAAATTTCTTTCTTGTTTTTCGCTATTTCTTCAGAAAGTTTTTTCTCTTCCTCGTCAATCGTTCTGATAAGCCTAGAGCGGACGGCAATTTTTTTATTTAAATCATCCAATTCAGAAAGCAATGCTTCACCCTCCTTTTGAGATTTAAAAAGAAGCGTATTCATTTCTTTGATTTCCTTTTGTAATTGCTCTCTTTTTTTTGTGAGTTGGTATTTTGTCGGTGTTTGTGCAAATGCAGAAACCGACAACCCTAAAAAGATGGCAATTAAGAAGATGTCCCGTAGCTTCATAAATCCAAAATTATTCCTTTTACGCCGCAAATTAATCATTTTAAAACAATTTCTTGATACCCACTTGGAATTGTGAATGGAAAACTTACTGTTCTATTAAATTCAATAGAACGATAATCAACATCTACAGAAGTTGTATACTTCCCGTCAAGGGCATTTATATGAATTTTTTTAGGGAAGATCTGTTTGTCGATGATTTCATAATCTTTATAATCAATTATTAAGATTTTCCCATTTGAAAATTCTTGTACTTGCTGTCTATTCACCTTGAAATTAGCCGGATTAATCATAAATAGAATGCCAAATAATTCATTTAATCTTTTTGGCTTTAATACATAATTAGCTTCTTGAACATCAATATCGTATTTCTCTTTTTTCAAATTTAATATGGCCTGCCCCAGTAGTAAATTTTGTACTTTTTGAAAATCTAAATCCGTACCTAACCAATTGCTCAACAAACTAAAATCACCTTCAAAGTAGGTTTTATTAATTTTTTCATAATAACTCACCTTATCTTTAGTGATAAGCACTTTTCCTATTGGGAATCCCAATTTTGAGATGCTAATCCATATTATTTCATCTTTTTTAAGTCGCAAAGAACCTGTAACACCTGGGAGGTCATTTTTACCTTTGACTTTAACCCTCATTTTAGCAGTAATTGTTTCCTTATCAAAATCATTGTTATAATGATTTTTAATCACTTTACTTGCAGACATTGTTTTGGCAGTTGCACCTGTTGCCACAGAGTTCGTTTTGCACGAAAAGAGCACTAAAACTAATAGTGAAAAACAAGTTGCTTTTTTTAACATTTACTGTGATTTTTTTTGACGCATTTCCAGTGCCAAGTTATAGTATTTTGTAGCTTCAACATTTTTACCCAACCCTTTGTAACTCAAGCTTATTTGCTCATAAAAATCGGCTTCAATCACGTAATCATCAACAATATAATCCAAACCACTCTGTAGTGCTGTTAACGCGTCGCCATATTTTTTTAACTTGTTTAGCCCTTTGGCATACATTAAATAAACCATTGGTTGAGCAGGGAAAAGTGCCAGACCTTCAGCACCTACTTTTTCAAGCGCTAGATATTCTTTTTCTTCATATTGCTTTATCAATAGCTGAGTTAAAACCGCAACCGTTTTAGTTGTTGCGTAGATCGTTTTGAGTTCTAATAAGCCCTTCTCTTCAATAGGAGCATCCGTTTCTAAAGATTCTAATTCTGAAGTAGAAAACAACGATTCTTTAAACGGAGTTAACCTTTCAGAAAGCACTCCATTTTTTTCGAGTTCAATTAACAAGTTGCGCGCATCTTCAATACGGTTATTTCGAATGTACAGAATGATTAAATCAGGTTGCGTTGATGGTTTTTTACTGACTATTTTCTCTTGAATACCAAGTGCTTCTTTATACTTTTTTTCTTGTATATAAATGGTTTTAAGGTGTTCCAATAAAAAAAGATCTTCGGGTGTTTCCTTTAGTGCTTTTTGTACAAAAGCTTCTGCCTCAAAATATTTTTCCTGCGCCAAATAATTTTTTGATAACTCAAAATTTACAGCCACATCATCAGCGTGAATATTTTGGCAATTTTCTAGTGCCGTTATCGCTTTATCATAATTACCAATAGCCTTTTGAGTTAATGCCTCAAAGAAAAATTGTTGAAAATTGAGTTCATTTTGTTCATCTTGCAGCGCTTTTTTGTTTTTTTGTGCTGCATAAGCTTGGGCTAACGAATCATTCTGGGTGAATCCTGTTAAAGAAACACCCATAAATACAACAAAAACAATATGTTTAATTCGTTTAATCATTTAATTTTAAACCAACTTCGAGTAATCTCCAATGCTTATGGAAGTATAATTACCGTTATACTCAACGTTATTACCAATCATAGCATTGTCTAAATTAGCATTTTTAACAATTGTATTGGTTTGTATTAATGAATTTTTAATTGTTGAGTTCTCTACAACACTATTTGTGCCAAGTGATACATTTGGTCCAATTTTAGTATTTATAAGCTTCACGTTTTCACCAATATAACAAGGTTGAATAATCTCAGAATTTTCTAGAATAACGCTCTTTGCAACTAAATTTTGGCCTTCTTCTTGTGCAAATTGCAAGACTCTTCCATTGGTTTCAACAGTAATTTCTTTATTTCCACAATCCATCCAAGCATTAACTTTTCCTGGAACAAATTGCAAACCTTGTCGTTTCATATTCTCAAGGGCATTCGTCAATTGATATTCTCCATTTTCTTTAATATCATTATCCAATAAATGCGCTATTTCCTTCCTTAGAATAGCACCATCTTTAAAATAGTAAATTCCGATAATGGCTAAATCTGAAACGAATTCAGAAGGCTTTTCTACAAAGTCTGTAATAATTCCATCATTCAATTTAATTACCCCGTAAGCACTTGGGTTTTCAACTTGTTTTACCCAAACTGCTCCATCTGCTGATGCGTCCAAAGTGAAATCTGCCTTAAACAAGGTGTCGGCGAAAGCAACAACGCATGGGCCGCTTAATGATTCTTTTGCACAATAAATTGCGTGCGCTGTACCTAAAGCCGTTTCCTGAACGGTAACTACCCCTCTTGCTCCTAAGCCTTTTGCAATCGTTAATAATTTCTCTTCTGTATCTTTCGGAAACGTTGGACCAATTACAAATGCTATTTCTTCAACATCTTGATTCAAAACTTTCACAATATCTTCAACCAAACGTTGTACAATTGGCTTCCCTGCAATAAGGGTTAGTGGTTTAGGAATTGTTAAAGTGTGTGGGCGCAATCGAGAGCCAATACCCGCCATTGGGACAATAATTTTCATAAATTTTTTCTTTTTTTTTAACCGCACAAAACTACATAATTTTATTTTGTTTAGTACTTCTTAATATATGCTCCATCTCTAACGGTATAATGAAAATTTATATTGTTATCCAAACAAGTAGTTTTCCACAATGCTACATAACTTTTATAGTTTGAAGCATCAGCAATAATTAAATCTGGCTTTAATTTATTGTATAACCTCTTTAAATTTATTTTTGGGGATTCGCGCAATAAAATTATTGTTGGCTGCATCTGCTCAATAGCATAAACTCCAAAACTGTCAATAACCAAAAGGGATTCTTTATCAAATTGATAGTAGTTTTTTACGGACCCTTTTTCGTTCAATACCCGACTATTACTCCCTGTTTTATACGTTTTTATAGCCGCTAAGTTTCTATCTAATTTATCGTCATAATACACATTTAAAGTATCTCTTATCTTCTGAGTTAAAATACTATTTCTTGATTGATTAAAAATTACAAATTCATTTGTTGAAATAGCAGTGTATTTTTCGTAGATAAACACTCCTTGAACCAATACTATGGTTATGAGCACATATTTTAAATTAGCGATGGTTTTTGCCTCAATCCAACGAAAACTAAAAACAATAAGTAAGTAGGTGACTAACACGAAGGCCATTGAAAAGGAAATGTCTTGAAAAACAAAAGACTCTTGCATTGCCACCCACGCAATCAGTTGGTTCATCCATTCGATAACATTTTGATAAATTGTTGCAAGTACACTGGGTAATACTGACATTAAACTCAAAAGAATAACGCCTATTCCCATCCCCAAAATAAGCCCCAGAACGGGTATAATTGCTAAGTTCGCAACAAAAAACAGGCCTGGAAATTGATGAAAATAGTACAAGCTTAAGGGTAAAACCCCTATTTGAGCTGCCATAGACACGGTAAATAGTTGCCAAAAATAATCAACGCCCTTAAGTCTCGGTTTCCAAACACCATAAATAATAGGCTGTATCCAAACGATAAAAAAGACGGCCAAATAACTTAGTTGAAACCCAACTTGGAACAAATAATAGGGATTCAATAACAATAGAAAAAACATTGAAATAATTAAATTCTTATAAATGCTATGTTTTCTATTTGCAGCAATACCAATGCTCAATGCCGTAAACATAGTAACCGCCCGTATTACCGAAGCTGACATTCCAGCAATAAAAGCAAATGCCCACAAAAGTAAAATTGTAAGAATTAGACGGATATTTTTACCGTGTTTTAGTCGCTTTAATGGACTTAAAAAAACACTGATAATTAATAAAATAATTCCAACATGTAATCCAGAAACTGCTAAAATGTGAATCGCTCCTGCTTTTGAATAATTTTCGAGTAGCTCCTTCGAAATTTCTTGACGCTGACCTAACAACAATGCATTGACAATGGCTAACTCATCACCTGTAAATCCATTTTTTATCAACGATTCATTAATGTTTACTCTCAATTGATGCGCCAGCCCTTTCAACGAATTTGGTTTACTCTTTACCATTAAAAAGTCATCATAAGCAACACTAATCTGCCGATATACTTGCTGCCGCTCTAAATAATTACTATAATTAAATTGATATGGATTTTTAGGTTCATCTATAAAATGAAAATTTGTCTTTACATATAATTTATCATCTACATGGAATGTTCTGTGATTCTTATCCTTCAAAACATTCATCAAAACGTTCCCTTGCGTATGCGTATCACCTACCTTCAGCACGGTTGCTTGGTATTTATTATAATAATCGTTGGGCTTTAAAATGCGATTCACTTGTAAGACTACCTTACTTGAGGTTTGTTCATTTATATAGGAAGTGTAATGATTTGCCTTGTTTAAGGCATTGTGAAATGTAATTGCTCCAACACCAATACCTATAAAAACAACATAAGCAACAAAGGGATAAAAGCTTACAAACTTCAATTGTCTTTTTACCAAAAGATAAACGGCCATTAAAACAATCCACAACCCTGGTAGTCCATAACAAATTAGGGTTGAGCTAGGCTTGATATAATAGCCCAATAAGATTCCTAATACAATACAGATGGTAAGTTGTAAAGGGAGGTATCTAAGTAGCTTCATACTGTTAAAATTACTGAATTTTAGCAATTCAAGCGTGAAAAAGAGTTCATTTTACCGTTTGTTGCCAAAAGTTACCCATTTGTTAAGAATTTAGGTAAGATTGTTGATTTGACGTCAATTGAAAGGATTCTGCTCTTACATTTGAGGTATACAAAAGAAATTTACTCTGTAGTTATGTAGGAGTTCCTACGGAGATCAAATAAATTTAGAGTTATTTAATACAAAGGCCTCGACGCAACTCATGACGTTAGAGGCTTTTTCTTTTTTACTAGTTTTTCAATCATATTTTACGAACTTCGCGAATTGAATTGACGAATTGAAACCAAAAATTACCTTTAAGCAAATAAACGAGCTTGCCATACCCGCACTCATTTCAGGTATTGCAGAACCTTTGTTATCAATAACTGATACTGCTATTGTTGGTAATGTTACTACAAACCCCATAGAATCTTTAGCAGCAGTCGGACTGGCAGGCTCTTTTTTATCCGCTTTATTTTGGATTCTAGCACAAACACGCTCGGCAATTTCAGCGATAATCGCACAATATTTAGGCGCTAATAAACTTGATGAAATAAAAACCTTGCCCGGACAAATAATTGCCGTTAACATTACGCTGAGTGTGCTTATCTATGTTGTTACCTTATTTTTTATTGAAGGAATTTTTAGACTGTATAATGCGCAAGGTCTTATTTTAGACTACGCGGTAAGCTATTATAAAATACGAGCGATTGGTCTTCCATTAACTGTGTTTACCTTTTCTGTGTTTGGTGTTTTTAGGGGTATGCAAAACACCTACTGGCCCATGATTATAAGCATTTCTGGTATGCTAGTGAATATTGTATTAGATTATGTATTGGTTTTTGGTATTGACGGTTTGATACCGGCTATGCATATTGAAGGAGCTGCCTATGCCAGTGTTTTTGCACAAGCATTAATGGCCGTTATGGCACTCGTATTGGTCTTGAAGAAAACTCCTTTTAGTTTAAAGTTAAGCTTTCCATTCAACAAAGAGATCAAGCGCTTAATATTACTGAGTTTAAATCTATTTGTACGTGCCTTAGCGTTGAATATTGCCTTGTATTTTGCCAATGCCTACGCTACAAAATACGGCGATAATTATATAGCGGCACAAACCATCGCTTTCCAAATATGGCTATTTTTTGCTTTTTTTATTGATGGATATTCTAGTGTTGGTAACATTGTATCGGGGCGATTATTAGGTGAAAAAGACTATAAAAATCTTTGGCTTTTATCTGTAGACCTTACCAAATTTGCGGTTGTAATAGCTAGTATTTTAGCAGTGGCTTGTTTTGCATTATACTACCCTATTGGAAGAGTTTTTAGCAAGGAAACTACTGTTCTAGAAACTTTTTATAGTGTTTTTTGGATTGTGATTTTAATGCAGCCATTGAATGCCGTTGCGTTTGTTTTTGATGGCTTATTTAAAGGGCTTGCGGAGGCTGTTACCTTACGAAATACACTGTTGATAGCTACTTTTCTAGGCTTTATACCAACCTTATTAATAGGTGATTATTTTGGATTAAAATTATATGCTGTTTGGATTGCTTTTACCGTTTGGATGTTTCTACGAAGTATTATATTAGTCATAAAGTTTAGAAAAAAGTATTTATTAAACTAACTAGGCCTTATTCGTAGCCGGCTACTAATAATGAAATACCTAAGCCAAAATTAAACTTTACTTTAACTGTATTCCATGGTGAATTGACAGTTGGTCTAACTATAAAAGGACCACTCCGTTTTGCCGAAGCAATAAAAATTTTTCTATTGTCTATAGCTATATCTGTATCAATCATATAATCAATCCATTCAATCGTAACTAAAAAATCTGATTTAAAAGATAGGTATGCGTCATCTAAATCAATTTCCACAGGCCCTTCTTTGGTTACTTTGGTAATAATTTCTTTCGTGTTGCTATTGTTTTTATTTATCAGATTCTGATTTTCTAATTGATAAAAATTAATTCTAAACGTAGCCTCTTTAAACCCCAATCTTGCCACGTTAAAAAAGAGTTTTTTTAATTCGAACGTTTGATTTTTTTCAACTTCAATTAATTTCCCCACTTCCGTTCCTAAATTATCTGAGACAAACGAAAGGGTCACTTTTTTGGTTGCATTTTTAGTACCTACAATTTTTTCGACTATTGCTTTGAGTTTATTGGAAACAATCACCTCTTTGAGCATTCTTTCCTTGGGGATCAGTTCAATCGTTTCTAAACCGTTGTTTTGAACACCGACTCGTTGTGTTTTGTAATTTAAGTGAGATACAATTAGCGAATCTGTTTTCTTGATTTTTTGCCCATTTAAAGAGAAAATTCCTTTTAGATTGGTAACCGTTCCATAATCACTGTCTTTTAATGAAATATTCACATAAGGAATGGGTTCTTTACTATACGCATCTATACAGATTCCTTTTATTTGCGCAGCCGCTAAAACAACCACTAGATTACAGGTAAGAAGCAGTGTGTGTTTTATTGACATCGTGATTTTAAAAAGTATTAGGGGTTCAATTTACAAATCCATTGTTATAAATCAATTTAGCAGCTTTCGCACTAGCGCCTTTTCCTCCTAATTTTTTTTCCAATTCGTAATAGGCTAAAAAGAGCTTTTCGCGATGTTCCTTGTTGAGTATTTTGTTGAGTTCTTGTTCTACCCTTTTTGGATTAAAATCTTGTTGAATGAGTTCGGTAACCACTTCACGATCCATAATTAAATTCACCAACGAAATAAATTTCAACGTTACAATTCGCTTCGCGATTTGATACGATAAATTATTGGCCTTATAACAAACCACTTGTGGTACTTTGAACAAGGCGGCTTCCAAGGTTGCCGTACCAGAAGTTACCAAAGCAGCATATGAAACAGATAACAAATCATAGGTTCTGTTATCTATAAACTTAATAGACGTCTCGTTAATAAAGGTTTTATAAAAACTGTATTCTTGACTAGGGGCTCCAGCAATTACAAACTGATATTCGGTAAATTTCGGGATCATTTTTAGCATTACAGAAAGCATCTTTTTAATTTCTTGTTTACGACTTCCAGGCAACAGTGCTATAATTGGTTTCTCGGTTAAATGGTGTGTTTTTCTAAATTCTTTTTCACTTACTTGTTTTCTATCTGCAATCGCATCAATTAACGGGTGTCCTACAAAATTAACAGTGTAATTATATTTTTTATAAAACGCTTCCTCAAAAGGTAAAATGACATACATAGCGTCAATATCTCGCTTTATGGCTTCCACACGACCGGCTCTTGATGCCCAAACTTGAGGTGATATATAATAATTCGTCTTAAAACCCTCATTTTTTGCCCATTTTGCAATACGCAAATTAAACCCAGAATTATCGATAAAAATAATATGATCTGGTTGATACTCGGCAATATCTTTTTTACAGAAGGCTATGAATCCTAAAATTTTACGAAGATTCGCAATCACTTCTGCAAAGCCCATAAAAGCGCGATCTTTATAATGCTTTACCAAGGTTCCGCCAACAGCTTGCATCAAATCACCTCCCCAAAACCGAAATGCTGCTTGCGCATCTTCTCGCTGCAATGCCTTCATTAAATTTGAAGCATGTAAATCGCCCGAAGCCTCTCCTGCAATGATATAATACTTCATATTTAACTTAAATAAATTGCGAAACCAAGATGAGTAGAGCCATAAAAAGGGTAGCAATCAAAACACCTCTAGCTCTATAGTCTTGTTTTTTCTTGATAAAAATAAAAAATACAAAAAGGTTAGGTATGGCTGCCAAACTCAATATTTTACCATACATTTTTTCTTCATGTATAAATTTAAATGCTTGCTTAAAATCGGTATTGATAAACAGCTCTACATACAAATAAAAACCTGCCAGAGTGGCAAAAATACCAACAGCAATTCCTATAAAAATTTCCCTTCGAATCATAAATCCCAGTTATTTAATTTTTGAATATAATGGTGCGCCGTTAAATCAAATTGAACAGGCACCATCGAAATATAGCCATTTTCTAAGGCCCATAAATCAGTATCTTCGCCATGGTCTAAATTTTCAAATTTACCGCTTAACCAATAATAATCCTTACCTAGCGGACTTGTACGTTTATCAAAATCTTCTTTCCACAACCCATGTGCTTGTCGGCATACTTTTATTCCTTTTATTTCCTCTTTTTTTAAATTCGGAATATTCACGTTAAGCACAACTCCATCTGGTAATTTATTTTTCAAAACACTCAGGGTAATTTTTTTTACGAACTCTTTAGAATGGTTAAAATTCGCATCCCAGTTATAATCTAATAAAGAAAAACCAATGGCAGGCACCCCTTCTATGCCCGCTTCAACAGCCGCACTCATGGTACCAGAATAAATTACGTTTATTGATGAATTTGAGCCATGATTAATCCCTGAAACACATAAATCTGGCTTTCTATTTAAAATTTCATTTACAGCCATTTTAACACAATCGGCAGGAGTACCAGAGCAACTGTACTCTAATTGATCGCCATCGTCCACATTGATAGGATTACAAAACAAAGTAGCATCAACAGTAATAGCGTGCCCCATTCCACTTTGCGGACTATCTGGAGCCACCACTACCACATCTCCAATTTCATTCATTATTGCTATTAATGTGCGAATACCCGGAGCCGTAATTCCATCATCATTTGTAACAAGTATTAAAGGTTTCTCACTCATAAAAAAATTAGTTTAAAACAAAACTACTATTTTTTTGCGGTAACATAAGTGATTATTGTTTAACATTTTGTTGTGAGCAAATTTGCTGTAGAACTTGTAATTTCGCACATATTCTTTATGTTAAGCAATGAACGTTAAAGTGATTTTTCTTTGTTTTCTGTTTTTTGGAATAGGAATAAAAAACAGCAACGCCCAACAACAACAAAAGCTCATAGACAAGTGTGCCTGTTGTACTGAAGCACATCAGTCTTTTGATTTCTGGATAGGAGACTGGACTGTTTATGACTCAAATGGAAACATTCTTGGCACCAATTCAATTAAAAAAGAATATGATAACTGCGTACTTTGGGAGCAATGGAAGTCGGCTGGAATAAACCATGGTACGAGTTATAATTACTATAATACTAGTGATAAAACATGGAATCAGGTATGGATAGACAATTCTGGCTATAATTTAACGTTAAAGGGTAACTACATTGACGGTAAAATGATTTTAAAGAGTAATTTATTACAAGGTGAAAATGGCGATTATTACAATCAGATAACTTGGAATACAAATAAAGATGGTTCGGTATTACAAACTTGGGAGGTTTTTAATAAGGATGGTAAAAAGACACAAGAACTATTTAAAGGAATTTACAAAAAAACGTTAAATAATACCAAAATTAAATAATTGGCATTATTTTAGTAGATTGTAGCGCTGAACAAACAAATGAAAACAATAGTGAATTTTATGAAAAGAAATTATAAAATAATAATACCGCTGGTATTATTAACAGGTATTTTGTTGAGTTTTCAAATTAAGAAACAAGTTGATCCTGAAAAAGATAGAATTTTAATGGGCCTTATTAGGTACGCCTTAACCCAAGGTCATTATGAGCCGCAAGAAATTAATGATTCATTTTCTGAAGCAGTATTCACCGATTTTATTAACGGATTAGATCCAACTAAACGCTTCTTTACCCAAGAAGATATCAATCAGTTTTCTTTTTATAAGGATAAAATTGACGATCAAATAAAAACTGAGGATTTAACATTTTATAACATTGTATATTCTAGATACGCTAGACGACTTAGAGAAGCAAGAGGCTTTTATAAAGAAATATTGAAATTCCCTTTTAACTTTGATAAAGAAGAGACTTTTAGTGCCGATTATGACAACAAACCTTTTCCGAAAAATGAGGTGGAAATGATTAGAAGTTGGAGAACACACTTAAAGTTAAACACCATCAACAGATTACACAACAATCTTGAGATTGAAGAAGCTAAAAAGAAAGAAGACCCTTCTTATGAAATGAAAAGTTTCAAACAACTCGAGGAGGAAGCTCGAATGGCCACAATGAAAAGCACAGAAGAGTTTTTTGATGTAATGGATGACTTAGATGATACCGATTGGTTTTCAGTGTTTGTGAATAGTATTTCAACTGAATTTGACCCACACACAAGTTATTTTGCGCCAAAACTAAAAAAGCGTTTTGATGAAGATATTGCCGGTAAACTAGAAGGTATTGGCGCTAGATTACAGCCAAAAGGCGACTATACAAGTGTTGCAGAATTAATTGTTGGAGGTCCCGCCTGGAGAGGTGGCGAATTGGAAGTTGGAGATGTTATTTTAAAAGTAGCTCAAGGTGATAAAGAACCATTAGATATCGTTGGTATGCGTTTAGACGACGCCATAGAGTTTATTAAGGGTAAAAAAGGAACTGAAGTAAAATTAACAATTAAAAAAATTGATGGTTCCACAAAAATTATTTCCATCATAAGAGACATTATAGAATTAGAAGATAGTTTTGCTAAAACAAGTATTGTAAAAAAAGACAATCGAAAATTTGGTGTTATTAACTTACCCAAATTTTATATCGATTTTAGTGAGTCAAATTTTAGAAATTCGGCTTCAGATATGGTAAAGGAAGTGCAACGAATGAACGATGAAAAAGCGGAAGGTCTTATTTTAGATTTGAGAAATAATGGCGGTGGATCCTTAGAAACGGCTATTGCTATTGCCGGTTTATTTATTGATGAAGGTCCAATTGTTCAAGTAAAATATAGGGAGGGAAGTCCAAAGGTTCGAAATGATAAAGACATTGAAATTCGATGGAATAAACCCTTAGTTATTTTAGTTAATGAATTTTCGGCTTCTGCATCAGAAATTGTTGCCGCTGCTCTACAAGACTATAATCGTGCTGTAATCATTGGTAGTAAGCAAACTTTTGGTAAAGGTACCGTTCAACAATTACTATCATTAAATAATTATTATAAATACGATAAAGATTTAGGCGGATTAAAATTGACCATTCAAAAATTCTACCGTATCAATGGTGGTTCAACGCAGCTAAAAGGAGTTGCTTCTGATATTGCAATGCCTACGAGATATGCGTATTTAGATGTTGGTGAGCGCGATGAAGAAAACCCGCTGCCATGGGACAAAATAGAGAAAGCAACTTATAAAACTTGGGACAACTATCAAAACTTTGATGAAGCTGTTAACAATAGTAAAAAACGTATTGCTAGCAATCCACAATTTATGCTAATTGATAAAAATGCCAAATGGTTAAAAGAAGGTAGAGATGATAATCTGGTTTATTTAAAATACAGTGATTATAAAAAAGACCTCGACAAACGACAAGCTGAAAGCAAAGAGTTCCAACCAATTTATGATTATAAAAATAACTTGACTTTTGAATCGCCTCAATACGAATTACCATTAATTGAAAAAGATTCTATTCTGGCTGATAAACGCGCCGCATGGCATAAGAATTTAAGTAAAGATATATATGTTAATGAGGCTTTAAATGTTCTTGCCGATTTAAAATTGAAAACAAATCACACTGTTTTAGTTAAAAATTAAAGAAGGATCAGTACTATTGGTCTGTAATAAGTAAGTTTATCAAGCCCTGAACTCGTTTAAACCAGTTCAGGGCTTGTGTATTTTTAGAATCTCATTTCTTATTTATTCAATTGTGAAAAATAAAAGAGATCCGTCTAATTCTTTACAGCTAATAACAATTAGCAGGTCATCTAATTTGCTTCTTTGGTTCGCAGTGCCGACTTTTATACTAACTTTGTGAATGTTTTGTTAGCCACTTTTAAAAAACATATCGACACCCAATTCCCTTTTATTAAAGGTAAGAAAATACTCGTTGCACTATCGGGCGGAATTGACAGTGTTATATTGACACAGCTACTCATTGAATTAAAGTTTGATATTTGCTTAGCCCATTGTAATTTTAATTTACGCGGAACAGCCTCTGATGCCGACGAGCAATTTGTAAACGAGCTAGGAAAACAGCTAAACGCTGTTGTTTTTACTACTTCATTTGACACAAAAAAATATGCGGTAGCCAATCAGCTTTCAATCCAAATGGCGGCTCGTGACTTGCGTTACAATTGGTTTCATAAAATAAGAGAAGAAAATAAACTAGATTTTATTGCTACCGCACATCATTTAGACGACAATTTAGAAACCTTTTTAATAAACTTTACGCGAGGAACAGGTTTAAACGGGTTAACTGGAATCCCTCCGGTAAATAAAAGTATTATTCGCCCATTGCTTCCTTTTTCAAGAGATGAAATAAAAGCGTATGCTTTACAGAATAAACATGTTTGGCGTGAAGACAAAAGTAACGACGATACGTATTACACGCGCAATAAAATTCGCCACCAAATCATTCCTTTACTCAAGGAATTAAACCCCAATATGCTTGCTTCATTTAAAAAAACAACAACACATCTAAATGATAGTCAAAACATTATAAATGAAACAATTAAATCACTTAGAAAAAAGGTGGTTATCTCTGAGAATAAAGGGCTTTATAAAATTAGTATTGAAAAATTGAATGAGTATCCAAAGGCAACAATCTATTTATTTGAATTGTTAAAGACCTATGGTTTTACAGAATGGAATGATGTTGAAAACTTACTAGAAGCACAATCTGGAAAACAACTATTTAGCAAAACGCATCGTTTAATAAAAGATAGAAATTACCTGCTTCTTAGCGAATTACAAGCCAATGCCCATAGTTCTCTAGCTTATGAAATCAATGAAAGTGATACCGCTATTGACTTAACAGACTTTAAAATTGAGATTGAAAATTGCACACCTGCAACTTTAGCAGAAAATGATCCAAAAAATACAATTTACCTTGATAAAGAAAAGCTTAAATTTCCGCTTATTTTAAGGAAATGGGAAAGTGGTGATTATTTCTATCCTTTGGGGATGAATGGTAAAAAGAAAATAAGCAAGTATTTTAAGGATGAAAAATACTCGCTAATAGAAAAAGAAAACACTTGGCTATTGTGTTCGGATGGTAAAATTATTTGGGTGGTAAATAAGCGTCAGGATGCGCGCTTTAGTACAACCTCAACTACCAAAAAAATACTAGCCATTAATTTAATAATACCCTAAACAACGCACATTGTATTTGTTTTATATTTGTGGTATACAACTAAGCTAAGATATGGATAAAAAAATTGAACAAAAGGTACAGCAGTTAAAAGAAAAGTATGATGCTATTGGTCAAGACTTAGATGTGCATCTTGATGGGTTATTGCAAAGTAAACCCATCACCTATTGGGATTATATTCAAACAGATGCCTTACTTAATTTACAAGTTCAAAGAACCCTATTACCTGATGAAATGGTATTTATTATGTACCATCAAATAAATGAATTATTGTTTAAAATGATTCTTTGGGAAATAGATCAAATTGCGCATCACACTAATTTAACAACAACTTTTTTTGTTACACACTTACAACGTATTAGTCGTTATTTTGACATGCTTTCAGAATCTTTTTCTATAATGGGAGACGGTATGGATGTAGCGCAATACATTAAATTTAGAAATACGCTAACCCCTGCAAGTGGTTTTCAAAGTGCCCAATATCGGATGATTGAGTTTTGTTCTACCGAACTCATCAATTTAATCGACTATCGCTTTAGAAGTACTATTGATAGAAATACGCCTTTTGAGCATGCATTTGAACATTTGTATTGGCAAGCAGCGGGTAAAGATTATAATACGGGTGAAAAATCATTCTTTTTAAAACAATTTGAAGAGAAATACAAAGGTAAATTCATCCGAATGATGAAAGAATACAATACCATCAATCTATGGACCAAATTTAAATCGCTCCCCGAAGAAGATCAACAAAATATTGATTTACAAAATGAAATGCGCCATTATGACCATACCGTAAATGTAAGGTGGGTGATGTCTCATTACAATGCTGCAAACAAATATATTGGTAGTGGTGATATTGAAGCTACGGGTGGAAGCGAATGGCAAAAATACATGCATCCAAGATACCAACGCCGCATCTTCTTTCCTGACCTTTGGACGAAGAATGAGTTAGAGAATTGGGGGGTTGATAATTTAGATGAACATGTCGTTTTATAAATTTACTTTACTTAAAGTCAATGTGTTATAATTTTGGAACGAAAGTTGCGTTTACTAGTTACTAAACAACATAAAATGAACATGATCGCTGAATATAGTCAAGGTTTTCAAAAAATTTGGAAAGGTGCAGGTAAAAAATTGCTGTTAGTAGTACTACTGTGCGTTTCTATGAATGCCTTTACTCAAACAAATAAGAAAGCCTTTAAAGATGGAGAATGGCTGAAGTTTCGCATTAGCTATAGTAACTTTTTCAATGCTGGAAATGCAACCATGCAAATCAAAGAAACCCAAAACAATGGTCAAGATGCTTTTCATGTGGTTGCGCACGGAAAGACTACTGGGGTAATTAGCTGGTTTTTTAAAGTAGAAGACGACTATCAATCCTATTTTTACAAAGACAATACAAAACCATATCGCTTTATCAGAAAAATAAACGAAGGTGGACATACTAAAAATAAAGAAATTTATTTCAATCACCAAGCAAAAAAAGCAACGGTAAAAGATTATAAAAGGAATACTGAAAAAACCTTTGACATCCAAAATGACGTTCAAGACATGATTTCAACGCTCTATTATTTGAGAAACGAAAATATCAGTTCTATGAAAATGGGTGAAGAAATTTCATTAACTATGTTTTTTGACCAAACAAATTACAACTTTAAACTTCGCTACTTAGGTAAAGAAGTGATTCGCACGAAGTTTGGAAAAGTAGCGACTGTTAAATTTATGCCTATTGTCCAGGCTGGGCGTGTTTTTAAAGAGGAAGAAAGTTTAACCGTTTGGGTGAGTGATGATGAAAACAAAATTCCGTTAAGAATAAAAGCTTCACTTACAGTTGGCTCAATGCGAGCTGATTTAGATGCCTATAAAGGGTTAGCAAATCCATTTCCAATTATTTTTTAACAAAATCAATGTTTTAGTTTAACATTTAAAATAGTAGCTTTGCTCATTATTTTAAAATGAATTTGATAACGTGAGGCATTTATTACCCCTATTATTCCTTTTAATTGTACTTTTTTCTTGTGTCAAAAACAATAAACAGGCTGCAGTTTTGGAAACAAAAGTTGAAGTTCCAGCACCAATTATTATAAAAAAATACGGATACATTCTCAATGGTTATAGAGTGGTAGAAGACACCATAAAAAGTGGTGAAAGTTTTGGTGAAATACTCGATAGAAATCATGTAGACTTTACCGAGGTTTATAAAATTGCTGAAAGTATAAAAGACACTTTTGATGTACGCAATTTAAGAGCTGGAAAACCATATACTATTCTTACCAAAAAAGACTCTACTGAGAAAGCACAAGTTTTTATTTATAAACCAAACGAAGTAGAATATACCGTTGTGGATTTTACAGATTCAATTACGGCAAGGAATTATAGAAAAAAAATTACCATTGTTGATAAAGTCTCGAGCGGGATGATCTCCGATAGCTTATCGTCATTATCATTAGTTGTAAGCAATAAACATTTAGACTATAATATTGTTAATGAAATGTCTGAAATTTATGCTTGGACTATCGACTTTTTTCACCTTCAGAAAGGCGATAAATTCAAGATTTTTTATGAAGAAAAGTTTGTTGATGATTCTGTATATGTAGGAATCGGCAAGGTTAAAGCAGCTTATTTTGAACATAAAAACACCCCCTTTTATGCATTTAACTATGTGACTGACTCAACGAAAAATTTCTATGACTTCTATGATGATAAAGCAGGAAACTTAAGAAAACAGTTTTTAAAAGCACCTATAAAATTTAATAGTCGAGTTTCTTCAAGGTTCAATCTAAAAAGAAGAATTGCCTATTACGGTTATAAAATAAAAGCCCATAGGGGTACTGATTTTGCTGCACCACGCGGAACGCCTATCATTGCTACAGCCAATGGTACCGTGACAGAATCGCGCCGTAAAGGGGGAAATGGAAACTATGTAAAAATAAAACACAATTCCACCTACAGCACTCAGTATTTACATATGTCTAAAAGAAAAGCAAAAGTTGGAGACTTTGTAAAACAAGGTGATGTCATTGGATATGTTGGTAGTACTGGAAGCTCTGGTGGTAACCATGTATGCTATCGTTTTTGGAAAAATGGAACTCAGGTAGACCCTTTCAGACAAAAACTACCCGCGGCAGAACCAATGAAGGAAGCTTATAAGGAACAATATTTTAACTACATCCAATCTTTTAAAGATTCACTCGACAACGTTATCGTAAATTAAATCGTGTTGTTCATTGCCTATTGTTGAAGTTGTTTTAATTTTGATTGCGCTCTAAATTAGAACCTATGTCTTTAAAAACAATCAATCCAACCCAAACTGAAGCCTGGCAGAAATTGCAACAGCATTATGAACAAATTAAAAATGTTCAAATGCAATCGCTTTTTATAAAAGATGAAAGTAGGAAAGAAACTTTTTCTACTTCCGTTGGTGACATTGAACTGGACTTTTCTAAAAATAGAATTACACAAGAAACACTTAAGTACCTCCTAGCTTTGGCAAACGAGGTTGATTTAGCCGATGGCATACAACAATTATTTGCTGGTGAAAACATTAACGCAACAGAAAATAGAGCTGTCTTACATACCGCTTTGCGCAATAAATCAGGACAACCTGTTTTGGTACAGGGCGAAAATGTAATGCCCGAAGTAGAAAAGTCACTTCAAAAAATGAAATCCTTTTCCGATAAGGTAATTTCTGGACAATTTAAAGGCTATACCAATCAAGCAATTACCGACATCGTTAATATTGGGATTGGCGGATCTGATTTAGGCCCTAGAATGGTCGTTGACTCTTTGTCTTTTTATAAAAATCATTTAAAAACACATTTTATTTCTAATATTGACGGCGATCATGTTGCAGAAATACTAAAAACTTTAAATCCAGAGACAACATTATTTGTGATTGTTTCAAAAACATTTACAACACAAGAAACCTTAACAAATGCACAAACTGTCAAAAAGTGGTTTCTAAAAACGGCGACTGAAGCATATATCAAACACAATTTCGTTGCTGTTTCAACCAATTTAAAAAAGGTTCAGGATTTTGGAATTGCCAATGAGAATATTTTCACCATGTGGGACTGGGTTGGAGGTCGATATTCCTTATGGAGTGCCGTGGGCTTATCCATTAGTTTATCTATTGGTTTTGATAATTTTGATGCCTTTTTAGATGGTGCCTATCAAATGGATGTCCATTTTAAAACAGCGCCCTATGAAGAAAATATGCCCGTTATTCTAGCACTGCTAAGTATCTGGTATAATAACTTTTTTGAAAGCGAAAGTGAAGTTGTCATTCCATATACACAATACTTAACCCAATTTGTTCCATATCTCCAACAGTTATCTATGGAAAGCAATGGTAAAGCCGTTGACAGAAATGGTAAGCTCGTAAACTACCAAACAGGGAATATTATCTGGGGAAATACAGGCACCAATGTACAACATGCCTTTATGCAATTAGTACACCAAGGAACCAAATTAATTCCGGTTGATTTTATTGGTTTTTCCAATTCATTATATGGTAATAAAGAGCATCATGAAAAGTTAATGGCGAATTTTTTCGCTCAATCAGAGGCCTTATATTTAGGTAAAACAGCAGAACAAGTCCATTTAGAATTAAAATTAGCGAATAAACTCGATGCCATTAATACACTCCTTCCTTATAAAGTGTTTTCTGGGAACAAACCTTCCAATACCATTCTTATTGATAAATTAACCCCTTTCACCCTGGGTAATTTAATCGCCATGTATGAGCATAAAACATTTGTTCAAGGTTATGTTTTAAACATCTATAGTTTTGACCAATTTGGGGTTGAATTAGGTAAAGAAATGGCAAATAAAAGGTTATCCTAAAGTTAACTTTACGGCGATAGTTTACAGGTAAATTATTAACCCACAGCACATTGTATAAATTCCTAAATTTAGGATTGTAGTAATTTTACCTATATTTGTATGTTTGGCTAAAAGTTAATGTTATCTTAAAATTATAATTATTACTTTTGCTTCGTAAAACATAAACTAATTCAATTTACAAATGAAAAAAATTACTAATTTACTAATGGTAATGATGCTTGCTATGACATCTACCATTTTTGCACAAACCGTTACAGGGACTGTTAACGCAGAAGGTGGCCCACTTCCAGGAGCCAGCGTTGTTGTTAAAGGTACAACGAACGGTACAACAACTGATTTCGATGGAAAATTTTCTTTAGATATTTCTGAAGGATCAGGTGTAATTCAAATCTCATTCATTGGTTATACTACTAAAGAAGTGAGTTATACTATAGCTAATGGTGAAACTAAAGATTTAGGCACTATTGCTTTACAATCTGATAACACATTAGACGAAATAGTTGTTACTGCAACTTCTTTTGCTATAGATAGACAAACGCCTGTTGCTGTTTCAACAATAAGAGCTGTTGAAATAGAAGCAAAATTGGGAACTCAAGAATTTCCTGAAATTTTAAAATCTACACCTGGTGTTTATGCAACAAAATCTGGTGGTGGTTTTGGTGATGGTAGAATCAACTTAAGAGGATTCAATTCTGAAAACGTTGCTGTATTAATTAATGGAGTTCCTGTTAATGATATGGAAAACGGAGCAGTTTATTGGTCAAACTGGGCAGGTTTAGCGGACGTTACTAGTGCGATGCAAGTACAACGTGGTTTAGGTGCTTCTAAAGTAGCTGTACCATCTATTGGTGGAACAATTAACATTTTATCTAAAACAACTGACGTTGAACAAGGAGGAAGTGTTATGGCTGCCGTTGGTAATGATGGTTATCAAAAATATGGAGGAACTGTTTCAACTGGATTGATGAGTAACGGACTTGCGGTAACAGCATCTGGAGCGAAAACAAAAGGAAATGGATATGCTGATGGAACTGAATTTGAAGGGTATAATTACTTCTTAAACATTTCGAAGCAATTAGGTGCTGATCACAAAATATCGTTCACAACTTTTGGTGCGCCACAAAGACATGGTCAACGTCAAAATAGAAGTTTAATTTCTACCTATAGAAATGCCGAAAGTGGAAATAAGTTCAACCCAGATTGGGGTATTAAAAACGGAAAAGTAGTAAGTGTTGAAGATAACTTTTATCACAAATCACAATCTTCTTTTAACTGGGATTGGACTATTTCTGATAAATCATTCTTATCTACTGCTCTTTATGCTTCTTGGGGAACCGGAGGTGGTGGCGGTAACGCTGGAACAAACAGAGATTTATTTAAAGTGAGATTGGGAGGAGATGATCAGCCAATCGACTTAGATAATATTGTTGAAATTAACCGTGCGAATGGTGAAATGGGATTAGGTTCTGAAGCTTATTTAAGAGCGTCTAGAAACGACCATACTTGGTATGGAGTACTTTCTACTTTTAAAACAGAATTATCTGATAACTTAGACCTAGTTGCTGGAGTTGATTTAAGAACATATACAGGAAAACACTTTTCTGAAGTAACTGACTTATTAGGCGGTTCTTATGCCTTAGATGATTCTGATGTAAACAACCCAAACAGAGCTTTGAAAGTTGGTGACAAACGTGATTACTGGAATGATGGTGAAGTGGGCTGGCAAGGTCTATTTGGCCAATTAGAGTACAACAATGATGTACTTGCTGGTTTCATCTCTGCCTCTTTTTCAAATAAGTCATATAGAAGAATTGATTATTTTAATTATTTAGATTCTGACGATTTACAAGAAACTGATAAATATAACTTTACAGGTTTTGGTATTAAAGGGGGAGCAAATTATAACCTAACTGAAAATCATAATGTATTTGCAAATGTTGGATATTTTGAAAAAGCGGCTGGATTTGATGCTGTTTTCCAAAATTTTGACAACGAACATATTAATGAAGACGCTACTAATCAAAAGATTTTTAGTTTTGAGTTAGGATATGGATATCGCTCAGAAAAACTTAGAGCCAATTTGAACATCTACAGTACACGTTGGAATGACAGAACGAACTCTGATAACTTTACAGAAGACGGTATTGATTACTTCGTAAACTTAACAGGAGTAAATGCCTTACACCAAGGTGTTGAAGTTGATTTCAACTACCGTGCTGCCGATAACTTTACTTTAACAGGTATGTTTTCTGCTGGTAACTGGGAGTGGACAAATAACATAGAGGATGCTCAAGTATTTGACGATGCTAACAACCCTGTTGGTGACCCAATCAACTTATTAATTAAAGGATTGAAAGTAGCAGATGCTGCACAAACAACTGCAGCTTTAGGCTTTGATTATGAAATGATGCCTAAAACACATTTTACAGTTGATTTCAACTATTTTGGAAACCTTTATGCTGATTTTGATCCTAATGATAGAGGTGTTGCAAATGCTTCAGACCTAACTGGTGATGTGATTCAATCATGGAAGGCTCCAGACTATACAACTTTCGATGCTAGTTTAAGATATGGTTTTGACCTAGGTTCATTCGATGCTACCTTAACCGGTAGAATGAATAATATCTTTGATACAGAATATATTGCTGATGCTCGAGATGGTTCTGGACATGATGCTTCATCTGCATTGGTATACTACGGATTTGGTAGAACGTTTAACTTTAGTCTTAAGCTTAAATTTTAAAAAAAATGAAAATGAAAAAAATATTTTATTTAGTAATGTCACTTGGCTTCATATTTACAAGCTGTGACCCAATGGATGATATCCATTCTGAAATTGACGCGCAAGCGGAAGTAATTTCAGGTGAAATTCAAATTACCTTAAACGATGACGATTATGACGATTTAGGTTTGAGTTTTGGAAACTTCAACTCTGTTGATGACGCCAAATTAATGATACCTGGTTTGTTAACTGATAAGTATCCTGTATGGGGTAATGGCTCGTTAGCGAATGTTACGTTCAAATGGTACAATCCTGTTAAAACTTATAATGCTCCTGTTTACGAATTGACAGAACAAGAACACAATGATATAACAGGTAATACCTACGGAAACTTTGATAGAGATTATTATATTTTCGATTATTTAGATGAAAAATATCCAGAGCCTAGTGAAGGTGATTTTTATTCTCTTAGATATCAATATTATAGTGGAAGTGAGCAAACATTAACTGATGGATTTGCTTATGAAAATGGAGACTGGACAAAATTCACAGGTTTTACAGAAGCTCAATACAATGCTATGGGCAATGGGTTTCCTAATTTTGGTTCTTCGGATGAAGCAAATGCTAAAATTCCAATTGCTTTAGTAGATGTGTACAAATTTAACCCTCAAGAGGCTGGTGCTATCGCATTAGCGATGTATGAATTATATTCTAGCGGTGTGACTACAAGTTATACCAGTAGTTATGTTTATGATGGTACTTCTTGGAGTAAATACAACAACGTAGCGAACGAAACTGTTCAATTTGGTCATGACGGTACAACTTGGGTTCCAGACAATACAATCAATTATACCTTAACTCAGGCTGATTATGACTTAGTAGGTAATGGTTTCTATGGAAATTTTGATGTGCGTGCTGGTAAAGCAGAAGAGACTGTTGCAGTTCGTTTAGATAAAATAAATACTATTTTATTAAACAATTTCCCGAATGATGCTGAAGGTCAAAAATACGCTGTTTCTTATAATGTTTATAATGGTTCAGATGCTGTTTACACTATGAAGGTTATCAAAGAAGGTTCAGAATACGTTTTGAATGAATAGTTAAAAGAATATTATTTCTTTATAATAAAAACCCCTTATCTTTAGTAGATAAGGGGTTTTTTTAATAATTTTATTTCATGAAAAAAATACTTTATTTAATCGTTATAAGTGCATTAGTTCTTGCCTGTGGTGGCGATAGTGGTGGCGATGGACCAATCGTTCAACCTCCTGTAAATGAGAAACCTATAGCAGTGAATGACATTGCAACCGGTATTGAAGATACCGAATTAATTTTGTCTGACTTGTTAAGTAATGATACGGTAATTACAGGTGCAAGAATCACTTCAATTGACAATACAAGCACTAAAAACGGTAGTATCGTGGATAATAGAAATGGTACCTATAGCTACAATCCGCCTCCAAGCTTTGTTGGTGAAGACAGCTTTAGCTATACCTTATGTGATTCTGACACAACACCAGACTGCTCTACAGCAACGGTAACAATAACCATTACTGATGAAGGCGAGCCTATGGCATCTAACGACGCCATTAATAGTGTTGAAAACAACACCATCACGATTAACAACCTACTTGATAACGACACCTTAACAGATGACGCCGTCTTAACCGCTATTGATAATGCGAGCACTACAGGAACCGTGACCTTAAATGCAGACAAGAGCATCACCTATACACCTCAAACAGATTTTGTTGGAGACGACACCTTTACCTATACCCTTTGTGATGATGATGAGAATCCGTCATGTGTTACAGCAACGGTAACTATTTCGGTCTTAGAGCGTTTCGCTTTTAACGTACCTGCTGAATTGAGTACTTATTATGAAAATCTTGCATTTACCACTGATGGAAGCATAAATTATGACCAATTAAAAGAGCATACCATAGCAAAACATACCACTATATTATCATATGGCCAAAGACACAATTATTTATATGATGCAGATGAAGATGCCAGTAATACAGCGAATGTAATCTTAATGTACAGCGGTGAAAGTAGAGATGAAAGAGAATATACTTCAGGAAACAACCCGCACACGCCTCAAACTTTTAATACCGAGCATATCTATCCACAGTCGCGCTTAGAATCTGATGGTGCTGTAACCGATTTACATCATTTAAGATCGGCTGACGATGCTGTTAATTCTCTTAGAAGTAACTACCCGTTTGTAGCCGGTAGTGGCACCTATCAATTAATAAATAATAATTCATGGTATCCCGGAGATGACTGGAGAGGTGATGTAGCCAGAATGGTTATGTATCTTAATGTGCGTTATGGAGAAACTTTTGAAAAAGTGGGCACGCTCGAACTCTTCTTAGAATGGAATATTGCAGATCCGGTTTCTGATTTTGAAATTCAGCGAAATACTGTTATTCAAGGAGCTCAAGGAAACAGAAACCCTTTTATAGATAACCCCTATTTAGCAACATTAATTTGGGGAGGCGACGACGCTGACAACAAATGGCAGTAAAATTTTAATCCTTTTAACCTATACTAAACGAATTTAAATTATGATGAAATTAATACATTCTTATTGGGCCTATATCGTAGTTATATTATTAATTGTAGCCTTTGTAAATGCTGTTATAGGCTTTACAAAAAACAAAAAGTTTTCTGATAAAGATTTAAGGATCTCACTGTTCACATTAATAGTCACTCATATTCAATTGTTAATTGGATTGGGCTGGTATTTTATGAGTCCTTGGTATAAATCAATGAAGGCAAATGGTATTGATGCTAGCAATCGATTATTAGCTGTTGAACATCCTGTTATGATGCTTTTGGGAATTATTTTTATTACCATTGGATGGTCAAGACATAAAAAGCAAACTACAGATAAAGGAAAATTTAAAACGATTGTAATTTTTTATGGTATCGGACTATTTTTTATTTTAAGTAAAATGCCTTGGTCACAATGGCTTAGTTTATAGTAAAAGAATCGCTATCAGCCAAAAATTGTAATTTTTCTCTCGTTTTTTGTACATGTTCAGCACTCAACAGAACTACGTGTGTTTGTTCTGTTTCTGGCTCAATAGAACTGATTGTGTCTCCAAGGGCATTAATTACTACCGAATGCCCCGAATATTCATGTTTTGTCGCATCTAGGCCAACTCTATTTACGCCGATACAATAGCTCATGTTTTCAATAGCACGCGCTTTTAACAAGGCATCCCAAGCAGTAGTTCGTGGTTTTGGCCAATTGGCAACATAAATTAGCACATGATAATTTTCTGTATTACGAGCCCACACAGGGAAACGCAAATCATAACAAATCAAGGGACAAATTTTCCACCCTTTGTAATCAACTAGAATCTTTTTTGTACCTGCAGTATATATTTTATCTTCACCTGCTAAGGTAAACGTATGCCGTTTATCATAAATCTTCAACGCTCCAGAGGGAAACACAAAAACCAATCTGTTATAGTAGTCTTCTCCTTCTTTAATTATTAAACTCCCGGTAATGGCCGTATCTTTGGCTTTTGCCCATTTTTTTAACCAAGTGATACTTTGTCCGTCCATTGTTTCTGCAACCGAAGAAGCATTCATAGTAAACCCAGTGGTAAACATTTCGGGCAACACTATTAAATCAACGTTTTCAGAAATCGCTTCAATTTTATCGTCAAAGTTTTTTCTGTTTTGTTTGGCATCTTCCCAAACTAAGTTTGCCTGAATGAGTGCTACTTTTAAATCTTGCATGTGCTGTTTATTTTTTTTCTCTAATTAAATAAATATATACCGGAAAATGATCGCTATAACCGTCTTGATAGGTACTGTAATTATAACTTCTGAACGGGTATCCTTTATAGGGACCCTTTGACGTTATTAAATAGTCTTTATTATAAATTCCCGCTTTGTAAAAGCAATAGGTAGCATAATCTTTTTCTAAAAAAGGTTGCGAAAAAATAATCTGATCAAATAAATTGAGACCATCACGATACGCTAAGGTATTAAAACCCTTGCGATACATCGCTGCCATAGGGTTGTACAAGCCTTTTGTTGCTGCTACCTTCTCTTTCTTTTCTTGAGCATTTAAAACCACGGCAACACTCTGGTTTGTAGGATCGTCATTCAAATCGCCCATCGTAATAATTTTTGCTTTTGCATCGACTCTTTGCAATGAATCAATAATTTTTTTATTCAGCTTAGCGGCAGCGATTCTATTGGGTCTACTCTTCTCCTCTCCTCCACTTCTAGAGGGCCAATGATTGACAATGAGATGAATTAGCTCGCCATCTAACAAACCTGAAACTAGCAATTGATCTCTAGTGAAATCGCGTTTCCCATCATCCCTAAAAAGGAACAAGGTAAAGGTTCTTTCGCTTAAAAGTTTAAAATACTTTTTTCGGTATAATAAAGCAACATCTATTCCTCTTTCATCAGGTGAATCATAATGTACAATTCCGTAGTCCTTATCCCTTAAGCGTTTTGAACTTATTAGATCTTGAATTACCGACAAATTTTCAACTTCACAAATACCCAATATCGCCGGACTCGTTTTTGTTTCCTCTTCACCAATCTCTGAAAGTACTCTGCTTAGGTTATCAATTTTATCCCAATAAATTTTAGACGTGTATTTATCTTTTCCATCGGGTGTTCTATCATCATCAAATTTCTTAGGGTCGTTAATGGTATCAAATAAATTCTCCACATTATAAAACGCCACTGTTCTAATTTCATACTCCTTTTCTTGACTAAAAGAATTGAAACTAATACATAAAATGAGCGCTAAAAGTATTTTTTCAATATGCATTATCCCATGATAATTTTTTTAAATGTAAAAACAAATTATAAGCCAACATAATAATTTAATTCAAAAATTCGCTTGTGTGAAGATTTAACCTAAACTGCCTTTTTTTGGCGGTAAAGGCAGTTTACTTTGTAATTATTTATGCTGCTCAAGATGAAAAAAAGTATCACACTATTAATTGGAAGTCTTCTTTTGTTGAGTGAATTGAATGCCCAATCGGTAACTGGCCTCGTTATTGACTCCGAAACATTGAGTCCGCTAGCAAAGGCAAGAATCAGTATCAACCATACAAATCTTTCACAACTATCGGATGCCGCCGGTCAATTTGAACTAACAAATGTCATTGTGGGTGATCTAGTGCTTAGAATTGCCCTTGAAGGCTATGAAACACAGCTCATTCCGATAAGTGTTTCCGCTACTTCTCGTATTGATGTAGGTAGTATTCTTCTCTTTAGAGATATTCGTATGGCTGAAGAGGATAGTGGCATTATATCCTTGACGGAAGATGATTTAAATAATGCCGAAAGTGAATCAGAAAATACAACGGGTCTACTTCAAGCCTCTAAAGATGTATTCCAAAACAGAGCAGCATTCGACTATAGTCAAGCATTTTTCAGAGTTCGTGGCTACGACTCACAAAGTGCCCTGGTTTTAATCAATGGGGTGTCTATGAATAAGTTATTTAACGGAAGGCCTCAATGGAGTAATTGGGGTGGGCTTAATGACGTGACTCGAAATCAAGAATTGACCACCGGACTAGCCCCTTCAAATCATAGTTTTGGAGCGATTTTAGGCAGCACAAATATTTCAACCCGAGCCTCAAAATACAGGCCCGGTTTACGCGTTTCTACCTCATACGCTAATAGAACCTACACAGGAAGATTAATGGCAACCTATAATTCAGGTCTCCAAAAAAACAACCTAGCATATACGGTATCAGCTTCACGACGATGGGGAAGTGAAGGCTATATCGACGGTACACTATATGATGCTTATAGTTTTTTTGGAGCCTTTGAATATCAATTAAACACAACGAACAGTATTAATTTAACTGCTTTTTACACGCCTAATAAACGGGGAAGTGTATCCGCCATTACTGAGCGAAGCTTTAATGCTATGGGGCGTAGGTACAATCCTTATTGGGGCTATCAAGATGGTAAAATAAGAAATACACGCATACGCACTATTAATGAACCTCTTTTTATGTTTAGTCATTTTTACGAATCAGAAAACACCTCACTAACAACCAGTATTGCTTACCAAATAGGTTCATTGGGAGGTAGCAGGTTAGAATATGCCAATGCACCCAACCCAAACCCCAATTATTGGAGGTATTTGCTTTTAATTGCTGAAAAACCTCAAGTTCATTGGAATAACTTTTACGAAGCCAATACCAATACACTAAACGTAAACGAGCCGGGTGCTGCACGTTATCTGGTATATGAAGATCGTACAGATGATACGCTATTAACTGTAAGTACAACACTCAATACCAAACTTTCAAACCGCTTTTCGGTTGACCTTGGTGGAACCTACAAAAGTTTACTTTCTGAAAATTACGGCAATCCCCTTGACCTATTAGGGGCCGAATACTATTCGGACGTAAATCCATTCACCCTCATTGATGATCACTTTTCTAGAAATGATGCTCTAGGCACTATCGAAAAAGGCTTAAATGATCGAATCAAGTACAATTACAACATTACAGCTACACAATTAAACGCTTTCGCACAGGTACATTTAAATTTCAATAAAGCAACTGGTTTTTTAAGTGGCTCATATACCAATACCAGCTATCAAAGGGAAGGGAAGTTCCTGAATGAAAGCTTTGAAGCAAACTCCTTGGGAAAAAGTGAAGAACTTAACTTTGGTACTATTGGATTCAAAGCGGGACTTACGTATAATTTTACGGGCAGGCACCTACTCTTGTTAAACGCCGCTTATTTATCCAAGGCGCCGACCATTCGTAATTCTTTTGTCAACTCAAGAGAAAACAATAATGTCGTTCCCAATTTAACAGCTGAAGATATGAAAGTTGCCGAAGCTAATTATATATATAGATCACCTCTAATCAAAGCGAGATTGACCGGCTACTATAGTCTTTTTAATAATGGAACTGATATTAATTTCTTTTTTGCGCAGAGTGGCTCCGGAACAGATTTTTTCCAAGAAGTAGTTACCCATATAAACAAACGGCATTATGGAGCTGAACTCGGCTTTGAGTTTCAAAATAGTCCGACTGTCAAAACCTTTATCACTGCTGCGTATGGAGAACATACGTATACTAGTAATGCTACAATAGGGGTCAATTTTGATACTGCAGGTTATAATGAAGATTTGATAAACACCATTGGATTTAAAGATTTAGGAGAGGCTCAAATTGAAGGACTTAAAATAGCAAATGGGCCACAACAGGCCTATACGGTTGGTATTGAATATAGAGACCCTAAATATTGGTGGATTGCTGCCACTGCCAACTATTTATCACATTCGTATGTAGACATTTCAACAATTAGTAGAACGAATGATTTTTTTATAAACCCAGAAGATCCCAACGGGTTGCCGTTTGAGTCCATTGATTATGATCTAGCCCATAAATTATTACAACAAGAACGATTTGACGGTTATTATTTACTGAATCTAACGGGAGGGAAATCATGGCGTGTTAAAGGCAATTACATCGGTCTTTTCATCAGTGTGAATAATGCTTTTGATGAGATTTTTCGTACCGGAGGCTATGAGCAATCGCGGACCGCTAATTATAAAGATTTGGTTGAAGACACTTCAAATGGAACTGACAAACGGAGTTTTGGAAATAAATATTGGTACGGACTCGGAAGATCCTATTTCGTAAATATAGCATTCAGTTTTTAGAAAAAATATATGAAAAAAATTCTTAAATATTCCATCTGGATAGCTGCTGTTTTCACTTTTAGCAGCTCCCTTTCATGTGTGAAAACAAATGATTTCAACATACCTAAGGAAACATGTGTTGATACCATAACTACTACTAAAACCATCGCCGAATTATTTAATATCGCAACGGAAACAGCCACCAAATATGCCGTAGATGACGCCATTGAAGGCTATGTCATTTCTAGTGATCAAGAAGGAAATTTTTTTAAGAACACTGCAATTCAAACTAGCGATGGTTCCTTGGGTTTTAGTGTGTCAATAGACCAAACAGACCTCTATACGATTTACAACCCTGGCAGGAAAGTATATGTCAAATTAAACGGACTTTACCTCGAAAAAGATAACAATGTTTTAGAAATAGGCGGCCTATTTATAGACAATTTTCAAAATGAAACTGTCGGTAGAATTGGCTACCCAGCCTTTGAAAAAGTACTTATAAAATCCTGCGAAGTGATTGATGAAAATAGTTTGGTTAATTCAATTTCAATAAATGATGTTTCTGATGCTTACTTGAACACATTGGTTGAATTTTCCAATGTTCAATTCATCGACGATGCATTGGGAACAACACTTTATGATAGTACAAATGATGTTGGCAATGCTACCAACCATTTAATTCAAGATGTCTCTGGCGCATTACTCATCTTTAGAACAAGCGCTTTTGCCGATTTTGCCTCCATAGAAGTGCCTAATGGTAACGGTAGTATTCGAGGTGTATTGACAAAGTTTGGAGGTGACTATCAGTTATTGGCGCGTACCTATTCAGATGTCAATTTAAACAATGAACGTAAAGAAATAGTATTAAAAAACAACCTTTATTTTACAGAGTTGGCAGATCCAAACAATAATGCGGATGCGCGATTTATTGAAATTTACAATGGAGAAATCGAACCAGTTAACCTCAATGGATGGACCATCAGAAGGTACACCAATAATAATACAACTGTTTCTTCAACCTTAGATCTGTCTGGGAATACTATTGATTCAAACCAAGCTTTTGTAATCGCGGTCAATGCCAGCACCTTTGAAACTGTTTTTGGCTTTCCTCCTGATTTAGAAGCTGGCACCAATGGCCCCGCTGATTCTAATGGTGATGACAATTTAGAATTGGTTGATTCTGAAGGAACAGTTGTAGATGTTTTTGGAATCATTGGAGAAGATGGTTCGAACACCAATCACGAGTTTGAAGATGGAAGGGCACTTCGAAATTTTTCAATTACTCAAGGAAACCCCATTTACACTTTTAACGAATGGCACATCTGGAATGATACTGGTGATGCTGGCACAACCAATAGCCCACAAGATGCTCCAGGATTTTTCTCTCCAGGAATAAAATAAGTGTAAAGAGCAAAGCCAAACACATACAATCACTGATTAAATACTAAATAAAAACCATCAAATAACTATTGATGCTTCTTTATTTTTCTACCGTAATATAGACTGGAAAATGATCACTAACCCCACCTTGGTGCCACTTGCCAATATAGGTTCTAAAGGGGCTTCCCTTGTGTTTTCCTTTCCAAGATTTTAAAAAGTGTTCCTCAAATATTTCTGCTTGTTTATAGGTTAGTGCATTCACATCTTCAATAAAAAAGTTTCTACTGATTATAATCTGATCAAATAGATACCAATTTTTTTCATGTGTGGCAGTGCCTCTTCCACTGTCATACATTGATTCAAACGGGTTATAAAAGTTTTCAGACACTAAGTGTTGTTTAATACTCGGACTTGTAGGATTGTCATTAAAATCACCCATAATAACAATTTTTGGATCTATAGTTTCTTGACGTATTGTAGCTATAATTTCATGAACTAAATGGGCTGCCTTAATTCGATTGGGTTGGGTTTCTTCTGTTCCTTTTCTTCTAGATGGCCAGTGATTAACTATAAAGTAAGTGAGTTCTCCTTTTAACTTTCCTTTGACCAACAAGATATCCCTACTAAAATCACGTTCACCATCTTCACGATATAATAATAACGGAAACGCTTGTGAGTCTATCAATTCAAAATGTTCTTTTTGATATAATAAAGCCACTTCAATGCCTCTTTCATCTAAAGAATCATAATGTACAATTCCGTAATGATGCACTTCTAAATCTTTAGATTGAACCAAATCGTTCAAGACCTTTAAATTTTCTACTTCCGCTACTCCAACAATAAGTGGTGGAACACCAATGGTGTCAACACCGATTTTAGCAATCACAGAGGCTAATTTTTTTATCTTCCTTTGGTACCTATTTTCATTCCATCTATTTCTTCCATCAGGTGTAAAATCATCGTCAAAAGTATTGGGATCATTAGCGGTATCAAATAAATTTTCTAAATTATAAAAGGCTATTGAAGAAGTGTTCTCAAGGTTGTTTTTCAAAATTGGAATTTATATAATGCCGAAAAGTACGAAAAATCAACAAACTTCATACCTTTGTCATATGATAGAAAAGAAAGAATTCGATTTTGAAAAGGCGGTATTGATTGGTGTTATCAGTCAACATCAGGATGAAGAAAAATCACAAGAATATTTAGATGAGTTAGAATTTTTGACATTTACCGCAGGTGGAGAGGCCGTGAAACGCTTTACTCAAAAATTAGATGTCCCAAATCCAAAGACCTTTATTGGTACAGGTAAGTTAGATGAAATCAAGCAGTATATTGAAACACACAGTATTTCAACAGCCATTTTTGATGATGAGCTAAACCCTGCGCAACTGCGAAATATTGAAAAGGTATTAGACTGTAAAGTGCTAGATAGAACAAATTTAATTCTTGATATTTTCGCCCAGCGCGCTCAGACAAGTTATGCTAGAACCCAAGTTGAATTGGCACAGTGTCAATATTTATTACCCCGTTTAACACGAATGTGGACACACCTTGAAAGGCAAAAAGGGGGAATTGGAATGCGTGGACCTGGTGAAACTGAAATTGAAACGGATAGACGTATTATTAGAGATAAAATTTCTTTGCTAAAAAAGAAGCTGCAAACCATTGATAAACAGATGGCTGTACAACGCAAAAACCGTGGAAAAATGGTACGTGTTGCATTGGTAGGTTATACCAATGTAGGAAAATCTACTTTAATGAATGTCATTAGTAAAAGTGAGGTCTTTGCCGAAAATAAATTATTTGCCACTTTAGACACAACGGTTCGAAAAGTAGTGATTAAAAATATTCCTTTTTTAATGACAGACACCGTAGGTTTTATACGCAAATTACCTACACAGCTTGTTGAATCGTTTAAATCTACTTTAGATGAGGTCAGAGAAGCCGATCTATTATTACACGTTGTTGATATTTCACATCCAAACTTTGAGGATCATATAGATTCAGTAAACCAAATATTAAAGGAAATAGAAAGTGTAGACAAGCCTATCTTAATGGTTTTTAACAAAATTGACAATTATACCTATGAGACTATTGATTCCGATGATTTAGTCACCGAAAAAACCGAAGTTCATTATACCTTAGATGATTGGAAAAAAACGTGGATGTCAAAGCTAGATGATAACTGTATTTTTATCTCAGCATTGAATAAAGAAAACCTAGATGATTTTAAAGAAAAAGTCTTTGAGGCGGTAAAAAAGATACATATTTCTCGTTTTCCTTATAATGACTTTTTGTATCAAGAGTACGAAGAGTAAACATAAATAGTTTTTACTCTTCTCCTATTGGTGAATCATTTTCAATAATTCCTAAACGTTTTGCGCGCTGCTCCCAATTCTTTCTGGCTAGGATTTGCATGTCAGAATCTGCGTCGCTCTCATCCATAATTTCCAAGCCTAATAGGGTTTCAATAACGTCTTCCATCGTTACCAATCCGCTAATAGAACCATATTCATCAACAACGAGTGCTATGTGTTCTTTCTCCTTTATAAATTTTTCAAACAAATTGGGTATTGGCACATTTCTATCAACCACAAAAATAGTTCTTACCAATTCTGAAAGTAGTATATCATCATTATCTTCTGCAACTTCTTTAAAAACGGCATCTTTTAAAACATATCCAACTACATGATCTCTATTGCCTTGAAAAACAGGAATTCTAGAAAAACGAAGTTCCTTATTTTCATCAAAAAAATGCTTTACACTCATGGTCTCTGAGGCCATTTTTAACACCGTTTTTGGTGTCATTACATCCTTGACTAAAATAGATTTAAAATTTAATAAATTTTTAATCACCGTAGATTCTGAAGCTTCAAAAACACCTTCTTCATGCGCAATATCTGCCATGGCATGAAAATCTTCCCTGCTTAACACACTCCCATCATGTCCCTTACTACCTATTAATTTAGTGGTGAGTTGGAGCACCCAAATAATTCCTGTCCATTTTAATGGAAAAATCAAAACTTTCAGCGCTTTTGCGGTGAAGTTTGCCAACTGTTTCCAATAGGTTGCTCCAATAGTTTTGGGTATAATTTCTGAAGCTACTAATATAAATATGGTCATAATGGTAGAAACAACACCCACCATCAAATCTTCTGTAAACTGAACACCAAAAATTGTTCTAGAGGTACTGCCATACAATTCTGCATAGGCAACTTTGGCTTGCACCCCTACCAATATAGCCCCTACGGTATGCGCAATGGTGTTAAGTGTTAAAATAGCGATAAGCGGCTTATCTACATCTTTTTTAAATGCTTCTAGCGTTTCGGCATAGGCTTTTCCTTCTTTCTTTTTAACGTTGATAAACGTAGGGCTAATACTTAACAATACCGCTTCTAGAATAGAACATAAAAAAGAAAAGAAAATTGAGATAAATCCGTAAACAAATAGTAGCGTCATTACAATTTTATTGAAGTGCTAAGTTAACAGAATATATCGCATAAAAAAAGCACTCAAATGAGTGCTTTTTTAAATCTTTCAAAGTTAATTTAGAATGCATAGTTTAAACCAAACATCCAAAATGATTGTAATTTGTTGTCTACATTATCAAATGTAACTAAAGGATCATTGGCGAAATTTACAGCCTCTGCTTTATTATCTCTTAAACCAAAATCAAACCCTACTCCTATTTTTTTCCAAAGGGTATAACCAAAAGAGTTTGTCCATTGCCAGTTTGAAAAATCTGAACTCTTGTAACTTTGGAACATAGAAAGGTTTGTTTTAAAATTAACATCTCCTATTTTTTTAGTATAATCGGCAACAATTTTTGCTCCTAAAGAAGATTCAAAAACGGCGTCACCTTTACTAAATACAAAGTTGTAGTTCAATGGGTGTATTACCACCACTAAATCAGTTACTGGAGTCCAAGTGAAACCAACCCCTAAGTCTAAATATCCAGGATCATTGAAATTACTTAAAATCGTTGTTCTATATTCACCTAAAGTAGAAACAGCCCAAGTATCACTTAACTTATACCCGTACAATGAGGTGATATTAAACACATCAGTAGCTTCTTGAAAATCTGAATTATCTGTTGGATCATCTTTGTCGTCAAATTTTACCCAACTCAAATTTACAGTTGCTGAGTTTCTCCAGAAAAATTTCTCTTGTTGTAAATTAGCAAAAGCATTCACGGTAAAACCTATATTACCCGCAGAAGAGTTTGCTTGCCCTTTAGAATACCAGTTGTTAAAACCTGAAAGCGTACCTCCAATAGTACCAAAAGCTCCTTTTCTCCATCCTGGTAAAGCATTTATTTTAGCTTGAATTGCATTAACTTCTCCTTGAAGTTTAGCGATAGAATCTTTTTTAGGCCCCTGTACCGCTTTTAATTCTTCTTCCGTTTGCGCATAGGTAGATAAGATCCCCGCTATCAATGCAAACACAAATAATAATTTCTTCATTTTTAAATTCATTTTTAGTTTTTGTCGCGCAAAAATACACATATTTATTACTTTTTGACACAAGTATTCACTAAAAGTCACATAGAAGTATTACTTTTTTCTTTTATATAACGGTACGGTAGAACAGGCTTCACCGAATAGAATTGTTTTGGCAATGGGCAACAGTTTTTCAACTAACATAATAGATGCCGTTTCTGGAATTGGCTTATTAGAACAACCTTTTATAATAATTGGTTTGTCAGCATAGTCAGCTAGTGACATATTTGAGATAATATCTTGATATAGTACTGTTTCTAATAATTCTAAATTACCAACGACCACCTTTTTTGCAAAGGGACTTAGTTTCGTGGTAATTAATAGGTAGGCCCATGAGGGTATGATGGCGTCCGTTTTGCATGTTAAAGCAACATAAGTATCGCTATATGTATTCCAATCATGAAGTTCTATTTTTTCACGAAAGTTCTTTTCGATTAAAATCAATCCTTCATGTAACCAGACAGAAATATCAAAAACGATACGTTTCCCATCAGGGTAATAATCTTCTAAATCTATGGTAACCAATTTACTATTGGATACTCTATTTATAATTTCTTCTGACATTACTTCTACTTATCATTGAGACACAATACCTTCGTATTGTTTGAAAAAATATCGTTTTTTACAAAAACCCCAATTCTAATTTGGCTTCTTCGCTCATTAAATCTTGACTCCAAGGAGGGTCAAATGTGATTTCAACCTCTGCATTGTCAATCTCATCTAATGTTTTTACTTTTTCTTCTACCTCAACAGGCAATGATTCTGCTACGGGACAATTAGGTGAAGTTAAGGTCATTAATATTTTAGCTTCTTTATTTTCGTTAACAAAAACGTCATAAATCAAGCCAAGTTCATATATATCTACGGGAATTTCTGGATCATAAATAGTTTTTAAAACCTCAACTATTTTATCTCCCACTGTTCTTACATCAATTTCTGTCATAACTCAATATTTAGGCTACAAAGATACAATTATTACGTCAATTTTGACTGAAATGCAAAGGCATACAATTTTAACTGTTTAATCATGGAAACCAATCCATTTGCACGGGTTGGTGAGAGGTGTTCTTTCAGACCGATTTCATCGATAAACAGCGTGTTGGCATCTAAAATTTCTTGTGGTGTAGCGTTAGAAAAAACACGCAGTAGTAGCGCTATAATTCCTTTGGTTAAAATAGCGTCACTATCGGCCGTAAAAACAACTTTTCCAGCAATCAGTTCACCATGAACCCAAACTTTAGATTGACAACCTTTAATACTATTTTCGTCTACTTTATAAACGTCTTTAATCAATGGCAACGACTTACCTAGTTCTATAATGTACTCATAGCGTTCCATCCAATCATCAAACATCGAAAATTCATCTACAATTTCTTCTTGTATTTCTTTGATAGTCATTTTTTAAACTTATTTTTGCACAATCAATAATAGATTGCATTTGAAATAAAGTGCAAAATTAAGGTAAAAAAACAAGAATGAGTAAATTATTAGCCGTTGGAACTGTTGCATTTGATGCTATTGAAACTCCTTTTGGAAAAACAGATAAAATTTTAGGTGGCTCTGCCACTTTTGTGGGATTAGCTGCGTCACATTTTGAAATAGAAACAGGAATTGTTTCTGTTGTTGGTGACGACATGCCGATAGCTTACCTCAAGATGTTAAACGAACGAAATATAGATACTACTGGCGTTGAAATTGTTGAAGGAGGTAAAACATTTTTTTGGAGTGGTAAATACCACAACGACATGAATTCAAGAGATACTTTGGTAACCGAATTAAATACCTTGGCTGATTTTAATCCTGTCGTTCCCGAAAGTTTTAAAGATGCCGCTATCGTTATGTTAGGTAATTTACATCCGTTAACACAAAATGCTGTTCTAGACCAAATGAATGTAACACCAAAATTAGTTATTTTGGATACGATGAATTTTTGGATGGATTCTGCCCTTGAAGACTTAAAAAATGTCATCAAACGTATTGATGTAATTACCATTAATGATGAAGAGGCACGACAATTAAGTGGAGAATACTCATTGGTAAATGCAGCTAAAAAGATTCATAAAATGGGGCCACAGTATGTGGTTATAAAAAAAGGAGAACACGGTGCCTTGTTGTTTAATAATGGAAATATGTTCTTCGCACCAGCCTTACCCTTAGCTGAAGTCTTTGACCCTACGGGTGCTGGAGATACCTTCGCGGGAGGTTTCGCAGGATATCTTGCAAAAACAGAAGATATTTCTTTTGAAAATATGAAAAACGCAGTAATTTACGGTTCTAATTTAGCCTCTTTTTGTGTGGAGAAATTTGGAACTGAACGCATGCAAAATTTAACAAAAGAAGAAGTTCACAAACGATTAAAATCATTTAAGGAACTTACTCAATTTGAAATAGAATTAAATTAATAATCCATCCGCGCTTTCGAGCGCGGATTTTTTTTTACAACATCTAATTAATTTATTGATTAACAATGAGTGATGCTATTAAACACGAATGCGGAATTGCATTAGTACGATTATTAAAACCGCTAGAATTTTATCAAAAAAAGTACGGTACCTCTTTTTACGGTATCAATAAAATGTACCTAATGATGGAAAAGCAGCACAATCGCGGACAAGATGGTGCTGGTTTCGCAAGTATAAAATTAGATGTCAAGCCAGGGACACGATACATTAGTAGAGTACGTTCTAATCAACAGTCGCCTATTCAAGATATTTTTGCTCAAATAAACGACCGTCTAAATAATATTTTAGAACAACATCCCGATAAAAAAAAGGACGTCGCCTGGCAATTAGAAAATATGCCTTATGTTGGTAATTTGTTTTTAGGACATGTTCGGTATGGAACCTTTGGAAAAAATAGTATTGAGAGTGTTCATCCTTTTTTACGTCAAAACAATTGGAAACACAAAAATTTAATTGTTGCTGGTAATTTTAATATGACCAATTCTAATGAACTTTTAGAAGAGTTAATAGAGTTGGGGCAGCATCCAAAAGAAAATACGGATACGGTGACCGTAATGGAAAAAATTGGGCACTTTTTAGATGATGAAGTCTCAAAAATTTATCAGAGTTGTAAGGAAAAGGGCATTAGTAAAAGAGAAGCTTCGTCAGTAATAGAAGAAGAACTAGATATAAAGAAGATCTTAAGTCGCGCCTCGAAAAATTGGGATGGTGGCTATGCAATGGTTGGGTTATTTGGTCATGGCGATGCTTTTGTATATAGAGATCCCGCGGGGATTCGACCCGCCTATTATTATCAAGATGACGAAGTGGTAGTTGTTGCTTCAGAACGACCAGTAATTCAAACAGTTTTTAATGTTGATTTTGATGATGTAAAAGAATTAGAGCATGCACATGCACTTATTGTCAAAAAAAATGGACACGTTTCTGTACAACAAGTGATGGATCAATTGCCTAAAAAAGCATGTTCTTTTGAACGTATTTATTTCTCTCGAGGAAGTGATGCTGAGATTTATGAAGAGCGTAAAAACTTAGGAAAATTTATTTTTCCAAAAATTTTAGATGCCATAGATAGCGATGTAAATAATACTGTTTTTTCATACATTCCAAACACGGCAGAAACCTCGTTTTTTGGGGTGGCACAAGCTGCTGATGACTACCTAATTAAACACCGCCTTGAGACCATATTAAATGGAAATCGAAGTATATCTGCTGAAAAAGTTACCGAAGTACTTTCAGAAAGAGCACGAATTGAAAAAATAGCAATTAAGGACGCAAAACTTAGAACCTTTATTGCTGATGATAATAGTAGAGATGATTTAGTAGCACACGTTTACGATGTTACCTATGGTGTAGTAAAACCTACAGATAATTTGGTTATTATTGACGATAGTATTGTTAGAGGAACAACCTTAAAGAAAAGTATCATCAAGATTTTAGACCGTTTAAACCCGAAACAAATTGTAGTCGCGTCCTCAGCGCCTCAAATTCGTTACCCTGACTGTTACGGGATTGATATGGCTAAGTTAGAAGAGTTCATTGCCTTCAAGGCCACCCTAGAGCTACTTAAGGATAGCAATCAGATCCACATCCTTGATGACATTTATAAAAAGTGTAAAAATCAACATACAGTGTCTGATGATCAATTAGAGAATTATGTAAAAGAAATGTATTTGCCTTTCTCCAATGAAGAAATCTCTGATAAAATTGCTCAGTTATTAAAAACAAAGGATATAAAAGCAAATGTAAAGGTCATTTTTCAGTCAATTGAAGGCCTTCATAAAGCCTGTCCAAAAAATACCGGTGATTGGTATTTTACAGGTAATTATCCAACAGTGGGCGGAACTAAAGTGGTAAATAGAGCATTTGTTAATTTTTACGAAGGAAATAACAAAAGAGCATATTAGTTAGTACGACGTGGCATCTTATTTGTACCCTTTTACTAAAAAATAAAATGAAAAAATATTTTCTAATTCCACTAATGGGTATTGTTGTATTGTGTTTTTCTCAATGTAGTTCTGCTCAATTGGATGCAAAAGCGCCTTCAACAATTACCGATTCCTTTTACCAAGAATGGATTGGGGGTAGGCCAGGTTCAAAAGGTACACTACTTACAATCAAAATGAACAATCCTAAAAAGAAAGTTGTTTTCGACTCTATTTATTTCAATCATAAAGCGGTAAAATTAACTTCCACACTTGATAAAAATGAATTGACATTGATTGGTAATTTTGTTCATTCAACCAAAAATAACTTGTTGACTGTAGATGCAGACCCCAAAAAAGAATTTGGTAATAAACGTCCCTTAGCCTCTCAAAAAATTCCCTTTGAACTCCAACAGAATGAGGCAGTTATAACTTATTTTATCAATTCCAAGAAACGTTATTTTAAGCTTACTCAACTTAAAAAAAGAAAAGCAATTTACCACCAGTAATAATTTTTTGGCACAGAGTTTGGTTTATACTTAAAACAAACATTAAAAAATGTGCTTATGAAAGCTTTAAAATTACTTACAGGACTTTTTCTAACCGTAACCCTAGTTAGCTCATGTATTGTCTCTATAGATGATCGGGCAGATTATGATAATTCTATTTCATTAGAACAACTAGTTACTTCATATGACTTATGGTATGTAGATTACAATAGAACTTCCGGAAATGGTGACGTTCCGTTTTTATCAAAAGCTTTTACAATTTCTTTTATAAATGGACGTTTATATGCTAACAACAATCTTGTTGGAATTGGTAGTATTGGAAACGGATTTGGTTTAGAAATCGGTTTCTATAGTACCTATAATGGCGTTTTAGAAATTGACCACAATCAGGATGGGTTCATTGATTTAGAAGTGACACAAACCGCTAGTGACGAAATTAGAATAAGAGATACGTTTACCAATGTAAATTATTACCTAATAGGATATCAAAAGTATAATTTTGATTACGATCTGGTTTTTTACGACAATATTGAGTATTTCTTACAAGAATATGTTGCTTGGGAAAAAATATTTACAAGTAATTCAGGTGAGTTCAATGATTTTGATAATGAAAATTATTTAGAGTTTACACCAGGAGGAAATACAAGTGTTTTCAGGTCCTCTCAAGATGAGTTTGGCACGGATATTGATTTTATTAATTGGGATTATGTAGGAGACTATGAAGTGTTTAATGTTGACGGTTATGACGACCTAAAAATTTTAACATTAGATTATGATTCTTATGGCAATGAAGAGTTCGAATTGAGCGTTATGAATGATAGAAAGATAAGTTTATACCATCCAACATCTGGAACAACGTATGAATTTAATGGTAGAGGAAACATTCAATATAAAAATGGAACTACTACTAATAAAGTAGAACCGAGAAACACGAAACGATTTAAAACAAATCGTAAAACGAAAAAAAGAAATACAAAAGTATAAAGATAAGGTTTGGTTAGTTGATTTTGGTTGATTCATTTCAACCAACGCCGCCTCAGGTTTCTGAGGCGGTTTTTTTGTATCTTTATTTTATTAATTATACATTCTTCTCAATGCCAAAATTAGATTTTAATAATGCAATTATTTTAGAGAATAACCGAACGCTATTAACTCCTTTAAAATTAACGGATATACACGTTTTAGAGAAAATCGCGTACTATGATACAGACCTGCTAAAATATTCTCCTTCAGAAATTAAAACTGGTGAAAAGTTAGAAAAGTACATCAATTCGGCGTTAGATGCCAAAGCAGCTAAAAATCGGTATCCCTTTTTGATTTATGATAAAAAACAAGGAGCTTTTGCCGGTAGTACCAGTTTTGGGAATGTGTCTAACAATGATCTGCGGTTAGAAATTGGGTGGACTTGGATAGGTTATCAGTTTCAAAAAACCGGGTTAAATAAAGCCGTTAAGCAGTTGCTATTGACCTATGCTTTTGACACCTTAGATTTTGAACGAGTTGAATTAAAAACCGATAGTAGAAACCTACAATCTAGAAGAGCAATGGAAAAAATTGGCGCCACATTTGAAGGAGAACTACGGAGTCATACGCTCATGCCTGATGGGTTTAGAAGAAATACCGTTTATTACAGCATCCTAAAAAACGAATGGTTGCGGTTAAAAAAAACAACCTTTAAAGATGATTAACAAACGCCTGCTAATTAAAAACCTCTTGGTCTACAATGATGAAAATAGCTTTTACGATAAAAAGCTACAATTAAATATTGCCAACAAAGAAGGCAAAGCCAAATTTTTAAAGCATGTTTGTGCATTATCCAACTCAAATCCAGATAACAACTCTTATATCGTAATTGGTGTAGAAGATGAATCAAATAAGATCGTAGGTGTCGATTTTTTCGATGATAGTAAAATTCAAAATTTGATCAATGCCTACTTGTTGAATCCACCAAAAATTCAATATGAAAATGTTGCTTTTCCTCATCTTTCAAGGCATAAAGTAGTTGGTTTAGTTACCATAAATCCCATAAAAGAAATAACCACTTTAAAAAAGAGTATCTGGAAGTATTTAAAAAATACCACTTTTTTTAGACGGGGAAGTAATTCATTACCAACCGATAATTTAACACCGAAAAGTAGTAATAAATCTATTGTTTCATCCATTGAAAAAAATGCAGCAAACAATATTGAGCACACCCTAAATGGTGTTTTCGATTTTATGAATGATCATAAAGAGTTAAACCCTACCTACAAAGTATTTAAAGATCAATTTGTACTTTGTTGGGCTGGAGTTCAAAAAAAAATAGCTCAGAAGGTATATTATTCTCGTGTTGACATCGCCTTGGTAAATGAGCAAGTCCGTTTATTTTATTCAACCCTAGACGAAGTTCAAATCAAATTTAATAAACAATCATTTATCATTACAGAGTTCATTCAATTGGGCATTCAACAAGACTTTACCTACTATCCATTAGAAAAAACGGTAATCCATTTTAAGAACAATGGCACTCATGATATTGCACATGAATTATTATTTGAGCCTCCACCATTTGATCTTATAGTATTAAAACATACGTATAACAGCAACAATGCCCTGATAAATAAAATAAAAAAAGGAGTAAAATTATCAAAAAACGAGTTAATAGATTTGGAAAACGTACCTATAACTTACCTAATTTGCTCGTTAAATGGGTTTAAAGATGCCAAAAAGAAAATGATAGATGCCAAACCTTTTTTAAGAGCATTAACTAATAAATCTCCGTATATTAAACTCAAAGAGGCAGAGCGGATTTTACGTAAAATAAAATATAACTAGTTTATTATTCTAAGCTTCTTACATAATTAACAACATCCCAGCGCTCATTTTCAGATAAAATCGGTCCCCATTTAATCATAGCATTTCTACCATTCGTTACTTTCCAAAAAATTTCACCATCTGTTTGCGACTTTACCATTGGTAAGGTTAGATTTTGAGGTTTTGGATTCAATGCTTTCCCACCAGGGCCATCACCCTTTCCGGAGATACCATGACAAATCATGCAGCGTGTTTTAAAAATTTTTTTTCCTCTTATGGCAGATGCCTCTTGATTTGATGGGCTAATTGGGTTCTTGATAGACTTTGCTTCTTGAGGAGCAAGCCATCTATCTGTTTGCATATTCATACCCATAAAGCCTAAAAAACTAGCTGAAAGTACTATTATAATAAGTAATTGTTTCTTCATAATTATATATTTAAATAACCTATCGTTATTAAATATGACCGATACAAATTTCAAAATCCGTACCAATTTAGCAATTAAAAATAAAAACTGCTTCTAGATAGAAACGATTTAAGTCTTATTTTATTCTAACCCTCCCATACCAACAGTCTAAATGATACGCTACATATAAAGAACAATAGACCGTAAGGGTCTTATTGTCAGTATATTAATTTAACATCTACACTAACCTTTCTCTTCACTATGAAATAAATTAATATTAAAACAGTTATATAAACCCTAATCTAACCTTTAAAAAATTATTATTATTATGAAAAACCCGCTAAAGTTTATTCCTTATCTGGCAGTATTGTTAACAGTAACTTTATTTGTGTCATGTTCGAGTGACGATGATGTTCCTACACTTGATGTTGCCGATTTTAATGTAACCGTAGATGAAAACCAGTCAGAAAATACAGAATTAGGAACCGTTGGTGCCACCGGTACAGATGGCGTATTTACCTATAGTATTACAGCCCAATCCCCTGCTGGGTCAATAGCTATTGATGCTGCTACGGGTAAAATTACTGTTGCTGACGCAAGTAGTTTTGATTTTGAGACAAACCCAAGTATTACTGCAACTATAAGTGTAACGGGAAATTCAATAACAACTACTGCATCTGCCATTATCACACTAAACGATATTGATGATTTAGCATTTCTTTTATCTGATTCACAAGCAGCTTATGCAGCTGCAGCTGATGGTGATTGGGTATTGATTACAGAAACAGAATATAATTTACTAGCTTCAAGTTTAAACGAAGTGACTAAAGTTGCGACTTCAGATTCAGACTATAATTCAAGTGAACCAACTGGTAATGGTTCTCCAAACTTTACTGTTGCCAACAATAACGGTTTAACAATGCCTAATAATAGCTATGTTTTTGCTTTTAAATATACTGTTCAAAATAACAGCTCAACAACAAATAAAGTAAAACAATCTAGTACTAGCATATCGGATGGTTATGCTGATTTAGGCGGACTTTTACCTGCAGGCGTAGTTGGTGATAATTATTTAGTACTAAAAGCTAGTAATACACCTACTACTGATATAGGCTATTTAGCTATTTATTATGGAAGTAGTATCGGCTTCAAATTTATTGGAGGTGATTCATATAATTATGCTACAGGCGATACAAATCAATTAACTAACATCAGTAGTGCAACGTTCTTATATCAAGGCCTGAGTACTACTCAAAAGCAATGGTAAAACATTAAAATAATACAAAAAAAAGGCCGCTGTATATATAAACAGCGGCCTTTTTAGTTTATGCTATTTTTACAAGTCAAATTTTATCCCTTGCGCTAAGGGTAATTCTGTGGTATAGTTAATGGTATTTGTTTGACGACGCATATATATTTTCCATGCATCAGAGCCAGATTCACGACCGCCACCAGTATCTTTTTCGCCACCAAAAGCGCCTCCTATTTCAGCACCAGAAGTGCCAATATTTACATTTGCAATTCCACAATCTGAACCAGCAACAGATAAAAAGTGTTCCGCTTCGCGCAAATTATTGGTCATCACTGCTGAAGACAACCCTTGTGCTACTTCATTTTGAATATTAATAGCATTTTCAATGTCTCCAGAATATTTCAATAAATACAATACTGGAGCAAATGTTTCGTGTTGTACAATTTTAAATTGAGGTTGTGCTTCGGCAATTGCTGGTTTCACATAACAGCCACTTTCATAACCTTCTCCTGAGAGAACGCCTCCTTCAACGACAATGTTTCCGCCTTCTTCAACCACCTTTTCTAAGGCTTGTTGATACATCTTCACTGCATCTGTATCAATTAAAGGCCCTACATGATTGTTTTCATCCAATGGATTACCAATACGTAATTGTTTATAGGCAGCAACCACTGCATTTTTTACTTGATCATACATACTTTCATGAATAATCAATCTACGAGTAGAAGTACAGCGTTGTCCCGCAGTTCCTACAGCTCCAAAAACAGCACCTATCACTGTCATTTTTATATCAGCATCAGGTGTTACTATAATGGCGTTGTTTCCTCCCAATTCTAGTAATGACTTCCCTAAACGACCAGCGACTTCCTGAGCTACAATTTTACCCATTCTGGTAGATCCTGTAGCAGAAATTAAAGGCACTCTTTTATCTTTTGTCATGAACTCTCCTACCCTGTAATCGCCATTAATTAAGTTACAAATACCTTCTGGTAGGTTGTTGTCCGCAAAAACTTCTGCAGCTATATTTTGACAAGCGATACCACACATTGGGGTCTTTTCACTCGGCTTCCAAACACAAACATCTCCACAGATCCAGGCGAGTGCTGTATTCCATGCCCAAACAGCTACGGGAAAATTAAAAGCAGAAATAATTCCTACAACTCCCAAAGGATGATATTGCTCATACATTCTATGCCCAGGGCGCTCACTATGCATGGTTAATCCATGTAATTGACGTGATAACCCAACAGCAAAGTCGCATATATCGATCATCTCTTGTACTTCACCTAAGCCTTCTTGGTAGCTTTTTCCCATTTCATAAGAAACCAATTTACCTAAAGCTTCCTTTTTTTCGCGTAATTTATCTCCAAACTGACGTACAATTTCACCACGTTGCGGTGCTGGCATTGTTCTCCAAGTTTTAAAAGCTGTTGTTGCAGCTTTCATTACTTTTTCATAATCTTCCTCAGTTGTCGTTTTTACCTTTCCAATAAGCTTTCCATCAACAGGAGAATAGGATGCAATTACCGCTCCATTAGAAAAATGATCAGAACCGGTAGAAGTTCCCTCATTAATTTCTTTTACTCCAAGTTCCTTTAATGCTTTATGAATACCAAAATCAGTTGCTACTAATGTCATTTTTTATTATTTTGTTTGAAGTGCTAATTTACGAATAAATTTAGTCTCCTCTATTTGCTGGTTTATAAAATCAGCTAAATTCATTTTTCTAAATAAAAAAGCCGAATATTGCTATTCGGCCTTCTACATATTTGGTAACCAGCCAAATATAATTAATCAACTAAAACCTAAAATTTAAACCTGTGTAAACACCTAAATAATAAGGCTGAAAGCCTCCTGCATTTTTTGAAAATGTATTAAATTGATATTTGAACATGGGTGATACGTTTATAAATAATTTTTTATTGATACTATAATCAAAATCCAGCCCTAAATTTCCACTAAAATTTAGGTCATTAATATTGTTCGCTTCCCCTAGTAAGGTTCGTCCATTTTCATTTAAGAGCGACACATTGTTATCGTATAAAATAAAGGTACTTAGACCTCCTACCACATTAATACCCAACTTTTTTTGGACTAAACTATACGAAGCTTCCATGGGTATTTCGATATAGCTAAGTGATTGATTTAAATTGCCCTTTAAATTAAAAAACCCACGTTGTGGAGCTAACAATTCGGTGTTTTCAACCGCAATGTTATTACTAGAAAACGCCACAATATTAAATCCGTTTACATTGGTTTCTATATTTGTTCCATTTGTAAAGGCACTGTTTGACGAGATAGAAGTTATAACATCGGATGTTTCATATGCCAAATCCACCGCGTTAATTCCAGATTGGAAACGCAATCTGTCATTTATTTTATAGTTTACCTTTACCCCATATGAAATTGAAGCGTCGGAGCTCATTTTATTATTAGCTAAGCTTGCATCTATTGGTGACCCTTTACTTAATGTATTGAAATAAATTGGAGCAACTGTAGAGCCTACTGACCATTTTTTCTTATTTAATTGAACTTCTTCTTCAATAACTTTATTTTCTTCAATAGCTTCTGTTAAATCCCTTTTGTTCAACGGTGTAGCTCGGACTTCACCCTCCTCTAATAGCGTGTTCGAAGCAATTTTTTCTTTATTTTCACCACTGTTAATTAACGGAGTCTCTACTATACTTTCTTCTGTAATAACTATTTCAGCGGCATTGGTAGTGGTTGCTGTTATTTCTTCTATGCTTGCGCTCTTATCTTGTTCAGAACGCGCATTAATAACCACCGGTTTCTGAATTGAACTTGCTTTCACCAGTTGAGTTGAACTCGTATTTGTAGTACGTTCTTTTACTATAGTGGAATTGTCCACGTTATCTTGATTGTCTTGTAACTCTTGTACAGATTGTGTTTCCTTTGTCGTAATTGATTGATTATTTATCGTGTCTATCACGAGACTATTTGTATTCGGTACGATTGGTACTTGTTGATCTTGATCTTCAAAAACCCAAATTCCTGTACTAATTAAAAATAGAAGAACAGCCGCTGCACTGCCATAGCGTAGCCACAGCGGAAGTATTCTTCTTTTCTTCTTTTTCAATAATTCATTTTCAATAGTATTCCAAACGTTAGCCTCTGGAAAAACTTCGAAATCTTTCAATTTCTCTTGAAATATTCTATCTATATGTTTTTTTTCTTCCATTAATTAGAAGCTTTATTATTGTTTTGACCTTTCCCTTCCATTTCAATTCTATTTTTCAGAATCTGACGTGCTCTTGATAAATTTGACTTTGACGTACCATCTGAAATCTCTAATAATTCGGCTATTTCCTTATGTGAATAACCATCTAATACGTATAAATTGAATACCAAACGGTACCTATTTGGTAATTCTTGAATGATTTGCAACAGGTAGTCTAATGATATTGTTGACTCATCTGCCTCTATTTCAATTCTTTCAGGAATCTCCTCAGATACCAAATTCAGCACATTTTTCTCTCTATACTTTTGTAGTACCGTATTAATTACAATACGTTTCAACCAGCCCTCAAAAGAACCTTTAAATTGATATTGATCAATCTTGTTAAAAATAGTAATAAAACCATCTTGTAAATTATCTTGTGCATCTTGATAATTTCTAGAATATTTTAGACACAAAGCAAACAGTTTGCCAGCAAAAAGCTGATAAACTTCAGACTGAGCATTAATATCTCGTTGTTTACATTTTTTTATGAGTTTTTTTAAACTCATTATGTCTTTTCGTTTTATTTATTCATTAACTGGTACTGTAATTACTTCAAATATACTTTCTCCATTAGCATCTGTTCCTTTCCAAAATTTAAAAACATAATCCTGATGTTGAACAACTTTAACTGTAAAAGTGTATTCTTCTTCAATTATGCCTTCCGTACATTGTGCATTTTGATTTAACAGTGAATTTACGGCTACAATTCTTGTATCATTATCATATTGATAATATAAATTATAAAAAGAATAGCACCCATTTAATAAATCATACTTAATTGTAATTTCCTGTTCTGAACCATAAGTAAATTCGTCAGGGACAATGGCCTCCTTTATAGGTAATGTCTCTAATGTGAAATTGTTTGCATCATCATCATCTAAGTTACAAGATACAAACATTAGCACCACTACTAAACTTGTTAAAAACCTTTTCATATTATTATTATTCTTTTATTTGTGCTTTTAAGATGCTTATATTTTGAATGGTTGCGTAAAATTCTAGTATTTTTGACTTTTATTCTATGCAAGCAAACGCTATTTTTAACATTAAAGACACCGCTGATTTCGAACAATCGGCTCTCGAGGTATTTCAGTACCAAGCAAAACACTGTCTTGCTTATAAAAACCTTATCGGGTATTTAAACATAGACCCATTAACCGTTTCAACAATTTTAGACATTCCTTTTTTACCTATTCAGTTTTTTAAATCCCTTAAAATCTCAAGCAATTCGAAAGAAGCTGCCATTGTATTCACTAGTAGTGGAACAACTGGTCTGGCAACTAGCAAACATTATGTAGCAGATGCTGCTGTCTATGAAAAAAGCTTTTTAGAGGGGTTTCATCATTTTTATGGACCTATTGAAAACTATACTATTTTAGCCTTGTTACCAGCATACCTTGAGCGCGAAGGCTCATCATTAATATATATGGTTGATGATTTAATTAAACGCTCTAAAAAAGAGAAAAGTGGATTTTACTTAGACAATATTGATGCGTTAGCAGCTGTTTTAACCGATTTAGACAACAGCGGAGAACAAACCATTCTTATTGGAGTGTCTTTCGCCCTACTCGATTTGGTTGAAAAATATACTTTTAATTTAAAAAATACCATTATTATGGAAACGGGTGGTATGAAGGGAAGACGAAAAGAATTAATTCGAAATGATCTCCACGCTATCTTAATGAACGGATTTGGGGTCTCGAAAATTCATTCAGAATATGGTATGACAGAACTGCTTTCGCAGGCCTATTCAAAAGGAAATGGTCTTTTTAAAACACCTCACTGGATGCGTGTGCTAGTTAGAGATACTGAAGATCCATTAACACTATTACCACACCACAAAACGGGAGGACTCAATATTATTGATTTAGCTAATTTTAATTCCTGCTCTTTTATTGCTACCCAAGATTTAGGAAAAACCCATGCCATAAATACCTTTGAAATTCTAGGCAGATTTGATCATTCAGATATAAGAGGTTGTAATCTACTAATTAGCTAGCTAAATAAAATCTACTTTCTGTGCTTTCTTCTTTCGCAGGTTTTAATGTGTCCAAATAATTCTTAAACTGCTCCATATAATTATAATAAAGCGCTTTATTATTAGTGGTTCTTTTTAATGTTCTCACCCCTTCTAATGAGTTAATAATGAACTCTGCAACAGGTTCGGTATTAATATGTCTATCCAAATACCCATCTTCAATACCTCTATGCAACAAATTTATAATGGCGATTTTCCATTGATCCAAAACTTCGTACACTTGTTTTTTTAAATTATAATCATTGTACTCATAAGTCAATGCAACGATAATATTGGTTAATGGACTTCCTAAGTTTTGTTCTAGTGAATTGTCATTAATCAATTTATCCTGAAATAAATCTGCCAAAACAAAAATAGGGTTGCCTCGTTTATTAATAGGCTCTATAAACTCACTGTGTATTTCTTTTTCTATCCGCTCTTTAATAATAATTTGTACAAAATGATGTTTATTATCGAAGTGATAATAAAAAGCGCCTTTTGTCAATTTTATTTCTTTAAGAATTAAATCAATACTAACAGCATGGTATCCGTACATATTTATTAATTCATAACCTTTATCTATTAGCTTCTGCCTTGTTAACTTGCGTTTTATTTCTTGGGTCATCACTTTTCTTTTTAAGGGTTTGTACAGATAAAACATTTCAATTGTAAAAATTCCTACCTCTTTACTAACATACTAGTCGGTTTTTTTTTAATGGCAAAAAATATTCCTATTTAAGCTTTTGCAAGTTATTTGGCCAATATTAAATACCAAATGGTTTGTTATTTATCTAAATTGGTTATAAAACAGCTTGACGGTTTAATTGATTACTTCGTTGAGAATATATACTTTTGCGAGAATTGTTTTAAACAATAAAAAAGAATGAGTCTAACTATAGAAAATATAGTATTAATTGGGTCAATATTATTACTCATAAGCATTATTGTAGGGAAAACTTCGTATAAATTTGGCGTGCCTACTTTATTACTTTTTTTAGTAATAGGTATGTTGGCAGGCTCGGAAGGTGTTGGCGGAATTCTTTTTAACGACCCAAAAATTGCACAGTTTATAGGTATTGTTTCTTTAAACTTTATTTTGTTTTCAGGAGGACTAGATACCAATTGGACGGCCGTAAAACCCATTTTAAAAGAAGGGATAGTATTGTCTACAGTAGGGGTTTTATTCACTGCTGTTTCTCTAGGTACCTTTGTATGGTTAGTCACAGATTTCACCATTTATGAAAGTATGCTCTTAGGCTCCATAGTATCTTCAACCGACGCTGCAGCTGTATTCTCAATTTTACGTTCAAAAAGCTTAGCACTAAAAACAAACCTTAGACCTACTTTAGAATTAGAAAGCGGAAGTAACGACCCAATGGCTTACGTGCTTACCATTGCATTTTTAACATTGGTTATTAACCAAGATCAAAGTGTCTTCTCAATGATCCCCTTGTTTTTACGACAAATGGTTCTAGGGGGCATAGCTGGATTTGCTTTTGGTAGGTTTAGTAAGATTATAATTAATAGAATAAAATTAGATTTTGAAGGGCTTTATCCAGTGCTTGTAATTGCGTTAATGTTTATCACCTTTTCTGCAACTAACTTTGTTGGAGGGAATGGTTTTCTAGCCATATATATCTGTGCTGTTTACCTAGGAAATCAAGATTTAATCCATAAACAAACCATTTTAAAAATGTTTGATGGCTTGGCTTGGCTCATGCAAATCGTGCTATTCTTAACCCTAGGTTTATTGGTTTTTCCTAGTCAAGTATTGCCAATTATGACTATTGGTTTGCTCATTTCACTCTTTTTAATTTTTATTGCACGTCCCATCGGCGTCTTTTTAAGTCTGATCCCATTTAAAATGAAATTAAGAAGGCGTTTTTATATTTCTTGGGTAGGTTTACGAGGTGCAGTACCCATCGTATTTGCTACCTATCCGCTTTTAGCTGGAATTGACAAAGCCAATATGATCTTCAATATTGTATTCTTTATTTCTGTTACCTCTGTGCTCATTCAAGGAACAACACTCTCTATTGTTGCCAAATGGTTAAAGGTTGGGCTCCCTGAGAAAATCAAACGAACTTCAGAAACCCAACAGCTTATTTCTGAAATTCCTAAGACAGCTATCAAAGAATTTGAAATAACGCCAAATTGTTACGCCGTCAACAAAAGAATTGTAGAATTGCATTTTCCAAAAAATGCCATCATTGCAATGATCAAACGAAACAATAACTACATTACCCCAAATGGATCAACGGTTATTGAAAAAGGCGATACAATGGTTGTGCTCTCTGAAAGTGAAGACGGCCTCAAAAAAGTAACCGATTGTTTAAATAAATAAGACCACCTAGCCTCTTCTTGATTTCAAGGAAACCTCTTCTTTTTACGATAAACTATGGCTTTTGGTTCAATTTAATCAACTTTTTATTTACTTCAAAAGTTTCTATTTAGACAAGGCTTTTAAAATTTATTTGAAAAAAGTGTATCTTTATATTTAAACAGGTATTCATTTTTAGCTGACCAAAAACCCATGTCTAATACACAATTGATCATAGAAGAACGCGCTGCGAATATTGGTAATTTTCTAGTGGGCAGATTATTGCCCTTTCGTCAAAAGCGCAGTGTTGGTCCATTTACATTTATCGATCATATGGGGCCTGCTAACTTAGGCGAACATGAAAATTTAGACGTTCCTCCGCACCCACATATCGGTCTCTCAACCTTAACTTACCTTTTTGAAGGAGCCATAATTCATAAAGACAGTTTAGGCACCGAAATTGAAATCACCCCCGGCTCAGTTAATTGGATGACCGCAGGGAAGGGCGTGGTACATTCTGAAAGAACACCCAAAAGCTTACGAAACATCACTAAAAAATTACACGGTTTACAAATCTGGGTGGCCTTACCCAAAAATTTAGAGCAAATGGAGCCTCAATTTACTCATGTAGAAAAGAAAGATATTCCGCAGTGGAATGTTAATGGGGCTCAATTTAAATTGATTGCGGGGAGTGCCTTTGGTAAAAGTTCACCTGTACCAGTTTACAGTCCGCTCTACTTTATAGAAATTAAGAGTACAAATAAGGAGCAAATCAATATTGGAAGTGAATTGTTTGGCGAAAGTGCCTTATACATTTTAGAGGGTAGTATTACAAGTGATGGGCATGAATATGGTCCAAAACAAATTTTAATAGCAAAGGATAGTACGCTTTGTGCTTTTGAGATAAAAGCTAAAAGTACCATTTATATTTTTGGAGGAGAGGCTTTTCCAGAGGAGCGCTTTATTTTTTGGAATTTTGTAGCATCCGACAAGGCAACCATAGAAGCCGCTAAGGTCGCTTGGGAAGGTCAATTATTTCCAAAAATTCCAGGAGAAACAGATTTTGTTCCATTGCCAACACCAAAAAAGCTGAGCAATTAACTATTAAAAAACAACGATACCATGAAAACAGGACGTTTAGAAGCATTTAGCGATGGCGTATTGGCCATTATCATAACAATTATGGTGTTAGAAATGAAGGTTCCCGAAGGTGCTAATTTTGAGGATTTAATGCCAATATTACCCGTGTTTTTAACCTATTTGCTTAGTTTTATTTACATAGCCATTTATTGGAACAACCATCATCATTTACTACAGGCAGTGAATTTAGTCAATGGAAAAATTCTATGGGCAAATCTCAATTTGTTGTTTTGGCTCTCACTTTTTCCCTTTGCTACAGGATGGATGGGTGAAAATCATTTTGAAGCCAATCCTACAGCCCTTTATGGCGCAGTGTTATTTATGGCGGCTCTTGGATTTAAACTACTGGTTTACACTGTTATTAAAAACGAAGGCAAAGAATCTGACATTGCTAAGGTCTACGGCAATGATAAAAAGTTGAATCTTTCATTACTCTTCTATTTAGTAGGTATTATAATTGCCTTTTATCTACCGCTCATAAGTATCATTACGTATTTGATTGTTGCACTAATGTGGATTATTCCAGATAAACGCATTGAACAAATAGTGAAAAATTAAAAAACTGATGATACGACTAGAACAAGAAGATAACGGAAAAAAAGGGCGATTTACCATTTATGAAAATGATGATTTTGCTGGCGAAATGACCTATACTTGGGCGGGAGAAAAAAAAATTCATCATTGATCATACCGGTGTAGAAGCAGCATTTGGAGGCAAAGGATTTGGTAAAAAATTAGTGTTGAAAGCAGTGGAATTTGCGCGCGAAAAGGGGTTGAAAATCTTACCCCTTTGTCCTTTTGCTAAAAAAGTATTCAATACTACTGATGAACTTAATGATGTGCTCTTTTAAATCACCTTCAATAAAAAATAATTCTTTTTACCGCGTTGTAATAATACATAGCTATTTGCAATTAAATCATTGGATGTAATTACATAAGCTTCATCCACTTTTTCTTTATTTACAGCGATTGCATTTTCTTTTAACGCTCTACGTGCCTCACCATTTGAGTTTAAAAAATTTGTTTTTGCGGCTAAGGCACCTATCATGTCCAGTCCGTCGGTCAAATCGGCATGGTTAATCTCTGCTTGAGGAACGCCTTCAAAAACATCTAAAAAAGTCTGTTCATCCAAGGCTTTTAAATCTTCAGCCGTAGATTTACTAAACAAAATAATAGATGCTTTTATTGCCTTTTCCAAGGCTTCTTTACTATGTACGAACGAGGTTACTTCCTCCCCTAATTTTTTCTGTAATAAACGCATGTCTGGCGCTACTTGATGTTCTGTAATAAGAGCATCGACTGACGCTTTATCTAAAAAAGTAAAAATTTTAATATACTTTTCGGCATCTTCATCGGTGGTATTTAACCAAAACTGGTAAAATTTATAAACGGACGTTTTCTCGGCATCAAGCCAAATATTACCGCCTTCTGATTTACCAAATTTAGAACCATCTGCCTTCGTAATTAACGGGCAGGTCATAGCATATGCCTTGGCTTCTTCTGGCGCATTCATTCGGCGCACCAATTCTGTTCCGGTGGTAATATTTCCCCATTGATCGCTACCTCCCATTTGTAACATACAATTGTAGGTTTTGTATAAGTGGTAAAAATCATAGCCTTGAATCAGCTGATAGGTAAACTCTGTAAACGACATCCCTGCTCCAGATTCTCCACCTACGCGTTTTTTAACAGAATCTTTTGCCATCATATAATTTACCGTGATTCGTTTACCTACATCACGCGCAAAGTCAATGAATGAAAAATTCTTCATCCAATCGTAATTATTCACTAAAATGGGAGCGTTTTTTTCGGTAGAATTAAAGTTTAAAAATCTCGAAAGCGTATCTCTAATACCCTGTACATTGACCGCTAACTGCGCTTCATTTAATAAATTTCGCTCATCAGATTTTCCAGAAGGGTCTCCAATCATACCCGTAGCACCACCAACCAAGGCGATGGGTTTGTGCCCTGCTTTTTCAAGATGTACTAATAAAATAATGGGCACTAGACTACCAATATGTAACGAATCAGACGTAGGGTCAAAACCAATATACGCTGTGGTTGATTCCTTTAACAGTTGTTCTTCAGTACCAGGCATTATATCATGTACCATTCCGCGCCAGCGTAATTCTTCTACTAAGTTTACAGTCATCTTTTCAATTAAATTTCAGCAAAGATATATTTATAAGCATAAAGATAAAAGACAAATAGAAAAAAGAGTATTTTCGTATTTATGATTTTAGTAACTGGAGGTACGGGTTTAGTAGGAGCGCATTTGTTATATCAGCTTTCATTGGAAAATGAAACTATTGTTGCAATACATAGAGCGTCAAGTAATTTAAATGCCGTGAAGCATGTTTTTAGCTACTATACACCAGACTACGAAACGCAATTCAATAAGATTATTTGGAAAGTTGCTGATATAAATGACATTACCGCTTTAGACCTAGTTTTCGCAGGAATTACTTCTGTATATCATGCTGCAGCCATTATTTCTTTTGATAAAGAAGACTATAGAATCATGCGAAAGGTAAATATTGAAGGTACTGCGAATCTTGTAAATATGGCTATTGCTCATAAGGTCAAAAAGTTTTGTTTTGTAAGCTCTGTTGCAACCGTTAGTAAATCTGCCAACAACCCGTTAATTTCAGAAGAAAGTGAATGGAATTCAGAAGAAAAAAACAATGATTATGCCATCTCAAAATATGGCGCCGAAACTGAAGTGTGGCGTGGTTCTCAAGAAGGGCTCGAAGTTATTATAGTTAATCCTGGCATTATTTTGGGAGCTGGTTTTTGGAATAATGGATCAGGGAAGCTATTTGAGACCGTAAATAACGGTTTTAAGTATTATTCAGAAGGAATAACAGGTTATGTTAGCGTTAGCGATGTTGTTACTATAATGATTCGGTTAATGGATAGTCATGTAAAAAACGAACGTTATATTTTGGTTGCGGAGAACCGGTCATTTAAGGAAGTGTTATTCGATATTGCCTCGGGCCTTGGAGTCAAAAAACCAAACATAAAGGCGACGCCTTTTTTAGGTGAATTGGCCTGGAGACTGGCTTGGTTAAAAAGTATTATTTCACAAAAACCTGCAGTTCTTACCAAAGAAACAGCTCGTGCTGGTTATAGAATATCAAACTACTCAAATCAAAAAATAATTAAAGAACTAAACTATACCTTCGAATCTATTGATTCATCCATTAAGAAGATCTGTAATTTTTATAAACAAGATGCCTAATAGGCTCAATAATTAGAAGCCTATTATTCCAGTCTTTCAAGGTTTCTACTCCTTCTAATAGAGTCTTTTATATGAATGGGTAAGCCCGCATCAATTTCTTCATATTCAGGATCGTACTTCGCCTTTAATTTCAAAATTCGTTCTTCAACCTCTTGAAACATCTTTTCATAAGTTTCAATTTTAGAAGTATAATAAACATTACTTTCCATAAAAGTGGTACTATCTATTTTATACTTATTATAAACTAGTGGTAAGTAATTAATTTTCCTTTGTGAACCAATATTTTTAATGTTTTTAGCAGCATTGGCTAAATAAATATCTGTCCATAAATCGACCATTTTCTCTTTCGAAATTAAATTATGGGGCTTTTTATAGATTGTTCTACTGGTACATGAAACACACACCATAATGATCAATACTATGTAAATTACTTTTTTCAATTTATCTGTTAAATGTTAAGCGCTTACCTTTAATTACATCATTAAATTTACCTTGATTGTAAATTAAATGACCATTCACAAAGGTATGTGAAATAGATGAGCTAAAGGTAACCCCTTCAAACGGAGACCAGCCGCATTTATACAATACGTTTTCTCGAGTAACGGTTACTTCACTCCGTAAATCGACCAGTACCAAATCGGCAAAATAGCCTTCTTTAACAAAACCTCGCTTTTCTATACTAAAAAGCTTCGCTGGGTTATGGCACATTTTTTCAACTATTTTTTCTAAGCTTATTTTACCTTTTTTATGCATTTCTAACATCGCTAATAAAGCATGTTGAACTAAAGGTCCTCCACTTGGAGCCTTGGTATAGGGTTGTTGCTTTTCTTCAAAAGTGTGAGGGGCATGGTCTGAGGCAATTACATCAATCCTATCATCGAGTAATGCGCTCCATAAACCTTCTTTATCTTCTTTTGTTTTAACTGCCGGGTTCCATTTGATAAAAGCGCCTTTCTCTTTATAAAATGAATCATCAAACCACAGATGATGAATACATACTTCGGCTGTAATTTGCTTTTCTTCTAACGGAATGTCATTTCTAAACAAATGCGTTTCCTTAGCAGTTGACAAATGAAAAACATGCAATCTAGCACCTGTTTCTTTAGCCAAGGCAATCGCTTTTGAAGAAGATAAATAACAGGCTTCTTCACTTCTAATTAGCGGATGCATTTCCATAGGAATAGCATCACCATATTTAGCAATTGCTTCCGACATATTTTTACGGATAGTAGCTTCATCTTCACAATGTACTGCAATGAGCATTTTTGTAGAGGAAAATATTTTTCTTAAAACGTCTTGGTTATCCACTAACATATTTCCTGTAGAAGAACCCAAAAACAATTTAATAGCCGCTACTTTTTTAGGGTCCGTTTTTAATAGCTCCTCTAAATTATCATTAGTACCGCCAAACATAAAAGAATAATTAGCATATGACGTTTCAGCGGCGACGTCAAATTTTTGTTCTAAGAGTGATTGTGTCGTTGCTTGTGGAACAGTATTGGGCATTTCTATAAATGATGTAATACCCCCGGCGACTGCTGCCCTACTCTCAGTGGCAATGGTTGCTTTGTGCGTTAAACCTGGTTCTCTAAAGTGTACTTGATCATCAATCACACCTGGCAACAACAACTTTCCTTCAGCCTCGATAATTTCTGCCTCTTCAGCTACAATATCTTGAGCCACTTGGTGTATAAACCCATTTTTTATGAGTACGTCTGTTTTAAAAATACGACCCTCATTTACCAATGTTGCGTTTTTAATAAGTATGATTTTCATAGAACTATTTTTTTGGCAATCCGTTCAATCTCATTTTTATTACACCGAATATGGCTTCACTAATAATACCACCATTCATCTTAGAAGTTCCACGTGTTCTATCGGTAAAAATTACTGATACTTCTTTAATATTGAATTTGTGTTTCCAAGCTTTAAATTTCATTTCTATTTGAAATGCATATCCAATAAATTTTATTTTATCTAGATTAATTGTTTCTAGTACCTTCCGCTTATAACATACAAACCCTGCCGTGGTATCACTTACGGGTATTCTAGTAATCAATTTCACATATTTTGAGGCAAAATACGATAGTAACAAGCGTTTCATATCCCAATTAACAACATTCACTTCGTTGTTTAGATAGCGCGAACCGATAGACACATCGGCTCCATTTTCAGCACAAGCTGTATACAATCGTATTAAATCTTTGGGGTTGTGTGAAAAATCGGCATCCATTTCAATAATATAAGCATAGTCCTTTTTTAAGGCCCACTTAAACCCATGAATATAAGCAGATCCCAAGCCGCTTTTTTCTTTTCGCTCTTCTATAAATAAATTCTTTGGAAACTCTTCTTGTAATAGTTTAACCAATGCTGCGGTTCCGTCAGGAGAATTATCATCAACTACTAAAATGTCAAAATTTTTATCTTGAGCGAATGTTGCTTTTATAATCTTTTCGACATTTTCTTTTTCGTTATATGTGGGTATTATTACAAGTGTATCTTGCATCCAATTTAATTTAATTGCCAAAGTACGGTAATTTATTGCTAATTTTTATCCGTAAAAGTTTAAAAATTCCTTAAATAAAATCTATTTTCGTTCGTGAAAATTTAGTTAAATGTTACAAGCAACAGAACGGATTATATATTCTAAAGATTGGGTTACTCTAATTTTTATCTTGATTATTGCTTTATTTGTCATGGCGAAATACAGCCATAGTGAGCGATTTTCAAGGCTATTTTCTTTACTACATTCTCGAAACTATTTGGTGATTTATTCTAAATACTCGCCGCTGTTATTGAATTCATTTAACCTGTTTTTCGCCTTAATTCAATTGTTGATTTTTTCATTACTCATTTTTGTAAGTATAAAAACCAATTACGCTATAGCTAAAGAATTTGAATTTACCTTCTTTTTAAACATCTTAACAGGGGTGTTTATTTTTATCGTGCTGCGTTATTTTATTGGTAAACTACTCGCTATTTTATTCCAAAAAGTAAAAGAGCACGAACAAATTAGTTACCTTAAAATAAGCTATTTAAGTAATTTTTGTTTGCTTGTATTTCCACTCTTAGTAATTGCGCTATATGTAGACACAAATACTACAACTGTGGCTATCATAACTACTATTGTCTCAATAGCGATATTGTTACTTTATTATTTTTTAATTATTCGAAACAATCAAAAAACAATTTTTAATCAGTTCTTCTATTTTATTTTGTACCTTTGCGCCCTTGAAGTAGCCCCTTTAATTTTTCTATATAAACTGTTTATAAATGTTTAGTAGTATCATATGAAGGGTTTTAAAAAACACAGAGTGTATGAAAGTAAAAACAATTTTAGTTTCGCAGCCTGCCCCTAGCGCTAAACAATCACCTTACTTTGATTTATCCGAAAAACAGAAAGTGAAAATTGACTTTAGGTCATTTATTCATGTTGAAGGAGAACCTGCTCGTGAGGTTAGAAATCAAAAAATAGATTTTTCAAACTTTACTGCTGTTATTTTTACCAGTAGAAATGCTATTGATAACTATTTTAGATTGGCTGAAGAAATGCGTTTTAAAGTACCTGATGACATGAAGTATTTCTGTCAATCGGAAGCTGTAGCTTATTATTTACAGAAATATGTAGTTTACAGAAAGCGTAAAATTTATGTAGGTGAGCGTACCTTTCAAGATTTAACCAAGCTAATTAAAAAACATAAAGACGAGTCGTTTTTATTACCATCTTCTGATAAATTAAAAGCTATTATCCCTGAAATTCTAAATGAAATGGGTGTAAAATGGGAAAAAGCGGTGTTATTTAGAACCGTTGTAAGTGATTTATCTGATTTGAAGAATGTGTATTATGACGTATTGGTTTTTTTCAGTCCTTCTGGTATAAAATCATTATTTGAAAACTTCCCAGACTTTGAACAAAACAAGACGCGTATTGCTGTTTTTGGTAATACCACTGTTAAGGCCGCAGAAGACGCTGGTTTGCGTGTAGATATTGCAGCACCAACAAAAGAAGTACCCTCAATGACCATGGCCTTAGAGCATTATATAAAAAATGTGAACAAAGGTTAGTACTAATGGTATTAAATCATATAAAAAAAGCCAACTATCTAGTTGGCTTTTTTAGTTTATCGTTTAAATGATTTTATGCATTTATTAACTCCATTATTTTAGTTTCTAGTTCTTCAGCTAAATCAGGGTTGTCTTTTAGCAATCCTTTTACAGCATCACGCCCTTGACCTAGTTTGGTATCCCCATAACTAAACCAAGAACCACTTTTCTTTATAATTCCGAATTCAACACCTAAATCTATAATTTCACCTGTTTTAGAAATACCTTCTCCATACATAATATCAAACTCTGCTGTTTGAAATGGAGGCGCTACTTTGTTTTTTACAACTTTAACTTTGGTGCTATTTCCAATTACGCGATCACCATCTTTTATTTGTGTTCTACGACGAATATCTAAACGAACAGATGCATAAAACTTTAAAGCATTACCACCTGTTGTGGTTTCTGGGTTTCCAAACATCACACCAATTTTTTCACGTAATTGATTGATAAAGAAAACCGTACAATTCGTTTTACTAATTGTCCCTGTTAATTTTCGCAAAGCCTGAGACATCAAACGCGCGTGTAAACCCATTTTTGAGTCGCCCATTTCACCTTCTATTTCACTTTTAGGCGTTAAGGCCGCTACAGAATCTATAACCACAATATCAACAGCCCCTGAACGAATTAAATTATCCGCAATTTCTAAGGCCTGTTCACCATGATCTGGTTGAGAAATAATTAAGTTATCAATATCAACACCTAATTTTTGTGCATAAAAACGATCAAAGGCATGTTCTGCATCAATAAAAGCTGCAATACCACCCGCTTTTTGAGCTTCTGCGATAGCATGTAAAGTCAATGTTGTTTTACCAGAAGACTCTGGGCCATAAATTTCAATCACTCTTCCTCTAGGATAGCCATTTACACCCAAAGCAATATCCAATCCTAAAGAACCTGATGAAATGGCATCAACATCTTCAGTTACAGAATCACCTAAGCGCATCACAGAACCCTTTCCGTACGTTTTATCTAATTTATCAAGCGTGAGCTGTAGCGCTTTTAATTTTGCTGTTTTTTCTTTATCGTCTGCCATAATTATTGGTGTATTTTAGTTGTAAAATAAGAGGAGCTAAAGTACAAAAAAAGAACGGTAATTTTCATTGTTTTTTAAGTAAACTATTAAAGAATGTTTACTGACAAAACCCGTCAGTAAAATAAAAAAATAAGCAAGTTTCTATAAAATTTTAGAAACGAGTAGTACCCTCAATACATGTAACTTTTTAGTATCTTAGACGCAATGAAAAAAATTGAAATTCGGACAGTAGATGTGGTGCAATATATCAAACCTTTACGGGAAGGGGGCTCGCTTCCTGCCATTGTAAAGGCTGATGACGGATTTTTATATGTCTTAAAATTTAGAGGCGCTGGCCAAGGTAAAAAGGCACTTATCGCTGAGTTCATTGGTGGAGAACTCGCTAGGGCAATTGGGTTAAAAGTGCCCGAGCTTGTATTTATGAATTTAGATGATTCTTTTAGCAAGACTGAGCCCGACGAAGAAATTCAAGATTTACTCAAATTTAGTGTAGGCCTTAATTTGGGCTTGCATTTTTTATCTAGCGCCATCAGTTTTGACCCGCTAGTATCTATAGCCGATGATTTAACGGCTTCAAAAGTAGTTGTCTTAGATAGTGTTATTAGCAATATTGATCGCACCGCAAAAAACACCAATCTTTTAAATTGGAACAATGAGTTGTGGTTGATTGATCACGGTTCGAGTTTCTATTTTCACCACAACTGGCAAACGTGGAAATCGCATCTTACCAGAACTTTTCCTGCAATAAAAGACCATGTGCTTTTAGAACGAGCAAGTCAATTAACAACAGCCGCTAAAGAGATACTACCGCTACTCAGTCATAATAAAATTATTGATCTTATTTCAAAAATTCCAGAGGATTGGTTGTTGGATGAATCGGATGTTTTAAGTCCTAATGAAATGAGGGCTGCCTATGTTGAGTTTATCCAAACGAAACTATCAATGATTGATGTATTAGTTAAAGAAGCAAATGATGCAAGATAGATGTACTTTTGAATACGCGATTATTAGAATTGTTCCAAAAGTAGAACGTGAAGAATTCTTGAACGTGGGTGCGATACTATTTTCTAAACATAAAAAATACCTTGGTATCAAATATCAAATCAATTCGGATCGACTTCATGCTTTTTCAAATGAACTAGATATTGATGCATTGAATAAGTATCTAAAGGCCTGGGAATTAATTTGTAAAGGTACGCCCCATGGAGGCACGATAGGAGAACTAGACCAAGCTTCTAGATTCCGTTGGTTAACAGCTTCTCGAAGTACCATTATACAAAGCTCTAAAACACATCCAGGGCTATGTAATGATCCAGAAAAAACCTTGGACGATATTTTTAAAAAATATGTCTTATAATTTTTTTCGAAATACAATTCGTATACCCCTAAAAAAGGTTAGAAAGCATTCACCTTAAAATTTGTAATAAATTTATATCTTTATTCGGTCGATTGTTTAAAGTTTTAATACTCAAAATTAATAGTTATGAAAAACATCCTTTTTTTACTGATTTGCTTCACCTTAACATTTGGAATGAAAGCACAAAGTTTTATTGGAGCTTGGGAAAGATACCACACAGCTGAAAATGGACAAGAGTTAAAAAGTATTGTTGTTTTTTCTGATGAATATCAAACAATAACTACATATGATGCCAAAACTGGAAAATTCATTTATTCTAATGGAGGCTCTTGGAAACTAGAAGGTGAAATGATGACCGAAAAAGTTGAATTTGACACAGATAATTCTGAACGAGTAGGAACCGAAGTAAGTTTTAAAGTAGTTATAAGTGATTCTACTATGGAAATCGTTGGTTCAGATATGAAATACAAGAGAGTAGATGATGGAACCCCTGGAAAATTAGCAGGCGCCTGGTTAATGTCTGGACGGGTAAGAGATGGTAAAACACAAGCAAGAGATACAAGTGGACCCAGAAAAACCATGAAAATTTTATCTGGAACTCGTTTTCAATGGATTGCTTATAACACAGAAACCAAACAATTTCTGGGAACTGGTGGGGGAACGTACACTACCATAAATGGAGAGTACACCGAAAACATAGAATTCTTTTCAAGAGATGATTCTAAAGCAGGACTCAGTTTAAAATTTAATTATAATCTAATTGATGGGAAATGGCATCATTCTGGCTTATCCAGTAAAGGAGATCCTATCAATGAAATATGGAGTGAAAGAAAATAATTAATAAACCATAAAAGCTGAATATTTTACTTTTTATCTCGCTTTTGTTGCGTGATTAATTTCTTTTGGTAACGCCCTTGAACGATGTCTGTAATTACCAATACTGCTATCACAAAATAAAAGGTTGTTTTACTCATTGGTACAATAGCTTCTCCAAATATTTTTAAATGTGCTAAATGACCCCCTTCTGTCAACAGCATAATACCAACTATAAATAAAATAAACAAACCAAGCACTTCATACATTTTATTTTTTTCAAGAAAATGTGCCACTTTATCAGAGAGCCATATCATTAACAAACCTCCCGTTACAATAGCCGTAGCCATCACCCAAAAAACATCTGTTAGCGCCATGGCGCTTAAAATAGAGTCAAATGAAAAAACCACATTCATAATCACAATCATTGTGATTACTTTACCTACAGAACTTGATTTTGAATCTCCTGCATCATGGTCTTCATCCTTAATACCAATCATATGCCAAATCTCTTTCATAGCGGTATAAATAATAAAAACGCCTCCTCCTAAAACAATAAGGCTATGAATATTAAATATACCTTCAAACACATCTGTGAAAGGAATACTAAATACCGGGTTCTGGAAATAACCGATTAATTTGATTAAAATAAATAACAAGGCTATCCTTAATACAATGGCTAACAGAATACCAATCTTACGTACATAAGCTTGTTTCTCCTTGGGCGCGCGTTTACTTTCTAATGAAATATACAAAAGGTTATCAAATCCTAAAACAGCTTGTAACAGAATAAGCATTAATAAGGTAAATATATTTTCAATCATAAGTAATTTATTTAAAGATATTCATGCTATATGCTGAGTCATCGTATCTTTACAATAATTGATTCATTTGTGCATATTGTAGTAATATCACTGTTTTTGCATCTGTAATTTTATTTTCAAATATCATCTGTAAGGCCTTATCAAAATCAAGCTCTAAAACTTCAATTTCTTCCGTTTCTTCAGCCAAACCACCACCTTCACTAACTTTCATACTATCATCATATTGACTCACAAAATAATGTATTTTTTCAGTAACTGCTCCTGGAGATGAATATAATTCAAAGACCTTAGTCGGTGTCTTAATTTTGTAACCTGTCTCTTCCTCCGTCTCATTTATAATACAGGTAATAGGGTCATTTTCATCGAGTAAACCAGCACAAACTTCAATCATCATACCATCTTCATTTCCGTTTAAATAACTAGGCATTCTAAATTGCTTTGTCAGAATAACGGTTTTCTTTTTTGTATTATATAATAAGATACAAGCACCATTACCTCGATTATAAGATTCTCTATTTTGATTTTTCCAGGTGCCACTTTTTAATTGAAAATCAAAATTTACCTTATCCAATTGGTACCAATCATCCGAAAGTTTTTGTATTTCTTTTATCTTTACTTTAGGATTACTCATTGCTATTTTTTTATCATATATATGTGCGGTATTCCATCTTCGATATACCCAGTTCCTTCTTGTTTAAAATCAAAAGATTCATAGAATTTTTTAAGATAGGTTTGTCCGCCAATTTTAATAGGCGTTCGTCCACATAATTTATACGTTTCTTCTATGGTTTTATTTATCAATTGCTTCCCTAAGTTTTGTTTTCTAAAATTTTGATGTACCACTACTCTACCAAAAGCGGCTTCTTTGTAGTAATCACCAGGTTTAAAAATTCTAGTATATGCAACAATTTCATTTGAGTCATTTGAAGGTGAAGCAAATAAATGATAAGCTATCTGATCTTTATCATCTAATTCGGGATACGGACAATTTTGTTCTACAACAAAAATACCAATACGCAATTTAAGTATATTGTGAAACTCGTATACACTAAGTTGATCAAATGTTTTTAGATACCATTGCATATTAACATTCTGTTGGTATTTTTTCGACGCGATTTTGATGACGACCACCATCAAACTTAGTATTTAAGAATATCTCAACAAACGCGAAAGCTTGATAAACAGAAATAAAACGAGCGGGAATACTCAATATATTAGCATCATTGTGTTGACGTGCTAAAGCAACTAATTCATTATTCCAACACAACGCAGCTCTAATACCTTGATGTTTGTTTGCCGTCATTTGAGCACCATTACCACTTCCGCATATAGTAATACCAAAAGTAGCTTCATTGTTTAAAACGGCATTCGCAACTGGATGCACAAAATCAGGATAATCAACACTTTGCTCAGTATCTGTTCCAAAATTTTGAACAGTATATCCTTTTGATTCTAATAATTTTATAATTTCAAATTTATATGCAGTACCTGCATGATCATTTCCTATGGCTATAGTCATGGTCGTTTATATTGTTTGGTTAGTAAACAAATTTACTACAAATGATGGTTATAAACATAAATTATATCAATTGTTAATCAAATTATATAGCGCTTTCAAAATCAGGGGTATTACATTATTTATAAAATGTTAAAAACTTTAACCTTAAATCTGATAAGATAATTTCGCTTTTAAAAATTATTTTACAATACACAAGTATAAATGAATTAACCAAAATATATTATCAGTTTTTAATGCCAATTTATAAACATAAAAAGAGATGGTTATAAACTAAAAATAAAAATTAGATATAAAGAAAATATGTTTATTTCCTATATTAACTAGATGTTAATAACCAAGTAGGTAGTACTGATTTTAAAGACCTTACAATTCAATTAAATGTTAATAGCTGTTCATTCTTTTTTATAAATGAAAAATCAAAATTATTCTCATTAATTTTACTTAACAAATTAACAAACTATAATAACAATAAATAGTTTTTTAAAATTTTAAAAGAAACAGTTATTATTATATATATTGTTAAGAAGTAAATTAACTGACTTGAATTATTTTATCTAAAACAATATTAGGTAATTCTGTAATTAATTGTTCTTTGTTTGATTTTTTAAAAGTAGTGGTAATAGTTTTATAGCTAATGAAAACACCAATGCTAAAAAACAGGAGGAACATGCATAGTATTTTATAAAATTTATTCATTTTTATTGTGGTGCTATACTTTAAAGACGTATTGATTTTTAAATCGTTACATTTTTTTTAAGATTTTTTTAACAGATTCCATTTAGTTGATTTTAATTGTATCTTAGCTTCATTAATTATAATACCCTTTAAAATGAGAAATATTTTATGTGTAATAGTTTTATTTTCTTACTTAACTATTGACGCACAAATTATTACAACGATAGCAGGAAATGGAAAAACAGGATTTTCAGGCGATGGTGGAAAAGCTACTTCAGCGAGATTGAATTTACCGGTAAATCTTACATTTGATAAAGATGAAAATATTTATGTTGCAGATACCTATAATAATAGCATTCGTAAAATAGATTCAGAAACAGGAATTATTACAACAATTGTAAGAAATGAAGATAAGTATGCAACGGATGGTTTGAAAAGTCCTACAGGTATTGCATTTGACGAAAACGAAAATTTATACATAGCCGAATTAGAAAATAAACGCATTAGAAAGGTAAATGTTAATTCAGGTAGTGCTATGACTTTAGTAGGAACTAAGTCAGAAACAGAGTCACCTAATATTAATTATGATCTTTCGGGTCCATTTAATGTTGTATTTGATTTGGACGGGAATTTATATGTATCTGTGAATGGTGATAGTAAAATAAGAAGAGTCGATTTTTTATCAGGAGATATTACGGATATTTCAGGTACAGGAATTGCAGGATTTTCTGGTGATGGTGGATTAGCAAAAGAAGCTCAATTGTCAAATCCAACAGGTCTTTCTATTGATAAAGTAGGTAATTTATATATTTCGGATACTGGTAATGAACGCATAAGAAAAATTGATCTTGTATCTGGAATTATCACAACAATTGCGGGTACTGGAGAAAGTAAAATGACTAAAGATGGAATCTTGGCAGTAAAATCAAACTTATCTAATCCTTTGGGGTTAGCATTAGATAAAGCTGGTAACTTATTTTTTGTAGATAGAGGTACAAATAGAGTGAGGAAAATAAATAAATCAACAGGTATAATAACAACCATTGCAGGTACAGGAAAAGCGGGTTTTTCTGGCGATAATGGATTGGCTAACGAAGCAGAGTTGTCGAATCCAACTGGAATTGGATTTGATAAAGCTGGTAATTTATATATTGTTGATAGAGGTAATAATCGGATTCGAAAAATTACCGGTCTCTAGTCTAAATTAGGGAATTATAAAGTACAATGCGTTTGGTAATAGTACTGCTTTAAATCCTCCCGTTCCAATTAATTCACCATCTGCTTGGACGTAAGTATTCGAATTTTCTGCAGTAATTTTTATATGTTTGGTTTTATAGGTTTCAACCTCTTTATGTTTAAGGATAGTGCCATTATAAAAGTTAAAAATATTTAATATTACTGAAAAAAAATTAAAATTTTTGGCGATAGTAATATCAAATAATCCATCAGAAGGATCTACATTTTCTGTTAATTGCATACCACCTCCAGAAAACTTACAAATACCAACCAAACTCAACAGTGATGGAGTTGAAATAATTTTAGAGTTAAATTCAATAAGAAGTTTACTTTTTTGATAACTAAAAAAACTAATCAAACCACTAATCAAATAAGAAAGTGCCCCAATTTTTTTGTACTTCATATTATTTTTAACCACAAAAGCATCAAAACCTAATCCTGCAAGGTTATTGAAATAAATACATTGTTTGGTATTTAATAATTCTAACTGGCCGATATCTTGAGCTATCCTTTTTTCACTTTTAATAATAGCAACAGCCTTTTCAATATTTTTAGGAATTTTATAGGTTTTAATCCAATCATTTCCAGTACCTAAAGGGATAACCCCAATTTTTATAGTTGATGGGTCTACAATTTTTTGATCCATTACACCGTTAACAATGTGGTGCAATGTACCATCACCTCCAACAGAAATAAATTTTCTATATCCATTTACCAAGGCCTTATGAACTAATTCTTTTTCGTGATGTTGGTAACTAGAAAAGTCAAAATGGTACTGTATTTTCTGAGAATTTAAAACGGAAACTATGTGATTCCATTTTTTCTTGGCGAGGCCATTTCCGGCAGTAGGATTCACAATAATATACCAAATATCAGTCATATAAAAGAAGTAAAAAAAGTCATTAATTTGCAACAAAGTACAAATTGTTATTTAATTGATGACATAGCTATTTTATTTGTACTTTGTTGCAAATTAAATGCATAAAAATTACATGTCAAAAAAGAAGAAACATATTTATAAAAAAAAGGGAAGTGTCATTAAAGATTTGACCTCCAAAGTTTTAAAATTTCTCAATAAAAACTCCCAACATTCTTATAATTACAAGCAAATTGCGGCTCAAATAGATATCGAAGATAACCACGGAAAACAACAGGTTATTCAAACGTTAGAAGAGCTAAAGCATAAAAAACGAATTGAAGAAACCGAAAGAGGAAAATATAAAATTATCCAAAATGAGCACTATCATATTGGAATATTAGATGTAACGTCAAACAAAAACGCTTATTTTATTTGTGATGATTTAGAACACGATGCTTTTATACCAACAATCAATTTAAATCACGGTCTAGATGGAGACACTGTAAAAGTGTATGTTTATAGAAGACGTAATAATGATCGCTATGAGGGCGAAGTGATTGAAGTTATAAAACGGGCTAAAACAGAATTCGTTGGTGTTTTACAAATGAATAAAAATTTCGGATTTGTATTACCAGATAACCCGAAGATGTACGCCGATATTTTTATTTCTAAAAGCCATATTGATGGCGCAGAACACGGAGATAAAGTCTTGGCAAAAATTACTGACTGGCCCGACAATTCTAAGAATCCATTTGGTAAAATTACAACTGTTTTAGGAAAGCCAGGTGAACATGATACAGAGATTCATTCCATTTTATTGGAATATGGTCTACCTTATGAATTTCCTGAAGCGGTAGAAAAGGAAGCAAGCACAATTCCCATAGAAATAACGAAGCAAGAAATTGCAAAACGTAGAGATATGCGCGAGACGACTACCTTTACGATTGACCCAAAAGACGCGAAGGATTTTGATGATGCTTTATCATTTAAAGTGTTGGAAAACGGACACTACGAAATAGGAATTCATATCGCAGATGTATCACACTATGTACAACCAAATACTATTTTAGAAGAAGAAGCTTATACTAGAGCAACCTCAGTTTATTTAGTAGACAGGGTAGTACCCATGTTACCAGAAGTCCTTTCAAATGGCGTATGCTCGTTACGTCCGAATGAAGAGAAATTGACGTTTTCTGCTGTTTTTGAAATGAACGATAAAGCACAAGTTATTAATCAGTGGTTTGGTAGAACTGTAACCTATTCTGATCAGCGTTTTGCATATGAGGAGGCTCAAGAAATTATAGAAACGAAGTCAGCCACTATTCCAGAAGATATTTCTATAACAGGGAAAGAATATCAGGTACCTAAAGAAATTGTTGATGCTACTTTAAAATTAGATGAACTTGCAAAAAAATTGCGTAAAAAGAGATTGGAACAAGGTGCTATTACATTTGATAGAGTGGAAGTGAAATTTAATTTAAATAGCGATGCAGAACCGATAGGTGTTTATTTTAAAGAATCAAAAGACGCGAATAAGTTGATTGAAGAATTCATGTTATTAGCAAATAGAAAAGTAGCTGAATTTGTGGGTAGGAGTAAAAAGGGCGTCCCAACTAAAGACACCTTTATCTACCGAGTTCACGACGAACCTGATCCTGATAAATTAGCAGGATTACAACAGATTATAAGTAAGTTTGGGTATAAAATAAATACTTTAACCAAGGAAACCACATCAGATTCATTGAATAAATTACTGAACGATGTTCATGGTAAAGGAGAATCAAATATGATCGAAACACTGACCATTCGTTCAATGAGTAAAGCGGTGTATACTACAGAAAATATAGGTCATTACGGATTGGCTTTTGATTATTATAGTCATTTTACCTCTCCAATTAGGCGGTATCCTGATGTGATGACGCACCGTTTATTACAACACTATCTGGATGGAGGTAAATCACCAAAAGCGGCAGCTTATGAAGAGAAGTGTCAACATGCTACAGAACGTGAAATATTAGCTTCAAAAGCAGAACGAGATTCCATTAAATACATGCAAGTGAAATACATGCAAGACCATGAAGATCAAGAATTTAAAGGTGTTATTTCTGGAGTTACCGAATGGGGAATTTACGTGGAAATTATAGAGAATAAATGTGAGGGAATGGTACGTATTAGAGATATAAAAGACGATTATTATATTTATGATGAAAAACAATATGCACTTGTAGGCCAGGCCACAAATAATATGTTGCAATTGGGGAGTGAAGTTATTGTTAAAGTAAAAAATACAGATCTTGAACGAAAGCACTTAGATTTTCACTTGATAAGTAATATTGATAATTAACAAAAATTTTAACAAAATTGAAATACTTTTATAATACAATTGGTAGTTGCTATAGTTGAATTTAAATCCCCTATTATTATGAAAATAATTACATTCTATAAAACCTGCGCTTTTGTACTGCTACTATTTGTCTCATCAATGGTTGTTGGGCAAGAGCGAACGATAAATTTAGGCGACTTTGACATTGTGAAGGTCTTTAACGGAATGACCTTAGAATTAGTAAAATCTGAGCAACAAAAAATAGTAATTACTGGAGAAAAGAAAGAAAATGTTACTGTTAAAAACACCAATGGGAAGCTTAAAGTTTTCTTGAATTTTCCCGAGGTCTACGATCAAGAGAATGTTAGAATAACATTATATTATAAGGACGTCATTAATGTTTTAGATGTGAACGAAGGAGCGGCAATCTATTCTGATGAAGTATTCAAACAAAACAATTTATCTGTTCGATCACAAGAAGGAGCATATATTCACTTGGTATTAGATGTTAAAAATTTAAGTGTGAAAACGGTTTCTGGAGCGAGCATTAGACTGAGAGGCACTGTTGTGAATCAGGAAATTGAAGCGACCACCGGAGGTGTCTATGAATCCTACGAATTAATGGCAGAACAAACCGAGGTTACCGCAGCTTCCGGAGCACGGGTTGAAGTCAATGCAACTGCCTTATTGGATGCAAAAGTGCGTTTTGGAGGTAAAATATATTATAAAGGGAATCCAGAAAAAGTGATTACTAAAAAAATATTTGGAGGTAGTATTTTAAATAAAGGATAAAATTTTGTTATTTGAATAACTATTTAATTAGTACATTTGTTACTTAAATTTAAAAGAGATGGAAGCAACAGCAATATTTTTAGGATTTGTAGGACCTTGGCAATGGATTATCATTGGTTTGGCAATATTACTTTTGTTTGGTGGAAGAAAATTACCTGAATTAATGAAAGGTTTAGGAACTGGGATCAAAGAATTTAAGGATGCTACTAAAACTGAAGAAGGTGAAGAAGTAAAAGAAGCTAAGAAAGAAAAATAAATTTTAGCATTTATTATATATAAAAAAAGACGCATTAATGCGTCTTTTTTTATGTGATAACGAGAAGCTTTTATTCTTCTAGTCGTTTTCCTTTTTTATTCTTTTCTGCTTCTTGCTTTTTCATAGCTTCACCAATTTGGTTACTCGCCGTAAACGAGGCAACCATATTGTTTAACATATCACTACCCGCTTGTGGCGAATTAGGTAACAATATCAAGTTAGAATTGGTGTGTTCACCAATTGATTGTAACGTGTCATAATGTTGTGTAACAACAATTAAAGCGGATGCCTCTTGAGAGTTGATACCCACTTTATTCAATACTTCAACAGATTCTTCTAAACCTCGGGCAATTTCTCTACGTTGATCAGCAATACCTTGACCCTGTAAACGCTTACTTTCAGCTTCAGCTTTGGCTCTTTCTACAATTAAAATTCTTGCCGCATCACCTTCGTATTGTGCAGCAGTTTTTTCACGATCAGCTGCGTTGATACGGTTCATGGCCACTTTTACTTGTGCATCTGGGTCAATATCTGTCACCAATGTTTTAATAATATCAAAACCATAATCTAACATAGCATCTTTCAACTCGTTTTTTACAGCAATGGCAATATCATCTTTCTTAACAAACACATCATCCAACTTCATTTTTGGCACTTCAGCACGTACTACATCAAATACATAACTTGTAATTTGATCATGTGGATATTCTAGTTTATAAAAAGCATCGTAAACTTTATCTCTAAGGATAACATACTGTACAGAAACTTTTAGTTTTACAAATACATCATCTAAGGTTTTAGTCTCTACAATAACATCCAATTGTTGAATTTTTAAACTCACTTTACCGGCAATTTTGTCGATAATTGGAATTTTTAGTTGGAATCCAGAATGTCGGATACTTTGAAATTTACCGAACCTTTCAATAATGGCAACGGTTTGTTGTTTTACAATAAAGATTGCAGCAAAAAGTATGATTAAGCCTATAAAAAGGATAGGGATAAAGCTAACGAGTTTTTCCATAATTGAAAATTTTTAATGATTAATGATATCTTGTAAAGGTACGATTTTAGTACCTATTTATAAGACGTGTTTTATTTAAAAAGTTACAAATTAGTTAAGACAATTTTTCAATGGCTCTAGTAATACTGCTTATAGTTTCTTCTTTACCTATTAATCCTATGATATCAAATAAATGTGGGCCTTGCATGGCACCTACCAAACTTAAACGAAGTGGTTGCATCACTTTTCCAAAGCCTATTTCTTTTGAATTGATCCATTCTTTTACCGTGGTTTCAACATGTTGAGAAGAAAAATCGTCAATAGCGCTTAGCACTTCAATCAGGTCATTCATCAGTTGGCCCGTTTCTGGCTTCCAAGATTTTTTAGCTGCTTTTTCATCATAAGATGTTGGGGTTACAAAAAAGAAATGACTCAAATCCCAAAAATCAGCGACGAAGGTAGCTCGTTCTTTGACTAAGCTGATCACTTTCGTTACATAGTCATTATTGTTTTGCAGAAACAGTGGAATTTGATCCTTAGCATCTTCACTAGTACTGTAGTAATTGTATAATTCTTTTTCTAGAATCGGCAAAAACAGGGAAGTTAATTCAGCATCCGATTTTTCTTGTAAATAATGTTGATTGAACCATTTTGTTTTGTCTGGATTGAATTTAGCGCCGGCTTTACTAACATGCTCTAAACTAAATGCATTAATCAATTCTTGTAATGAGTAAATTTCTTTTTCGGTTCCGTCACCCTCATTCCACCCTAATAGCGCTAACATATTAACCAATGCTTCCGGAAAATAGCCATCTTCTTTGTATCCACGTGAAATATCGTCTCCATTTTTCCATGCTAAGGGAAACACCGGAAAGCCTAATTTATCACCATCGCGTTTACTGAGTTTTCCTTTGCCCTCTGGCTTTAAAATGAGCGGTAAATGTGCAAAGGCTGGAGCTTCCCATCCAAAAGACCTATACAACAATACGTGTAAGGCCATTGAAGGTAACCATTCCTCTCCTCGGATAACATGTGAGATTTCCATTAGGTGGTCGTCTACAATATTTGCCAAATGGTAGGTTGGCATGCCGTCAGATTTAAATAATATTTTATCATCCAAGACATTGGTGTCAATTTTAATTTCACCTCTGATTAGATCATTTAAAATCAAAATTTCGTTTTCTGGAGATTTAAAACGAACAACATATTTTTCACCAGAATTGATGCGTTTTTGTATTTCCGCTGCGTTAAGCGATAAAGAATTGTCTAATTTTAAACGGTTGTGCCAATTGTAGATAAAAGTTTTACCCTTTGCTTCATGGTTTTTTCTATGAGCATCGAGTGCATCTGCGGTATCAAAAGCGTAATAGGCATTTCCAGAGGCAATTAAAAGCTCAATGTGCTTCTTGTATTGATCTTTACGTTCAGATTGACGATAGGGTCCATAAGCTCCCCCGAAGGTCGGGCCCTCGTCAAAAGAAAGGTTCAACCATTTCAATGAATCAATGATGTAATTTTCAGCACCTGCTACATATCTATTTTGGTCAGTATCTTCAACACGTAAAATGAACGTACCATTGTGTTTTTTAGCAAATAAATAATTGAAAAGGGCAGTTCTAACACCACCAATATGTAAAGGTCCTGTTGGACTTGGAGCAAATCGTACTCTAACGTTGTTAATCATTTTGTTAAAATTAGAGTGCAAAGATACTATTTGACAATGAAAATAGTACTTTTGAGTTTATAAATAGATGACTAATTTTAATAACATACAATCCAAACTACATCAGTTCATTAAAAAGTACTATACCAATGAGTTGATTAAAGGCGTAATATTGTTTTCGGCCTTTGGCTTGCTATATTTTATTGTCACTTTATTTATTGAACATTTTTTATGGTTACAACCAGGAGGTAGAGGAGTGTTGTTTTTTATTTTTATTGCGGTTGAACTCATGTTATTGGTTCGTTTTATTTTACTGCCTATTTTTAAACTTGTTGGTTTACAAAAAGGGATTTCTTCAACAGAGGCTTCGTTGATTATCGGCAATCATTTTCCTGATGTGGATGATAAGCTTTTAAATGTTTTACAATTAAATCAACGAACTACACAATCAGAATTATTAGTGGCAAGCATTGAACAAAAGGCAGCTCAATTAAATCCTGTGCCCTTTAAAAACGCTATTAATTTTCGATCAAATTCTAAGTATTTAAAGTATTTGGCCATTCCATTGCTTATTTGGTTGTTTACGTTGGTTAGTGGCAATAATGCCATTTTTAAGGATAGTTTTCAGCGGGTGGTGCATTATAAAACAGCTTATGAACAACCAGCGCCATTTTCATTTAGAATTCTAAATAAGGAGTTAAATACCATTGAGGGAAGAGCATTTGAAGTAGAAGTAGAGGTCGTTGGAGCATTGATTCCTGCGGATGCGAAAATCTATTTTAACGATGAAAATTATTTTTTAAAACAAGAAGGTCCTGGCACTTTTTCGTATACATTTTCTAATTTAAAAGAACCGTTATCATTTTATTTAGCTGCGAATGGAGTGCGTTCAAGAGATTATCAAATTGAAGTATTAAAAACGCCTACAGTGGTTAATTTTGAAATGTTTGTGGATTATCCAAACTATACTAAAAAAAGAGATGAACTTATAAAGAATACGGGTAATGCGATACTCCCTGAAGGAACACGTGTCACGTGGAACATTAATGCGCAACAAACTGATACTATTACTTGGAGCTTGCAAGGACAAAAAATGGAACGGGAACTATTAAATATGGTTTCCAAAAATAATTTTTCAATTGTTAAACGTATTAGAAATAATACAGCATATCAAATAACCACTTCTAATGCGGGTTTGAGAGATTATGAGAAATTAAATTATACTATTCAGGTGGTGAAAGATGAATACCCTAAAATAAATGTAAAATCAGATGTTGACTCCGTAGCACGAGGTCCCATTCAATTTGCTGGGCAGTTAAGTGATGATTATGGCCTGAGTAAGTTGAATTTGGTGTATTATACAACAAAACAGCCAGAAACACTTCACAAACGGGTAATAGCCATTAATACATCTTCTTTTGAAGAATTCTATTATGTATTCGACCCGCAAGGTGAGTTGAATTTAGAAATGGGTACAGGCTATGAGATTTATTTTGAAGCCTTCGACAATGACGCTGTAAATGGAAATAAATCAGTTAAAAGTCAAGTTTTTAAGTATCATAATAAAAACAAGCAAGAAATTAGTGAAGATTTACTCAAGGAACAAAAAGAGAGTCTGGAAGAGTTAAATGAGACTACAAAACAAACAGAGAAATTGAATAAGGATTTTGACGACTTTACGAATAAGTTGAAAAATAAATCTGAGTTGAATTGGAATGATAAGAAAGAGGTTGAGCAATTTTTAAAACGTCAGGAACAATATCAAGAAATGTTTGATAAGCAAACGGATAAGCTAAAAGAAAATTTGGATGAGCAAAATGAAAATGAAAGTGGAGAAACGATAAAGGAAAAGAAGGAGGAATTAAAAAAGCGTATTGACGAGACAAAGGAAATGCAGGATAAAGAGCGCTTGCTAGAAGAGTTAAAGAAAATGGCCGATAAGTTGGATAAGGAGGGGATGCTTGATAAGTTAGACAAACTAACCAAACAAAATAAACAAGAAAAAAGATCATTAGAACGCTTATTGGAGTTGACAAAACGTTTTTATGTTGAAAAAAAGACTGATGAAGTAGTAACTAAGTTAGATTCACTTTCTGAAAAACAAGAGCGATTGGCTCAAGACTCTTTAAATAATGTTGCTAAACAGGAGGAATTAAATAAGGAATTTGATGCAATTCAAAAAGAATTGGAAGAACTAAAGAAACAGAATGAAGAGTTGAAGATGCCGATGGATTTGCCCGATACAAAGCGTGATGAACAGAAGGTTGAAGATTTAATGAAAGAGGCTACAGAAGAGTTACAAGTTGAAGATTTGAACCCTGAAACAGACAAAAACGAAAAGTCTGCACCTAAGAAACAAAAGTCAGCTGCAAAAAAAATGAAAGAGATGAGCGAATCCATGAAGGGAGCCATGTTGGAAATGGAAGGGGAAATGCTTGATGAGAACATTGAAGACTTACGAGCGATTGTTGAAAATTTAGTCACTTTTTCATTCGATCAAGAACAATTAATGGTATCCCTAGAGGGGGTTGATGCTGAACATCCTACCTATCCTAAAAAGCTAAAACAACAACAAGTCTTAAAGGAATATTTTGAGCACATTGATGATAGCCTCTATACGCTTTCTTTGCGTTTACAACAACTATCTGCAAGTATACAAAAGGACATTACCGATGCGCATTATAATATTGATAAATCATTAGAAAATATTGCAGAAAACAGAATGCGTCAAGGAATTTCTAATCAACAATATACAATGACGGCTGCTAATAATTTGGCTGATGTGCTAAGTGATATGTTGAATAGCATGCAAAACCCGAGTATGGGCAAGGGTCAGGGAAAAGACAGTAACTTACCTGATATCATTAAAAAGCAACAAGGTTTAGGTGAAAAAATGAAACAAGGAATGAAGGATGGTAAGGAGAAGGGAGATAAGGAAGGAAAGGGAAGTGAAGGAGAACAAATGACAGGTGAACAATATGAAATTTATAAAGAACAACAGGCCTTGCGGGAGTCGTTAGAGGAACTGATAAAAAAGGCTGGGAAAGAGGGAAAATCCGGTACTAAGGCATTGGAAAAAATGAAAGAATTGGAACAACAGTTGCTTGATAAAGGATTTGACAACCAGGTGTTGCAGAAAATGATGGAAATGGAGCATGAGTTGTTAAAACTAGATAAAGCTACTTTTGAACAGGGGGAAGACAGCAAACGCACATCGGAAACGAATAGAACAGAGTTTCAACAAAGATTAATTGATAGATTACAGTTAAATAAATTATTTTTTAATCCAGACGAAATATTAAACCGACAACCCTTACCACTACGGAATAGTTATAAAAAGAAAGTACAAACATATTTCAATGAAAAGATATGATTGTTTTTAATAATGAAACAGAATTTTCGCTAAATGATAGTGTAGAAGTCGCCAATTGGTTAAGTGAGGCAATTGCACAAGAATTGTTAAAAGAAGGCGAAATTAATTACATCTTTTGTAATGATGAACAATTACTTGATAAAAACATTAAGTATTTGAAACACAACACTTTAACTGATGTTATTGGCTTTGATTATACCATGGGAAAGTTAATTTCGGGTGATATTTTTATTTCAGTTGAACGTGTCCTTGAAAATGCAAAGATCTATAAGGTAGCCTTTGATGATGAGTTACATCGTGTACTTATTCATGGTTTGTTACATTTTTGCGGATACAAGGATAAAGAATTGAAAGAAAAGGAATTAATGCGTATTCAAGAAGATTATTACCTATCTTTGCGCACTTTTTAAAGTTGGAGCTATTTGATGTTAATTTTTGGTTAAACCTGAATGTTCCACGTGAAACATATTAATGGATGAGTTTATTTGAATCTACATATGATGTAATAGTAGTTGGTGGAGGTCATGCTGGTAGTGAAGCTGCAGCCGCGGCCGCTAACATGGGGTCTAGTACCTTATTAATCACCATGAGTCTACAGAATATTGCTCAGATGAGCTGTAATCCGGCTATGGGTGGTATTGCTAAAGGGCAAATTGTACGGGAGATTGATGCGATTGGTGGTTACAGCGGCATCGTTAGTGATCGTTCGGCAATTCAGTTTAAAATGCTTAATAAATCAAAAGGACCCGCAATGTGGAGTCCGCGAGTACAAAGTGATCGTATGCGATTTGCGGAAGAGTGGAGGTTGATGTTAGAGCAAACAAAGAACCTTGACTTTTATCAGGATATGGTGAATGGATTGTTAATTGAAGGAGGCAAAGTTGTAGGTGTTAAGACATCCTTAGGAACAGAGATTAAGGCAAAAAGCGTTATTTTAACTGCGGGAACTTTTTTAAATGGCTTAATTCATATTGGGGACAAGAATTTTGGTGGTGGAAGAGCAGGAGAACGTGCCTCAGTAGGGATTACCGAGGAATTGGTTCAATTAGGGTTTGATTCAGGTAGAATGAAAACAGGAACGCCACCACGTGTTGATGGACGCTCGTTAGATTTCTCAAAGATGATAGAACAACCTGGGGATGAACGTCCAGAAAAGTTTAGTTATTTAGAAAGTATTAAACCGTTAACCAATCAGCGATCATGTCATATGACCTATACAAGTCAAGAAGTACATGATTTGCTAAGAGAAGGGTTTGACAGATCTCCAATGTTTAATGGAAGAATACAAAGTATCGGGCCGAGATATTGTCCGTCAATTGAAGATAAAATAGACCGGTTTGCAACCAAAGATCGTCATCAATTATTTATTGAGCCTGAAGGTTGGAATACCGTTGAAATTTATGTAAATGGTTTTTCTACCTCATTGCCAGAGGATGTACAGGCAAAGGCCTTGCGAAGGGTGGCTGGTTTTGAGAAGGTGAAGTTTTTTCGCTTTGGTTATGCTATAGAATATGATTATTTTCCACCAACTCAGTTGAAACACACTTTAGAGACAAAACTAGTAGATAATTTGTTTTTTGCAGGACAAATTAATGGTACAACTGGCTATGAAGAGGCTGCTTCTCAAGGATTAATGGCAGGAATTAATGCGGCATTGAAGGTGCAAGAAAGAGATCCATTTGTTTTAAAACGAAATGAGGCATATATAGGCGTTTTAATAGACGATTTGATTACTAAGGGCACAGAAGAGCCTTATCGTATGTTTACGTCACGAGCGGAGTACAGAACGCTTTTACGTCAAGATAATGCTGATTTAAGGCTAACTCCAATGTCCTTTAATATAGGTTTGGCATCTAAGGAACGACTTAATAGAGTTATAGAAAAACAAGAAAAAACGGATTTGTTTGTTAATTTCCTTAAAGAAACCAGCGTAGATCCAGTAGCTATAAACCCCATATTAAAAGAGAAGGAAACGGCTGAAATTTCACAGTCGATGAAAATGTTTAAAATTGCGTCTAGACCCCAATTGAGCTTTGATGAGGTGCGACAATTTCCAAAGGTTAATGATTTTATTATTGATAATGGTTTGGATAATGAGATAGTAGAACAAACTGAAATTCATGTAAAGTATGCGGGTTATATAGAAAAGGAAAAGAACAATGCCGACAAGTTAAATCGACTAGAAAGTATTAGTATTCCGAGTAATTTTGATTACCAAAGGGTTAAATCCTTATCCTATGAAGCCCGTGAAAAGTTATCGGCTATTCAGCCTACAAGCATCTCTCAGGCGAGTAGAATCTCTGGCGTTTCACCTAGTGATGTTTCGGTACTTTTAGTGTATATGGGGAGATAATGAGTGCCATTATATTGAAACAGCCAAGACCTCAAAAAGCAACGATTTTTGGAATCTCAATATTGATTATGACCTTATTTCTTTGGTATTATAATTTAGATGCTCCGTATAAAATATCGTTTCTATTCCTTGTGGGATTCATTTTTTTAGGATATTCAATAAGCTATGAAATTCGACGCGATTTTGACAATCGAAAAAGAATTAATTTCTTTGGTGTTACCGTTTTTAAGAGCAAGTTGACAGTTCCTTTCCCGGAGTATATTTCGCTTTTTTCAGGTTCCTTTAAAAAAGCAAATGAATGGGGAGCTGTAGCTGCACTAGGAACTGAATCTAAAAATGAGATGTTTGTACTTAAATTTTTTAAAGGGAAAACAAATAAAATTATCTATAAATCTAACGATTATAAGGAGGCATTAGCGAAATCAAATGCGCTTAGCTTGCTTTTAAAGGTTAGAATTCATAATGCTGTAAAAAATAGTTCCACGTGAAACAATTAGACACTTCACCAATAAATAACGGCCCATTAGTAGCTCATCTTACTTGTAAAGATTACTCGGTTTCGAACGAAACCTTTAATTTGGTGAAAGATGAGACAACAGATTTATTAGTCACTTCTCCACGCCCGAATGATGCGGATTTGGATAAATACTATGAAAGTGAGTCCTATATTTCGCATTCAGACACCCGAAAGTCAATATTTGATAAACTATATCAACTTGTTAGAAATTATACATTAGGACAGAAAGTTAAACTTATGGCGTCTTTTGAGATTGAAGAGAAATCGATCCTTGATATTGGGGCTGGTACTGGTGATTTTTTACGAGCCTGTAAAAAGGCGAATTGGGAGGTGAACGGGGTGGAGCCAAATGTAAAAGCAAGAACCATTGCGAATGAAAAATTGGGATTAAATCTAAAAGAGAAATTAGATGATTTAGGAGATGCCCAATTTGATGTAATTACGATGTGGCATGTTTTAGAACATGTGCCCAATTTAACAGAATATACTAAACAACTTAATCGATTATTAAAACCTAGCGGAACTCTTGTAGTAGCTGTTCCCAATCATAAAAGTTACGATGCTAAGCATTATGGTATTTTTTGGGCTGCTTACGATGTACCGCGACATTTATGGCATTTTTCTCAAGAAGCCATGAAAAGGCTATTTGAAGCAGCAGCACTGAAAGTTGTACAAACACTTCCAATGAAATTTGATTCTTATTATGTGAGTCTGTTGTCAGAAAAATACAAACATGGAAAAATGAACGCTCTAAGTAGTTTCTATATTGGATTAAAGTCAAATCTACGAGCAAAGCAAACAAGCGAGTATTCTTCGCTTATTTATATCATAAAGAAGGACTAATTTGTATTTTAAGCTTGTTTAAGCCCTTTTTAGCTGCCCAGACATAGAAACATACTAATCCTTCCATAAATAATCCTCGCAGATTATATAAGACCGCTTTTTAAAATAAATAAACCTTATTGATTATTTTTTTTGATAAATTTTATTGATACATGGGTTTATCCAAAGTCAGGCGTGAGTATTTTCATATATTTGCCAGCAAATTAAAAACTAAAAAGAAAATGAAAAAAATAGTTGTATCCATCGTTTTTACATTGATGCTCGTATCATGTACACAAACCAAAATGGGTTATGTGGATGTTGAAGAAATATTAAAAGAATATAAGGGAACGAAGGAAGCTGAAAAGGAGATTAATAAAAAATCAGCAGAAATGAAAGGTCAGTTAGATCAACTTGCTTCTGAATACCAAGCTAAAGTGAATGATTACTATGCAAAAGCGCAAAAGATGTCAACAAAAGCGAGACAAGAGGCAGAAGGTAATTTAATGAAAGAACAAGATGTGTTGAAGCAAAGACAGCAACAAGCCCAGATCGAAGTTCAAAATGATGGACAGGAAAAAATGACCGAGATCAATGAAAATATCGCTGATTTTGTTGCGGATTATGCGAAGAGCAATGGCTATACTTATATTTTAGGAACTTCTGAACAAACAAGAACAGTACTATATGGTGATTCTAAATCGGATATCACAGATATTATTTTAGATGCATTGAACGATTCATATAAAAAAGAGACTTCGGCTTCTAATAAAGAAGAGGAAAAAACCGAAGAATAAAATAAAATATTGATAATCAATCTATTAAAGCCCCAAATTTATTTGGGGCTTTTTTATTTTTAAAGAACTCAGCATGCTAATATTCCTATAACTGGCATATATAGGCAATAATTTTATTGTATAATTTTAGTTTTTTTATACTTAAGTTATTAAAATGCCGTTATGATAAAATATTAATCTAACCATTTTTCCATGAGAAATTACATAACATCCGTAATTTTAATTTGCTGTAGCCTTGCACTACAAGCGCAAACTTCAACCGGTAAGCACCACATAAAATATTTAGATATTAACACTGGAAATTCAGATTACGGTGTTGGTTTTTTAAATGATGATCAGGTGGTTTTTACTACTGCTACTTCAGACCGAGTAAGTAAAAACACGAAATATCAACCACATTTAGACTTATATGTTGGAGATGTTGGAGAACAAGGAGAAATTTTAAATAAAACAAGAGACAAAGGAATTGTAGATAAAGGTGTAACCAAAACGGGCGCTACTTTTACAAGTGACCATAAAACGGTGTACTATTCTGCAAAAAAATATTCCAAACGAAAACTGACCAATGCACAGCTGTACAAAGCAGAAATAGACGCAGAGGGAAATTGGATCAATGTTCAGAAGCTATCTGTTAATAAAAAGCAGTATACCCTAGAAACACCTACCTTAAATAAAGAGAATACGAAATTGTATTTCAGTGCCAATTTACCAGGCTCTCTAGGAGGAAAAGATATTTTTGTTGCGGCGATTAATGCTGATGGGACTTTAGGAGATCCGATAAATTTGGGAGATAAAGTAAATACTACCAAAGATGAAATAACACCTTATATTGCAGGCAATAACTTTTTATATTTTTCTTCAAATGGTAGAGAAGATAGTTTAGGCAGTTTTGATATATATGCTAGTGAGGTATTTGAAAATACGGTCTCTCAGCCACTACATTTGGAATCTCCAATAAACAGTATTAATGACGATTTTGCATATATTGTTAGTTCTGACAAAGGATATTTTTCTTCAAATAGATTGCAAGGACAACAAAACAATGATATTTATTCATTTTACATAGAGCCAGACAAACCAGAGGTTTGTTATCAAGAAGTAATAGGTACGGTAAGAGATAAGGAAACTGAAATTGTAATGCCAGCAGTAACAGTTACTATTAGTGATGATGAAGGTGTTGAATTGGAACGATTAACAACAGATGAGAACGGTAACTATAGATACAATTTAGATTGTAGAGCGACCTTTACAGTTAAGGCGTCAAAACAAGGCTATTCAGTTGAAGAACATATTGTAAATACAGCCAACTATATTGAGTCTCCATCTTTAGAGGTAAACCAAAGCTTAACTAAAGAATTTAAAGAGGAACAAGAAAAAGTTACTATAAATATTAATCCAATTTATTTTGGCTTTGATAAGTACAATATTAGTGATAATGCGAAACTTGAGCTTGACAAGATTGTGAAGGTAATGAAAGCAAATCCAGATATCGAAGTAGAATCTGCTTCTCATACCGATTCAAGAGGAACTAGGGCGTACAATCAAGGTCTTTCTGAAAGAAGAGCCAAGGCAACTGTAGACTATATCGTTTCTAAAGGAATAGAACGCGCTAGAATCAAGTCTAAAGGTTACGGTGAAACCCAACTATTAAACGAATGTAAAGATGGGGTAAGATGTACCATACCGAAGCACAAACTAAATAGAAGAACGGAGTTTGTAATTGTTAATAAGCATGTGCTCAATAAACCGAAAGAGTCCAACGAAGGTGCCATCATTGTAATTTCAGAATCGGTACCCAAGGAGAAACGGCAAAAGGATATAGCACCAATAAGCTCAATACAGGAAAAAGCAGCCGCAAAGAAGACGATTAAAAAAAGTGACACACCAATTATAGAAAATGATAAAGAATTCGATTTAGAACCTAAAGAGGGCGTTGAGAAAGAAGAATTACCAGCGCTAGACAATGAATCTTCAGATTCGAAAAAAGCGGCTTCTACGAGCATTAAAGAGAAGGACATCGTTGAAGATAATAAAAGTGCTGTTAAAGCAACGGTAAGTATTCACAATTCAAAACCGCTGGTCGTCCCAGATAAAATAGAAACTCATTTGCAAGGTTCTAACCCAAGCAATACTAACACTATCGAATATGAAAAAGAAGAAGCATTATCCAATGCTTCTTCTGCGTTTAAAGAAGATGTGAATAAGGAACCAACCACCTTAGCAAACAATCAAAAAGGAAATGTGTTAACTGAGGTTGCGCCTCAATACAAAAAGAATCTGGAAACAAAAGTAGTTAGTACCAAATCAACAAATGCTCAATCCAATGAAAGTACAATTGCTAAAACAACTTTAGATGATGTTAAAACAAACTTAAAACAGACAGAACAATCAGCGAATACGAATTCAAAAATAGCGAAAGCCAAAAAAGTTAAAAAGCAACGAACCGAGAACAAAGACAGTGAAACGGAAATGAGCACGCTTGGAATGCCTATTGAAATTAATACGTCAACGGAAGCAAGCCTTGATGGCTCCACAAAGGAAGATAAGCTTACAGTAAAAAGTAACGAAGCTATTAATACTATGAGCTCAGAAGAAAACAAAGTGCCTCAAATTGCTAGTTTCAATAATGATTTGACCGACAAAAAGAACACTACTGAATTGGCTGAAATTAAAAACACAGCGGTAGCGAGCATCGAAGGTACCCAAAAAGATGACAAACCAATAACAACTAGTAATAAACCTATTAATATCCTAACCTCAGAAGAAGACAAAGCTCCTCAAATTGCCAGTTTCAATAAAGATCTGACCAACAAAAAGAACAATATGGAAACGGCATTTAATGAATTGTATGATGCGGAAGGGGAACTTTTTGATGAATCGAAAACGAATAAGGAACGGGTTAAAATAAGAATCATAGAAGAAGATGTTTTATCAATTAGCTCAATTGACATTTCGCCAATGACAGTAAAAAGAAATGGAATCTACGCAGAAACAAGAATGGCTAATAAAACAGATGTAATGCGTATTAATTTTAAAATTAATCATCATAGAAATATTACCGAGGGCTATAAGGAGGTTTATATATTAATACAAAATCCCAAAGGGATTATTTTAAACAGGAAGGGTGTTTTTGAACCGAAAAAAGGAGGAGACAAATTGAGTTATACTGAAAAAACGAATGCTTATTACGCTAACAATTACTTAGAGATTTCCATGTTAACTGACCGGTTTATTCAGAGAATAATTAAAGGAATGTATACCGTTACAATTTATATAGAAGGTTATCCTGTTGGGTTAGAACAACTAAATTTGAGTTAATATTTGACCACCGTTTCAATTCAAACATAATTTTGCACAACCTATGCATCCAATAATTTGTATATTTACCATGTGAAATTCTATGCCTCCATATCATTATCGTGTCTATTTATGCTTCAGGCAATTATACCTAAATTAGACATGTGCTGCGAATTTCAAAAAATGGCAGCGCTTTATGGTCACTACAAAGAGCACAAAGCCCTAGATGGTGATTCTGTATTAGATTTTATAGTTGAGGACTATTTTAACAGTGCCGATGACGCAGAGAATCATCATAAAAATTCAAAACAAAAAGAGAATCCGGTCCATAAAGTAAATCAGCCATGCTGTGCGCCAATTGTTTTTTTACCAAAACAAGAAACATCGATTCTTGTAATCAACACAACCAAAAATTCGAATTTCGATTTATACAATTCCAGTTTTTATTCGGCACACTTAGCCACATTATTTCAACCACCTCGGGTTTAAAAATGATTACATTCCTCCACATAAAGGAATCGTAATACTATTTAGTTTTTACATCAGCTAAGAGCTAGACTATTTACAAACATTTTTAACTCATTTTTTATGCTTAATAAAGTTATAAAGTATGCTATAACACATAAGTTGATTATAGGATTACTCACTCTGGCCTTAATTATTACGGGACTATACTCCTTAAAACAATTACCAGTAGACGCCGTACCTGATATTACAAACAATCAGGTTCAGGTAATCACCACATCGCCTACTTTGGCCGCTCAAGAAGTAGAGCGGTTGATCACATTTCCCATTGAGCTTACCATGGCTACGATACCTCAAATTGAAGAAATTCGTTCTTTTTCGCGATTTGGTCTCTCAGTAATCACCATCGTTTTTGAAGAAAATGTAGACATATATTGGGCACGACAACAAGTAAACGAACGACTTGCTGAAGCAGAAGCAAAAATCCCCACTGGAGTGGGCAAACCAGCAATAGCTCCTTTATCTACAGGCTTAGGTGAGATTTATCAATATGTAATAACCACGAAACCCGGATATGAAGATAAATACAATGCCATAGAGCTGCGTACCATACAAGATTGGATCATTAAGCGTCAGTTAGTGGGAACACCAGGCGTTGCTGACGTTAGTAGTTTTGGAGGTCTTTTAAAGCAATATGAAATAGCAATAAAACCAGAGCGCTTAAATGGACTTAATGTTTCACTTTCTGAATTGTTTGATGCCTTAGAAAAGAACAATCAGAATACAGGTGGAGCCTATATTGAAAAAAACGATAAAGCCTTATTTATAAGAAGTGAAGGTTTGGTAGAGTCAATTGAAGATATTGAAAATATTTTAGTGAAACAAACGGCAAATGGCAATCCAATTTTGATTCGTGACGTCGCAAAAGTACAAATAGGTACAGCCATTCGTTACGGTGCAACAACCCGAAATGGTGAGGGAGAAGTGGTTAGTGCGATAGTTATGATGTTGAAAGGCGCCAATTCGGCTGAAGTGATTAAAAATGTCAAAAACAAAATAGAAACAATTAGCAAAACGTTGCCAGAAGGCGTTGTAATTGAGCCTTTTTTAGATCGAACGAAATTAGTAAATAAAGCGATAGGTACCGTAACTACAAACCTAATTGAAGGCGCGCTGATTGTTATTTTTATCTTATTGCTACTATTGGGTAACTGGAGGGCAGGTTTAATCACAGCTTCTGTGATTCCATTGGCTTTACTTTTTGCCTTTAGCATGATGCATCTTTTTGGCGTTTCGGCTAATTTAATGAGCTTAGGCGCTATTGATTTTGGGTTAATTGTTGATGGTGCTGTAATCATTGTAGAAGCGACTTTATTTCATTTGGGAACCGTTAAGATGGGGCGGAAATTAACCCAAGAAGAGATGGATGAAGAGGTGTATCAATCTGCTAGTAAAATTAGAAATTCTGCTGCCTTTGGAGAGATTATAATTTTAATAGTTTATCTGCCCATTTTGGCCTTGGTTGGAACCGAAGGTAAAATGTTTGGTCCCATGGCACAAACGGTGAGTTTTGCAATTCTTGGTGCCTTTTTGCTGTCTATAACTTATATTCCTATGATGTCAGCATTGGTATTGAGTAAAAAGAATGAGCACAAGAAGACGATTTCTGATAAAATTATGGGTTTTTGTTACAAGCTCTACAAACCAGTAATTCATTGGGCGATGCATAAAAAGAGTTTATTAGTGGCAGCGACCACAGTGCTTTTCATCGTATCTTTTATGGTGTTTAAATCACTTGGGGGAGAATTTATTCCAACCTTAGAAGAAGGTGATTTTGCTGTTGAAACGCGTGTCATGACTGGAAGTTCATTGTCGAATACAATAAAGGCAACCACAAAAGCAGAGCGAATAATCTTAGATAAATTTCCAGAAGTATTACAAGTAGTTTCTAAAATAGGGTCCGGGGAAATCCCTACAGATCCAATGCCAGTTGAAGCTGCAGATTTAATGATAATCCTAAAAGACAAATCAGAATGGGTTTCAGCGACGAACAGAGAAGATTTGGCAAATAAAATGGCCGAGGCCTTAGAGGAATTACCTGGCGTATCGTTTGGTTTTCAACAACCCATTCAAATGCGTTTCAATGAATTAATGTCAGGTGTAAGACAAGATGTAGCCATCAAAATTTATGGCGAAGATTTAGAGATGCTTTCAAATTATGCGGCGCAAATTGGAAAAATTTCAAGGAGTACAGATGGGGCAGAAGATATTTTTGTCGAAGAGGTGACGGGAATTCCCCAAATTGTTATTGATTACAATCGCTTACAATTGGCAAAATACGGATTGGACATCACAACTGTTAATAAGGCTGTTCAAGCTTCTTTTGCTGGTATTTCGACTGGATTGGTATATGAAGGAGAAAGACAATTTGATATGGTGGTACGTTTGGAGGACACCAATAGAACGAGTATTACCGATGTTCAAAATTTATACCTCAACGGAAAAAATGGAGCGCAAATACCCTTGCATCAAGTCGCGAAAGTATCCATAAAAGAAGGACCTTATCAGGTGCAACGCGACAATACACAAAGACGAATCATTGTTGCCTTTAATGTAAGAAATCGCGATGTTGAAAGTGTCGTTGACGATGTACAGAATCAAATAGCCAATCAAATAAACTTAGCTCCAGGATATACAATTACCTATGGAGGTCAATTTGAAAACCTAGTTGAAGCCAAGCAGCGACTCGCAATTGCCGTTCCTATGGCCTTACTGCTTATTTTCATTTTGTTATACTTCACTTTTGGGTCAATAAAACAGAGTCTGCTAATTTTTACAGCCATTCCACTTTCAGCAATTGGCGGTGTCTTTGCACTTTGGATCCGTGACTTACCATTTAGTATATCAGCAGGTGTTGGGTTTATTGCCTTATTTGGAGTAGCTGTGTTAAATGGAATTGTACTTATTGCCGAATTCAATCGCCTTAAAAAAGAAGGAATAACCGATGTTTTTGAACGAATCTATCAAGGGACCAAAACACGCTTGCGACCAGTAATAATGACTGCATCAGTGGCTTCATTGGGCTTTCTTCCAATGGCTATTTCACAAACGGGAGGAGCAGAAGTACAACGACCACTAGCGACTGTAGTAATAGGAGGACTGCTATCAGCGACTTTTTTAACATTAATCATACTACCCATTTTATACTATTATTTTGAAAAAGGATTTAAAATGAAAACACCTAAAACTACTACGGTGCTTATACTTGCATTTTTAAGTACGACGTGGAGCCTTAGCGCACAAAACACAACGATGACAGATACGTATCATAGCCTTGATGAGTTGGTTAATGTTGCCTTAAAAAACAATCCAACCTTAAAAATTTCTGAACTTCAAACGCAACAGGAACAAGCATTAAAAGGTGCCAGTTTTGATGTGGCGAAAACAAAAATCGGATTGGATTACGGACAAACCAATAGTATTGTTAAAAACGATACCCATTTTAGCATTAGTCAGACCTTTGAATTTCCTACTGTATATGCCAATCAAAACAAACTCTCTAAGGCTAAAATTGAAGCCCTAAAAGTAAAACAGGAGGTGGATAAAAAAGAGTTGATAGCACAAGTCAATAGTACCTACTATCAATTGTGGTATGCAAAGCAGAAACAGCGCTTATTGCAAAACCAAGATAGTATTTATGAAAAGTTTGCTTATGCAGCTAATCTTCGTTTTAAAACGGGAGAAAGCAATGCCCTGGAAAGAGCAACCGCCAATGCAGAATTGGCAGAAATTCAAATTTTAATGTTTGAAAATTCGACGCAAGTAACTCGTTATAAATTACAATTGAAACAGTTATTGAATACTAAAAATGAGGTAGATATAATTGTAGGTGATTTAACCATTAAAACAACTCCTGAACTTTTAATAGCTCAAGACGCTTCTACCACCAATAGTCCTATAGTTCAATATTACAAGGCACAAGTTCTTGTGGCGGAAAAAGAAAAGGCAGTACAAAACGCCAAGATGCTACCTGATGTATCCTTGGGTTATTTTAACCAATCTTTCAACGGTAATGGAGAAACGGCAATCGGTTCACCAACTGTTTTTGATTCTGGAGATCGTTTTACAGGAATTCAGTTGGGCTTAAATATTCCTGTATTTTTCAATGCACAAAATGCGAAAATTAAGGCTGCAAAAATTCATAAATTAGAAAGTGAAGCAAGGCTTGAGGCGGCAATGAACACTACCCAAACTGAATTTCAAACGGGCATTGAAATGCTTAAAATGCAATTCAAAAATTTAGAATATTATCACAAGAATGCAGTGCCACAGGCAACTTTGTTATTAAAACAATCACAACGTGGATTTGAAGAAGGAGAAATAGGATACATAGAATATGTACAAGGCATAAATAGGGCCTTAACCATTAAAATAAAATACTTAACATATATAAATCAGTACAATCAAACACTCATCAAAACAGAACAACTCATCTCTAAATAATCGCAATATGAAAAATAATTATAAACTAATAGCTCTATTTGTTTTACTGGCTGCCTTTGGGTGCAAGGAAAATACGAAAGCTACAGTAGCCGAAGAGCACCATGAAGAAAATGAAAATGTAGTGGAATTGTCTAATGAGCAGTTGGCACAAACGGAAATTAAAATAGGCAAGGTAGAAAAACGTCAAATTGGGAACGAAATTTCGGTAAATGGAATGATTGACGTACCACCACAAGGAAATATTTCAATAACGGTACCTTATGGGGGTTTTTTAAAATACAACGAACTACTACCTGGAAGTAAGGTGAAAAAAGGGCAACTTATTGCCAAAATTGAAAATCCAGAATATATTGAGTTTCAAAAGTTGTATTTAGAAGCATTGGCGAATAATGAATATTTAAAAGCCGATTTTGAACGGCAAGAAATATTGAGTAAAGAGGAGGTTACATCAGCAAAAGTATTTCAACAGGCGAAGAGTCGTTATTTAACGAACAGCGCTCAAATTAAAGCACTTGAAAGTAAATTGCGATTGATTGGAGTGAATCCATCAAACCTAGTCACCGGAACTATTACTTCTGTAGTTAACACCTATGCTCCAATTACGGGTATTGTTAAAGATATATATGTCAATACCGGGAAGTACTTCGGTCCTCAAGACGTTTTAATGGATATTACAGACGCATCCGATTTACATGTTGAACTTACTATCTTTGAAGATGATATGCCACTGATTCGAGAAGGGCAACGCATCCGATTTCGCCTTACAAATGCTCCTGAAAAATGGATGGAAGCGAAGATCTTTTTAATAGGAAACAATGTAAGGGAAGATAGATCGGTAACCGTACATGGTCATCTCGAAGAAATCAATGAAAATTTAATGCCTGGGATGTTTGTAAATGCGAAAGTAGAAGTAGGAACCAAAGAACAATATACCGTTCCTGAAACGGGAGTGGTGCACTATCAAAACAAATACTATGTGTTTAAATCGAATGGTAAAAAAACAGAAGGAGAAGCGATAGTTAATGATTTTGAAATGATTGAGGTTGTTATTGGGAATACAGAAGATGGTTATACAGCAATTTCATTGGTTAAAGACCCTGAGAATATTGAAGCTATAAACCTAGTTACAAACGATGCATTTACCTTATTATCAAAAGCTAAAAATAGCGAAGGCGGAGGCCATGGACACTAAAAATAAATGAAAACAATAGAAAATTATTTAGAATCAAACAATATTCGCGTAACAGCTATGCGCTTGCTTATTTATAAATTCTTGGCAACAAAAGAAATAGCGGTTACCCTAAGTGATATTGAGTTAGCATTTGAAAAATCAGATAGAACAACACTTTATAGAACCATCAAGACTTTTGAAGATAAAGGGATTGTACATCAAATAGATGATGGTACGGGCATTACAAAATACGCCTTGTGCGAAGAAGAGTGTAAGTGTGCAATAGGTTCAGATTTACACTTGCACTTTCATTGCAATACCTGTAATGAAACGGTGTGTTTAACAGAACATAAAATTCCTCAAATAAAAGTGCCTAAAGGATACATTTCAGAAAATGTGAATCTAGTGGTGAAAGGAATATGTGATAAATGTAGCGGGATATAAATGCACTTCCATTGCAGTCCATTTTATAGCATCTTTGAATAAAAGATAAATCGATAATGATAAAAAAGAAGCTCAATTTAAAAGACATAAAAGTTCCTTCTGAAAACACACACAGTCATGATGACGGCCACAATCACGAGGGGCAATCAACGGGTTTTAAAGCGTATATTCCTGCAATCGTAAGTTTTACTATGCTTATTATTGGTATTGCTTTAGATTATTTCAATACTGCTGTTTTTAAAGACTGGGTGCGCATAGGATGGTATGGAGTAGCTTATTTACCAGTGGGATTTCCTGTGGTAAAAGAAGGATGGAAAAGCATTAAAAAGGGCGACGTTTTTACAGAATTTTTCTTAATGTCAATTGCAACCATTGGGGCCTTTATCATTGGCGAATATCCAGAGGGTGTTGCGGTCATGTTATTTTATGCTGTTGGAGAATTATTCCAAGGCGCCGCAGTTTCTAAAGCCAAAGGCAATATCAAAGCCTTGTTAGATGTACGCCCAAAAGAAGCCAATGTATTTCGTGATGGTGACTATAAAAGTGTAGCCCCAGAAACGGTAGTCATTGGTGAAAAAATACAGATACGAGTTGGTGAAAAAATTCCACTAGATGGAATTCTTACTTCTGAAAAAGCATCGCTGAATACGGCGGCTTTAACAGGAGAAAGCAAACCAGATACCATTGCTAAAGGTGCCAACGTATTTGCAGGAAGTATTAATTTGGAAAGTGTCATTGAAGTTGAGGTAACCAAAGTGTTTAAAGATAGTTCAATTGCTCGTATTTTAGATTTGGTACAACATGCAACTGCGAGAAAATCCAAAACAGAATTATTTATTAGAAAATTCGCACGTGTTTATACACCAATTGTAGTCTTTTTGGCTATAGGTGTCACTTTAATACCTTACTTTTTTGTTGAAGATTACCTGTTTAGAGATTGGTTATATAGAGCGCTTATTTTCTTGGTGATTTCGTGTCCGTGTGCTTTAGTAATTTCCATTCCGCTAGGTTATTTTGGAGGACTGGGAGCGGCCTCTGCGAACGGAATATTGTTTAAAGGAGCTTCCTTTCTTGACGCGATGACTAAAGTTAATATTTTGGTAATGGATAAAACAGGAACAGTTACCAAAGGAGTGTTTAAAATTAAGGAGATTAAAGCTATTGGAAGGAGTGAAAAGGACTTTATGGAATACCTCATGGCAATGGAAGAGCAATCAACACATCCCATTGCCAAAGCCATTTTAGAATACAAAGCTAGCGGGGCTGATTTTAATGCTTCCGAGGTGACAGAAATTGCAGGAAAGGGACTGAAAGGAATCGTCAATGGTAAATCGGTGTTAGTTGGTAACAAAGCGTTAATGACAAGCAACAATATTGAAGTTTTAAAAGAAACAGAAACAATTGTGGAGTCCATTGTTTTGGTAGCAATTGAAGGTGAATTTTCGGGCTATGTGGTGATTGCTGATGCCTTGAAAGAAGATGCTAAAGACACTATTCGTGAGTTGCGCAAAGTTGGTATTACCCGCATTTTAATGCTCTCAGGAGATAAGGATTCCATTACGCAAAAGGTAGCTTCAGAATTGAACATTGAAAATGCCAAAGGAGGTTTGTTGCCCGAAGATAAATTGAATGAAGTGGAGCTTTTAAAGCGTATACCAACAAATAAAATTGCATTTATTGGAGATGGAATTAATGACGCACCAGTGTTAGCCGCAAGCGATGTCGGAATTGCCATGGGCGGATTAGGGAGTGATGTAGCGATTGAAACAGCCGATGTGATTATTCAAACGGACCAACCTTCAAAAGTTGTTAAAGCAATTAAAATAAGTCGTTCTACTCGTAAAATTGTATGGCAAAACATCCTACTCGCGTTTGGTGTTAAAGTAGTGGTTCTAATTTTAGGAGCAGGAGGTTTAGCTACCATGTGGGAAGCGGTCTTTGCTGATGTGGGTGTGGCTCTACTAGCTATATTGAATGCAGTAAGATTACAAAAAATGAAGTGGGATTAACACTTGAGTTATCTCAATAATTCAATAAAAAATAAGCCGTAAAAAACCCACTTTATATCCAAAATTAATGTTTAATTTGGTTCTTGATTAAAATCACTCATGGGCTTACCGCGTCAAAAAATTCTTATTGTAATCGCTTTTTTTGCTATTTATGTTATTTGGGGCTCTACCTACCTGCTAAATAAAATCGCTGTGACTGAAGTAGCACCGCTTTTTTTGGCAGCTATTCGATTTATCACCGCGGGAGTTTTGGTTTTTATAATTGCTAGAATTATGAAACTCAAATTAACCATTTCTAAGAAGCAGCTGATCAATTGTACCATTGCCGGATTTCTTTTTTTAGCTTACGGAAATGGGGTGTTTGTGTGGTCACTTAAATATGTTGATAGTGGATTTGCGGCCTTAGAAGCTTCCACACAACCGCTGTTTGTTATTTTCTTAATGCGCATTATTCACGGTCAAAAAATAAAGCCAAAAGCACTGTTAGGAGTAGGTTTAGGTATTCTAGGAATGTATTTATTAGTAAGTCAAGAAGAGCTGTTAGGAGAAAGTCAAAATATAGTAGGAATGATCATGATATTAACTTGTGTATTGAGTTGGAGTTTTGCTAGTATTTTTGTTTCGAAAGCCGATTTACCGACTAATTTTTTTGTCAGTACGGGCTATCAAATGATTATAGGTGGGACGATTCTTTTGATTGCTAGTTTATTGTTAGGAGAGCCATTGTCTTCACCATTTGACTGGAGTTCTAAAGTACAGTTATCTGTGGTACTGTTAATTTTGTTTGGTAGTATTGTTGCTTTTACTGCGTTTAATTATTTACTTAAGGAGGTGTCTACAGAAAAAGTGTCCACATCAGCTTATGTAAACCCGGTTATTGCCTTATTGTTAGGATGGTATATCTTAGATGAAAAGCTCAGCGTACAATCTATTGTTGCTGCCGCCATTCTCTTGACAGGTGTTTATTTTATCAATTCAAGGAAACGATTACCAAGATAAATAGTAAAAGTTCGAAATACACATTTCTATACAACATATTTTTAGTAATTTCAAGATCAAAAAGTCAGCTGAAAATGAAATTTCTAAAACCTACCCTATCCATAGTACTTTTACTACTCATAGTAGCGTGTAAAAAAGAAAATGCACAACAAGAAACCGACAATCTATTTAAGTTTAAAGAATATATATACTATACAACTTCCGGTGTAGTTTCGGTGGCAGAATCTATTCAAGTAGGATTGGCAAAAGAAGTTGAAGGTTGGGAGCCAAATACAGAAGTTTCTGATAAATTAATTTCAGTTTCCCCTACTTTAAAAGGCAAATTGACGGTACTAAATTCTAGAACACTAAGTTTTAAACCAGAAGAAAACTTGCAGCCTGACACAGAATATAGTGTTACGGTGAACCTTTCTAAAATCTATCCCAGTGTTCCAACTGCGTTTAAAAATTACACGTTTAAATTTAAAACCATTCAGCCTAATTTTATTATAAACACAACCAATTTACAGTCATATAGTAAGCAATGGCAATATTTAGGAGGGGTTTTAAAGTCTGCCGATGTTATGTCTTTAGAAACGGCAAAAAACCTAGTTTCTGCTTCGCAAAAAGGGAAGAATATTACCATCAAATGGCTGCCGGTATTACAATCTACAACGACCTATGAATTTAAAGTTGATAGCATTCAACGTTACGAAGATGATTCTGAAGTGGAGGTAACTTGGTCAGGTAAAAAGAACGGAATAGATACGGATGGAAAAGCACAAATTAGCATTCCAGGCATCAATAATTTCTCCATCGTCAATGTAAATGTACTTCAATCACCTGAACAACATTTACAACTTAATTTTTCAGATCCACTTCAAAAGCAACAAAATTTTAAAGGCTTGGTAGCGATCGAAAAGCAACAAAATTTAAAATATGTAGTTGACGGAAATGTACTAAAAGTATATCCTGAAAGTCGGGTTATTGGCAATGTTCAAGTAGACATTTTTCAAGGAATAAAGAGTGTTGATAATTACAAGCTAAAAAAATCATTTTCCGAAAAAGCAGCTTTTGAACAGCTAAAACCAGCAGTTAGGTTACTAAGCAATGGAGTTATTTTACCAAACTCTAGTGACTTAAAATTCAATTTTGAAGCAGTTAATTTAAAAGCTGTTGACATTCGAGTAATCAAAATTTACGAAGACAATGTCTTGCAGTTTTTACAAGAAAATAACCTTGACGAAATCAATAGATACACGATCAGACGTGTAGGTAGAAGGGTTGCAAAAAAAACAATGACACTTGTTAAATCTGATTTAGAAAACAATGGCAAATGGAAAACCTATGCCGTTGATTTATCAAAAATGGTACAGTCTGACCCAGGCTCCATTTTTAGAATCGAATTAGATTTCGTTAAAGAGTATGCATTGTATACTTGCGACGGCACAGAAACAGTAAGTAATCAAGAAAGCGACAATGCGTATTATGAAGAAGACTATTACTACGACGAAAACCGTGAGTCTACGGTTGCTGAAGCTGAAGAAGCAGACGAGCGCGAAGAACAGTACTGGGACAATCTAATTTACAATTATAGAAACAATAATTATTACAATTGGGAAGATAGAGATAATCCTTGTAAAGATGGATATTACTACAATGAAGACAAGATAGTTTCTACAAATATTTTGGCGTCAAATATTGGTATAATTACTAAAAAGGGAGCCAATAATTCGTATAAATTTGCAGTTACCGATATCCTTACCACGGCACCAATCGCTAACGCCAACATTAAACTTTATAATTACCAACAGCAAGAAATAGGTACCGTAAATACCGATAGCCAAGGGTTTGCAACCTATGATTTTGATAAAAGCGCTTATTTTGCAATCGCTTCAAGCGGAAAAAGTAAAACCTATATCAAACTAGATGACGGTTATTCGCTGTCACTAAGTAAGTTTGATGTTTCGGGGAAACAACTTCAAAAAGGATTAAAAGGATATATCTATGGTGAACGGGGTGTATGGCGACCTGGTGACACCTTGCATTTAAACTTTGTATTGAATGACAATGCAAATCCGCTTCCCAAAGAACATCCTATTCGTATGGAAGTAACAGATCCTCATGGTAAATTAATCTATCAAAAAATTGAAACTACAGGTATCAATGGTTTTTATCGATTTGATGTACCAACTTCTGACGAAGCCGCAACAGGTAATTGGAATGCCAAAATAAATGTTGGTGGCGCTACTTTTTATAAAAGCTTAAAAGTCGAAACGGTAAAGCCCAATCGTCTAAAAATAGCCATTGACTTTAAAGATGAGGTTTTAACACCGAGCAAACCAATCAATGCCGATTTAAAAGTACAATGGTTGCATGGCGCGCCTGCCAAAAGTTTAAAAGCTGAGGTGAAAGTAAAATTTACGAGTACCGCTACTTCTTTCGAAAATTATAAAGAATACCTTTTTAATGACCCTACACGCACTTTTCAAGCAGAAGAAATAACGGTGTTTGATGGTACCTTAAATGCAGAAGGAAATGCCACATTTACGAAGAAAATGAATTTTGGGAATAAGGCACCGGGGATGTTAAAAGCTTCTTTTTTTACGAGAGCCTTTGAAAATGGTGGCGATTTTTCTATAGATGTAATTAGTAAAGATTTTGCCCCTTACGAAACGTTTGTTGGACTAAAATCACCAATATCGCGAGCTTATGGTTCGTATTATACAGATGAAGATGTCACTTTCGATGTGGCTACTGTAAATGCCAAAGGCAAGCCAGTTCAACGTAACGGATTGGAAGTGAAAGTGTATCAAATTCAATGGCGCTGGTGGTGGAATTCGTCGTATGACGATTTAGCTTCGTATGTAGGTAGCCAATATCACAAACCCGTTCAATCATTAAAAATAAATACCAATACCGCTGGTAAGGGAAGTTTTAAAGTTAACATTCCAGACGATGAAGGAGGGCGGTATTTAATTCGCGTTTTTGATCCTAAAAGTGGTCATGCTACAGGTAGAACAACTTATTTTTATAAAGATTGGTGGAAACGACCAGCAGGAAGTGACCCTCAAGCGGCCAAAATGTTGGTCTTTTCTTCTGATAAAGACAAATACAATGTTGGAGAAACGGCAAAAATCACATTTCCGTCAGGCACAGCGGGCAGGGCTTTGGTAAGTATTGAAAATGGTACCGAAGTGCTAGATCAACAATGGTTGAAAACGCAAAAAGGAGAAACCACTACAGAGATACCAATTACCAAAGAAATGGCCCCAAATGTGTTTATTAATATTTCATTATTACAACCACATGCCTCTACAGCCAATGATTTGCCCGTGCGTTTATATGGGGTAATTCCACTTTTGGTTAATGATCCAAACACCATTTTAGAACCGCTACTAGTATTGCCAAACGTATTACGCCCCGAAGAAAATTTTACAGTTAAAGTCAGCGAAAAGCAAGGGAAACGTATGACTTATACCTTGGCAGTTGTAGATGAAGGTTTGTTAGACTTAACCCGATTTAAAACTCCCAATGCATGGGATGAGTTTTATACTAAAGAAGCCTTGGGCGTAAAAACATGGGATATATTTGACTATGTAATAGGCGCTTATGGCGGAAGCATTGAGCAGGTATTTGGCATTGGTGGTGATGAAGAAGCGGGGAATCAAAAACCTAAAAAAGCAAACCGATTTAAGCCTGTGGTTATGACCTTAGGTCCGTTTACATTAGAAAACGGAAAGTCAAAATCACATCAAATTAAAATGCCGAAATATATTGGCTCCGTTAGAACCATGGTCATTGCTGGTGATAATTCAAAAGGAGCCTATGGAAGCGTTGAAGAAGCAACTCCTGTACGAAAACCATTAATGGTATTGGCATCGCTTCCGCGGAAGCTGAGTCCCGGAGAAAAAGTAACGCTACCCGTTACTGTTTTTGCTATGGAATCAAAAATTAAACAAGCAAATATCAGTTTAAAATTAAGCGATGGAATTAAAATAATAGGCCGGCAAACACAAACACTTTCTTTTAGTGAACCTGATGAAAAAATGGTTTATTTTGAATTGGATGTAAGTGACGCTCAGGGTATTGGAAGCGTTGAGGTAATTGCCTTAGGCAGTGGAGAAAAGGCCACTTATGAGGTGGAGTTGGATATTGTAAACCCGAATCCGTTAAGTACTACCGCTACAGGAATTGTTTTAGAGCCTAATAGCACACAAACAATTGATTTTAAAACTTTTGGTGTGGCAGGAACCAGTAAGGCTGAAGTGGAGTTTTCTACCATGCCTTCAATGGATTTTACAGGTAGATTACAGTATTTAATTCGGTATCCTCATGGTTGCGTAGAACAGGTAACCTCTAGTGTTTTTCCACAGTTATATTTATCAGATATTTTTGATTTGACCTACGATAAGAAACAGGAAATGGATACGAATATTAAAAAAGCCATTGAACGTCTAGGGCATTTTCAAACACCCAATGGCGGCCTGAGTTATTGGATGGGGCAAAACACTGCAAATGATTGGGGAACGAGCTATGCAGGGCATTTTATGATTGAAGCTCAGAAAAAAGGGTATGTAATGCCACTTACCTTTATGAATTCTTGGTTAAAATACCAACAACAGGCAGCAAGAAGTTGGAGAGCGAGTTATAAACAGTATAATACTGATCTAGCACAAGCATACCGCTTGTATACTTTGGCATTGGCTGGTCACCCAGATTTGGGCTCCATGAATAGATTGCGTGAGTTTAGTGAGATTTCTAACGATGCAAAATGGCGCTTAGCTGCTGCCTATGCATTGGCAGGGCAAAAAGAAGCAGCAACTGCAATTGCCAATACAGCAAACATTGATTTTACATCAAAAAATGGTGATTATTATACCTACGGATCAACCAATAGAAATCGCGCAATGGCTATGGAAACGATGCTGTTAACAGGAAATACGAAGTCGCGTGAATTGGCAGAATATTTAGCTAAGGAACTCTCTTCTAAAAAATGGATGAGCACACAAACAACGGCCTATGGCTTGTTGGCAATGGCGAAAATGGTTGAAATGAATGGAGGAAAAGCCATTAATCTCAGTTATGCAAACAATGCGAACAAGCAAGAGTCTGTTAATACTCAAAAAGCCATTGCAGCACGTAAATTAGTAATCAATGAAGGAGCTAATAGTTTAAAAATAACAAATAACCAAGCAAATGTGGTCTATGTAAATGTCTTGAATTCTGGGATTTTACCATTAGGACAAGAACTGGCAGAAAAGCGAAACTTGGGAATTTCTATTCAGTATAAAGACACACAGAAAAAGGGAGTAGATGTGTCAAAGTTGTCGCAAGGGACCGATTTTACGGCTACGGTTACAATTAGCAATTTAAAAAATGAAAAGGTGTACAATATTGCCTTAACGGAAATTTTTCCTTCAGGATGGGAAATTATCAATACACGCTTTACAGATTATGGCAATTCAACAAGCAGCCAGGCTAATTTTACGGATATAAGAGACGACCGTGTTAATTTTTATTTTGACTTAGACAATAGACAAACAACAACGTTTACGGTGCAATTAAATGCAGCCTATTTAGGGACGTATTACTTACCTGGTGTACAAGCAGAAGCCATGTATGATAATGACTATTTTACACGGACAAAAGGACAATGGATAGAAGTTGTTAAATAGAACGAAATATGGGTAAAAAAAGTGATTACATATCAGAACGACAACAACAATTTATAGAAAAACAACAATTGTTTTTTGTGGCTACAGCAGGAAAAACAGGTACGGTTAATCTTTCTCCGAAAGGAATGGACTCGTTGCGCGTTATTAGTAAAAACAAGGTAGTATGGTTAAATTTAACGGGTAGTGGCAATGAAACAGCGGCGCATGTATTAGAAAACAACCGAATCACCTTAATGTTTTGTGCCTTTGAAGGCGCGCCACAAATTTTGAGGCTTTATGGTACTGCGAAGGCATACCACCCTAGAGATATGGAGTATGAAAAACTCATAAAACTGTTCCCAAAAATAGCCGGTACTAGGCAGCTGTTTGAAGTATCGGTTGATTTGGTACAGTCGTCTTGCGGAATGGCCGTACCCTATTATGATTTTAAAGGCGAAAGAATGCAATTAGAAGAATGGGCTGAAGGCAAAGGAAAAGAAGGTATTGAGGCCTATTGGCAAGAGAAAAATACGGTGAGTATAGATGGAAAATCAACAGGGATATTATAGCGGAAGAGAATAAAATCTCCTTCCCTGATTTAGTTAGGGAAGGTGGCTTTAACGTAGTTAAAGACGGAAGGGTAAAAATGAAAAAGATTCACAATCGGAAGTTTTTAGAGGAGCGAAGGAATGAGCTTCGTAAAAATTTAACTCCCGCTGAAGCTACTTTATGGAAATACCTTCAACGTAAATAAGTTAAAGGAAGAAAATTTAGGCGACAACATAGTATAGAAAATTATATAGTTGATTTTTATTGTGCTTCAGAAAAACTTATAGTAGAGTTAGATGGAGCAATTCATTTAGATTTTGCACAACAAAATTATGACTATGAACGTACCAAAAATTAGAAGGTTTAGGGCTTAAATTGGTTAGATTTGAAAATAAGTAGGTTTTTGAGAATATTGAACAGGTATTAACTGAAATCACAAGTCTTTTTAAGAAATGATAATAACCACCTCGTCTTCACGCTAACACATGAATCCACTCCTCCTTATTAAAGAAGGAGAGTTTTAAGAATGAAAATACCTAAGGAAATCAAAAAACATAAATTAAAATCGGGAATACTAGCGCTTTTGTTGGTTTGGTATTATTTTTCATTGCCAAAAGAGTTGTTTAATGAGTCAACTTCAACCGTTATTGAAAGCGCAGAAGGTCATTTATTAGGAGCTCAAATAGCGAGTGATGAACAATGGCGTTTTCCACATAATGATAGCGTACCTACAAAATTCAAAGAGAGTATTGTTGCTTTTGAAGATGCCTATTTTTATAGACACCCAGGGTTTAACCCTATTTCAATTTCAAAAGCGCTTTGGAGAAACATACGTTCAAATTCTATTAAGCGCGGGGGGAGTACCTTAACACAACAAGTGATTCGTTTGTCGCGTAAAGGAAAAGGGCGCACTTATTTTGAAAAATTTATTGAAATAATTCTAGCAACCCGTTTAGAATTAAGAGATAGTAAAGCAAAAATTTTGGCTCGCTATGCATCGAATGCTCCTTTTGGAGGAAATGTAGTGGGTTTGGATATGGCTTCCTGGCGTTATTTTGGTAGAACTCCCAATGAACTGTCCTGGTCAGAAAGCGCTACTTTAGCAGTATTGCCTAATGCTCCAAGTTTAATTTACCCTGGGAAAAACCAACAACGCTTGTTAGAGAAGCGGAATACTTTATTAAAAAAACTATTTGAAAGTAATAAAATAGATGAATTAACCTATCAACTAGCGATTCAGGAAGCGTTACCACAAAAACGTGTCCCCTTACCACAAATAGCCCCTCATTTATTGCAAAAAATTAGCGAGACGGCTAAAGGGAAACGGGTTAAAACAAGTGTTGCGTATCCATTACAAAAAAGGGTAAATGCCATTGTAAAAAACCACTACAACAACCTACAACAAAATCAAATTTACAATATTGCGGTACTTGTATTGGATGTTAAAACACGAAAAGTATTGAGTTATGTAGGCAATGCTCCTACAGACAAGGCACATCAAAAAGATGTGGATATTATTGATAAACCCAGAAGTACAGGTAGCATTTTAAAACCTTTTTTATTTGCGGGGATGCTCGATGCTGGTGAAATTTTACCAAATACACTCGTTGCGGATGTTCCAACACAAATAGCGAATTATAACCCTAAAAATTTTGATTTAGAATACGATGGTGCCGTTCCAGCAAGTAAGGCCTTATCGCGATCATTAAATGTACCGGCAGTACGGATGTTGCAACAGTTTGGTTTGGACCGATTTCATCACTATTTAAAAAAATTGAATTTAAAAGATATAAAATACAATGCCAATCATTATGGTTTATCATTGATTTTAGGTGGTGCTGAAAGCAATTTATGGGATTTATGTAAAAGCTATGCCTCTTTATCATCAACATTGAATCACTATGATGACACCCAAGGGAAATACTACACAAACGAATTCTTGGAACCCACCCTTTTAGCCGAAAGCAAGCTTGATTTTGGAGCGCTTTCTACTGAAAGAACACTCTATGATGCAGGATCAATATACCTCACTTACAAAGCTTTAAAAGAGGTAAACAGACCAGAGGGTGAGGAGAATTGGGAGTTTTTCGATTCTTCAAAGGAAATTGCTTGGAAAACAGGGACTAGTTTTGGTTTTAGAGATGCGTGGGCCATCGGCTCAACCAAAGATTATGTAGTGGGTGTTTGGGTTGGAAATGCAGATGGAGAAGGAAGGCCAGGCTTGGTAGGCTTATCAACTGCTGCACCAATATTGTTTGACGTTTTTGATGTTTTGCCAAGAAGTAACTGGTTTAAAGAGCCTTTTGATGAGTTAGTAGAAGTCCCCATTTGTACGAAAAGCGGTTATAGAGCAACCGAAATATGTGAACAAAAAGAGACCGTTTTTATACAACGAGCAGGGTTAAAAACCAAGCCCTGTCCCAACCATTTTTTAGTGCATTTAGATGAAAATAGGCAGTATCAAGTAAATTCATCTTGCTATCCAATTCATAAAATGGAACATACCAGCTGGTTTGTGTTACCTCCTTTAATGGAGTTTTATTATCAAACAAAAAATCCAACCTATAAAGTGCTACCAAAGTATAAAAATGATTGTATTTCAGAGGGAAAACCCACCATGGACTTTATTTATCCAAAAGAATCCATAAAGGTTTTTTTACCGAAAGATTTTGATGAAAATACCAATCAGTTGGTTTTTAGGTTAGCACATTCAGTAATAGACTCAAAAGTTTTTTGGCATTTAGATGGTAATTTTATAGGTACGACACAAACATTTCATGAAATTGCCATTACACCTAAAAAAGGGAAACATATAATTACCGTAATTGATGAATTGGGGAATGAACTCATAAGGACAATTGAAATTGCAGAATAAATTTTGTTTTAATAACAAATGTAGTAACTTGGCTATTTAAATAATTAAACTCCTGCAAGCCATGTTAAAGACTGTTCTTATAGACGATGAAATAAACGCCTTGGAAGCTCTAGAATGGAAACTAAATCGATATATAGAAGATTTAGAAATTATAAAATGTAACTCTCCTCTTGAAGGAATTGACGTTATTGAACGTGAAAAACCAGATTTGGTTTTTTTAGATATTGAAATGCCAGAAATGGATGGTTTCTCGTTACTTCAACAGTTGAATTATAAAGGGTTTGAACTAATTTTCACAACAGCTCATGATGAATTTGCTTTGAAAGCAATTAAAGTTTCGGCGATTGATTATTTATTAAAACCTGTTGATAAAGATGAGTTAATCACTGCTGTTGAGAAGGTTATAGATTCAAGAAAAGAAAACAAGCTCGAAGACAAATTACAATCGTTATTTTCTAATATAAATACGAAGAAAGGTAAAATTAATATTGCGGCAGATGGGAAGATCTATTTGGTGGATAAAGATGACGTTATTATGTTAAAATCTGACAAAAGTTATACCACTATTTTTCTAAAAGATGATAAGTCCATTTTAGTTTCAAAAACCTTAAAAGAAGTAGAGAAAAAATTTAATTTCCCAGAATTTTTTAGAGTTCATAATTCCTATTTAATCAACGTCAATCACGTAAAAGAATACCTCAAGAGTGATGGTGGACAGCTAGTGATGAGCAATGGTGAGCTCACCGGTATTAGTAGGAATAAAAAAGCAGAGTTGCTAGAAATATTATCTTTAGATTAGTAGGAAATGCTATTAGACCTAACTTCTGAATTTTATTCTTTGATACGTGGAGCGCTATTTATTTTAGCGCTGTATCATTTGGTCATTTTTATAAATACAAAGCAAAAAGAATACCTTTATTACAGTGCGTATTTAGGCTGCTTTTTTATTTATTTCTTAAAAGACACAACACCAGACAATTATTTATATATCTATACATATATAAATTTCTCCATTCAATTTTTAGGATACGCAGCATATGTTTCTTTTGGTAGAGCGCTATTAAAAACGAAAAAGTATGTGACTGATTGGGATAAATTGATGGTGATTGAAGTGCGATTGTTTTTAGTTTGCTCCGTTTTATTTATAGCCATTCAAGCATTGTTTGATTATAGCCATCAGGAGAAGTTGTGGACAATATTGGTGCCAATATTTACGGTTTTTGGGATACTTACCTATATCGTTTTAACCAAAATTAAAGGAAAGCATGTTAGTTATTTTATTATTGGATCATTAGCGTATTTAATTTTGGCCAACATTAGCTTCTTAGGTCCTTACGCCGTTGGGAACGAGTATTTTATAGAAAAAAGGATAGACCCAATGTTTTTTACCTATGTAGGAGCAATTGTAGAAACCACCATGTTTGCAGTAATAATCGGCTATAAAACGAGGGTTTCACTAGACAAAAGTAAGGAAGCTGAAGCTTTATTGGTCATTAAAACTAAAGAAATGAGCGACTTAAAAATGACTGCTTTGCAAAGTCAGATGGACCCACATTTTTTATACAACTCCTTAAATTCTATCAATAATTTTGTAATTCAAAATGACGTTGAAAAAGCATCAGATTACATCACTAAGTTTTCAAGATTAATACGTGAAATTTTAACAAATTCATCCAATTTAACAATTTCCTTAAATAAGGAATTGGGTGTGCTGGGATTATATGTAAAACTTGAACAAATGCGTATGTCAGGAGGTTTTGATTATGTAGTAACGGTAGATGATAAGATTGATTTAGAACAGATTAAAGTTCCGCCTTTATTTATTCAACCGTTTATAGAAAATGCCATTTGGCACGGGTTTGCGAGTAAGAAAAAAGGCAAAAAAATTAATGTAAATATCATTGATGAAGATGATAAGATTCGATGTGAAATAATAGATAATGGTATTGGGATCAAAAATTCTAAAAGAGCAGCTGCAAATCGCGTAGATAGAACGCGAAAATCATTCGGACTGAAAGCCTCGGAAGATCGAATTAAATTATTGCATGAAAATGAGCGCGTTTATGTAATTATTGAAGATATTTCTGATATAAAAAGTACCGGAACTAAGGTTACTTTAAAATTTCCAAAAGTGAGTTAGTTTACCATTTGTATTAAAAACCCTACCATTCATTAGAATTTGTCGTTCAATTATTTATTTGATTGTTAATCACTAAGGTGATAATGTATCTTTGAATAAGACTAATTTAATCCCCTAACTACAATAATGTCTTTAACTTCATTTTCGAAGCCATCGGATACTGACGTATTAAATAAATTGATTCAAAAAGATGAAATCATAACTTTTGTTGGCGAAGGGAGTGTTCATCAAAACATGAAAGAAACAGTTTATGTCAGGACGGTAAAAGTTAAAGTAAACAAAGAAGAAATTCTCAAGAATGTTATATATATAAAAAAAGGGATAACATGGCTATTTAATCGAATTGATATTGCCTAATCTATTAAACGTATTCCGGAACGGGAAAGTTACTATTGAAAAAGAAAATTTAGAGTTATCACTATAAAGCCTTAAATAATTTATTTAAGGCTTTTTTTATTGCCAATCACGAAATGGAGCTTTACTTAAATTTGAATTGTAATATTTCGCGTCACCAGTAACTTCAATACCTAGCCAGTCAGGGCGATCAAACGATTCATTCTCATTAGAAAGTTCAATTTCTGCAATATATAACCCTTCATTGGCTCCTAAAAACTCATCAACTTCAAAGATGTGGTTTTTACACTTTACTAAATACCTCACTTTTTCTATAAGGCCTTCCTCGCAGAGTTCTAATAATTGTTGGCCCTCGTTAACCGAAATCTCCTTTTCCCACTCAAAACGGCTAGTACCCGTCTCGTTTGAGGGTCCTTTGACAGTAATATAACTTTTGTTATCGCTTATTCTTACACGCACCGTCCTTTGTTTATCCGAGTTCAAAAAGCCTTGTTTTATAATTAACTTTTGATAACACTCGTTTTTAAATTCATCGGAATTTAATAAAAATTTTCGTTCAATTTCTAGGTTCATTGTACTTAAAGTAATTGATATAAATTTAGTCTTTTTATCTTTAGTTATTATTAAATATCTTTGGTCAAATTCTTTAAGAAAAAACCATGAATAAATTCCTTGTGCTGTTTCTATTTTTTTGCTGTAATATAACTTGGTCTCAAACAGACTTTAGCACTAGCTGGGAGGATTTTTACTCATACAATAATGTAAAGGATTTTATAAAAGTAGATACTAAAATATATGCTATTGTAGATAATGCAGTGTTCATTTACGATACAACTACTGAAGAAATAGAAAAACTTTCTTCAGTGCATGGTTTATCAGGAAAAACAACCTCGAGTATTTATTTTAGTCAGTCTATGCAACGCTTGGTTATTGGTTACGAAACTGGATTGCTAGAAGTTGTGGATGAAGATGGAAATATTACCATTTCTAATGACATCGAAAGATTGAGTATTACAGGAGAGAAAAGTATAAATGACATTGTAGAGTACAATAAGAAGCTGTATTTGGCAACTCCATTTGCCGTGGTAGTTTATGATATTGAAAAATTAGAGTTTGGAGACACCTATTTTATAGGTAATGGCTCATCTGAAGTACGTATAAATCAGCTAGAAATTTTTCAAGGAGGGATTTATGCTGCGACAGAACAAGGCATTTTCGTTGCTGACGTTACTAGTACGAGTTTAATAGATTTTAATAGTTGGCAACAACCTCAAGGAACTTTTTCGGGTGATTTTAAAACAATGGAAGTGTTCAATAATAAGCTCTATACTTCAAAAAATGATGAATTATATCAATTAGTTACATCAACAAGTTTACAATTTATTAATCTTTTGTCCGATACTATTTTAAACTTAAAAGCTTCTAATGAATATATTACTGCAATAACAAGAGACGTGGCTTATGTATATAACACCTCCTTGGTTCAGTTAGTTGTTGCCAGTGCAATTCAAGAATATGAATTTACCTTACAATCGGCATCTGCTGAGAATTTCACTATTTATTTAGCAACCAAAGAATTTGGCATTTTAAAAAGAAGCTTTTCCGACGCACAAACGCATAAAGAAATTCACCCAGAAGGACCTACTTCTAATGATATTTTTTCAATTACAGCAGCAAATGATAACTTATGGGTAGTCTATGGAGGATATGACGCTGCCTATACTCCACTAGGACAAAAGAAGGGCTTTAGTCACTATAACGGAGAAGGTTGGATAAATGTTCCTTATAATTCATCTTTCCCAGCAACAGACTTGGTACACGTAACTATTGATCCAAACCAAGAAAATAAAGTATATATAAGTTCTTGGGGACAAACAGACCCTAGTAACTTAAGCATTTCAGGAGGATTACTCGTTGTTGAAAATGATGAGGTAACTACTTTTTTAGACGAGACAAATAGCGGGTTGGAAGATTTAGCACCTAACAACCCAAACTATAGAAGTATCAGAATAAACGGGTCAGCTTTTGATAATCAAAATAATTTATGGGTAGCCAATGCATGGGTTGATAATCGCTTAAAAAAAATGACTCCAACAGGAGTTTGGACAAGTTACGACTTAAGCTCAATTATGACGAATGGTGCGTTGGGATTATCAGAATTAATTATTGACAAGACAAATAGTATTTGGATTGGATCAAGACGAAATGGCGTATTGGTTTTCAATGAATCGGGTAATCGAAAAAGAGCACTTATTGCCGAACTATCAAAGGGTTCCTTACCTGATCCTGCGGTTAGTACCATTGCATCAGACCGTAGTAACCGAATTTGGATTGGTACCAAAAAAGGCTTGGTGGTCTTTTCAAATGCTAGTGGTCTTTTTGATGCTGTTACCTATGATGCAAACCCTGTTATTATTGATGATGATGGAATTGCAAAAAAGTTGTTAGGCGATCAATCAATTACATCAATAGCAATAGATGGGGCGGACAATAAATGGTTTGGTACAGAAACGGGTGGTGTTTTAGGCACAAATCCATCAGGGCAAGAAACACTTTTTAATTTTAATAAAGACAATTCACCATTACCTTCTGATCGTATTGTAAAAATTAAGATAGATGATAGTAATGGGAAAGTATATTTTGCCACTACTAGTGGAATTGTGGCCTTCAACAATAACGTGGCCCCATTTGGAGATACATTGGGCGAAGTCTACGCCTATCCCAATCCGGTAAAAAAGGAACATTCATTTGTTACTATTGACGGTAGAAATGATACACATTTGCCGAGAGGTACGAATGTTAAAATATTGGATGCAGCAGGACGTTTAGTACATGAAACAAATGTAGTAGAAGGGCAAGAATTAAAAGGAGGAAAAGTAGTTTGGGATAAAACTAATTTGGCAGGAAGAAAAGTGGCTTCGGGAATATATATTGTGTTGTTATCATTACCGGATAAGTCTGAAACTTCAATTGCTAAAATAGCAATAATAAACTAAGATGTTTATTACTACAAAAGCAATTGTTTTAAGCGCAATTAAGTACAGTGAATCTGATTTAATAGTTAAGTGCTATACGGCAGAAGATGGTCTAAAAACCTATTTGTTAAAACATGTATTAAAAGCGAGAAAGGGTAAAATTAAGGCGGCCTATTTTCAACCGTTAACGCAATTAGAGCTGATAGTAAGACACAATACTAAAGGAAATTTAAATTTTATAAAAGAAGTTAAAATTAGCAACCCTTACGCTACAATTGCGTTTAGCATTGTAAAGCAAACAATTGTTATTTTTTTGTCGGAAGTACTGACCAAATCGTTAAAAGAAGAAGAGCGGAACACCCAATTATTCGAATATTTAGAAACGTCATTAACTTGGTTTGATACACACGATTCAATTTCTAATTTCCATTTATTGTTTTTAGTGAATCTAACAAAACATTTAGGATTTTATCCAGAAAAGGAAAATAGTGACTACCCTTTCTTTAATTTAAATGAAGGGCGCTTTTCGAGCAGTATACCAAAACAGAATCGTATTTCTGAAGAAAATGTAACCAACCTAAAAGTGCTTTTCAAAACCAATTTTGACGAATTAGAAAAACTACAGTTTAATGCAAGTGTAAGGCAGGCGGTCTTAGAAATCTTAATAGATTACTATATCTTACATCTACCTGGGTTTAGTAAACCCAAATCGTTGAGCGTTTTGAAAACGGTATTTTCTTGAAAAAAATAAATTTTGTTATTTTTATTAAATCTAAATAAGTTATATTTGCAATCTATTTTTTATGTAAAATGCTTATTCTTTCACAAATACAATCAGCAATTTCTAACGAGAAGCCCATTAAGAAGGTGCTCGCAAAAAAGGGCGTGAAAACTACCTGTTGTAAAAAATACAAAAAGGACAATCGCTGTAAACGATGTCCTTGTTTTGATTTGCTACAAAAAGCGTCTTAACTGAGAAGCTTTTATTTAAAGGCATTTAGACCCGTAACATCCATTCCTGTGATTAGAAGATGAATATCATGTGTCCCTTCATAGGTAATTACACTTTCTAAGTTCATAGAATGTCTCATAATACTATATTCACCTGTTATTCCCATGCCACCGAGCATTTGCCGCGCTTCTCGTGCAATATGAATAGCCATATCAACATTATTTCGTTTAGCCATAGAAATTTGCGCAGTAGTTGCTTTTCCTTCGTTTCGCAATACGCCGAGTCGCCAGGTCAATAATTGGGCTTTGGTAATTTCAGTAATCATTTCGGCTAGTTTTTTTTGCTGTAACTGAAACTGTCCGATTGGTTTGCCAAACTGAATACGTTCCTTAGAATAACGCAAGGCAGTATCATAACAGTCCATTGCGGCCCCTATGGCGCCCCATGCAATTCCATAACGAGCAGAGTCTAGACAACCAAGCGGTGCTCCTAAACCAGATTTATTTGGCAATAAGTTTTCCTTAGGTACTTTTACATTATCAAAAATCAATTCGCCAGTTGAAGAAGCTCTTAATGACCATTTATTATGTGTTTCTGGGGTTGTAAAACCTTCCATACCGCGTTCTACAAGCAACCCATGAATTCTTCCTTCTTCATTTTTTGCCCAAACCACAGCCACTTGTGCAAAGGGAGCGTTAGAGATCCACATTTTTGCGCCATTTAATAAATAATGATCGCCTTTATCTTTAAAATTAGTCACCATTCCAGCGGGATTTGAACCATGATCAGGTTCAGTCAAACCGAAACAGCCCATCCATTCACCCGATGCTAATTTTGGCAAGTATTTTTGACGTTGTTCTTCATTCCCATATTTCCAGATAGGATACATCACTAATGATGACTGAACAGAAGCAGTTGATCGTACACCAGAATCTCCGCGTTCAATTTCTTGCATAATGAGTCCGTATGAAATTTGATCCAATCCGGCACCACCATATTCTACTGGAATATAAGGTCCGAATGCACCAATCTCTGCTAAACCTTCGATAATTTGCGTTGGAAACTCGGCTTTTTGAGCATATTCTTCAATGATTGGAGAAACAGCTCTTTTAACCCACTCTCTTGCCGCATCTCGCACCAATTTATGTTCTTCATTTAATAATTCATCTAACTGATAATAATCAGGTGCTTGAAATAGATCTTGGCCCATTTTTTATAATTTAAGTTGATCAAAAATACTAATAATCCATTTTTATAATTGTCTTTTTACTAAATATTTTATTAGCTACATTTGCTTCGATGCAATTTACTTTTAACAAACAGGAAAAGCTGAAAAGCAAAAAATTAATAGAAAAACTATTTGCAGAGGGCAAATCTGTTTCGGCCTATCCTTTAAAATTGATTTATTTAAAGGTTGATCATCAGGCGAATTGCCCTGTTCAGGCCGGTGTTTCTGTACCAAAGCGAAAAGTTAAACTTGCGGTAAATAGAAATAGAATAAAACGACTAGTACGGGAGTCTTATCGTAAAACGAAACACCTTGTTAATGATAATTTGGATGAGAAATATATTTTTATGTTCCTCTATACAGACGAAAAAGCAGATAAATACGTTTTGTTAGAGGAAAGAATGACAATTCTATTAAAGAAATTTATGGAAAAAATAAAAAATTGCTAAGCAATTGCCTTTCAGCTATTAACCAAAATCGTATGAAAAATCTTAAAAAAATAGGCATCGTAGCCCTTGTACTTGTTGCCACTACTATATCTGTTTCTTACAAATCAAACTTCTTTGAAGTCGCTAAGCAAATTGAAATATATACTACCTTGTTTAAAGAATTAAACATGTATTATATTGATGAAACCAACCCTGCCGAACTTACCGATGCAGCGATTAACAACATGCTAAAAAATTTAGACCCCTATACTCAGTTTTATGATGAGCAAGGCGTAGAAAATGCGAAGATTAACGCCATGGGTGAATATGGAGGAATTGGGGCAACTTCTGGATTTATTGATAATAAGCTAATAATTGTTGAGCCTTACGAAGATTCACCAGCAGATAAAGCAGGAATTAAAGCTGGAGATGAAATCTTAACGGTAAATGATGTGCTAGTAAGTAATTATAAAAATGACGCTGTTTCAACACTATTACAAGGGTTGCCAAAGACCAAGGTAAAACTAAAAATGAAAAGGCAAGACAAAACCTTTGAGGTAGAGTTAATACGCGATAAGATAGAAATAAACCCAGTACCTTATCACCGTATGATTGATGATGAAGTAGGCTATATCTCATTTATTAAGTTTAACAGAAAGGCATCTGCGGAAGTAAAAAAAGCCTACGAAGACTTAAAAGATCAGGGCATGAAAAAATTGGTCCTTGACGTTAGAGGTAATTTAGGAGGCTTGGTAAACGAAGCTATTGAAATAGTAAACTTTTTTGTCCCTAAAGATGAGGTAGTGGTTACCACTAAAGCAAAAGTTGTAAAATGGAGTGATACCTACAAAACGAATAAAGAACCTTTAGATCTTGAAATTCCACTGGTTGTTTTAATTGATGGACGTTCGGCTTCTGCTTCAGAAATTTTAGCAGGCTCATTGCAAGATTTAGATCGCGCAGTAATTATTGGAGAGCGTTCTTTTGGTAAAGGCTTGGTACAACGTTATAGAAAACTGACCTACGGAACACAGTTAAAACTAACCATTTCAAAATATTATACGCCTAGTGGGCGAAGTATTCAAGAATTGGATTATACCAATAGAGATGAAAAAGGAAATATTCCAAAATTTTCAGACAGAAAAAGAAATGCCTTTAAAACAAAAAATGGTAGAACAGTGTATGATGGAGGAGGGATAGAGCCAGATATTAAATTTGAAAGACCAGAACAAACCAAATCTACAAAAGCTTTATTACAATCAAATGCCGTATTTGATTTTGCCACCGATTATTATCATTCGCATAAAAGTATAGCTGATTCAAAAGAATTTAAACTAAACGATGAAGATTACAAGTCATTTATTAAATATTTGAAATCTATTAAATCCTCATTTAAAACAAATACGGAACTTAGTTTTGAAAAAGCGTTAAAAGTCGCTAAAAATGAAGAGTATGGAGATGTGATTCAGCAGTCGTATTCCGATTTAATAAACAAGCTTTACACAGAAAAAATTAATGATTTAAACATTAATAAAGAAGAGATAAAAGAGCGTTTAAAGGAAGAAATTGTTACAAGATATTATTATAAAAAGGGCGAGTACATCAATAAAGTTTTTAATGACAAAGCCATTACGCAAGCATTAAAATTATTAAATGATGACACAAAATACGCTCAGGTTTTAAAATAGGAATGCTTTTTTATTCATATCAAAATTCTTAATCAAAGAATTGATATCTTTGTTCAAATTTTCATATGAATACAAGTAAACGAACCAAATCACAAGAATCTACAAATGCTATTGAACGCTTGTATATAACAATGCGTCACTTATTCAATAGAGGTTTTTATAAGCCCATGGGCGTTTCAGGGAAAACGTTGAGGGAATCATTGCTGTTATTGCGTCCAGAAATTTATGGCTCAATTGCTGATGAGCAAACAGAACTTAATGGATTAATTTATGTAATTGAAAGGTTACCTGAAGGTATTGAAGAATGCCAGTTTATAAACCTTACTGCCGACGAAGGTCTGAAAGAATCACATTTTAAAGCAATTATACCAGCCAAAAGAAGACGTAATTGCTATAGAATAGACAGAGATCAAATGAATATTGAGATCACCCGTGGTCGTTCAGAAATTTACGATATTCTTACCCATTTAACCTTTTTATTTATAGAGTCTCACAAAATTCAAAACCGCATTTTAATTGACGAAGATGAAAGTACCATTAGAGAGTGGAATTATTTGAAAGATGTCGTTATAAGCAATAAAAAAATTACCCAAAAAGAACATGAGGTTTTATTGACGCATGTTGGAGGCATCTTAGGAAGAACATTTGAAGATGTTCAAAAGGTTTATAAAACATTTTCTACTTCAAAGAATCCCAATAAATTTTTTCATACTGTTTTTTGGTTGGGTCAGCTAGCGCTGAATGAGACCTTAGAAAATAAAAAAAGAACTGTTACATTTAGTTCTACGTTAAGAGAAAGTATAGGTCATCATATTTATGGAGAAATCTGGGCAAATAACATTAAAAAAGTACTTGAAAAGGAAAATTTAATAAAGCGTCCTATTCATATTATTAGTGCGAATATGCACAGTGTGATGAATTCAATTTATGCACCTATTTTTTTAACAAAAGAGGCTAAGGAACACACCAATATTGAACTTTTTGAACTATTGAGTAATGATGCCAATGAAGCATTGCGAAAAAAAGTAAAAGAAAAGGCTTCAAATATGGGCTTATTTTATATTAAAGATACCTCAGGTACTAATATTAACGTGCAAGTAATTGACACTGCAAAAATTGACTTTAGCAAATCTACCTATAATGTAAAGACTACGCTAAAAACGGAAGAAATGCCGATACTAATCGTAATGGACTACGCTTTTGGAGAGCAGGCTTTTGAAACGATGGACGAATTGTTAAAACCGTATGTGTGTACAAATAAAAAAGAACACCATTTAAATGTGGAGTCTGTTTCCATCATGGGGAAAGCCGGTATTTTAGAAGGTGGAAAAAGTGATATTATGATTCCGTCTGCACATATTTTTGAAGGCACAGCAGATAATTATCCTTTTAAGAATGAATTGACTAAAGAAGACCTTGAAGGATTTGGAGTTGATGTTTATGAAGGCACTATGGTAACCGTTTTAGGAACGTCATTACAAAATAAGGATATATTGGAATTTTTTCATGACTCAACATGGCATGCTATCGGATTGGAAATGGAAGGAGCTCATTATCAAAAAGCAATACAGTCTGCCTCTAGAATTAGAGGTAATATTTCTGAAAATGTAAAGGTTAGATATGCTTACTACGCTTCAGATAATCCACTAGAAACAGGAAGTACTTTGGCCTCAGGAGGTTTAGGTACATCGGGTGTTAGACCTACCTATGCCATTACTCAAAAAATATTAGAACAACTATTTAATTAAAGATGTCAAAAGAAAACACACCTTCAGAGGAAGTAGATTTAGGAAATTTATTTCAAATCATTGGCAAGGGGTTTAAAAACCTTTTTAATGGGATAGGTCAGCTTTTTAAAGCGCTATTTCATTACTTAATATTGTTTTTGTTATTTTTAAGAAACAATGCACTAAAGCTTGGGCTTGCGGCTCTTATTGGAGGTGGAATAGGCCTGTATTTAGACTTGACAAAATCAAAAACGTATGTTGCAACCATGATTGTTGAGCCTAATTTTAAAAGCACTCAACAATTGTATAACGATATAGACTTTTATCATGAGTTGGTAAAGCAAAAAGACAGCAATCTCCTAGCAGAAACATTGAATATCACCAAGGCAGAGGCTGCAAAGTTAAAAGGATTTTATATTGAGCCAATTAAGAATGAAAATGAAAAATTGGAGCTTTTTAATGATTTTATTGAGGAGGTAGATACAACCACCGTGAAAAATATTGATATTAGGGAGTTTAAGAGAGGTTTTACAGATTATGACTATAGGTACCATAAAATATTAGTTAGGTCAGAACAAAGCGGTATTTTCCCTAAAATCAGTCAGCCAATTATCAGTTCCGTTGAAGATAATGGCTATTTTAAAAATCAAAAAAAGATCAATACCATAAACTTAACTCAAAACGAAGACTTATTGAAAAAGTCATTGATTGAAGTTGATACGTTGCGGAAGGTGTATAATCAAGTCCTGTTGGCAGAAGCCAATAAAATTGAACAAGGAACAAGTATTTCATTGGCCGAAGGTTCTAGAAGAACCGATGAAATAGAATTGTTCAATGAGAGCTTAAAACTCAATAAAGAACTCATAGACAATAACACAGAAAAAGCGCAAACGACCGAAATTTTAAATGTGGTCTCATCCTTTAGTAGAGTTGGGGTCAAAGAAAGAGAAGTCTTTAAAAAGTACACGGTTCAATTGGCTGGTTTCTTTTTTGGCTTGATGTTTCTTTTTATTTTAGGGAAGCAATTAAATAGTTATTTATTGAATTATAGAAAATAATACCCGTAACCTCCATATTTATTGAATTAAAGGATGAACAAAATATGGACTTAGCTTGACTATTAATATGAAAAAAATTGCATTAATAACTGGAATTACAGGTCAAGACGGTGCTTATCTAGCGGAATTTTTACTAAAAAAAAACTATGAAGTCCACGGATTAAAACGACGAGCTTCAAGTTTTAATACGCAACGAATAGATCATCTTTATCAAGATCCACATCAAGAAAATAGAAACTTATTTTTGCATTATGGGGACATGACGGATAGTACAAATTTAATTCGTGTCATTCAAGAGGTACAACCCGATGAAATTTATAATTTGGCAGCGATGAGTCATGTGCATGTATCTTTTGACACACCAGAATATACCGCAAATGTTGATGGCATTGGCACACTTCGATTATTAGAGGCAATAAGGATATTAAATTTAGAAAGTAAAACAAAAATATATCAAGCTTCAACATCAGAATTGTATGGAAAAGCACAAGAAGTTCCCCAGACGGAAAACACACCTTTTTATCCTAGAAGTCCCTATGGTGTTGCTAAAATGTATGCCTATTGGATTACGGTAAATTATAGAGAAGCATATAATATTTTTGCATGTAACGGAATTTTATTTAATCATGAATCTCCTATTAGAGGAGAGACATTTGTAACTAGAAAAATAACAAGGGCCGTCTCTAAAATTGCTTTGGGAATTCAAGATAAATTGTATTTAGGAAATTTGGATGCAAAAAGAGATTGGGGACACGCAAAAGATTATGTTCGCATGATGTGGATGATTTTACAAGCAGACGAACCAGAAGATTGGGTAATTGCAACCGGAAAAACAACTTCGGTTAGAGATTTGGTCAAAATGGCTTTTGCTGAAGTTGGAATAGAATTGGCGTTTAAAGGCTCTGGAATCGATGAGAAAGGATATATTACAAAATGCAATAACGCTGATTTTAATATTGAAATTGAAAAAGAAGTGATTTGTATCGACCCGCATTATTACAGGCCTACTGAAGTTGATTTATTAGTTGGTGATGCTACTAAAGCAAAACAAAAGCTAGGATGGACTCCAAAATATTCATTAGAAGATTTAATAAAAGAGATGATGCAAAGCGACGTTTCTCTAATAAAAAAAGAAATCTATCTTAAGAATGGAGGCCATCAAGTAAATGATAACTATGAATAAGGAAGCAAAAATATATGTTGCCGGCCATAACGGCTTAGTTGGAAGCGCCATTGTAAAAAACTTACAACAAAAAGGTTACACAAATATTTTAACTAAAACACATCAAGAAATAGATTTAACAAATCAGCAACAAACAGTTGAATTTTTTTCAAATGAAAAGCCCGAATATGTGTTTTTAGCCGCAGCAAAGGTTGGTGGAATTATCGCTAATAATACCTATAGAGCAGATTTTATTTATGAAAACTTGATGATTCAAAACAATATAATTCATCAAAGTTATGTAAACGATGTAAAGAAGTTACTGTTTTTAGGTAGCACTTGTATTTATCCTAAAACCGCCAATCAACCTATAAAAGAATCGGCATTATTAACCAATGAATTAGAATACACCAATGAACCATATGCCATTGCAAAAATTGCTGGAATTAAAATGTGTGAAAGCTATAATTTGCAATACGGAACTAATTTTTTGTCGGTTATGCCCACAAATTTATATGGCCCAAATGATAACCTTGATTTAGAAAAATCACATGTCTTGCCAGCCCTCGTTCGTAAAATACATTTGGCCAAATTATTAGAAAATGAGGAGTATGAAGCAGTTTTAAAAGATTTAAATGTTAAAACGATTGAGGAGGCACAGGTGATTTTAGAAAATTATGGAATTACATCAGGTAGTGTAGAAATTTGGGGAACAGGAAAGCCCAAAAGAGAATTTTTGTGGAGTGAAGATATGGCAGATGCCTGCGTATATATTATGCAAAACGTTGAGTTTAATGATTTGATCTTAAATCAAAATGAAGTCAGAAATACGCATATAAATATTGGTACAGGAATTGACATTTCTATTGAAGCGTTAGCGGATAAAATAAAGGAGATCGTTGGTTTTAAAGGAGTGTTTAAGTTTAATACAGCAAAACCGGATGGAACTTTTCGAAAGGTTACTGATGTCACGAAACTACATAATTTAGGTTGGAGTCACAGCATTGAGCTAGAAAGTGGAGTTAAGATGATGTATCACTGGTATAAAGAAGAAATGAATGGGTAGAAAAGTAGATTTCAATTTTTTGCAAAAAGTTAGATCAAATAAACTTTTTTTTAAAAATTTCACTTATCTATCTATTGTTGAGGTTATTAATGTTCTTGCTCCTTTTATTATTTTGCCATATTTGATTACAACATTAGGGAAGGACTATTATGGAATTGTTATTTTTTCTCAAGCAGTAATATCTTATTTTTTAATTATTCAAAACTACGGTTTAAATACACTTGCAATTAAGGAAATTAGCACCTCTGTGGGTGACGCCAATAAATTGAATGAGACCGTTAGTAATGTTTTGACCTTGAAGGTGTTGTTATTTTTTGTTTCGTTTTTATTACTTTATTTAACTATCCAATTCATTCCTTTTTTTTACGAGTATCAATTGATTTTACTTTTTTCAATGTGGGTGTGTATATTTGATGTTATTTTTCCAAAATGGTACTTTCAAGGAGTTGAAAAAATGAAATATATTACATATGTTCATTTCGTGAGCAAAGTGGTGGCCATTTTATTAATATTTGTATTTATTAACGGTCCTGAAGACTATATTTTTGTACCATTGATATATGGTATAGGTGCAATAATTTCGGGTGGAATAAGCATTATTTTAATTGTCAAACAGGATAAAATAAGAATTATCCAACCAAAAATGAAGGGATTAAAGTTACTATTTAAAAAAGCGACGACTTTTTTTATTTCTGATGTTTCCGTATCTGTTTTTGCAAATTCAAATAAAGTCATTATTGGCTCTGCGCTGGGCATGACAGAATTAAGTTATTACGATCTCGCAGATAAGGTTATCGCAGCCTTTAAATCTGTTCCACTAAATATAGTGCGTAACTCAATATTTCCGAGAGTAGCTAAAACTAAAAATCTGCGTATAGTTAGAAACACCTCGTTTATAATGGGAGTCTATGCATTAATCGCGGTGTGTTTTATATTCATTTTTGCGCCATTTATGGTAAGAGTTTTAGGGGGTGATGACATGTTCCCTAGCATAGATATACTTAGATTATTTTCTCTTAGCATTATTACGACCCATATTTCTAATTATTATATAACTGTAGGCCTCTGGTCATTTGGGTATGAGAAAATATTTAGAAATTTAATGATATATGCTACCTTGGTCTTTTTAATGTTGATCTTATTAATTTGGAAACTAGATATTCTAAGTATTTATACTTTAATACTAGCACCTATTTTAGTAGATATATATTTAATGACACATACTTATTTAATTTATAAAAAGGAAAAACTATTTTAAAAACATGAAGAACAGGTTGAAGAAATTTTTGAGGAAAAATCAGTTTCTTTATATGGTATTTAGCAATACTTTAAATTATAATAAAAGAAGGAAAGAAAGATATTATGACAGCGCTATGTCTAATGCTATAGAAGGAACTATTGTTGTGACAATTAAAAATATTCCCGGTGAATTTGAAATCGATTCAAGGTCAGATATATTAAAAAGGATTTTATTAACCAAAGAATATGAGCCAGAAATTGTTACGTTCATTTTAAAATCAATTGCAAACAACAAAGACGTTATAAATATTGGAGCAAATATAGGTTTATACGCTAATTTGTTAGCAGATAATATTCATTCCAATAGAGTTTTGGCTATTGAACCTACAACAAAGGCTTATGAGCTACTGATTAAAAATATAGATAGAAATCACAATACTAATAAAATTATTGCCTATAAAGGAATTGCAACTAATATGGAGGGTGATTTTGAAATAAATACGATTCATGGAAAGGAAGAGTATTCTAGTATTGGGTCTTTAGTACATGATGCCACAAGGAACGAAATTTATAGTAAGGAAAAAGTAATAGGAAATAAATTGGACACATTGATTTTGAAGTATGGGTTAATACCTGGGCTAATCGTTATTGATGTCGAAGGTGCAGAAATGAAAGTACTCTTAGGAGCTAAAGCATCATTAGAAAAATATAGACCAATAATAATTTCAGAACTTGATGATACTCTTTTAACTGAACAAAACACTAGCTCTAAGCACCTAATATCGTTTTTACAAGGCTTAAATTATAGTGTTAAAAGTATAGACGGAGAAAAGCCAACTTATCCATTCAGCGGCAACGTAATTGCAATACCAAATAAATAGGAATGAGGTCACCTCTAATAAGTATAATAACATCAACTTATAATAGCGAAGCTACACTTAACGATACGATACAATCTATCGTAAATCAAACCTACACGAATATTGAATATATAATTGTTGACGGAAACTCTTCTGACCAGACCTTAAGCATTGTTAAAGCGTCAGAAAATATTTTTTCAAAACGAGGAATAACCTTTAATTGGATTAGTGAACCGGACAACGGAATTTATGACGCTTGGAATAAGGCATTAAAAAAGGTAAATGGAGACTGGGTTGTTTTCATTGGTTCAGATGATTATTTTAAAAATGATACAGTTTTTGAAGATATGATTCCGTATTTAAATAGATCTGAGAAAGAAAAATGCAATTATGTTTATGGAAAAATTGAGCATGTCAATGCTAATAATCAATTAATAGAAACTGCAGGGAAACCTTGGTCTTTGCAAAAGAAGAGATTTATTTACACTATGAATCTTGGACATAGTGGTTGTTTTAATCACATTAATTTATTTAAAAAACATGGAAACTTTAACGATTCTTTTAAGATTGCAGGGGATTATGAATTTTTATTGAGAGAGTTTGTAAACCCTAAAAACAATGCTTATTTTGTCGATAAGTCGTTAATTGTAATGAGAGAAGGTGGAGTAAGTGGAACATTAAATAATAGGCTAATAATTGTAAAAGAAAATCATAAAGCAAGGAAGTTAAACGGAATCACTTCTTTTTCTAAAGAGTTGTTCTTTTGGGAGATTAGAGTTAGAACTATTATTATTATAACAAACCTCTTTGGTGAAAGATTTGCTGCTAAAACGGCAGATTTGTATAGAAAAATATTCTTAGGAAAGCAAAAGCGTTGGAGCATTTAATTTATGAATATAAATTGGTTTATACTTTTTATTTTAATAATCACTACTTTTTTTGTAATTTATAAAAAGGAGTTTAAGTACATAGATGCCTTCGTTTTCTTTATTCCTTTTAATGCTACAGTTCTATTTTTTACCCCGGATAACACAGCAGTAAATTTACCCTTTGTTCTATTTTTTTTAGCGACAGTTTCGTTTTCTTTAAGAAGAATTTTTCACTCAAAGTTTACAATATCAAACAATAATAAAAACACCTATAATTGGTTATTTATTATTGCGCTTATTGCCATTATTTCTCAAATAATGCCATATATAATAAACGGAAATTATCTGGTTTTAGATCGATATGGCGAAACGGTTTATTGGGCAAAAGAAAAAGAAGTGTACCCAAGTACACAATGGATTACACAAACAGTATATTTTTTAATTGGACTGTTGGTGGTTTTTATAATTAGCGCAACGTATAACACGTTAAATCAGGTAAAAAAACTCCTAAAATTATTATTTGCAGGAATAGCATTCATGGTTTTTTGGGGTTGGTTAGGTGATTTAACCTATTTTTTAAATATACCCTACCCACACTTTTTTAATCAAATAGGAATGAATGCATTTGAAATAAATGAATTTAATGGGTTTCCTAGAATGGCGAGTGTTACTATGGAACCATCGTATTTTGCACAAATATTAATTCCTATAACACCCTATTTCTATTGGTTTTCTCAACAAGAAAAACCACTTATTTTTAGTAAAACATTTCATAAAAGAATGTATATTTTAGCAATTATGACGCTGCCTTTAGCCATTACTACAACTGGGGTGTTCGGCTTTTTTCTTTTAATAGGCTTATGGCTAAAAAATAACATTCGGTTTTTTTCATTAAAGAGTAAGTATTTTTTGGTACTGCTTTATTTAGTGGCTATTTTAATTTCCATATTTTTTGCTGTAAATTATTTAATTAATATTTCAGGAACTTACTCTGGAATAGAGCGCTTTAAAACCGTGCATTATGGGGTGCTTTATTTTATTGATTATCCTATTTTAGGATTGGGCTGGGGAGTTTTCCCCACATATGACTTCTTAATTAATTTACTCGTGAATTTTGGGCTGATTGGCACAATTCCTTTTTTAATTTTAATGTACAATATATTCATAAAATTATACAGTAAAATTAAAAATGCTGGCAGCACTTTGTTACCCCTGTACAAGGCCTCAATGGAAAGTTTTGTATTGATATTACTAGTATCTCAACTATCTGGATTTATTTATCATTCACAGTATTTTTGGTTATATTTAGGGTTAGCAGTTTCTATAGGATCTTTAAAAAAGCCAGTGACTATAAAATGAAATTTTCAATAATTATTGCAACCTTAAACAGAATTGAAGAACCGTTATTAATGCTGGATTCTTTAACAAAACAAACAATGAAAGATTTTGAAGTATTGTTAATTGATCAAAACGATGACGATATTTTGAAAAAAGCGTTAGAACGGTATGTCAATGTTTTGCCGATTAAACATATACGAACCACCTTGAAAGGAGCATCCAATGCAAGAAACACCGGGATAGAGAATGCTAAAGGGAAGTTCTTGTCATTTCCAGATGATGATTGTGAGTTTTACGAAACTTTTTTGGAAGAAATTTTTCAATATTTTGAAAGTACAAATATTGATGGTATAGTAACAACATCTAAAGATAAATATGACGGCAGGGCAATTTCAATATTAATGTCATCTAATCCACAACCCATAAATAGAAAAAACGTTTTAAAAACGGTTGTTGAGTTTGGAATCATAATTAAAGCAAATAAAGTAAAGGAAACATTATTTGATCCAAAAATGGGTGTAGGCACTACAATTTCTCCTTACTGGTCAGATGAAGGACCCGATTTTATTTTGAGATTGATAGAAAAAGGCGTTCGTTTTAATTACTGTCCTGAATTCTATATATTTCACCCTAATCCGGTAAAGAATTATAACGATAAAACAGCATTGAGAAGTTATAATTACGGTAAAGGACGCGGCTATTTTTTAAAAAAACACAACTTTGGGTATTTATATATATGTTACTATTTATTAATTTATATTGTGGGTATGTTTAAAGGGATGTTGTTTTTAAATAAGCAGATGTTTTTATATTTTAAAAAAGGTTTTATTGGGCGATATGAAGGATATTTTTTATCAAAATAAATACAATTTAACTCTTAGCATTTTACTTTTTGTAACTGCTTTTAGTTTGCCCTTTTCTTCGGCGTTTAATAGCATTTCTTTTACAGTACTTTTTATTTATTCCTTTGTATTTTTTAAGAGCGATTTATTTTTAAATAATTTAACATATAAAAAGGTATATGTATTTTATATCTTATTTTTTTTGTTTCAAGTAATCTCGGTTTACTATTCAAGTGATAAGACTTTAGCGTTTGATAAAATCACAAAAAATGTAATTTTTTTTATAGCACCAATTACATTTATCAATTTAAGAAACAATATTGACAAAGATAAATTGACATTTGTTTTTTTTGGGTTATTAACCGCAGTTTTAGCAACTCTAATCGTTGCATATTACTATTTATTCAAACAGGTTTTTTTCGAAGATGTACCGTATAAATATTTTGTAAGAGAAAAGTTTATAGAGAATGGTATTTATGAAATTCATGTGCCATATTTGGCAATGTTGATCGTTTTCTTGATTGTATGTAGTTATAAAATCTCTTTTCATTCTAAAGTAGGCGTCAACAGAATATTGAAATTTGCATCAATGTCTTTTCTTTCATTATCATTATTTCAATTGGCAGGAATGATGTCTATATTTATATTTTGTATCTTTATTGGAACAGTTATCTTTTCAGCTAAACTTTCTAAGCTTAGAAAAATCACTATAATACTATTAATATCTTCCTTGAGCATATTCTTTTTACAAACATTAAAGAATAGCAATAAAGTAGTTAGAGACAAAGGTTCTGAAAGTATAGTTTATAGAATTCAAAATATTATTGAGGTAAGTGATCCCGTTAGAAAGGAAAACTGGAGGAGTGTTGTAAAAGTAATATCCTCCAACCTTCTTTTGGGTGTAGGTGTAGATGGCGGATTAGAGTTACTACAAAAAGAAAGAAATATAAATAGCGAAGCGTATATAAATAAACATAACGCACACAATGAAATTTTGGAAATTTTGTTAAGGTTTGGTTTCGTGGGCTTAATTATTTACATTTTAATTCTTGTGAAGCTAATAAAGAAAGCTTTTTTGACTAATAACTATTATTTTAAATGGGCTTTGGCGATATTTATAATTTCAGGTTTGACAGAATCTTATTTGCAACGACAAATTGGATTGATGTTTTTTGTTTTTTTCTCATTATTTTTTTACACATTTAAAGCTGGTTCTAAACAGAAATTAAATCAGCTAAAATCATGAAAATAGCAATTATTCATTACTGGTTCATAACTAGAAGAGGAGGAGAAAAGGTCATAGAATCATTATTAAAAATTTATCCTAAGGCTGATGTTTACACATTGTTTTATAACAAAAAGGAGTACGGCAACTATTTAGAAAATCAAAATGTGTATTCCTCAATTTTAAATACATCTTTTTTAAGAAAGCATTACCAGAAAATATTTCCGTTATACCCTCTAGGGGTAAGATCATTAAAACTTAAAGATGAGTATGATTTAATTATTTCTTCAGAGTCAGGTCCAGTAAAGGGTATAAAAATCACCAACAACGCACCGCATGTTTGTTATGTTCATTCTCCAATGCGATATTGTTGGAGTCATAAAGAAATGTATGTAAGGGCTGTAAATCCAATTTTAAGACCAGCTATGCGTTTCTTTTTAAATAGGTTGCGATTGTATGACAAATCAACGATAAATAATGTTGATTTATATATTGCTAATTCAAAAAATGTCATGGAAAGGGTTGCTAATTTTTATGGGAAAAGAGCAGAAGTTGTATACCCTCCAATTGCTGACGCATTATTTCAGAAAAAAATTAACTTAAAAGAAAACAGCGATTTTTATTTGAGTTTTGGTGCCATTACCCCGTATAAAAAAATTGATTTGTTAGTGGATACTTTTAACAAAAATGGAAGGAAACTAATAATCGTTGGTAGTGGGTCTGAAAAAAAGAAATTGACTCGGATTGCGAATAAAAATATTGTTTTTAAAGGAAATCTGGACTGGGAAGAAATAGAAGAGTTGATTTATCAATCAAAAGCATTATTGTTTCCTGGAGAAGAAGATTTTGGAATGATTCCATTAGAATTAATGGCTTATGGCTTACCAGTTATTGCATTTAAAAAGGGGGGTGTTTTAGAGACGGTTATAGAAAACAAAGAAGATATAGAAAAGTCATCAGGTGTTTTTTTTGAGGAACAAACAATACAGTCATTACAAGATGCAATTGATTATTTTGAAAATATCGAAAATCAATTGAATCCAGAATGGATAAAACATCAGGCTCAAAAATTCTCTGAATCACAATTTTTAAAGAATTTTAATAAAAAGATTGAAAGATTTTTAAAAGAAAACTCAAGTTTTGAAAACTAAAAAATATTCGAAATATATAACACCATTAATGTTAATTATTGATTTATTGATAATCAATGGCGTGATACTTTATATTTCTGATAAGGAATATTTGAATACCTCTTTTATCACTTATACCTCAACTTTCTGGATTATTTCTACTTTTTTTATAGGCTTTTATAAAGTAAATCGAACGACGAAGAGCTATCGGATATTTACGTTACTAGCATTGCAATTTATTATTTTCTTTTTAGGGTATTTTACCTACTTCGCAGTGTTTAGGGAAGGTGAAATAGTCAATAATCAAACGTATATTTTTACGGCCATAGTCATTTCAGTCTCGGTATTTAAATTTCTTTCTTTTTATGCCTTAAAAAAGTATCGATTGGAGGGAATGAATTATAGAAATGTTGTTATTATTGGAGTTGACACTACTTCAAAAAAAATAGCAAATTTATTTGTGAAAAGAGCTGATTTAGGGTATCGATATTTTGGTTTTTTCTCAAATAAGGTTAGTGACCATAATGAGTATTTAGGAAATCTGGAAGCCAGCTTTAATTATATTTTAGAAAAACAAATCGACGAAATTTATTGTAGCATTTCTGCTCTGAAAAAGGAACAAGTCAAAAGGTTTACAAAGTTTGCAAATGAACATGGGAAGGTGATTAAGCTTATTCCTGAATCTAATGAGCTATACAGTAAAAGTGTCAATGCTGAATATTATGATAACCTATTGGTATTCAATGTAAAAAAATTACCCTTAGAAATTTCAGAAAACCAGTTATTAAAAAGAACTTTCGATATCCTATTTTCACTGTTTATTATTGTATTTGTAATGTCGTGGTTTGCTCCACTACTTTGGATTTTAATAAAATTAGAATCTAAAGGTCCGGCATTTTTTAAACAAGAAAGAGAGGGGCTTGATGGCCACAAGTTTACCTGCTATAAATTTAGGTCAATGAAAATTAACAAGGACTCTGATAAAGTACACGCAACAAAAAATGACGAAAGAGTGACCTTAATTGGAGCGTTTTTGCGTAAATCAAGTATCGATGAATTGCCTCAATTTTTTAATGTATTAAAAGGGGATATGAGCGTTGTGGGGCCAAGACCTCATATGAGAAGTTTGTCTATTGAATATCAAAAGGATATTGATAATTATATGGAGCGGCATGCAGTCAAGCCAGGAATAACAGGATTGGCTCAAATAAGTGGCTATAGAGGAGAAGTAAAAGAACCTTCAGATATTAAAAACAGGGTTAGATTTGATATTTTTTATATTGAAAACTGGTCCTTCTTTCTAGATTTGAAAATAATTATACAAACCGTTCTTAACGTTTTTAAAGGAGAAGAAAAAGCATATTAACCATGTTGAAAAAATACCAAATAACAGCGAGTATTGTTTTATTCAATGAGGACGTGAAGGAGCTTTTACGATGCGTCGATAGTTTTTTAAAGGTTCCATTAACAAAAAAGCTTTATTTAATTGACAATTCGCCAACGGATCGTTTAAAAGACAGGTTTAAGCATCCCGAAATAGAATATATTTTTACTGGCAAAAATCTTGGTTTTGGAAAAGGGCATAATTTAATCATTGATAAAATTCACAATGCTGCCGAGTATCACCTCATCTTAAACCCAGATATTAGTTTTGAGCCAGAAGTACTACTAACCTTAATTGATCAACTTAAAAAAGATGCGGCAGTGACCATGGTGGCTCCTAAGGTAGTGTATCCTGATGGAGAACTGCAATACACCTGTAGGAAGTATCCTACAATGCTGGAATTGGTTGTTCGAAGAATGAACATATTCAAGAACTATACACAAAAAAGAGAGTATCGGAACACAGATTTAGCACAACCCTTTTATCCAGACTTCATCCACGGTGTTTTTTACTTATTTAAAACAGTAGATTTAGTAAAAATTAACGGATTTGATGAACGTTATTTTTTATATATGGAAGATGTAGATATTTGTAGAAAAATAGATGCACTCGGTAACAAGAAATACTATTTTCCTAAAGTTCAAATTACACATGTTCATAAAAAAGCATCGGCAAGTACTACAAACCTCTTTTTTGTTCACTTACACTCAAGTTTTAAATATTTTTATAAATGGGGTCTCAAGTAAGCAAGGCAAAACTGTATATTTGTATTTTTAAATTTGCAATTCAATACTAGATGAATATTCTAATTTTAGGTGCCGGTGGGCGGGAACATGCGTTTGCATTAAAACTTTCTAAAAGCAAAAAAGTAAATCAACTTTTTGTTGCGCCAGGGAATGCTGGAACGGCAGCAATTGCAGAAAATATAGCAATTGACCCAGCCGATTTTGAAGCGGTAAAACAGAGCGTTTTAAAAAATAAAATAGCGATGGTTATTGTAGGTCCTGAAGCTCCGTTGGTAGCAGGAGTGCACGATTATTTTTTAAATGATGACTTCTTAAAACATATTCCTGTTATTGGGCCTAAAAAAGATGGGGCTTTGTTAGAAGGGAGTAAAGATTTTTCAAAGCAGTTTATGGAAAAGCATGCCATTCCAACAGCCAAATACAAATCGTTTACAAAAGAGACTCTAGAAGCCGGAAAATCCTTTTTAGAGACCCTTAAAGCGCCTTATGTGCTAAAGGCTGATGGTTTAGCTGCAGGCAAGGGTGTATTGATCTTAAACACCTTAGAGGAGGCTAAAAAAGAGTTGGAAGAAATGCTGCGCAACGAGAAATTTGGAAGTGCCTCGGCTACTGTTGTGATTGAAGAATTTTTAAACGGAATTGAATTGTCTGTTTTTGTGTTAACTGATGGTAAAAGCTATAAAGTATTGCCTTCTGCCAAAGATTACAAACGGATTGGTGAAGGAGATAAAGGGTTGAATACGGGCGGTATGGGAGCCATTTCTCCAGTACCCTTTGCAGATGCTTCCTTTTTACAAAAGGTTGAAGAACGTGTAGTAAAACCTACCATAGAAGGTTTGCAAAAAGACGGTATAGATTATAGAGGCTTTATATTTATTGGTTTGATGAATGTCAATGGCGATCCCTACGTGATTGAATACAACGTGCGGATGGGTGACCCTGAAACAGAAGCAGTACTGCCAAGAATTGACTCTGACTTATTGGATTTATTTGAAGGAGTTGCCAATCAAACATTACACGAAAAAGTAGTTACAATTAATCCTCAAACGGCCACTACAGTAGTACTGGTTTCTGGAGGCTATCCCGAAGCCTATGAAAAGGGAATGGAAATTACAGGACTAGAAGCAGTTGAAAATGCCACGGTTTTTCATGCCGGAACACGTCTTGACAATGGTATGGTCATAACCAATGGAGGTAGAGTACTGGCCATTACTTCACTCGGTACCACTATTGAAGAAGCTTTGAAAACAACTTATCGTAATATTGGTAAAATTCATTATGATAAAATGAACTATCGAAAGGACATCGGCTTCGATTTGAAATAAACAACAACTATGAATAAAGTAATAGTAGCACCTTTAAATTGGGGATTGGGCCACGCTACTAGATGCATTCCAATAATCAATAAGCTGTTAGAAAATAAGTTCACTCCCGTTATTGCTAGTGATGGTGATGCCCTTTTGTTACTGCGAAAGGAATTTCCAAAATTAACCTACTTTGAATTGCCAGGATACAACATCAGGTATGCAAGGAACTTAAAATTCAACCTACTGCTTCAACTACCAAAGGTGATAAAAGCGGTAAAAAAGGAGCGTAAAATTATCGACGCATATGTAGCAAACAATAAGGTTGTTGGAATTATCTCAGACAATAGATTTGGGGTGCGAAGTGCGAAGGTTCCTTCAGTATATATCACACACCAAGTAAATGTACTTTCAAACAAAGCCACTGCTTTAACCAGTAAGGGACATCAACTTATTATTAAAAAATTTGACGAATGCTGGATTCCTGATAGTGATAAACAACCGAATTTGTCTGGTCGATTGTCTGACGTAAAAAACACCAAGTTTAAGACGCGATTTATAGGCGTATTAAGCCGCTTCGAAAAACAACAAATCCCAAGTGAAAATAATCTTTTAGTACTCTTGTCGGGCCCAGAACCGCAAAGAAGTTTGTTAGAGACAAAATTAGTTCACGAATTAAAAGACTATCGAGGAAAACTAGTGATTGTTCAAGGAAAACTTGAAAAAGAACAGCATGTTTCTCATCAAGGGAATAGAACTGTATATAATTTTTTACTATCTGAAGAACTTGAAGCGATGATTAATAAATCTGATTTGGTTCTTTGTAGGTCGGGATATTCTTCAATCATGGATTTAGCCACGCTTAGTAAAAAAGCATTTTTCATTCCTACTCCCAATCAGACCGAACAAGAGTATTTGGCAACACACTTAGAAGCACAACAACTAGCTCCTTATACTCATCAAAACGATTTTAACTTAGAAATGCTCAAAGAGGCCGACAATTATAAAGGTATGAAATCAGCTGAAGTCGCATTTGATGTTCAATTATTTGACCTTTTCAACGGTAAAAGAAAAAGTTGACCCAACTCCATATTCACTATCAACAAAAACGTGTTGGTTATGGGCTTCTATAATGTGTTTTACTATAGACAGTCCCAATCCCGATCCGCCTTGTTCTCTTGATCTACTTTGATCTACTCTAAAAAAACGCTCAAATAAACGCGACTTATTTGTTTCTTTAACACCCTCGCCGGTATCGCTAATTTTCACGATAAATTTTTCGGTGTTGTAATTGCTAATACTAACTGTTGTATGGCCGTTTATTTTACCGTATTTAATGGAGTTTTCAATTAAGTTAATGAGCACCTGTTCAATTCTATTCAAATCGGCTTTTACCAATAAGGGTGATTGGAAGGGTTTGGAAAAAATGAGTTTGATATTTCTTTTTTTAGCTTTTACTTCTAATAAGTCGAATACATTTTGTACCAGTTCTACTATATTAAACGTCTCGAGATTTAAGTTTAAATAGCCAGATTCTAACCTAGAAATCATATCTAAATCTTTGACCACATCAATTAAACGTTCAACACTTTTATTGGCGCGTTCAAGGTACCTGTTCCGAATAGATTTGTCATTAACAGCACCTTCTAAAAGTGTTAGAATATAGCCTTGTACTGTAAATAGTGGTGTTTTTAATTCATGCGAAACATTCCCTAAAAACTCACGTCTATATTCTTCACGAATCTCCAACATTTCAATTTCTTGGCGTTTGTCTTCAGCAAATTTTTGAACTTTCTTAGACAGGGTTTCCATATCCGATGTGATCGTTTTTTTGTCAAGATCATTAACTTCAAGTAGACTTACTTCATTGTAAATATTTTTCACACGCTTATAGATAAAGCGCTCTACTCTGAATTGGATAATAAAAAAGGATAGACAAAAAAAGCTTACTGTGATTGCAAGGCTAAAGAAGAAAGAAAATTTTCCGAAAAAAAAATAGGAAAACAAACTTGCTAATAAAAACAGCAGAGTCGCTAAAAAAGTAGCAGATTTAAAAGCAAATTTATATGTTCTTTTCAATTTCATTAGACGTTGAATTTGTAACCAACACCCTTCACAGTTTTAAAATATTCATCGCCTATTTTTTCTCTTAACTTCCGAATGTGTACATCGATAGTTCTGCCACCAACAACAACATCATTTCCCCAAACAGTATCTAAGATGGCCTCTCTTTTAAAAACTTTTCCTGGTTTAGAAGCCAATAATGATAAGAGTTCAAATTCTTTACGTGGCAATAATATTTTCTGTTTATTTTTTTGTACAAAATACTCATCTCTATTAATCGTAATGTTGCCAACGGTAACGATGTTTTCTATTTCAGAAGCGCTGCTCTTTAGTCTTCTTAATAAAGATTTTACTTTGCTCACTAAAACTTTAGGCTTTACGGGTTTTGTGATATAATCATCGGCTCCAGCATCAAACCCTGCAACTTGTGAATAATCTTCACCTCTTGCTGTAAAAAAAGCGATTATTACATTTTCAAAACCGCTAATACTTCTTATTTTTTCGCAAGCTTCTATCCCATCCATTTCTGGCATCATCACATCTAAAAGGATAAGGTGAGGTTTAACTTGTTTAGTTGAGGCGATAGCTTCTGCACCATTGGAAGCTGTAAAAATCTGATAGCCTTCGTTTTGAAGATTATATCCAACTATTTCTAGAATATCGGGTTCATCATCTACTAATAGTATTTTTATATCCTTTTTTTTCATTTTGATAAATTGCTAGTTCAAAAGTAACGAATTATATACAAGATGGTAAACTTAAGAATCATTTAACGGACGAACATTAAGAGAATATTAATTTTAACGTTGCTCTAATTTACTAAGAATCAATTGGTTTTATGTGTTTGTTAATAAAACAGGCTCTGAACGGCACAAAATTTGTGTATAACTTAACATTGGAATGCCTCTTTTAAGAGTTCTTTTTCACTAATTTTGCTGTGAATCAGACAACTAGCAAAATAATTATACAAATATGAAAAAACAGTATTTTCTATTAGTATTCTTTTGGGGCATTTGTTTTGCGAATTCCCAAACAGCAGGCGTTGATGTTTTTATCAATGAAATTCATTACGATAATGCTGGAACCGACGCCAACGAAGGTGTTGAAATTGCGGGGCCTGAGGGTACCGATTTAAGCGCTTTTACACTTACAGCTTATAACGGGAATAATAATGAAGCATATCATACAGTTACCTTATCAGGAACGATCCCTGATGAAGATGATACGGATACTTACGGAACTGTTTTTTTTGATATTCCTAACCTCCAAAATGGAAGTCCTGACGGTATTGCATTATCAGATAGTAATGGAAACGTTCAGTTTTTAAGTTATGAAGGCGTTATCACCGCTGTTAATGGAGTGGCGATGGGTATGACTTCTACAGATATTGGTGTTTCTGAATCGAGCACTACACCAGAAGGGCAATCGTTGCAACTAACGGGTATCGGTTATGAATACGATGATTTTGTCTGGAATACTGCTGCTACCTCTTCTTATAACGTCGTAAATACCGGACAAGAATTTAGCGCTGCTACGGCTTCAGTAAAGCGGAATGAAATTGTAGGTTTTAAGATGTATCCAAACCCAGTAACAGATGGGATTATAAGAATAAACACCTTAAACAATGCCTCTAAAACGATACAGATTTTTGATGTTTTAGGGAAGCAAGTATTAATTAGAACATTGGCAAGCGAACACTTAAATGTGTCTAGATTAAATTCAGGAGTTTATATTTTAAGGGTTTCTGAACAAGGGAAAACTGCTACTAGAAAACTAGTTATCAAATAGAAAAAGGAATCCATATTCATGAAGGCGAGCTAGTTAGTTCGCTTTTTTTGTTTCGTATAATTACTTATATTTAACCTAAAGTTCTGGTATGCTCAACAAAATCAACATAGAAAATATACTGTTTTTAGATATTGAAACAGTGCCCGAAGTTGAAACCTTTGCAGCCTTATCAAGTGAAAAGCAGGAACTATTTGCTTTAAAAACACAATATCAACGAAAAGATGAGGTAACTCCTGAGGATTTTTATGACAGGGCAGGTATCTGGGCAGAATTTGGAAAAATAGTTTGTATTTCTGTAGGTTATTTCGTGAGTCAAAACAACGAAAGAGGTTTTAGAGTTAAATCTTTTTCTGGAAATGAAATCGAACTGTTGGAAAGTTTTAAATTGCTTTTGAATGGCCATTTTAACCATGTGAACCAGTTGTTATGTGCACATAATGGTAAAGAATTTGACTTTCCATATATCGCAAGAAGAATGATTATAAACCGTATTGAGCTACCGGCAAAACTTAATTTATTCGGAAAGAAACCATGGGAAGTTGCCCACTTAGACACGTTGGAATTATGGAAATTTGGAGATTATAAACATTATACATCTTTAAAATTACTAACCAACATCTTAGGGATTCCTTCGCCAAAAGAAGATATTGACGGTAGTGACGTTGCTCGTGTGTATTATCAAGAAAATGATTTAGAAAAAATAGTTGAGTATTGTGAAAGAGATACCGTAGCGGTGGCACAATTAATACTGCGATTTAACAATTTAGAATTATTGAGCGCTGATGAAATCGTGTCGGTTTAACCTTCAAGTATCATTGAAAGCTCTAACCAACGTTCTTCCTTCGTTTCAATAGTTGTTATAATTTTCTGTAATTTTTGAGAAATTTCGTCAATATCATCTGGGGCAATGGCATTGTTCACAAACTGCTTTTCAATAGTTACTTTTTCCTTTTGTAAGTTAGAAATCTCCTTTTCTAACGATTGAAATTCCTTATTTTCACTATATGACAATTTCCCTTTTGGGGAAGATTTAACACGTGTGTCTATCCCTTTTTCTTTAACTGATTCTACTTTGGATTGTGAATCTTCATAAATACGGTAATCAGAATAATTACCGGGGAAATCAGCAACGGTACCATCATTTTCAAAAACGAATAAATGATCCACAATTTTATCCATAAAATACCGATCATGCGAAACAACTAGTAAATTACCTGGGTAATCTAACAGAAAGCTTTCTAGTACATTAAGTGTTAAAATGTCTAAATCGTTGGTAGGCTCATCTAAAATTAAAAAGTTTGGGTTCTGAATTAAAACAGTACATAAATACAAGCGTTTCAATTCCCCTCCAGACAATTTTTCAACAAAATCATATTGTTTTTTTGGGTCGAAGAGAAAACGTTCCAACAAGTTCGATGCAGAGATTTTTTGACCTTTTGCAAGTGGAATATATTCACCAAATTCTTTAATAACTTCAATAACTTTTTGACCTTCCTTTATGTTGATTCCGTCTTGGGTATAGTAACCAAACTTAATGGTTTCTCCAACAATTACCTTTCCTGAATCGACAGGTAACTTGCCTGTGATAATATTTAAAAAAGACGATTTTCCAGTCCCGTTTTTACCAATAATACCAATGCGCTCTCCGCGTTTAAAAACATAATCAAATGCGTTTAAAACAACTTTTTCATCAAAGGCTTTAGATACTTTATACAGCTCTAGAATTTTACTCCCCAAGCGTTCCATATTTATTTCTAATTGCACTTTGTGATCTTTCCTACGCTGTTGTGCTTTTTCTTTAATCTGATAAAAATCATCAATCCGAGATTTAGACTTCGTAGTACGTGCTTTTGGTTGACGACGCATCCAGTCTAGTTCTTTTTTAAAGAGGTTCTTCGCTTTACCTACAGTGGTCTGCTCAATGGCCAAGCGCTCTTCTTTTTTCTCTAGATAATAAGAATAGTTTCCCTTATAGGTGTGCAATTGACCTTGATCTAGTTCTATAATTTCATTGCAAACACGTTCTAAAAAATAGCGATCGTGCGTGACCATAAACAGGGTGATTTTTTCTTTGCTAAAATACGCTTCTAACCACTCAATCATTTCTAAATCTAAATGATTGGTAGGCTCATCAAGAATTAATAAATCAGGCTTATTAATTAAAACAATTGCTAAAGAAAGTCGTTTTCGTTGTCCTCCAGACAAACTACTTACTTTTAAGTCTAAATCGTCTAATTTAAGTTTAGAAAGTATTTGTTTGTATTGTGTTTCAAAATCCCAAGCATTGTGCTGATCCATTAAATCAAATGCTTTTTGATAGGTTTCAGTATCATCAAGATTTTTCAAGGCATGTTCGTATTGTTGAACTACTTGTAGGATTTGATTATCAGAGCTAAAAATAGCTTCTTCAATAGTTTGTTTCGGATCTAAATTATCATTCTGAGCTAGATAAGCGATATGCAAGCCTTTGCGAGAAACGATTTGGCCAGAATCAGGATGGTCTAAACCAACAATAATATTTAAAATGGAAGTTTTACCTGTTCCGTTTTTAGCAACAAAGGCAATTTTTTGATCTTTGTTAATACCAAATGAAAGTCCCTCGAAGAGTACGCGCTCTCCATATGATTTTGATATATTTTCTACAGATAAATAATTCACAAGTCAATTTTAGTGTGCCGCAAAAGTACTTAAAATATGTAGAGTATTGTTGTTGTATTTTTTAGGTAGTAAAACAAAGGTTTATAAATAGTATTGGAATCATACGGAAGCTAAGTGCATGTACAATCGCATAAATTAAAGCTGTTGGGTTAAGACTATATTCTCGCTAACCAGCCGAAGTTATTATTGGAATGGTTAGTGTTTGACCTAAATAAATACTATTGGGGTCTTTTATTACAGCTTTATTTGCGTTGAATATCAAGACATAGAGCCTTGCGTTTTTATAATATTTTTCGGCAATTTTACCCAAGGTTTCACCTTTTTCAACGGTATGTACTGTTAATTTTTCACTTGTTCGAATAAGTTGTTTGTCCTCAGTTTTCGGGGTAGTAACGGCAACCGTTGGTTTTGCCTGAATGCTTTTTTTGTCTTCAGATTTTGCAGTAGTAACGGCAATTGTTGGTTGTGCTTGAACGGGTTGTTTTTTTAGAGAAGGGCTGGTTTTTTTTTCTTCTACACTTGCGATGGTTTGTTTTACTTTTTTGGTACCAAATTCTGAATTAAAGTTTTTTTGATAGTTTATAAAATCTTCTTTTGAAGTTATTTTTTTATAAGCATCAGTTGCAAAAACTTTTAAAAAGAGTTCCAATTGAGTCGGAGTGTGATACCCTTTTAATGGTGTTAGTAAATCGGCTTTTTCATCTAAAAAAACAATGGTTGGGTATGCTGATACCCCGAAGGCCGCAGCTAATTCATGTTGGCTATTTCGTCCTTTACGGGAAGCATCAAAATTAGGATTGGTATATGCTTTATCTTTAAATTTTACGGTTCCATCACCTTCGGCATTGAATTTTACGGCATAGTAATTTTTATTTACATAAGCCGCCACATCGTTGTTTTGAAAGGTGTTTTTATCTAACATTTTACAAGGTCCACACCAAGTAGTATACATGTCCATCATAATTTTACGAGGTTCTTTTGCTTGTGCAGCAACAGCCTCTTCAATAGACATCCAATTAATCGTTGCATCTTGTGTATTTCCCGAAAAGGAAAATGCAGTCAAGGCTATTAAAAATATTAATTTTTTCATTGGGTATATTTAATCTTCAATTAAGACGTAGATAACATGTCAAAATTACAATATATATTTTATGAAAATAAGTATCTAAAAAGAAAACGCTCCAATAGGAGCGTTTCGTATATTTAATGTACTCTGTATCTAAATTGTTGACGAGTGGATTTGGCAATTAATGTACATTGCCCAATAACTTCTTCATTAAAGGAGAGAATAACAACACAATAGCTCCAGCTCCAAGTGAATACATAGCAATTAGGTGAAAACCATCGGTATAAATACTAAGAGTTTCCAAACCACCAACATTTACATCTGTACTTTCTACAGCTAACTGTTTTGAAATAAAACCGACTATTTGAAAAGCAAAAGCAGAAGATAAAAACCAAACACCCATCATAAAAGCAACAATGTTTTTTGGAGATAAATCTGTGATTTTCGACAATCCTACGGGCGACATAAATAACTCACCAATTGAAATGATAAAATACATAGCGAATAAATAAACAAATGGAACCATGCCATTTTCATCGGCACTTGCACCGCTGATTGATAGTATATAAAAACTCAATCCAGCTAAAAGGAGACCTAAACCAAATTTATAGGGAGTTCTTGGATTCATCTTCTTTTTTGATAAATAGCCCCATAATAATGAAATTGGAATTGCCAAAATGATTATAAACATAGAGTTTAATCCATTGGTTTGACTAGCGGTCATAATACCATCTAAAGCCACATTTCTAGAGGCAAATAAGGTAATTACACTTCCTGACAACTCATGGAACCCCCAAAAGAGGGTCATAAAGAAAGTAATTAAAACAGCCATTAGTAACTTTTTACGGGCATCGTTGTTTTTTAAATTATAAACGATGTATCCAAGATATGCCAAAACAGCAACTCCAATAAATTGAAAAATACCACTAACATAATTTTGTTGCCAAGAAGCAAGTAGATAAGCAATTGCAGGAGCACATAAAAAGGAAACAATTGGAATTAGATTTTTTTGAGGGATACCAAGAACTTTTCTTTCATACACTTCTTTGCTTGGTGGCATACCTTTATCTCCAAAGACGTTTTTCTTGATACCGCTCCAAAAGAAAATTAAGCCTGTTAACATTCCAATACCGGCTAAAGCAAATCCGTAATGATACCCATACTTTACCGCTAACCATCCACATAAAAAAGGAGCAACCCAACCACCAATGTTAATTCCCATATAAAAAATGGTAAACCCAGAATCTTTTCTCACATCACCTTCTTTGTACAAGGCTCCAACAAATGTTGATATGTTTGGTTTAAAAAACCCATTTCCAACAACAATAAAAGCTAAAGCTAAAAAGAAAGCAATATCATTTTGTATAGCTAGAACAAAATGACCTAAGGCCATTAAAATTCCGCCCAAGAAAATGGAAGCTCTCATTCCTAAAATTTTATCAGAAATTTGACCACCTATTACGGTCGATGCATATACTAAAGAGCCATAAGATGCATATACAACCGCAGTTGCAGTATCACGTTCAACAATTGCTTTAAAAATTTCTTCAACCATATAAAGCGTTAGTAACGCCCGCATGCCATAAAAACTGAAGCGTTCCCATAGCTCGGCAAAAAATAAATAAAATAAACCTGTTGGGTGTCCTAATGTTTGTTTTTCATAAGGCTCGTTAGTAATATCTGACATAATTTATAGGGTATTTGTTAATTTCAGTATTGTTTATTGGTAGTCAATGAATGCTAAGTAATTTTTATAATTACAGACTTTTATATCTTAAAAAGATTGCCAAGTTTACGGAAAATTCATTAAAAATCACGCCAATATACAGATAAAAAAGTATTGGAACATTAAAAAAAAGAGTGGAACTTTTTATAATTTGTATCTTTGACAACGACCAAAATTATAAAGTTAATGACCAAAACGGTATCTGGTTTTTCGAAATTCACCAAGCAAGAAAAAATTAATTGGCTGGCAAAAACATATTTTTCTAATGGTAGCGAAGCCATCGCAATCTTGCAAAAATATTGGAATGAAAATGAGCAATTACAACAACTACACGATGAGTTTGTAGAAAATACCATCTCTAATTTTTACTTGCCTTACGGTGTAGCACCCAACTTTATTATTAATGGTAAAGATTACGTAATACCGATGGCGGTTGAAGAGAGTTCTGTGGTGGCGGCGGCTTCTTTAGTTGCTAAGTTCTGGAGTAAACGAGGAGGGTTTAAAGCAAACGTACTTTCAACGACAAAAGTTGGTCAAGTGCATTTTATGTATGAAGGTAATTTTAGTGAACTTCAAAAATACTTTGAAGAGATTAAACCAAAGTTGATTGAGTCAACTGATGCACTAACCAAAAACATGCGAAAGCGAGGAGGTGGAATTTTAGCTATTGCATTGAGAAACAAATCTGATAAACTCCAAAATTACTATCAGTTACATGTTACTTTTGAAACCAAAGATAGCATGGGCGCTAATTTTATCAACTCCTGTTTGGAGGCTATGGCAACTACTTTCCGTAAAGAAGGAATTGAAATAGTTATGAGTATTTTATCTAATTATATTCCAGACTGTTTAGTAAAGGCAGAAGTGAGTTGTAAGGTGGAAGCCCTTGGTAAAAACGGAAAGGAATTTGCGCAAAAATTTCACCGAGCGGTTCAAATTGCCAATGTAGAACCGCATAGGGCAGTTACACATAACAAAGGCATTATGAATGGGATAGATGCCGTGGTGTTGGCAACGGGTAATGACTTCAGAGCGGTAGAAGCCGGAGCACATGCCTACGCTTCAAAAGAGGGTAGTTATAAAAGTCTAACCAATTGTACGATTGATGATGACATTTTCAAATTTTGGATTGAAATTCCGTTAGCGCTAGGTACGGTTGGTGGTTTAACGGCCCTTCACCCCTTGGCAAAATTATCGTTAGAACTATTACAAAAGCCTACGGCGAAAGAACTTATGCAGATTGTTGCCGTTGCCGGATTAGCACAAAATTTTGCGGCGCTTAGAGCTTTAGTGACGACAGGTATTCAAGAAGGCCATATGAAAATGCACCTTCAGAATATTTTAAATCAACTAGGGGCTACCGAATTAGAGAAGCAACAGCTAATAGCTCATTTTAAGAAAAGACCTGTAACTCATAGTGGTGTTGTTGAGCAGTTTGAGCAGTTACGTGAGCCACGAACGGAATAGCTAGATACTATAATCATATAAAAACATTCTATTCATTTCAATAGGCTTTTACTAGCAAAGTCGCTATCTTTGGTACAGTAAATAAGTTTAATATAAAAACATAGAAATTATGGCTTTCGAATTACCGAAATTATCATACGCATATGACGCGTTAGAACCAAATATTGATGCTAGAACTATGGAGATTCACCATACCAAACATCACAACGGATATACAAACAATTTAAACAATGCAATTGCAGGAACTGAACTTGAAGGAAAATCTATTGAAGCAATTTTAGAAGGCTTAGATATGAATAATGCTGCTGTTAGAAATAATGGTGGTGGTTTTTATAACCACAGTCTTTTTTGGGAAGTAATGAACCCAGAAGGAAAAGGGTACTTATCTGGAGCATTAAAAGATGCTATCGAAACAGCTTATGGAACCGTAGATGCGTTTAAAGAAGCCTTTTCAAAAGCTGCTGGAACGCGTTTTGGTTCTGGTTGGGCATGGCTTTGTGTACACAAAGGAGGTAAAGTAGAAGTTTGTTCTACGCCAAATCAAGACAATCCGTTAATGCCAGGTGTAGGTTGTGGAGGAACACCTATTTTAGGTATTGATGTATGGGAACATGCTTACTATTTAAATTATCAAAACCGCAGACCAGATTATGTCAACGCATTTTTTAATGTAATTAACTGGAATGAAGTAGAAAAACGCTACGACGCAGCAAAGTAAAGTTTTAATGATTGCTCGATCTTGATCGATTTCATTAAATGGGTTGTTTTATCTTGTCACTACAAGGTTTTCAATAACTTAGTTAAAATTAACATCAGTAATGGTTATGCTATTAATAAGCATAACCATTACTTTTTCAATAAATAGTATGCAAAACAAGACTGGCGCTTATATAGCCGCATTGTTAGTTGCCGTTATTTACGGAGTCAATTATACCATAGCCAAAGAAGTAATGCCAACGCACATAAAACCCTATGGTTTTATTGTTTTACGCGTATTAGGAGCTACTTTACTGTTCTGGTTGGTAAGTCTTTTTACAGCAAAACAGCAAATTGATAAAGCCGATTTTCCAAGAATTATTCTAGCTGCTATTTTCGGAGTAGGAATCAACATGTTAGCCTTCTTTAAAGGGTTGAGCATGACCAGCCCTATAAATGCTTCGGTAATTATGGTAACATCTCCAATTTTGGTGCTGTTGCTTTCTGCAATTATTTTAAAGGAGAGAATCACTGTTATTAAAGTTTTAGGGATCTTAATCGGATTGGTGGGTGCAATTATTTTGATTGCGTATGGAAAAAGTGTTGCGCCAGGAGATAATCCAGTGCTTGGAAATTTGTTGATTTTTGTAAATGCAACATCTTATGGGCTCTATTTAATTGTTGTTAAAAAACTAACCGAAAAATACAGTCCGCTCGCTTTTATAAAATGGTTGTATCTGTTTGGACTACTTTTTGTAATCCCATTTGGGTTTACTGAAGTACTTGAAATACAGTGGCAAAGCATCCCGACATCAATTTATTACAACATCGGTTTTGTCGTTGTTTTTACGACGTTCTTTGCCTATTTATTGAATTTAATTGCACTCACTAAATTAAAACCAACAACATTAAGTGCTTTTATTTATTTACAGCCTGTAATTGCTACTACCTATGCACTTTCAGTTCAAAAAGACAGCTTAAATTTGGTAAAAATTGCAGCGGCGCTTTTAATATTTGCAGGAGTTTATTTAGTGACAAAAAGCAATTCCAAGGGGGTAGCAAACAAAGAATAAAGTGTCTGTAAAGCAGACTGAGCGTTGAGTTTGTCAAAGCAATTTTTTATTTGTGTAACTTTGCGTAATTTTTATCGAAAATACATGATACAATCAATGACTGGTTACGGAAAATGCGTAGTACAACTACCGCAAAAAAAAGTAACTATTGAAATAAAATCCTTAAACAGCAAAAACCTTGATTTAAACGTTCGAATTCCTTCGGCTTATAAAGAGAAGGAATTAGACATTCGCAAAAACCTATCAAAACATTTAGTGAGGGGAAAGGTTGAGTTCTCTATTTATATTGAAGTAACGGGAGAAGAAACAACCACAGTAATTAATCACGCCGTGGTTAACGAGTATATTGATCAATTGCGGAAAATAGCTGAGACCTCTCCAGAAAGCACCTTAGAAATAGCCATGCGCTTACCCGATGCTTTAAAAACCGTACGTGAAGAATTTGACGATAGCGAATGGGGTGAAATTGAAAAAGGAATTCAAGTTGCAATCAAAGAAATTGTTACCTATAGAAAAGATGAAGGGAGCGTTTTGAAAGCTGATTTTGTTGAAAGAATAAATACCATACAAAGATTGGCTGATGAGGTAATTGAATTAGACAAAGAACGATTGCATTATGTTCGGGAGAAGTTAAATAAAGCGGTACTTGATTTGAAGGCTGATGTGGACGAAAATCGTTTTGAGCAAGAATTAATGTACTACCTTGAAAAATTAGATATTACGGAAGAGAAAGTCCGCTTAAACAATCATTTAGATTACTTTTTAAAAGAATTGAATGGAAGTGATTCTAATGGAAAAAAATTAGGATTTATTTCCCAAGAAATTGGAAGAGAAATCAATACAACTGGTTCGAAATCTAATTTTGCACCGATGCAAAAAGTGGTGGTGCAAATGAAAGATGAACTAGAGAAGATAAAAGAGCAATTGTTGAATGTTTTGTAAAGGAGATGGCGCTTTTGGTCGGGTATAAAAACAAACTAACTAGTATGTAAATAAGCTTAGGCATTTGCAAAGGCATTAGAAATCAGGTAATTAAAATTATACACATTGCTTAAAAAAATACCAACAGGTATGAATAGCACAAAATAAGAGATATGAAACCCAGGGAGAAATTAACGAGTAAAAACGGGAAATTAATCGTGTTTTCAGCACCTTCAGGCTCGGGTAAAACCACTATCGTTAGGCATTTATTAAACCTTGACTATTTAAACTTAGAATTTTCGGTTTCTGCAACTTCAAGAGCCAAACGCGGTAACGAAATTGAGGGAGAAGATTATTATTATTTATCAATTGAAGCCTTTAAAAAGAAGATTAAAAGCGACGAATTTTTAGAATGGGAAGAGGTTTATAGAGACAATTTTTACGGGACATTAAAAAGTGAAATAGAGCGGATTTGGGCCTTAGGGAAACATGTTATTTTTGATATTGATGTGGTAGGAGGTTTGCGTATAAAAAAGAAATATCCAGAAGAAACATTGGCCGTTTTTGTAAAACCACCAAGTGTAGACGAGTTGAAAATTCGTTTAAAAAAGCGCAAAACAGAAAGTGATGATAAAATTAATATGCGCATTGCAAAGGCATCAGTTGAATTAGCTACAGCCCCTCAATTTGATAAAATTATTAAAAATCATGACTTGGAAGTGGCTTTAAATGAGGCTGAAGTGTTGGTGGCTAATTTTATTGGAGTAAAAAAAAAGGGAATCTAAGAAAAGTTAAGAATTAATATAAAACTGTCACCTTGAGCGTAGTCGAAAGGTCTAACTATGAAAAAAATCGGATTGTATTTTGGTACGTTTAACCCTATTCATGTAGGTCATTTGGCCATTGCCAACCACATGGTTGAATTTTCAGACCTTGATGAAGTGTGGTTGGTAGTAACACCACACAACCCGTTTAAGAAAAAAGCAACTCTTTTGGCTGATAATCATAGACTTCAACTAGTAGAACGAGCAACAGAAGACTATTCGAAACTAAAACCTTCTAATATTGAATTTAATTTACCACAACCCAATTATACGGTACATACCTTAGTACATATTTCTGAAAAATACCCTGATTACAGCTTTTGTTTAATTATGGGAGCAGACAATTTAGCATCTTTTCACAAGTGGAAAAACTACGAAACTATTTTAGAAAATCACCATATCTACGTATACCCAAGAATACATAAAGACAGTGTTGCTGAAACGAAATTTGATACACATCCAAAAATTCATAAAGTAGCTGCGCCTATTATGGAACTATCTTCTACATTCATCCGTAAAGCCATTGCAGAACAAAAAAATATCAGGCCATTAGTACCGCATAAGGTTTGGCAGTATATAGACGAAATGAATTTTTATAAAAATTAACACTTTATCGCCGAGTTCCTTTAATTTAAACTCAGATTTACATTGTATATTTGTTGTACACTTTATGGCAAAACAAAAAAACAAAAAAAAATTAAAAGAGAAACTTACCTATAAATACCGGTTAGTTGTTCTTAATGAAGAAACCTTTGAAGAACGCTTTTCGTTTAAGTTAAACCGATTGAACGTATTTGTTTTTGGAGGGGTATTCACTATTTTATTAATTGGAATCACCGCTTTTTTAATGGCTTTTACACCTCTACGGGAATACATTCCTGGGTATTCATCATCGGCGCTGAAAAAGCAAGCATCAGACTTAGTTTATAAAGTGGATTCTTTGCAGCAAAAACTGTCGGTTAATGATGTCTATATTCAAAATATACAAAAAGTGTTAACAGGGGAAATAAGCGAGGTGCCATTAAATAAGGATTCAATAGTTGAACAATTGCGTTTGGAAGATGTTGATTTGAGTCCTACGCCTACAGACTCTTTATTTAGACAACAGATTGAGCGCGAAGATCGATTTAGTGTCTTTGAAAAGGCGACTAAAAAAGTTGATTTGGTATTTTTCACTCCTTTAAAAGGAACGATTACTGAGGTGTATAACCCAAAAGAAAAGCATTTTGCCATTGATATAGCTGTTAAAAAGGATACACCTATAAAAGCGGCGGCAGATGGTACCGTAATCTTCACTGGTTTTACGGCAGATACGGGGTATGTAATTATTTTAGAACACTCTAAAAACTTCATATCTGTTTACAAACACAATGAAAGAATACTCAAAGAACAAGGCGATATTGTAAAATCTGGTGAAGTAATTGCCAATGCAGGCTCTACCGGTACGTTAACAACAGGACCACATTTACATTTTGAATTATGGAATGATGGTTTCCCTGTAAATCCAACCAATTTTATTGACTTTGAATAACAAATGAAGATCAAATCTATTTTTGCCAAACCCATTGCGAAACGTATTCAAAAGCGAATTTATAAGTGGGCAAAGAACCCTGTTCAAACTCAAGAAAAGGTTTTTAAACAACTAATTAAGCAGGCGAGTAATACCCAATTTGGTAAAGACCATCAATTTGCGAGTATCCAATCATATGCAGATTTTAAAAAGCAAGTTCCGGTAAGAGATTATGAAGACCTTAAACCTTATATTGAGCTTATTTTAGAGGGTCAGCGTGATGTTTTATGGAAGGGAATGCCGTTGTATTTCGCCAAAACATCAGGCACTACTTCAGGAGCAAAATACATTCCACTTACCAAGGAGTCAATGCCATTTCATGTAAAAGCAGCCCGCAATGCCCTGCTCATGTATATTGCTGAAACAGGAAACGCCAATTTTGTTGATAGTAAGATGATCTTTTTACAAGGAAGTCCCATCATAGACGAGAAAAATGGGATAAGAACTGGTCGGTTATCCGGTATTGTAGCACATTATGTGCCTTCTTATTTGCAGAGCAACAGGATGCCGAGCTGGGATACGAATTGTATTGAGGACTGGGAAACCAAGGTAAATGCCATTGTTGATGAAACCTATCAAGAAGATATGGCGTTGATTAGTGGGATTCCGTCTTGGGTGCAAATGTATTTTGAAAAACTAACTGAAAAAACAGGTAAAACGATTAGTGAAATTTTCCCCAATTTTAAGTTGTTTGTATACGGAGGGGTGAATTATGAACCCTATCGCAACAAGTTTGAAAAACTCATTGGGAAACGTGTTGATTCTGTAGAATTATTTCCCGCATCGGAAGGCTTCTTTGCTTTTCAAGACAAACAAGACGAAAATGGGATGCTCTTATTGCTTAAAGGAGGTATTTTTTATGAGTTTATTAAAGCCGAGACTTTTTATGATGATAACCCCGAGAGAATCTCAATTGCAGCTGTTGAATTGGGTGTAAATTACGTGTTAATTATTTCAACCAATGCGGGTTTATGGGCCTACAATATTGGGGATACTGTTGAGTTTACCTCACTAAAACCCTATAGAATTATTGTTACTGGCCGTATTAAGCATTTTATTTCGGCCTTTGGTGAGCATGTAATTGCGAAAGAAGTAGAACACGCTTTGAATGAAGCTACGCAAGGAACAGCAATTTCTGTAAATGAGTTTACAGTGGCGCCACAAACAACTCCAGAAAACGGATTGCCCTACCACGAATGGTTCATAGAATTTGAAAATGAACCTGATGATATTGCTGCTTTAACAACTAAAATTGAAAACGCGATGCAAACACAAAACTCCTATTATTTTGACTTGATTGCAGGAAAAGTATTGCGTCCCTTAGTGATTACCAAAGTGGCTAAAGACGGATTTCAAAGTTATATGAAGTCAGTAGGTAAATTGGGAGGGCAAAATAAGGTGCCACGACTATCTAATGATCGAAAAATAGCCGATGCCTTGCAAGCGTTCTTAAAATAAATTTTGACCATTTTAGAGTGTTGAAAAGCGACCATAGCCGCATCATCTACTCACAATGATTACAAATACATTAAAAATGAAGGTAATTTCAGTAAATATTGGAGAGCGAACAAAAGTCCAATGGCGAAAGAAAATTGTTGAAACGGGTATTTTTAAATATCCTGTTAGTACCCCTGTATTTTTGAACACAGAAGTTGTGACCAATGATACCATAGTAGATAGGGTGCATCATGGAGGGCCCTTACAAGCCGTGTACGCATTTGGAGAGCAGCATTACGCTGAGTTTAAAGTTTTGTATCCAGATCTCGATTGGAATTACGGGATGTTCGGTGAAAACTTAACGGTATCAGGCCTCAACGAAGAAAACATACATGTGGGTAGTATTTATCAACTTGGAAATGCGAAGATTGAAGTCACAAAACCGAGACAACCCTGTTATAAATTGGGAATCCGTTTTCAAGATCAAACCATTGTAAAACAAATCTGGAACTCGACTAAGTGTGGTGTTTATTTTAAAGTTTTAGAAACAGGCAACGTTGCAAAAAATGACACCTTTATACTGCTAGAAAATAAACCAGCAAACCCGACCATTGCTGATGTCTACACCTCGAAACGAATTCAAAAAGGCATGTAATTAAACTTTCTTTTAGTTTTAGGGTCTAATTATTGAAACCATAAAATGAAGAAAGATGAAAAGGTCAATTATAATTGCATTAGTGTCCATTATTTTATCAATTACTGCTACTTCTTGCGTTACCACAGTTAGGCCAACGCACTCAAAAGTTGTTCTTATAAAAAAAGCTCCTAGAGATCATAAAGTTGTTGTTATAAAGGGAAAAAGATATTACACTTGGGGAGGTAAGCACTATGTGAGAACAAGAAGAGGCTTCGTTTTTGTAAGGGTATAAATAAAAGGGCAGCCAGTAGCTCCCCTTTTGTTTTTTGCGATACTAAATTAGAGCCTTAAATACATATTTCCATTGATTGTATTAAGCCTTAAACGATTCTTACCATCTGCTGTACGAACAACTATTTTTTGACCTACATGACGATTGGATGAGGTGAATTTTAATTTTTCATCTGCATAAATATCACCGTGAATAGTCTCTGCAGTTAAATCGGCATTAATCATTTTAAGATCAATTACCCCATTAATCGTTTTAAGATCAAGGCTCCCAGAGTATTTTGTAATGTCTATATCACCATTAATCAAATCGGCAGTAAAATCACCTTCAATAACTTCAGATTTTAAATCTCCATTGATACTACTTATTTTGAATTTGGCGCCTTTAGGGATGTATATTGTATAATTAAACTTGAACCAATCTCCATTATTATAACATTGATTTTTTTCGTTATTGTTTTTTTTCAAACAATCTTTTCTCGCCGTTTCAAACATAGGAATTGCATTTGATGTGATGGTAGTTTGATTACCACCATCATCAATGTTTAATTCATACAAATCCAAGTAATTTTTGTCTTCAGAATACACATCGGCTTTAAAATATATGCTAGGTTTATCCCAAGTTTTCACTTCAATAGTTGAAGCAAATTTCACCGCTACTTCTATAGATTGGTTTTTATAATCAATATTTTTTTCAATGACTTTTTGTGCATGCAAAAGGCCAACCGATAGAATAAATAATAGTAAGCTTGCTAAATTTTTCATAATCAGTTTATTTTTTTCTTAAATAAATATTTCCGTTAGTAGTTTTCAATTGAATATTCACTCCTCCATCATTAATAGATCCACTAACTTTTTTAGTAGCTATGGCGCGCAAACCATTTTTATCTGGCAATCTCAACTCAAAATTGGTGTAAATCTCTCCGTTAATCGTACTGAGCGAAACATTGGCTGGTGTATTTTCAGGGAGGCTTATATCTAAGGCTCCGTTTGTAGAAAACACAGTTATTGGAGAGCCTTGATTTACCTTTGTAAAGACAACGTCTAAAGTGCCATTTAGCGTATTTGCTGTTAATGGACCACTTACGTCTACAACTTTAACACTACCGTTTAACTTAGCACTCGCTTCAATTTCACCTAAAAAACCAGCTATTTCTATATCTCCTTGCCAGTTGGTAATCACTGAGATGTTTTGAGATGACGGTAGGTAAATTTCGGCATGTTCAGATTTTTTAAGGTTCCTTACAATTAAATTATTGCCTTCCTTAATGACATAAAAGCCAACGTCTGTGTTATCCGTTCCAGCTTCACCCACTAATTTTAAGCCTTTTGCTCTTTTTGGAAGCTCCTTAGAACTTCTTCCCTTGATTAAAAGTTGCTTATTACTATGTGTTTTTACAGTTACATTTGCACGGGATTCTATTTTTACCCATTCTATACCTTCTAAGGAATGTGTATATTCTTGTGCATTTACAGTTAGGGAAATAGTGAACCCTAGAAAAAAAGTTAGTATTTGTTTCATGACTACTCGTTTTTTGATTTAAATTAAATGATTTGATATTGCTGTTTTGATTTCTTCCTTTACAAAAGATTGTGTTTCTTCTTGTTCAAGCAATTTTTGCATAGGTTTCATGGCCTTCTCAGACTGAATTTTTACTAATAATTGAATTACAATAATTTGAATTCCAGGATCTTTCTCCGTATCCAACACTTTTATATATCCTTCTTTTACAATGTCAGTAGTTATAAATGCTTGCAATGCATTTACTGCTGTTAACCTTACATTACTGTTTTCATCATGCAGCATACGCTCAACTAAGGCATTTACTATCGCTGGATCAGGATCTGAAAACTCCTCTATATACTGAACACCTTTAATTCTTTTACTGGCCGATTTATTTTCCATAAGTGCCAGCATGGTCGTTTGCTTACCTAATAAGCCTTCATTTTTTAATTCAGTTACTTGTCTATCAAATTGAAGTGAATTTTGTTGGCGACCTAATAAAAAGGCACTTACAATTAATGCAATACTTGCTGCTATTTGCAAATAGGATTTCCAGTTCGGTTTTGATTGTAACTTCACAACCTTAGTAGGCATCCGCTGTTTTTCATCAGATAACATTTGCTCAAAATTTAACCGTAGGTTTTCACTAGGATGCTCAATTTCACTGATGGCTATATTATTTAGAAGCTGCTGCATTTCTTTTAATTCAGTTTCACAACTTTTGCAAGATTTTAAGTGGGCGGCTACTTCAATAGTATCTTTCTTCAACAAGTTATGCTCGATAAAATCGATCAATTTACTCTGAGTTTCATCACATTTCATGATCTATATATTTTGAAAATAAACTTCTTTTAATTTTTTTAGCGCTCTATGCACTTTCACTTTTACTGCACCTTCTGTGCTACCAATAATTTCTGCAATTTCATGGTATTTTATTTTTTGATAGCGGTTCATAACAATCAATTCTCTATCAGAATTATTAAGCTTTAGCAAGGCTTTTTGTAAATGATTTAGTTCATCTGCATTAGAGTCAGTAATTAACTCTTCATCAACTTTTATTATATTTTCATTCAATTCATTTACACTCATTTTTTTGTGCTTTTTATAATAAGTTGAATACACATTTCTTGTTATCGTAAATATCCAAGAGGCAAAATTTCCACTTTTATAAGATGCCCGATACTTCATTACTTTATAAAAAACATCTTGGGTCAAATCTTCACTAACTAATTTGTTTCGAGTCATCTTATTTAAAAAATTAAAGATGCGTGAATGATATCTGTCGAACAAAATGGTTAAACAGTCTAAGTCGTCATTAGACACGTGTAGCATTAATTCCTCATCTTTTAAATTTCTCAAACTATATTGATGATTTGGTTGGTTTCTATTAGTAGATACCTTGAATTTATAAAAAGGTTACATTTTTTTAAAAAATTACAAAAAAAAGCCCGAACAAATTTGTTCGGGCTTTAGCATAAGTATCGATTTTAATTCTTATTTTTTCAACAAGTCTCTTATCTCAGTTAATAAATCATTGTCAGATGGTCCAGCAGGAGCAGGAGCTTCTACGGGTTTTTTCGTTTTGTTATACGCTTTAACAATAATAAACATTACAAAACCTACGATTATTAAGTTTACTATGGTGTTAACCCATGCACCATATCGAATGGCATTTTCAGGAGTGGTTACAGTTCCATCTGCGTCTACAACAGCTGCAGAAAGTACATATTTAATACTTGCGAAGTCAACTCCACCAGCAAAATGACCAACGATTGGCATTATAATGTCGTTAACAAATCCGTTAACTACAAGTCCAACGGCTCCGGCCAAAATAACGGCAACGGCAAATTCAATAACATTGCCAGTCATAATGAAATTCTTAAATTCTTTTAACATGATTATTTGGTTTTAAATGATTAATAAGCCGCAAGATACTAAAATTAACATTTATTTAACAACTCTTTTAATCCGTTGAGAAATTGCAGTTAAAATTTCGTAAGAAATCGTATGGGACTGCTTAGCAAAAGCATTGATGGTTTTTTGAGAGTCAAAAACAATTACTTCATCACCTTCTTTACAATCAATTGCAGTAATATCAACCATTAACATGTCCATACAGACGTTACCAACTATGGGTGCTTTTTTTCCATGGATAGTTAGATACCCTTTTCCGTTGCCCAAAGCTCTATGAACACCATCAGCATGACCAACGGGAATAGTGGCTGTTTTTATAAAATGATCCGCTTTAAAGGCTCGATTATAACCAACAGTTTCGCCTTTTTCTATACTGTGTATTTGAGAAATTATGGATTTTAGGTTGATTACATTTTTAAGTTTTTCAGTGTTTTTTATATCATTTGCAAACCCGTAAAGTCCAATACCTACGCGCACCATATCAAATTGAGCTTCATCGGCATAGTTGAAAATACCAGAGGTATTTAATTGATGTAGTCTTGGTTTATAACCTATTTTATGTTCAAAATCTTTGGCAATTGATTTAAACAAACGTATTTGCTCATGGGTAAATGCCGCCTCTTCTAAGACCTCAGAGGCTGCTAAATGCGAAAACAGCGAAGCAACTTTTAGTTGGGGTGCGTTAGCAAGTTTTTCAATAATTGCAGTGACATCGGTCTCTAAAAACCCTAAACGATTTAAACCGGTGTTGAATTTTATATGAACAGGATATGCATGTTGATTTTTCTGTTTTGCCACAGCGATAAATGCATTGAGTATTCTAGCATTGTACAAATTCGGTTCAAGGCAACGATCAATTAGTGTTTCAAAATTTATAGGTTGTGGATGTAATACTAGTATCGGTGTTTGAATCCCAGCATCTCTTAGCGCAACACCTTCTTTGGTATAGGCTACTGCAAAATAATCAACACCTAATTTTTCAAGCTGTTTTGCTATAATAATCGAATCACTTCCATAACCAAAAGCTTTAACAACGGCCAAAACTTTTGTGCTCGGTTTGATTTTGGACTTGATGGTGTTAAAATTGTGTTGTAGTGCGTTTAAATCAATTTCAACTACTGTTTCTTGAGCTTGAAGCATGGGCTACTTTTTTTTAGGAGAAATTTCCTCTGGATCTTTCACGTCAATAGTTTGTAGTTTTTCTTTGAGCATTATTTTATAATATGCCGCTCTACTTAAAGGCTCATATTCTTCCGTTTCACCTAAAAACACCACATTGTCGTTTTTAACTTTACGATGGCTATAATGCGCCAAATTTCCTGTATGGGTACACACCGCATGTACTTTGGTAACATATTCTGCGGTAGCCATTAAAGCGGGCATGGGGCCAAACGGATTCCCTTTAAAATCCATATCTAAACCGGCCACAATTACCCGAACACCTCTGTTTGCTAAATCGTTGCAAACAGAAACAATTTCATCGTCAAAAAATTGGGCTTCATCAATTCCAACAACTTGTACATCATTTGCTAAAATTCTAATATTAGCCGCAGCCGGTACCGGTGTAGACCTAATTTCGTTTGAATCATGTGAAACCACCATTTCCTCGTCATAGCGGATATCTACGGCGGGTTTAAAGATTTCTACTTTTTGTTTTGCAAATTGAGCACGTTTTAGCCTTCTAATGAGTTCTTCTGTTTTACCAGAGAACATGGAGCCGCAAATTACTTCAATCCAACCAAATTGTTCTGCGTGATTTACTGTATTTTCAAGAAACATTTTGTAATTTTCAGCGTTGAAAGATTAGAAAAGAATTTATTTTTTGGTAAAAGAACAAATTTATTAAAAATAGTAGTCCTTTTATAATTAAAGAGATCAATTTATGCACAAAAAGTTAGAAGCAGAACTTGTAAGCCTTGCACACAGGATTTTACAGATGAAAAATAGAGACGAAGTAATTGCCTTACGTGATAGAGCACGAGAGGTATATGAAAAATTGGCAGTGTTGGCTTTTGTAGATGATTATATAGCTACAACACCTAATTTAGAAAGTTCAAAAGAAGAGTTACTTCAAAAAATTGGACAACTCACAACAACAGAAAAGGAGGCGTCTAAAACGAACCTTTCTCAGTTGAAAGTTGAATCTGAAAAATCACAACCAGTTGTTAAAGAGAGTGTAAAAGAGGAGCGTAGCACGTCAAAAGATCAAGAAAATATTTTTGAACCGAAGTTTGATTCTGTTCGAATTGATATTCAGAGCCTTAAATCGAACCAAGTAAGCTCTAAAGAAGAATTTAGAGATGCCATTTCTGCAGATAAAACGGCGCACTTATTCGACGATGATGATCTCGAAACAAAAGAAAAGAAGACCTTGAATGATAAATTGGTACATCATAAATTTCAAGTAGGATTGAATGACAGAATCGCTTTTGTAAACCATCTTTTTAATTTTAATCAAGCGGAATTCAACAATGCACTTTCTGAATTGAATACGTTTAAAACCGAGAAAGAGGCTAAAGCCTTTATTGCTAATAAAATTAAGCCAAAATACAATTGGGAAGGAAAGGAAACATATGAAGAACGCTTGATAGCATTGATTGAACGTAAATTTTAAAAACAACACAACCTTAATGAAAACAGAAGATTATAATATATTATTTGATAAAATAATTAAAAAATACCATATAATAGATAGTGTTGATCAACCTTTTAATAATCCGTATAATAAATCGGAATTGGAACACTTATTATACCGTAAAAGTTGGATCGATACGGTACAGTGGCACTATGAAGACATTATTCGTTTGCCAGATATCAATCCTAATGAGGCCTTGAAGTTAAAACGTAAAATTGACGCTTCAAATCAAGATAGAACAGATATGGTAGAATATATCGACAGCTATTTTTTAGATAAATACAAAAAAGTACAACTAAAAGAGAACGCAACAATCAACACAGAAAGTCCGGCTTGGGCCATTGACAGGCTTTCAATATTAGCTTTAAAAATTTACCACATGAACGAAGAGGCTACCAGAGATACGGCTTCGGTAAAGCACAGAGTTAATTGCCAAGCAAAATTGGCGATTCTATTAGAGCAACGAACAGATTTAACAACGGCTATTGACGATTTACTTCAGGATATTTCCCAAGGAAATAAATATATGAAGGTCTATAAGCAGATGAAAATGTATAACGACGATAGTTTAAATCCGATGCTTTATAACAAAAAATAATCTCAGTTTAAATAAGCAACTAAAGCGGCGACATTATTTTTAGAATTACCTATAAAAATACGATCCTCGCTGACAATTACAGGGCGCTTTAAAAAGGTATATTCATCTAAGATTAACTGTTTATAATCTTTTTCTGTTAGTGATTGATTCTTTAAATCCATTGCCGCATATTTTTTAGACCTTCTGCTAAACAACACCTCGTAGCTGCCTGTAAAAGCGTGTAATTCCTCCAATTGCTTAACCGTTATTGGTTGTGTTTTTATTTCTTGCAGTTCAAAACCGTCTAGAGGAATTTGGTTCAAAATTCGTTTACAGGTATCACAGGTTTTTAAAAAGTATATTTTTTTCATTGATGCTAATTTATATTCGATGTAATTTACTCACAATTGAGATTTAAAATTAGTGAGAATTCAGGATTAAAAGCAATACTTTTACGTAAAATAAAATATCAAATGGACAAACAGTTTGAAATATTAAGGGCAAATAGACAACTTATTTTAAAAGTAATCGAAGGTTTAACTCCAGAACAGTTAAATAAAATCCCCGAAGGATTTAAAAATAATATTGCATGGAATATGGGGCATTTAGTAGTAACGCACCAGTTGTTATGTTATAAATTTTCTGGAGTGGAGTTTTTGGTAAATAATAAAATGATCACAAAGTATCAAAAAGGAACTGCACCCAACGAAGTGATTTCTGCTCAAGAGTTAGAAACTACTCAAGACCTATTTGTATCATTAATTGATCAATTTGAAGAAGATTATAAGTCGGGTATATTTAAAAAATACCAAGCGTACACAACAAGTGCGAATGTTACTTTAACAACGATAAATGATGCCTTAGAGTTTAATAATTTTCATGAAGGAATACATTTAGGGTATATTTTAGCATTAAAAAAATTAGTTTAGCATATGGATTATTTTGCAATAGCAACTGTTTTAATAGTACTCTCAGCCATTTTTGGGTATATAAATGTTCGGTTTTTAAAATTGCCTAACAGCATTGGTTTAATGTTAATTACAATATTATTTACTCTTGGTATTTTTGCTTTGAGTTATTTTGATGACACCTTGTTGCAAAAGGAAAAGGAGTTTATAGTTCAAATTGACTTTAAAACGGTATTGCTAGATATAATGTTAAGTTTTTTGCTATTTGCAGGAGCCTTACATACTAATTTTCAACAGTTAAAAATTCAACGGAAGCCTATTTTAATCTTTGCCACGCTAGGTACTTTCGTGTCTACCTTTCTAGCAGGAGTTTTTGTCTTTTTTATTTTAAAATTGGTGGGCTTAGAAGTAAATTTTATTTACTGCTTGTTATTTGGAGCTTTAATTTCTCCAACAGATCCAATAGCGGTACTTGGCATTATGAAAAAAGTAGGTGCACCAAAAAAGTTGGAAACAAAAATTGTTGGCGAATCACTATTTAATGATGGGGTTGGGGTTGTTATTTTTTTAACCATTTATCAAATTGCCAAAGGCGGAAGTGAAATTACTGTGGGTCATATCGCCGAACTATTTTTAGTGGAAGTGATAGGAGGGATTGCTTTAGGGCTCGCAATAGGATGGATAACGTTTAAATTATTAAAAAGTATTAATGATTATGATATTGAAGTTATCATAACATTAGCCGCCGTTATGGGGGGTACTATGTTGGCACAACACCTTCATTTATCAGCACCCTTAGCTATGGTCACTGCAGGTTTAATTGTGGGTACAGATACCGTTCGACAGTCGTCAATGAGTAAAATTACAGAACAGTATGTAGACAAGTTTTGGGAGTTAATAGATGTCTTATTAAATACTGTTTTATTTGTGCTGATTGGCTTGGAAATAGTGGTTTTAACTTATGATAGTAAATACATAGTAGCTGGGTTTTTAGTAATTCCAGTATTGTTACTTGCACGTTATTTATCACTATTGCTTCCAATAAAATTATATGAAAAAAAGCTAGAATTTGTGCCCAAAACAAATTTAATTATGACTTGGGGAGGCTTGCGCGGAGGTATTTCAATTGCATTGGCTTTAAGTCTTACCCCGCTAATGGAACGCGATTTATTTTTGGTGATTACTTATATAGTTGTTGTATTTTCTATACTTATTCAAGGGTTAACAGTGGGTAAATTAATTAAGAAGTTTACCTAAATAAATGGGTAAGAGTAAACTATTTTAACAAACTGACATTAAATTTTTTTAGGATGAAATTCAATACAAAAACAATTCATGGTGGTCAATCACATGATCCTGCTACGGGCGCGGTGATGCCACCTATTTATCAAACATCAACGTATGCGCAAAGTAGTCCTGGACAGCACAAAGGATACGTTTATTCTCGATCGGCAAATCCAACACGAACAGCCCTAGAAAATAATTTTGCGGCCATAGAAAACGGAACCCATGGTTTTGCATTTTCTTCTGGTTTAGCAGCCATAGATTGTGTGTTGAAATTATTGAATCCAGGAGATGAAATAATCGCAGGAGACGATATATATGGAGGGAGCTATCGTATGTTTACGCGGATGTTTGAAAAATATGGTTTAAAGTTTCATTTTGTCAATATGGAAGCTAGTAGCAATATTGAAAAATATTTGAATGAGAATACCAAATTAGTATGGATAGAAACACCGACGAATCCGTTGATGAAAATTGCGGATATTGCGGCGTTGAGCAATTTAGTAAAAGCAAAAAACGATTCGATTCTTGTTGCTGTAGATAATACATTTGCTACGCCTTATTTGCAACGTCCGTTAGATTTAGGAGCTGACATTGTGATGCATTCTGCAACAAAATACTTGGGAGGTCATTCAGATTTAGTGATGGGGGCGTTAATGGTAAAAAATACAGCATTGGCTGAACAAATCCACTTTATTCAATTTGCTGGTGGTGCCGTTGCCGGACCTCAAGATAGCTTTTTGGCCCTAAGAGGAATTAAGACCTTGCACATACGGATGCAACGCCATTGTGAAAACGGAATGGAAATTGCCAAGTATCTCGAGAAGCATTCTAAAGTAGCTGAAGTTTTTTATCCAGGCTTACCAACTGATAAAAACCATGAAGTGGCAAAAAAACAGATGAGTGACTTTGGAGGAATGGTATCTTTTAAACTAAAAGAAACAAGTGAGCAGGCCGCCTTTAGTGTTTTAGAAAATTTTAAAGTATTCACCTTGGCGGAGTCTTTAGGGGGCGTAGAAAGCTTGGTAAATCACCCTATTACCATGACACATGCATCGATTCCCGCAAAGGAAAGAGAAAAAATAGGGATCACAAACGCATTAATTCGATTAAGCGTTGGTATTGAAGATATTGAAGATTTATTAGCAGACTTAAAGAAAGCGTTGAATTAACAATTAGTTAGTAAAAAAAAACCCACTCTTAATTGGTGTATTAAGAATGGGAAATTGCTATGAAAAAGGGATAGATTTTTAAATCTATCTTAAACTTTTGACGTTATTTTTTACAAAACCTTACATTTTGTTAGAACTAATTTTCGGGTTTGTATTTGTAAGACTCTTGATTAATACCCGTACCACCAACGTATTCGTTGTTAAAATACTTACCACCAATATTTACACTTTCTTTATAGTAAAAATTAGCAATACCATGCTTTAGATTGTTTTGCCAAGTGCCCTCATAAATACTTCCGTTGGTATAGTAATAAATACCATAACCACTTCGTACACCATGACTATAATTCCCTTTGTATTTTGATCCATCACGCCAGAGATATTCTCCTTGTCCATGACGTTGATCTTTTACCCAGTTGCCTTGGTAGGTATCACCATTGGTCCAGGTATATTTACCAGCACCCTCTCTTAAACCATCTTTCCATCCACCAACATAAACACCACTTAAGTATTGCATCGATCCGTTGCCATTTTCGCAATCTCCAGAAATACAAACATCAACATGTTCTTGCTTAACTTGTTGTGAAACTAAAGGTCCTTTCTTAATACTATTTTGAGCAACTTCAGTCGAGTCTTTGATTTGGGCAAATGCAATAATTGGGGATAGAAGTACTATGAGTAATATATTTTTCATGATAATTTTGATATTAGATTTAGTCAATATATATGATATCATCATAGGTATAACGCAAAAGTAGTAAAATTAGTATGTTGAAATTGCTTTAAAAGTAGGGGTAATCAAGTGATTTTTAATCATTAAAGTTAAATTTTTAATAAATTTTATGGTCATTAATTAAAAAAGGTACGTTTTCTACTAACTTTGTTTGAATGATAACTCTAAAACACACACTTTTTCTTTTATTGATATTCTTTATTATTTCATGTAAAAAGAAAGACGCTGAATTGATAGAAGCTAGTGAAAATGAAGTAATTGAAGTCTATAATTTTGCCGAACTAGAACCCTTATTAAATCGTGATGATGCGACTACTTATGTGATTAATTTCTGGGCCACTTGGTGTGCACCATGTATCAAAGAATTGCCTTATTTTGAGGCGATAAAAGCCAACTATAACGATGAGAATATAAAAGTTGTATTGGTAAGTTTAGATTTCCCTGATAAACTAGAAAGTCAATTAATACCTTTTGTAAAAAAGAGAAATATCAAATCACAAGTCATCCTATTGGATGACCCAGATGAAAATACTTGGATACCAAAAGTAAATGAATCGTGGTCTGGTGCCTTGCCAGCAACACTGATTTATACTAAGGATAAAAGCGCTTTTTACGAGCAATCTTTTACTAAAGAACAATTATTTAAAGAATTAGAAACATTTATTAAACCCTAAAAACATGAAAAATTTTAAATTCATTCTACTCATTGTGGTGCTAGCAGTGGTTTCGGCAGTTAGTTTTATAAAGAACGATCCTATAACAACCATCGAGGGCTATAAAGTTGGGGATATTGCAACCGATTTTAACCTTAAAAATATAGACGGAAAGTTAGTTTCATTGTCAGATTATAAAGATGCCAAAGGGTTTATTGTTATTTTTACCTGTAACACCTGTCCCGTGTCTGTTGCCAATGAAGACAGAATTTTAGCTTTGGATAAAAAGTATAAAGATTTGGGATATCCCGTGATTGCCATCAATCCTAATAATCCTGAAGTTCAACCAGGAGATAGTTTTGAACAAATGAAGGTACGAGCTAAGGAAAAAGGATTTACTTTTCCTTATTTATTGGATGACGGACAAAAAATTTACCCACAATATGGTGCCAGCGCCACACCACATGCCTACGTTTTACAAAAAGAAAAAGCGGGGTTGGTTGTAAAGTATATTGGTGGTATTGACAATAGTTCGCGCAATCCAGCAAATGTAAAAACCAAATTTGTTGAAAATGCCATTGATGCTTTATTGGAAGGGAAGCCTGTTGAGGTGACGTTAACTAGAGCAATTGGGTGTTCGATAAAGAAATGATAAAGTAGTTGTCGTTTTTTAACAGATATAAAAAATAGCCTTATTGGGCGCTCCAACCGCCATCTAGGGTAAATGTTGTGCCGGTAATGGTTGTAGAAGCATTACCTGCCAATAAAAGCGCGGTTTCTGCGATTAATGACACAGGGACGAACTCTTTTACGGCTTGTTTTTTTAGCATTACTTTGTGTACAACATCTTCTTCAGTCATTTGGTGTGCTTTAGCTTGGTCTTTAATTTGGCCATCAACCAGTGGAGTTTTAACATAGCCAGGACAAATAGCATTGGCATTTATATTAAAAGGAGCTCCTTCTAAAGCCAAAACTTTGGTCATTCCAATCACACCATGTTTTGCTGTAACATACGCTATTTTAAATTCAGAAGCTCTTAAGCCATGAACGGAAGCAATATTGATAATTCTTCCAAATTTTTGAGTTTTCATTTGTTTCCATGCCGCTTTTGAAGTATAGAATGCAGCATTCATATTAAGAGCAATAATCTGCTCATATTTTACTGATGAAAATTCCTCAATTGGTGAAACATGCTGAATTCCTGCATTATTTATCAATACTTCTAACGAACCAAACGTGGTAATAGTTTGGTTGATCAAGCTTTTAATTTCGTCTTTATCCAATAAATTAGCATTCGAAAAAGCGGTTTTCACCTGGTACTTAGTTGCAATATCATTTGCAATTTCAGCACCATTCTTTTCCAAGCCATTGAACATAACATTATACCCTTTTTCGGCAAAATGGGTGGCGATACCCAAACCAATACCACTTGTACTTCCGGTAATTAAAACTGTTTTATTCATGAGTTAAAAATGTATATAAAGCTTCGTTAAAGGCATCAGGTTGGTCTAATACTACACCGTGCCTAGCATTCTTTATCTCTACCAGTGAAGCGTGCTGTAAATTGTTTACATAAGCTTCTTTAAAGGCTACGGGTGTATAATCCATATCAGAGGCAACAACTAAGGTCTCTGCTTTTATGTCTTTTATTTTAGCTCCCAATCCCCAGTCCATTAGGGTTACAAAAGATTGGTAATAATCATCAAAGTTGTTGCTTTTACAGCGGGCTTCAAATTCATTTCTTAATGTTATTTGATGTGCTTCTGGAAACATATTAAATGAAATTTCTTTCGCTAATTCAGCAAGACCTTTTGTATTGAGCTCGTTGGTACGCGTTTTTAATAAATCTTCACCAATTTTTCCCATATCATTAAAATCTGGACCACTATTTACAATCACCATTTTATCAATATTTTCTGGATAATCATGGGCAAATTGAAAGGCAACCGCTCCTCCCATAGAAAAACCAATTAGACTGGCCTTTTCAATTTTTAAAGCAGCTAAAAAGTGTTTAATATCTTGGGACATAAGGTCAACACCATATTTTTTATTATTCATTGAAGTTGCACCATGACCCCTTAAGTCAACAGTAATTACACGGAAGCTTTTAGAAAAGAAAGGGACTTGAAAGTCCCAATCTTTTAGTGTAGATCCCAATCCATGAAGGAAAAGTAATACATGGCCTTCTCCGCTATCCTCGTAGTTGAGGGTTATATTTTGAAGGTGAATTTTTGGCATTGAACGAAGCTTATTTTTTCTTAAAGAAATCAACGTTATACTTTAGTTCCACTGACACTAAAGTACCAATTACTGGTGAGGCTACAAACTCTCTATTTTTGGCATCAAACAGGTTGGTTACACTAGCGCCTACTGTAAATTTATCTGTTACGTAATAACCTGCGTTGGCATCAATCGTTAAACCACCGAGTTGTCCGTAGTTCCAAGTCCTACCATTTTGTGCATTTTCAAAAACATCATTGGTGCCATCTCCGTCTAAATCTTGAGTTTCGGCGGCAATATTTATCCCTGAAAAGAAGTCATATTTTTGTACCCAACGGCCATAAAGTGTTCCGTAGAATTTGTTTTTATTATAATGTAGGCCAATACTTAATTTGTTAGTTGGCGTATTTATTGGCAGTTCAGTATCTAATACAATACCGTCTAAATTACCATCATTATCCAAATCGTTTTTATCTAAATTACGTCCAAAATAAGAATAGTTTAATGAGGTTCTAAAAGCATCTGTAAAATAATAATTCAATCCAATATCAAATCCATAGGTATCAACTTTTCCAAAGTTTAAATAGGTCAATAAGAAAGCAGACGGCCCAGTCGCGCCAGGCACGGCATCTTCAAATTTTTCGTCGCCCACATGGGTAACAAAATTACCATTTGCAGCATCGGCAATATTGCGTAATGGGCTAATAAAGTTTTTTGATTTATTATAATATGCATTGGCATCCACAAAGAATTTATTAGCTAATTGTCCTTTATAACCAACTTCATAAGAATCTATGGATTCAACTTCTAATTTTTTGATTTTGGTACCATCAGTTAAGGTAAATCCTTCCCCGTTCCCAATTACTAAACCACCAAATAAATTGCCTTTAAGATTTAAAATTGAAGGCACAGCAATCCCTTTACCATAAGTTACTCTAAAAGTACCTTTATCCATTGCTTTTGTGATGGCTATTTTTGGAATAAAGTTAGAGCCATAAAGGTCATGATTGTCTACTCTTGCTCCTAACAAGAAGTTCCAACCAGAATCTGTCAATTTATATTCCAATTGTGTATAAACTCCTTTTTGATCGATGTCTATACCGCCGTCATCTAAAAGGTAAGTGCCATTAGAATCTGCCATATCTCTTTGATATTGAGCGCCTAAAGTGAGGTAAAATTCGCCCCAATTATTATTGTATTGACCTTCTGCATTAAATCGATTGGAAGCATCATCAAAAACAGCACCTCTGGGTAAAGCAATACCAAAAGCAGGAACCCATTGTTCGGTAAAAGATCTTCTTAAAGACTCTTCTTCTGAAAAACCATTTTCAATAAAAGACACATAATTTTGTGTTCTTTGGTTCATGGCATACGTATCTTCAGTTTTACTCCAAGTATAATACGTGTTTACGAAAAAATTTGACGATACAAATTTTACTTGGGCAACATCAATACTCCAGTCTTTTATTTTATTTCTACCTGCGTTAGTAACACCAATATTGCTGCTATTACTATGGCCATAATAACCTATAATTTCAGATGCCTTACCAGGGCGAAAATGCAAAGCAGTTCCAAATTTTTGACTGTCGAATGTGTTGTCTTTTCCTAATTCTTTATAAGCTTTGTCACCTACATAAACACTATCGGTATAATCAAATTCTTCACCTGTAGATTTTTCAAAATGAAATTTGTACGCAAATTTGTCGCTTACAGCTTGAGCATGTCTCAATCTAGCAGTAAAGACTTTTTGGTTACCAACACCAAGGGCAAAAGTTGTTCCTTCTGAAGTAAACGGATTTTTTGTTATGGTACTTACTAAGCCATTATGTGCGTTCGGACCGTAAAGGGTACCGTTTGGGCCTAAAAGAATCTCTACGCGTTCGATATCGTCTTTAGTAACTGTTGAAAATGAGCCAAATGGCAAGCCAGTAGCCACAAGTGTTGACACTCTATCATCAGTAATTTGAAGATTTTTAGAATTAAATGCAGAGTTAAAACCACGAATGTTAATTCCAGTTCCTAATACTCCACTTCGCACAAAATCAACACCTTTTTGTCGGGCTGCTAATTCACCAATATTGAAACTTGGAAACTCTTGAATATCTTGTGCTCTAATGACGTTAACTGTTGCGGGAACATCGGTGATTTTTTGAGGTTTTTTACCTGCAGTAACTACCACTTCATCTAAAATATTATCAGAAGACTTTAAGGTAATGTTTACAGTAGTAATTTGACCAGCTACAACAGTTACGCTTTGTGTACTAGATTGTAAGCCTAAAAAAGAATAGACAACATCATAAGTTTCAGAAGGAATATTTTCTAGTAGATAATTACCGTCAAAATCGGCCACCACGCCTTTGTTTATACTCTTAATAAGAACTGAAGCAGATGGTAAAGGCTGACCCGCCTCATCGGAAATAATACCACGAATACTCCCGGTATCTTGTGCATGTACAATGGTCATGCAAAATATAGTAAAAAGAAGAAATAATTTTTTCATAAGTATAGAATAATTGGTGTTCATTAAATTAAGTGCAATCTATTGTGAAAAAATAATTATTATCAAGTCAATTGACATTAAAAGAAGTGTGACTATAAAAATAATATGCGAGTTAGGTTAATTTAAACAACCTATTAACAGTATTATAGGCAATAAAATTAGAGGTATGACTTTAGTTGTAAAAAGGCCTCTGGTAAATTTTTTGAAAGCTTATCTATCACGTTAATCATGTGTTGCTTTTGATTTAATGTATGCTTTGTGCCTTCAATGGGTTCTTTTATTTCTTCTAATAATTTAACCGCATTGATTTTACCTTGCATATAGCGCGACAATGAGATACTCCATGAAATATTAGGCACATAATTCCCTTTTTCTTTGCGTTCTTTTTCTTTTGCTATTAAATTAAACCTACTTGTAAGTTTGAGCACATCGGCATATTTTTCTTGAATTATCAATAGGTTTATATAAGAGGTAAAAAAATGATGTAAACGGTACTCGATAACTTCTGATTTGTACTTTTTTATTATTTTTTTGGCATACACTTCAGCTTCCTTGATTTTATTCAGTTCGGTTAAAGTTCGAATTTGATTCGATGCATAACCTAACTTTTGATGATAATTATGGGTGTCATTAAATAAATTTTGATGTGATGACAGTAACAAATATGCTTTCTTAGCATTATTATTCCGGAGTAGAATAGCAACTAAATTATTGAGATACATTAAGGTGTCATTATTTTCTTGGCGGATGGACAAATACGCATAGTATTCTGCTTTTTTTAATTCACCTTTTCTGGAGTGCATTAAGACGCGGCTTGCATAATAATTTGACAATATTCTTCTAGAATACAGTTGACCTTGCCCAAAAAAAGTATCAATTTGATTAAATATTTTTTTTAATTTATCATTTTCATTGTAATTGGTGTACATAAATGCCAATAAAATAAAGGCTTGATACCTATTTTTACCATCAATTCCTTGAGAAACAAAAACTTTTAACAACCAGCGTTCCCAAACTTTAGGCTCATTGTTGTTGAGACTGTATTGGTTTGTAATATCTGTTGTGGCAACATATAGTTTTGAGTGAATTTTAATGGAAGTAGTGTAATGCGTTTTATAGTTTTTTAAAAACTCTGCAACAATATGATGATCTTTATAGCGCATTCTTACCAGTAAATAAGGCTTATAATCTTTAACTAATTCATATAAATTCTGAAAATTGTAATCAACTTTTTTATAATTGATTATATAATGCAAAAACGCTCGTTCTTCAGTAGCGGTAATTGCATCGGTCAACACTTTATTCTTCAAAAGCATAATCCAGTTAATGATAACATCAACATCTATGGCGGCGAGTTTAGTGTCAATCCAATTTTTGATATACGAATATTTTCGCTTATCAATAGTTTGATCAAAAGCTAACGGATTATTTTCTGACAGGGCATTGGCGATGACCACTTCGATTATTGCACACTTTTCAGGGTCTTTAAATTGATGTAAAGCGGATAAATAAGTTGCCTCATGAGGAAGAATATGCTGACTAAATTCTGTAAACTTTTTAAGTTTAATTTTCATTGTTTTCAGAGTTAAAATAAAGCTTACTTCATTTTATTAACGTGTCTCAGCTTCATAATAGCGAAAATTATGGAAGCTGAAAAAAGGAAGTGTTTGATTCTTGTGCTTCTAATTAAATAAGTATTCACTAGCCATTGAGAATTGAATATAAAGATAGGTTGTTTGTGTCAAAATAATCAGGATTTTAGCTTTATTTAGCGAATTTTGATATCAGTAAATTTACTTCATTTGGTTTTTCAAACTGAACAAAATGGCCGCTTTCTTGTATAAATTTGAGTTGCACATTTTTTATTTTTTCTTTCGCTATATTTCCAACCTTTTCAGTAGTTAATTGTGAATTAAAATAACGATTGGGAATTAATTTATCTTCATTTCCAAAAATCACCAAGGTTTCGTGTTTTATATTTTTTAATTCGTTAAAAACAGGTTCGTCTAACATACCTGCAATACTTTTTACGATGGCCTCACAATGCGCGTTAAAATCGGTTGCATTTCTGATGTGTTTTCGATCGTCTATCATTTTTTGAGCCGCAGCAGGTAGCTTGTAAAAATTTAATGCATAATTAGTTGCAATCTGTTCATCTGATGTGTTTTTTACAACTGATGTTGTATAAGCAGCTTTCATAAAGTTGGCTTGTGCTTCAGAAAAAGTTTCCAAACCTGCAGGAGCAACCAGGATTAATTTTTCAATATCATTTGGGTACTTAGTGGTTAATTTTATCGCTGCTTGACCGCCCATTGAGTGTCCGATGAGTACCACATTTTTTAAATCCAATTGCATTATAAATTGATGGGTAATTTTCGCAAAATATGCGGGCGTATAATCAACTTTTAATTTAGATGATTTTCCATAACCGGGCAAGTCAATTGCAATACAGGTGAAGCTATTTTTCAGACTTTCAATGTTTTTTGACCAAGCATCGGCATTACTGCTTAATCCATGTAAAAATAATAAAGTTGTTGTGCCCTTTCCTTCTTTGACATAACTTATTTCTAAACTGTCAATTTCAACCGTTTTTGTAGGATATGTATATTCAGACACCATATTTTTCATTAACTCTTTCGTGTTTTGGGCATATAAAATTGCATTGATGCTCAACAAGACTACAAATGATATTTTTTTAATCATTTTTTAAAATTTAAGCGAATTAAAATAAGCCATTAATTTTTTTCTTGAAACTTTTCCTAACCCTGTTACGGGAATTTCATCCATTAAAAATATATATTTAGGATGTTTAAAACCAACTAAATTTTTATCTAAAAAAGCACGAATTGCTTCAATTAGAATGTCTTTATTGGCAGTAGTAACAAAAGCAATGCCACAACGACCCCATTTAGGATCCTTAGTACTTAAAATAATGGCTTTATCAATTCCTTTAAACTGTTCTAATACCGTTTGAATTTCTTGGGGATAAATATTTTCCCCACCAGAAATATACATATCATCTTTGCGGCCTTTTAAAAATAAATAACCCTCTTGATCTTTATACACCATATCGCCAGTATGGAGCCAGCCATTTTTTATTTTACTATTCGTTTTCACGGAGTTGTTCCAATATCCAGGACTTACTACATTGCCTTTAATACACAATTCACCTATTTCATTGGTTTTTACCTGCTTGCCTAAAGGATTTACTATTTTTATATTTAGGTAAAAATTTGATTTTCCAATAGAATTGGGCTTTAATTGCGCCATGTCGTGGTGGAGCGAAGTAATACTTGGTCCAGCTTCAGTTAAACCATAACCAGGCCGTATGGACACCTTTTTTATTTCATACCAATGGTTAATAACCTCAGGAGACACCTCTTCACCGCCAGAAATAATATATCTTAAATTACTTAAATTCACTTCTTTAAAGACCTGCGTTTGTTGCATCATTTGCAACATGGTTGGCAATGCCATAAACAAGGTAGTTTCATTTAAGGCCAACAAACACAGGGTTTTTTCAGCATCAAATTTTTCAAGCATTCCAATATGTGCACCTTTATGTAGTAATGGTGTAATAAAAACATTCCACCCCGAAGTGTGATAGGGAGGTAAGATATTTAAGGTTGAATCTTTAAAGGTAATACCTAATTGCATTGAGGTATTCAAACTATTCCAGAACAACATTTTATTGGTATAAATGACGCCTTGAGGATTGCCTGTTGTTCCTGAGGTGTAAAATATAAAAAGTGGATTATCTTCTTTTATAACATAGTCACTCTGGGTGATAGGAATCGATTTTTTATAATGGTATTTTATTAAATCGAGCGTTAAGGTTTTTATATTATGATTTACTTGTGTATCTATCTTTTCTTCGTAGGATGGATGATAGATTAAAAGGCTCGGGATGCAATCAATAATTAATTTGTTTATTTCATTCGTAGAAAGGCGATAATTTAGAGGAACCAAGATAATTCCCATGCGCTGACAAGCAGAAAACAACACAATATATGCTAAAGAATGTTGTGCGAGTACCGCGATGCGATCGCCCTCTTCCAGTCCTAATTCGGCAAACTTATTTGTCAATCTATTGGCATACGTATCGAGTGTAGCATAACTATATTTCTCATTCGAATCATAGGAAGTTAAGGCTGTTTTATCGGGCGTATAATCTGCCCATTTCGCGATCCAATCTAAGGTGTTCAATTTATAATGATTTTTTAATTTTAGAAGGGTTTGTTACTTTATGAAGTACAATTCCTAGCAGCAAAGATGTTACAATAGCAATGGCCGCAGAAACACCAGGGTTATTTACGGGTTCTTGCATATACGGTGTTATTCTTCCATAATAAATACCAAAATGCACAACAAGCGCTGTAATACTCGCTATAAAAACTACTTTTATCGAGACTTCTTTTAAAAAAATACCAAAAAGTACAGGTACAAATGCAGCTGCAAAATAAGCATAAACCCCGTTTTGAGCAAAAATCGCAACGCTTACATTCGGGTGTTTAATTTGTTGCCAACTCAATACAAAGCTAACAATAGCTAATAAAACAATCACAACTTTATTAATTATTAAAGTATTTTCACTCACTTTATTTTTAAAAAGAGGCTCTAAAATATCAGAGGTAATGGTAATTGACAGCGATTGTATTAAACTTTCTAGCGTTGATAGCCCCGCTGAGATTAAACCCACTACGATGATGAGCCCTGTCACGACAGAAAATTTGGTAACCACATAAGCGGGAATAATTTCATCCATTTTAAGCGTTTCGCCATTTACCGTAAAATCAGGAAAACTGATACGGGCATATAGACCCACAATCACCACCAAAAAGAATACGATCATAAATGCGATACCACTAATTAAATAAGTATTTACTTTTTTTGAGTCTTTTAATAAGAGTGATTTTGTGATTATGTGCGGTTGGCAAACGATGGCAACTCCAATAACAATTTGGGTCGCTATAATTTCAAAATAGTCTCGGAAAAGGAAGCTGCTTTCGTTTGTTGTTTTGGTTAAATTTGGATCAATGGCATTCAGTTTGTCAAAAAATCCAGAAATACCATCATCCATAAACTCGTACCCAGAACCTATTAATATCAAGGCAACAATAAACATAATAATCGCTTGAATTGTATTGGTATACACCATAGAGTTGGCACCACCAAACATCATATAACCAAACACAAATATTGTAATACCCATTAACACATAAAACGGTTCTAGATTTAGAGATTTTGCGATTACTTGAGTTAATCCTACATTAATTAAAACGATAAACGTTATTAATAACAGGGCAATTATTCCAAAGAAAAAGGCATACTGTTTATTTTTATAGCGTTGACCAATCCATTGTGCCATGGTGGTTGCTTTAACTGTGTTTCCATACTTGGCAAAGCCTTTGGTAAGAACAATCAATGATATAAATGCTGCTAAAGGCAATACAACTCCAAAAGAAAGCACTCCCGAAACTCCATAAAGTGCTATGAATCCAGGGTTTATAATAAAAGTAGCAGCACTGGTCATAGAAGCGGCCAAAGACAAACCTACCACCCATGAAGGAAATCCAATGTTTCCTACAGCATAGTCGGCCATATTTGTAGTTTTTCTTGCTCCTCTAATAACAAAAAATAGAATTATACACGCATATACGCCTAATAATAGCCACATATAGGTTACCCAATTATCTGATGCAAACATTAAAAAATAATTTTGTAACAAATAAAATGCTTATTGTTCAATTAAATATGATTTAAGTGGTAAATATGAATATGACTATTGGGTATTATTGGATAAATTACGTTTAAGTTACTTAAAATAAGATTTTTATAATTATTGGACTATTCCTTTTTATTTGTATTCTGACTAAGAAGGATTTATATTTCTGGCTTAAATTATCCTACCCTTGCTCTGTAAACAATTCATCATAAATAGGTAAGAATCATTATTTAATTGTAAGTTAGTATTTCAATTAAGTAAGGATTATATGTTTAAAAACAAACAAGTATTATTGGCTGAGCGTCCTAAGGGACTTCCTATTGCATCAACCTGGAAATTTCAAGAAGTTGAGGTTCCGGAGCTCAAAGAAGGCGAAATTTTAATCAAACAAGAATTTATTTCTCTAGATCCGGCCATGAGGGGATGGATGAACGATAGTAAATCATACATTCCACCAGTTGCTGTTGGAGAAGTAATGAGATGTGGTACTGTTGGTGAAGTTGTAAAAGCGAATCAACATGCAACATTTAAAGTAGGTGATTTTTTAACAGGTTGGGGTGGTGTTCAACAATATACTACAACAGATGGTAAAGGCTATCGTAAAGTAGATCCAAAATTAGCGCCCTTACCGCTTTATTTAGGAACGCTAGGTATGCCAGGGATGACGGCTTATTTCGGAATTTTGAATGTAGGAGAACTGAAAGAAGGAGACATCGTATTGGTTTCTGGAGCTGCAGGAGCCGTTGGTAGTTTGGTTGGGCAAATAGCTAAAATAAAGGGTTGTACCGTTATTGGAATTGCTGGGGGACCCGAAAAATGTGCTTATATCGTCAATGAATTGGGTTTTGACGGAGCGATCGATTATAAAAATGAAAATATTTATAGCGGCCTCAAAAAGCACTGTCCAGATGGGATTGATGTGTTTTTTGACAATGTAGGTGGAGAATTGTTAAACGCAGCATTAACAAAACTTAGAATGAATGCTCGGATTGTTATTTGTGGAGCTATTTCGCAATACAATGCGACTCAAAAAGTAGAAGGACCAAGCAATTACTTATCATTATTAGTCAATAGAGCCACAATGAAAGGAATGGTTGTTTTTGATTTTGCCGATCGATACATGGAAGCTGCACAACAATTATCAGTTTGGCTTAAAGAAGGCAAACTTAAAAGCAAGGAAGATGTTTATGAAGGCATCGAAAACTTTCATAGCACATTTTTACGTCTTTTCAGTGGAGAAAAACTAGGAAAGCTAATTTTGAAAATAGCCGAATAATAATAAATACAGCTGCGGAAGAATCCTAATTTTTAAACTCTTCTACCATCTAATAAGTTAATAATCCGCGAACCATATGCTGCATTTTTCTCTGAATGTGTTACCTGAATGATGGTTACACCTTCTTGGTTTAACTGCTTGAACAGTTGCATAATTTCATCACCTTGTTTTGAATTTAGGTTACCAGTAGGCTCATCGGCCAATAACAGTTTTGGCTTGGAGATAAGTGCTCTTGCAACACCTACCAATTGTTGTTGTCCGCCACTTAACTGTGTTGGAAATAGCTTTTGCTTCCCAACAATATTAAAGCGGTCTAGCATGTCAGCGACTAACGCTTTCCGTTCAGAAGCGCTTATTTTTTTGTAGAGTAGAGGCATTTCTAAATTTTCATAGACGGTAAGTTCATCAATTAAATGATAGGCCTGAAATACGAAACCGATATATTGTTTGTACAAATTGGCGCGATACTTTTCTTTTAAAGTATGGACAGATTCATCTAAAAAGTGATATTCACCTTCATTAAAATCGTCTAACATACCAATGACATTGAGTAAGGTAGACTTTCCAGATCCTGAAGGCCCCATAATCGATATAAATTCTCCTTCAGAAACAGTGAGGTCAACGTCTTTTAAAAGGAAGATCCGTTCACCTCCCGATTTAACCCACTTAAAAATATTATTTAGTTGTAAAAGCATTGTTTAATTGTTTTAGAAAATTACTTCGCATTTTTCTCAATATTCATTTAGAATAAAAACCCAAGTTACTAGAAATTATTCGGTTCTTAGACTTTTAACAGGGTTCACATTTGCGGCTTTAATTGCCTGAAAGCTTACGGTTAATAGTGTAATTAAAAAGGCCCCTACAATCGCTAAGGCAAAAATCCACCAAGATAGAATTACTCGATATGGATAATCTTGCAGCCAGCCATTCATTACATAATAAGCAATCGGTACTGCTATAAAACAAGAGATTAGAATTAGTTTTAAAAAATCTTGAGATAACATATTCCACACGTTAAAAACGGTGGCTCCTAAAACTTTTCGCACACCAATTTCTTTGGTGCGTTGTTCGGCAACAAAAGAAGTAAGCCCGAACAACCCTAAACAGGAGATCAATATTGCAAGACCTGTAAAAATGGCCGAAAGACTACCTATACGCTCTTCCGAAGCAAATTTAGCCCCATAGCGATCATCTACAAAATCATATTGGAATGGAATGTTAGGGAAATGTGCTTTAAAAACGCGTTCAATAACAGCTAAATTTTCACTTGCACTCTGTTTTGGGTTTAATCTCATGTTATAATAACTGGCGTTTCCATTTTTATCAAAAGCATAAATGGCTTGTTTCACTGGTTCGTAGGGTGATTGAACGATCATATCTTCAACAACACCAATTATTTTTAGTGGTGGAGCGGGATCTTCGGTGTCATCGTCTTTTAAAAACATTCCAACAGGGTTTGTCAATCCCATATATTTTACGGCTGTTTGATTGATAAGAATGGCTGAAGAGTCAGAGGCAAAATCTCTCGAAAAATCCCTTCCCTCTACTATCTTTAAGTTTAATGATTTGGCATATTCTGCAGAAACATCGGTCCAAGCCAAATCTTCTTGAAAACCCTCAGGCTTCCCTTCCCAATTGTAACCACCGCGATTGGACCATACGGCAGTGGTTGGACTACTTGAAGTTGACATTTCTATGACTGCATTAGAGCCCATAAATTCACTGCGCATCAATTCGTATTTACCAGTGAAATCGCGACTGAACGTAGGAATTTGAATCAACCCTTCTTTATCATAACCTACGGGGCGATTTTTAGCGTGATTTATTTGCTGCATTACAATCACAGTGCCTATAATAAAAGCGACGGAGACGGTAAACTGAAGTACCACTAAAATTTTTCGCGGTGTACCTGCATATTTTCCTCCTTTAAATGTTCCTTTTAAGACATCTATTGGTTTGAATGAAGATAAATAGAGCGCTGGGTAGCTTCCTGCCAGTAAGGCAGTAAAAACAATAAAAATAAATGAAGCCATCCAAAAGACAGGTGCAGTCCAAGGAAATATCACTTGCTTACTAGCCAAATCGTTAAATCCATTCAATAAAAGCAATACCATGATGATCGCTATTAAATAGGCAAAAATGACCACAACGAAAGATTCCGTTAAAAATTGATTGATTAATTGCCCTTTGCGTGAACCGATAGATTTTCTTATGCCTACTTCTTTTGCTCTTTTTTCAGAGCGAGCCGTACTGAGATTCATAAAGTTTATACAGGCTAATAAAAGGACAAAGGCTCCAATAATACCAAACAACCAAACATATTTTATTCTACCTCCTACTTGTTTTCCGTTTTCAAAATTACTTCGTAAATACCATTCGCTCATCGGAAAAAGAAATATTTGCGGATTAAATTCAGCGGTATCTTCGTTCAAATCCTTCTTGACATCTTTTATTATAGCATTGATCTTTTCCATGCTGGTATTGGGTGCGATTTGTACAAACATTTGAAAAGAATTGTTACCCCATTGATCAACAGCACGTGATATCCATTCTTGAAGTGTAATATACTTTGCCCATGGCATTAGAAACTGAGTGTCATGAAAATCGTTGTTAATTGGAATGTCTTCATAAACGGCGGTTACCATCATATCATATTGGTTATTCACTTTGATAACCTTACCGATGGGTTCTTCGTTTTCAAAGAGTGCATTTGCTACCGATTGTGATAACATAATACTGTTTACTTCACGCAATCCATCTTTTTCACCTTTTATAATTTTTAAATCGAGCATCTCAGGCGCCTCTCTTTGCATAAAATTGCCATCTTTAGAAAGGTTTTTTTCTTTATAACTGAGGTAGCGAGCATTATTCCATGAAGACATCACCAAGTGCTTGAAATTATCAGCATAGCCTTCTCTTAAAGCCATTTCTAAGGGTCTTGGTATTGCAGGGCCGGTTCCCGTAGTACCATTGAAGGTCTGCGATTGAAATACCTGCGCTATCTGGTCGCCATTTTTGAAATAATCATTGTAAGTAAGTTCGTCTTCTATCCATAAACCGATCATAAAAGTAACGGCCATCCCCAAGGCGAGACCACCAATGTTAATGGCGGTATAACCCTTATTGCGTCTTAAATTTCGCCAAGCTATTTTAATGTGATTTTTTATCATAATGATTCGTTTTATTCTGTTCGTAAACTTTTTACAGGATTTGAAATTGCGGCTTTTATAGCCTGGAAACTTACAGTAACGATTGCAATTGCAATAGCCAAAACTCCAGATAACGCAAAGACATTCCAGCCGATATGTATTTTATATGCAAAACTCTCTAGCCAACCACTCATTAGCCAAAAAGCAATTGGAAAGGCAATTAATAGTGCCACTAAAACCAGTTTTAAGAAGTCTAGTGAGAGCATTTGTGTAATGCCAAAAATAGTTGCTCCCAATACTTTTCGAATGCCTATTTCCTTTTTTCGTTGTTCAGCAGTAAAGGCTGCTAGTCCAAACAGCCCTAAGCAGGCTACAAAAATGGCTAATAGGCTAAAGGTAAATCCCATTACTGCTGTTCTGCGTTCTTGGACATATAGTTGCTCAATATTTTTATCTAAGAAGAGGTAGTCAAAAGCGGCATCTGGAATTACTTTTGTAAAGGCCGATTCTAATTGATCCATGGTGTTGCTTAGAGAATTTGAATTAAAACGTACTAGGGCAAAATTTTTGGATTCACTTCTTCGGTTGTGGAAAGCATACGCACCTATAGGTTGACGAAGTGATTCAAAATTAAAATCGTGTACAACTCCCACTATGTAGGCGTTCCTTCCTAATTGCGCATTTACTTTTTTTCCGATAGCTTCTTCTGGACTATATCCTAAATAATCGATCGCTTTTTTATTGAGCACAACTTCTGTTAAAGTATCACCTTCTTGTTTTACAAGAGGTAAACTTCTGCCAGCAAGTAATTTTAATTTTAACAGGTCAATAACCTCTGAATCTGCATGATTTGTACGAATTTGTAATCCATTTTCGTCACTCTCATCTTTAAGGAGTGATCGCCCACTTACCGTAATACTCGGAAAACCTTGTGCCATTGCCACCTCTGAAACAGTACTTATCGATTTAAATTCTTGTACTAAAGCATCTTTTTTATCATTTTCCCGAACTGAATTTGTTGAAATAGCAACCACATTCTCTGATTCAAAACCTAGTTTTTGGTTTTGCATAAATTCCAATTGCTTATAAATAACAAGAACACCAACAATTAGAATTACAGAGGCTGCAAATTGTAATATTACCAAGCCTTTTCTAATATTGACAACACCAGCACCATCCTTTTTTGTTCCTGTTAGGGCTGTCTTAGGCGAAGCGCTCGATAAATAGAATGCGGGATAGGATCCAGCTATTAGTGTTGTTAATACCCAAAACAAAAGCAACCCTATTAATATCTGCGGCGTTGCTAATAATGAAATAGTGACATGTTGCTCTGTAAGGCGATTAAAAAGCGGAATCGCCAACACTGAAATAAGAACGCCAATTATTAAAGCAATCATGGTTATTAATCCGGTCTCTGCATAAAACCGTATAATCAGCCCTTTAAAAGAGGCTCCCAAGGTTTTGTTGATGCCAACATCTTTGGACCTTTTTGCAGACCTTGCGGTCATTAGATTCATATAGTTAACACATGCAATTAGTAAAATAAGGATTGCTAGAAAAGAAAGGTTGTTTATTTCGTCAATATCACCCGTTCGTTCAGCATAAGAGTTTGAATAACCCGCCGAATAGAGATGAACGCGTTCTAGTGGTTGCAATGATAAATGAAACCACTGTCCTTCTTTAGCTACGTTTTTATCTAAAATAGCTTGTAACTGACTTTCTGTATTGGTAATTGAAATGTTCTCGTTTAATTGTACATAGGTTTCGAAACTAGAATTTCCCCAGCTCGGATTTTTAGCTGCGAATGTGGAACTAAAGGATGCAATAGCATTCGCGTGGATTGAACTATTCTCCGGAAAATCTTCATAAACCCCGGTAACTTCGAGCTGTTTATCATTATCTATTATGATGGTTTTCCCCACGGGGTCGGTAGTTCCAAAATACTTTTCTGCGGTACTTTTAGAAATAACAATGGTGTTTGGTCGATTAATGGCAGTCGTTGACTCGCCTTTTAAAAATGCAACGTCAAAAATTTTAAAGAGTTCTGGGTCGCACCAAAAAAGTCCTTTTTCTAAAAAATTACGATTATTCACTTTAACGAAAGCTGTTTCTCCAAAACCATGCTTTAACATTCTAGCTACGTATTTAACTTCTGGCAAGTCAGTTTTAATGGCTGGCGCCAAGGCGGCTGGAGCGGTACAGAATATTTCTTTATCATAACTTTCATCAGTATTTACAAGTACGCGGTAAATACTAGCTTTGTTTGCGTACATAGTATTGTAACTACGCTCATGGGTAATTGAAAGAAAAAGCAGAATGGTAATAGATAAACCAAGTGCAAGACCTAAAATATTAATGATTGAAAACATTCGATTTGTTTTCAAATTTCGCCAGGCTATTTTTAAGTGATTTTTTAACATACTATTTATATTTTTTCTACTTATTCGTATCGCTCTGCTTTACGATATCTTAGATTTATTCATTTCGTAAACTTTCAACGGGATTTCTATTAGCAGCAGTCATTGTTTTTATACTCATGATCAATATGGACACTAAGATCATGACAAAACCACTTAGTAAAAACACCCACCAACTGAGGTTCGTTTTATTGGAAAAATCTGCGAGCCATTGGTTCAATCCGTACCACGCTATTGGTATGGCAATTACAAAGGCAATGAGTACCAATCGTAAAAATTCATTGCAGAGCAACACATTTAACTCTGGAAGTGAAGCACCTAACACTTTTCGTATTCCTATTTCTTTTGTTCTTTTCTCTGTGGTATGAATTACCAAACCAAACAATCCTAAGCAACTAATGATAATAGATAAGGCAGTGGCCCAATAGAGTAATACTGACATTTTGCGTTCTTGCTTATAGAAGAGTTGAATGGTATCATCCATAAAGTCAATATTGAAGTCATAATCAGGATAAATATCCTTCCACAATTTTTCAATTTCGGAAATAGGCTTCGTCCATTTTCCTTCTTGATTAATGAGTATTGAAAAATGTATTGTTCTAAAATTATCACGTTTTTCTCTTACAAATGCCAACGGACTTATGGGCATCTTCAAGGACCTTTGGTGAAAGTCTTTCATTACACCTACAATCTCATAAGAATCGCTTCCAGTTTTGATCTGCTTTCCTATGGCATCAATTGGGAATTTTAAACCTAAGCGTTTTAAATAGGTTTCATTAATTATATATTCCCGAATACTATCATTAATTTGTTGTCTCCCAGCCAAGAGTTCAATACCATAAAGATTCAAGAAATTTGCATCTCCTTTTAATAATTGTAAGGGGGTATTGATTTCACCATCTTCAGTAAGATAAGTAGCATGTGTAGAATTCGTGCTGTTTGAAGCAGGCGGGTTTCTACTCAGGCTTACTTGTTCAATATTTGGGATAGCCTTTATTTGATTTAATAAACGAATTCTGTTTTCTACTGATGGATCTTGCCAAGGAGTTCTAACAGAGGCGATGGCTTCTGATTTAAAGCCCATATCTTTTGAACCCAAATAGTTGATTTGTTTGGTTACCAAAATAGTGGCTATAATAAATACCTGCGCTATCGTAAATTGAAATACCGTTAAATATTTGCGTAAAGAGGAGTTATCACCATGTTGATTTTTTTGCTTATTTAATACGGCGACGGGTCTAAAATTGGAAAGTATCAAGGCTGGATAAAATCCAGCTAATACGGTGACTAATCCAACTAAGAAAATCATTGCACTTATGACTAGCGGATTTGTAAATAGCTCAATTGTAATTCCTTTTGGCGTATAGTCTGAAAAAATGTTTAATAACCAAAACGAAAGAAAAACAGAGAGAATCGCTGCTAAAAAAGTAAGTAAAAAGGTTTCCAAAAAAAACTGATTAATCAATTGTTTTCTTGTGCTTCCTAAAGTTTTACGGATACCAATCTCTTTAGCCCTTTTCGTGGCCTGAGCAGTATTCAAATTAATGAAGTTTATACAACCTAACAATAGTAAAAACAAGGCGATAAAGCCTAAATTTTTAAGTACAGAGAGATCTGCCATTCCCTCGGCAAAATCAAAAGTGTAATAATTTCTATTAAAATGGATATCGTTTAATGCTTGTAATCTAAACGTTTGTGTTTGTCCGAAAGCAACAGATTCAGGATCTTCGTGCTCTTTGGCGATTTTTTCTAATTCTAATGACACATTAGCATTCGTCGTTTTACTTTTTATTTGAACAAACAACTGTGAGGCAGAATTCGTATTATCCCAGCTTGAATTCGCCAGCATACCTGTCATATCAGATTGATCCGTTGTTTTTAATGAAATAAACTCTTCAAAAACAAGATCACTTCGATTTTTAAAATTTTCTACGATTCCAGTTACCTTTACGGGGATGGTATCATTGTAAATCAAGGTACTCCCTATTATATCTGCAAAAGCTTTATTCCCAAAATATTTTTGAGCCCTATTTGATGATAAAACAACTTCGTTGGGACGAGTCAAAATATCGTCAGAAGATCCTGCTAGCCATTTATATTTAAACAATTCGAAATATCCGTTGTCGGCATAAATGACAAACTTGGGACTTTTAATTTTAAGTGCTGTTTGAGGGTTAAAAATATCCGATGGATAGGCGGTGAATATAGGTGCAGTAATTTCAATTTCTGGAATAATTTCGGCTATATTTTCACCGAGGGGAATAGGCACTCCTGGATTATAAAATTTACCATCTGGTGAGTTAAATTCTGAAGTCACTCTATAAATTCGATCCGCATTTGGATGAAATTTATCAAAAGTAAGATCGTAATAGATCATGGCGCCTATCACAAAAGATGCACTTAAGCCTATCGCTAAACCTATAATATTAATCAGCGAAAAAATTTTATTTTTCAGAAGACTTCTCCAAGCTAATTTTATATAATTTTTTAACATAACAGTTGACTTTATTCTGTTCTTAAACTTTTTACGGGGTTGGTTGCTGCAGCTCTCAAGCTTTGCAAGCTAATAGTGATAAAAGAAATACCCAAAATGCTTGCCCCCACAACAACAAATACCCACCATTGAATTTGTATACTATAAGCATATGACTCTAGCCAATGATGCATGAGGTAATAGCCAATGGGTATAGAAATTACCATCGCGATTATTACTAATTTTAAAAAATCTTTGGTGAGGAGCTGTACAATACCCATTGCTGAAGAACCTAATACCTTTCGAATGCCTATTTCTTTAGTGCGCTGTAATACTTGAAAAGACACCAACCCGATTAATCCTATAGCCGCTATAAATAATGCCAACAGAGAGAAAATAGTAAAGGCTTTTCCAAGTCTTGTTTCACTTTTGTACAGTTGTGCATATGAATCTTCCATAAAATGCACGTTGTAAATGGCCAATGGAGCAATTGAATTCATAGTCTTAGTAATGAACGAGCGGGTGGTTTTATAATCTTCCATATCAACTTTGAGAATTACTTGGCCGTGTTTGCGATTCCAACCATCGCGATGCATAGTTAAAAAGAGCGGTTCTATAGCTAAATCAAAAGTCTGTAGATGAAAATCCTTAACTACCCCAATAACAAATCCGTCGTTGAATTTTTTTCCAACAGCCGTTTTCCAACCAAGTTTTTTTATTGCAGATTCATTTAGCACATAGGCCTGTGCAGAGTCGGTGGCGAATTCTCTCGAAAACCCACGGCCTTCTACAAGTTCCATTTCAAATAAATCCATAAAGTCATAATCTACATAACCACGATAGACAAATAATTGGTTGTTATTGTTATTCCCTTCCCAAGAATCTACTGGACCTTGACTGTGTAAATTCATGGGGAGTTGCGTACTAATTGAAACTTTTCTAATTTTTGGGTTTGATAATAATTGAGTCCGTAGATGGTCAGCCTTGTTGGTAATTTTCTCTTCACCATAGCGAACATGAACGACTTGACTGCGATTATAGCCTAATTTCTTATGCTGGATAAACTGGAGTTGTTGATGAACAATAACACTTCCTATGGCTAAGGTAATAGCAGCCACAAATTGCCCAATTACCAGTCCGTTTCTCAATAGCGCCTTGTCTTTGTAACTACTTAGCACAGTTCCTTTAAGAGCTTTTATTGGGCTTACCCCAGATAAAAATAGGGCAGGGTATAAGCCAGACAAAACGCCAATAATTAAAACTAAAATCAACATGCTTGATAGCATCCACCAGTTGCTGAGTAATTCAAAAGGAATTTCAATATTAAGTAGCTCATTTAAACGAGGTAATAGTAGATATGCTAAAAGCATAGCGCATAGAAAGCTAGCCAACGTAACCAAAAATGATTCGCTTAAAAATTGTAGAATTAAATGTGCTTTTTTAGCGCCTAAAACTTTTGCTACACCCACTTCTTTGGCTCTTTGTGCAGATTTTGAAGTAGCTAAGTTCATATAGTTAATCGAGGCCAAAACCAAGATGATAAGCGCAATTCCCGCAAAGAAATAAATATATAAGATATCTCCATTGGGTTGTACTTCAATATTCATTTTCGATTCTAAATGAACGGACATTAAGGGTTGTAAAACAAATTTTGGATAAAAATGAAATCCTGCGGTTTTATAAGCTGGTTTGGTTAGTTGCTCATAGCCAGCTAATTTAGCTTCTAGTTGTTGGTCATTAAAGCCTTTTGCCAGCACAAAATAGGTATAATAATCATTTGAAGTCCATTTGGTTTTATCAGCGTCATAGTCATATTCTAAGTGTAGAGGTGCAATATAACTATAGGTAATGTGTTGATTTTTTGGAGGATCTGCTACGATCCCATTAATCGTGAGTATATGCTTGCTATTATACAAAAGGGTTTGATGCAAAGCAGGAAGTTCACCAAACATTTTTTTTGCGAGTGATTCTGTAAGGATAATGGAATTTGGGTCGCTAAGAGCTTCTGGACCTTGTCCGGCCAATATAGGAATGGTAAATACATCAAAAATTTGTGAATCAGTATAGAGTCCACGCGCAGAGAATGGGGTTTCATTACGTGCTAATATCGAAGTATTCACACCTAAATTGGTGATTGCTTCAACCTCTGGGAAATCCATTTTCATAGCAATTCCCAAGGGTCTAGGTGTTACTGCAAAATAGTCGGTTCCTCTAAATTCATTGCCCGTTTGGCGTTGGACAACCCGATAAATACGATCCGCCTTATCATGCTGATTGTCAAAACTCAATTCAAATTGAATAAAGAATGCTATCAAGATAAAACAGGTCATTCCAATTGTCAATCCAATTAAATTGATTGTTGAGTACAACTTATTTTTTAATAAGTTTCTCCATGCTATTTTGACATAACTTTTTAACATAACAGTTGACTTTATTCTGTTCTTAAACTTTTTACGGGGTTTGCTAAAGCCGCTTTTATAGCCTGATAACTAACCGTTACGATTGCTATCGTCAATGCCAATATGATTGCCGCTGCAAAAACCCACCAGCCCATTTCTACTCGATAGGTAAAATCTTCTAACCATCTATTCATAGCAATCCAACCTAAAGGCAATGCGATGATTATAGATACAATCACTAATTTTAAAAAGTCGATGGATAGTTTATAGGATATTTGACTCACGCTGGCCCCCATTACTTTTCGAATACCTACTTCTTTTATTCTTTTTTCAGCGTTAAATGCCGCCAAACCAAACAAACCTAGACAGGCAATCAAAATAGATAATATAGTAAACACCATAAAAATCTGACCTAATCGGCGTTCCGATTCGTACGAATTATTAAAAGATTCATCCATGAAATAGTAATTAAACGGTTGTCCGGGAGCAACGTTATTCCATAGTTTTTCAACACTTGCCATGGTACCCTGTAAGTTATCGACATTTAACTTTATGGTCATGGCATTTGAAGACTTACCGATATAAAAGCTAAGGGCTCCAATATTTTCTCTTAAAGTTTCGAAATGGAAATTTTTAACGACTCCAATCACCGTATAAAAGAATGGATTTTTTTCGCCTAAATCTCTAGACAATCTCAAGCCTAAGGCGGCTTCAGAATCAATACCCATAATCTTAACTGCCGACTCATTTAAAATTATTGCTGTAGAATCAGCACGAAATTGTTTACTGAAATCTCTTCCTGCCACAAGCTCCATATTTAGCGTTTGGATATAATCATAGTCCACAGCCCATGTTTGCATATTGATGGCATTTTCTTGTTCTGTGGCGCCTTCTCTAAAAAAAGAGCTATTACTTCGTGACGATGGCGTAGGTAAATAACTGCTTAGAGACGCACTAGATATTGCACTCAATTGTGCTACTTCTTCTTTAAAAGAGTGCACTTTATCGCCGGCTTCAAATACATCTTCAATAACTAAAACTTGGTCTTTTGCAAAACCCAAATCTTTGCTTTGAATAAATTTTAATTGTTGAAAAACCACCAGGGTACTGACGATTAAGAATACAGAAATCGCAAATTGAAATACCACTAATGAATTTCTGATTCTGGAACCTCCAACACTGCTAGCTCCTCCTCCTTTTAAAACCTTAACGGGAATAAATTTCGACATAAAAAATGCTGGATAACTTCCAGATAACAGACCCAATACTAAGACTGCTAAAATTAGGAGCCCCCAAAACAAAAGATTGCTAAAAGGGATAGCAATTTCTTTTCCAGACAGTTCATTAAAATAAGGCATGGCAATGGCGGCAATGACAATGGCAAATAACAATGAAATAAAAGAAATTAATCCGGACTCTGTTAAAAATTGTTTGATGAGATCGGCTTTGTTGGACCCTAAAGTTTTACGTACACCAACTTCTTTTGCTCTTTTTAAGGAATGCGCGGTAGATAAATTCATAAAATTAACACTAGCCAAAAGAATCAAGAATAAGCCTATGAAAGAGAGGATATAAACATTTTGAATGGTGTTCACCGGACTCAATTCAAATTTTGTTTTTGAATGTAAATGAATGTCTGTAAGTGGCATGGTGTTATAGTAAACATAATTACCAGATGCAATAAATGCGGCCTCGGTCATCCCTGGATAGTATTTTTGAACATAGGGTAATAAATAATTACCCACCATAGATTGGATCGGAGCCTTAAGGTCAGCAATCGCTGCATTTGGTATTAATTTGAAAAATGTGTAGTAATTGTGACTTCCCCATTCGGCTTCTTGCGCATCTGGATATCCAGACATGGACATAAATATGCTGTGATTTCGGAGGTATGAATTTTTTGGTAAATCATCTATGATTCCTGTGACAGTATAGGTGTCTCTATTATTTAATATTAAATTTTGACCAAGCGCATTTTTTAGACTGAAATGTTTTTCAGCCGCAGTTTTCGTCATGACCAAAGTATTGGGCTGGGTAAGTGCTGTTTTTGCATCACCATATAATAATTCTAACCCAAACATATCAAAGAAGGTCGAATCTGCAAATGCCATATGGAGTTCTTTAGTATTTTTCAACGTTCCACTTTTCCGAATAAGGTTGCTCCCTCTATCTCGAATTCTTGTAACCGATTCTATTTGTGAAAAATCTTTTTTCATCGCCGCAGCCATTGGTGCAGATGCCTCCGATGAATTTTGTGCTTCACCTCCAAATTTAATATCAACATCAACACGATAAATTCGATCAGCATCGGCGAACATTTTATCATAACTTAGTTCGTCATAGATATACAATGAAATGAGTAAGCCTCCTGCCATACCAATAGCAAGACCAAAGGTGTTGATGAACGTAAAAAAGGGTTGCTTTTTTAAACTTCTCCAGGCTATTTTGATATGATTTTTAAACATAATAGTGGTTTTATTCTGTTCTTAAACTTTTTACGGGGTTTGCTAAAGCTGCTTTTAAAGCCTGATAGCTAACCGTTAAGATGGCAATCGCAATCGCTAAAACGGCTGCTAAAACAAGAATCCACCATCCAATATTAATGCGATATGAAAAATCTTCTAGCCACATATTCATAATATACCAACCTAATGGCAATGCAATCAAAACAGCTATACCTACCAATTTTAGAAAATCAGTAGTGAGCCCGAAAGTGATTTGCCTAATACTGGCACCCAATACTTTTCTAACTCCGATTTCTTTGGTGCGCTTTTGGGCATTAAAGGAGGCTAGGCCAAACAATCCAAGGCAGGCAATTAGAATAGAAAGTATTGTAAATACCATAAAAATTTGACCCAATCGCTGTTCTTCTTTATACGTTGAATTGAAGGATTCATCCATAAAATCATAGCTAAATGGTTGCCCTGGGGCAATTTTATTCCAAATACCTTGAATACTTGCAACGGTATTTGAAAAGTTGTCTGCTTTTAACTTAACAGCCATACTTCCTGTTGATTGACCCATAAAAAGACCCAATGCTCCAATATTTTCCCTTAAAGATTCAAAATGAAAATCTTTAACAACACCGATTATCGTATGGAAAATGGGTTTTTCCAATTCAATATTTTCAGAGATTCGTATACCAAGTGCTTCTTCAGGTTTTACACCTAGTACTTTCAAGGTAGCCTCATTGATAATGACGGCTGTGGAATCAGTAAGGTATTGGTTGTCAAAATTACGACCTGCAACAAGCGTCATATTTAATGTAGCGATATAATCCTCATCGACATTCCAAGTCGCCATTTGAATCGCATTTTCTTGTTCCTTTACTCCTTCCTTAAAAAAGGAGCTATTACTACGAGAAGAAGGCGTAGGTAAAAATCCACTTAACGTAACACTTTTCACTTGACTCAAACGCTCAACTTCTTCTTTAAAAGCACCCACCTGTTTGCCTGCGGCATAGGTGTCATTGATCAATAAAACTTGATCTTTGGTAAAACCGAGATCTTTCCCTTGGATATACTTTAGTTGTTGGAATACCACCAGTGTACTGACGATTAAAAAAACCGAAATAGCAAATTGGAAAACCACTAAAGAGTTCCGAATATTTTTTCCCCCAACGCTAGTTTGTCCGCCACCTTTAAGGGTTTTCACAGGCTTTAATCTCGACATGAAAAAAGCTGGATAACTTCCTGAAAAAAGGCCTAATAAAATGGTAGCTACAATCAGGATTAACCAGAAAAATGGATTTGTTATAGGCAAGGAAATAGACTTGCCTGAAAGTGTATTAAAAAGCGGAAGAACTGCGATTGATATAATCAACGCTAGAAGTAATGAAATGAGGGATATCAGTCCTGATTCAATCAAAAACTGTTGAACGAGTTCCCTTTTATTAGAGCCTAATGTTTTTCTTACACCCACCTCTTTGGCTCGTTTTAAAGAATGGGCGGTTGATAAATTCATAAAGTTAACACAGGCCAATATTATAAGGAACAATCCGATAAATGAGAGAATATATACGTTTTGTATACTACTGTTGGGGCTTAGCTCGTAGTCACGGGCAGAATACAGATGAATAGCTGTTAAGGGGATGGTATAATATCTAATATAATTGCCTGATGCTTCAAACGATTCGGCAGTCATGCCTGGAAAGTATTTTTGAGCCCAAGGAAGCATGTATTTTTCGAGCATGCCCTGCAAAGGCACTTTTAAATCATCAACATTTGCACCAGGTATCAGTTTTATAAATGTATAAAAGTTGTTACCTCCCCAATTATTCTCTTTTGAGGCAACATGACCCGCCATAGCCATAAAAATGGTGTAATCTCTCAAAAAGGAATTCTTTGGCAAATCATCTATGACTCCTGTTATGGTATAGGTATTTGTATTGTCTAATAAAAGACGTTGTCCTATTGCATTTTTTACACCAAAATATTTCTCGGCCGCCGTTTTCGTTAGCACTAAGGTATTGGGTTGGATTAAGGCAGTTTTGGCGTCACCAGCAAGAAGTTGAATGCCAAACATATCAAAGAAAGTAGAATCGACAAATGTGGTATGAAGTTCTTTTGAATTATCTTCGGTTTGATTTTTTCTAATTAGCATACTGCCCTGACTTCTGAATCTAATGGTGGTTGCTACTTGTGAAAAATCGTTTTGTAAAGCTTCGGCCATGGGAGCTGCTGCTTGTGCAGATTCCATTTCCGCCCCGCCAAATTTTATATCCATGTCTATGCGATAGATACGGTCTGCATCTGTAAACATTTTATCAAAACTTAGTTCGTCATAGATATACAATGAAATGAGCAAGCCTCCAGCCATACCAATAGCAAGACCAAAGGTGTTGATAAACGTAAAAAAGGGTTGCTTTTTTAAACTTCTCCAGGCTATTTTGATATAATTCTTAAACATAATGATCGCTATTAGTAGGTTGTTAGTTGGTACTATTCATTTCTTAAGGCTTCAATCGGATTGTTTAAAGCCGCTTTTAAACTTTGCCAGCTTACAGTTAATAAGGCCAGTATTAGGGCCCCTAATCCAGCCAATACAAACACCCACCAACTCACAGTAGTTTTTAAAGCAAAACCTTCTAACCATTTACCCATCAAGAACCAAGAGAGTGGAGTGGCAATTAAAAATGCCAAACCAATCCATTTTATAAAGTCTACATTTAAAAGTGAGAGTATTTCTTTGATAGAGGCACCATTTACTTTGCGAACTCCAATTTCTTTTTTGCGTTGTACACACGTATATGAAGTGAGTCCAAAAAGACCAAGTGATGCTATAAAAATGGCTAGAATGGTAAAAAATAGAAAGGCAGCACCAAATTTTTTATCGGCTTCATACTGCATTTCGAATTTTTTATCTACAAATGTAAAATTGAAGGTACTTCGAGGAAATATTCCTTTCCAAATCGTTTCAACTTGCGCCAGAGCTTGACTATATCCAGCGGTTGTAGCGATTGACTCATCAAATTTCACAAGTAGGTTACTTGTGTAGTTGTGAGTGATTATTAGGGGTTGAATGGGCGACTTTAATCCAAAGTGATGGTAGTCTTTTATGACTCCAGCAATTTCCCAATCGATGCCAAAAAATTTGACAATTTTATGGACTGCTTCTTCAGGATTTTTTAACTGCATTTGATGCATGCTCGTTTCATTAATAATGATTTGACGATTTCCTTTACCGGGAATTCCTTTAAAATTGGATCCTGCTAAAAACGTGATATCCAGCATTTGGAAATAATTGCCGTATACAGAGTAGTTATAATAATTGGTGTTGCTATCTTCGGATCCATTAGGATATTGTAGGCCTACAAAAGAGTTTAAATTTTCATAACCTCCACCAGGAAAGGTTTGTGCTCTTGATACGTCACTAACAATTGGAAGCTTATTGAGCTCTTCTACCATCGTACCGTATTCAGATCGAATAATAGAATCGCTTTTTTGCATCAACACTTCTCCTTCAAGTGCAATCACATTGCTGAGTTTCGCACCAATAGGTTGATTTTGTAAAAAATTCATTTGTTTATGAATCATAAATGTTCCTGAGAGCAGCATAATGGTCGCTACAAATTGGGTGATAATTAAACCTTTACGGATGTGCATACCACCTGCTGAAGTACGTACTTTACCCTTGAGTGCTTTTACAGGAGAATAATTACTCAACGTAATGGCAGGATACAAACCAGCTGCTAAAACACCTAGAACAATAATCCCCACAAAGGGTACGATTTGCCAGAAGACTTCTAAGGTTAAAAATAACTGATGTCCTGTGAAATTTCGATACATTGACAACATCATCGTGGTGAGTAAACCAGCCATGCAGATAGCTACAAAATTTAGGAGTACCGATTCGGTCAAGGAGCCTAGTATCAACTGTGTTTTTTGAGCCCCAGAAACTTTACGAATCCCAATTTCTTTTGCTCTTTCTAACGATTTAGTTGTTGAAAGGTTGATGTAATTTAACCAGGATAAGATTAGGATAATAAAAGCAATGGCCGTTAAGAACTTGATTCTACTTACACTTCCATTCGCTTCATCTTCAAAGGGTTTGTTTGAATATAAATGAATGTCTTCTAAGGGTTCAATATTATAACGCTCATTTAAATCATCTTCAAAATCACGGGCGATAACTTTGTTTTTTAGGGCATAAAAATCAGTGTTTGGAGCAACTTTTATATAGGTGCTAAAATTACAATGACTCCAGTTTGGACTCACCTCTACTTCAGAAGCGAACCAATTTTCATACGTTTTAAAAGAGATTAAAAAGTTGGTTTTTAAATGGGTGTTTTGAACTGATTCTTTTAGAATTCCGGTTACGGTTAATGTTACTTTTTCTCCATTGTGAAAAGCTGAAATAACCTTGTTAATGGCTTCTTCTTTTCCGAACATTTTAGTCGCTAGATCCTGTGTTAATACAACAGCATTGGGCGCTGTTAATACCGTTTTAGGATCTCCTTTTAGTAAGGGGTTTTTAAAAACATCGAAGTATGTTTCATCTGCAATCGATCCTTTAGAAGCTTCAAATACTTGTTCTTTATAGGTAAATGTTAAGCGTTCAAATCGATACAGACGCACTTGTTCTATAACTTCAGGAAATTCTTGTTTTAGCGTAGGACCAATTAAATTAGCGGTTTGGGCATCGCTGGGTACAAAATTAGTCCCTTCAAGCGCATCCATATACACCCGTTCTACTTGATTTGAACCTTCAAATTTATCATAGCTTTTTTCAAAATTAACATAGAGCATAATCAAAACAAATGAAGCAATACCAATAGACAAACCTGCTATATTGATAAATGAATACAGTTTGTTTTTCATTAAATATCTTAACGCTATTTTGAAAAAAAGTTTAATCATTTGAATTAATAGTTAACTTGGCAATTTCAGCATCACCAATTACGATACCTTTTGATAATTCTGCAGTTCCTTTATAGACCACGGTGGCCTCACCATAAGCAGTCACTTTTAGTTTTTCTGACACATTAAATTGATAACTTCCTTCCCCATAGGCCGTCAATTTGGTATTTTGATTTTTGATATTTAGGGCATTTACATTACTTTCTCCGTAGGCTGTAAATTTTTGATCTACTACGTGGCCAGCCATAAATTCTAAGACGCTTTGCCCGTAAATGGTGGTTTGCAGTTTCTTTAAATTTACTTCGTGAAAATACACTTGCGATTCTCCATAAATTTTCAATCTCAGGTCATTTTGATTTATGGGGCTTAGGAAATCGAAACGTTCTTCTCCTCTTAATGAAACTTCATCAAAAGCCTGATAGGTAATGGTTGCTTTAACTACAGTTCCATGATACAAGGGTTTTGATTTTTTATGCCCATTTTCATACTGTTTTTCATTTTTAGTATACTCTTTGGCTCCTTCTAAATAGACGCGTAAGGTTTTTCCTTCAACCTCAACATGCAGTTTATTTTCATTTACTGTAATCGATTCAACTTGGATCTGGTTTTTAGCACCTTGTTGAAATTTGACAGCAATATGAGGGCTTACAATCACCTTGTCAAAAGATGCAATAGCTGATTGGTATTGTGCGGTAAGCGTAAGGCTAACTAGGAAAAAAAATAGGATACTAATAATAGGCTGTTTCATAATAAAATATTTAAACCTTTGCTTCAAAGGGTGTGTTCTGACTTTCAGTAACAATCTGTCCGTCAAATAAATTAATAATACGATGTGCATAATGAGAATCTCTATCAGAGTGAGTTACCATTACTATGGTAGTGCCTTCTTGATTGAGCTCTGTTAGTAAATTCATGACTTCGATTCCATTTTTTGAATCTAAATTACCTGTAGGCTCATCGGCCAAGATTAATTTAGGATTGGTAACTACTGCTCTAGAAATGGCAACGCGTTGTTGCTGCCCTCCTGATAGTTGCTGCGGAAAGTGCTTTTCTCGATGTGCTATTTTCATGCGTTCTAACACAGCCATCACTTTCGCTTTGCGCTCACTTTTTTTCATTTTTAAATAGATTAATGGCAGCTCTACATTTTCGTAGACGGTCAATTCATCAATCAGATTAAAACTTTGAAATACAAAACCGAGGTTTCCTTTTCGAATTTCTGTACGTTGGCGTTCTTTTAACTGACCAACCTCATGTCCAGCGAAATGGTAGGTGCCTTCGGTAGGATTGTCGAGCATCCCAATAATATTTAGTAAGGTCGATTTTCCACAACCTGATGGCCCCATGATGGCGGCAAATTCACCTTCTTGAACAGTTAAATTCACATTGTTTAAAGCCAATGTTTCCACTTCTTCAGTTCTAAAGCTCTTTTTTAAATTTTGAATGCGTATCATTTGTTATTAGTTATAATTTGATTTTTATGTTGTTTAATCGTTATTGATAAAGACTGTCTTTTTATGTGTTTTGTGACAGTTGATTCTTATGAATATGTTTCTTCTATTTCAATACAATGCGCTCGGCATCACCGAAAGTATCGTAGTTAGAAGTGATTATTTTTTCTCCTGGTTGTAGCCCTTCTAAAACTTCGTAAAAGCGCGAATTTTGCTTTCCTATTTTTACAGCTCTTTTTAGTGCAAAATCGCCTGAAGGATCAACTACAAATACCCATTGTCCTCCAGTACTTTGGAAGAAGCTCCCCTTAGAGATTAATAAAGCATCATTAGAAGCGCCTAATTGCAATTTGATATTGAAATTTTGTCCCGTTCTAATATTTTCAGGTTTGTCTCCAGTAAAAACGAGATCGACTCTAAATTTTCCGCCTCTAACTTCTGGATATACTTTTCTGACACGGAGGTTATATTCTGAATTGTTACGGTCTAATTGCGCTGTTAAATCTCGTTTTACACGATCAATATAATGCTCGTCAATGTCAGCTTCAATTTTATAATCGGTCAATACATTTATTTGTCCAATACGTTGACCTTGCCCGATACTTTGGCCTATTTCAGCATCTAAAAACCCAAGTTGTCCATCAGCTGGAGCTCGTACATTAAGATGGTCTAAGCGTTCATAAACCATTCCTAAGGTTTTTTTCATACGTTCTAAATCGGTATCCAAACCTTTTAAGGATGTATTTCTCATTTTAACGTCCTGTTCGGTTTGTAGCTTTTGAATATCAAATTGTTTTTTAGACAATTCATAGTCCTCTTTTGAAATAAGAAAATCTTCTTTAGAGATTAATTCATCAGCATACAATTCTTTGTTTTGTTCAAAGTTTCGTGTTTTTCGTTGCAATTCATATTCGGCATTTGCTAAGGATTTGTTCCCTTCAAATTGACGTTGATCAAACGTTAATCTCGTAGAGCGCAAGTCATTTTGCTTCAATGCCAAGTTACTCTCACTTGCCAAAATTTGCTCGTAGAGATTCATGTTTTCCAGTTTTAAAATGATATCTCCCTTTTTAACCATGGCGCCTTCTTCAATCAATTTTTCAGAGACTCTTCCGCCTTCATAAGCATCCATATAAATGGTAGATATGGGTGATACTGCGCCATTAATGGTAATATAATCATCAAATTTAGCTGCCGTTACATCACTAATGGTAAGCTTGTCTTTTTCTGTTCTGAACGTAGATAAATTTTGACCAAAAATCATTTTCCACACTAAAAAAAGCACTAATAAGCCTACAGCTATAAACCCATAATGTTTTGGTCTTAATCCTTTTTTCTTTTCTAGTTGTATATCCATATTATTTTTATCGTCGTTTATTTCTTAATATTAAATATTGGTAATCCTTTATAAAAATCGATTGTTTTCTCGGTTATTTTTAATTGTAACTTCACCTGTAAATTTTCATTTTGAGAAGTGGCAAACAAGTTTTTAGCTTGGTATAATTCGATGGCGCTAATCATGCCTTTTTCATATTTTTTTTGCGCAATAGAAAAAGTCAATTCTTGTGCTTTCATTTTTTTTGTACTCTGTTCAGATTCTACTACAAATGCTTTTTTGTCTTGAACTAATTGTTGGATTAGTTTATAAAGCTCCTGTTTTTTTATGTTCAAATTGTTAGTAGCACGATTTAAAGCTATTTTATTCTGTTTTATGTTCGATCTGCTAGACCATCGATTAAAGATTGGAATGTTTAAAGAGACCCCAACAAATTTTGAAATATTGTCATTGATTTGTGTTTTATACGGTATGATACCACCGAGGTCGTCAACATTAGTTTCATAATAACCTGTACTATACCCGGAAGATAAGGTTAATGAAGGGTATAAATCACCGCGGGCAATGGCCACATCTTTTTTGGCTGCTTCTGCTCTAAAGGTCTCAGATTTTATGAGCGGGATGAAAGCATTAGCCGTTTTGAAAATGGAATCTTGATGTAGGGTTTGCGATTCGGTTGACACTTGAGTTAGTTCATCTAAGGCGTTATTGATTTGAATACTTGTTTCACCTTCTAAATTCATTTCTTGAATTAATTTTAACTGTGCGGCTTCTAGGCTGTTTTTGTTTTGAGTAACGACCAACTGATCGGTCAATAATACCGACTCAGCTTCGTACAAGTCGGCGCCCGCTTTTAGGCCGATATCTACTTGTCTTTTTACTAAATCATAGCTGGTTTGCGAAGCGAGAAGTTGCTCTTCAGAAATGGTTACCAAACCTTCAAAGAAGCGGATGTCATAAAAAGCCGACATCACTCTAAATGCCAGCATGTATTTTTGTTGTAAAACATCTTCTTGTGCTGCTTTATAAAGCAATTTCGAAGCTTTTATCGTATTTACTTTCTGAAACCCTTTAAAAATAGCTACAGACGAACTCAGCGAATAGTTGTTTGAGAAAAAGTCGGTGTTAATAATGTCGTTTGTGTTCGGGTTGATTGAACGTCCATAACGGATGTTATAATCTGAATAGCCCATAAGGTTAGGGAGTAAATCTCTAACAGACTGTTTATATGCTTCTTTACTAGCGTTGTTGGTATATTTAAAATCATTTAATTCTAGATTGTGTGCTATGGCGTAATCAATACATTCATCTAAAGTCCATGCTTTTTGGGCAACAGTAGAATTTGCAAGAAAGCAGCAAAAGAAAAAAATAATGCAATTTTTTAAGGTCATAATCTAATGAATATTCGTGTTTCGATTCTTATTTTTTATATCTGATGTCAATGAGTACTCTAATGTCGTGCCATAATATTAAATATATGAATATCAGATAATTATGTTTAAAAAATTTAAAAGTTTATTTTTATTTGTAAAATTATTTTACAATAAGTGTCAATATTTTTTACACAATTTAAAATAATTGAATCATAGTTAGTACTTTTATAACTAATTATTTACTTTTTATGACTGAAGGAAAAATTTTAATCATTGACGATAATAAAAGTGTCTTAAGTGCTTTGGAAATATTATTACAATTTGAATATAAAAGCATTGAGACTTTATCAAACCCCAATCAAGTTTCATCACTTAAGAACTTGGCCGATTTTGATATCGTTTTATTAGACATGAACTTTTCCGCAGGTATTAATTCGGGTAACGAGGGCTTATTTTGGTTACGGGAAATAAAAAAGCGGGTTCCCACCATTTCTGTAATTATGATGACCGCCTATGGCGCCATTGATTTGGCGGTACGTGCCTTGAAAGAAGGGGCTTCAGATTTTGTGTTGAAGCCATGGAATAATGATAAATTATTGGTGACGGTGAAGTCAGCTTATCTATTGCGAAAATCACAAAAGGAAGTAACGAAGCTAAAAGAAAAAGAGAGTAATTTAAAACAGTTTATCAATCAGGATAAAAATTACATTATAGGAAACTCGAAGCCACTCTTGTCGGTATTAAACCTGACTCAAAAAGTGGCAAAAACGGATACCAATGTTTTAATCACGGGCGAAAATGGAACAGGAAAGGAATTGGTCGCTAGAGAACTGCACCGCATGTCGGCTCGTAAAGATGAGGTTTTTATCAATGTTGATATGGGTTCTATCTCTGAATCATTATTTGAAAGTGAATTGTTCGGACATACAAAAGGAGCATTTACCGATGCAAAAGAAGATAGAGCGGGGAAGTTTGAGGCTGCCAATGGAGGCACCCTGTTCCTCGATGAAATAGGAAACTTATCATTGCAAACACAAGCCAAACTACTCTCTGCTATTCAAAATAGAGTAATTGTTCGTGTGGGTTCTAACAAGCCCATTTCAGTAGATATTCGTTTAGTTTGTGCTACGAATTGCAACCTCAACCAAATGGTTAAAGACGGTATTTTCCGTGAAGATTTACTGTATCGAATCAACACCATTCATATAGAGGTACCGCCTTTGCGGGAGCGAGGGAATGATGTGTTGCTTTTGGCTGATTTTTACTTGAATAAATTTGCTGCTAAGTATGGAAAACAAGGACTTAGGATGAACGCTTCTGTGCAAGAAAAATTACTAAATTACAACTGGCCTGGAAATGTACGAGAGCTGCGGCATACTATGGAAAGAGCCGTGATTTTATGTGAAGGAAATGTCTTAAAACCAACTGATTTTTCTTGGAGTAACAAGCCTACATCTACGGTTGAGACCAGTTCGACTACCTTAGACGAGATGGAACTATTAATGATAACAAATGCCTTAAATAAACACGACGGAAACTACAGCGCTGCCGCAAATCAATTAGGTATTTCGAGGCAAACACTTTACAATAAGCTTAAGAAAAAGGATGGTCAATGATAAGTCGAAATTTTTATTTACATATTGTACTAAGAGTGTTTTTAATAACATTCACAGCCCTAGGTTTTGCCTTCTTGATTTATAGAGAGTACTATGCAATATCGTTTTTTTTAATCATTTTATTACTGGTGCAAGTTTGGAATTTGATCTACTATATTAATAATATCAATAGAAAAATCGCCTATTTTTTTGATGCGATTAGAAATGAGGATTTTACGCTACACTTCCCTGAAAAGGATCTTATTAAATCATTTAAAAAATTAAATCACAGCTTGAATAGAGTCAATGGCTTGATACAAGATGTGCATTTAAAGAAACAAGAGCAAGAGCAGTATTATAAGGAAATACTAAAACATTCAACCATCGGTATTTTAACATTCAATACAAAAGGACATATTGTTTTTTCAAATCCTACAGTTGAACGGTTATTGAATTACAAACCGCTAAATCACATCAAGCAATTAGCGCAAGTAGATAAAGAATTATACGCCTTATTTGAAGATTTAAAACCTTTTGATCAAAAAGTTTTTCAACTTACCAATGAAAGAGAGCGAACCCAATTAGCGATAAAAGCGTCGGCAATTACTATTGAAAAACAAGATCTTTTACTGGTTGTAATACAAGATATTCATAGAGAGCTTGACGAGAAAGAAACAGATTCATGGATAAAATTGATTCGTGTTTTAACCCACGAAATTATGAATACCATTACTCCAATTACTTCCATATCAGAATCGATATTAAAGTATTATAAAAAGGAGGATGGTTCAGAAATTGTCGATACGTATGAAGTAAAACACATTGAAAATACGGTCAAAGGATTGGAAGTGATTAAAGAACAAGGTAATGACTTGATGAGTTTTGTTCAATCTTACAGAACATTGTTGAGTGTGCCAGAGCCAGATAAAGAAATTATTAGTGCGAGAAAACTCTTAGAGAAAGTGTTAGTACTCATTAAACAAGATGGCACAAATGATAATGTAAAAGTAGCAATTGAGGTAAACCCTGCTAGTTTGGAACTCTTTATAGACAGCAAACAAATTACGCAGGTATTGGTGAACTTGGGCAAAAATGCCTTACAATCTTTGAATGATACCAAAGATGGAAATATCAAAATTTCAGCAGGAATTAATACGTTAAATAAAAAATATATAACGGTATCCGATAACGGACCAGGAATATCACCTGAATTAATTGAAGAAATATTTGTTCCTTTTTTTACGACAAAAAACACGGGAACAGGAATCGGTTTAAGTCTTTCAAAACAAATCTTACAGCTTCATGATGGAAGCCTCATCGCACACTCCATACCGGATAAGGAAACGACGTTTACGTTGATTTTTTAAATATGAATTCACGTGTCAATAGAAGAAAACCGATGCCTTTTATTTGTAAATTTTACAATCAGGAAATATAGTTTGAAGACTGTTTTTTTCGACCAGACTTAAGTTGTTATCATTAATATATAACCATGATAACGCTTTAAGTTTGCCAAAAGATGTTGGTAATTTAGTTAAGTTATTTCTCGATAGGTAGAGCTGATTTAATTTAGAGAGATTTCCAATTGATTCAGGGAGCTCTGTAAGGTTATTTCCAGATAAAAAAAGCTTTGTAAGTTGTGTGAGCTTACCGATGGTGTTAGGAATATTTTTAAGCTTATTACTCGAAAAAGATAATTCAGTCAATTTTGTTAAGTTTCCTATAGAACTTGGAAGTGTTTCTAATTTTCCTGTAATGCATCGAAATTCTACTAACTGAGTAAGGTGTCCTATGGATTCGGGAAGACTCATAAATTGATTTCCTCCAAGACTTAGGTTGGTTAAATTAATAAGATTTTCTATGGAACTAGGAATTTCACGAATATTATTCTTTGACAAGAAAAGTCCTGTTAACTGGATAAGCTTGCTTATTGATTCTGGAAATTCAATCAACTGATTTGAATATAAATAGAGTCGTGTTAGTTTTGCTAATTGGCTCAAAGAGTTTGGCAAACTCTTTAGTTGATTTTTAGAGGCATCTAACATTATTAAATTTGTGAGGTTACCAATAGATTCAGGAAGTGTTTTGAGCTTATTAGATGCTACACCTAACCCTTTTAGATTGGTGAGTTTACCGATAGCTGTTGGAATTTCATTTAATTGGTTTTCAGACACTCCCAAAAAAATTAAATTTTTATATTCACTAATTGACTCCGGAATATCCTGAAGTTGATTATCTGAAAGATCAATAAAATCTAATTTTTGAAGCCCTTTTAATTGGCTTGGAAACACTTCAAATTTATTTGAAGCTAAGCCTAATTTAATTAAATTGACAAGCTTCCCAAAAGAATTAGGCAAACTACTGAGTTGATTTTTGTTTAAATTAAGCTCTGTTAAATTGGTAAACATTCCAATAGCTTCAGGGAGCTTTTGAAGCTGTTTTTTAGATAAATCCAATTTATAAACGAGATCTGGAGCTTTTAATCCTTCTTCTATTGAAGAATACGTTTTACTCTTTTGAGAATAAAGATTGAAATTTACGAGGAATATTATAATAAATAGTACTTTTTTGTACATGAGCTATTCTAGTTAAAAGGTGTTGGGATGGAAAAGATTTGTGCTATTTAAATAAGTTCAAAAAACGTTTCTTAATACTTTTTATGGTATCGCTGTCGTTACTATTTTCTATACCATCAATTTTTATTAGTGCCATTGAAAAATTGTCTTTTGTATTATTCAAGGCATTTGTTAAAATCGTTGATTTGACTTCATTAGCACTCTTTTCTTCAACAAACCACTCTGCGATTTTCTCCTTATTTAAATTTTCTAAGATACCATCAGTACATAATAAAAAGAAATCATTAGGACGAATATCCGTTATTACCGTTTGATCTATTCGTGTTGGTGCTTTTGGACTAACAGCTCTTGTGATTATATTTTTTCGAGGATGGTTTTCGGCTTCAGCTTCTGTAATTTCTCCCATATCTACCAAACCTTGTACTTCAGAGTGGTCTTTTGTTTGAAATAAAATGTTACCATTCCTTATGTGGTAAACCCTACTATCACCAACCCATCCAATTAAGGCGTTGTTTTTAGCTAAGTAGAGTAGGGTTAAGGTGCTGGCCATTTTAGCGTTATCGCCAAGTTGTGCCACCTTTTTTTTCATTTGTTGTTCAACAAACTGCAAACCGAATTCTAGAAAATGTTTGTCATTGATATTGATGGTTTTATTAAGGAAGTATTTCGGAAAATAGGTGCAAATTAATTGAGACGCTACTTCTCCTTTTTCTTGACCTCCAACACCATCACAAACAAGAAATAAATTGTCTGATGAGGTAGGGTCCTTTGGGAAAACTGCATCTTCATTATTTGTACGCCCTCCAATTTCATGGAGTATTTCAGGTTTAAATATTTTCATTAGAATAAGATCGTGTTAGCTATTGTTATCTAATAAAGAATAATCCATAATGAGCGGCATTGTACTTGTCTTTAAATTGATAAACAGAAATTTCTATTTTATACATTTCTGTTTTGGTAGGCTTTACACTTACAAGTGCATAACTATCTTCTTTTTTATCTTTTATAACACGTGTCCAAGTACCATCAACAGATTTGAAAACACTAATATCAATGTCTTTAACTCTATAGTCTCCAAAGGCTGCAATACTGTAACTGATATCTTTAGCTAGTGTTCTCCAAGTTGTTTTCTTTACAGCAGTAACAATGTCAAATTCCATTTTTACAATTTCCAATTTATTCTTTTCTTCCAAAGTGGTAATTAGGTTTTTTGCTTGATTAAAAATAGGCATCATTGAGGTGCCATTGGCATTGTCATCTTTGGCGTAATTTGACTGAGCGTTAGTAATACTAATATTAATTAAAAGAAGGAGGGCTAAGATTGTTTTCATAAGTAGTAAATTTTAGAGTAATTCTTTTATTTGTGTACATGCTTGACTATTGCCTTGTTTGCAAGATTTGTTTAACCAAATTCTTGCCTGGCTTTTACTCTTTGGAACTCCATACCCATAAAAATAACAAAGGCCTAATTTTCGCTCTCCTTCATTATTGCCTGCTTTGGCAGCTTTTTCAATCCATGTAAAACCTAATTTCATATTTACCGAGCCTCCTTTTCCTTGAAGATATAAGGTGCCTAATCTTTGCTGAGAATCAGCATGCTCTTTTTCAGCAGATTTTTGATACCATTTTCTAGCTTCATAATAATTTTGCGCTCCACCCTGTTTATTCTCATTCATATAACCAAGCATATATTGAGAACTAGTCAATTCTTTATCGGCTGATTTTTGATACCATTTTCTCGCGGTATAATAGTTTTTTTCTACTCCGTCCCCGTTGTAAAATAAGCCTCCAATAGCATGATTAGCAGATATATTACCTTGCGCTGAAGCTTTTTCATAGAGTTCTTTCGCCTTGGCATAATCTTGCTCACATCCTTCTCCGGTTTGGTACATAGTGCCTAAATAATACTGGCCCACATTATAATTTTGTAAAGCAGCTTTATCATACCAATAGAACGCACTGTCCACATTTTTTTCTAACCCACGTCCGATAAAAAAATTATACCCTAATTGAACCTGAGCTCCTCCAATATGACCAAATTTTATTGCTTTTCTATACCAATAATTAGAGCTATCAATATTCTTATTTGCATACTCATCAGTATTAAAAAGATTACCTAAATTATAAGCTCCATATTTATCATTCTTTTTTGCAGCTTTTAAATACCATTCTCTAGCTTTTTTAAAATTCTTTTTTTCTTTATAAATCAAGCCTAAATTATTAAAGGCAGCTATATGGTCTCCATCCGCTGCTCTTGTATACCACACTAAGGCTTCATCCAAATCTACAGGGACACCTTTTCCGAAATGATACATATAACCGATTGAGTTTTGGGATAATAAATTATTCTGTTTTGCCGCTATTTTATAATACTGTAAGGCTTTTTCATAATTTTGAGTTATATCACCACAACCATTAAAATATAATTTCCCTAAGGCGTTAATACTTCTATCAAAATTAATGGCCAAACCTTCTTTAAGTAGTTTTAGTGCTTCATCACAATTTTTTTCAACTCCAAAACCGTTTTGATACCAAATGGCTAGATTACTTTTTGCAATAGGATGGTCTTTATCTGCTGCTTTTTTTACTAATTCAAAAGACTTTACAGAATCTAGAATTCCCAAAGTTGTATCAGAATAGAGTAACCCATATAAATGCATGGCTTCAACATCGTTGTCTTTTACAAGTTTTTTAATTTGTATCAAGCTTTGGTCGTAATACTTCGTTGCTTTTACCGTATCTATGGGTACGCCCCAGCCATATTTATACAAATCACCAAGTGGGAAACCGGCCATATCATAGCCGTGGTCAATTGCTTTATTTGCAAATTCCTCAGATTTTTTATAATCTCTATCAATACCTCTTCCTTGGGCGTTCATTACAGAAAGATAATAATAGGCTCTTCCCGAATTATAATCTGTGGCGTCATTAAAAGTAGCATACGCTTCTTTAAAATTTCCGTCTTTATAAAAATTCCAAGCAGTAGTCAATAAGGCTGTGGCCTTACTGTGTTGATACCATTTAAAACCACCAAAACCCAAGCCGGCGATAATGAGGCCAATAATAGCATATTTAAGGACACTATTTTTTTGTTTTGGCTTTTCATTCTTAATGGCTCCAGAATGGTTTTCTGATGAAGGAAAAACAGTAGCTTCATCATCAATATGTTGTATTAGGGGTGTGTTAATTCTTGTTTTATGAACAACTTCATTGCTATCTAAAAGAGTTAACAATTCATCGGCAGATGACGGTCTTTTATTGGCTTCTTTTGTCAAACATGCCGCGATGATTTTTTTATATTGCTCTGGAATTCCACTTAGATCAACCTCTTTTTGAGTAATTTCATCACGAATTAGTTCATAGTCTTTTAAGCCATGACCAAAAGGTAATTTTCCTGTTAATAAACGATATAAAATGATGCCAATGGCCCAAATATCTGTTCGTTCACTAACCTCACCATTAAGACCAAATTTCTTTTTAAAGAATTGCTCTGGCGCCATATAGTGTGGAGTACCTACTCCTTCAGTAAAAGATTGTTCTATCGTTTTATCGCCTAATACATCCTTACTAATTCCAAAATCTGTGATTTTTGCTACTAACTTCCCATTTCTATCTTTAGAAAATAAAACATTTCCTGGTTTTAAGTCTCTATGTATGACACCCTGACTATGAAGATACCCGGTAGCTTTTATTACACTCGCTATAATTTCATCTAGATTCTCGGCCGTAAGTTGTTTTGATGAAATGTCTTTAAGCGTACCTTCGCCCGCATACTCCATGATCAATACGGGGTAACTGGCTGTTCTGCCCATGGCATCTATATGTTCAATATATTCTAGGCCATAGAACGTAATAATGTTGGTATGAGAGAGTCCGTCAATTTTGTCAAATTCTTGTTCTAAACTGTATTTTTTTTGACCAGTACTACCGGTTGTCCCTCTAGAAACGGCTTCTTTATAGATTTTTAATGCTACCCACCTATTTGATGTGTTGGTATCTTTGGCTTTAAATACTTCAGCAAATCCTCCTTCGGCAATTAAATCTTTTTCAGGATCCCACTCGTAATGTGATAATTTCATAATGGCTTGGTTTTCTATTTAAAAAGGGGTTCTATACGTTTAGCTTATAAATTTAGTTTTTTTTAAGTATTTGACAAACAATTAACTATAGGTTATTTGATTAATTTACTTTTGAGATAATACTTGTTTATCAAAGTTTCTAAATCCATAAAATTAATTTTTAAAGCACCTGCAGAAATTGAAATTGGCGTTCCGTATTTAGCCATATTGGCTTTCATTAGTTGTGCTTTCATTTTATTTTGAGCCTTTTTAAGGTAGAATTCGGGGTTACTCACATCGAGTAATAAAAACTGTGTCAGTTGTATTTTCTCCTTGCGAATATTGGTTATATGATGCCATTCAATAAGGCCAATACTCACCCCATTTGAATGATCCCAAATTCCTTTTTCATCGATAATTAAACCGGGTTTTCTGCTTGTAATTTTTTTGAGTACCGAAATAAAAATAGCTCCAAAAAACAGTAGACCAATAACCGCAATTATACGAATTAGCAAGAGGTTTGTACTCTTTCTAGATTCCATTTGTTCTGCATTAAAAATGATGAACACACAAAGTGCGACAAATAGGAATGCCCCAAGCGCTAATAGGGCCATTTTAAATTTACTTAGCTGAATTTCTACGTTGTTTTTTTTCATGTTTTACAATTTTATTGTAACTTTTAGTCAATTGTCAATAGGTCAGTTTTTGGTAAACGTTGCTTCAAACCACTTGCTTGTACTTCTACGAACATTATATTTATCACCCTTTTTTAATATTTCATTTAAAGGTAAAGCCGCATTAAATGTACAACCAGAGCATAAAAATACTTTTTGTGTAGAATTATAAAGCGTCAGTATTTTTGATTTTTCAAGAGCTGTTAATTTAATTTTACTTTTTTCCACTAATTTTTCTAGTGAAATAATGGCTAGATATTTTTCAGCTGCATTTCCAGAATCAATAAGGTTTAAAATTTGAGAATAGTCTGCCTTACGAATCATTTTGGAGACTTTTTTGACAGCTATTGATTGAGTTCCACCAAATGAACAGGAGAAACCTATCGTTCCGCTTGCGGATGCTTGATTTTGACCTTCACACACTCCTATAGTCACTAAAAATAATAATAATATAATAGTTTTCATAACCCTTTTTTTAATTTAAACTCAATAAAATATTCTTATCGCCCATTTCTTTTATGATAAAAGCCTTTTGTAGTTCGGAAGAAATTTGTTCCCAAAGCAAGTCTGCGCTTTCTTTAGAATCAACCGTGAATGTGATGTTTTGGTTTACAAAGCGTTTCGATACTTTTTTGACTCCTTTAATTTTAGTCAATTGGTCTTGTAGTTTTATGGCGTTTTCATTACTGTACGCTATATTGGAGATGTCTACAGTAACGAATTCGATATTCTTTTCAGTTTTTTTTCGATTCTTTTTTTCTCCGAAAATAGTGGTTTTTAACTCCTTAAGAGTTCTCTTAGTATCTTCTACTGTAGTGGTGATAGAATCAGTTGAAGCATTAATTGTTTTATTGACGTTGTTAACTTTATCACTAGCTCTATCAATTTTTTCTGTAACCTTCTTTTCTTTCGCTCTTTTTCTTCCTGAACTTTCTTGAGATGTTACTGCGTAGCAGGTTAAAATTGTTAAGACTAAAATAGTTTTTCTAATTGTTTTCATTTCTTTTAAGTTTAATGTTATACTTATATACATGAATAACATCTTTTGAGAAACGTCATCTTTTAAATGATAATTTATTTTTTAAAAGTCGAATTTTTCCAAAATTTGTGTAGGGTTTCTTCCGCTTCTTTCGTGTTGTAATTAAGTAATACGGCGAAATCATAGCCGTTAATATAACTTCCATATATTTTTTGTGTATATCGAACGCCTCCAAGGTCATTATAGGCAGTAATCAGAAATACACTAAACGTTGTATTATCAATAGTTTCAGTAGATGAAATAGTATCGATTTTCATTCCTTGATTAGTGTACATTTTTGCCGCTGCTCTTTTTTGTTGATTTTTATTTTCGCGCCAAGCTTTTAAATCTTTATAGTCAATTTTTTCGTAGTTAGATTGAAAAATATTAAACTGATTTATTTTAAAACCCAACAAATAAATTAAACCTTTATACGATCTATTTTCGTTATTGAAATCGTTCACCATTCTTTTGCCTTTTTCCTTATAAATACCTTGGTTAGTTTTGTCTAAAATTTCCCAATCATCCGGAATGCGCATAGTCCAGCCTAGTTCAGTATTTTCATAGCTATTTTCCGATACAACTTTGTTGTTTTTACTAGTACATGAAATAAGTGTGCTAATTAGCAGTAATTTGAGGATGCTTGTAGTTAAGGTCATAATTTTTTTTTTGGTTGTAGATTAGTTCCAGTTGAGTGTTCCATTTAACGTTAAAATAGTATCGGTATCTGTATTTTTTACAGTAGAATTGTTAAAAATTAACGTTTTGTTTTGCGCGTCTAATGTGATGGACCCACAGGTAACAGAGGTATTAAATTTGGAATCACAGACATATCGTCGTTCAACTCCATTAGTAACAATAACCATAGAAATTAATTCTTGTGTTACTACAATTACAAAGGCATTTTTATCATCTTTAAAGTTAATGATTGAACGTACATATGCCGGGTCAGTAGGAGCTAACGTAGGTGAGCCCTCTGAGATGGTACTACCGAATGGTGCAATTACAATAGAGGCCTCAATTCCGGTTAAATCTTTTCTGCCATAGGCAATGGCTCCTACTTTAAGTGTTGTTCCTACTGAAGTAGTGTCTTCTCCACTTAATTGTATTTCCCCGTCTACAGTGGTGTTATTTTGCTGGTCGGCATCAGCGGTACAAGACAAAAAAAATAATAATGCAATTAAAACGGTACTTAGTTTTTTTAGATTCTTCATGATTTACGTTTTTAAATAGGTTATTAATTATCTATGAATAACCATTATTTAAAAAACGTCATCTTTATTTTATTAAATAAACTGTTTTAGGAGGGAGTATTCGGTTTTCCCTAAATAGTTGTGTTTGTTTATTTGTAAGTATATAGGTTTCTTTCAGTGATTTTGGTGTTGTTGTTTTGGAGTTTAACAGGTATAATTTTTTATCAATCAATAAATAATAAGCCGTTTTTGAATTATCACGCACAGCATAAACGTTAGTTTTTTTAAGATCAATGGTTCCATTAATAATCAACTGTAATTTTCCTTCTTTTTCTTCAAAAAGGTAGGTTTTCTCAATCAATTGTTCTCCAGTGAAGGAGACTTCTAGATTATTTTCGAGGCTAGAAACGGCCTCAATTCCTTGTAGCTCCACGGTGATTTTTTCTTGAGTTGGCTCACCAACTTCAAGTTGTTTCGCGGTAGTGGTTAAGGGTATATTTGATGCAGTTTTGGTCAAGGAGTAGAAATGTCCTTCATAACTTAAAAAGTAAACATTATTGTTGTCTTTGAGTAATTGCAACTGCAATGATGGAATGGAAGGGTCTCCAAATAGTTCTAGTTTTGTGCCATTAAATGTGTATTGTAAGGCTATAGGGTAGTTTATACTCCTAACAAATTCTTTAGGTAATTTTTGAAGACCACCAATGGCTAATTGAGTATTGTCATAGTGGATTTCATCTTTGTTTGATAAGGTATCTTTTGTTATGTTTTCTTGAACAATTACATCGTTTTGCTTGGGGAGGTCATTTGTTTTTAAACTGTCTTTTTCTTCGATGTCTACAATAATAGGGTCATGCTGTTTAAAGATCTCATTTGAGCCATTTGTGTCAAATGAATTGTAGATAATCACTCCCACAATGATGGCGGCGGCAATACCACTAACGATCATTAATTGTCTATAAAGTCCTTTAGGTTTAGCTTGTTTTTCAACTTCCTCTAGATATTCCTTATAATAAACATCGAGCCTCTTTTTTAGATTGCGTTCTCCTCTAAGTTCAATTTTTTCATATACTTTCTCAAGGATTTCAACCTCTTTTTTAAACGCATCATCCTTTTCAATAAGTTCTTGAAATATTAGTACTTCACTACCCTTCAATTTCTTATTCAAATACTTGTCAATTAGGTCTATATGTTTTAAATCTTCACTCATTTACTACTTCATTCTAATTACTGATTCGTAAGAAATATAACTCCTCAAGCGCTTTATACAGCGTAATTTTTGTTGTCTAGCCGAATGTGCACTAGCGTAATTAAACATATGAGCAATTTCTTCCATTTTTATTTTCAAAAAAATAGATTTTTCTAAAAGCGACTTACAAGGTTCACCCAATTTATCAAATGCTTGATTGATATAGTTTTTAAGAGAATCTCTCCCTCGTGTTAGTTCAATTTCAAAACTATCAAAAGGCTCATGGTTTGGTTTAGAAACATCGCCAGCGGGTCTTTCATATTTTAACCTGCGATTTAACTGATTGTACCATTGTCGTTTACAAATACCAAAAAGATAGGTGCTAATTTTACTTTTATGTTCGTAGGTACCAGCACTTATATTTTTATAAAACACAATAATGGCTTCTTGAAAAAGATCATAGGCATCTTCATCATTACCGCTATTATTATTTACCCAACTTTTTACCATTTCTAAATGCGCATAGAGGTGTTTAAGATACACTTCATTACCTTTTTTTAATTGAGAAATAATAGCTTGATCTGTCATGTTATAAACCTAAAAATGTTTTGAGATTTAATTTCATTTGATCATTTACCGGAACGTTAAAAGTATACTCCTGTATTTTTACTTGTAAATTACCAATTACAATAAAATCTATCTCTTGTTTAAAGAGCATGGTTAATTTGGTGTTTTTAAGTAGGTTAAGATTGGCTACTACTACTTCAATGGGTATGGTGGTAGGCTGATATTTCTGCTGTAAAATTGGAGCTTCTTGTTTCCATTGAGCAACGGGCTCCTTTGCTGCATCATCAAGAAAAAACTGAAGCTTCATTTCGTGAATCTCATAATCAAACGGCAGGTTGTTTTGTGCTTCAATTTCTAATTTGAAACGTGTTTTATCTAAAGTAGGTAGCGCATTAACAACTACTTTTTTGAGTTTAAAATTACCCTCAGTATTTAGGTTTTTATTAATTTCTTTTCGGATGATGCTTTTAGTATCGAGATAAATTGTTTCTTCAACATCTATTGTAAATGAGTTCATTAAAAAACCGATTTTATTTTCTCCTCGAATACTGAATGCCGTTGCATCTGATTGCAACATCTCTGGATAGAATTTACTGAGCTTATCTAGCCTAATTTCACATGCAACAGGAACCTTTATGGTATCATTTGAAGGGAGGTTAATTTCTTTGTTTAAGGTGCCTGTACCCACAAGGGTATCGTGGTAATAAATCGCCATGCCTGATTGCTTCAACTTGGTTTTAACATTATTCGGGTTGTAAATAACATAATCCATGCTAACATGCATTAGTGAATCTTTTAAGCCTTCAATGTTTACATTATCTATTTTAATAAATTGTGGTTGCTTACTACACGATACTAAAAGTAGCAGTAGCCATACAACCAATATTATATGTTTTAAGGATGTTTTCATTAGATGCTATCTTTCTTCTTTAATGAGTAGTAAATAAGGAAATATACAAGCACATTTAGCAAAGCAATCATCAACATATTAGCTGAAAAACTATCGAATATTGAACCTATAATAGTTCCGTTATCTACTAGCTTTTCATTGTATAAATCGAGTCGTGCCATGGCGTTTGTACCCATTAAACGTGTTTCAGTGCCTTGGGTTATTTCCATGAGTATCGACTGTGACTCGAGATTCGCATCTTGAAACGAGGAGTCTTGAATTCTAGAAAAACCTTCTGTTCCCCATCTTCCTAAAGTGGTAAAGCTTAAAATTTCAACCAAAGTATTGTCAATACGCGTCATTACACCCGCTAACATAATTTGTGGCATTAATGCAATAGGAACTACCGTCATTACTTTTTCGGTAGTATTAAAATAGGAGGAAAGAAAGAGTCCCATTAGTGTCGCAGAAAATGAAAGATAAAACATAAATCCAACACTTTGCCAATAGGGGCGTAAATAGGTTTCTGGGAAACCTTCAGATGTATTTGTTTTAAAATTCAAATAAATAATAGTGATAAAGATGAGCGTTTGAACAAGTGCAATAATAGAAAGTACCACACATTTAGAAATTATATAGGTATTGATATTCAAATTATACATCCGTTCCCTACGGTAAACGGATAGTTCTCCTACAATTTCTTTTGCAGCATTACTAACACCAAACCAAATGGCAGAAATGGCCATCATAAAGAGTACACCAATACTCAACTCATTAAAAACAAAACTGACCAGTCCGGCAATAATGAGGGGTTGTGCTAAGAGTAAGATTATATTTTCTCTGTCATTCAATTTTATTTTAAGATACCTTACAACCAACCAATACAATTGAAAAAATAAGGAGTCGGGTTTGTCCCGCTTTATTTCTACTGTGTTGTTTTTTTGATAGGTTATTTCTGGAGGTTTTTGATAGTAATCCAATACGGTATCAGCATCACTCATCTTGCTGTACACTTCAACAATATTATTAACCTCAAAATGCGATGTCATCAATTGAGAGGAACCTTTATAGGTCAGGTGGCCTTGGGTACCTAAAAAAATCACTTGATCAACATAATTTAAATCTTCAGGTTTATGAGTTACCATCACAATGGTAGTCCCATCTTTCGTAAGATTTTGTAAACTTTTTAAAAAGCTTTCAATGGTTTCAGGGTCTAAGGGCGAAGTGGGTTCATCAAGAAAAAGTATGGTGGGTTCTGTTAGTAATTCCACAGCGATAGAGATGCGTTTTCTTTGGCCTCCAGACAAACTGCCTACTTTGATGTCTTTTATGCTCTTGTCTTTATCTTGATCAAGATTTAAGCTATTGATAACTGTATCAATCTTATTGTTAATCTCTTCATCAGTGGTGTCGTCGGGGAGTCTTAATTTGGCCGCATAAAACAGTGTTTTATATACGGTAAGTTCTTTATGAATAATATCATCTTGCGGTACGTAGCCAATTTTTTTCTTAATAAGACTAAAATTTTCTTCAAGTGATAAGCCATGTATCAAAACCTCACCAGAGGTGGCAGGATTGTCTCCGTTAAGGCACTTTAATAAAGTTGATTTTCCACAGCCCGATGGACCCATAAGGGCAGCAAATGTCGAGTGGGGAATTTCTAAGGAAAGTGATTGCAATCCGATTTTATTATTGGGATATTTTTTTTCGATAGCCACAGCTTCAATGGCATTGCGTTGTGTTTTTAAATTTTGTAGGCCCTTTAATAAGTTAAGCGCATAAAATGAAATGGTTATAACATCACTATCTTTTAGCTGCGTCTTACTTTTTAATTCGCGGCCATTGATATAGGTTTTATTAGCCGATTGCAGGTCTTCAATCCAAAAAGCATCGTTTTCATAAGTTAAGTTGGCATGTAATCTAGAAACCGTGGGGTCATTGAGAACAATTTCATTGGCTGCAGACCTTCCAATACCAACTTTTTGGCTTGCTTTAATTTTTTCCTTAAAACTGAGAGCGTCAGATGTTACCTTAGGTTTCTCATCGGTTGGAGTTGGGATTGAACTTTCTTCCTTCTGATCAACTATGGTAATAATTTCTGAAACAATTTTGATCGTATCGTTGCTAGTGACAGCAATCCACTCATCAGCATTGATCCGTTTTCCATTGATTAGAATTCCGTTAAGACTATTTAAATCTTTAATAAAGACGTGCCCAGACCTATTTTCAATGAGTCCGTGCTCTCTACCTACAGATGGGTCGTCAATTTCAATGGCTGCCTTGTAGCGTTTTCTACCAATCAATAAAGGTTCATTGTCTGGAAGTTTGATTTTTTTGTTTCTAACTTTTATATAAATAGCTGGTTGCATATCCTTAATTAGTTGGTGTAATTAGCAATGCAGTTTTTGCGATGCATGGCAAACGGATGTGTAGATTTTAGTTTGGTAAGGAGATCTCTTTTTTCATATTTTTCAAGTTTCTTAAAAAAATCACCAAAACGATTGGAGTCGTATCCTGCTTTTTTTGCCAATATAGCACCGTGTTGATCGGCTTCATATTCATCAATTTGATCAAAGGGGGCAGACAATGTTGAATTGATGCTCGCGGCCATTTTTTGAAAGTCAGTTAGTCTAATCAAATTAAAAATATTGGAAGAAAACAACAGTTTGGTAACCTTACGTTGCGTGTGGAGTTTGAATTCATGTGCAATTTCATGTCCTAGAATAAAGGCCAATTCATCATATGAATCTACAAAGTTGAGTAGGCCCGTAGTGATATAAATATAACCTCCCATGGTAGTAAAAGCATTGATTTGTTCAGAATCAAAAATGGTTAATTTATAGGTCACGTTTTTTGAGGTGAGCTGACTGGTAATTTTATGAATAATAGTAAGCACATTATTTTTAGTGGTGTGATTTTCAATAACCTTATTAGTACGCAACATATCTTTATAGATATTTTGTGCTACGACTTTGCGTTCTTTCGAACTAAAATTAAGAGACGCGTCTAATAAGCGATTTTCAAACTGTTTTGCTATAAAAAGAGGACCATCGAGTACGTGCCCACAATCTTTGATCACAGTGGCTGTTTCAATATTTGATTTATAGCTATTGATAATTTCTTGCATTTTATTTTCGGTTAACCCTTGTGAATAGCTGGTTGTAGATAGGACTAATAGGGTAACGAGAAGAACGGTTTTGTACATTTTTTTTATTATAGATAACCAAATATAAAAAAAGTCATCTATAGAATTGAACTTTTTTGAAAATCAAATTGTTAAGATTGAATTTGATGGGCACGAGTAATCGGCTTGAGACAGACCCTAATTGTCCATTTTAAAAATGAATATAAAATAAAATTTATGAATAATAGGGGAGTATTTCCCTTCCGTGTAATGGGCCTTCCTAACCAAGTTGGACAAATGTAACTAGCTGCTTTTTCAAATCAGTCATCTTTAAACAACAAGGTTCAGTCTAGAAAATGATAGATTGTCGGGATTCATTACGCTTCCGCGTAATGGGCCCACTTACCCGGTTCTATAAATATAACTAGCTGCTTTTTCAAATCAGTTATCTTTAAACAACACGGCTCAGTCTAGAAAATGATTGATTGTCGGGATTCATTACGCTTCCGCGCAATGGGCCCTCCTAACCAGTCCTGCAAAACAAAAATCAGCATGTGCTAACGCACATGTCTTATTTTATTATTTCGGTCAGGCTCAAAAGCAAGCTTTCAGTCTTCCCTAAATAATAAAATCCGCACATTTTGTGCGGATTTTTGTTTTGATCGTGGAGACGGAGGGACTCGAACCCTCGTCCAAACAAGCACTTAAAATGCCTTCTACATGTTTAGTTTCTATTTAATTTTCGACGCGTAGCTGACTAGAAACAGCCCACTACGAGCTTATCTTCTTTAGTTTCAAAATACTATCGAAGTCTAGTATTTCTATGCTTACTTTTACGATGTCTCAAAGTTGAACGCGGTTAGCAAACGCTTTCAGGAGACATAAAGCTTCTCTACCTTGTAGAGACGAGGCTAAGACCTACTGTGATTCGGAATTATGCAGCTAAAGCGTAGTTATTCTCGCCGTTTAAAAGTTGAAATTGAGTTTTACGAGTACTATTTCATTGCTCGACATGCTTACATTCTAACTGATCTCGCTGTCAAAACCAGTCGTCCCCGAAATTTCAAAGAATAAGATGGCGAAGTTAGTTATTTTTTATCAAATATAAACTTGCTCAATCTTAGAATTCATAATACATTGCAGCAATTTTTATACCAAATACATCCTATGAAATTTGCAATTATCAAAGAGCGTAAAAATCCACCCGACAGAAGAGTGGTTTTTTCGCCAGAAGCCTGTAAAAAATTAGTGGAGACCTATCCCGATTTTCACATTAAAGTGGAGCGTTCAGACATTCGTGTATTTACAAATGATGCCTATAGGGCGGCAGGTATAGAAGTGACTGATGATGTGAGTGATTGTGATGTGCTTTTAGGCGTAAAAGAAGTGCCTATTGAAGATTTAATTCCGAATAAGAAATACTTTTTCTTTTCACATACCTTCAAAAAACAACCCTACAATAGAAAGTTGCTACAGGCAGTTTTAGCAAAAAACATTCAACTGATAGATCATGAAACCTTAACAGACCAAAAGGGTAATCGCGTAGTGGCCTTTGGCAGATATGCTGGGATTGTTGGTGCTTATAATGGATTTAGAGCATTGGGTTTGAAGCTAAATTCCTTTCATTTACCGAAAGCAGAAACGTTAAACAACCAGCAAGCATTAATTAATGAATTGAATAAAATTAAGTTACCCAATATTAAAATTGTGGTAACGGGCACAGGTAGAGTAGGCCATGGAGCGAAAGAGATGCTCGATGCTATGGGGCTCTTAAAAGTTTCTCCTACTGATTATTTAAACAAAACCTTTGATGAGCCAGTATATACTATGTTAGACGTACTCGATTATAATACGCGTATCGATGGCAATGAATTGGATCGAGTTGATTTTTTCAACAATCCCAAAGATTATAAAAGTAGCTTTATGAGGTTTGCGCAAGAATCTGATTTTTACATGGCTTGCCATTATTGGGATGACGAGGCCCCTTTTATTTTTTCTAGAGAAGATGCCAAGTCGTCTGATTTTAAGATCCAAGTAGTGGCAGACATCAGTTGTGATATTGACGGCCCCGTAGCTTCTACACTAAGACCTTCTACTATAGCTGACCCAATTTATGGTTACAACCCGCAGACAGAACACGAAGACGATTATAAAAAAGACGGTGTAATAACCGTAATGGCGGTTGATAATTTGCCTTGCGAATTACCCAATGATGCTTCTGTAGGTTTTGGAAAAATGTTCGCAGAACACGTAATACCTGCTTTTTTCAATAACGACGCTACCGGTATTTTAAATAGAGCGATGATGACGTCAAATGGTAAGTTGACAGCGCACTTTGGGTATCTTCAAGATTATGTAGACGATAAAGAATAATGCTGCAAGACAAACAATTTTTAATCGACTTATCGAATACTAAAATGCCCTATGGCAAGTATAAAGGGCGCTTTTTAATTGATTTGCCAGAACATTATATTGTTTGGTATCATGCAAAGGGTTTTCCGAAAGGAAAAATAGGAATGATGCTCGGCTTGGTATATGAGTTAAAACTAAACGGCTTGGAGTATTTAATTAAGGAGATACAGAAAAGATCCAAATGTTAAAAGCACCTAAAATGGTGTTAAATTCACGTTCATTAAGTTTTTTGGTTTAAATTTTCTTAAATTTAAGGAGACAACACTAAAACACAAAATCATGAACACAAAGCAAGTAGCAAATCGTTTAGTAACGCTGATGCGTCAAGGAGAAGGTATGACGGCGGTTAATGAATTATATGCAGATACCATAGTTAGTAAAGAAATGCCAGGTTTCCCTCAAGAAGTGACTTCAGGAAAAGAGGCTGTAACCCAAAAAAGTGCTGAATGGCTGAACAATGTGCAAGAATTTCACAAAGGAGAAATTTCTGACCCTCAAGTGGCAGGAAATCATTTTTCATGTACAATGGATTTTGATGTTACTTTTAAGGATCGAGGGAGACAGCAAATGAATGAAATTTGTGTCTATGAAGTACAGAACGGTAAAATCGTTCACGAACAATTTTTTTACAATATGTGATAATAAAATTTGAATCTAATTTATAAAACAATACAATTAATTTTCTATTGTTTTTTTCTTGTCAATATAGTATACTGTTAGAATGCCTAAGGTATATGCAATCAAGTCTGAAATACTAAAAGTATTACCTAAAATTAAATTTGCTGTTTTGTTATCCTTCAATTTTAATATATCTAATAAGTTGGTTAATTGAATAAATTCAATTACAAATGCAAAAATTAATACAAAAAGAGCTAAAAAAACAGGTCGTGTGTTTACAAAGCTTTTGAAAAAATAATAGAGCATAATAACAACTAGAAAATCACCAAACCAATGCCTAATAAAAGGTTGAGTTATATATTTGGCAATTATAACTTCAATTAGAAATAATATTATGAAGATAGCAAAAATTCGAATTTTGAATTTCATTCTTTCGAAGCTTTATTATATTTAAAAAACCAAACTCATGCCTGCGTTGCAGTTTGTTATGCTTTTATAATTTTCATATGTTAATTTTATTTCTTTTTACCCAAAGTCAGCATTCCGTAGAGCATATGGAACAGTCCAAATCCGAGAATTAAAAACAGCAGTTCATTATCATAGATAAAGTAGGCTAAAATAGCCAAAATGATTTCTATGCCAGCTAAAAGTTTCAACCTTTTATGGGTAAACCTACTTAAGTTCAACAGAAGCATTCCGTAAAAGAACAAAGCAAGTGGCGTAATTAAGTTGTAATAGCCGTAATTGGCAATAAGTATCAATACAATTGATATGAAAAGTAAAGGAGTCAAAAGATGCAATCGTAATTTTTTCGAAAGTGGATTCCACAAAATGGTGGTACTTTTTTTTGCTTTCCGTCGCGCACGTATCCATAATGTGAATACCGATAGTATGATAAATAAAATAGTGGTCACCACTACAAATACTTCAATAAACAATACAGGAAGCATAGAAGACATCACTTCTCCACTGCTATAATCGTTTGTTAAGAATCGGATTGTAAAAAGCGCAAGAAAGCAATAGATTCCGATGAATAGTCCAGAAAATCCACTTAAAGAAAAAAAAGAAGATGGTTTAGTCACTTTATTGATTGTATTAAGGCATCACAAGTTAAATGAATATTCTTAGAGTACAAAAGTTTTACCTTTATTGAATGTCGATTAACCATTACTCCAATCTATTTTTCTAGAAACATACATTACGGTAGCTAATATTAAAAACAAACCAATACTTCCAACTAATAAAGCATAACTTTCTAATTGAATAATAATATATATAAAAGAATATAAAACGGTTAAAGAAACACCAATAAACAATGGAAATTTAACAACTTTGAGAATAGATTTTGAATAAAGTGTAATAAGAATTATTACAGATATTCCTGCAATTAAATAAGCATTTAAGAAATCACTATGTTCGGAGATTGAAATCAATAAACTATAAAACATGGTTAAAGCGATACCTATCATTAAGTATTGGAATGGGTGAATATCAATTTTACTCATTGTTTGGATTAAAAAGAAGATTAAAAAAGTTAATGAAATCACTAAAAAACCATATTTTACTGAACGTTCGCTTTTTTGATATTGGTCTACGGGGATGATAAAATTTACCCCAAAGGCAAAATCTGATAAATTGGGTAAATAATTAAAATGTTGCTGTGAAAAAGGGCGATTAATATCAAGAATTTTCCATTTAGAGTTAAAGCCACTGTCATTTATTTTATCACCATTGTAAGGTAAAAATTCTCCAAAAAAGTTGGCAGTTTTCCAGTTTGATGAAATTTGAACATTGGTTTCTTGTCCAATAGGGATAAATTGGATTTGTTTACTTCCTTTGATGTCTAATTTCAAATCGAACTGCATTGTATTAGCATCAGACAACTTGGGAATAGTTAAATACCTGCTTTCTAAGGTGTGCATTAGTACCTCCTCAAGTGAATAACTTTTGGAGCCATTATATTTTGATGAGAATGCATAGTCAGTATTATTTAAACGAACATAAACTTTATCATTTACACCCTTTAGATTTGAAGTTTGTAGTATTACTCTGGCTTTATCCCATAAAATTTGATTTTCTTTAATATCTATTTCACTAAAATCAGGTTTAGCGAATTTTCCTGAAATATTGATTTCACTTTTATAAACAGCAGTTTCATAAATACCGTAGTTTTTCTTTTCGGGGTTTACCTGAGAGTTAATGTCTAATTTTTCAGGAAAGAAATAGGCAAATTTTAGTTCTTCAACTGTTTCGGTATATATCTTTTGGGTGTCTTTATTTGTAAAGGTTTTTTCTTTGTAAGTACGATAGGGTATTTTTAGTATAGGACCATAAATTAATACTTCATTACCCCATTTTTGATTGATTTCGTTTACAACTTCTTGTTGTCTGAATGACCTTTCAGAAATAAGACTTTCAATTAGAGTTAAGGGAACCATTAATAGTAATGATAAAACACCAACCATTATTAACCTTGCAGTGATCGATGTTTTTAACCAATAACCGAATTTTTTAGTATGATTTTTTTCTTGCATAATTGTGAGTTTAAAGTACTTTGATTTTCAAAGTAAAATGATAAAAAAATATTAATTATTAATTAGTTTTTCTAACGCATTAATGTGTTTTTTGAAAGCTATTTTCCCAAGTTTTGTCGCTAGATATCGAGTATTGGGTTTCCTTCCGATAAATTGTTTTTCTATTTCAATGTATTCGGCATTTTCAAGGGCTTTTACATGGCTAGCCAAGTTACCGTCAGTAACGTTTAATAATTCTTTTAGTGTGTTAAAATCGGCATAATCATTAACCATAAGTATTGACATCATACCTAAACGAATACGATGGTCAAAAACTTTATTGATATTTTCTATTATTCCCATTTTGTAAAATTAGCTATTTGCGTTCATATTTGAAATACATCAACGTCCCGTATAAAATATGAAACACCCCAAATCCAATTGCCCAAAAGTAAAGACCATAACCTATATATTGGGTTGCGATAAGACCGAGAATAATATTAGACAGTCCCAAGTATAGAATTCCACCAAGCGTATACTTACTTGCATTTACACAGGCAAGACCATAAAAAATTAGAGTAACCGGAGCAATTAACGAGAAATACTCATATTGAATTAGTATAATACAAAACATACCACCAGTTATTAAAGGGATAAGAAAATTAAATAGTAGCCTTTTACTAGAACTACTCCAGAATTTTTCACCTTTATTTTTGGCCTTTCTATATGTTAAAATTACACCTGTTGTTATGGCAAGGATAACGACCGAAAAAGCAATCAATACTAAGGGCTCAATCGAGTCAAATACAACAAAAAATCGTTTGTACTGATTTTGAGTACTGCGAATATTTTGAATAATTCCATGCGCAAAATAAGCTCCTATTAAAGCGTATACCCCAGCGAGCACACCAGACAAACCACTTAACGATATGAATCGAGTTGAGCGATTCATTATGTTTTTTATGTCTGAAATGTCCTTTAAATAATCTTTTTGATTTCCCATTTTAAAAGTACTTTGAAAAGCAAAGTTAAATAAATAATTGAATTAAGCAACAATTTTTTACATTTAAAGTATGAATCCAGCAGAAGACTATATATTAGATCAACCAGAACCGTATCGCTCTATTTTAGCCCATTTACAAGCTGTTATTGAAAAAACAATACCACAGGTTGATTTAAAATACAAATACCGAATTCCCTTTTATTATGTTGAATCTAAACCGTATTGTTATCTCAATGTACCTAAGAAAAAGGGCTATGTAGATGTTGGTTTTTGGAATGCTGCACACTTAACTGTCCATTTAGACCAACTCACCACTGCTGGCCGAAAAATGATGAAATCACTACGCTATACATCCTTAGAAGAAATTGATGAAAAAATACTTATTGAGGTATTGAGAGATGCATATGCTGTAAAAGGCAACAAGTTTTGGACCTAACAATTGTTATTTTTCTAGGTTTACCTTATACTGTAAGGCCGTTTGTCTATTGGCAATAATGTACAAAATACTACGATTAACTTTTGGTACAGGCACTTTAAATGAACAACCAGACTCATTACACGTAGGGTCTATTTCTGTAGGCCTCATGTTTTCTTGAAAAGCATAATGCAAACTTACATTTGGCTCAATTTTGTCAAACTTAAAAACAATACTATCCGTTGCTTTAACAGTTAATTCACCATTTAAAGGCGCTTGTATTTTTAATTTATTTTTAAAATAGGCTTTTCCAAAAATGGGGGTGTTGTAAAATGCTTCTTTTGTTATTTTTTGAGGCGTAAACAACAATTCCTGATCTTCTGGATAATGCGATAGAGCAAATGATTCAGGGTCGGTAAAAAAATAGAAATCGTCAAATCCTTTTTCCCAATTTCCATTGATAACATGTCCCGCTCCCCATGTAGCATCCACTAAATACCATTTATTATCAATGCGTACCGCGTTCCAGGCATGATTTCCTTGTGGAGGGATATTTCCGATGTCGGTCACGGTGCCTTTTGAGTATCCACCAATAAATAAACTAGGAATGCCCAATAATTCTGAAACTTTTTTAAAGCTTTGTGCATAACCTTCGCAAACAGCTTTTTTTCTCCGAAAGGTTTCATTGACAGAATGCGTATTAACAGCCTGAAGTTTTTCTTGAAAATCGGCTTGGTCTGTATAGCTAAAATTAATTTGTGTAGTACCGTTATTATAGGCTGCTAAATCATAGGATATATTTAGAGCTAACCAGGTGTAAACGGCTCTTACTTTTTCAATATCAGTCGTAAAATCTTTTTTAATTTGATCTGCTAATTGTTCTGATGAAGAATAACCAGAAGGGTAATTCTTCACTAAGCTATCTACTTTAGCAAAATTTTGAGCGGCTGTACTAGTAACAATTAGTACGATTAAAAGGGCTAAATATTTCTTCATTGAACGACTAAAATAACATTAATTATACCAAAAATAACAGGCTTTTTGTTAAAGCCTAAAAATTCCACCAAATGACACTACACGTTGTAAATAAAAAAAGGATTGCGAAGCGCTATCAGCCGAATCATTCGTGGTTCTAATAGTTGACATATTGATGTAGCCTCCTTTTAAATTTCCTTGAATAAAAAAGTGCTTATAAAAGGTAAGGTTGAGCGTAGCAGTTACATTCACGCCATATCCGGCAAGATTAAATTCATCATGACGTTCTTTTGATAAAAGCGTCGCATTTGTTTTTGGTAGTAAAGCACCAACTCCTATACCTTCAATAAGGTTGACTTGAAAAACGTCTGTATTACTAATTTTAAATAATGACGAAATATCATCAGATCTCGCAATTTCACTATAAATATAATTCAAACCATCTGTATGTTCAAACTTCAAAAAGTCTTCCGTTAGTTGAATGGGCGCATTGATATAGATGCCATTAAACTGGCTTCCTTCTTGGGTTAGCGGTAGATCGATATCGCCTCTAATAGTAGTAAATTGATTTTGTGTTGCGATGTATTTCATATGATCAACACCTACTGAAACAATATAATGATCAGAGATATAGTAACCAATTTTATAGTTGGTTTGCGGAATTGTTAATCGTGATGGATTTATATAATCGATGTGCCATCCTTTGGGTTTGTCATGTGACTTAACCTCTTTTAAGGTGAAATTATAATCGTCTCCTTTAAATGTGATGTCTGAATCTGAATATACTGCTCTATTTCCACCCCATGAAACTTTAAATTTTCCTTTGTTTGAGGCCGTGTATTTTTTTGGTTCGGTATCTTGAGCAAGAAGACTTTTAGTAAAAAAAATCAAAATAAGAATAAACAACTTTTTTGCAGAAAGGTGTTTCATAAGGCCAGATTATAAGGTATTTATCACTTTACGGATCGCTACTAAATTGGTAAGAAGTTGTTCTAAATAATCTAAGTGCAACATGTTTGCACCATCAGATTTTGCATTGGCTGGATCGAAATGGGTTTCAATAAATAAACCATCTACGCCTGTGGCAATTCCTGCCCGTGCTATGGTTTCAATCATATCAGGTCTTCCACCAGTTACGCCAGAACTTTGGTTGGGTTGTTGTAATGAGTGCGTTACATCTAATACTGTTGTACCGTATTGTTTCATCGTAGGAATTCCTCTAAAATCAACAATCATATCTTGGTAACCAAACATGGTTCCTCGATCGGTAAGCATTACCTTATCATTGCCACTATCTAGTACCTTTTTAACAGCATGTTGCATACTTTCGGCACTCATAAACTGTCCCTTTTTAAGGTTTACTACTTTTCCAGTTTTTGCAGCGGCCACCACCAAATCGGTTTGACGCACTAAAAAAGCAGGAATTTGTAATACATCAACATATTCAGCTGCTTTCACAGCATCAGAAACTTCGTGAATGTCGGTAACCGTAGGCACATTGAAAGAGGTGCTTACTTTCTGTAATATTTTTAAGGCTTTTTCATCACCGATTCCAGTAAAGCTATCAACACGTGAGCGATTTGCTTTTTTAAAACTTCCTTTGAACACGAAGGGAATTTCAAGTTTATCAGTAATGGTAATTACCTTTTCAGCAATACGCATTGCCATGTCTTCACCTTCAATAGCACAAGGCCCCGCCAACAAAAAAAAGTTGTTACTGTGGGTGTTTTTTATATTCGGAATTAAAGAAATATCCATCTCATAAATTTTAACAAAAATACAATTTTTAGTACGTTAAAAACCAATAACATTACAAGAAAAAATAGATTGCTAAAATTATTGGCGAAATGAAATCTATTCAAAGAAAATTCGTTATAAATTTGAGCCCTCAAACAAAACGATACTAAATTCAAAAGGATGAAAAAAATCTTCAAGATACTTTCAGCGATATTGCTCGTTGTTATTGCTTTAATCATATTAATACCCGTAATTTTTGAAGGTAAAATTATTGCTTTAGTGAAGCAAACAGCAAACAATAATTTAAATGCGACACTCGATTTTGAAGACGCGAGTTTGAGTATCTGGAGTAGCTTTCCCAACACAAAAGTATCGCTTCAATATGTTTCATTAATCAATAAGGCTCCGTTTGAAGGAGACACACTCTTTTCTGCCAAAGCTATTGACCTTAAAATGCCTTTAGCCGATTTGTTTAAGAGCGGATCTACAATTAATATCACTAATTTTAATGTTGATGAAGGTGCAGTATCAATTAAAGTCGATTCATTAGGAAATGCGAATTATGACATTGCGATAGAAACGAATACTACTGACCCTACTTCAACCACAGAAACGTCTCCATTAGAATTCGGATTAAACTCATATGAGATTACTAACAGTTCAATTTCGTATACAGATGTAGCTAGCAAAATGACGTTTACCTTGACCGATTTTAATCATTCAGGAAGTGGTAATATATCAGCAGACAAGGGAGAATTACAAACAAAATCTACTGGTTTGATTTCTTTTGAGATGGATGAGGTTGCCTATTTAAATAAGAATGCCTTAGAGTTGGATGCTTTATTGGGGATCGATTTTAAAGAGAGTACCTACCGCTTTTTAGAAAACAAAGCACAAATAAATCAACTTCCCCTAGTTTTTGATGGTTTTGTAAAATTGAATGACAGCAGTCAGGAAGTTGCCATATCTTTCCAAACACCATCTTCCGATTTTAAAAACTTTTTAGCCCTAATTCCCGAAGTATATTCAAAAAATATTGAAGGCGTAACTACCACAGGTAACTTTGATGTGAAAGGAACGTTTGAAGGGATTGTTGACGACAATCACATTCCGAAATTTGACATTAGCATACATTCTGATAAAGCTTCGTTTAAGTATCCAGATTTACCAAAGGCACTAACTAATATTACTATAAATACTGAAATTTCTAATAAAACGGGCTTAACAAAAGACACCTATGTGCTCATTGATAAGTTGTCTTTTGCGATAGACAATGAAGTTTTTAACGCGAGTGCCAAGCTTTTAGAAATTACCGAAAACATGAAGGTTACAGCCAGTCTAAAAGGGATTGTAAATTTAGAAAATTTAGAAAAAATTTATCCTGCTGAAGCATTGAAAAACTTAAAGGGAATTTTAGATGTGGATGCAACGACCAATTTTGATATGCGTTCTATTGAAAACAAACAATATCAAAATACAAAAACGGCTGGAAATTTAAAGCTATCGAATTTTCAGTACAATTCGAAGGAACTTACAAGTGCCCTAAAAGTAAAAAATGCGGGCTTGCGTTTTACGCCCAACAAAGTAAATCTAACTAATTTTGACGCCGTACTTGGGAAAACTGATTTTGTTGCCACAGGAGCTATCGATAATTTATTGGGGTTTTTGTTTTCGAAAGAAAATATTGAAGGAAACTTTAACATCAACTCAAATACTTTTTCTATCAATGATTTTATGATGTCTGAAGTCAAAGGAGATTCCACAAATACCGTGAAAATCCCGAGTAAACAGGTAAAAATACCTTCTTTTTTGGATTGTACCATTAATGCAACAGCGGCCACGGTTTTGTATGATAATATTACGCTAAAGAATGTGTCTGGTACCTTATTGATTAAAGATCAAACCGCCGAATTAAAAAATATAAAATCAACTGTTTTTAATGGCGTTTTAGGCCTTAACGGAAGTGTGTCTACAAAAGAGGATGTTTCCAAATTTAAAATGGACCTAGCCATTCAACAATTTGATATCGCCCAATCTTTTAATGGGCTTGACTTATTTCAAGCGTTAGCACCCATTGCTAAAATAATCAATGGAAAAATTAATTCTACCATCAACTTATCGGGTGATTTAAATACTGATTTTACACCAAACTTAAAGACCATAAGCGGAAGTATGTTGGCGGAGTTATTGTCATCAAAAGTTTCAACGGATACGTCGCCATTAATTCAAAAATTAGAACAGGAACTTCCTTTTTTAGATGCTAAAAAATTAAATCTTCAGGATTTAAAAACCGCATTAAAATTTAAAGATGGCAAGGTTGTTTTAGACCCATTTACCCTCAAATACGAAGATATAGAAATAGCGGTTTCTGGAGGTCATGGTTTTGATACCTCCTTAGCTTATGATGCGGTGATTAATTTACCAGCGAAGTACTTAGGTAAAGAGGCTGAAAAATTAATTGCCCAATTAAAAGACACCGATGTTAAAAACATTAAAGTACCGGTAAGTGCATTAATAACGGGTAAATTTAGTAGTCCTACTATAAAAACGGATTTTAAATCGGCCATTACTAACCTAGGTAAAGAAGTAGCAGCGAGTCAAAAGGATAAATTGATTAAAGAAGGGAAAGATAAAGTAACCGATGCTTTGAAAGACCTTCTAAACAAGAAACCGAAAGATTCTGTAAAAACAGATTCTTCTAAGACTGTAAAAAAAGAACCGGCTAAAGATTTGTTGAAAGATTTATTCAATCGTAACAAAAAGAAAAAAGACACTGCCAATTAAGGTCGGTCAATATTATTAACTTTGTGATTATTCGATAATCATACTATGCGTTGGACCTTAAAGCCAAAACCTTCACTACAAAAAGTAGAAAACCTTTCAAAAGAACTCGCTGTTGGTAAAACCATAGCGTCACTATTAGTGCAACGTGCTATTGAAACATTTGATGAGGCGAAAGCCTTTTTTCGTCCGCAACTTGAAACTATTCACGATCCCTTTTTAATGCAAGACATGCAGCGGGCTGTTGATCGAATTGAAAAAGCAATTGAAGCAGGTGAGAACATCCTAGTATTTGGTGATTATGATGTTGACGGTACAACGGCAGTTTCATTAGTTTCTTCGTATTTAAGATCCTATTATCCCAATGTTGCTACCTATATTCCAGATCGATATGAAGAGGGATACGGTGTGTCCTTTCAAGGAATAGATTTTGCAGAAGATAATGAGATGACCTTGATCATTGCCTTAGATTGTGGTATAAAAGCCATTGATAAGGTTGCGTATGCAACTAAAAAAGGAATTGACTTTATTATTTGCGATCATCATAGACCAGGAGCAATGCTTCCAAAGGCAGTGGCGGTATTAGATCCTAAACGAGACGACTGTAGCTATCCATATGATGAATTGTGTGGTTGTGGTGTTGGTTTTAAATTGATCCAAGCGCTTGCTTCCCGAAAAGGAGAAACCGTACATGATTTAAAGGTTTATTTAGATTTAGTAGCTACCGCTATTGCCGCTGATATTGTTCCGGTTACGGGCGAAAACAGAACATTGGCGTACTACGGATTGAAACAAATCAATGCAAACCCAAGGATGGGTATCAAGGCAATAGTCAATCAAGTAAAAAAGGACATACTCAATATTACAGATGTTGTTTTTATCATAGCGCCACGGATTAATGCGGCGGGAAGAATGAAACACGGCAACCATGCCGTTGAATTACTGGTGGAAACAGATTTTGAAAAAGCACAGCAATTTGCCGCTGAAATAGAAGTCTACAATTCAGACCGTAGAGAATTAGACCAAAAAATTACGCAAGAAGCCTTGTTACAGATAGAAGCAGCGAACGAGACTAGTAATTTTACAACGGTTGTTTATAACGAAAACTGGCATAAAGGAGTGATAGGTATTGTGGCTTCACGCTTAATAGAAACCTATTACAGACCCACCCTTGTATTTACGAAGAATGGTGAGAAACTAGCCGCTTCGGCACGTTCGGTAAGTGGTTTTGATGTGTACAATGCCTTGGAGGCGTGTAGCGATACCATTGAGCAGTTTGGCGGACATAAATATGCGGCGGGATTGACCTTGCTCGAAAAAAATTATACGGCCTTTAAAACAAAATTTGAAGAAGTTGTAAAAGAAACAATTCCTGAAGCACTGTTAACTCCAGAAATTAAAATAGACACCGAAATTGAACTCAATGAAATTACACCAAAAATGTTGCGTGTGATCAATCAGTTTGGCCCCTTCGGGCCTCAAAACATGAAGCCTGTTTTTATGGCTAAAAATTTAAGAGATTCTGGTTATGGGAAAAGGGTAGGAGCAGATGAAAGTCATTTAAAACTGAGTATTGTATCAGAAAATAGCGATACCGTCTACAATGCAATTGGATTTGGCTTAGGTAGTTATTTTGACCAGTTAAAAGACGGAAAACCCTTTGATGCCGTCTTTACGATAGAAGAAAATGTTTGGAATGGAAACACTTCATTACAACTAAATTTAAAAGATATTAAGATAGTTGAGTAGAAAGGTTTCGAATTTAATTGTCCCCTTGAGGCTATCGAAGTGAAAATATATTTTCATTGAAGATATGGAGCGGAGCTTATTAGGGGTGTAAAAACAAGAGTTTATTATAATTAATGCCTAACAAAATCATTCCATATAATCCAGAACTAAAAATTTTAGCAAGACAGCTTAGAAAAAATAGCACTTTAACAGAAGTTTTATTATGGCAAGAAATAAAACAAAGAGCATTGGGTGTTCAATTTCATAGACAAGTGCCGATGTTAAATTATATTGTTGATTTTTATTGTCATGAAATAGGTTTAGCCATAGAGGTTGATGGAATATCTCATGATTTTAATTATTTTAATGATGCATATAGACAAGGTAAATTAGAAAAATATGGAGTTCAGTTTTTAAGATTTTCTAATGATGAAGTACGAAATAATATGTTTAGTGTTTTATTGGTGCTTGAAGAGAAAGTAAATGAACTTCTTGAATAAAAATACGATAAAACACCCCTAAGGTCCCCTCAAGGGGACAATCACCTAAATAATTTTCTTTTGAAGCCTTTCAATCTTAAAAAGAATAATATTCCAAATTAATAAGATTGACAAGAAAAGTCGTAGAATTACTAAAGTTAGTAGTTGTTGCATAGCTACTAAATCCTTGTTCAGTATTGATTAGGATAAAATTTTTTTTAAAAACGATTAGTGTTTTTTATAGATTTTTCGGGCAGTTTTGTTTTTAGGTTCTACCTTTTGGGCAAAGAAATCATTTGAAAAAAGTAGTATTAAACAAATAAAAAAGGGTTTCATTATATTTAAAACATATAGTAATAGTTGTCCCCTTGAGGCTATCGAAGTGAAAATATATTTTCATTGAAGATATGGAGCGGAGCTTATTAGGGGTGTTAATCTAAAAAGCCTTTAATCCAGCAATTGTCTCTGTAGGATTCTCACTTTTAAATACAAAACTACCAGCAACCAATACATCGGCACCAGCGGCCACTAATTTCCCTGCATTTTTATCAGTAACACCTCCGTCGATTTCAATTTGTGCAGTAGAACCAGATTTTTCAATCAAGTCTTTTAATTGAATCACTTTTTTATAGGTGTTTTCTATAAAACTTTGTCCACCAAAACCAGGATTCACGCTCATAACACATACCAAATCAATATCGCGAATCACATCCTCTAACACTGCAACTGGTGTATGTGGGTTCAGGGCCACACCTGCTTTCATATCGGCAGCTTTGATGGCTTGTAAGGTTCTGTGTAAATGTGTGCACGCTTCATAATGAACCGTTAAAATATCTGCACCCGCATTTTTAAAATCGCTAATATATCGATCAGGATCTACAATCATTAAATGCACATCCATGGTTTTTGTAGCGTGTTTTTTGATGGCTTTCATTACCGGAATACCAAAAGAAATATTGGGTACAAATACACCATCCATGACATCAATATGAAACCAATCGGCTTCACTATTGTTTATCATTTCTACATCGCGTTGAATATTGGCAAAATCGGCGGCTAAAACAGAAGGTGCAATTAAATGAGTCATTTTTTGTAGTGTTGTTTAGTTATGCAAATATACTTTTTTTCGTCATGTTGAACTTGTTTCATCATTACATATTATTTTAAAATCAAAGGTGCTCATATTAAAAGGGCTTATAGCCCCAAAAAGAAAACTCTCAACATTGTTGAGAGTTTTCAATTCATTAATCAAAAAACGAATAGTTCTTGACTACTCATAATGTGATAAAAATATAAAACTTAAAGAGATTAACCTAAATAAGTTCGTAAAATTTTACTTCTAGAAGTGTGTTTTAATCTTCTAATAGCTTTCTCTTTTATTTGACGTACTCTTTCACGTGTTAAATCAAAAGTTTCGCCAATTTCTTCTAAGGTCATTGGATGTGCATCACCCAAACCAAAATACAGTAAAACAACATCGGCTTCACGAGGAGTTAAGGTTTCTAATGCACGCTCAATTTCTACTTTTAGTGATTCGTGTAATAAACTTCTATCAGGATTTGGAGATTCTCCAGAACGTAAAACGTCATATAAGTTAGAATCTTCACCTTCAATTAAAGGAGCATCCATAGATACATGACGACCCGAATTCTTCATGGATTCTTTTACGTCATTAATAGTCATGTCTAACTCTTTTGCAATTTCTTCTGCAGAAGGAGGTCGTTCATTTTCTTGCTCTAAACGAGCAAATGTTTTATTGATTTTATTAATAGAACCAATTTTATTTAATGGCAAACGCACAATTCGAGATTGTTCTGCCAATGCTTGTAAGATAGATTGACGAATCCACCAAACAGCATACGATATAAATTTAAAACCACGAGTTTCATCAAAACGTTTAGCCGCTTTAATTAAACCTAAGTTACCTTCATTAATCAAATCGGGTAAAGTTAACCCTTGATTTTGATATTGTTTTGCAACAGATACTACGAATCTTAAATTTGCTTTTGTCAATCTTTCTAAAGCAACTTGATCACCAGCTTTGATACGTTGAGCTAACTCAACTTCCATGTCAGCAGTAATTAAATCTACTTTACCTATTTCTTGCAAATACTTATCTAAAGAGGCCGTTTCTCTGTTAGTAACTTGTTTAGTAATTTTAAGTTGTCTCATATATTTACTTTAATTAATATTCTATTTTCTAGTTGTGTACTTATATATACGTGATATGTTAGGATTATGTTACAAAAACGTTACGATTTTATTTAAATTATAAAAATGTGACTTTTTATACTATTGTGTGTCATAACTATAACGAACTGGAAGAATAGGTGAAACATAAAGTAAGCTTTCTTACAAAGCCACTAAAAAGAAACACTTGTTTAATTGCAGTTCAATTGAATCAAAACCAATAAAAATAATTGAAACCTTCTGTCGATACCAGCCTTCTTACTGATGAGGAATTGGTTAGTGAAATAATAAAAACCAAAGAGAGTACACTCTTTGCACTGTTATATGATAGGTATGCGCCAAAGGTATACAACAAGTGTTTAGGGTTTGCGAAGAATAAGGTGGAGGCTGAGGATTTAACACATGATATATTTATCAAACTCTATGTAAAGTTAAAGACCTTTAAAGGAACCGCAAAATTTTCAACGTGGCTGTATTCATTCACCTATAATTTTTGCGTGAACTACGTGCAAAGAAATACGTATAAGAAAAAGGAACAGTTAAACCAAGATGCTATTGAAAAAAGAGCAGCAGTTGCCGAAGAGATAAGTGACTCTGATTTTTTTCAGATAAAGGCATCAAAACTGAAAAAGGTGTTGGATCGGATTGATGTTAAAGATAAGATGATCTTGTTATTAAAATATCAAGATGAACTTTCTATTAAAGAAATACAAGAAGCTTTAGAGATTGGGGAGAGTGCTGTGAAAATGCGACTTAAAAGAGCAAAAGAAAGAGTAATGGATGAATACAAAAAATTAGAATATGGAAAATCCTTTTAAAAAGATATTACATCAAGAGGAACTTCCTCAAAAGCTAAAAGAAAAAGTGATGAATGATATTTCATTTATAAAATTGAGTATTGATGTTGCTGATTTATTTGCGGTTAAATACCCTGAAGCTATTGATAGTCTATTAAGAATGAAAGAAACTAAAACAAAAGAGAACCATTAAATAATTAAAGAACACAAAAAATGAAAGCAACCATCCAACTTGACCAAGTAGACCTGTCATCTTTTACCAATTTGTGGCAAGAATTTATCAATTTTTTACCCAAATTAGTCACTGTTATTTTAGTCGTACTCATAGGGTGGCTTTTAATTAAGCTACTTACTTTTTTCATTAATAAAGCTTTAAAGGTGTCTAAAATAGATGCCTTAGGAGAGAAGCTTAAAGAGATTGATCTTTTTAAAGACGTTGAAATTAAACCAGCATCCATCATCGTTAAGGTGGTAAAATGGGTGTTATATTTATTCTTAATCGTTATTGCTTCAGATATATTGGGTCTAGACAAAGTCTCTGACGGTATCGCAAGCTTTATTGGATATTTACCAAAATTATTTAGTGCAATTGCTATTTTGATACTAGGTATTTATTTAGCTAATATTGTTAAAAATTCAATTCAATCAACATTTAAGTCTTTAGACATTGGAGGTTCAAAGATTATTGGGAATATCGTCTTTTTTGCAATTACCATTTTTGTAGCTATTACTGCCTTAAATCAAGCAGGGATTAATACCGAGATCATTACGAATAACCTTACCATTATTTTGGGAGCCTTATTATTGGCTTTTACCATAGCCTTTGGTTTGGGGTCTAAAGAAGTAGTTCAGCGCCTATTATTTGGGTTTTATTCCCGTAAGAACTTAGCTGTTGGTCAGCGTATAAAAATTGATGTTACAGAAGGAATAATAGATACTATAGATAATATTAATCTCGTACTAAAAAATAAGGAAGGAAAGTTTATGTATCCTATTAAAGAAGTGAATGATAAAATAATTCAAATTTTTGATGAAGAATAACTTTAAGAAACAACGCTAAATTTCAAAATACTCTTGTTGTCATACATTTTGTAAAACAAACAAAAACTCATTAATCAACGTATGGCTCAAGAGTATTTATTAAACAGAAGTTTGACAGAGCTTCTGAATTTGATAAATGAATCAATCAGTCTTTCTATAAATAAAGGGGTTTATTCTATAGATTGCATTTATCAACAATGACCCTCCAATAAGGAGGGTTTTTGCTTTTTGATAAGTAGCTAACATAAAAAAACCGCTCCTGAAAAGGAGCGGTTTTTTTTATTGAGTTTCAAGAAATTAATCTTCTTTCTTATCTTCTCTTGGTTTTCTATCGTCACGTCTGTTATCACGTCCGCGATTATCTCTACCTCTATTGTCTCGTCCACCACTACGACTATCATCTCTTGGCGGTCTTGCAACATAACCTTCAGGTTTTGGTAAAATAGCTTTACGAGAAACCTTCTCTTTACGTGTTCTAGAATCGATACCAAAGTATTTTACATCAAATACATCACCCATGTTTACAACATCAGATACATTTTCTGTACGTTCCCAAGCCAATTCACTAACATGCAATAAGACTTCGTTTCCTGGAGCATCCATATATTCTACAACAGCACCAAAATCTAACATCTTAATTACTTTTACTTCATATACGCTGCCAACTTCAGGCTTAAATAAGATAGCATCGATTTTTGCCATAACAGCATCAATACCTTCACTACCAACACCTAAAATTTCAACGATACCTTCTTCAGTTACTGGATCTTCATTAATTACAATGGTAGTTCCTGTTTCTTTTTGCATTTCCTGAATTACTTTTCCACCAGGTCCAATTAAGGCACCGATAAATTCATTAGGAATACGTCTTGTAATCATTTTAGGAGCATGACCTTTAACATCTGCATTAGGAGCAGCAATCGTATCAGTTAATTTCTCTAAAATATGTAAACGACCATCACGCGCTTGTTTTAGTGCATTCACTAAAATCTCGTATGACAATCCTTTTACCTTAATATCCATTTGACAAGCGGTAATACCGTCAGCCGTACCAGTTACTTTAAAGTCCATATCACCTAAGTGATCTTCATCACCTAAAATATCAGATAATACAGCGTATTTTCCAGAATCAGCATCAGAAATTAATCCCATTGCAATACCAGAAACAGGTTTAATCATCTGCACACCAGCATCCATCAAGGCCATAGTACCAGAACAAACTGTTGCCATAGAAGACGAACCGTTCGATTCTAAAACTTCAGACACAACTCTTACGGTATATGGGCAATCTTCAGGAATCATACCTTTTAACGCACGTTGCGCTAAATTACCATGTCCAATTTCACGTCGAGACGTTCCACGAATTGGTCTTGCTTCTCCCGTACAAAAAGGAGGGAAGTTATAGTGTAAATAAAAACGCTCTTCACCTTCTTGAGATGGCATATCTATTTGATTTGCGTCTCTAGAAGTTCCTAAAGTTACAGTAGCTAACGCCTGCGTTTCTCCACGTGTAAAGATTGAAGAACCGTGTGTTGATGGTAAGTAATCTACTTCACACCAAATTGGACGAATCTCGTCGGTCTTACGACCATCTAAACGCAAACCTTCATTTAAGGTTAAATCTCTAATCGCAGCTTTTTCAGCTTTGCGATAATAATCAGAAACTAAACCACCATAATCTTCTAATTCTTCTTCAGAAAATGTTGCCTTAATGGCTTCTTTTATTTCTTGAAATGCAGCACTTCTTTCGTGTTTAGCAGATCCAGCTTTTGCAATGGCATATACTTTGTCATAAGCCATATCATACACTTTCTTCTCTAAATCTTTTTCTTCTCTTTCACCTTCGTATTCACGAACTTCTTTCTTTCCGAATGCCTCAGCTAAACGTACTTGAGCAGCACATTGTACTTTAATGGCTTCGTGAGCAAACTTAATAGCATCTGCCATTTCTTCTTCAGAAATCTCATCCATTTCACCTTCTACCATCATTACTGAATCAGCAGAAGCACCAATCATCATATCTAAATCAGATTCTGCTAATTGAGCACGTGTTGGATTGATGATAAATTCACCATTAACACGACCAACTCTTGCTTCAGAGATTGGACATTCAAATGGGAAATCTGATAATTGAATTGCCGCCGAAGCTGCTAGTCCTGCCATAGCATCTGGCATCACGTCTTCATCATGAGACATTAATTGAATCATCACCTGAGTTTCAGAATGATAATCTTTTGGGAATAACGGACGTAGTACACGATCAACTAAACGCATCGTCAATACTTCACCATCACTAGGTCTTGCTTCTCTTTTAAAGAAACCTCCAGGATAACGTCCTGCAGCTGCAAATTTTTCGCGATAATCTACCGTTAAGGGTAGAAAATTAAGGTCTTTTTGTTCGTAATTGGAAACAACTGTACATAATAACATACATTTTCCTGATTGAACAACAACAGAGCCATGTGCCTGTTTTGCTAATTTTCCGGTTTCAATGGAGATTTCTCTTCCATCACCAAGGTCAATGACCTCTCTAAAAACTTTTGGAATCATAAATATTTTTTATTCTAATTAAACAATGGTCGCTGTGTTGTAGTAGTAGTTGTTGACCAATGAAAAACTATTTATTCTGAATTTATTTGACTTTTGTCGCATTTACTATTTCAGAATCTGCTTAATCATTATTGTATTTTAAACTCTTTACGTGAGTATCTAAAAATAAAAGAGAGGCACAAAGCCTCTCTTAAATTATTGATTATTTTCTTAATCCTAATTCTTTAATAATAGCACGATATCTTAAGATATCTGTTTTCATTAAATAGTCAAGTAAACTTCTGCGTTTACCAACTAATTTTACTAATGAACGCTCTGTGTTAAAATCTTTACGATTATTTTTTAAGTGCCCAGTTAAATGGTTGATTCGGTGCGTGAACAATGCAATTTGTCCTTCAGACGAACCGGTGTCTTTTTCAGATTTTCCGTGTTTCTTGAAAAGATCTGCTTTTTTTTCAGCTGTTAAATACATGCTAACATTAAGTTTTATTAATAATTTTTATGTACTGATACTCTATCAGGCGGCAAATATATAATTAATATTTTGATTGATAACAATTTAAATAAGCTTGTTTTAAGAAAAAAGAGGTGTTCATTTTAAACCTTTTGATTCTACAACGGTCATAGAATCATAACTTATAAAAATAATAGTATGAAAAAACAAAAATTTACATTGCGTTTAATGACTTTGATTTTATTCACCTTAATTGTTGTGAGTTGTCAAAGTGAAGAAGGTACGAATGCGGAGGCCGAAATAGATTTGAAAAGTACAGAGACTGAAGCAGCACTAGACAAAGTCTCTGACGAGACAAGTGTTATTATTGAAGAAGCGTATTTAATCGAGGCCTTTCCGGAAACTAAAAGTAGCGCGAATGAAAGATATTTGCCAGACTGTGTAACAATAACGGTTGTTTTAGTACAAAATATGAAAACGGTTACGGTAGACTTTGGCGAAGGATGTGAATTGCGCAATGGAAATGTTGTAGCAGGGAAACTTATTTTAGAATACGAAAAAGATCCAGAAGCCGCTACAAAGCTAATTTCTTTTGAGTTTGATGGATTTGTTTTTAATGATAAAGAAGTATCCGGAGGGGGTTCTGTTTTACGAAAACGCGCTAATGATAATGGAAATCCAGAATCTACAAAAACTGCGGATGTTACGGCAACCTGGCCCGATGGAACTTTTGCTAATAAAAACGGCACAAAGGTTAGAGAATGGATCGAAGGATACGGTACAGGTGCGTGGGGAGATAATGTGTATTCGATTACGGGAAATTGGACTTTTACTAAGAAAAACGGCACGGTGCTTAATGCGCAAATTACGGAGCCATTACGTAGAGAATTGGCTTGTAAATTTATAGTAAGTGGTACTATAGCGCTCAGTAAAAATGATTCGAGTGTTTTACTTAACTACGGAGATGGTAACTGCGATGATTTAGCAACTGTTAGCTTTAATGATGGAGCAGAACGTGAAATACACTTAAGTAATCTTCGATAAAAAGGGATTTACTTCAACTAAAAAGAGCGACACATTTGTGTCGCTCTTTTTTTATGATCTTATCTTATTATTTTGAACCAAATCAAGGTATAAATTGATTTGTGTTTTTAAGTCTTTTCGTTCGATAATTTTATCTAAAAAGCCATGTTCAAGTACAAATTCTGCACGTTGAAAACCTTCTGGTAGATCCTTACCTGTGGTGTCTTTCACTACACGTGGTCCAGCAAAAGCAACAAGTGCATTTGGTTCAGCAAAATTTACGTCACCGAGCATTGCATAGGAAGCCGTAGTACCACCGGTTGTAGGGTCTGTACACAAAGAAATATATGGAATGCCAGCTTCTGATAACTGCGCCAATTTAGCAGATGTTTTTACCAATTGCATGAGCGACAAAGAAGCTTCTTGCATACGTGCTCCTCCTGACTTTGAAATGATTAATAGCGGAATTTTCTTCTTGATGGAATGGTCAATAGCGCGCGCAATTTTTTCACCAACTACACTACCCATCGAACCTCCAATAAAAGCAAAATCCATTGCTGCTACCACTAAATCTTTGCCAAATGATTTCCCTACGGCTGTTCGAATAGCATCTTTTAGTTTTGATTTTTCCTCAGCTTCTTTTAATCGGTCTGGGTATTTTTTAGAATCAACAAACTTTAATGGGTCTTTTGAAGTCACATTGGCATTAAGTTCTTTAAACTTATTGTCGTCAAATAGGATTTCAAAATACTCATTACTTCCAATTCTTACGTGATATCCATCTTCTGGACTCACATAGTAATTCTCTTTTAATTCATCTGCATCTACTATTTTTCCACTAGGCGTTTTATACCATAGCCCTTTCGGGACATCCTTTTTTTCTTCTGTTGGAGTGTGAATTCCTTTCTCTTTTCGTTTAAACCATGCGGCTGACATACACTAATTATTTGGGCGAGCAAGTTACTAAAAAAATAAAAGCTACTAAAAATTATAAGGTATTTACATTATTTAAATCTTCAAAGGCTTTCTTTAAGCGCTCTATAAAAGAGATTTCACCTTCACGTAACCATCTTCTCGGGTCGTAGTATTTTTTATTAGGGACATCACTACCTTCTGGGTTTCCAATTTGACTTTGAAGATATGCTGTTTTATCGGCCATATAATCTCTAACACCCGACATAAATGCATATTGCATATCAGTATCAATATTCATTTTAATAACACCATAACTAATCCCTTCTCTGATTTCTTCTACCGTTGAGCCGGATCCGCCATGGAAAACAAAATCGATATGATTGTGACCCACATTGAATTTCTTAGAAATATATTCTTGTGAGTTTTTTAAAATTTTTGGTGTTAGCTTCACATTTCCAGGCTTGTAAACGCCATGTACATTTCCGAAGGCTGCCGCAATGGTAAACTGATCACTCACTTTACTTAGTTCTTCATAGGCATAGGCAACTTCTTCGGGTTGCGTATATAATTTAGAATCATCTACATCGGTATTGTCTACACCATCTTCTTCACCACCAGTAATACCAAGTTCAATCTCTAAAGTCATTCCCATTTTATGCATTCGCTCGAGATATTGTTTACAAATTTCGATATTCTCTTCAATAGGTTCCTCGGAAAGGTCAATCATATGTGAGCTGTAAAGCGGCTTGCCTGTTTCTTTATAAAATTGCTCACTAGCATCTAGTAAACCATCTATCCAAGGCAGTAATTTCTTAGCGCAGTGGTCGGTATGTAAAATAACAGGTACTCCATACGCTTCTGCCATTAAGTGAACATGTTTTGCTCCGGCAATGGCTCCGGCAATGGCTGCTTTTTGATTTTCATTTGACAATCCTTTACCTGCATTAAAATGGGCGCCACCATTCGAAAATTGAATAATCACAGGGGCATTTAGGTCCCTAGCAGTTTCTAAAACACCATTGATACTGTCTGAGCCAATAACATTTACTGCTGGTAACGCAAATCCTTTTTCTTTAGCTAATTTAAAAATAGCTTGAACTTCCTTACCTGTGGCGACTCCGGGTTTAATAGTATGACTCATTTTTGTTTGATTTAAGTGTTGAAAAATTTGATTATAAAAGTAATCAATTTTAGACAGACTTTAGACAGTAAAAAATGAGAAAAAGCGAAATCGATATAGTGATTCGAAAAAAAGAATGCTTAAAAAGGGTAATTGATTCCGATGTTATAAAGGGCTCTGTTAAAATTGTAATTTCTAAACCATTTTTTATTTTTAACATTATAAGGTTCAAAAGTTTTAAAACCAACATCAAGCCTAAAAACTAAAAATCCGAAATCATATCTAGCACCAAAACCGGAGCCAACCGCCATGTCTTCTAACGAATTAATACTGTTAAACTTAGCTTTTGATGATGATAGAGGTGAATTAGAAATATCCCAGATATTTCCAACATCAATAAAGAGCGCCCCATTTAAGCTATTGATAAATTTAAATCGATACTCTAGATTTCCAGTCAACTTTAAATTTCCGGTATTAAATTCTAAATTACTATCCTCGGCACCAGGTCCTAAATCGAAGGTACGCCACGCTCTTATATCGTTAGATCCACCAGCCCTATAACTTCTACTAAAAGGAATATCATCAGAATTTCCAAAAGGTATGGCAGCACCAATGAAACCTCTAAAAACCAACGAGCTGTTGATATTAAGACCCCAATATTTTTTATACTCTAATTCCGTTTTAAAATACTGTGCAATGGGCAGTCCAAAAATTTCTTTTTTACCACTTTCGGCCGTTTTTTTTACGAACAGTGATGTGATAGATCCGGAAGAGATGAGCCTTCCTGTAAAGCTAGAGAAACTATTGTCTCTAAAATTTTCACGGTTTGTATAGTTATACGAATAAGACATTACTGGTACCAATACATTTTCTATTAATATATCGCGTTGTTGATTTACATTACTAGCAACTTGAAATTCTTCGGGATTTGTAGATCCTAGATTCGGATTATTCAGAATTTGACCAATATAATTTAAAGGAATTAATGTTTGATTGCCGTCTTCATCTTCAACTGGAATTCCATTTTCATCTCTTTCTAAGGAGTTTCCAGTAGGCACAATATTATTATAATCAAGACCAAAGGCAATACTATCTAGTTTTCGAGACTCAGAACCGTAAACGCTAAAATAATTATCAGTATTTTGATTTTTAATGTATTGTACATTTAACAATTCAAATTTATGATTTGTAGTTGTTGAGCTTTTCCAAGTATAGTCAATACTTCCCGTAATATTTTGTCTATCTAAACCAATATTTCGTTGTATCCCTAAACTCACTCCAATATTTGTTTTAGGAGCCATTCTTTTAGGAATGAGTTGGGAGGTCTTTAATGGAAATAAAATACGGGGAATTTTAAGCGTGGCACCAGAACCAATTTCCCAAGCATTAAAGAACGTAGAATTATCAGAAGCGTCTAATGAAGTATTTATAAACGATCCTTGAAAGGAAAGTTCTAATATTTCTGTTCCTTTAAATACGTTTCTATTCAAAAATGAAAATTTACCTAAAATACCGAAAGGCTTGATATTGGAAGTAGTAAATTCAGCATCCCAGCCCACGGAGTATTTTTTTAGCGGAGTTAAATAGATATTTGCCGTAAGTGTTTCATCGTTATTTTCTTGATATTTAATATCAACAGATGGTCTGAAATTTTGTAAGTCTCTTAAGTATTGACGCGTTAAATCGCGCTCCGTATCTTTATAAATACTGTCGGGTTGAATAATTATAGAATTAGCTAAATACTTCGGATTGTATTGTAGTTCATCAACGGCATAAAAATTAATACCGCTATACGTAGCGGAATCTTTAGGTTGTTCATCTTTATTGCCAAATGTAAAATCAGTGAAAACATTAACATCTTTTATTTTTTGAATTTTATAAGGTGCCGTATAAACACTATCATTTTTTTCAACCCTTCTATTTTGGATTTTTAGTAAGATGTTTTTTTTATGCGAAGTGCTATCTGAAATGTCAATATCAAATTCCATTATATCTTTTCCAAAACTATAAACCCCAGAGTTTCTAAACAAGGCTATTAGTCGGTCTTGTTCTTTTTCAAAATTTTCTGCGTTAAATTGATCGCCCTGAACAACAAAAGAGCCATCACGATTCATTTTATAAATAGAATCAAGTTGTGGTGATAGTATTTGTGTTCTAACGCTATCTAAAAAATAAGGATCGTTAGTAGTGACTAAATAGTCAACTTCAGTGCGTTTACTCCGTTTGTTGTTTTCATTGTGTGTAACTAGAACATCCCAATACCCTTTGCTAAAATAATAATCCTTTAAAGTTTGCGCAGAACTTTCAATTTTTTTTAAGTCCGAAATAACAGGAGGATTTCCACTACGGATAAGCCATTTATTGATGCCTTCTGAAGTGTTTTCAAGACCTTTAACTTGTTTTTCTGAAAACGTATTAATCAACCGTTTCTTTCTTTTAGGTTTTTTATTTAACCAATGATCAAAACTATTAAGGGTATCTTTATTTGCTAGATTGTACAAATGAAGAGAAAACGGGAATCCAAGTATTTTTTGATTGGGTTTTTGCCTTAAATAACTGTATAAATCGGGTGATGATGATTTTTTGTCGTTTACAATAATTGTATTTTTATCGAGCAAATATTTTCCTTCAGGCACGTGTTTTGTCGCATCGCATGCACTTATTAAAACAAGCAATAAAATAAATAATACTATTTTCGTGAATCTATAATGCAATACAATCTAGTTTTGTGGCTTATTTTAAGCAAAAATATTTAATATAATTATAATTATTTAGATTTCTATTGCAAAATCTATGGCGTTAAAAATCAAAAGTAACACTATTTAAATGCTAAGCAAAAATCAATTAAAATTAATAACGAGTTTACAGCAAAAAAAGTACCGAATACAACACGGTCTATTTGTTGCAGAAGGTGTTAAAGTTGTAAATGAGCTCTTAAATTCTAAAACTCAGCTTGAACAGCTGTTTTGTACAGCTATTTTTGCTCAAGAACTAGGTAATTATAACCCTGAAATAATTTCTGACAGGGAATTAAAAAAAATAAGCAATTTAAAAACACCAAACAAGGTTTTAGGGATTTTCAAAATTCCTGCTCAAAAACAATTGGCAGCAAGGGGTCTTACCGTAGTGCTTGATACGATCAACGATCCTGGTAATTTGGGAACTATTATTAGATTGTGTGATTGGTTTGGAATAGAACAATTGGTGTGCTCTTCAAATACGGTTGATTGTTACAATACCAAAGTGGTACAATCAACAATGGGTTCATTGTCAAGAGTTACCGTGGTTTATACTGATTTAACGGCCTTTTTAGAAACAACTACATTGCCAATTTATGGCGCCTTATTAGAAGGTGAGAATGTATATCATACCCAACTCCCTTCCAACGGTATTCTGGTCATGGGAAATGAGTCTAACGGAATTTCAGAAGAGGTAGAAAAATTAATAACCCATAAAATCACCATACCGAGATTTGGTAATCTAAAACAAACCGAAAGCTTAAATGTTGCAACGGCTACCGGTATTCTGTTAAGTGAGTTTAAACGTAATTAGTTATTCAAAGGTGAAGTTTATAAAAATTCCACGCGTACCAAAATAATCTATAGGATATGTATAGGGACTGTTGGGAATAGTATCATCTGGAACCAACTCATTGTTAATGGCAAATATTCCGCGAACAGAAGGTGAAAATTTAAACCACTGCAAATAAATATCGACACCAACACCAACTTCATACATGAAGTTACTTGTTTTCATTCTGAATTGACCTTGGGTATTGTCATCTACGTTGTTCTGATTACTTGAGAAATTATAATCATAAGATACACCACCAATCAAGTAAGCACGCATATTGTCTAATCTGTTCGTACTAAATTTAAGTAATAAAGGCAGGCGTAAATAAGTAGCAGGAACATCTCTTTCATTTCCTGCACCATTAATACCATTTTCGCCAACTACACTTGAATCAAAAATAACCTTCTTCGTATTACTTGATAACCCAGGCTCAAAACGCAGGTTGATATTGTCGTGTAATTTATAATCAACTACGAGTCCGATATTAAAACCAATAGATTCTTCTACAACAATATAATCTGTGTTTAAATCGTTAACCAGTAGATTTTTATCATTGTATTTTATGGAATATCCTTTTTGGTTTAATCCTAAATAATAACCAAAATGTAATTTTCTTTTGTCGAAATTTTCTAAATGAATTATTCGATCTTTCTGTTGAGAATATAACTTATTACTAACAAGGAGTACCAAACCAAGGGAAAGGATGATGACTTTTTTCATAAAATAGATTTACTTTTTTGCTGTATACATTGAGGCAATTCCAAAAGTTAAAGGTTTGTTAGTTGCATTATTAAACCCATTTTTTTGTAAAATATTGTTGAAGCTTTTTCCATATGGAAAACTAGCAGCAGATTCTGGCAGATATGAGTAGGCACTTTTGTCTTTTGAAATCAGATTTCCTACTGTGGGAATCACATATTTTGAGTAAAATTTAAACAGTTGTTTCATTGGAAATTTTTCTGGCTGAGAAGTTTCTAAAATAGCTAATACGCCTCCTGGTTTTAAAACGCGGTGAATTTCTTTTAAACCAGCATCTAAATTTTCAAAATTACGAACACCAAAGCCAACAGTTATCGCATCAAATGTAGCATCTTCAAAAGGTAAGTTTTCAGAATCTCCTTGAACCATATCTATAATATGATCTAATTTTTTCTTTTTAATCTTTTCAATTCCAATCGCTAGCATACCCTGTGATAAGTCTAAACCAATCACTTTTTCAGGATTCAATGCACTAAGCATAATGGCGAAATCTCCTGTTCCAGTAGCGATATCTAGTAGTTGTTTCGGATTGTCTTTTGCAATAAACTTTACAATTTTTTTACGCCACCTTACGTCAATACCAAAAGTTAAAACGCGATTTAAAAAGTCGTAATTGGTAGAAACATTGTCGAACATTTGTTCAACTTGTTTCTTTTTCCCTAATTCAGAGTTTTTATATGGAGTTACTTTTATTCCCATGGCACTATTTAAATTTCCACAAAGATACATATTCCGATAAGAAAGCGAATACTTCGCTTGTTTTTAACGCTTAACAGAATATAATCCTTAAAATACTTGACTTTGCCTATGCCGATATTGTATATTTGCGCTCATTTTGCCTAAAAACCAGCATAGTTTAGTATAGAGGCGAATTAAAACACTATAGAACAAATGAAATTATCACACTTTAAATTTAATTTACCAGAAGAATTATTAGCAGAATATCCATCAGCACAACGTGACGAAGCGCGTTTGATGGTTTTGAATAGAAAGGAACAAACCATTGAACACAAATTGTTCAAAGATGTGGTTGATTATTTTGATGAAGGTGATATCATGGTGTTTAACAACACAAAAGTTTTTCCAGCGAGACTTTATGGGAATAAAGAAAAAACAGGGGCGAGAATTGAAGTTTTCTTATTGAGAGAACTCAATCAAGAAAGTCGCTTATGGGATGTCTTGGTGGATCCGGCTCGTAAAATAAGAATTGGAAATAAATTATTTTTTGGTGACAATGATGATTTGGTTGCTGAAGTGATTGATAATACCACCTCAAGAGGAAGAACATTGCGTTTTCTATTTGATGGTAGCTACGAAGAGTTTCGTAAAAAATTAAAAGAATTAGGAGAAACACCTTTGCCAAAATACATCCAAAGAGAAGTAGAGGCTTCAGATGCAGAGCGTTATCAAACCATCTATGCCAAGCATGAAGGTGCTGTTGCTGCACCAACTGCAGGCTTGCACTTTTCTAAGCACTTATTGAAACGTTTGGAAATTAAAGGTATTGATTTAGCAGAAGTTACCTTGCACGTGGGCTTAGGAACATTTCAACCTGTTGAAGTAGAAGATTTATCTAAGCACAAAATGGATTCAGAAGAAATTGATATCCCAGAGAGTGCTGCAAAGGCGGTAAATAATGCCTTAGACAATAAAAGAAGGGTATGTGCGGTAGGAACTACAGTAATGCGTACTATGGAAAGTTCAATGTCGGCTGATTATCGTTTGAAACCATACAATGGTTGGACACATAAATTTATTTTTCCTCCGTATGATTTCGGTATTGCAAATGCTATGATTACTAATTTTCATACACCACAGTCAACGTTAATGATGATGGCTGCAGCTTTTGCAGGACATGACTTTTTAAAGGAGGCTTACGCCGAAGCAATCAAAGAGAAATATAAATTCTATTCTTACGGTGACGCCATGTTGATCATCTAATTATTCAATAAAATTAATTTATTATAGTTATCTTAGCTAGCTAATTGTTTTATAAACCAGCATATTATGATAAAAAAATTACTCTTGTTTTTCTTTCTTGGTTTAACACTTAATGTTCTAGCTCAAGTTACAAATGAAGGAACGCCCGCTAGTTGGGATCTTGTACAGGCAAAGACCAGTTTTACGTCTATTGTTTTAGATGAGGTCGACATTCAGCAGGTTAAAAAGGAAGATGAAGTCAACGATGAAATAAGAACGAAACCATACAGAATAGGGATTTCTAAAAAAGTAGATTTTGGGCTTAACAATAGCGGTGTTTGGACAGACCTTGCAAACGGAGACCGTATTTGGAGAATTCTATTTAATTCTAAAAATGCATTGCATTTAAGTGTGATTTTTGACGACTATTTTCTGCCAGAAGGAGGTAAGGTGTATTTGTATAATAATGACCGATCCGATTTAATAGGAGCCTATACAAACCTACTCAACAATGAGAAAAACGTATTGAGTACTTGGTTTGTGAATGGCGATGAATTATGGGTTGAATATTATGAACCAAAGGAGGTGAAGGGGCAAGGAAGATTAAATTTGGCAACGGTGATACACGGATACCGTTTGGGGAATTCATATCAAAAAAACTACCAAAGTATCTATGAAAAAAATTTAGGTGATTCTGGTGATTGCAATCATGATGTTGATTGCCCAATTGGGGCCGATTTTGAAGTGCAAAGAGATTTGGTCAAAAAGTCAGTAGCGTTTTTATTAATGCCTGATTTGGGTGGTGGTGCTTTTATCTGTTCAGGAACCTTAATTAACAATACAGACCAAGATAAAACACCGTATTTCTTAACGGCAGATCACTGTTCTGGTACGCCTCCCTCGCTTTATTCTATGCGTTTTAATTGGATAAGTCCGAACCCAATATGTGCTGGATTGACGAATAGTTCCGATTCAGAAGATGAATTTATAATGACTGGTGCAACTTTAAAAGCAAACAATACGGCTTCTGATGTGATGTTGCTTGAACTAAACAATCCGATTCCGAACACTTGGGATGTAACTTTTGCGGGTTGGGACAAAACAGATGCGTTTCCTTCTTATGTTGTAGGAATTCATCATCCTCAAGGAGATATTATGAAAATTTCTCGAGATGATACAGGTCCAATAAAGGCAAATCATTCAATAAATGGAAGCCCTTCTGTTGCGACGTGGGAAATAACCACTAGTGGTGGTGGATGGGAAATTGGTGTTACCGAAGGCGGTTCATCTGGATCTGCGCTCTTTAATCCAAATGGGCTTATTATCGGCCAACTTTTTGGTGGTGGAGCATCTTGCCTTGACCCACCAAATCAAACAAGTAATAATGGTGCCTTAGATTTTTATGGACGTTTTGCGGTGTCCTGGGATAATGGAACAACACAGGCTACACGTCTTAAAGAATGGTTAGACCCTGGAAATTCAAACCCGAATACTTTAAATTCCTTAGAAAATGTGCTTGCTGTTAATGACGAATTTTTAGAGCAGCACATTACTGTATTCCCCAATCCAACTACTGGAACCGTACAAGTGAAAACTAGTGGCTTAGTAGGTGCATTAAACTATTCGATTTACAATGTACTAGGACAGGCAATACAATCAAAAACATTAAACAATCAAGAATCTATTCAGTTAGGTAATTTACCGAATGATATTTATTTTATTAAAATTACAGAAATTGACACGAACAAAAGTTTAGTCAAAAAAATAGTATTGAGTAAATAAAAAATTAGACTCTAAAAAAAATAAACGTCCTGAAAATATCAGGACGTTTTTTATAATCAATGGTAGCAAAAAAAGACATACGCGCACTTACTAAAGAGGAACTACGAGATTTTTTTGTAGTCAACGGAGATCAGGCTTTTCGAGGCAACCAGGTGTACGAATGGTTGTGGACTAAGGCACAATACTCTTTTGATGAGATGACCAATCTTTCGAAAGAAACAAGAACGATGCTCGAGGAACACTTTGTGATTAATCATATTAAAGTAGATCAAATGCAGCGTTCTAATGATGGAACCATAAAAAATGCCATCAAGCTGCATGATAATATGATCGTAGAATCGGTTTTAATACCTACAGATACTAGAACCACGGCTTGTGTATCTAGTCAGGTAGGCTGTAGCTTGGATTGTAATTTTTGTGCAACTGCACGGTTAAAGCGCATGCGTAATTTAAATCCCGATGAAATTTATGATCAGGTGGTTGCGATTGATAAGCAGAGTAGACACTATCACAATCACAAACTTTCTAACATCGTTTTTATGGGGATGGGAGAACCTTTGCTTAATTATAAAAATGTACTGGCTTCTATTGATAAAATTACTTCTGATGAAGGTTTGGGGATGTCACCAAAACGAATCACCGTTTCAACGGTAGGGATACCAAAAATGATAAAAAAATTGGCAGATGATGCCGTGAAATTTAATTTAGCAGTTTCATTGCATTCGGCCATTGATGTGGTGCGTTCTAAAATGATGCCCATCAATGAAAAAAGTAATTTGGCAGAATTGTTAGAATCACTGCAATATTGGTATGAAAAAACCAATAAGATGATCACTTTTGAATATGTAGTGTGGAAAGACATTAATGATACACAAAAAGATGTAGATGCCTTGGTTGCCTATTGTAAAAAGGTGCCTAGTAAAGTTAATTTAATAGAATACAACGCTATTGATGATGGCGAATTTCAACAAGCATCACCAGAAGCTACAGATATGTACGTAAAGACATTAGAAGCCAATAGAATTGTGGTAAATGTACGTAGAAGTAGAGGAAAAGACATTGATGCCGCATGTGGACAATTAGCTAATAAAACGTCTTAAATTGTCATTCTAAGCGACGCGAAGAATCTCAATAATAATCAAAATTTCTTCATTTCGTCCTATTTCATTCAGCTTCACAAACTTTATTCATTTAATAGGGCATTAATTGCGTCTAAATTAGGAGCTAATATAATTTCGATACGTCTATTTTTCGCTTTTCCTGAAGCAGAGGTGTTGCTTGCCACGGGTATATATTTACTGCGACCTGCTGCCGTAATTTGCTTCGGATTTACATTGTTATTAATTAAAATACGAACAATGGCCGTTGCTCTCTTTGTAGATAAATCCCAATTATCGGTCATGTTTCCTTGTCCACCATATGGCACATCATCGGTATGCCCTTCAATAAGCACGTCAATATCTGAGTTTTGCTTTAATACGCCGGCTAAATTAACCACGGCACTTTGTCCTTGGCTACCAACAGCCCAGCTACCAGAACCAAAGAGTAATTTGTTTTCCATAGAAACATATACTTTTCCATTTTTGCGCTCAACGGTTAGGCCTTTCCCTTCAAATCCGCTCAAGGCTGCAGAAACAGCATCTTTTAATTGTTGCATTTTGGCTTCTTTAGCTGCAATTAAGCCTTCTAGTTCATCCACTCTTTTAGATCGTGAATTGAGTTCACTTTGTAGTTTTTCTAGTCGGCCACTCTCGGCTGCCAATGCCGATTCTTTTTCTTGCAATTGAACCAGTAACTCTCTGTTTTGTTTCTCTTTTTCTGATAATTGATCAGCGCTCATTTGAGAGAGCTCGTTGTATTCTTGCTCTAACTTTCTTTTTTTGGCTTCTAATTGATTGGTAGCATCGTTCAATTTACGCTTGTCAGCAGCCAATTTATTTATTTCATCTTCGAGTCTAAGTTTACTCGCTTCAAGTTCTTTTTTTGTGTCAATTAAATCTTGATTTTCATTAAAAAGAGAAGCATTACTGTCGCGTAACTTATTGTATTTATCTTCTAATTCTGTATAAACCCTTTTAGTAACACAAGAGGTAGTTAAAATTAAGATAAGGACTGCAAATATTGTTTTTTTCATGGTACTAATATTTCAACTATTAATAATGATATTTTTTTACTCAATCTCAAGACCAATCGGGCAATGATCAGAATGTTTTGCTTCAGGGAGAATATACGCCCTTTTTAAACGATTTATTAAGGGTTGGGTTGCCATACAGTAATCTATGCGCCAACCTTTATTATTGTTTCTTGCATTGGCTCTATAGCTCCACCAGCTATAATGATCAGGCTCTTTATTAAAATGCCTGAAGGTATCTACAAAACCAGTATCAATAAACTTGCCAATCCATGCACGTTCTTCAGGTAAAAAACCAGAAACACCTTTCATTTTCGGATTGTGAATGTCAATTTCTTCATGACAAATGTTATAATCACCACAAATAATGAGATTTGGGAGTTCCTTTTTTAATTCATTGATATAGTCTTGAAATTCAGCCATATAATTGAACTTAAAATCCAAGCGAGCATCATTGGTTCCAGATGGTAAATACAGACTCATAATAGAAACAGAGTCAAAATCTAATCGCAAGTTTCTACCTTCAAAATCCATTGACGGAATGCCAGTTCCATATTCAACGTGATTTGGTTTTATTTTAGATAAAATGGCCACACTACTATAGCCTTTTTTTTCGGCTGAAAACCAATAGTGATACGGGTAACCAGCAGCTTCAAAAATGGATAAATCTAATTGTTCTTTATGTGCTTTGGTTTCTTGAATACAAATAACGTCGGGATTTGCAGCTGTCAACCAATCAATAAATCCTTTTTTAAGTGCAGCACGGATGCCATTGACATTGTAAGAGATGATGTTCATTTATTCGGTAGTTTTTAACTTGAAACTTCTTTCTTCTTTTCTCTTTCTTCCCAAATCTAAATGGCCATTTCGGGAATATCACCTTCAATAATTAAGGTGCCTTCGGTGGCATTTTTAATTTCTTCAACGCTTACGCCAGGAGCTCTTTCTAGTAGTTTAAAGCCTTTATCTGTAACGTCTAAAACGGCTAAATTGGTCACTATTTTTTTTACGCAACCCACACCAGTTAAGGGTAATGAGCATTGTTTTAATAATTTGGATTCACCGCGTTTATTGGTATGCATCATGGCTACAATAATATTTTCTGCAGAGGCTACTAAATCCATTGCACCACCCATACCTTTCACCATTTTTCCTGGGATTTTCCAATTGGCGATATCACCATTTTCGGCAACTTCCATGGCGCCTAAAACGGTTAACTGTACATGTTGCCCTCGAATCATGGCAAAGCTATTGGCTGAATTAAAAAGAGAGCCACCAGCTAAAACGGTAACCGTTTGTTTACCAGCATTGATTAAATCGGCATCTTCTTCTCCTTCCACTGGAAAAGGCCCCATACCCAATAAGCCATTTTCGCTTTGAAACTCCACATCGATCCCTTTTGGGATGTAATTTGCAACTAGCGTAGGAATGCCGATTCCTAAATTAACATACCATCCATTTCTTAACTCTTGAGCGATGCGCTGTGCTATTTCTTGTTTAGATAACATATTATCAATGTATTAATTTGTTAATGTAGCAGTATTTCAATTTTTATTTTTGATACTTGTACTTAATATTTTATATAAAATTAGCCCTAATTCGTTTACTTTTTCTTTTAAAGCACTATTGAAAGGATAATTTTTTGACTTTTCGCAAAGGATTAGCCAATATTTTGATTCTTCTAATTCTTTGGTTGCAATTTTTATTTTATGAATAAAATCAGATTTGTTTTCTGCATTTTGTGCTTCGTGAACATTAGCACCGATACTTGTTCCCGATTTTAATAATTGTCTAGAAATAACATATTTTTTATTGATTTGTAGCATTTCACAATATTCAATAATTAATAAAGCAAATTCTACAGATTTATCAACAGCAGGATTTTTCATTATTACATTGCTACATTAAAAAATAGATTCATTATTTAGATTGTACAGTACGTTGCTCAATGCGTTTTTCGTAATGACTACCTTGAAAGATACGTTGCACGAAAATTCCTGGAGTATGAATTTGATTCGGATCTAATTGACCAGCAGGCACCAATTCTTCAACTTCGGCAACAGTAATTTTACCAGCCATTGCCATCATCGGATTAAAATTTCTAGCGGTACCTTTAAAAATTAAATTTCCGGCAGTATCTCCTTTCCATGCCTTTACAAAGGCAAAATCGGGACTAAAAGCATGTTCTAAGACATACATTTTACCATTAAATTCACGGGTTTCTTTTCCTTCGGCAACTTCAGTGCCATAACCTGCGGGTGTGAAAAAAGCCGGAATTCCGGCGCCAGTTGCTCTACAACGTTCGGCCAATGTTCCTTGCGGAATTAAATCAACTTCCAATTCTCCACTAAGCATTTGCCGTTCAAATTCTTCATTTTCTCCTACATACGAAGAAATCATTTTTTTTATCTGGCGTTTATGCAAAAGTAATCCCAATCCAAAATCGTCAACACCAGCATTGTTTGAAATACAGGTTAAATTGTTTACTTCTAGTTTAACGAGTTGTGTAATGCTATTTTCTGGAATACCACATAAGCCAAAGCCACCCAGCATAAAAGTCATACCAGATTGAACACCTTTTAGAGCTTCTTCAACATTGTTTACTACTTTATTAATCATTGTTATGCTATTTAAAATTCAGGAACTTCTTCTGCAGGATCCTTTTCTCCTTCAGTTTCAGGATTTTTATACTTCTCACAATCCAATTCTATCGACATGTTTTCGGGCTTCTCAAATTCTTCTTTACTGACATTCAGTGTTTTATCGGCGTAGCACTTTTTCATAAATAAGGCCCAAATAGGGAGCGCCATAGATGCACCTTGACCTCTTCCTAAATCAGGGAAATGAATCGCTCTTTCTTCTCCACCAACCCAAACACCAGTGGTTAAATTAGGCACCAAGCCCATAAACCAACCGTCAGATTGATTTTGAGTTGTACCCGTTTTACCAGCAATAGGGTTTGTCAATTTATAAGGATATCCTGAAGCGATACTATCAGGGTATACCCCTGAAGAGCTACGTAAACGCACTCCAGAACCGAACTGTGTCACCCCTTCTAATAAGTTAATTACAGTATAGGCGGCTTGTTCGTTTAAGACCTCTTTTGTTTTGGGTGCAAATTCACTCAGAGAAGTGCCATTTTTATCTTCAATACGCAACACCATGATCGGTTCTACGTACATCCCTTTATTGGAGAATGTATTGTAGGCTCCTACCATTTCGTACAACGATAAATCAACACTACCAAGTGCAATTGATGGTACTTCAGGAATCTCTTTTTCGATCCCTAAATTATTGGCCAATCGCACAACGTTTTTCGGAGTTGCTTTATCTATCAATTGAGCAGAAATAACATTTACAGAATTTGCTAATGCATCTTTTAATGTTCTTACACCACCGTATTTTTCACTTGAATTATGTGGTGTCCAATCTTCGGGCAATCCGTATTTTCCTTTCGGGATGGTATACAAGGTGTTGTTAAGCTCTTTACAAGGCGAATAGCCTAATTGATTAATAGCCGTAGCATATACAAAGGGTTTAAAAGTAGAACCTACTTGACGTGAGCCTTGCTTTACATGATCATACTGAAAATGTTTGTGATTGATTCCACCAACCCATGCTTTTACATGACCCGTTTGAGGTTCTGTTGAAAGAATTCCCGTATGCATAAAATGTTTATAATAACGAATGGAATCTTTGGGTGTCATAATAGTGTCAATTTCTCCTTTCCAAGAAAAAATCTTCATCTCCGCTTTTTCATCAAAAGAAGTTTTAATTTCTTTTTCAGACTTCCCTGCTTTTTTCATTCGCCTCCATCGGTTAGAGCGTTTCATGGCGGCTAAGATATTCGCGTCAACCTCCTTTTTTGTTAAATCATAAAAAGGGGCGGTTTTATTTGTTTCTTGACTCTTAAAGAATACGCGTTGTAAGTTAGACATATGTTCTTCCATAGCTTCTTCAGCATATTGTTGCATGCGCGAATCTATGGTGACATATATTTTTAATCCATCTCTAAAAATATCATACTCAGAACCGTCAGGTTTTGGGTTGTTTTTTACCCAATCTTTCATAAAACCACGTAGATACTCTCTAAAGTAAGTGGCCATACCAAAGCTGGTATCTTCAGGCGAAAAATCTAAGACTATTGGTAATTTTTGTAAAGAATCTTTCACTTTTTTAGAAATGATATCATTTCGCTCCATCTGCATTAAAACAACATTTCTTCGCTGAAAAGATTTTTCTTTAGAAATTTCTCTATATGGATTGTATTGTCTAGGGTTTTTAAGCATCGCTACTAAAACAGCAGATTCTTCAATGTTTAAATCTTTAGGTTCTTTACCAAAATAGATTCGTGAAGCTGAACGAATACCTACTGCTTGAAATAAGAATCCTTGCTTGTTGAAATACATGGCAATGATTTCTTGTTTCGTATAGTGGCGTTCTAAACGCACAGCAATAATCCATTCCTTTGTTTTTTGTAATATAATACGCTTGAAAAAATTTCCAGACGGTTTACGTGTAAAGAGTAATTTCGCCAGTTGCTGCGTAATCGTACTTGCGCCACCATCTCTACCCAATTTAATAGCCGCTCTGGCAGTTCCTTTAAAATCAATACCAGAATGTTCGTAAAAACGCACGTCTTCAGTTGCCACCAAGGCATCCACTAAATTTTGTGGTAAATCTTTATATTTAATGGGCGATCTATTTTCTTTAAAATAACTACCAATAGTTTTGCCATCAACAGAAATAACTTGAGTTGCCAAGTCATTTTGAGGGTTTTCTAACTCTTCAAACGCCGGTAATTTACCAAAGACACCAAATGAAGCGAGTAAAAACAAGAGCATAATAAAGCCAATTCCACTAAGGAATAGTGTCCATATCCACTTTGTATACTTTTTAAAAGCATCTTTTTGTATGTTTGCTTTTTTAGCCATAGTTATTCTATTTTTTCTATACGTAAACCAACGTCAGTAATCCCATTTAGGGCTTCAATACCTTCAATAGATCCGCTTTTACGCATAGCTTGTTGAATATTGAAATTATAATCTCCACTTACTGGAAAAATAACATTGGTTTTATATTCTAACTTATTCTCTTTTAAGTCGGTTAAGCCAGTACCTAAAAATTTACCTTGAGCATCAGTCATTTCATATTCTAAGGTGTCAATAACACTGGTGTTATTTGGAAAATCGATATTGACAATTAGAAATAAGTTACTGTATTGATAATCGTTGTTATTTCTTAAATTAATAAACACATTATTTCTAGAAATAGTATCTATAGGGTTGAATTTAAAATTGACAATAGAATCTTTATGCCATTCAGAATTGGGCATTGATTTATAATTGTCAAAAACAGCTCTTTCAGTACAAGAAGAGACTAAAACAAGTATGATTACAAGTAGGATACTATTGCGCATTATTGCGAGGTTTTTTTCGTCTGTTAGTATTGCGATTTTTTCGCTTCTTTTTTGTTTTGTCAAAACGGGTTAAACTATCTTGGCCTACCACATTGGTAAAAACTTTCTCTTCTTCCTTAAACGCATCAACTTCAAAGACAAAGTCTTCTAAACTTTGTGCTTTCTTTTTGTCTTTATTCAAGGCTATAATTTCATTGACTTTTTCTACTTTTAATTGATGCCAATTCATAGGGTTATCTTTATAAGCGTACCAAATCAACCCTTTAAAAATATCCATTTTTTGAAAAACAGCGACTCCCTTTTCAGTTTGCAACCAAGTATCTGCATTCGGAAAGTTCTTTAAAGCGTCCATATAAGAGTCGAGCTCATAATTTAAACAGCATTTTAATTTTCCACATTGTCCAGCCAATTTCTGAGGGTTTAACGACAGTTGTTGGTATCTGGCTGATGAGGTGCTTACCGATCTGAAATCGGTTAGCCATGTTGAGCAGCAGAGTTCTCTTCCGCATGACCCAATACCACCAAGTCGCGCTGCTTCTTGGCGTAGCCCTACTTGTTTCATTTCAATTCGAATCTTAAAAGTAGAAGCAAGCTCTTTAATTAAGAGCCTGAAATCAACTCTGTCGTCAGCGGTATAATAAAAGGTCGCCTTATTACCGTCGCCCTGAAACTCTACATCTGATAGTTTCATTTGCAACCCTAAACGCGTAATTATCAAACGGGCATTACGCTGCACTTCTAGTTCTTTATCTCTAGCAGTTTGCCAAATATCAATGTCTCTTTGCGAGGCTTTTCTATAAATTTGTTTTACTTCTTCACTGTCAAATCCAACATGTTTTTTACGCATTTGAATTTTTACCAATTCTCCGGTTAATGAAACAGCACCGATGTCATGACCTGGAGAAGTTTCCACGGCCACAATATCTCCAACACCTATTGAAATATCTTTTGTGTTTTTAAAAAAATGTTTTCGCCCGTTTTTAAAACGAACTTCAACGATGTTAAATGTTGATTGACCGCTTGGTAAGGTCATATTTGAAAGCCAGTCAAAAACTGTGAGTTTATCACAACTTCCTGTTCCGCAACTTCCATTACTTTTGCACCCTTTAGGAATACCGCTCGAATCTGTAGAGCAACTATTACAGCTCATATATATGTTATATTTAAAGTTGAGCGTTAGCCCAACGAAAATTCAATTGAATCCGTAAATATAACACTATATTCATAACTTAAAAAAGATAATAAATCGACCTACTTAAAATTTCTTAGATTTGAGTAAATCGAATGGATTTGAGGTGAAAATGTCTTTTTCAAAACTATTGCTATTAATACAAGGCTGTTTATATCAGAATAAAAGTATAACAATATGGAGCAAGAAGTATTTCCTCCCAAACTATTTTCAAATTCATTAGATTTGCATACTCTTGCAAAAGGGAACTATTTTTATTAAAAGAATAAATATTAAATAACAATTACAAAACGGTTGGTGCTTTAAGAAATTAACAGTTTAAATTTTTCAATTAAAAACATGCTTTTTAAAGAGATTATTGGACAAAAAAAAGCGAAGGAACAGTTAATCAAATCTGTGGATAATAAGCGTATACCCCATGCCCAATTATTTGTTTCGCCAAAGGGAAGTGGAGCTTTGCCATTAGCCATTGCTTATGCACAATATATTTTATGCCAGAATACTGCTGGTGAAAATATTACGGGGATTGAGGCGTGTAATTTAAAGTTTAACAAATTATCACATCCAGATATGCATTTTGCATTTCCCGTGGCTGCAAATGCTTCGGTAAAAAAGCATCCAGTGAGTGACTTATTTTTAGCTGAGTGGCGCGACTTTATTCAAAACAATCCGTACGGGGATGTTTCTGATTGGTATCAGCAATTAGGTATTGAAAACAAACAGGGGCAAATAGGAGTAGATGAAGCCGAGTTAATCGTTAAAAAGTTAGCACTCAAAGCGTATGAAGGTAGTTTTAAAATACTGCTTATTTGGATGGCTGAAAAAATGAATATTGCAGCCTCTAATAAGCTCCTTAAATTGATTGAAGAGCCTCCAGAAAAAACGGTTTTATTGTTAATTACAGAAAATGAAGATCAAATTATCAATACCATTTTATCGCGTTGTCAAGTTGTAAAATTATTTCCGTTAAGTGAAAATGAAATTAAGCAAGCGTTGATTGAGCGTGAACACTTGACCGAAAATCAAGCTGTAAACATTGCGCATCAGGCGGATGGGAATTGGAATAAAGCATTGAAAATAGTTCATGACTCTTCAAAAGAAGATCAGTTTGAGCAGTGGTTTATACTCTGGATTCGAACAGCTTTTAAGGCAAAAGGGAATGCTACGGTCATTCAAGACTTAATTACTTGGAGTGAAACAATTGCGGGGAATGGAAGAGAAGTACAAAAGAGCTTTTTAAATTATTGCTTGCAGTTTTTTAGACAAGCCATGTTAAAAAACTATGCCGCAGATAGTCTGGTATTTTTAGAACCTAAAACAGCAAGCTTTGATTTGGCAAAGTTTGCTCCCTTTATTCATGGAGGAAATATCTTAGAAATTAACAAGGAGTTGAACGATGCTATTTATCATATTGAACGCAATGGAAATGCTAAAATTATCTTGTTAGACCTTTCTATAAAACTCACACGACTACTCCATCAAAAGGAGTCGGTTTAGTGCTTTAGCACATAAAAATAAACAGCCATAAAATGGGAAAAACTACCCAACAATACAAACACGTGAAAAATAGCATGGTTGTAGGGAATTCTTTTTATACTGTATAAAAGCGCTCCTACGGTATAGAAAATGCCGCCTGCCAATAACCAATACAGCCCATGTAAGGGTAAATTAGCCAGTAGTGGTTTTACTGCAAAAATAATAATCCAACCCATGGCAACATAGGCAATAGTTGATGCTTTTTCGAATCTACCTGTATAAAATAATTTTAGAAAAACACCTACGAGTGCAATTCCCCACGTTACGCCAAAGATGGTCCAACCAAGCTTTCCTTGTAATGTAACTACGGTAAATGGCGTGTATGTTCCAGCAATTAATACATAGATGGATGCGTGATCTAGGATGTTTAATTTTCTTCGAATTTCAGGGTGTTGAAAGTAGTGGTAAAATGTTGATGCCGAATAGAGCAATATCAAGCTGGCACCAAAAATAGTAAAACTTACTATGTGTCTGGTTGTACCCATTTCTTTCGCATGAAAAACCAACAGAACAAAGGCTATGCCACTTAAAAGTAAGCCTATGCCATGTGTCATCACATTTAGTTTCTCTTCTGTGTTGCTATAGTATGTTAAGTTCTTTTTATCCATTCATATCCTTAACTAGTTCGTCATGTATAATGGTATATGCTTTTTCTTTAGTTGCTTCCATATCATCAAGTGTTAAACCTTCGGTTTGAATAAATTGATGAATTTTTACCCTTAATTTTCCGGGCCAACCGCTAAAAAATGTCCATGAAAAGCGTTTTTTAACGTCGTAAAAAGTCATGGGTACAATAGGTATCTGATGTTCTATTGCCAATCGAAATGCGCCGTTTTTAAAGTCACTTAATAATATGTTTTCCGGGGGCACCAAACCTTCAGGAAAAATGGCAATACTCAACCCCTGACTTAATTTTTCTTGTGCACTTATGTATACTTCTTTTCTGCTTTCAGCATCGCTTCTGTCTACCAAAATACTAGTTTTTCTGGCTACATAACCGAAAACAGGAATTTTTCTCACTTCTTTTTTACCCACAAATACAGCAGGATTTTTCATCACGGCCAACATTAACATAACATCAATTAAAGAAGCGTGGTTGGCAATAAATAAATAGCTTTTATCAGGCAAAATTTCTTCTTCAGTCTCTACCACAGGTTTAAAGCCCATTACAAATAAGATGGTTTTTCCCCAAGCAATGGCAATTTTAAAAAAAGCTTTATAGAATCGGTCAAAAGAAATAACCACAATAAGTATAGGCAGGGCGAACAGAATGGTAAAAAAGACCCAAGCATAAAACCAAGGGCGCCAAAACAAACGAAATACATTTTTTAAGAATTCCATAGCAGCCAAAAGTAATAATAAATTAGTTCAAATGATAGCATCAGGTTGTGAAGCTATTTTTTGATCGTAATTTTGAGAATTGTAATTTGTGTTTTGAGATTTATAATCGCTACTTTTGCCATCAATTTCGTTGTTGCAATGGTCTCTTTTAGCCATGCGCAATTTGTTTAATAAAATTTCTTTAAATAGGAATTTGGATTTTATTATTTATGGCAAGAGTTTTAACAGGAGTACAAAGTACGGGCACCCCACATTTAGGTAATTTATTAGGAGCGATTATTCCCGCTATTGAGATGGCAAACGATCCAAAAAACGAATCGTTTTTCTTTATTGCTAATTTACATTCGTTGACACAGATTAAAGATGCTACAACGTTGAGGCACAACACCTATAGTGTTGCAGCAGCTTGGTTGGCTTTTGGATTGGATGTTGATAGAGTCGTTTTTTACCGCCAGAGTGATGTTGCTGAGGTAGCCGAATTGACTTGGTACTTGAGTTGTTATTACCCTTATCAACGTCTCACATTGGCACATAGTTTTAAAGATAAAGCAGACCGTTTAGAAGATGTAAATGCGGGCCTATTCACGTATCCGATGTTAATGGCGGCTGATATTTTATTGTATGATGCTGATGTAGTTCCTGTTGGTAAAGATCAGGCACAACATTTAGAAATGACACGGGATGTGGCAGATAGAATAAACCATCAAGTGGGAAATATCTTAGTGCCACCTGCAACAAAAGTGCAAGAAAATACCAAGTTAGTACCGGGTATTGACGGTGAGAAAATGAGTAAATCGCGTAATAATACGATCAATTTATTTTGGGATGATAAAATATTGCGGAAGCAAGTGATGAAAATTCAAACAGACAGCACGCCGCTAGAAGACCCAAAAGACCCAGAAACTTGTAATTTATTTGCGTTGTACGAATTAGTTGCTTCAGCAGAACAAACAGCAGAAATGCGCGCCAATTATTTAGCGGGAAACTATGGTTATGGACATGCCAAACAAGCATTCTTTGAATTGTTGACCACTAAGTTTGCTAAAGAACGTGCGTTGTACCATCACTATATGAACAACTTAAACGAACTTGACGAAGCCTTGGCTATTGGCGCAACAAAAGCGCGAAAAGTAGCGCAAGAAGTGCTAGGTAGAGTACGTGAGAAGTTAGGGTATTAAAAGAATCTTGAGTAGAAAGCTTTGCTTTCTACTCATTAAGTCTAAGCGGCAGGGTTCGGATTTGCAGCATGTACTTCATTGATATCTTTAATAATTTCTGAGGTCAATTCAATATCGATACTCGCTATATTTTCTTTTAACTGACTCATCTTAGTAGCGCCAATAATGTTACTAGTTAAAAAAGGCAATTGATTTACAAATGCCAATGATAATTGCGCCAAACTTAGGTTGTGCTTTTCTGCTACTTCCAAATATTTTTTAACAACTTTGGTAGATTGTGGACTACTATATCGTCTATAACTAGAAAAAAGAGTAATCCGTGCATCACTAGGCATCTCATTGATATATTTTCCTGAAAGCACTCCAAACGACAAAGGAGAATAGGCTAAAAGTCCGATATTTTCTCTTAAAGCGACTTCTGATAAACCAATTTCAAAACTACGGTTGATTAATGAATAGGCATTTTGAATCGTAATCATTCTTGGCAATCCTTTTTGTTTTGATTCTTCCAGATAGCGCATTGTTCCCCAAGGAGACTCATTAGAAAGTCCGATATGGCGTATTTTCCCTGCCTTTATAAATTCATTAAGCGTTTCTAAAACTTCCGCAAAATTATCTTCCCATTGTGTATCGATGTGGTACGGGTATTCACGAACACCAAAGCAATTGGTAGGTCTTTCTGGCCAATGTAATTGATATAAGTCTATATAGTCGGTCTTTAAGCGATTTAGGCTGCCGTGTAAGGCTTCTGTAATTGCTTCTTTTGAAAAACCAGTAGTGCGAATATGTGCTAAGCCAGGACCAGCAATTTTACTGGCTAAAACAACCTGAGAGCGGTTGTTATTTTTCTGAAACCAAGAGCCGATAATTTTTTCAGTAGCACCGTACGTTTCTGCTTTGCCGGGGATAGAATACATTTCGGCGGTGTCAAAAAAGTTAACCCCTTGTTCTAGAGCATACTCCATTTGTTGGTGTCCTTCAGCTTCAGTATTTTGTTGGCCCCAGGTCATGGTGCCTAAGCAAATTTTACTAACTTTTATAGCGGTATTGGGTAAGGTTGAGTATTTCATTTATGATGTAATATTGCGATAATTTTACAATTAGCTAATTATGCGAGTAGCAAATTTTCTAGTTAAGAATTGCTTCAATTCCGGGTAAACTTTTGCCTTCTAACATTTCTAGCATGGCACCACCTCCCGTAGAAACATAGCTTACTTTATTTTCAAATCCGAACTGCTTAACTGCGGCTACAGAATCGCCGCCACCTACTAATGAGAAGGCGCCGTCGGCTGTAGCATCTGCAATGGCATGACCTAATTCAATCGTTCCTTTTGAGAATTTTTTCATTTCAAACACGCCCACAGGGCCATTCCATAAAATAGTCTTTGATTGTGCGATTACAAATGAAAAGCCAATATTGGTTTTAGGTCCAGAATCTAAACCTTGCCAACCGTCTGGTATTTGATTGATGTCAACATTTTGGGTATTCGCATCATTACTAAAGGCATCAGCAGCTACAACGTCTACAGGTAGGTGTACTTTCACTCCTTTTGCCTTCGCCTCTTTTAAAATAGACAAGGCCAATTCTTGTTTGTCATCCTCACAAATCGAATCACCTATGTTACCTCCTTGTGCTTTGATAAAAGTAAAACTCATACCGCCACCAATAATTAAGTGGTCTATTTTGTCTAAAATGTTTTCAATAACCGTGATTTTTGAAGAGACTTTAGATCCGCCAAGGATAGCGGTTACGGGTTTTTCACTAGCTTCAAAAACCTTTTTAATACTTTCAATTTCTTTAGCTAATAAGTATCCAAAGCATTTTCTATCTTTAAAAAATTGGGCTACAACGGTTGTAGACGCATGAGCTCTATGCGCGGTGCCAAAAGCATCATTTACATAAATGTCTCCTAATTTTGCCAGTTGCTCAGCAAACTTGACATCACCTTTGGTTTCTTCATCGTGAAAGCGCAAATTTTCTAATAATAAAATTTCTCCTGGTTGCAATTCGGCAGCAGCATTCGTTGCATTTTCGCCTACACAATCATCAACAAATTTTACTTGAACACCAATAATTTCACTAACAGTATTAGCAATATGACTTAATGAAAATTCTGGAGTGATGCCTTTTGGGCGACCCAAATGAGACATCAACACACAGCTACCGCCGTCTTCTAATATTTTTACAATTGTGGGTTTTGCAGAGGCGATACGGGTCGTGTCGGTTACCTTAAAATGTTCGTCTAATGGCACATTAAAATCTACTCTGATCAGTGCTTTTTTATTTTTAAAATTGAAGTCGTTGATAGTAATCATAAGGAATCTTGTTTTAAAGAATCAAATATAAAGTTTATATAACGAATTTCAATTGTTTTAAAAGGTCGATATTTTGAAATCGGAATTAATTTTACGTTGTAAAAAAATATGATTATATTTAAAATATTAAATTACTGATGATATGGCAATTAAAAGTTTTCAAGGGCGAAGGCCCCAACCAAAAAAAGAGGAGTTAAAACCAGCGTTGGTTTCAGACTATATGACAAAAAAGCTAATTACATTTAAACCGAGTCAGCCGATTGCTGAAGTGATGGAAATTTTAGTGAAAAATAAAATTTCTGGTGGACCTGTAGTTAATGAACAGAACGAATTATTGGGTATTATCTCAGAAGGAGATTGTATCAAACAAATATCAGAAAGCAGGTATTACAACATGCCCGTTGAGAACGATACGGTGGAAAAACACATGATAAAAAACGTAGAGACCATCGATGGAAATTTAAATATTTTTGATGCTGCTCAAAAATTTCTAGACTCGAAACGAAGACGATTTCCTATTGTTGAGAAAGGAAAGTTAGTGGGGCAGATTAGCCAAAAAGATATTTTAATTGCGGCTATGGAACAAAAGGGTCAAAACTGGCGTTAATAAAAAAAAGCCCACTCTATTAAAGTGGACTCTTCTAATTAGCTGAAACTACCTTCAACACACATTTTGTTTTTAAATTCCTTAATATGGGAGAAAGGAGATAAGCTTATACGGTTCTGGTGTTCATAGCAACTTTCCCGTTAATTATCGTTTGAAACATTGTTTGTTACGTTGTTTCGAATATTAAACAATTATGTATGAAAAGTTCCCCCTAGAGAATAGAAATTATTTTGACGAATTCGCGTAAATAGCAAGAAATCAGTAAGATAAAATTATGATTTTATTATTTTGAAAGTGCCCTGATTTCCTAAATCATCTTTTATTTTTATAAAATATACCGCCTTTTTTAAGTTACTTAGATCAATTACATTCTTTTTTAAAATTCCATTTTTTAATTTTTGCCCATAGGTATTGTAAATTTCAATAGTGGCAATTTTTAGTTGTTTGGGGTTTAAAATAGTAAGTTGTTCTTTGGCAGGATTGGGATATACATGTAGCTGTTGTTTTATAAAGGAGTCATCTACTGCAAGTGCAGTGTTAAATTTCGCGTCTATTAAATCCCATAAGTCGGTTTTATTACCGTCATAATTTAGGGCCCAAATACCAATACCTCCTAAATTCTTGTTTAAGGCCAAATCGTATTTTAGAGCAAGGCTTTGTTCATTTTCTGCCCATATTTGATTCCATCCACTCTGGTTCCATCTAAACCAAGGTGTTTGCGAATTTGAATCCCAAAGATATCCACCGTTTAAAGGGGCGTCGTCATCAGTATCTCTATAGAACGTAGACTTTACATAATCCGTTACTGTAGCGCCCGCACTGCTCGTGGCTGTTTCCCAATGTTTCCCATAATAAGGCACGCCTAAAACAATTTTGCTTGCTGCATTTGCGATGGCCGTACCGTAATCGCTATTGACGGTTTTGGTAACACTAATACCATTTGACGGATGAGTAAGCGGCGACACTGCCCCAGTTGTAGAGCTCCAAGACCCGTTATAATCATAGGCCATAATTATAAGATGATCTACATTTTGTACTAAGCCGTTAAAATCCCAGCCACCCCAATTCACAGCGGGGCCATCAAATGAGACTTCCTTACCTGGTAATTGGGCATGTATATAAGTGGTGAGGTCGCCCATAAAATTATTGATGAGACTGCCTCTGTCGGCCAGATTCAAGCCTTCAAAATCAATATTTACACCATCTAACTGATAAGTAGCAATGGTGTTTTTAATATTGTTAAATAAGTTATTTTTTGCCGTGCTGTTGGTAAGCAAGGTGTTAATTTCTGAAGCGTTAAAGTTAGCCACAACCATGATGACTTTTGTTCCTGCGTTATGAGCGGCATTTATAACATCTGTCCATGGCCAACCTGATGGATTTGAAATATTTCCATTTACATCAGCTATAAAATCAAATGCTGCAATATGGCTTAACAAATTATAGCGCAAATTCGTATGCGCATTCGCGCTGTATTCCCAATAAGGTAAAAACCCAAAGACTACAGTAGATAAAGCGGTCGATTTTTGAGTGTGTAACGGTATAATATCTTTTCCTTGTGGGTCGAATTTGGACGTGTACTTTTCTTGAAACCCAAACTCATTTTCTTGCAGTTTATGCGTACTGGTAGTTGTTATTTGTGCAATTACAAGATTGGAAAAGAGTAGAATAATTGATGTGAGAATGGCTTTTTTCATGGTAGTACTAATCGCGCTTAATTAATAAATAATATTCTTTTTCAAGGGGTAAATAACCTTGGTCGTAGACATAAAAATAGGTATTTCCTGTTTTCGTTGTGTATATAGAAGTGAAATAATTAAAATCAAAATTGTTATTTAAAAGTGTGGCGCGTGTAACTTTAGTTTTGCCACTTTCATTGAGTTGCGTTAATGTTTTATAATTTCTACGGAGTCTATTATTGGTATTTCGTATTAAATTTTTACTTTCTTTATTTACCTTGTTGTTATAAGAATTTCTACAATAATCAGAACAGAATTTTTTATCAATTCGTCCTTTTATTGGCTCGTCGCATTCTAAACATTTTTGTGTTTGCATGATCCTATAAAATTGTAAATACCTTCAAATATACATATTATCCGTTTACATTCAGCTAAGCGCGTAGGCAATAATTAGGGTGTTGGAATCATTTACCTTTTCCATTTTGTCAATATCGAAATTGTTGGTAGTAAGGTAATCGAGTACCGGTATTAGTGTTTGTTGCGTTAATGAATTTAAGGAGGCATTGAATAAAATAGTTCCTTTTGACTGAATGGCATTTACTATTTTTTGCCAAAAGAAAATTTCATAAAAACAGTGAGGTACTGAAGTATCAATAAATAAATCGAGGATTATTAGATCGAATGTCTCTTGATTTTGCGCGATATAAGCGTACGCATCCGCACATATAATGGTTAAATTTTTGCTTTCACTGACACCAAATTCTTCGTCGGCAATTTTTAGAATTACGGGGTCAATATCGATCGCCGTAATTTTATGAAGATATTTAAAATCTTCGCGTAAGGTTTTAACAACACTACCACCACCCAATCCTAAAATTAAAATATTTTGACAGGCAGTAAGGTTGATTTTTTGCAAACCTATTTTTAGAATTTCCTGTAAAGAACCGTATGAATAATTAGCATTTTTAGAATTTAAATACTTTTTACCATTATACCATGTCAGTTCCAAAGTTCCGTTGAACACTGAAGGCACTTTTTTTGTAATGGGGTATATATAGCTTAAAAGTTTGACCATCGGGAGTAAAAATACAAATTATGAATGAAAAATTAGCCATTTACAAACGACTACATTCGTTTACAAACGAAAGTAATTGTTTAACAACCGAGTGCAATTTTAAAGGCATTCTATATTTGTGGTGTTGAATTGAACGAATGATATTCAATGGTCTCTGAATCGAATTCGAGACGGGCTTAACTGTTTAACCATTAAAATTTAATATTATGAACGCATTAAGAAACAAAGTACAGTTGATTGGAAATTTAGGAAACAACCCAGAGGTAATCACCTTAGATTCGGGTAAAAAATTAGCAAAATTCTCTATTGCAACCAATGAGAATTATAAAAATGCTAACGGAGAAAAAGTAACAGACACGCAGTGGCATAACGTAATTGCATGGAATAAAACGGCAGAAATCGTAGAGAAGTATTTAACTAAAGGAAGCGAAGTTGCCGTTGAAGGAAAATTAACTTCTCGATCTTACGAAGATAAAGAAGGGGTTAAAAAGTACATTACAGAAATAGTTGTCAATGAGTTACTGATGTTCGGAGGAAAATAATTTCAGCATGTATAATTAAAAGAGCGCAATTTGCGCTCTTTTTTATTTATAAAATATTTTAGCAAAAACGGCGTTAGTATCAAAGCACAGTGGGAAAAAGCTGCGCAAGAGAAAAAGTTTGAGAGAGCACAGCAATGTGCTCTTTCTTTATTTATAAGAAAAGCGTTTTTATTTTAACATTGCAATCACTCCCCAATAATTTGTTTTGCATAGCTATGGCATAAGGTAATGGTTTCCTTAACGTCATCCAGTGTTGTTCTAGGATTAATCAAACACATTCTCAATACAATCTGTCCTTGTAAAACCGTAGTTACCAACAGGGCTTCTTTAGATTCAACTACGCGTTTTGAAATTTCCTGATTGAGTTTGTCAAGTTTTTTGTCTGAAAAAGCATATTTAATCGGATTGTATCTAAAATTAATCACTGCTAAGGTGGCAGGAGATACCACTTCCCAATTGCTACTTTTTCTCAGTAAATCTTCTGTTTTTTCAGCAAGTGTGATGTTGTAGTTAATTGCTTTCCGAAATGAACCCAGTCCGAACGTTTTAACCGACATATAAAATTTTAAGGCTCTAAAACGTCGTGTTAATTGCACTCCATGATCATAAAAATTAATTTCAGATTCGTTGCCTTCAATATCTCTTAAATACTCTGGTTTTTCACTAAAGGTAGCGCTTAACCATTTGTGATTTTTCACCAATAAACAACCCATCTCATAGGGTTGATAAAACCATTTATGTGGGTCAATGGTCAGTGAGTCGGCTTTTTGAATTCCTTTTAAAAGTTTGGATCCGTTATCCGATAAAATCGCGGCAGCGCCATACGCCCCATCAACATGAAACCACAAGTCTTCTGCTTTGCAAATTTTTGCAATTTCATCAAGAGGGTCTACTGTTCCGGTATTGGTAGTTCCCGCCGTGGCAATCATACAGAAAGGCTGTAAACCAGCAAGGCGGTCCTTGGCAATAACATTTTTTAATTTATTGATAGATATTTTAAATTCTAAATCAGTCGGTATAATACGCACTTGGTCTTTTTTAAAGCCAATGGTTCTAATTGCTTTGATATTTGAGGAGTGCGTCTGGTCAGACATGTAAATAATCGCCTTAGAAAAGTCGCCGTTACACTTTTGGCTCCTTGCGGTAACCAATGCAGTGAGGTTTGCCATTGAGCCACCACTAGTAAAAATACCTCCTCCTTTTTTGGTAGGAAATTTAAAAAGTTTGAGCAACCAATTAACGGTTACAATTTCCAATTCACTAGCTGCGGGTGAAGCGGCCCAGCCTCCCGAAAAAATATTAAAACCAGTAGCGAGCGTATCGGCCATGGCACTTACATAATTACTAGGGCCAGGAACAAAGGAGTATGATTTTGGGTGGGATACGATATTGCTTTCAAGTAACACTTTTTCCAGTACAAAATCCAATACTTCTGTGGCATCAGTACCTTGTTCTGGAGCATTTTCTAAAAAAAGCGCATCCATTTCTTCTCTAGAAGCAATAGAAACTGGTTTTTTAGAATTTTGTGTATCAAAATGCGCTACAACAGCATCTACAACTTTATATCCATACGCTTTCATTTCATCTTTGGTCAAGGTCAAGGTATGGTTATTGGGCGTTTTATTTGTCATCAATCAATAAGTTTATGCAAAGATAAGTGAAGAAAATGGATACGAAATAATTAACTGCTATTTGTGAAGTTTCAACTGGATTCGTTTTCTAGGAATATCAACCTCCAATACTTTTACGATGAGTTGTTGGTGCAAACTCACATGTTCGGTGACATCTTTAACAAAGGTGTCTGAGAGGTTGCTCACATGAATCAAACCACTTTCCTTGATGCCAATATCTACAAAACAACCAAAGTTGGTAATATTATTAACGATACCAGGAAGTAGCTGACCCGCTTTAACATCATTGATTGTTCTAATGTCTTGGTTGAAGGTAAATACTTTTGCCTGCTTACGCGGATCGAGACCTGGTTTTTCTAATTCTTTGATAATATCCGTTAAGGTAGGAAGCCCAATGGTGTCAGTACAATATTTTTTTAAATCAATCGAATTTAAAATAGCACTGTTGCCAACTAACTCTGAAACACTTTTATTTTGATCTTTGGCTACAGTGCTCACAATGGCATAACTTTCGGGATGCACTGCTGAATCATCGAGTGGATTTTTGGCATTTTTAATTCGCAAAAATCCAGCACCTTGTTCAAAAGCTTTTCCGCCTAATCGCGCTACTTTTTTAATATCATTTCTAGAGTTAAAACCGCCATTCTCATTTCTATAAGCAACAATATTTGCCGCTAATTTAGGACCAATACCAGAAACATAACTCAACAAAGGCTCACTTGCTGTATTGATATTAACGCCTATGGTATTTACACAACTTTCTACAACGGTATCTAATTGATTTTTCAATTTTGTTTGGTCAACATCGTGCTGGTATTGCCCTACGCCAATAGATTTTGCATCGATTTTTACCAATTCAGCTAAGGGGTCAGACAAGCGTCTGCCGATAGACACAGCACCTCTAACGGTTACATCATAATTCGGAAATTCGTCACGTGCTATTTTTGATGCGGAATAAATGGAGGCTCCAGCTTCACTCACTACAAAAACCTGAAGGTCATTTTTAAATTGAATCCTTCGTATCAACTGTTCGGTTTCGCGAGAAGCGGTTCCGTTGCCAATGGCAATCGCTTCAATTTTATAGGCGTCTACCAGTGAGCTAATTTTTTTAATCGCTCCTTTACTATCATTCTGTGGCGCATGTGGGTAGATGGTTTCGTTATATTCCAATCCGCCCTGTTTATTTAAACAAACAATTTTACAACCACTTCGAAAGCCAGGATCAATTGCTAAGATATTTTTTTCGCCCAAGGGAGCGCCTAATAATAACTGTTTTAAGTTTTTGGCAAATACATTGATAGCTGCTTCATCTGCTTTTTCCTTAGCACTTGTTAGCGCTTCGTTTGAAAGTGCAGGAAATAACAAACGTTTGTAAGAATCGTGAATGGCTAACTCAATTTGTTCAGCACAGGCATTGCTTGAGCGGATAATACGCTCTTCAATTCGTGCTATCGCTCTTTGCTCATCGATTTCAATTTTAACTCTAATAAAACCTTCTTTTTCAGCACGTAAAATAGCTAGTAATCGGTGTGAAGGACAACGATTCAAAGACTCATTCCAATCAAAATAATCTCTATATTTTTGTGCTTTTTCGTCGGTGATTTTGTCCTTAATTACTTTCGTAGCAATGATTGCATGGCGTTCCAATTGTTGCCGGATGGTGTTTCTGATATCCGTACGCTCATTAATCCATTCAGCGATAATATGTCGTGCACCTTCTAGTGCTTCTTCTTCGGTAGCAACCGTATTATTAAGGTACCTTAAAGCAACATTTTGGAGGTCACTAGAATGCTGACCCATAATGATTTTCGCCAATGGCTCGAGTCCGTTTTTACGTGCGGTTTCGGCTTTGGTCTTGCGCTTTTTCTTATAAGGTAAGTAGAGGTCTTCAAGTACTGTTAATTCTTGAGCTGCTGTTATTTTTGTCTTGAGTTCACCCGTTAAAACGGCTTGCTCTTCTAAGGCTTTTAGAATCGTTTCTTTCCGTTTTTCTAAAGCCTCAAACTGCGCTTTATAGTTGACAATATCGCCAACTTGTACTTCGTCTAGGTTTCCTGTAGCTTCTTTTCTATAACGAGATATAAACGGAATGGTACAATCTTCATTGAGTAAGGCTACCGTATTTTGAATTGATTTTTCAGGAAGATTGGTATGTGATTTTATATAGTGTAGTACTGTCATTTTTATTGAAAATAAGCCACTTCAAATTTGGCAAGTGGGGCCATTTTTCCTTTGTTTAGCGTCATTGTTTCACCGTTTAAGGAATAATTATCAGCAGTATTTAATACCTCTAAAAATATTTTTTCAGTTTCCATACTACTACTGCAATACATTTTTGTTGCTGCCATTTGAGAAAAGGTGATTTGATTCCCTTCTCTGAGTTCAAACGTGCCCGTAAAGCGATTACAGCCTGTATTGCCATAGGCTTTATTTTCTTCGTTTGGCCTTAAAATTAGGTAGGGTTGATTTCCTTTTTTCTTTTCATAGCTTACTTTTTGACCTCGTAGTTCAACTAATTTCCAATGCCTATCGGCTAGCTTCATTTGTTGTTTGTTAAACTTATAATGATCTGCTAAATCTCCAGTAATTTTTTCGCCTTTTAAATCTAGTTTTAACAAGTTATTTTCACCTACAAAATACTGTTCAGATGCCTTATTATCAAGTGTAACTTGTTGTCCGTTTTCACTCCAGGTAAACGTTCCTGAATTGGTAAAAACAGTATCTTGTTTTTCTAAATACTTTGACTGAAGGGTATAGGTTAAATCGTTGTTTAATGTTAGAATTGATTGAATTCCTGCACAATCAGCACAGGGTAAAATACCTTCGTAGGTACCATTCCAATCCAATGAGTTCATACTACTATGTTCATCGATCACTATTTTTTTAGCTTTAGTATCAGTCGCTTTTTTCTTCGTATTACAACTTGTAAAAACAAGTATAAAGACTACAAAACTTAATTTTAATAAGTTCATATTCATATTTTTTTGCTAAGTCTACTTAAACTACTCTTTTTTAGGTTTGTATTTAAAATGCTGCCCGCCAATAGAGGCCTCATACATTAAACCTCCTTTGGTTTTCGTAAATACGGCAACACTATCGTTATAGGCGGCATCAATAGAAGCGCCTTCTTTTAAAGCAACTGCCGAAGCTTGTGCGTCAAATTTTAGTTTGCCATTTGTAAAGTTGTCAAAAGCCTTTTTGTTTTCGAAGAAAATGACCTCACTGTATTGTTGTCCGCCTAATTGCAAGCCTACTGAAGCTTGTTTTAAATTTGCCGACCCTACAATTTCTTGACCTTTAAATACAATTCCGCTACCGGCTGCGGCACCAATACCAATACCTGCTTTGGTTACTTTAGGAAAAACAACATAACCATAAGCATTGTTATAAAAGCTGTTGAGTTTTGGTGCATCTTTAAGCATCGTGCTTAATGCTTCTTTAGAATCTTTTACCAATTCAGGGTTCCATCCGCCTACTTGAGCGTTTAATGAAAATGAAAGGGTTAGACTCAACAATACGATAAAAAAATGTGATTTATTTATTAAAAAGGTGTTCATAATCAATAATTTTAGAGTGATAATACAAAGGTAAGTTATAAAACTCACCGATTATTCTAAAGTTTAGTTAAGATTATTGATGAAGGCATTTTAAAACTGGCATAATCTACCAGCGATTTGGTGATTTTTATTCCGATTTAACGATGGAAGCTATAATAAGTTAAATTCCCTGAGGTTTATTTGTTAAAATTTTCATGTAATGACTAGCTAATTTGTCGTTTGGGTTTAAACTTAAAGCCTTACGAAAATCAATAACAGCCTTTTCATAATTCTTTAAATGATAATAAGACAACCCTCTATTTGAATAACTTTCTGAAACAGTACCGTTTATTTTTATTGCTTCGTTAAAATCTTCAATAGATTTTTCAAACTCACCTAGTTTAGCAAAACACACTCCTCTAGTTCGATAAACATAAGTATTATTTTTTTCTCTACTAATTACCTTTGTATAATCCTCGATTGCCTCTTTATATTTAGTAAGATGTAAAAATACGTTTCCACGAATTTCATAAGGGGCTACCCCTCCATAGCCAAATTCAATACATTTTGTTAAATCATCAATGGCTTCAGGATATTTTTTAACCTCAAAGAATGAAGAACCTCTCAAAAGCAATAATTCACCACGATAACGATCAATATCAAGAATTCTATCAAAATCACTTATACTACCAAAATCATTGATTGTTTCTTTATAATTACCTAAATAAAAATATGAACGACCTCTTGCCACATATGGTTTGTAAAAAGTTGGATTTAGCTCTATCGCTTTATTGAAATATTTAATACTTTTCGTATGTTCCTTAGTTCTAGTATAAACAATACCAATATTATACGGGTATAATGAAAATGAATCCTTTATTTTAATTGCAGTTTTGAAATTTTTTAAAGCCTTTTTATAATAATTACTATTACCCGATGAAAGGGCAAAGTCAGAATAAACTGCTCCAAGATTACTATAATATTCAGAATCATTATTATTCATTGATATAGCTTTTTCAAAGCTTGATATTGCCATTTCACTTTTTCCTAATAAATTATAAATAACTCCAATGTTATTGTGAACATTTGACAAGGAACTATCTATTTCAAAGGCTTTTTTATAATCAAGAATTATTTCTTTAAATGTTTCATCATTGAGCTCTTTGGTGTCAAAATCTTCATTGAATAAATAAAAAGTATTATTAATGTCAGATGACGATTTTATACTTAATAATTTGTGAAAAGTGGCATTGGCTCTATTGAAAAATGCAAGAGAGGAATAGGGGTTTTCAATAATTGCTTCGGAATATTCTTCAATAGCTTTTTCATATTGATTTAATATGAAAAAGGCATTACCTTTATCTAAATGAGATTTCGATTCTTTAATAATACGTTTAGAAAATTCTTTCAATTGGTCTAAAGTAAAGCCAGTCTCTTTTTTAAAGTTAAAAGACTCTTTTCCAAAGTTTTGAACAGCTTTTTCAAGAGCATTTAACCTTTTTTTTGTATCCGCATCATTTTCATTTAATACATCGAGAATTTTCTCTGTATTTTTATCGTCATTTTTTATTATTTCTTTTTTATCCTCACCTGATTGTTGATCCTTTAAATAATCTACATAAATCCCTATTAAGGCCGCAATAAATATTAGTAAGGCCGCGATTATCATTAATTTGTATATCATTTTAACTTTTTTAATCATAAGGTAAGGAGCTCAACTAATCTGTCTTCCGTTGTCAGTAACTTGCTCAGGCTCAATAAATGCCAATTTACCATCAGGAGTATCGGTCATTAAAATCATACCTTGACTTTCAACACCTCGTAATGTTCTTGGTGCCAAATTGGTTAAGACCGTAACGCGTTGACCGATGATTTCTTCGGGACTAAAACTTTCAGCAATTCCCGAAACGATGGTTCTCACATCAATACCAACATCTACTTTAAGCTGTAGTAGTTTTTTGGTTTTGGGTACTTTTACAGCCTCTAAAATAGTTCCTACACGCATATCGAGTTTGGTGAAATCGTCAAATTCAATGGTGTCCTTTTGTGGTGCTACTGTTTTTTTAGCCGCTTCGTTGGCTTGTTTTGAAGCTTGTAATTTATCAAGTTGCTGTTGAATTTCAGTATCTTCAATCTTTGCAAATAAAAGTTCTGCCTCACCAATTTGATGTCCTGCTGAGAGCAAGGTGTTTTTGGTAGCCACATCGCTCCAGGATAATACGTCATTGCGAGGCTCAATGTGTTGGGCCGCGGCAATCTGCTCTTTTGAAGGGATAACCACGTCGCTAAGCTCCTCGTTATGACGAATATTCAATATTTTCTTTAATTTTTTAGATGTAAATGGCAAAAAGGGCTCAGATAAAATGGCCAACGCACTTGAAATTTGTAGTGCCACAAATAAGATTGTCTGTACCCGCTCTGGATTTTCTTTTATGACTTTCCAAGGCTCTTCATCGGCTAAATATTTATTCCCCAAACGCGCAAGGTTCATGAGCTCATTTAGAGCTTCTCTAAAACGATAGCGCTCTATAGATTTTGAAATAATTTGAGGGTACTTTTTAAGGTAGGCTAATGTATCATCATCAACCTCGGTAAATGCAGCAGGTGCAGGTACTACGCCATCGTAGTATTTGTTCGTTAGCACCACAACACGGTTGATAAAGTTGCCAAAAACAGCAACAAGTTCGTTGTTATTACGCGCTTGAAAGTCTTTCCATGTAAAATCATTGTCCTTACTTTCTGGCGCATTTGCCGTCAACGTATAACGCAACACATCTTGTTTCTCAGGAAAATCTACTAAATATTCATGTAACCAAACGGCCCAATTTTTAGAAGTTGAAATTTTATCACCTTCCAAGTTTAAAAATTCATTAGCCGGTACATTTTCAGGTAAGATATAACTGCCTTCAGCCTTTAACATACTCGGGAAAATAATACAGTGAAAAACAATATTATCTTTACCAATAAAGTGCAGTAGCTTGGTGTCTTTATCTTTCCAATAGGGTTCCCAATCTTTCCCTGTACGTGCTGCCCATTCTTTTGTTGAGGAAATATAACCAATAGGGGCATCAAACCATACGTATAACACTTTGCCTTCACCACCTTTGACAGGAACGGGAATTCCCCAATCTAAATCGCGGGTTACCGCTCTAGGACGTAAACCATCATCTAACCAAGATTTTACTTGGCCCAATACATTGGGTTTCCAATCAGTTGCATGTCCTTCAACGATCCATTTTTGTAGCCAATCTTGATATTGATCTAAAGGTAAAAACCAGTGTGTTGTTTCTTTTAAAGTGGGTACATTACCCGTTATGGCCGATTTAGGGTTGATTAAATCGGTGGCATTATGACTGGTACCACAATTTTCACATTGATCGCCATAGCTTTCTTCAAAACCACATTTCGGACAAGTACCAACGATAAAACGGTCGGCCAAAAACTGATTCGCTTCTGCATCGTATAATTGCTGACTGGTCTCTTCTATAAATTTACCGTCATTGTACAGCTTCTTAAAAAAGTCAGAAGCAGTATCGTGGTGTATTTTGGCAGTAGTACGTGAATAATTGTCAAAAGAAATTCCAAATTCTTCAAAAGAAGTCTTAATCATCGCATGGTATTTATCTACTACTTGTTGCGGAGTAATACCTTCTTTTTTTGCTTTGATAGTAATAGGTACGCCATGCTCGTCAGAGCCACAGATATAGGCTACATCATTGCCTTTTAAACGTTGATAGCGCGCATAAATATCAGCAGGTACATAAACACCTGCCAAATGGCCAATATGTACCGGTCCGTTTGTGTAAGGCAATGCCGCTGTAATTGTATATCTCTTCGGTGAACTCATTTCAAAAAATTGGTTTGGCAAAAGTAAGAAAAACAAGCTATATCAAGCCTATTTTGCAATGATTAATATACTTATTTGATAAAGACAAACGTTTGTATATAAAAATGTATTTTTACAGAAAAGTAGTACCATGACTCGAATTCATTTTCTTAAAAAAGGGTGTTTTGCTATCGCTTTATTCACTATTGTTTGTGGTTTTTCGCAAGAAAGAACGCCTAAATACATCAATTCACCACTTCAGCAACCGGCCTATTTACAAAAAGGTGATACGGTAATGATTGTTGCTACTGCGGGTATTTTTAAAGACTCTGTAAAAGTTGATAATAGCATAAAACTATTAGAAGACTGGGGTTTGCATGTGAAGTTAGGCAGGTATTTATACAATCAAGCAGGTCACTTTGCAGGAACCGACGCACAACGTACAGAAGATTTTCAAAATGCGCTTGATGATGCTTCTATCAAAGCCATTTGGTGTGTTCGTGGGGGATATGGAACAGTGAGAATCATTGACGCGCTCGATTTTACAAAATTCTTAGAAAAACCAAAATGGATCATTGGCTTTTCTGATGTAACCGTGTTGCACAGTGAAATCCATGTTTTGGGTAGGGAAAGTATGCATGCCATGATGCCCGCAACCTATGATCCTAAAGATAAAGAACGCAAAGATGCTTTGAAGTCATTTAAAAGAGCGCTGTTTGGTAAGGATTTGGATTATAAAACCGAAAAGTCAGACTTCAATATAGAAGGCGAGGCAACTGGGCAACTAGTAGGAGGTAATTTATCCATTTTATACAGTTTGTTAGGATCGAAATCATCTATCAAAACCAATGGAAAAATATTGTTTATAGAAGATGTTGGTGAGTATGTGTATCATATAGACAGGATGCTACAAAACTTAAAGCGAAATGGGTATTTTGACAATTGTTATGGACTGATTGTGGGGGGCCTAACCAATGTTCGTGAGAACAGTACTGATTTTGGTAGGCCTGTAGAACAAGTGATCTTAGATATCGTTTCAGAATATAATTTCCCGGTAGCTTTTGATTTTCCCGCTGGACATATCAAAGACAACAGAGCGCTGATATTAGGTAGAGAAGTAACAATGAAGGTAAAGGGAAAGCGAGCGACTATAAAATTTAAGGAATAACATCACATTGAATGACAATATAGGATAGGATGGCACAGCATAATGAACTAGGAAAAAAAGGAGAGCAACTAGCTGTAGATTTTCTAGTCAAAAAGGGCTATTCCATTTTAGATACTAACTGGCGTTATCAAAAAGCGGAGGTTGATATCATTGCTCAAAAAGCGGAGGTATTGGCTGTTGTTGAAGTCAAAACACGCTCTACCATCGATTTTGGGAACCCACAAGATTTTGTAAATCCTAAAAAAATAAAATTATTGGTTGCGGCGGTTGATGAATATGTAATCTCTAAAGATTTAAATGTTGAGGTACGTTTTGATATTATCGCCATCGTAAAAGAAAAAAATAACTATACCATTGAGCATTTAGAAAATGCATTTTATCATTTTTAGTGTAGGATATCGCTTTACTTACAAAAGAATTTACTTCGTAAAACTGGTCAAAAAAATTGTTATTTCTGTGCGAAATAAATCTTCAGCGCCTCCACATCATCGGGCTTCGCCACTACTTTTTTCTTGGCATCTAGCACAAAAAAGGAAGGGGTGGCATTCACACCATATTCGCGGGCAAGTTCATTTTTCCATTTATGGTCGCCATACACATGTATAAAATTTTTGTAATGGGTAATCATGTTTTGCCAAATGACTTCACTTTGATTGTCTTCTAAGCCAACAGCAATCACTTTAGTAGTGGTATTGTCTTTTAAATAATCATATAAAATGGGCATTTCCTTCAAGCAATGTGAGCAGGTTGAACTCCAAAACACCACAACATAATTTTTATAACCTGTTAAATTAAGCAAGTCTTTTTTAATTCCGTTTTCTTCCCATGCAATCGTTGGTACTACCATACCAACAGCTGTTTTTAGTTGTGCTTTAATTTCATTGACGAACGCAACATCTTGCAATTCTTTTGGTAATTGCAGGTAGTTGTTCAACATAAAATTAACCATGGTAATATCTTCTTCCTGTGCAAAGGTGTGGAGTAAACTTTCTTCGATGTCTTTTGCCAATATAGCATTAGAACCAATTTTAGCTATTACAATAGTAATGGCTTCTTTTCTGAGCTTGACTTTTTCATCAGGGTCTTCTGAGGTATTTAGATAAAAAATAAAATCGTTTATTTTATCATAAATAAAGGTTGAGTTTAACAATACTTGATTGTTAAAGGCAACGTTGTCAAAGAAGTGATTTTGTACAGTTTCTAAATAATCGGCGGGTAATTTAATAGGTTTTTCAGCATTGTATCGGGCACTCGCTTTAATGAAGTGAGCGGCCACTCGATTTTCAGCTTTGGCTTCGTAGTCTTTCTGAATACTGTTTAAATTTTGATGCCATTTTACATATTCATTGCGTAACTCTTGCTCTTTAGCGGCATCAATTTCTTTAAAATAGGCTACCTGTATTGAATCTAATTGCTGTTGTGGTACTGCGGCAGCTCTTAAATAACTGTGGTAAATTTTATTGTCCTCTGAACGAGTAAATACTACAGAAGTTGTTGGATTTTTCGGATTGAATTTTAACGAAACATCTTCGTTGCTATTAATGAAATCTACAAAGAGTTCATTTTTAATATCATATACAAGTCTGTAAACTCCTGGTGCTGTTTTGGTAGGAATTTTAATAGAAAATGTGCCATTTTTAATGGAATCATAAGCTATGTATTTTGGTTTTGCACCTTTAAGTTGGTATAAAATCATCCATGGATATTCTGCTGTAGGCTCCAATTCTCCGGTAACGGTAAATTGAGCATGTGCAAATGAACTAATCAATAAAAGAGTTAAAAGTAATTTTTTAAACATTGTTTGTTGTTTATAGGTATTTTACAAAAATCAAGCCAACGCAAAAATAAGCTATTTTATACCTATTAAAATGTTTTACATTTGTTAAAAATCATCCGATGCGTTTTAAAGATAAAGTTGTTTGGGTAACTGGTGCTTCGTCAGGAATTGGCAAAGCCACTGTTTTAGCCTTGTCAAAACAAGAAGCAAAACTGATTATTTCATCGCGTACTATTTTGAAATTGGAGGAGGTAAAATCGCTTTGTGCACATCCTGAAAAGGTTAAAATTCTGCAAGTCGATTTAGAAGATTACCTTCATTTAGATAAGTTGGTGCAACAAGCTATTTCCCTTTTCGGAAGTGTGGACATTTTAATCAATAACGGCGGAATCAGCCAACGGTCACTGGCTATCGATACAGGTATTGCTATTGACACGAAAATTTTTAAAACGAATTATTTTGGAACCGTAGCCTTGAGTAAGGCGGTTCTACCTTATTTTGCCGCAAAAAAAAGCGGTCATTTTGTAGTGGTTACTAGTGTTGTAGGTAAATTAGGCACACCATTGCGTTCTTCATATGCGGCATCCAAACACGCCCTACATGGTTTTTTTGATAGTTTACGCGCCGAAGTATATAATGACAATATTGCCGTAACCATCATTTGTCCAGGCTTTGTTAACACTGCTATTTCAAAAAATGCGTTAACGGCAGATGGTTCTCCACAGAACACCTTAGATAAAGCCACTGCAAACGGACTCTCGCCTGATTATTTTGCAAAACGTATGCTCAGCGCCATTAATCGTAAAAAGCAAGAAGTGGTTATTGGAGGCAAGCTTGAAGTGTTTTCGGTGTATGCAAAGCGCTTTTTTCCGAAACTCTTGGCAAAGATGATTCGGAAGCTGGCCGTGACTTAATTGATCAAACAGCAAGAGCACTAGAATCCATTTGGTTATATTTGTAACGAACAGTATGTAATTACCACAGATTATGAATCTATTTTCGTCAGAAAAACTCGCTCAATTTTTACCCAAAGTCGCTCAAATTTTAGAAGAGAATATCTATCCTTTAGAAGCTCAATATTTAAACGTACCATTTAGTAACGTTGTACCAGAATTGGAAAAAATAAGGACGTTAGTTCAAGAACGCGGGTTGTGGAATGCGCATTTATCAGAAGCTCATGGCGGATTGGGGTTCAATCTGGTGGAGTTTGGTCAAATAAGCGAATTGCTTGGGAGAAGTCCATATGGGCACTATTGTTTTAATTGCAACGCGCCAGACATTGGCAATCAAGAGTTACTGTTGAACAGTGCTTCCAATGATATTAAAGAGCGGTTTTTAAGGCCTTTGATTGCGGGGAAAACCCGTAGCTGTTTCTCGATGACAGAACCCGAATTTGCAGGTTCAAATCCTGTAAATATGGGTACAACAGCGGTAAAGGAAGGGGATCAGTATGTCATTAATGGTCATAAATGGTTTACCTCATCAGCAGATGGTGCTTCTTTTGCTATTGTGATGGCAAATACCAATCCCGATGCTAAAAACAAGTATCAAAGAGCAAGTATGATTATTGTGCCGACTAACACCAAAGGCTTTCACTTAAAGCGCAATATTTCAATTATGGGTGAAGCCAACGACAGCTATTTTAGTCATGCCGAAATTGAGTATACCAATTGTAAAGTGCCTATTAAAAATTTGATTGGAAATGAAGGTGAAGGGTTTTTATTGGCGCAACAACGTTTGGGGCCAGGAAGAATTCATCATTGTATGCGTTGGATTGGCATTTGCGAACGGGCTTTTGATATGATGTGCGAACGCGCAGCAACGAGAAACTTGGGTGACAATACCATGTTAGGGCACAAACAAACAGTTCAAAATTGGATTGCCGAAAGCAGAGCCGAAATTAATGCTTCGCGTTATATGGTCTTACACACCGCTAAAAAAATTGATGAGGAAGGAGCAAAAGCGGCACGTATAGAAATTTCTACCATAAAATTTTATGTGGCGAATGTATTGATGAAGGTATTGGATAGAGCAATTCAAGCACATGGAGCTTTAGGAATAACAGATGATATCGTGTTGTCATTTTATTACAGACACGAACGAGGTGCTCGTATTTATGACGGTCCCGATGAAGTACATAAGTCTGCCTTGGCACGACAAATTTTAAAGAATTATGGACTAGATACTACTACTGCTAAATGAATCAGCTCATTGACTCGGCAACAACGATCCGTAAAGGAGAGGAATTAGATTCGGAAAAATTAACGGCGTATCTAAAAGAAACCATTCCAGATTTTTCGGATAAAATAAGCATCCAACAGTTCCCTGGAGGCTTTTCTAATCTTACCTATTTAATTACCGCTGGGGTCGATGAATATGTATTGCGAAAACCACCTTTTGGCGCCAATATAAAGTCAGCGCATGATATGGGTAGAGAATACAAGGTATTGCGTTTATTAGAACCTGTGTATGATAAAATTCCCCAACCAATTTCATTTTGTGAAGATGTGAGTGTGGTGGGTGCACCTTTCTATTTAATGGAACGCGTAAAGGGGGTGATTTTAAGAAATACCATTCCTAGTGGACTCCACTTAAAGCCCAGCCATTTTAATGAATTATCGACTCATACCATTGAGAATTTAGTTGCGCTTCATACCATTGAATTGGAACAATCAGGACTAATTTCACTAGGGAAACCCGAAGGCTATGTGCAACGCCAAGTTGAAGGATGGACAGCCCGTTATTTCAAGGCAGAAACGGATGAAATAGCATCGATGAATCTGGTTGCCGAATGGATGCGTGATCAGCATCCTGTAAACCAAAGTGTAGCGCTCATTCACAATGATTATAAGTATGATAATTTGGTGTTAGACCCTGATTCACTAGCCATAAAGGCGGTATTGGATTGGGAAATGACTACTGTTGGTGATCCGTTAATGGACTTAGGAACGTCACTGGCGTATTGGGTAGAGGGCAATGATCATCCGGCTTTAAAAGCCTATAATTTGACGTGGATAGAAGGAAATTTAACAAGACAAGAAGTGGTAGAAAAGTATGCCAGTTTACGAAATATTCAAGTAAACGATGTATTGTTTTATTACGTGTTTGGTTGTTTTAAATTGGGTGTTATTGCCCAGCAAATTTATGCCAGATATAAAAAGGGATTTACAAAAGATGAACGTTTTGGGATGCTTATCCATTTGGTAAAGGCCTGTGGAAAGAATGCAGAAAATGCCATTAAATTTAATCGAATCAATAACTTTTATTAAGAGGGTGTCCTTCCTGCGAAGGCAGGAATCCATTTTTTATATTTTTATAGGTTCCACATCAAAAACAGTGTATCGATGAAAGAATTAAAAGACATTAAAAAAGTACTTATTTTAGGTAGCGGAACCTTGGGTTTGCGCATTGCCCTAGCAAATGCATTGAATGGCTATCAGGTGAGGGTTTATGACGTCAATGAGAAAGCTTTTGAGGCTGCAAAAAAAATACAGGAAGAACTACTCCATTATTTGATAGGTAAAGGAACCATTACCAAAGAACAAGCAGCAAGTGCCTTGCAAAACCAAAGCTTTACAACTGATGCGAAGCAAGCAGCTGCTGATATTGATTTGGTGAGTGAATCGGTTACTGAAGACTTAGCATTGAAGAAAAAAGTATGGAAGCAATTCGGTGAATTATGTCCGAGCGATACCATTTTCACTACCAATACCTCGTCATTAATTCCGTCATTATATGCTGAAGAAACAGGGAGGCCCGAATTGTTTTGTGCCTTGCATTTTCACGATGTTTTTTATGCCAATGTGGTAGATATTATGCCCAACCCGAAAACAGCACCATGGATTGTTCCGTTGTTAAAAGCCTATGGTGAAAGTATTCAACAAACACCTGTTATTATTAAGCGAGAATCACCGGGGTATATTTTTAATGCCATGTTGATTTCTTTGATTGGTGCCGCAGGGGCATTGGTAACTTATGATGTTGCCAGTATTGAAGATGTAGACCGTTCATGGATGGGTAATTTTAAAATGCCCATGGGCCCTTTTGGTATTGTCGATGAAATCGGACTCGATACTGCTTGGCATGTAATACACGTCTTTGAAGATGAAAAAAGCATGAAATTTTCAAGCTTGTTAAAAAGCTATATTGATGCCGGTAAATTAGGCAAGAAAGTAGGTAAAGGTTTTTACAGCTATCCCAACCCGAGATTTCAAGAGGCTGATTTTATAAGGGGTTAATATTGCCAATAAATTTGTCAGGTCTAGTTAGCTTCGCCATATCGCATGGATTTACACAAATTGTCATTACAAATACTCTCAGAAAGCTCCGGATTGTTTAAAACATCTGTTATGAATACGGGTCTATTATTGAGTAGCATTTTTTTATAAACGAGCCTAACTCCGTGGCTATAGTCAACATACCAATCTACATGACCCGTGTATAACTGTTGTATGGGTTTACCATCTAAAGTATGCCAACCGTAAATAGCAACTCTATTTGGTTTCGGGTTGCTTAGTACGGCCGTTGATTGAATCACATCTTTCTTAATTCCTGATACAATTCCAGAAGGTGTTTTTTTATCGAGTTGTAGACTTATTAAATCATTATGCTTCATAAAAGTAGCTAAAGAATCTCTGTTTTCCGTTAAAGGAAGTGGGACTAATTTTAACTGTGCTTTTTTATAAATTTCATCTACCATTTTTGTGGTTGGAAGCAAGCAATTAAATTGATCTGCTAAAAGTTGCGCCGCTTGGGGAGTTAAAGGCATTCTAACATAATTTTTATTGTGCCCAATAGCTATATAATCTGGAGAAACCCAAAAACTCACGTTTAACTTTTTACCAGTACTAGTGGTCGTTTGATAAGAGACTTTTTTAAATTGAAAATTATAGGCTGGCATGCTACCTTGTGACATGTATTCAATTAGAGCATCTTCACGTTGTCGAACAGGTAAATGAATTAAGTTGTTTAGTAAAGAATCAACATTGGTTGAATTGACAGGGGTGTTTTTTTTGTAAACATGAAACTGTTGCGCAATCTCCTTTTCAATGTTTTTAGAAACACTACACGATTGAAGTATAAATATTGTTGCGATACATAGTGCAATTTTGGGTAGCCGCATTTTAGAATAAATAGATTCCTTAAAAGTATAAAATATCAGTGAGTTTAGGTGCTACTCAATTTTGAGAGACTAATTTTATAATAGGCTAACAAACAGTTAAGTACTATTGTTTTAGGCAGAATTTAAAAAACCTAGTAAAACTAACCCCTAGCGAAGATTCTCATTTTTTAAAATGCTGATATATAGCACATTGAATGTTGAGCTTTTGTTAAGTAATTATTGATAAAAATCCAGTTTGTTAAAAACTTCTCTTGTTTTGTGGATAATTGTGAGTTTTATTTATCAGTAAAAAGCTCAATCTTTGTTTAGTTCGGTTAAACGAAAAAAGGTCAGCCAAGAGCCAACCTTAAATTTTTTCAGTTAAAGGGAAAAGTCGCTCTAAGATATCCCGCCAAAACTTAAAAGGGTCCAAACCTTTTAAGAGGTAAATCTAAAGTTTCTGAGTAAGCGTCCAAAGCTTACTCCCCTTTTTTATAAAAATTGAGCAGTTCACAGCTGCTCTTTTTTGATTCACTCAATGAATTATACATACAAATATATGTACTGTACATTGAGATATTAATAATTTGAATTTAAATTATAAACAAACTTATCTACATTTTAGACTTTTTAAATTTGCGTAAATAAACATTATTTGTCATTCCTGCGAAGGCAGGAATCCAGTTTTGTTATTCTAGATTAAGTCATCATACCAATCTTTCGCCAAATCGTCCCAATTCGGGTTGTTTTCTTCAAATAATTTTAACTTCCAAGCTCTTTTCCATTTTTTTAAATTTTTCTCACGATTAATCGCTTCAGTTGCCTGTTGAAATTCTTCAAAATAGACTAAAATGGAAACGCCATATTTTTTAGTAAATCCTTTTATGGTGCCGGTTTTGTGCTCATAGACTCTGCGTTGTAAATCATTGGTCATTCCAATATAGAGGGTGCCGTTGCGCTGACTCGCTAAAAGGTAAACATAGTATTTATGAATGGTCTTCATAGTCTGTATTTCTGGATTCCTGCCTTCGCAGGAATGACAACCGTTCGTTGACTCGCTAAAAGGTAAACATAGTATTTATGTATGGTCTTCATGGCCTGTTTTTCTGGATTCCTGCCTTCGCAGGAATGATAACCGTTCGTTGACTCATTGAAGACACAACATAGTTTTTATGTTTGGTCTTCATAGTCAGTTCTTCTGATTTCCTGCCTTCGCAGGAATGACAATTATTTGTTGACTCATTAAAGGGTAAACATAGTATTTATGAATGGTCTTCATAGTCTGTATTTCTGGATTCCTGCCTTCGCAGGGATGACAGTTGTTTGTTGACTCATTGAAGGGTAAACATAGTATTTATGAATGGTCTTCATAGTCTGTTTTTCTGGATTCCTGCCTTCGCAGGAATGACAGCTATTTGTTGATTCGCTAAAAGGTATAAAAATACTAATTGTTATTTTTTCTTCGATTGTACACTTTCAATAACTACAGTGGCTAAAATGATCGTTCCGCCAATGAGGGTGTTGATTGAAGGGATTTCACTTAAAAAAAGGATACCTAACAAAATACCATAAATAGGCTGAATGCTGCTTAAAATGCTCACACTACCTATAGAAAAATGTTTAAAACTGCTTACAAACAGCGTGTGGCCAATGGCGGTTGTTACCAAGGCTAAAAAGATAAGGGCACCCCATTCATTAGTAGTGGGTACCGCTTGAACCAAGAAAAAGGATGGAGACAAGATAATTACTACAGTCAGTAATTGGTAAAACATTAATGTTAAGGCGTTATAATTTGAAATTTTCGTTTTTAAAAGGATGTTTCTCAGCGCATAAAACACGGCTGAAAGTAAACCCCATAAGATGCCTTTGGTGTGGTTGTTTTCAAGATTAAATTCAGGGATTAAAAAGTAAATTCCAATCAGTATAAGGATTCCGAAAAAAATGTGTTTTAAATTCAGTTTTGAGTTAAAAAATAAGGGTTCCAATAAAGCGGTAATTACCGGATAGGTAAACAATGACAGCAATCCAATTGCCACATTTGATATTTGTAGCGAATAGAAGTAAGTTACCCAATGGCCACCAAATAAAACACCACTTAAAAGCAGGGTTCTCCAGTCTTTTTGATTTACAACCTTAAAGTTGATTTTTTTATACCAACAAAAGACACCTACTATGAGTACTGCGAATAGGGCGCGCCACCATATGGTAATGACTGGCGGCATTGAAATATACCTTCCCAGAACACCAGATGTGCTAATAAAAAGCATTGCCACATTAATTTCCGCAATGTGCTTTAAATGTGGGTTTTTCAAGGAAGTATTTTTTGAAGGGTAGTAAGCGCTTGATCAACCGAATTGATTTTGTCAAAGGTCAACAAGAGGCGCAAGCCTTGCTTGGTTTCCTTTTCTTTCATTTTACAACTGCCTGTGTTTTGCTGTACAAATTGTAGTATGCTCGTAAAGGTTTCTGTTTGATAGAAGGCAGATTGCTGATTCGAAACAAAATAACCAATCATTTTGTGTTTCTTTAAAATCAAACGTTCCAATCCTAATTTCTTCGCAACCCATTTTAATCGAACACTATCTAATAAGTCTTGAGCCTGAATGGGCAATTCACCAAAACGATCAATAAGGTTTTTTTCGTAGGTTGCTAGTTCCTCTTCCGTTTCTAAGTTACCAAGCTCACTATAGAGGTTTAAACGCTCTGTAACTTTATTGATATAATCATCAGGGAATAAAATCTCAAAGTCGGTATCAATTTGAATTTCCTTAACAAAAGCTGTTTTCTTTTTATCGTCTTTATAAAGCTCTTTAAATTCATTCTCTTTGAGCTCATCAATGGCTTCGCTTAATATTTTTTGATAGGTGTCAAAACCAATATCGTTGATAAACCCACTTTGTTCACCACCCAATAAATCACCGGCACCACGAATTTCTAAATCTTTCATGGCGATGTTCAATCCACTTCCTAATTCTGAGAAAAGCTCTAAGGCCTGAATTCTTTTTCTAGCTTCATCGGTCATCATATGATACGGTGGCGTAATAAAATAGCAAAAGGCCTTTTTATTAGAACGTCCTACACGTCCGCGCATTTGATGTAAGTCTGATAAGCCAAAATTATTGGCATTGTTGATAAAAATAGTGTTGGCATTGGGCACATCCAAGCCACTTTCCACTATAGTGGTAGAAACCAATACATCAAACTCATTATTCATAAAGCCAAGCATGAGTTGTTCTAGTTTTTTGCCATCCAATTGTCCGTGACCAATGCCAATTTTAGCGCTTGGTAACAAACGTTGTAGCAAACCAGCTACTTCTTTGATGTTTTCAATCCGGTTATGGATAAAAAAGACTTGTCCCCCACGAGAAATTTCATATTGAATCGCATCTCTTATGGTTTCTTCGCTAAAGCGGATAACGTTGGTTTCAATAGGGTGTCTATTGGGTGGTGGTGTGCTAATAACCGACAAATCGCGCGCCGCCATTAGTGAAAATTGTAAGGTCCGAGGAATCGGTGTGGCCGTTAAGGTTAACGTGTCAACGTTTTCTTTAATGGTCTTTAATTTGTCTTTAACAGACACTCCAAATTTTTGTTCTTCATCAACAACTAGTAAGCCCAAATCATTGAATTGCACATTTTTATTTACCAATTGATGGGTGCCAATGACAATATCTACACTGCCATTTTTTAATCCATCAATTACTACTTTTCGCTGTTTGGTGCTTCTAAACCTATTGAGGTAATCAACGGTTACTGGAAAATCTTTTAAACGCTCGCTAAAGGTTTTAAAGTGCTGAAAGGCCAAAATAGTGGTGGGTACCAAAATAGCTACTTGCTTGCCGTTGTCTACGGCTTTAAAAGCCGCGCGGATAGCCACTTCAGTTTTTCCGAAGCCTACATCACCACAGACCAGTCGGTCCATGGGCTGTTCACTCTCCATGTCGTTTTTAACATCTTGTGTAGCACTCGATTGGTCAGGGGTATCTTCATAGATAAAACTCGACTCCAATTCCAGCTGCATATAACTATCAGGATTGTAGGCAAATCCTTTTTGCAGCCTGCGCTTTGCATAAAGTTGAATTAAATCATAAGCAATTTGCTTAACGCGTGTTTTGGTTTTTTGCTTGAGTTTTTTCCAAGCGCCAGAACCCAGCTTAAACACTTTTGGAGCCTTGCCATCTTTACCATTAAACTTGGTAATTTTATGCAGCGAGTGAATACTAATATAGAGCACATCACGATCACCATAGACCAATTTGATGGCTTCTTGTTGTTTGCCCTCAACATCAATTTTTTGTAGTCCCCCAAATTTACCAATCCCGTGATCGATATGTGTTACATAGTCTCCAATTTCAAGATTGGTCAGTTCTTTTAAGGTAATGGCTTGTTTTTTGGCAAAACCACTTTTTAAGCGGAATTTATGATAGCGCTCAAATATCTGATGATCAGTATAGCAAGCAATCTTATTTTCTTGATCTACAAAGCCTTGATATAACGGAAAAACGAGCGTTTTATAAGCTACATTTTCGTCGATGTCTTTAAAAATATCATGAAAACGCTCCGCCTGTTTTTGATTCGCACAAAACAGGTAATTGGTGATGTTGTTTTCTGAATTTTTGTTGAGGTTTTCAATTAACAAATCGAATTGTTTGTTAAAAGAGGGCTGTGGAGAGGTTTGAAAAATAAGCGGGCTGGTAGCATGCTCCGTTTCAATCGCAGTGACCGATGAATTACCGATTTCAACAAAAGGATAGTCGCTGAGCTGCTGTTTAATTAAATGACTGTCACAAAACAATTCTTTGGGAGCTGCCAAGGTAAGCTCCCCTTTTATTTCTGAGAACGCTATTTTTGCTTTTTCGAATAATTTATCAAGCTGTCCGAATAATAAGTTGGGGTTTTTACTAAATATAACCGTGTTATTGGCTATGTATTTTAAAAAACTCTCGCGTTTTTCTTGTAATTTTTTGTTTTCTACATTGGGTAGGATGCTAATTCTCTTTTCTTTTTCAATAGAGAGCTGGGTTTCTATATCAAAGGTTCGAATGCTATCCACTTCATCGCCAAAAAACTCGATTCTGTAGGGGTGATCGTTTGAGAAAGAAAACACGTCAACAATTCCACCACGTACTGAAAACTCACCGGGTTCTGTGACAAAATCAACACGTTTAAAGCGATACTCAAATAAAACTTCATTTACAAAATCAAGTGAAATGTGTTCACGAACATGTAATTTTAGGGTATTTTTTTCAAGCTCGCGCTTGGTCACTACCTTTTCAAATAAGGCATCAGGATAGGTAACAATTACGGCTGGTTTTTTGCGAGAATTGATGCGATTAAGGACCTCAGAGCGCAGTAGGATATTGGCATTGTCTGTTTCTTCAATCTGATACGGTCTTCGATAAGAACCTGGATAAAACAGGACGTTTTTATCGCCTAATAGCTGTTCTAAATCGTTTAAATAATAGGCAGCTTCTTCTTTATCACTAAAAATTAATAAGTATGGTTTTTCAACAGCAGTGAAGCTACTAGAAATTACAAAAGACAATGAAGATCCTGCCAAATGCTGTAGTTGTAGCTTTTGGTTTTCGTGTTGTAATTGTTGAACCAGCTGTTTAACCTTGGGCGCTCGTTCATACAAATTAACAATTGTTTGTTTACTCAATTGTTTGAATTTTGGGCAAAGATAAGTTTATGTGTTTAAAAAAAAATGAATGTGCTAAATATTTTCGAAACACGCGACCAATTTATCAAAATCACCTTCGGTATTGTACACATTGCAAGAAACTCGGATGGCGGAACCTCTAAAAGAGACGTATACATTATTAGCCTTAAATGATGCTTTTAGCTTATCTAAATCCATATGTTTTGGCAGATACACACCGAAGAGATGTTTGGCTCTATAAGCGTCTTCTTCAATAAAACAACCTAGGTTTCTGAGTTTTTCAATTGCGTTTTTAGAGATTTGATGGCAGTATTGTTGAATTTGTGCGGGGTTCCATTGTTGTAGCTGCTCGAGACTGTTGATAAGCATGGGCGTTAAAGTAAAATTACTGTATTCACCCATATTATAACGACCGGCCTTGGGTTGGTATCTGCTTTCGTAATTGACCAGTTTAGAAAAATCTTCACTCTTATATCTGTTAATCCAGTTATTTTCTATGGGTTCACCATCATTAAAATAGTCGGAATAGTAGGCCAATCCTAATGAGTAGGGGCCCAACATCCATTTGTAACCTACAGCAATAACAGCATCTGGCTGAATTTCTTTTACCGAAAAAGGGAGTGCACCAATACTTTGTGAGCCATCAATTATTAATAAGGCATTGTGTGCTTTGGTTTTTTTGCGGATAGCGGGTAAGTCAAATAAGGTGCCATCGGCCCAATGCTGAGGTCCTAAGGTCACTACGGCAGTTTTGTCGGTAATCGCATTGATGATGTTTTCGTTCCAAATACGTCCTCTATTTTCAAATGAGGTTGGTGGTGCTACGACCTTGATTTGTGCGTGATTTTTTTCAGCAGCTTTTTGCCAAGCGTAAACATTGCTAGGAAACTGTTCATCAACAATTAAAATTTCGTCCCCTTTCGTAAGTTTAACGTTGTTAGCGGCATTGGCCATTCCATAAGAAACAGACGGTATAATCGCCGTATTTTGGAAATCGGGAACCTCAATAAACGCTGCAAATAATTTCCTTAACTGTTCAGATTGTGTAAAAAAGTCTTTGGCGCCCACTTCATAAGGGAAGCATTTTTGCGATACGGCCTTGTGACCAATTTCTTCTACAGTTATAAGAGATGGTGACATATAAGCACCATTTAAATAGGTGATATTGGCTGGTATTCTGAATTTATCTTTTTGATTGGTAAGCATTGTAGTGAATTTTATACCCAAATATAACATTAAATTAAATTAGTATGTGGTCAAACAAACAAGTGTGTATGGGTAAAGTGTAAGGATCATTCATTGTCTAGAAGAGTAAAATTTTGGACAAAAATCTAAAAGTGGTTGTTTAAAATGGCTCTATTTGAAATTAGTATACGGTAAATATATTTTTAGATATGTCTAAAAATATATTTATATCAATTAAAATTATATATTTGTAACAAATAAAAGTTGATGTTAAGTTTAACAGAGGAAAACTACTTAAAGGCTATTTTTCATTTAGAACAGACTCAGGAAAAGGGAGTTGCAACCAATGCTATTGCTGAAAAAATGAATACCAAAGCCTCATCGGTTACTGATATGATGCACAAGCTATCTGAGAAAAAGTTGGTAGTTTATAAAAAATATCAAGGGGTTAAGTTGACAGCGGAAGGTACCTTGAAGGCAACTATTATTGTTAGAAAACACCGCTTGTGGGAATGCTTTTTAGTAGATAAACTATCTTTTTCATGGGATGAGGTGCACGATATCGCTGAACAATTAGAACATATTAAGTCAGAAGCCTTGGTTGATAAGTTGGATCAGTTTTTAGGGTTTCCTACGACAGATCCTCATGGTGACCCCATTCCCGATAAGGACGGAAAAATTCACGCCAGAAAAAAAGTTGAACTAGCAGCCTTAAAAGAAAATCAAAAAAGTGTTTTACTAAGCGTCAATGATAGTTCTGATGCGTTTTTGAGGTACTTAGATAAAAAGGAAATAGCCATTGGCAGCCTTGTCAAGGTGATGGCCATTGAGCCTTTTGACAATTCAATGTTGGTAAAAATTGATAGTAATGAGCATTTAATAACAGAAGAGGTAGCGAGAAATTTATTGGTAAAGGAAATAGCAAATAAATAGTGAGCATGAAACTTAAGTTGATCGTATTAATTGTTTTGGTTATTACTGTAAAAGTTACTGCGCAAGATGGTGCTGAAAAGAAATACTATGGAACGATAAGTACCGACAGGCCGGATCAAACAGAGGCTTCAAATTTAGTTCCAATGGGGTTTTTACAGGTCGAAACTGGTGCTTTTTATGAAACATTGGATGTCAATTCGCTCAAAAGTAAAGCCATAACTTTTAACACAACCCTTTTGCGCTATGGATTACTAAATAATTTAGAACTACGCCTAGGGTTTGATTTTACAGAGATTACGCACGAATTTAATGGTACTGAGTTAAATGGTAAATTAAGCGGATTTTCACCGTTGTTATTAGGTGTGAAAATTGGAGTTACCGAAGAAAATGGTTGGTTACCCGAAATTGCATTTATAGGTCATATAAATGTTCCTGCTTTTGCTTCCAATGATTTTAAAACAAAAAGTACAAGTACTGATTTTAGATTTTCCTTGGCACATACCCTAAGTGAAAAATCGAGTTTAGGATATAATATTGGGATGGTTTGGGATGGAAATATAACGACAGCAAATTATATTTATACATTGGCGTATGGTCACAGTATTTCTGATAAAATAGGTGCTTATTTTGAGTTGTATGGAGATTTACCTGAAGGTAGTAGTTTTAATCATTTGTGGAATGCTGGCCTTACTTATTTAATAAGTAATAATATTCAACTAGATATCTCTGGTGGTACAGGGATTACACAAAACGTACAAGATCTGTTTTTAAGTACAGGCATTAGTTTTAGAATACCGGAATAAAAATTTGAAAATAATTAAAAATTATGTTAGATCAAGTAATTCATTATTTAGAAAGTATTAATCCCATTTTGGCAGCCTTATACGCCACCTTATTTACCTGGGGATTAACGGCATTGGGGGCGTCTATGGTTTTCTTTTTTAAAGGAATGAACCGAGCGGTGTTTGATGGAGCCTTGGGTTTCACGGGAGGTGTTATGGTGGCCGCCAGTTTTTGGAGTTTATTAAATCCGGCGATTGAGATGAGTCCAGGAGAAGGGTTTTCTAAAGTAATTCCGGCAGCTGTTGGTTTCTTTCTAGGAGCACTATTTTTATTTGGCTTAGATAAAATACTACCCCATTTACATATTAATTTTAATACAAAAGAGGCCGAAGGCGTTAAAACCCCTTGGCACAGAACCACCTTGTTGGTATTGGCCATAACCTTACACAATATTCCAGAAGGGCTCGCAGTAGGCGTGTTGTTTGGTGGTGTGGCCGCCGGTTTTGATGGCGCTACAATTGGTGGAGCAGTAGCCTTGGCAATAGGAATTGGCTTGCAAAATTTTCCAGAAGGTTTTGCTGTTGCGATGCCAATGAGACGCCAAGGAGCGAGTAGAAGAAAAAGTTTTATGTACGGACAATTATCAGCAATTGTTGAGCCAATTGCTGGTGTTTTAGGAGCTTGGGCCGTATTAACCTTTCAGCCTATATTGCCTTATGCCCTAGCATTTGCTGCAGGAGCGATGATCTTTGTGGTTGTTGAAGAGGTGATTCCAGAAACACAGCGAGATAAGTATACAGATATCGCCACTATGGGCTTTATAGGTGGATTTATTATTATGATGATCATGGATGTAGGATTGGGTTAATTGATTTAAAAAAGAAGCAATAAAGTTGTATTTTGCATAAAATTAGAACGTGCAAAATTCATCGACATTTAAAGTTTACAACGCCTCTGCTGGAAGTGGGAAAACCTTTACTTTGGTAAAGGAGTATTTGAAAATATTACTACAAACTTCTGATGCGAATCGGTATCAAAATATTTTAGCTGTAACTTTTACCAATAAAGCGGCGGCTGAAATGAAGGAGCGTGTTATTTCTAGTTTACGCGATTTCGCTCAAGCGGACATTTTAAACCATAAAAGCGATTTATTCCTTCAAATTGAGCAAGAAACGAAGCTGCAAGACAGTCTCATTCATGAGCGTTCTGTCAAGGTATTGCAACATATTTTAAATAATTACTCTGCTTTTAATATTACCACCATTGATAGCTTTACGCATCGATTGATTCGGAGTTTTGCCTTTGATCTAGGCTTGTCCTTGAATTTTGATGTTGAAATGGACACCAAGTCATTGTTAAATGAAGCGGTTGATGTATTGATTTCTAAAATAGGAACGGATAAAGAACTCACCGATGTTTTAATCAATTTTTCACTGCAAAAGGCAAATGAAGATCGGTCGTGGGATATTTCATATGATTTAAAAGAAATAGCGCAAATTTTATTGAATGAAAACGACATCTTACATGTTCAAAAAATCAAGGAGAAGCCGCTGAGCGACTTTATTGATTTAAAAAAGAAACTCAATAAAAGACAAAAAGAGTTAGCTATTCGGTTTGCTGAAATAGGGAAGGAAGGCGTGGAAATTATAAGAAGCTTTGACCTGGATGATAAAGATTTTTATTATTCACAATTTCCAAAGCATTTTCAATTTTTAATCAATGACGTAGACAAACTTAATTTTGATGTTAGTAAAGGCCTGGCCAAAAGCATCCAGAATAATTTATTTTATACTAAGGGAAAGCCAGAAGAAGTTAAAACAGCCATAGATAGTATTATCAATCCGTTACTTGATTTGTATCACGCTTCCCAAATGAGCTATCAAGAATATGCATTGAACAATTTATTGGTAAACAGTATGATTCCCTTAGCTGTTTTAAGTAAGATAAACACCACATTGGACGCCCTAAAAGAAGAAAAAAACATTCGTTTAAATGCCGAGTTCAACGAATTGATAAGTAAAAATTTACGTGAGCAACCAGCAGCTTTTATCTATGAACGCATTGGTGAAAAACTAAAGCATTATTTTATAGATGAAATGCAAGACACTTCGCAATTACAATGGCACAATTTAATTCCGTTAATTGAAAATGCGCTATCGCAAGAAAATGCAAGTCTCATGTTAGTAGGCGATGCGAAACAGTCCATTTATAGATGGCGGGGTGGTGAACCTGAACAATTTATACAGTTGTCGGGTGAAGACGGCATTTCCGCAATTAGCAATCCGTTTAAAATTAAAAAGGAACAGCACTTACTAGACACGAATTATAGAAGTTATAGTGAGATTATTAATTTTAACAATGACTTTTTTCAGTTTGTAGGAGGTCATTTTAGCAAGCCCGTTTATACAGAAATGTATCACCGAGAGAACCAGCAGAAAATCACCGCCAAAAAAGGAGGTTATGTATCGTTGTCATTTATAGAAGAAGGCTTAAGTGCTGCTGAAAAAGATGAAGTTTTCCCTGTAAAGGTGCTAGAAACGATTCGCGAATTAGAAACTGACTTTAGCTATAATGAAATGTGTGTACTTACAAGAACACGCAAACAAGGTGTTGCCATCGCTAATTACTTAACAGAAAATGGTGTTGAAATTATCAGCTCTGAAACTTTATTGTTGAAGAATTCGGCCAAAGTAAATTTTATTATTGACCTGCTAATATATATACAACAACAATCTGATAAAGAAGCGAAATTAGAAGTGTTGTATTTTTTATATGAACATTTAGCGCTAGTAGAAGACAAGCATCTTTTTTTTAAGAATAGTATTGATTTACCAGTTGCCGCCTTCTTTAAAAAACTAACGGATTATGGTGTTGATTTTGACTACCACCAATTTATCCAGCTTCCTTTCTATGAGAGTGTAGAGGCCATTATAAGAGGTTTTAAACTCACTAAGTCTTCTGATGCCTATCTGCAGTTTTTTTTAGATGAAGTGTTGAAGTTTACACAGAAAAAGTCAGACGGAATTCAAGGATTTCTGGACTTATGGGAGGATAAAAAAGAGAAATTAAGCATCGTTGTTCCGGAAGGGAAAAATGCGGTTCAAATAATGACCATTCACAAGTCGAAAGGCTTGGAATTTCCGGTGGTCATTTTTCCATATGATTTAGATATTTACAAAGAAATCAATCCCAAGGTTTGGTATCCTATTGAGGATAAATCAAACTATAATGATTTTGAGTCTTTACTAATAAATTATAACAAAACATTAGAACAAACGGGTGCCTTAGGCACGGCCTTGTATCAAGAGAAACGCAATGAACTAGAATTGGATAGTTTTAATTTATTGTACGTTACTTTAACACGAGCTATTGAACAATTATATATCATTTCTGAAACCAAAAAAAGTGCTGATGAGCCAAGGTGGTATTCTCAATTTTTTGTACATTTTTTAATGGCAAAAGGTGTTTTTAATGAGCAACAAAGCAGTTATGAATTTGGGCAAAAGCAGCGTGTTTCGCACAAAACATCAAGCGCTACATCCAGCTATGAACTAGAAACGTTTATTAGTTCTCCTTGGCAAAACCACGACATAAATGTGGCCGTCAATGCAACCTTATTTTGGGATCCTGAAAAGCAAGAATCCATTGCTTTTGGGAATTTAATACACGAGATCTTATCAAAGATTAAAACAGAAGATGATGTTGAAGAAGCTGTTGAACGCTATGTGAACATGGGTTATATTCAAAAAGGAGATTTAGCTGAAATAAAGCGCATACTCTATGAAGTTGTACGTCATTCAGAATTAGAATCCTATTTCCAACAAAATAACACGGTTTACAACGAACGTGAAATACTCACCGCTACGAAAGAAATTATCATTCCAGATAGATTGGTGCTGAATGAGCAAAATAAAGCCACTATCATTGATTATAAGACCGGAAAACCAGATAAAAAATACCACTCGCAGCTAAACAAATACGCCGAAGTTATAAGTGAATTGAATATTGAAGTAAAAAAGAAATTATTAGTTTATATAGGTGAAGTTGTTAGTGTTGAAGAAGTGTAACTTAACTAAAAATAATATCTTTGAAAAAATTTAAAAATGAACGTGGTTGATATTGTACTGGCAGCGGTACTGCTTTTTGGATTAATACGAGGTCTTATGAAGGGTCTATTTGTTGAAATAGCCTCATTGGTAGGCTTGGCATTAGGTTTATATGGAGCAATCCATTTTTCATATTTTGTGGCCGATTTTTTAAAAGATAGCGTGTCGTGGTCAGAGAAATATATTCGAATTGCTGCCTTTGCAAGTACTTTTGTAATTATTGTTGTATTGATTTCCTCGGCGGGAAAGCTACTGACTAAAATTGCAGATGCAGCTGCACTAGGAATTGTAAACAAACTTTTTGGAGCTATATTTGGCTGTATAAAAGTAGCGTTGATATTAAGTGTAGTTTTAATCGTTTTTGACAAGTTGAATAGAACCCTACCTTTTGTAAAGGAATCACAAATACAAAATTCTGTTTTGTACTCACCAGTAAAAAATTTAGCACCTTTTATATTTCCATCCATCTTAGAAAAAGAGTGGGAAGCAGTAAAGAAAGGTTAATTAAAAACATAGAAAGAATGTCTACAGCAAAAAAAGAATATAAGAGAATCACGGTAAAGTCGTTGGTAGAAATGAAACGCAACGGTGAAAAAATAGCAATGCTTACGGCCTATGATTACAGTATGGCAAAAATAGTGGATGATGCTGGCATTGATGTTATTTTGGTGGGTGATTCAGCGTCTAATGTAATGGCGGGTCATGAAACCACTTTACCCATAACTTTAGACCAGATGATCTATCATGCTTCTTCGGTGGTAAGAGCAATAGAACGATGTTTGGTGGTGGTTGATTTGCCTTTTGGAAGTTATCAATCAGATCCGAAAGAGGCGTTGCGGTCTGCCATACGAATTATGAAAGAGTCAGGGGGGCATGCCGTTAAATTAGAAGGGGGTAAAGAGGTTAAGGAGTCCATCAAGAGAATTTTAAATGCGGGAATACCTGTAATGGGACATTTGGGTTTAACACCACAATCAATTTATAAATTCGGAACCTATACGGTACGTGCTAAAGAAGAGGAGGAAGCAGAAAAATTGATGCAAGATGCTAAGTTGTTAGAAGAATTGGGTTGTTTTGCCATTGTATTAGAAAAGGTGCCGGCGAAATTGGCGAAAGCTGTAGCGGAGAGTATTTTAATACCAGTAATTGGTATTGGCGCTGGTAACGGTGTAGACGGACAAGTATTGGTAATTCATGATATGTTAGGCATGACCCATGAATTTAATCCTCGTTTTTTACGACGTTACTTAGATTTATACACTGAAATGAATGGTGCTTTTAAACAGTATATTGGAGATGTTAAGAGCAGGGACTTCCCAAGTGATATGGAGCAGTATTAATATTAGTTGTTTTCTTGATTGACAATCGAATTATAATAATTTACAATCTGTAAAAGGTCTTCTTCTTTATTCAATTTGTATTTATGATCACTTAAATATTCTTTTAAGAGCTCTCTCTTTAGTAAAAATAGCTTGAAAAGATCTTTACTTTTTTTTGGAACTTTTTGTACAAGGTCTCCTATTTTTAAGTAGTATTCAGTTTTAGGCCGGTTAAACAGTGGAGGTGTTGCGGTTACAAAAGCATTTTCTCCAACAACGGCGTCTTTAAAGGTTACCGTTTCTTTTTTTAGTAGCGTACAATAATTAGTGTCTGTTTTTGAAACAATCACAAAAAACCCAATGGCGTTTTGATCATCTAGCGTATAGGAATAGGCTCTATAGGTTGCTTCGCCAAGAGCAAGGTACCAAGCGTTGACTTGCTTATTTAAGAGATAATAATCAATTCCGTCGTCTTTATGTGATACTTCAACATTGTCTGTATAGGCATTATAACGCATAAAGAACGTATTGATGAATTCTTTGTCTGCCGTGTAAATTTTTCCCGTTGGTTTGTTGAATCTCAATGCTTGATTGTTATCAATATAAGGCGTTCCTTGAATTTCATTATAGTTATATGTTTTGTTGCCGGATTTTAAAAACGAATCGGGTAAGTGATCACCGCTCATAAAGCCGAAATTAGACCCACTGACTACTTGGCCAGCATCTCGTTGTATTACTTGACTAAAGCAAAAAACAAAAGGCGACCCGATAAAAAGTAAAAACACTATTTTTTTTATAAAAAACATCCTTGTCAAATTAAGTTTAAAAAAAAGCCACGCTGATAGCGTGGCTTTTGAATTCTAAATCTATTGATTTTCATTTGCTGGAATGGGAACAGCTGCAGGTACATTATCTGTACCTCTATCATTTGGCAACTCAGCAAGTCTACCAAATCTTCTCATATCTATCCAACGATGACTTTCCCCAAATAAAGAATATCTTCTTTGAAAAAGGATTTCATTCTCTAAGGCAGCGGGGGTAGTAGCACCTGTATAATCACCTAAGCCAGCAGCTTCTCTAATCACATCAATTGCGTCTACGGCATCTCCAGGATTTGAAATCATACTTGCTTCAGCATAGAGTAAAATCAATTCCTCATTTCTTATAATTGGAACATTGTCAACATTCGTTTGATAAAGCCAAACATCATGCGTACCAACCAAGCCTGAGGCTGTAGTTGGACTATTTCGCAATACCACTTTATTTACTCTAGTGTCGTTTGCCAAAGCATCGTCAACAAAACTAGCATGTGCAATTCTAACGATAGCCGTTTGATTAAGCGCATTAAAAAGCGGGTTCGCTAAATCAGCACCTGATAACGAAAACGTATGATAAACCCCCGTTTTTAAATCGCCATCCATATCCATAAATGAAGCGTTTAAAAGCGTTAATACATTACTGTAATTTCCTCTGTAGGCCTCAACACGAGCTGTCAATCCTTTGTTAAATTCTAAAAAAGAAACTTCATAACCTGAAGTCAAATCAAAAGGTAAACTAGATCCTGCCGTAGCTAAATCACTAGCCGCGTCGTTTAATAAGTTAAAAATGGCTGTTAAAGCCTCATCATAACTTACAAATGCACCTAAATTATCAGGATCAGAAACATCAATTCGTATACCATTTGCTCCTTGATTATTAGCAACCATTAAGAGCTCATGAGCTTTTAACGTATTTAAAACCCCTCGAATACCCGCAATTTCTGCAGTAGAAAAATCTGCCGAAGTATTGGCTAATCCTTCAAGAGTTAAATTAATATCCTTAATCGCAGCATATCTAGCCGCCCAAGGAGTTGTTGTGTAAAAAGTATTGTTGTCTAAATTACCAGTAACCACATCACCTTCATAACGAGGGTCTGAACCAGTAATATAATAATACTCTCTACCAAATATACTTTGTACATCTGTTTGAGTAGCTAAGCCAACTCTCATATCTGAAAAAATACCAGCTATTGCTTGTGGTAATTCCCCTCTAGATAAATCATCGGATATAGAAGAGGTACTTGCTCCGTTTAAACTTTCACCACCATCTAAGGTACATGACGCCATGAGCGTAATGAAACCGACGGTAAAGATTAATATTTTTATTTTTTTTATAATTTTCATTTTTCTATCTATTTAGATTATTAAAATTGTGCTGATAAATGGAACATAAACCTTTTAGAAGATGGGAAAGGAGTTACCTCAACACCTGTTGACAATCCGTTACCACCAAAGTTTGAAACTTCAGGGTCAAAACTGTTGTAATCGAAAATATTGATCAAATTGTTTCCTGAGAAACCTAATTTCACATTCGATACGACGCTGTTAAACCATTTGTCAAGAGTTTCTACTGGAATGGTATAATACAAACCAATTTCTCTTAATCTTAAATAAGAAGCATCTTCAACAAAAGGAGTTGCATTACCTGCAAAAATACCATTGTTAATTCTATAATCACCGTTAGAAATAATACCGTCAGGATCTAAAGTGATGTCGTCATAATCAGCACTCACGCCTCCAAAATCTGAAAGTAGTTTTGATAAGTTAATATTATCACCACCTTTTTTCCAATGCCATAAGAATGACAATGTAAAATCTTTGTATCTAAAATGATTGTTAAAAGACATTTGGAAATCTGGTTCAGCATCACCTAAAACACTTACTGGGGTTCCAGGTCCGGTAGTACCTACAATTTGAGTAACACTTCTACCTTCTTCAATTTGAAATTGACCTAAACTATTTCCAAATCCTCCAAGATTAAAGGTAGGAACGTTTAATTTAGTCATTTCTGATTGGTTTTTATACCAACTTATACTTGAGTCCCAATTAAAATCTTCTGTGTCAAAAGCTTTTATATTTAAGCCAATCTCAACACCTTTATTCTCTAGTTCACCAGCATTTACCCATTCTCTTACGAAACCAGTTGAAGGTTCTGTATTTGCTTGTAAAAGTAAATCTTCAACATTCTTTTTATAGTACGTAAATTCTAAAGAGATACGGTCATTCATAAATCCAGCATCAAAACCTACTTCTAATTCTTTTTGTCTTTCTGGAGTAATTCCAGGATTTCCTCTGGTAAGCGGAACAATAATACCTACGTTTCCATCAACTAAGGTGTTTCCATATACCGTATATAATGAACCAAAAGCCGCAAAAGTTCCAGCTTCACCATAAGCTCCTCTTACTTTAAATCTATTGATCGCTTCATTGTCACCCCAAAAATCAAAGTTATGAAGGTTGGCAGCTAACGATGCTTTTGGATAATAAAAGAGCTCGTTGATATCACCGTTGTTGGTAGATTTATCACCTCTAATTCCTAAGGTTCCAATTAACTTATCTTGATAGTTAATAGACTCTTGTGCATAGAAACCAAAATCTTCTTGTTCTAATCTTGCTTGACTCGTACTAACGTTAGCCGCTTGATCAACATTCGTTTCAGATGCAATTAAATCAGATGCAGTAACACTGATAATGTTTTGAGAGAATTGCTCATTCGTAACACCTAACTGTGTTGAGAATGAAATATCACTTTCTGTTCTGTAATTATGCACCAAGAAGGCAGAATAGTTAGCGTTTGTATTGGTAGTTGTCGAAACTGCCGATAATCCGTTAACACCACCTTGATCTGGTCGCATGAATTGTAATTCTTTTGGAAAAATTACCGTAGAACTTAGGGTGTAGTGATCTGCACCAGCTCTAGCAACGAATTTTAAGTCAGAATTATCAGATCTGTATAGATTAATATCTAAAGTACCACCGGTAATAAACCTTTTAGTACCTTCATTATTAGTCATTAAATCCCGTGTCTGTAATGGGTTTGAAGAATTATTAGGATGATCAGGATAGTTTCCATTTTCATCTGGTAATAAATAATCCCATGGACGTGTTGCTGTTAATGCAACTCCTAAAGTTGTTCCAGAGTTATCATTATTAAAAAACCCTCTATCTGCAGAAGAATTGATGTAATTAGAAACGATTGACAATTTGATGTTATCGTTAAATTTATGATCTACATTCAATCGAACAGAAGTTTTGTCATATCCAGTATTTTTTACAATACCATCTTCTTGATTACGTGTTAAACCAGCAAAAAACTGTGTTTTTTCTGATCCACCAGACATGCTTAAATTTGTATTCGAAATAAAGCCTTTTTCGCCATAAACTTCTTTTTCATAATCACGTAAAGTACCTGCAGACTCAGCAGCTGTAAATAAAGCGCCTTCACCAAAAGCACTTTCTGCTAATGCAGCAGTCCAATTACGTTGTCCTTGCAATCTTATAATTTCATTATAACCTACAGATTGTGAGAAATTTAATTGTGTTTTACCAGCTTTACCTTTTTTGGTAGTAATGATAATTACACCAGCGGCACCTCTAGAACCGTAAATGGCCGAGGCAGAAGCTCCTTTTAAAATTTCTATATTTTCAATATCATTCGGATTGATATCCGCAATTCTATTGGTAGCATTGTCTTGAGTTGATGCATTACCACCACCAGCAGCGGCAGATACAGCATTTAAACCGGCAGAAGAAATACTACTATTATCAATATAAACACCATCAATAATATACAATGGTTGCGAGTTACCGTTAATAGAAGTAACCCCTCTTAATTTAATTGACAATCCACCTCCCGGTGCACCAGAGTTTGCCGAAACCAAGGCTCCAGTAAATTTACCAGATAAGGCTCCGTCAAGTGTTTGTGGCGCTGTCGTTCCTGTTAAATCATCAGCAGTAACCGTTGCTACACTATTGGCAAGGTTTTTTCTTTTAACAGTAGATGCAAAACCAGAGACGACTACTTCGTCCAGACCTACTGCATCTTCAGTTAATGAGATGTTCACAGCCACACTGGCATCTGTAATTAATTGTTCCTTGGATGTAAAACCTAAGGAGGATACCACTACGGTTGCAGGCACTTGACTAAGATTTAACGAGAAATCTCCATTGATGTCTGATGTTGTTCCGTTTGAAGTTCCTTTTTCAAGAACATTTGCAAAAGGAATCGCTTGTCCATTGGCGTCTGTTATTTTACCGGTAATTGTCTGTGCTAGAATACCCAAAGGCAGCAAAAACAAGGCAAAGTAAACCGCGCTCTTAATTAGAAGAGTTTGTTTCATATATTTAAATTAATTAGTTATTAGTATAACAAAGATTGCTCTTTTTTTTAAATATCACAATTTTTAGTACCATAATTAACTATTCCATTAACGTTTCCTTAACACAGTGATTCATGTTTAAAAGCCGAATTAACAAATCGTTAAAAATAATTGAAGGGTCTGCTTTTTAACCAAATTTTAACAGCAAAGCCCTATGTTATGCAGTAAGTTTGCTATCCAAAAAAAAGTGTAGTATTGCAATAAATTATATATAATAATGGAAGGAATAAATACAAGTGTAGATATTAGAGCAATTAATGAAAAGATAGAGAAGGATAGTGCTTTTGTAGATTTGTTGACTTTAGAGATGAACAAGGTTATTGTTGGTCAAAAGCATATGATAGAACGTTTGTTGATCGGTTTGTTAGGAAATGGACATATTTTACTGGAGGGGGTTCCTGGATTGGCAAAAACATTGGCTATTAACACCTTGTCAAAAGCAGTTCAAGGATCATTTAGTAGAATTCAATTTACGCCAGATTTGCTTCCAGCAGATGTAATTGGTACGATGATTTACAATATGAAAGTAAATGATTTCTCTATTAAAAAGGGGCCTATTTTTGCAAATTTTGTATTGGCTGATGAGATTAACCGAGCGCCTGCCAAAGTGCAGTCGGCATTGTTAGAAGCCATGCAAGAACATCAAGTTACAATTGGTGATACTACGTTTAAGTTGGATGCGCCTTTTTTAGTGATGGCAACGCAGAATCCAATAGAGCAAGAAGGAACCTATCCATTGCCAGAAGCACAGGTAGATCGATTTATGTTGAAAACAGTCATTAAGTATCCGAAGTTAGCGGAAGAGCAATTGATTATGCGAAATAATTTAAATGGCGGTTTTGAAAAAGTAAATGCAGTTGTGAGTTTAGAAGAAATTCTAAAAGCAAGGGAATCTGTAAAAGAAGTGTATATGGATGAAAAAATAGAAAAGTATATACTTGATATTATTTTTGCTACCCGTTATCCAGAGGAATATCGATTACCAGACCTCAAACCTTTAGTGAGTTTTGGTGCTTCGCCAAGAGGGAGTATTAATTTAGCTATGGCATCTAAGTGTTATGCCTTTATCAAACGCAGAGGCTATGTGATTCCTGAAGATGTGAGAGCGGTTGTGCACGATGTTTTAAGACATAGAGTTGGAATAACCTATGAGGCTGAAGCCGAAAACATTACTTCAGAAGACATTATCAACAAAATTGTCAATCAAGTAGAGGTACCTTAAAATTGCTTGCAGTATTTTGTAGCCGTTTGCACTAAATTAGTTTGGTGTATGACTAATTAACTATAACTGTCAATCATAAACGTAAAAAAGTTGGATACTAAAGAAATACTTAAAAAAGTTCGGAAAATTGAGATCAAAACCCGCCGGTTGTCTGATCATATTTTTTCTGGTGAATATCACAGTTCGTTTAAGGGCCGTGGTATGACCTTTTCTGAAGTGCGCCAATACCAATTTGGAGATGATATTAGAAGTATCGATTGGAATGTTACCGCTCGTTATAATGAACCTTTTGTAAAGGTGTTTGAAGAAGAGCGAGAGCTAACAATGGTTTTGATGGTTGATGTGAGTAGTTCAGAACTATTTGGAACAACACAACAATTTAAAAGAGAAACAATTACTGAAATTAGTGCAACCTTAGCATTTTCAGCCATTCAAAATAACGATAAAGTAGGACTTTTACTTTTTTCTGATGGAATAGAATTATTTATACCACCCAAAAAAGGAAAAACACATGTATTGCGAATTATTAGAGAATTGATCGAGTTTCAACCGAAGAGCAAAAAAACGGATATAACACAAGCACTGCGCTACCTTTCAAACGTAATGAAAAAGAAAGCAATTGTTTTTATTTTATCAGATTTTATGGATGAATCTTATGATAATGCATTGAAGATAGTAGGTAGAAAACACGACGTTACAGGGATCCGTGTTTATGATAAGTATGAAGAGAACATCCCCAAATTAGGCATGGTACCCATGCAAGATTCGGAAACGGGAAAGACAATTTTAGTAAATACAAATTCAAAAAAAACACGGACTAATTACAGTGCGCATTATTTAAAAACAGTTGATTATTTTGAGAATACTTTTAAAAGAAGTGGTTCAGGAACAATCAGCACAAGAATAGATGAAAGCTATGTTAAAAAACTACTCGGATATTTTAAACAGAAGGGAGCTTAAATAAAAATATGTTGTTGAAGTTTAAAATGAGAAAATATATTTTACATATTATCCTTTTAATCGGTGTGGCTGGTTATGCACAAAATGATGCGAAAGTCTCAACTAAAGTGGATACCACTAAGATTCGAATTGGTGAAAAAATAAATTACCAAATCGTAGTTGACAATGCTGCGAATGGAGTCATATTCCCAGAATTAGAATTAGATAGTTTAGGAGGGGTTGAGATTGTTGAGTCTTTTAATGTAGACACCTTAAAGAATAGACTCATAAAGAAATACGCCTTGACGAGTTTTGATAGTGGTAGTTATGTCATTCCAAGACAGCGTGTGTTAATATGGAGTCAAGAGTATTTAACAGATTCTTTACGAATAGATGTGGCCACCGTTGCGGTTGATACAACAAAGCAACAAATGTATACCATCAAAGCTATTCAGAATGAACCGTATACCTTAGCCGATTATAAAAAGTACTTATGGTGGCTTTTACTGGTTTTTATGTTAGTAGGGCTAGTAGCTTATTTTATTTTACGTAAAAAACCAACAGAAGAAGAAATTGAGGCGAGAATTCCACCTTATCAATTGGCTCTAAAACGCTTAACAGAGCTAGACGAAAAGCAATTATGGCAGAATAATAAGATAAAAGAATACTATGTTGAATTAACAGGTATTGTTCGTACCTACATTGAAAGAGAGATTAGAATACCGGCATTAGAGTCTACAACGGATGAACTGGTTGAAACTTTGAATGATTTTAAGGAAGTAGCGTCTATTGAGACTTCGGATGATACACTAAAAAAATTAAAAGAATTATTGCAAGAAGCTGATTTGGTAAAATTTGCAAAATCTGCACCCTTGGCAAATGAGATTGAAGCCGATAGACAAGATGCTGAAGTAATCATTAATACATTAAAACCTGCGGCAAATATCAATGCGATGCCTGAAATTGAAAGTATTAGAAAAGTGGTTTTGGTTCAAAAGCCAAGTTATACCATGCCGTCTAGTATCGCAAAAATTCTCATCATTTTGGGGCTGCTTTTGATAGGATTTTTGATTGTTTATGGAATTTCGAGTACGGCGAAATCAGTTGGAAATATTAACAATGCTGTGCAACAACACTCAGTAAAAACCGATGCGCAACATGTGGAGTAATTTTGAATTTTACAATCCGGGTTTTTTATGGTTATTGCTGTTAATTCCATTAGTGGCAATTTGGTATTTCTTAATCCGAAAGAAAGAAGCGGCCACATTAAAAATGGCAAGCACAAAAGGTTTTGCAGAGCAATCGATGATTGCAAAGTTAAAACCCTTGCTTTATATACTTAGATTGTTGGCATTTACCGCATTGATAATTGCTTTGGCAAGGCCGAGAAATGTTGAGGTGAGTAAAAGAACGAAAACAACTAGGGGTATTGATATTGTGATGGCTATCGACGTATCGGCGAGTATGTTGGCCAAAGATTTAAAACCAAATCGTTTAGAAGCGCTGAAAGACGTTGCTACAAATTTTGTAAATAAGCGGCCTAATGATAGAATAGGTATTGTGGTGTACGCTGGTGAGAGTTTTACTCAAACACCAATTACAAGCGATAAGCGAATTGTTATAAATACCATTCGTCAGCTGCGTTGGGGAGATTTGGAAGGCGGTACGGCTATCGGAATGGGCTTGGGTTCAGCCGTAAACCGTTTAAAGGAAAGCAAAGCCAAAAGTAAGGTAATTATTTTGTTGACCGATGGTGTGAATAATTCTGGTTTTGTGGACCCAAAAACAGCAACAGAGCTAGCAAAAGAATTGGAGATTAAAGTGTATACAATAGGATTAGGGACAAATGGAACGGCGCTATTTCCATATGCTAAAGATGGGAGTGGAAATTTATTATTTAGAAATGCACCAGTTGAAATAGATGAAAAATTATTGGAATTTATAGCGCAACAAACTGATGGGCGTTATTTTAGAGCCACCGATAATGAAAAGTTAGCTTCCATTTATGATGAAATTAATAAGCTAGAAAAAACGGAAGTAGAAGAATTTAAATATTATAATTATCAAGAGCGATACAGACCATTGGTTTTACTTGCAGGTTTTTTAATTTTAATAGAAATGACATTGAAATTTACTGTATTTAGAAGTTTTATATAATCGGTTTGTCAGTGAAGATGACTCATTGGAGGTCATTAAGAACATGTAATAATAGAACAACGAAGCTAAGCGAGTTGTATAATGAAAAAGTTAAACAAACGAACATCGTAAAATGTATCAATTAGAAGAACAAAAATATTTTATTTATTTCGCAGTTGTTGCGGTGCTTTTAGTTGCCTTTTTTTTAGTTGCTTTATGGAAAAGGAGCAAGCAAAAATCGTTTGCTGATTCTGAGTTGTTAGCTCGATTAAGTCCGGAAATTTCACCGTTTAAGTCGGTTCTAAAAGTAGTGTCAATTGCAATTGGGTTATCATTTCTAATTATTGCATTGGTCAATCCAAAAATGGGGACCAAATTAAAAACCATAACCCGTCAGGGTGTGGATGTGGTTTTTGCCTTAGATGTTTCGAAAAGTATGTTGGCTGAAGATATCGCGCCTAATCGTTTAGAAAAATCAAAACAACTAATCTCCAAAATTATAGATAAGTTAGGGAGTGATCGAGTGGGAATTATTATTTATGCAGGAAATGCATATCCTTTATTGCCAATTACCACAGATCATGCTGCAGCAAAAATGTTTTTGCAAAATGCCGAACCCGATATGGTCTCTTCACAAGGGACAGCGATTAATGAAGCCTTAAAATTGGCGAAGACCTATTTTGATGATGAAGAACAAACCAATCGTTATTTGTTTCTAATCTCAGATGGTGAAGATCACGATGAAAATGTGAGTTATGTTGCAGATGAAGCAACAAAAGAGGGGATTAGAATCTATACAATAGGGGTAGGTACCTCAAAAGGAGGCCCGATACCCATTAAACGTGATGGCACCTTACTTGGATATAAAAAAGATAGAGAAGGAGAAGTTGTAATCACACAACTCAATGATAAAACATTAAGTACTATTGCAAAGGATGGTAAAGGCGAATATTTATCAGGTAATAACACAGCGAAAACCGTTGAGTATATCGATGAATTATTATTAGCCGCAGATAAAAAGGAATTTGAAACAAAACAATTTTCTGATTTTAAAGATCAATTTCAGTGGTTTATAGGTCTAGGTTTGTTATTTTTATTTTTTGACACATTTATGCTTAGTAAAAAAACAAAATGGATCCAGCAATTAAATTTGTTTAACGAGAAAAAAGAAGAAATAAAATGAAGCAGTTATTTTTAGTATTCGTAATAATCTCCACAGTTAGTTTTGCTCAAAAAGCAGCAGTTAAAAAAGAAACTGGTCAACCTGAAAAGCAAGTGATTCGGGATGGAAATGACTTCTATAAGCAAAATAATTTTGTAGATGCAGAGGTGCAGTATAAAAAAGCCTTAGAGTTAAATCCTAATTATGAGAAGGCCAATTACAATTTGGGGAATGCAATTTATCAACAAAACAGGTTTAAGGAAGCATTACCGATGTATGAAATGGTTGCAAAAACAAGTGAAAATAAAGTTACAAAGGCTGAGAATTATCATAATATAGGGAATACTATGATGAAAGAAAAGCAATATGATAAAGCCATTGAGGCCTATAAGAATTCGCTGCGTAATAACTCTAAAGATGATGAGACGCGCTACAATTTAGCATTGGCACAAAAGCTTCGTAAAAAGGAAGCAGACAACAAAAAAGACGATAAAAATAACAAAGACAAAAATAATAAGGACGATAAAGAGAAGGATAAAAATAAAGATAAGAAGGATCAGGATAAAGATAAACAAGAGAGTAACGAAGGCGACAAGGATAAAGACAAAAAAGGAGACGATAAGAAAGACCAAAATAAAGAGCAGCAAGGTGAAAATGATAAGAAGCAACCGCAAAAACAGCCGCAACAGAATAAACTCTCAGAACAGCAAATAAAACAATTGCTTGAGGCCATGAATAATGAGGAGAATAAAACGCAGAAAAAGGTAAACGCCAAAAAAGCAAGAGGAAGAAAAGTAAAACAAGAAAAAGATTGGTAAGTTCGGCATCAACCCTTCGGTAAGCAAAGGCGTATGATTTTAAGGAACAATTCCGCAAAAAAGTAACACAAGAATGTCTAAAAGCATACAAATACTACTACTCATTTTATTTTCTCACAGTGTCATGGCGCAAGACGTGGCTTTCAAAACTGCTGTAAGTAAAAATAGGTTGGGTATAAATGAGCGTTTGCGCATTACTTTTTCGATCAATAAACAAGGAGGCGACGATTTTGCCCCACCGAATTTTGAAAACTTTAAAGTGGTCTCAGGCCCGATGTCATCTAGTAATTTTTCTAGTATTAATGGAAAGATGTCTTTTGAACAATCGTATACCTATACCATACAACCACTAAAACAAGGGTCTTTTGTTATCCCGGAAGCAACCATCAATTACGACGGGAAAAAAATCAAATCGAATACCGTAAAAATTACGGTTACCGGTGCTGTGGAAATCCCCAAAAACCCAAACGACCCGAATTATATTGCTACCCAAAATGTACACTTAATAGCTGAAATTTCGAATACAAGTCCGTTCGTGGGCGAGAGTATTTCGGTGATTTATAAATTATATGTTGATGTAAATAACGTTGCAGTACGAGATACACGAGAGGTAGAGTCACCTTCTTTTAATGGTTTTTGGAACCAGAATGTTGATGTGAAAACGTGGCAACCCAAAGAAGGAGAATTTCAAGGGAAACCACATCGGTATGTAATTATTAGAAAAACAGTATTGATACCGCAAAAATCAGGTAAATTAACGATTGAGCCCATGGAGCTGCAAATATTTGCAGGGGTGCCTGTTGGAAGAAGAGATTTATTTGGTAATATGATTACCAGAAACACAGAGTTTACGGTGACTACAGGTAAACGCACCGTTGACGTTAAGGCACTTCCAATGGCCAATAAGCCCGTTAATTTTACGGGAGCTGTTGGTGATTTTGATTTTAATGTAACGACTAGCAAGACCCAATTAAACACCAATGAATCGGCACAGATCAAGGTAGAAGTAGCTGGGAAAGGAAATTTAAAATTAGTGGAATTACCAAAAATAGAGACCCCTAATGGCTTAGAGCGTTATGAGCCTGAGCACAAAGAAAATATTATAACCAATTTGAATGGCTTGAGTGGAAAAGTATACGATCAATATACCGTGGTACCTCAGTTTAGAGGTAAGTACAAAATTCCACCTGTTACATTTTCATTCTTTAGTTTAAAAGATAAAAGGTATAAAACAATAACATCAGACCCGATATTTATTAATGCACCACAAGGGAAATTACCCGTTACAGATGATAACTCTAGTGTGGTTAAAAGAGACGTTATAAGTACTGGAAACAATATTAGATATATTAGCAATACAGCACGATTTACATCAGTCGCTGAAAAGAAAGACTTTTTAAGTTCTAAACTTTTTTATGCCTTGTTAATTTTACCACTGTTTTCTATTCCTATCGGAATTTTTATCGGTAAGAAAAAACACGAAAGAGATAGTGACGTTATTGGTAACAAACGTAGAAAAGCAGACCGCTTGGCGCGAAAATATTTGTCAGAAGCGAAAAAACAACTGGGCCATAAGGAAGCGTTTTATATCGCTCTAGAAAAAGCATTGCACAATTATTTAAAAGCGAAACTACAAGTGGAAACTTCTGATATAAGTAAGGATAAAATAGCGGCGATTCTAGCCGAAAAAGCGGTTGAAAAATCAACTATTGAGGCCTTTATTAAAGTGCTAGATGATTGTGATTATGCACGCTATACTCCTACAACAAATGTAATGATGCAGCAAGAATATGATAATGCCAAAGAAATAATCACAAAAATTGATAAACAGCTTTAGTGTGTGTAAAGACGAAAAGCTACAAAAATAAGCTTCCATTAATATGGAAATAACGATGAGAAAAATAGTATGTATAACATTGTTTTTGATTACTGGTGGTCTTTTGGCACAATCAGCAGATAGTTTATTTGTAAAAGCGAATAAACTATATCAATTTGAGAAATACGATGAGGCACTTGCGTTGTACAAAGAAATAGAGGCAAATAATATGCAGTCTGAGGCATTGTATTATAATTTGGCAAATACCTATTACAAAATGAATAAAGTAGCCCCTTCAATTTATTATTATGAAAAGACGCTACTTTTAAACCCGAACAACGGAGATGCGGCTTATAATTTAAGTTTTGCAAAACGGATGGCCATTGATAACATAGAGGCATTACCGAGAACACTAGGGCAAAAATTTTCTAAAAATATAATCCAAAAATTCAATTATAATACCTGGGCCTGGATTGCTGTATCTTGCAGTTTATTGTTTGCCCTGTTGTTTTTATTGTATCACTTTTCATATGGAACAGGCAATAAGCGTTTCTACTTTATTTCAAGTATAATTAGCGCTATTTTGGTAATCTTATCATTGTTGTTTGCTTATAATAATTACAATTTTACGAAGAGCTATAAAACAGCGATCGTCTTTGCACAGCAAAGTGATGTAAAAAGTGCACCAACAAATTCAAGCGATATCAGTTTTGAACTTCATGAAGGCACCAAAGTTCAGTTGTTAGAGAGTTTAGACAATTGGAGAAAAATCAAAATAGCTGATGGTAAAATTGGATGGATTTCAGCTGATGCGATTAAGGAATTGAACTAATTTACTTAAAGCAAACAGGTAAAATTTCATTTTTCATTAAACGGTAGCGATCAATTTCGAGCGCTGTTAATTTCTGGCTATAGTTCATTTCCTCCACTCTAAACCCAACATTTCGCAATCGGTCAAAATAATCACCGCCATACACACGTACATGATCGTATTGTCCGAAATGTTTCGCGCGCTCTTCAGGCGACGTGATGCTAAAATCTTCATAAGTCGTCTCTCTTGAATAATCTTGTGGAATTTGAAAGATACCCACACCACCTTTTTTTAAGACTCTATAAAGCTCTTCCATAGCCTTTTTATCATCTTCGATATGTTCTAAAACATGGTTGCAAAAAACAAGGTCAAAACTACCATCTTCAAATGGCAAATCACAAATATCGGCTTTCACGTCTACAATAGGAGAGTAGAGGTCGGCAGTTACTAAATCGATGTGTTTTAGTTTTTTAAAACGTTTTAAAAAACATTGTTCAGGTGCCATATGCAATACCTTTTTTGGTTTTGAAGCGTCAAAAAAATCGGTATCATTTTGTAAATACAACCAAAGTAGCCGATGTCGTTCTAGTGAAAGCGTACTTGGTGATAATGCATTTGGTCGTTGTGTACCATAACCATAAGGCAAAAATTTACGAAAACTTTTTCCGTCAATGGGGTCTGTGTATGTAGAACCTTTTAAATAAAAGGCAAATAAAGGGCGCACCCAATAGCTCATTTTTATTAAAAAAGGGCGTGGTATGGTATTGAGTATGTATTTGAAGATTTTCATAAAATTTTAATAAACATTATTGTTTATTTCCTTTAGAATCACTTCTGATAAAGAAAAAAGCATTTATGTTCATTACTAATCCAAGTATTATTAACCCATAACCATTAATAAATCCAATTTTATAATGTAAAATATTTAATAATAACCCAACTAGAATTAGTAAAACACTAATAATAAATGTAATGCGGAAGTACCGGTTTTTCATGGTTTACGAAATCAGAGACTTTTGCCTAAACTCATCTTCTACCTTACTATCAATACCTAGTACCTCATTGACGTATTTAAAAGTAGAAAGCAATTCTGGCTTGCCATTGACTATGGCAACATCATGCTCAAAATGAACAGACGGTTTGCCGTCGGCAGTTAAAATAGTCCAACCATCACTTAAATGCTTGGTCTTATGTGTTCCTAAATTAATCATAGGCTCAATAGCAACAACCATACCTTCCTTAAACTGTTTACCTCTACCGCGTTTACCGTAATTTGGCATTTCAGGATCCTCGTGCATTTTTCTCCCTAAACCATGACCTACAAGTTCTCTAACAACACCATATCCGTGGGCTTCGCAATAATTTTGAATAGCAAAACCAACATCGCCAACACGATTTCCAGCTTTAAATTCGCGGATACCTTCATACAAACTTTGTATGGTAACCTCTAGTAGTTTTTTTACTTCGTCTGTAACCTCACCTACTTGAAAAGTGTATGCATGATCACCGTAGAAACCATTTTTAAAAGCACCACAATCAATAGAAATAATATCGCCGTTCTCTAAAGGTTTGCTATTTGGGATGCCATGAACTACTTGCGAGTTCGGGCTCATACACAAGGTATTTGGAAAGTCGTATAATCCTAAAAACCCAGGTTCAGCTCCTTGATCACGGATAAATTCTTCTGCAAGTTTATCTAATTGCAATGTGGTGACTCCAGGTTTTACTTCTGCAGCTAATATGCCTAAGGTTTTAGAAACTATAAGTGCACTTTCGCGCATTAGTTCAATTTCTTCTCTAGTTTTAATTTTAATCATTGCTCTATTTTAAAAACGCCAAAAACTTTTTTTCTTTTTCTTTTTTGAGATATCCGCAAGCGGATTGTTCTTTATCTTTTTGTAGATTTCTCCCCAACCCATCATGCCGCCAATGTTTCGATCATCAATAAAAATATCGGCATTAATTTTTCTGCTTACTTTACCTTCGTAAATTTCTTCTGGGTAGTTTTTATTTACGGCATAAAATTCAATGCCGTTTTTTTGGCAAAAATCTACTGCTTCTTGCAATCTGGCTCCATTTCTATAGGTCCAGAGAATGAGACGATGCCCATCTTTTTTTAATTCTTTTAAGGTTTCAAATGCAAATAATTTTGTACTACCAATTTCTGGATATGCATCCTCTACTATAGTTCCGTCAAAGTCAACGGCAATAATTAAATGATTTTTTGGCAGCATTTTTACTATTTTAATTTTTTTGCAAATTTAGGGTATTATACCCTAATTCTATAATAAACAGCCAACTAAAATAATGACACCTAGTATCTGAAAAATTGAAGTTGGATTAGCTCTTGTCGTAGGCATGTTTATACGCCTTACCACTCATAATTTTGAACAGGTCTTTTTCTAGTGTATTTACTGGATGCTCTACAAACCTACCGATTTCAATATTATTTTTAAAAAAGATAAGTGTAGGGGTTCGTTTAATTGTATATCCTTCTTGTAGGTTATTGGGTGTTCTTTTTGCTCTGTCTACAGCAATCACTTCCAGGTTGTTTTCATCAAAGTCAATAGCTTCTAAAATTTTATACAAATGCGGAATTTCACGTTTGCTATCATGGCACCATCCGCCCATAAAAACTTTTATAGTGATTCCCTGCGTATGTTTTTTTAGTTTATCTATGGTTTTGTTGTCTACTTCATAATTGCTGTAGGTTGGAACAAACCATTTGGCATAGGGCTCTTTCAGAAAATCACTTTTCACTTTAATCCCCAAAAAATCGGCGCGATTTTGCGTAATCGTTTCGAGTTTCTGACTATATCCAGTTAGGTGACAAGCAAAAATGAGTAGAACAAGTGTGAATTTTTTCATATTATAATAATGATTTTTCGGTCATAATAGCTGGTTTTTCAACTCCTAAAAGATCTAAAATAGTCGGGGCAATGTTTGCCAAAACACCGCTATTAATTGTTTTTAATTCGTTATCAACCAATATGATAGGAACCGGGTTCGTAGTATGTGCAGTATTTGGAGAGCCATCTTCATTAACCATAGTCTCACTGTTGCCATGATCAGCAATGACAATGCTTGTGTATCCATTTTCGAGGGCTGTAGTCACAATTTTTTGGGTGCAAGCGTCAACAGTTTCAGCGGCTTTTATTGCGGCCTTAAAAACGCCCGTATGCCCAACCATGTCAGTATTGGCAAAGTTTAAACAGATGAAATCAGCCTCCTGTTTTTTTAGTTCTGGTATGATTGCTTCCGTAATGGCATTGGCGCTCATTTCTGGTTGTAAATCATAAGTGGCCACTTTTGGAGATGGACACATAATACGCTTTTCACCAATAAATTCAGCTTCTCTTCCTCCTGAAAAGAAAAAAGTGACATGTGGATATTTCTCAGTTTCGGCAATTCTAATTTGCTTTTTGTTGTGTTTTTCTAAGACTTCCCCAAGCGTTTCTGTTAAATCTTCTTTAGGGTAAACCACGTGTATGTTTTTAAACGTATCATCGTATTTTGTCATCGTGACAAAGTACAAATTAAGTTTGTGCATGTTGTATTCATGCAAATCTTCTTGTGATAATACGTGTGTTAACTGTCTACCTCGATCTGTTCTAAAATTAAAGAAGATAACTACATCGTCATTTTTAATGGTAGCAACAGGTTTATTGTCAGCATCAACCATAACAATAGGTTTGATAAACTCATCCGTTAGCTCTTCATCATAACTGTCTTGAATCGCTCTTTTAACATTGGTTGCTTTTGCACCGATGCCGTTAACCAACAAATCATAGGCTAATTTTACACGTTCCCAGCGCTTATCTCTATCCATGGCGTAATAACGACCAATAACGGAGGCTACCTGACTGTTGTGATCTAAAAGAAAATCTTGCAATTCTGGAATAAATTCAATCCCTGATTGTGGGTCAACATCTCTACCATCTGTAAAAGCATGTACATAACTTGATACGCCACTTTTGTCTGCAGCTTTTACTAAGCCCTTCAAATGATTTATATGTGAATGTACGCCGCCATCACTGACTAAACCTACAAAATGAATATTTTTATGATGTTGTTTAGCATAACTAAAAGCATCTTGCAATACTTTTTCGTTGGCCAATTCTTCTTTTTCTACCGCTAAATTTATTTTTGCAAGATCTTGATATACAATTCTTCCAGCTCCTAAATTCATGTGTCCAACTTCACTATTTCCCATTTGGCCTTCAGGCAAACCTACGTGCAAACCGTCAGTTCTTAAAGTAGCGTTGGGATACTTGTGGTATAACGAATCGATAAAAGGAGTATGGGCTTGTGCGATTGCAGAAACTTTTGAATTTTCTGAGATGCCCCATCCGTCAAGTATTATTAAGATAACTTTTTTGTTCATTTTGAATTCAATTCATTACTAATAGCCACAAAAATACTAAAGTATTACATCAATCTTTTAAAACTCACAAAGTTTTAAGAATTAACACTTTTTAGCACACCTTTAACATTTTAGTAATTAGGGTTAAAATTGAGTTAATCAATGTTAAATAGGGTAACATGATTGTATAAAGAGGGTCTTTATAGTATATAATCTTTAAAAAGTAACATCATGAAAAAATTAATTTTATCCCTGGCATTGATCGCAACATTTGCGATAAGCGCATCGGCCTTAACGGGAAACGATAGCAAAAGTACTACAAATTACAATTATGAAATGGCGACAAATTTTGAGCCGAGCACTTTTTGTAAATTAATTACCAAAGGAGATCTTGATGCTGTAAAAAGCATGATTATTGCTGGCGCTGATATCAATGAAAAATCAATAGGAATGACTCCTTTAATGTATGCTGCACGATACAACCGAGTAGAAATCGTTAACTTATTAATTTCAAAAGGCGCTGATTTAAAATTAAAATCTAATAGAGGTTATACGGCATTAGACTATGCTGAAATGTCTAAGGCACACGACACGTACAAGATAATTTCAGAGGCTATTAATTCGAAAGAGTCAAGTTAATTGAAAGGCTGAACTGAAAATACGTTTATGTCATACGGAGCTTGTTGCAAGTTCTGACATATTGGTGGTTTTTATATGCTTCAACAGGCTCTAAATGGCAAACGTAAATTCAAGTAATGTCTTTTTATTTTTTAAATTTAGTATTGTAATCAATAATACTTTGACGAACTATTTCCAGCGCAATTTCTTTGTTTTGAAAATCTTCAACGACAACACTTTTCTTTTCCAATTTTTTATAATCTTCAAAGAAATTTTTAAGCTCTCTAAAAAAGTGTCGTGGAAGTTCATCGATACAATCAATATGGTTTACACTCATATCGTTTTCCGCCACAGCGATAATTTTATCATCCATTTCACCACCGTCGAGCATACGCATAACGCCAATAACTCTAGCATCGACCAAACACATAGGCTCAATTGCAATTTGAGAAAGCACAACAATGTCTAACGGATCATTATCATCACAATAGGTTTGTGGAATAAAGCCATAATTAGCAGGATAATACATAGAAGAGTACAGTACTCTATCTAGTTTTAACATTCCACTTTCTTTATCTAATTCGTATTTTGCTCGGGTGTTTTTAGGAATTTCAATAATACCAGTTACAATTTCTGGAACATTTGCACCAACACTTACATCATGCCAAGGATTCATCATAATTTCACTTCGTTTTTAAAAACGTACAAAGTTAAAGAGAATAAATAGAATGATGATAACAGATGCACAGGAAATAACGATAATTGTAGTATTTCGTTTATTTCTTTTTTGAAGTCGGTCTCTAATTTCTTTGAGTTGTTGTGGCGTGGCTTTTTTTTCAATGCGACCTTTTTTATACTTTACATCTTCATAACCTTTTAGTTTTTCAAACGTACTGACTCTAGAACGTTTATTGTTCTTTAAAGTACTTAACATCGCCGAAACAGAACCTCCAAAACTCATAAGAAATTGATTTTGATGAATGTATAGAGTGGCCTTGAATCATTGCCACTCAATTATAAGTAGTTAAAAAAGTAAAAATGTTACATACTCTAGGTGTATTTTACTGATTGCGGTACTTTTGAATGGCTTCTTTAATTTTTTCTATCCTATTTTCAGGGTCGGGGTGTGTACTTTGCATTTCTGGCGTTCTATTGGGGCCAGCAGCCGCTTTTAAAATTTCCATTACACCCATCATTTCTTCGGGTTGGTAGCCTGCATCAATCATAAATCGAACTCCTAATTCATCACTTTCAAGTTCATCTTCGCGTCCGTATTTCATATTCACCACATTGCCTATCATGGCCGCCATTTGACCAGTGGAATCACCTCCGCCCACTAAAACTCCAGAAATAATGCCTTGGGTTAATCCTTGGTTTGCAATGCGCTCGGCAGAATGCCTACCCACAACATGACCAATTTCGTGCCCCAAAACTCCTGCGAGTTGATCTTCATTTTCCAACTTAGAAAATAGGGCATAGGTAATAAATATTTGCCCTCCGGGTAATGCAAAAGCATTGATGGTTTCAGCATCTCTCAATAAGTGAAATTCATAGCGATATGGTGTCTCTCTTGCAACACTATTATTTACCAAATCAGCTCCTATTTTATCTACTAAGTCTTGTGCCTTTTGATTCGGGTACAAACCTCCATGCTGTTCTGCCATTTGTGGAGCACTTTGCAAACCAATGGCAATTTCTTCTTCAGTTGTGAGGCCAATACTTTGCTTTTTACCTGTATACGGATTGGTATCTCTATTCGAATAATATTTGAATAATGAAAATAAAATGATACCCGCTCCTATTAACAATCGTATTTTTAATCCGCCTCTTCCCCTCATAATGTTATGTTTTAATCTGTTGTTAAAGGTATGAATATTTTGTTTTGCTAATGGAAGGCTAAATTTAATCTAGCTTATAGATTTCCATAATATCCTCCATAATACTCGGAAAGTTGATGTTCAAATCGATTAATCTTCCTGTTTCTATGTCAAAAACCCATCCGTGAACTTGTAACTGACGCTCTTTATAGGCTTTTTGTACAGCGGCAGTTTTAATGATATTGATACATTGTTCTTCTACATTCAACTCTACTAACTTTGCATATTTTAATTTTTCATCACTTATTGCGTGCAGTTCTTTTTTATGCGTGCGGTATACATCGCGAATTTCTCGAAGCCAAGGGTTTAAAATTCCTAAATCTTTAGATTGCATGGCTGCTTTTACGCCTCCGCATCCATAGTGACCACAAACAACAACATGATTGACTTTTAGGTGATAAACCGCATAGTTTATGACAGACATTGAGTTTAAATCAGTGTTGGGAACCATATTGGCAATATTTCTATGGACAAAAGCCTCTCCAGGATTGATACCCATTAGCTCCTCTGCCGTAACTCTACTATCTGAACAGCCGATATATAAAATTTCGGGGCTTTGGCCTTTAGATAGTTTGGAAAAATAATCGGAATCGATTTTGAGTTTTTCTGAAATCCACTGTTTGTTGTTTTCAAAGATTTGATTTAAGTCCATGATGTTTATGTTTGGTGAAAGTTACATTTGGATATGTCCTTTTTCAGGAAATTGTTCGGGTATATCATTTTTATTTTCGTTGAGCATTTCTCGCAAGTCAATTTCAATTCCTCTAGATATCGTAGAGATTGGCACATCATTTGGCGAACCTTCAAACGGATTTTCACCGGCTCTACCAATGCGTTCCATCGTGTGAAAAATCCACGCAATAATCATAATAAAAGGAATTGCAAGCCATATAAAATAGTTGCCAATTAAGGGAAAATTTTCGGTTAACTGCATTCCAATTTTTGCAAATTCTGGGATTACCGCGAATGGAAGTAACAGTATAAATGTCCAAACAAATAAATGACTCAACGTTGCATATTGTCTTGGGTATGGAAAGTTTTTAATTCGTTCAGATTGTCCTTGAAGGGTGAACGATTCTTCCAAGAGATTTTCCAACTCTAAAAAAGAAAATTCCCATACAAACCCCTGTTCTTTTAATTGACGTAAATGGTTTGATTGCAAATTTAAGATTGCCGTAGCCTTGTTCGACTTTGAAAGCACAAATGCTAGTTCTTGCTCGTGTAAATACGGTTCTAAATCTTCTTTTAAGGTACTTTGTTTTTCAGGAATGAACATTTTGCTATGCCATTCTTTATTGGTTAAGTGGTTCTCATAAACTTCCCATGGTTTTTGTTGTCGCATCGCATGACATAATGCCGTAATCCAGCCGATATGACGATAGGTTAACATTTGTATATGCCGCTGGAGCTCTTCGTCTTTAACCTGATTTTTTGCATATTCGTTGGTCACCATATCCTTCACTTTCATTCCCCAAGATCTAGACGTGTTTACAATGCCTCCCCAAATTTTTCGCGCTTCCCATATCCGACCATACGCTGCATTGTTTTGAAATCCAATGACAAAGGCAACGGCTGTACCAATTACAGCAATGGGTGTCCAAGGAAGTTGAAGCCATTTTAAACCAATAATTTCAAATAAGGCGGTAGGGATGAGAGCTATAATAAAGAAGAGTAAGGTTTCCCATCGGGTCCATAGCACAATGTCTTTTAACGAATATCTTTTTTTTGTAAGCATGTATTAATCATTTTTTTACTAGAAGCAAGTAATATAGTTAATCATTCTAATTCACTAAACTAGTTAATTCTAACGATTTCCTAATTTAGGAAAAAATTATAAATACATTGTACTAATACCTACAATGTGATTGTTTCTTATAAATCAATCGATGATAAAGTTTGTTAAACAAGCTTACGGCAAAATATTGCAACAAGGGCTTAATAATTTAATAAGTGCTCTATTTTACTTTTGACCTTTTCTGTTGAGGGAATCATGGTTTCTTCTAAAGTGGAATTTAATGGTATCGCGGGCATATTTTCACTTCCAAGCGTCATTACAGGAGCATCTAAGAAACGAAAGCATTCTTCTTGTATTTTTCCTGCCAAGGCTCTCGCAAAGCTGTTGTTTGACGGTTCTTCAGTCACCACTAAACATTTCCCAGTTTTCTTTACGGACTTCATAATTGCATCTTCATCTAAAGGAAATAAAGTACGAAGATCAATAATTTCAACAATATCTCTCATGCCTTTCGTTGCGTTATAGGCCCAATGGACACCCATTCCGTAGGTGACAATAGTGAGGGTCTCAACAGCTTCTTGTTTCCAAATTTCTTGCAAGACCCAAGCTTTTCCTAAGGGTAGCACATAATTTTCACTGGGTTCGACAGAGGTGGCACCTTGAGTTCCCGGAACTTTACTCCAATACAAGCCTTTGTGCTCTAGAATAACTACTGGATTCGGGTCGTAATAAGCCGCCTTCATCAAGCCCTTGAGATCGGCTCCATTACTTGGATAGGCAATTTTAATACCTCGAATATTAGTGAGTACACTTTCTACTGAAGAGGAATGATAGGGTCCGCCGCTTCCATAAGCTCCAATAGGTACACGAAGAATCATACTTACAGGCCATTTTCCGTTAGAGAGATAACAACTTCTACTCACTTCTGTGAATAATTGATTCAATCCGGGCCAAATATAATCTGCAAATTGTACCTCAACAATGGGTTTTAATCCTACAGCACTCATACCAACTGTTGAGCCAACGATAAAAGCTTCTTGAATAGGTGTATTAAACACACGGTCATCACCAAATTTTTGTGCCAACGTAGCAGCCTCACGAAATACTCCTCCCAAACGACCACCTACATCTTGACCGTAAAGCAAACATTCTTTGTGTTTTTTCATCAATTCTTCAACGGCAAATAAGGCACAATCTACCATCACTACCTTATCGGCTCCTTTCGGTGTGCGCTCACCCTGTTCTTCTACTATTGGTGTGGGAACAAAGTCGTTGGTAAATAAATCTTCAGGTAAAGGGTCTTCTGCTTGTAAGGCTTTTTCGAAATCGATTTGAACTTTTGATATAGCAGTATTTTCTATAGTTTCAATCGCTTTTTCTGAAAAACCATTTTCAACTAATTGCTGCTTTAGAACCGGATAAGGGTCACGAGATTTGGCTTCCTCTAAATCGTCACGGTACCATTCCATACGTACACCAGAGGTATGATGGTTGAGCAGTGGAACTTTGGCATGGACTAAAAATGGGCGTCGTTCGGTACGCATGATTTCAATCACTTTTTCTAGCGCTTCATAGCTTTCTGTAAAGTTTGCTCCATCAATGGTTATGGCTTCCAATCCGTGGAAACCTTGTGCATATTCAAAAGCATTTTGTGCGCGTGTTTCGGCAGCATTTGCAGAAATATCCCAACCATTATTTTGCACTAAATATAAAATAGGGAGTTGTTTTAAGGCAGCCATTTGAAAGGCTTCGGCTATTTCACCTTCGGTAACAGAGGCATCACCTAGTGAGCAAACTGTGATTGGTTTTAAAGACGTTTCTGCCGTACTTAGCGTGACAGTATTCTTTAACTTTTGGTTTTCAAGATACTGCATGCCCATTGCAACTCCTGTGGCCGGAATGGCTTGCATACCAGTGGCAGATGATTGGTGCGGAATTTTAGGTTTGTCAGCATCTTTAAGACTTGGGTGACAATAATAGGTTCGTCCTCCAGAAAAAGGATCCTCTTTTTTTGCCAATAATTGCAACATTAAATCATAGGGTTTCAGACCAAAAGACAACAACATCGCATCATCGCGGTAATAAGGAAAGGCATAATCTTGCGGTAACAATTGCATGCCTAATGCAATTTGAATGGCCTCATGCCCCCTAGAGGTTGCATGAACATATTTTGAGACTTGTTTAAAATTTGCCTCATACAATTCGGTCATTGCCTTTGCCGTAGTCAGGTTTGAGAATGCTTGTTCTAAAATTTCGTTCTTCATTAAGCTAATTCTTTTTCAATTTTAGTTATCCAATTAAATTTGTCTGCTATTTTTCCTGTTTTAATAGCATTAAGGGTGTTGTTAATATCTAATCCAACCGGACTTTCGTCAGAGACTGAAATTGTTTCATTTTCAAGTCCGATTTCTTGAATATAGGCAATACCAACGGCAGTGCCGGTTCCAAAGGCTTCTTCTAAGGTGCCATTTTTAGAAGCACCTCTAATTTCGTCAATTGAAATGCGTCTTTCTGTAACTTTATAACCCTTGTCTTTTAGCAAGGTAATTACACTTTTACGTGTGATCCCATTTAAAACACAACCGTCTAATAGGGGAGTAATAAATTGGCCATCAATTTTAAAGAAAATGTTCATGGTTCCTACCTCTTGGATATAATTATGCTCTAGTGCATCTAACCATAAAACTTGATCGTATCCTTTGGCTTTTGCTAATTCGGTTGGGCGAATGGCGGCGGCATAGTTCCCTGCAGCTTTTGCTTCTCCGGTACCTCCATGTGCAGCTCTAATGTATTTTTTTTCTGCCCAGAGTTTTATTCGTTTACTAAAGAAGGGACCAGAAGGAGAGGCCATGATAATAAACTTATAGTGCGTCGCTGCCCTCATACCAATAAAAGGTTCATCGGCATACATAAACGGACGTAGATACAGCGCACTTCCATCTGTAGGAGGAATCCATGCTTTTTCGGTGTTTACTAATTGTTTTAAACCTGCTACGAATAGGTCTTCAGGAAAATGGGGCATGCCCATTCTGTCTGCACTATAATTTAAACGAGCGGCATTTTGGTCGGCACGAAATAGCATAGGTGTTCTATCAGCATTGATTGTGGCTTTCATGCCTTCAAAAATGGCCTGACCATAATGTAGTGCCATTGCTGCTGGATGTGTTGGGATTAAGTGTAATGGTTCTATTCTGGGGTTCTTCCATTCTCCATTGTCATAATCACAAATAAACATATGATCGGTAAAAGTAGTTCCTAACGGAATGTTATTAAAGTCGATGTTTTCAACTTTTGATTGTGCTACTTTTTGTATTGAAATTGTGTAGGGCATAATTTTTATTTATAATATCCTTTTAATCAAGGATAGGTATTTATTTAAATTTTTCTGTTCGCATCAAATTGTTCAAAATAGTCGGCTACACGGCGTACAAAACTTCCACCTAAATAACCATCAACGATTCTGTGGTCAAATGATAATGATAAGTACATCATACTTCTAATGGCTATTTCATCACCTTTTTGGGTTTCTATAACCTCCGCTCTTTTTTTTATGATTCCTAAGGCCAAAATGGCAACTTCGGGTTGATTAATAATGGGTGTTCCCATCACGCTACCAAAAGTTCCAACGTTTGAAATGGTAAAAGTACCGCCTTTAATATCGTCACCGGTCAATTGGTTTTCTCTAGCTTTATTTGCCAAATCATTTACCGATGCAGCCAATGCTTTTAAATCTTTGGTATCGGCATTTTTAACAACAGGAACAATTAGGTTTCCGCTTGGTAGGGCAGTGGCCATGCCTATGTTGATAGTGTCTTTCACAATAATAGTTGTACCATCAACAGATGCATTGATGTTCGGGAAATCTTTGATGGCTTTTGCCACTGCTTCCACAAATAAGGGTGTGAAGGTTAAGCGTTCTCCGTATTTTTCTTGAAAAGCTTTTTTATTTTCATTCCTCCATTGAACCATATTTGTTAAATCGGCCTCTACATAAGCTGTCACATGAGGTGAGGTGTGTTTAGAGTACACCATACGGTCTGCAATCATTTGTCGCATTCGATCCATCTCAATCAGTTTACCAGTGCCTTTATCGAGGTTCAATTGCGGAATACGATAGGCCGTTGGGTCTTGTACTATTGGCTGGTTCAATTTAAAAGGTCGTCCTTCTTCGATATAGTTGAAGACATCACTTTTACGTAACCTACCATCGTGCCCCGTTGCAGGTATGCGCGCTAATTCTTCAAAGCTGATATGTTCCTCTTTAGCTATTTTTACAATCAATGGTGAAAAGAAGGTATTTGTGTTATTTGCTGAAAAGCTTCCTGAATTAGTAATTGGTTGCTGAATAGATTTTGGTCTTTTCGTTGCTTTCTTTTTTATTTGAGACGTCTCGACCTCGCTCGACGAGACAGATTGTTTTTTTGAAGATTTTACTTCTTCTGAAACTTCCAATATAGCGAGCACTTCTCCAACAGCAACCACATCTTTTGCTTGAAATAATAGTTGCAACAAGGTTCCTGATGCCGGTGCGGGTACTTCATTATCTACTTTGTCTGTGGCAACTTCTAGAATGGTATCACCTTCCTCAAAGCTATCGCCTTCCTTAATCAACCAATTGATAATGGTTCCTTCTGTGATACTCTCACCCATTTTGGGCATTTTTAATTCGAATTTAGACATCCTTATGAACTAATGTTTGTTAGTTTATTGTGTTTATTTTTTCATAAAATCGCGAAGTGTGTCATAAACACCTTCTTGCATTTTCATGTGCTTGGGTACTTCTCTTAATGGTTCGACTTCTTTAAGACTTTCAAAGCAATCGGCCGGTAATTGTTGATAGAGTTGTGTGCCTTTTGTTTTCCATGCGATCATTTCATCACTTACTTGTTTAATGACTTTGGCTGGATTGCCAACAACTAAACTCCGTTTCGGAATGATGGTTTCTGCTTTTACAAAAGCCATAGCACCAACAATACTTTCATCTCCAATTTCAGTATCATCCATTATCACGGTGTTCATTCCTATCAAACAATTTCTCCCTAAATTAGCGCCGTGAATAATAGCTCCATGTCCTACATGAGCACTTACTTTCAGTGTAATTGACTTCCCTGGAAACATGTGAACGGTACAATTTTCTTGAATATTTACACCATCTTCTAAGATAATTTGCCCCCAATCACCACGGATTGCTGCTCCAGGTCCGATATAACAGTTTTTGCCAATAATAACATTGCCGGTAACAGCTGCTAATGGGTGTACGAAACTACTTTCGTGAACAACAGGTATAAAGCCTTTAAAACTGTAAATCATTTTTATTATTTATGTCGTTTCAAGGATTAAAATTTAGCGGTAATCTTTTGTTGAGATTCCATCAATTCATCCAGAATGACCGTCCTATTTAAATCCTTTTAATTTTTCCTTTGTAAATTCTGATAGTACCAGTCGCCCACTTATTTGAGCGCGTTCTGCTAAAAGAGCATCCCAGTTTTCTGTTCCTTTCCAGAATACTTTTTTCATCTCCATCATGGCTTCGGTGTTGTAGGTACACAAATGTTCAGCCGTTACTTTTACAGCTTCATCTAGGGCCTCGGTACTTTCATAAATATGTGTAAACAACCCTTTTTGCTTGGCCCATTCGGCTGGATAGAACGTATTCGCGTCTATGGCGATTTGTGACATTCCACTCAATCCTATTTTACGTTCAATGGCCGGTCCAACTACAAAAGGTCCGATACCAATATTTAACTCACTCAATTTGATTGCTGCAAATTTCGTTGCCATGCAATAGTCTGTTGAAGCCGCTAAGCCAACACCACCTCCTACAGTTTTTCCTTGAATACGGCCGATGATAAATTTAGGACACTTTCGCATCGCATTGATGACGTTGGCAAAGCCTGAGAAAAATACTTTTCCGGTAGCTTCGTCATTGATGTTGATGAGTTCTTTAAAACTCGCTCCAGCACAGAAAGTTCGATCTCCACCACTTTTTAAAACAATTACTTTAATTGCGTCATTCGTTCCTGCATCTGTAATTGTTTTCGTTAACATTGCCAAAATATCTCCAGGCAGGGAGTTATGAGCAGGATGAAAAAACGCTATAGTGCCTACTTCGTTTTGTATATCTAATTTTACGTATGGTTTTGTCATAATTATAGTAATCCGAATTGTTCGAAATGATGATTTAAATGTTTTCTTTCCAATAGATACGATTCATATTTATTCAACTCACCAAAAACGAGGTTTTTTAATTTCGCTTCTGGATGTTCCTTAAAATAAGCTAGATATTTTTCCCGCTGTTCCTTAAATTTTGAAATTGCTATTGCTAAATCAGGATGTTTCAATGTATCTAACGTGTCTTTTTCAAGCGATGGAAACTTTGAATTTTTCGGAAACTTATCGTAATTATAAAGGCTATTGTGTACTTTTTCTAAAATTTTTTCTGGTGTGGCCACTTCAAAATCTTGAATTTCACCTGAAGCAATTTTATAGGTATATTCTAAATGTTCCATCATGTGTTGTGGTGTCATAATACCCCATTTAGGCTTTAGATCAGCCGATAGCTTATTTAAACAATTCTCAATTTTCTCTTCGGTCATTTCAACAAAAGTTTCTTGTTTCTTTTGAACCATGGTTAAAATGGTGGCAATCGCTACCAATTCATCATTGGCATCAAATACTTCAACAAACCATTTAACAATACCACTAGGGTGTTCTGCCGAGGCGACATCGCGATCCACTTTCTGTTTACAAGTTAAACGTACGTAAACAGTATCATTGTGATAAAGCGGACGTAAAAAACGACACTCTTCCAATCCGTAATTGGCAGCAACAGGTCCTTTATTTGGGTATACAAATAAACCAGCGGCAGCAGAAATAATAAAGTAACCATGTGCCGTTCTTTTTTCAAAGATACTCCCGTCTAAGGAAGTAATATCTGTATGTGCATAAAAATGATCCCACGTAAGGTTTGCAAAGTTGATAATATCCGTATCGGTAAAGGTACGTTTATGTGTTTTCAAAGACATTCCTGGTTGGATATCTTCCCAATGGTATTTAAACGGATGTTGTTCTGTTTCCTTATACCTTGCATTTTGCTGATAGATTCCTGTAATTTCAGTAATGGTTGTAGGAGAACCTTGAATAGCTGTGCGTTGTAAATAGTGTTTTATTCCGCGCATTCCGCCCATTTCTTCCCCACCACCGGCACGTCCTGGACCTCCATGGACCAAGTATGGTAAAGGCGACCCATGGCCTGTACTTTCTTTAGCACTTTCTCTGTTGAGTACTAAGATACGTCCGTGGTGACTTGCTGCATTGATAACATAGTCCTTCGCAATTGTATCATCATTTGTTGTAATTGAAGTGACCAATGAACCTTTACCCATTTGTGCTAAGGTAATGGCTTCCTCTAAATTTTTATAAGGCATTATCGTGCTCACTGGACCGAAGGCTTCACGCTCATGGATGATTGTACTTTCGAAAGGATGATCTGCCCTTAATAGAATAGGGCTAATAAAAGCGCCTTTTTTCGCATCTGCACCTATTGTTTCAATGGTATCTAAATTACCATAGACAATTTGTGCTTCTTTAGCCAAATCGTTTACAGAACTTCTAACAGCTTCCACTTGTTGATAGCTCACTAACGACCCCATTCTTACTTCTTTCAACCTTGGGTCTCCAATGGTTACTTTGTCTAGTGCTTTACCTAAGGCAATTTGTACGTCTTCAACTAGTTTTTCCGGAACAATTATTCTACGAATAGCAGTACATTTTTGTCCGCATTTTACCGTCATTTCTTTGCGAACTTCCTTGATGAATAGCTCAAACTCAGGAGTTCCTGGTACAGCATCTTCACCCAAAACAGAAGCGTTTAACGAATCGGCTTCCATGGTAAATGGCACAGACTCTTGTATTAATCGTGGATGTGCTTTTAGTAAACGCCCCGTTGCCGCAGATCCAGTAAAAGTCACTACATCTTGAGACTCTACGGTCTCTAAAATTGTTTTTACAGTACCGTTAATAATTTGCAAAGCGCCTTCTGGTAAAATGCCTGATGCAATGATTTCTCTTGCAACAGCCTCTGCTAAATAAGACGATGAAGGTGCTGGTAATACTACGGCTGGCATTCCAGCCATCCAGTTTACCGCACATTTTTCTAGCATGCCCCAAACAGGAAAATTAAAAGCGTTGATGTGTACTGCCACTCCCTTTTTAGGCACCATAATATGGTGAGCCATAAAGCGTCCGCCACGCGATAAGTCAATAGCGTCTCCTTCTACATGATAGGGTTGATTGGGGAATAACTTACGCAAAGAGGCATTGGCAAATAGGTTTCCAAAACCACCTTCGATATCTATCCAGCTATCTATGCGAGTAGCTCCTGTTCTGTAGCTTAATTCATAAAATTGTTCTTTGCGTTTGGTTAAGTAGAGTGCCAGGTTTTTAAGCATATTTCCTCTTTCTTGAAAGGTCATTTTACGAAGAATTTCGCCTCCTTTAGTCCTTCCGTAGTTGAGAATTTCTGGAATATCGAGACCTTCAGTAGCTACACTGGTAAATGCTTCACCCGTAATCGCATCTAGTATTGGTAAACCCGCTTCTTTACCTTCGGTCCATTGACCTTGAACGTAATGTTGAATTTTATTCATATTTAATCACTTTATAGTGGGTTCCGCATCAAAAGCGGAATGACAAATCATTTTAAACTTTTTCAATTACGGCTGCATAGCCTTGACCAACACCTATACACATGGTGATTAAGGCATAGCGTTTGTTTTGCTCATGAAGCTCTAGAGCTGCTGATAAGGCAACTCGTGTTCCGGTTACTCCTAAAGGGTGCCCTATTGCAATGGCCCCGCCATTTGGATTCAATCTGGGGTCGTTATCTGCCAGTCCCCATGCGCGAGTACATGCCAATACTTGTGCAGCAAAGGCTTCATTCAATTCGATGATATCCATATCATCCATGGTTAATCCTGCTTTTTCTAAGGCTTTATTTGAGGCATGAACAGGACCAATGCCCATAATTCTGGGCTCTACCCCAACCACAGCTGAACTTACAATACGCGCCAATGGTTTTAAATTGTATTTTTTTACAGCAACTTCGGAAGCAATAATGGTGGCTGCTGCACCATCATTGAGTCCTGATGAGTTTCCTGCAGTCACACTACCTCCTTCTTTTTTAAAAGCAGGTCGTAATTTCCCTAAAATTTCTAAGGAGGTTGTTGGTTTTACAAACTCGTCTTTTGAAAACTGAATAGGATCTTTTTTTCGTTGTGGAATTTCAACTGTTACAATCTCTTTGGCTAAGCGTCCGTTTTCTTGCGCTTTAGTTGCTTTCATCTGACTCCAATAAGCGAACTTATCTTGGTCTTCTCTTGAAATGTTGTATTTATCAACTAGATTTTCAGCTGTATTTCCCATGCCGTCTGTTCCGTACATTTCGTGCATTTTCGGATTGATAAAACGCCATCCAAAACTAGAGTCATACATTTTGGCATCTGTACCAAAAGCGCTTGAAGGTTTCGCAATGACATAGGGTCCACGGGTCATATTTTCAACACCTCCCGCGATAAATAAGTCGCCATCTCCAGTTTTAATGGCTCTATTGGCATGAATTATTGCAGACAAACCTGAACTACACAATCGGTTTACCGTTTCTCCAGGCACGGTAAATGGTAATCCTGCTAACAGCAAAGACATACGCGCTACATTGCGATTGTCTTCTCCTGCTTGATTCGCACAGCCCATAATCACTTCGTCATAAGCTTCTTTTGGGATGTTTGGGTTTCGTTTTACGATTTCTGAAATGACTAATGCGCCTAAATCATCTGTACGGACTGTAGATAAGGTTCCTTTATAACTTCCTATGGGCGTTCTAATACCGTCTATTATATATGCTTCTTTCATACTTTTTTATATAGAATCCACATCAAGTGCGGATTGATAATTGTTTTAATTTATGCTTCCCAATCTTTTTGAGTACGATAAACTACTCCCTTAAAAAGGGCCACTAATTCACCGGCTCGTTTGACTTCGATAATATTGAAGCCTAATTTGTTATTTACTTTTTCTATGACTGATTCTGCGGTCAAATAATCGCCTTCGTTTAACGCTTCAATGTGGTTAATACTGGTTTCAATTGAAACGGCATATTTACCATGAGTGTTTGCTGCAAAACCAAAAGCGGTATCGGCCAAAGAATAACTAATTCCCCCATGTGCTTTATCCATACTATTCAACATTTCTTTTCGAATAGTCATCGCTACTTTACACCGACCTATTTCACATTCTAAAATCTCGATACCCAACCATTGACTGTAGGCATCTTGACTTAACATTTGATATGGTATTTGTTCCCCTTTCATATTTATTTTCCTCGTAAGTGGGATTTTTTTATTTTAAAAACCTTTCGACTGTGCTCAAGGTGACAATTAGTTTCAAATTATTCGAATTGACATTTCCTTAATAAAACGTCGTATTTTCTCGTTTCATTTTACGCAATAGCGGACTACAACGATACCTATCTTCATGATATTCATTGTACAAGGCATCCATTTGTGAAACACACCAATCAATGCCTTTTTCGTCGGCCCAAGCCAACAAACCTTTCGGGTAATTAACCCCTTTCGTCATGGCATTGTCTATATCTTTTGCTGAAGCGATGTTCCAAAATAGGGCATCGGCCGCTTCATTGATTAGCATTACTAGCACTCTATTGAAAATTGTTTCCGCTAACGCTATATCTTCCTTAGGTTGTGGTTTTACAGCTCCTTCAGAATAATCATAATAACCTTTGCCCGATTTACGTCCTAAATAACCAGCTTCTGAAAAACGTTTTTGAGTGAATGCTGGTTTGTATCTCGGATCGAAATAGAAGGCCTCAAATACGGTTTCAGTTACCGTGTAGTTCACGTCGTTCCCGATAAAATCCATAAGTTCAAAAGGACCCATTCTGAACCCTCCTAAGGTTTTTAAACTATAATCAATAGTTGCGAAATCTGCTAATCCCTCTTCATATATTCGTAATGATTCACCGTAAAACGGTCTTGCAACTCTATTTACTATAAAGCCCGGTGTATCTTTGGCTACAGCTACTACCTTTTTCCAATCAAGAATGGTTTTTATTGATTTTTCTAAAACTTCTTTTGATGTTTGGATGGCAGGAACCACCTCTACTAATTTCATCAACGGAGCAGGGTTAAAAAAGTGAATTCCAACACAACGTTCTGGTTTTTGCAATGATGCAGCTATTGAGGCAATGGATAAACTTGATGTGTTTGACGCGATAATACAATCATCAGCTACATAGCTTTCTAATTCTGAAAATACTTTCTTCTTGATGTCAAGGTTTTCAATAATTGCTTCAATTGTTAGGTTTGAATCGGTTAATTCTTTTAAATTATTTACATAGCTGATATTCGCTTGAATCCTGTTTTTTTCTGTGGCATCAATACGTCCTTTTTCAATCAGTCGTGACAATATTTTTTCTAAGGCTGCTTGTGCGTTGCCCAATGCTGCTTGATTCGTGTCGTATAATTTGACTTTACAATTGGCAGTTGCCGCAACTTGTGCGATGCCACTACCCATCGTTCCACTACCAATAATCCCTACATTCATAATTATTTTCCTTTGAATTCTGGGTTTCTTTTTTCAATAAATGCAGCCACGCCTTCAGCATAATCTTCACTCTGTGCAGCTTCTATTTGTAATTTTGACTCAAGTGCCAATTGTGCTTCCAAGGTATTGGTCATTGACTGATTGAGTAATTCTTTAATCATTCCAAGTGCTTTTGTTGGCATGTTTGCCAATTTTAAAGCGAGCTTGTTAATTGTTTCTTCAAAATCTTCGGTTGCTACATTTTTATAGATCATCCCTAATCGCTCGGCTTCTTCAGCACCAATTTTATCACCTAACATCGCTAACGCGGACGCCTTTTGAAATCCAATTAATCGCGGTAAAAAAAAGCTTCCTCCACTGTCAGGCACTAAACCAATTAAACTAAACGCTTGGATAAAAGAGACCTTTTCGTGAGCAACTACAATGTCACAAGCCAAAGCAATATTTGCTCCAGCACCTGCTGCCACACCGTTTATGGCACCAATAATGGGTTTTTTTATAGAACGAATTTTTGTGATAATTGGATTGTAATGTTCTTCGAGAATTTTCTTAAAACCAGGATTTAAATCTGGATCTGTTACTTCTTTTAAATCTTGTCCGGCACAAAATGCTTTTCCGTTTCCAGTTAAAACAATTGCTCTAACAGTAGCATCCTTTTCACACGCATCCAACACCTCATGAAGACGAAATGCCATTTCACGATTGAAACTATTAAAGACTTCTGGTCTGTTGAGCGTGATATACGCTATTTTATTTTCAATTTTTAATAGAATTGAATTATTACTCATACCTTATTTATTGTTGTCATTGCGTAGAATAGGAGCGTGGTATTCACCTTCGCTTCCATCAGAATGACGTTATCATTTCAAACATTTAAAATAATCAAACGGCTCTTGGCAATCATTGCATTGAAATTGTGCCTTGCATGCTGTAGAACCAAACTGACTCACCAATCGGGTGTTTTTTGAACCACAATTCGTGCATTTTACGATGCGTTTTCCGTTAAGTAAAGCATCTTTATCGGCATCAGCTTCTAAAGGTGCGGCAATTCCGTAATCTTCTAATGCTTTTCTGCCTCTTGGTGTAATCCAATCGGTTGTCCAAGCCGGATGTAGAATCAATGCTACTTCAGCCTCATAACCAGCTTCTTTTAACGCTTTTTTAATATCATCGCCAATCACATCCATTGCTGGGCAACCACTATAGGTTGGTGTGATTTGCACCATCACTTTAGTATTTTCAATGATAGCAGAACGTACAACACCCATATCCATGATTGACAATACTGGAATTTCAGGGTCTGAAACCTGTTCTAGTATTGGAACTAATATTTTGTCAATATGTTGTTTTTCTGCGATCATATTCCTTTTACCATTCCATATTTGGATAGGTGCGTTGCATATATTGTAAATCACTCAATAAATAGCCCATATGCTCTGTATGAATACCTTGTTTCCCTCCTTTTTGAAACCATTTAGATTCGGGAATTGTTAAGCTTGCTTCTTTGAGTGTGGTATTGACAAGTTGATAATAGTTTTCTTTTAGAGTGGTCACATCCACACCAACTCCTAAATCGACCATTTCTCTATCAGATTTGGTTTGGTGGAACAATTCATCGGTATAGGTCCATAAACCATCGATTGCTTGTTGCATTTTGTGATGGCTTTCTTCGGTTCCATCACCGAGACGCTTTAGCCAATCAGATGAAAATCGCTGATGATAACGCACTTCTTTAATTGATTTGGCTGCAATTGCAGATAAGTTTAAATCATTGCTTTTCTGTAACTCTGTTAAAAACAATAAATGATATACATCAAACAAAAACTGACGTCCAATGGTATAGGCAAAATCGGTATTTGGTTGTTCCACTAACAATACATTTAGATAGTCACGTTCTTTTCTGAGAAAAGCAATGTCATCTTCTGTTCTAGTGTCACCTGCTATTTTTGCAGCATATTGATAATAGCTACGTACTTGACCAAATAAATCCAATGAAATATTAGTACAGGCAATGTCTGTTTCTAAACTTGGGCCATGTCCTGTTAGTTCACCGAGGCGCTGACCTAGAATGAGACTGTTGTCTGCAATTCCTAAAATATAGTTGTATAAATTTTCTTTCATGTTATTCAATTTCGAAATTACATATATTTCACTTCATCTGGAAGGTCATAAAATGTTGGATGACGATATACCTTATCTTGAGCAGGCTCAAATAATTCACCGTTGTTTTCTGGATTTGATGCAGTAATATTGTTTGACTCAACGACCCAAATACTGATACCTTCATTTCTTCGTGTATATACATCACGTGCATTTTCTAAGGCCATTGCTGCGTCTGCCGCATGCAAACTCCCAAAATGACGATGTTCTAATCCGTTTTTACTTCTTACAAATACTTCCCAAAGTGGCCAGTTTTTTTTCATCACTACTGTTGTTTTTCATTCCCATATCAATGGGAAAAATATTAGTTTATTTATACAATCAACGCTATTTGAACAGGCCCCTGTTAAACGGCCTGTTTCTCTTTATCTACCTGTTTTTTATCGGCATACGCCATAGCAGCATCTCGAACCCATTCGCCTTCTTCCCAGGCGCTAACCCTTGCATTCATGCGCTCTTTATTACAAGGTCCATGGCCTTTAACAACTTGCCAGAATTCTTCCCAGTCAATGGCTCCAAAATCATAGCTTTCACGTTCTTCGTTCCATTTTAAATCGGGGTCGGGAATAGTCAAACCAATTAGATCGGCTTGAGGTACTGTTTGATCGATGAATTGTTGACGTAATTCATCATTTGATTTTCGTTTGAGTTTCCATTTCATAGATTGTTCTGTATGAATAGATTCGGCGTCTGTTGGGCCTAACATCATCAAACTTGGCCACCACCACCTATTTAGGGCGTCTTGTGCCATTTCTTTTTGCTCTGGAGTACCTTTTGCCAATTTAATCATGATTTCATAACCTTGGCGCTGATGAAAGCTTTCTTCCTTACAAACCCGTACCATGGCTCTGGCATAAGGACCATAAGAAGTATTGCACAAAGGCACTTGATTGATAATGGCGGCACCATCAACCAACCAACCAATGGCTCCCATATCTGCCCATGTAACTGTTGGGTAGTTAAAGATACTTGAGTACTTTGCTTTTCCGCTGTGTAATTGTTCGTATAATTCATCACGTGAAATGCCTAAAGTTTCACATGCAGAATAGAGGTAAAGTCCGTGTCCCGCTTCATCTTGAACTTTGGCTAATAGTGCTACTTTTCGTCTTAAGGACGGAGCACGTGTTATCCAGTTTCCTTCTGGAAGCATCCCTACAATTTCAGAATGTGCATGTTGCGACATTTGTCGTATATGCGTCTTACGGTATTTCTCGGGCATCCAGTCTTTTGCTTCAATTTTTTCGTCGCGGGCGATGCGATCCTCAAATTGCGCTTCCAATTGTATTATTTGTTCTTCACTCATATTCATAAGTTTTAGCTATTATACATCAAAATTTACAACTACCTTTTGGGTGGTGGGTACTGCTTGACAGCTTAGCACATAATTTTGTGCTACTTCTTTTTCTTCAAGCGCATAATTAACTTTCATTTTTACAGCGCCTTCAACCACTTGACATTTGCAAGTGCTACAAACACCACCTTTACAGGCAAAGGGTAAATCTGCTCCTGCTGCCAATGCACCATCTAAGATGGTATCAAAATCATCATCCATAATAAAGTGAAATTCTTTTCCTCCATCAATAATGGTCACTTCGGTTCCATCGGCTTTTTCTTCAAGAATCTCTGCAATATGGCTATTTTCTTCTTCAGAACTTCCAGAGAAAAACAGTTCGTAATGTAATTTTTCTTTGGGCAATCCCGCTGCTTGCAATTCGTCTCTTATTAAGAAAATCATGTCTTGTGGCCCACAAATAAAAACATGATCAGTATCTGGAATATCAATAAATGTTTTGGTTAAAACGGCTAATTTTTCTTTATCAAAACGTCCGTTCAAAAACGGAATATCGCGTTGTTCTTTGGTTAAGAAATAAAAAACTTGAAAACGGTCAAAAAATAGATTTTTTAGCTGTTCTATCTCCTCTTTAAAGATAATGGATTTTACGGTGCGATTTAGGTAAAATAACTTGAAAGTGCTCGAAGGCTCACGATGTAAATGTGTTTTTATGATGGATACTAACGGCGTGATTCCGCTACCAGCGGCAAAAGCAATATAATTTTTTGAAGCGTTGGGCTCACAGGTTACGTAAAATTCACCATGTGGAGGCATTACTTGTAATGTATCACCTTTTTTAAGTTGGTTAAATGCAAAGTTTGAAAAAACGCCTTCGCGGATGGTTTTAACTGCAACTTTCCACTCGTTGTCAAGCGGACTTGAGCATAAGGAGTAATTACGCCTTATATCTTCACCATTGATAGTAGTTCTGAGGGTAAGATGTTGCCCTTGTTTGAATTGAAATACTTGCTTTAAGTTTTCAGGAACGTCAAATGATATAACAACAGTACTTTTTGTCTCCTTGTAGACATCTGCAATAGTTAACGTATAAAAATCTGCCATAGGTACCTAAATATCTAAACTAACACTTGTTAGTTTTCATGACAAATTTACGAAATTAAATCTAAATTATTTGTTAATTCCGTTTATTAAAACTTGATTTAGGCTTTTAGAGAGTTCTTGCAGATTTAATTCTTCCTTTTTAGGGATCCATAAATAGAGTGAACGTAACGTTGATAAAATAGAAAATAGCATCACTTCTACATTGATATTTTCAATTTCGCCACGTTTAATACCTTCTTCTAAGATAGTTCTAAAATCGGCTTCATAACCAGAACGCAAAGACGAATAATAGGCCAAATTTTCTTCAAGATGCATCCAATCATTATTCAAAGATGCCATGCCGTAGGTATTTTGTGAAGTAATAGTTACGTGGAGAGCTACTACTTGCTGCAATTTCTCGATACTTGTTGCCTTTGATTTCTTAATAGCTTGCATACCTTCCGTAAATTCTTCAGCCAAAGAAATTATTATATTTTTTAAAATCTCTTGTTTGGAATTGATATGATTGTACAAGCTAGCGGCTTTAATGCCCATAGCCTTCGCTAAATCTCGCATCGTAACTGCGCTATATCCTTTTTCTTTAAAAAGTTTAGCCGCGGTTTTAATAATTTCTTCTTTGCGAGATTCTAATTTCATTAATCGATTTGACTTACCCTTAAGGTATTTACCATTCCTTGTTCTTGAACAGGCATAGAAGTTAGGTTAATCACATAATCCCCTTTTTTAGCATACCCATTTTCTACTGCAATTTTATTGATATCCACAACCGTGTCATCTGTACTTACAAGTTTGTCATAATACATGGCTTTTACACCCCAGAGTAAATTTAACATGGCTAAAATTCTCCGATTTGAGGAAAATGCCAAAATATGTGTTTTTGGTCGCCATGCCGAGACTTGGAAAGCGGTATAACCGCTATTTGTTAGGGTTGAAATTACTGTTGCACCTAGTTCATCGGCCATATGAGCCGCCTGATGACAAACCGTTTTTGAAATAAAACGCTCGTTCATACTTTGAATAAAAGAGTCAGGCTTAATAATTAACGGTGAATCTTCAACACTTTCAATAATATCCCGCATTTTTTGAATCACTTCCACGGGGTATTCTCCAACGGAAGTTTCACCAGAAAGCATGACGGCATCAGCACCATCCATAATAGAATTTGCAACGTCATTTACTTCAGCTCGTGTTGGTACCTGACTGCTAATCATAGTTTCCATCATTTGGGTAGCAATAATCACAGGGATTCTTGCTCTTTTTGCCTGCAAAACCAATCTTTTTTGTATTAACGGTACACGTTCCATAGGAACTTCAACACCTAAATCACCTCGGGCTACCATTAACGCATCACAATGTGCTGTAATTTTGTTAATATTATCTAGAGCTTCTGGCTTTTCAATTTTTGCTATGATTGGTATTTTATAACTAGAGTTTTCTTGAATTAATTGCTCGAGTTGAATTAAGTCTTCCGGAGTTCTCACAAACGAAAGTGCTATCCAATCAACTTCCATTTTAATGGCAAATAAAGCATCTTTAACGTCTTTTTCGGTTAATGCGGGTAAGGATATTTTAGTGTTTGGAAGATTGACACCTTTTTTAGATTTTAGTTTTCCTCCGCGTAATACTTTAGTGGTTACCTCTGTTTCACCATCGGTATGAACTACCTCAAATAACAACTTCCCATCGTCAACTAAAATATGTTCGCCTTTTTTTACGTCTTTTGGAAAATTTTGGTAGGTCATAAATGCCTTTTCATCAGTGCCTTCACATTCTTCAGTGGTAAACGTAAAAGTGTCTCCTTTTTGAAGTTTCACCTTTTCACCCATAACACCTACACGCAATTTGGGTCCCTGTAAATCGGCTAAAATAGCAACGTTGTATCCTTTTCGTTGATTAATTTCGCGTATTTGTTGTATTTTTTCCTCAACATTTGCGTAGTCCGCATGAGAAAAATTGACTCTAAAGACATTTACTCCAGTAGTCATCATTTCTTCTAATATTTTTACATCATTACAGGCTGGACCTAGCGTTGCTACAATTTTAGTTTTTTTACGATTTCGCATATTTAAAAAATTAAATAATCTTTCGATTTTAAGGTTTGTGGGTTTATTTTATAAGAAGTAATAATGTGCTTAATACTGTTTACTTTAGCGATTATTAATTCAAACTCGTTTTCAGTTAAATCTCCTTCAATTTTTAAGAAATAATCTATTTTATTCTTCTCTTGAATCAATACAGATGTCTGATAATTTTCTTTAAATAAAATAGTACTAACGGCATCCGTTTCTGAAACGGAAACATACTTATTAGTAATTAATGACCATGACAAAAAAGTAGTATTACAATTGCAGACATATAAAGAAAAGAAGTTGTTTTTAGAACCTAAATCTAAATCTTGAGAGTTGCGTTTTAATTGAATATTTAAATTAGTATTTAAATAGTAAGCAAGTCTATAATCTTCTAAAGTTGTATGAATACCTATTAGTTTGTAATCATGCTCATTTTCATAATCAAGTGTCAGGACTTTAGACATAACATAATTATTTATGCTAAAATAGGTATTGTTTTATTAATAGAATAGAATATTTACGAAATCGTTATCGTATTTAACGTAAACTTTACAAATCAATTTTGCTTTGTAATTTGTAGTAGGCACGCTTTGAGGCAATTTCTTCTGCTTTTTTCTTAGATGTGGCTCTTCCCTTTGAAATAATCTCTTCATCGATAAACAGTTTTACACTAAAATGTTTTAAGGAATCGTTGCCGGTATCTTCATAGACTTCATATTTTATCTTTTTCTTTTTTTTCTGACACCATTCAATCAACAAACTTTTATAACTGGTAATTTTACCTTCTAGGCGCTCTATGTCGACATAAGGTTCAATAACTACTTTATAAATAAAACGTTCGCAATAGCTGTAGCCTTTATCTAAGAAAACAGCTCCTATGAGGGCTTCAAAAATATTGCCATGTATATTGTCTCCAAAATTCTCTGCAGGTACATTGCTATTGACAAAACGAATTAAGCCCAAATCACTTCCAACTTCATTCAGATGCTCTCGACTTACAATTTTTGAACGCATTTGTGTCAAATAACCCTCACTCCCCAAAGGCATTTTTTTAAACAAGAAAAAGGCAATTATGGCGCTTAAAATAGCATCTCCCAAATACTCGAGTCGCTCATAATTCAATGGCTGACCGTTTGAAGTAGTTTTTTTTACAGAACTATGTGTAAAGGCTTTTTTGTAATGTTTAAAGTTGTTGGGTTTAAAGCCGATTATTTTTTGAATTTCTGCAAAAAAAATCTCGTCTTTTTCAGAGCGAGATTGTATTATTTTTCGAAATAAATTCATGAACTAAAATTACTCGTCTAATTTTTTAAATACCACACAAGCGTTATGTCCGCCAAATCCGAAAGTATTACTCATGGCCACCTTTATGTCTCTCTTTTGTGCTTTATTTAAAGTTAAGTTTAATTCAGGGTCAATATTTCCATCAACTGTTGTGTGATTAATTGTTGGAGGTACGATACCGTGCTCCATTGATAAAATGGATGAAATAGCTTCTATAGCTCCTGCAGCACCTAGTAAGTGCCCAGTCATAGACTTGGTTGAATTAATATTTATGTTTTTAGCATGACTCCCGAAAACTTCCTTAATTGCTTTAAGCTCGGCAACATCACCAAGTGGGGTTGAGGTACCGTGCGTGTTAATAGCATCAATGTCTTCTGGTTTGAGCCCTGCATTTTGTAAACAATTTTTCATAACAGCAATAACACCAATTCCTTCGGGATGTGGTGCAGTCATGTGATGCGCATCTGACGACAATCCGCCACCGATAAGTTCGGCATATATTTTTGCGCCTCTAGCTTTTGCATGTTCATATTCTTCAACAATTAGTGCTCCTGCTCCTTCACCTAAAACAAATCCGTCCCTCGTTGCGTCAAAAGGTCTCGACGCCGTTTCTGGGCTTTCATTTCGAGTTGATAAAGCGTGCATGGCATTAAAACCACCCATGCCTGCAATAGTTACAGCAGCTTCACTACCTCCGGTAACAACCACATCACAATGGCCTAAACGAATATAGTTTAGGGCATCAATCATTGCGTTTGCCGAAGAAGCACATGCCGAAACAGTTGTATAATTTGGTCCCATAAAACCATGTTTTATGGATATGTTGCCGGGTGCAATATCCGCGATCATTTTTGGAATAAAGAAGGGGTTGAATCTCGGTGTTCCGTCGCCAGCAGCAAAGTTTAAAACTTCATCTTGAAATGTTTCTAAACCACCAATACCTGCTCCCCAAATTACACCTACGCGTAATTTATCTACTTTGTCTAAATCAAGCTTGGAATCTACAATCGCTTCATCAGAAGCCACCATGGCATATTGCGTGAACTTATCCATTTTACGCGCTTCTTTTCTGTCAATAAAGTCAGTTACGGTAAAATTTTTAACCTCACAGGCAAAACGAGTTTTAAATTTTGTGGCGTCAAAATGTGTAATAGGTGCAGCACCACTAACACCATTGATTAGCCCATTCCAGTATTCAGGAATAGTATTTCCTATGGGTGTAATAGCTCCTAAACCAGTAACAACAACTCGTTTTAATTCCATGTATATAAGAATTGTTTATTAATTATAATAAACTACGAGCAAATCACCGAAGTGATGCTCGTAGTAAAATTAAAGTATCCTTAGATTACTTTTTAGCTTCTTCTATATAGCTGATTGCTTGACCAACAGTTCCAATATTTTCCGCTTGATCGTCTGGTATTTGAATATCAAATTCTTTTTCAAATTCCATAATCAATTCAACAGTATCTAATGAATCTGCTCCTAAATCGTTCGTAAAGTTAGCTTCGGTAGTTACTTCATTTTCGTCAACTCCTAATTTGTCAACGATAATAGCCTTTACTCTTGATGCAATGTCTGACATAATTTTCTAATTTTAAATTTTAAATCGGGGCAAAAATAAAAAACTTTATTTTAAAACAGCATATAACCCCGAAAATGTGAGGTCTAATTTAAAAAAAATTGTTCAATTTTTAATCTATTAGACTTCTTTTGTTAATAATAATTCTTTTTTTTGTGAAAACAATTTCTTTAGCACTTAATGAAACGTATTGTAATTTTTGCTTCAGGTTCTGGTACAAATGCCGAGAACATCATAAAGTATTTTGATCAAAGCGCTGTTGCAACTGTAACACGAGTGTTTACTAACAAGCAACATGCCAAAGTGATTGAACGGGCTAAGAGGCTAAAGGTAAGTTCATTATATTTTGACAAAATGGCGTTTTATCATGATGACACCATTTTAAATTTATTAAAAGAAGAGGCAGACATCATTGTGCTCGCTGGATTTTTATGGCGGATTCCGGAAAAAATTGTGAAAGCATTCCCGAATAAAATCATCAATATACACCCAGCGCTCTTGCCAAAATATGGAGGTAAAGGAATGTATGGAATGCATGTGCATGAAGCCGTAATTGAAAATAAAGAGGAAGAAACGGGTATTACAATTCATTTTGTTAATGAAAATTATGACGAAGGAGCTATTATTTTTCAAAAATCAACTCATCTTGACGCAACAGATACGCCAGAAATGGTAGCGAATAAAATACACAAATTAGAGTATGCTCATTTTCCGCGTGTAATAGAAGAGGTCATCTTAAAATCTAGTTAAGCTAACTCGAAACAGAATTTTCTAATAATACCTTTTCTTCAAGGAGTTTAGAATAAATATATATTATGAGTAAAAAGCAAAAGTTTTATGTAGTTTGGAAAGGCAATAAAACAGGTGTGTTTAATTCTTGGAATACGTGTAAAAAACAAATAGATGGGTATGCGGGAGCCCAATATAAGTCGTTTTTAAGTGAGCAAGAGGCAAAATTGGCCTTCACTAAGACCTATGATGACTATAAAGGTAAAAACACAAAGAAACCAACGCTTACTGCTGCAGAAAAAAAGGCTTATGGAGAACCAATTTTAAATAGTATTGCAGTTGATGGTGCTTGTAATAATAAGGGTGATGCAGAATATAAAGGTGTTTATACAGATACAAAAACAGAACTTTTTTTAGAAGGACCTTTTAAAGAAGGAACGAATAATATTATGGAGTTTTTGGCGCTAGTGCATGGTTTGGCTTATTGCAAGAAGCACAAACTAGATTTGCCTATTTATTCTGATAGCAGAATTGCTATTAATTGGGTTCAGAAAAAGTATGTAAACACAAAGGTTGAAAGAACCAATAATAACAAGAACCTTTTCAATTTGATAGATAGAGGGTTGTTTTGGTTAAAAAACAATACCTATTCAAATAAAATTTTAAAATGGGAAACTAAAGCTTGGGGAGAAATTCCTGCGGATTTTGGTAGAAAGTAACTTAATTCTATTATCCTTATAATTTAGCACAACTTATTAATTCGGCATTGTTTGCGTCGTAAAAAGTAAGTTTGTCTCCAAGTAAGTTATACGTTTTTATATTTGATAAGCTCTCAAAGTAAGCCTTTTCAATTGCCATATTTGAACACATCATTTTGGTTGAAAAGAGATCATAGAATACAATTGAATTGTCTTGTTGAGTAAAAGAAGCTCCATAACTGTTACAGCCCGATTTTCCAGCAATTTTATGGGCGTCAATGTCGAATTTTAACGTAGGGTTCACTGTTAACGAATCCAAATCCTTAATTGATATGACTTTCCAATGACCCGATAGTGTTGAAAATGTAGTGTTTTTTGGAGTGCTAACTTCTTGATTAATTATCCTTACCAATTTATATTCAAGAGATGAACCATCGGCAGGTGGATTTTCAACTTTACGAATCGAAACTTCAATTTGATAACTAATACCTTCTTCGTATTGAAACCCTTCAATTTTATTATAAAAATAGGTCCAATCATCCTCTTTATTTTCTTTGATCTGCATACACTTTCGTGCAGAAACACCTTGGCAGTCAGCGAAGGTGTCTGCGATATAGATAATTTTCTTTTCATCACACGAAGTAATCAATATTGAAAGCGCAAACAGCATAACAATTTTAGGCAAAGTTATTTTTTTAACTGAGCATTGTTTTAGCACGTTTTACGGCTTCTACCAACTTAACAATTTCTTCTTTGGTATTATAGAATGCAAAAGATGCACGAACAGTACCAGGGATATTGTAGAAATCCATTATGGGTTGCGCACAATGATGTCCTGTACGAACGGCAATTCCTAATTTATCTATGATGGTTCCAATATCATAGGGATGAATCCCTTCAATATTGAAGGAAATTACGGAGGTTTTATTCTTTGCCGTACCATATATTTTTAAGCCTTCAATCTCCAGCAATTTTTCTGTTCCAAAAATCAGTAATTCATGTTCGTAATTGGCAATGTTTTCAAAACCAATATTATTCATATAGTCTAGAGCGACGCCAAAGGCAATACCACCTGAAATATTGGGTGTTCCAGCTTCAAATTTATGAGGCAAATCAGCATAGGTGGTTTTTTCAAAAGTAACTTCTTTTATCATTTCACCACCACCTTGATAGGGGGGTAGTTTACTTAACCATGCTTCTTTCCCATAAAGGATACCAACGCCTGTTGGTCCGCATATTTTATGTGCTGAAGCAACATAAAAATCGGCATCAAGCGCTTGAACATCTGGTTTTAAATGCGGACAAGCTTGTGCGCCATCTATTAGAACAGCAGCACCAACATTGTGGGCTTTTTGTATAATTTCTTCAATTGGATTGACGGTTCCTAAAGCATTCGAGATGTGATTTACAAAAACAAGCTTTGTTTTGTTCGAGAGTAGTTTGTCATACGCGCTCATGATTAATTCACCTTCTTGATTCATTGGAACCACTTTTAATTGAGCTTCGCTACGTTCACACAGCATCTGCCAAGGAACAATATTTGAATGATGCTCAAGTGCAGAAACTAGTACTTCATCTCCCTTTTTTAAAAGCGAACTAAATCCAGAAGCCACCAAATTAATGCCGTGGGTAGTTCCCGAAGTAAAAATAATTTCATGCAATTCTTTAGCGTTGAAATGAACTTGAATTTTCTTTCGAGCCAGTTCATAAGCATCAGTTGCCTCTTGGCTCAAGGTATGAACACCGCGGTGTATATTGGCATTGTAATTCGAGTAATAATCAACTATGGCGTCTATTACTATTTGGGGTGTTTGTGAAGTGGCTGCATTATCAAAATACACCAAAGGTTTGCCGTTTACTTCTCTTTTTAAAATAGGAAAATCAGCACGTATTTTTTCAATATCTAACATCTATTCTTTTTTAGAATCGTTCTAAATACAAAGCTACAAAACAAAGAACAAATTCAAATGATTAATATATATTTGTTTGCTATAATCTACAGATCAATGAAATCAGTTAAAAAATCACTCAAATTTATATTCCTAATCTTAATCTTAGGGCTTATTTATGCTGTTTATGCCAATTATCCGCGATTAAACATCATATCTGGTTATTCTGCAAAAAACATGAGTTCATCGGTCTTTGTTGCGGGAAGAAGTTTGGAATTTACAGATAAAACTGACAATAATTTTTCACCCATTAACATAGCTAAAGATAGAGTGGATTTACAAGCGAAATCTGCAGAAGCGTCGGTGTACGGACTGATGAAACGAACGGCGGTTTACAGGGAAGGGCTAGGGAGTGTTTTGGTGACAGATGATTTTGATGAAAATGAGGCCTATTTAACGCCTATAAGAACGAATATGACAACAGGATTGGTTTTCCCTTATGGTAATACGGATCAAAAAGATACCACATTTATCAATGTGGATTATGACAGGTTGAATGAAATTGTAGGAACCGCATTTGACAGCATTAAAAAAACGAGGAGTGTTTTAGTTATTTATAAAGATCAAATTATCGCCGAAAAATACGATGCTGGTTTTGATAAAAATTCCAGGATTTTGGGTTGGTCTATGACTAAAAGTATTACTAGTACTATTTACGGAATACTACAAGCTCAAGGAAAATTAAACATAAATGATCAAGCGCCAATTCCTTCTTGGAAAGCTGATGAAAGAGCGTCAATTACAATCAATGATTTGCTACATATGAATAGTGGATTGGAGTGGGAAGAAAATTATGAAACTATTTCAGATGTTACGAAGATGTTGTTTTTAGCAAAAGACATGGCTAAGGTGCAAGAAGAAAAGAAATTGGCAGGTAAAACAAATGAAAGTTGGAATTATTCATCTGGCACTTCAAATCTATTGTCCGGAATTTTAAGAACGTATTTTAATTCGCACCAGGAGTATTTGGATTTTTGGTATACGCACTTAATAGATAAAATTGGTATGAACTCCATGCTTATTGAAACAGACTTGGCTGGTACTTATGTAGGTTCGTCTTATGGATGGGCAACGACTAGAGATTGGGCTAAATTTGGCCTTTTATACTTGCATAACGGAAATTGGAATGGAGAACAGTTGTTTGATAGATCTTGGGTAGATTATATTACTACACCAACCAACAATTCAGAAGGTGAATATGGAGGACATTTTTGGTTAAATGCAGGAGGCGTCTATCCCGATGTGCCAAGAGATCTCTATTCAGCCAATGGTTATCAAGGTCAAAGAGTGTTTATTATTCCATCTAAAGACTTAGTTGTTGTAAGAATGGGCTTAGCTGGAGATGATTATTTAGACTTTAATGAATTTTTAAAGGGAATTGTAAAGTCAATCAACTAAATATCCAAATCAACACCCAATTTCATTGCTATGATTTTGGTAATTCTGGTTTTTAATTCAGGTATTTTAATCTTATCTAAAGCATCATTCGCAAAAGCATATAATAACAATGCGTTGGCTTCCTTTTTAGGAATACCGCGTGAACGCATATAAAATAGCGCATCACTATCTAGTTGACCAATAGTACAACCGTGTGAACATTTTACATCATCAGCAAAAATTTCTAGCTGAGGTTTTGCATTGATAGTAGCACCATCATCAATTAAAATATTGTTATTTTGTTGAAATGCATTGGTTTTTTGCGCTTCTTTTTCAACAATTACTTTACCATTAAAAACACCAGTTGACTTATCAGCATAAATACCTTTATACAGCTCGTGACTCTCACAATTTGGGAATTTATGCATCACTAAAGTGTGATTATCTACCAGTTGTTTGTCGCCTATAATTGAAATTCCGTTAAGAATTGAATTAATGTGCTCTCCTTCTTGGAAAAACTCTAAATTATTTCGTGTTATATTACCTCCAAATGAAAACGTGTTAACAGAAACTACGCTATTTTGTTTTTGTTGTACATATGTGCTATCAATTAATGAAGCAGTTTGTTCATCATTTTGAACCTTATAATATTCAATGATCGCATTTTTATTTGCAAAAACTTCTGTAACAGAATTCGTTAAAACTACATTTTTGCTTAAGCTTTGATGACGTTCTATGATTTGAACATGTGAGTTTTCACCAACAACTATTAAATTACGTGGTTGAAGTAGTACTTCGGCCTCACTACCCGTAGAAAAATGGAGCACCTGTATTGGTTTAGGAACCACCGTGTTTTTCGGGATTTGGATATAAGCACCTTCTTTAGAGAAAGCCGTATTTAACGAGGTTATACTGTTTTCTTTTGAGGTAATTGTGTCAAAATAATGATCGACAACCATTTTGTATTTTGGTTTTTTCAATGCTGCAGAGAGTAAGCAGATATCGTAACCATCATGGGACGTCTCAGATAAATAAGAACTGTAAATACCATCAATAAAAACTATTTTATATGAATCAATTTCATGTAAGAAATATTTTCTTACGGTAGAAAATTCCACATATTCATTCGCTTCCGGAAAGATGTTGTAATCGTGACTTAAAATAGATTTTAACGAAGTGTATTTCCACTCCTCATCTTTTTTTGTAGGAAATCCATACTTTTCAAAACGATCAAAGGCGTTTGAACGAATATCATGTACATTCCCATCAGTGTCAACACTTACTTTATTTTCAAATGCTAAGAAAGAAGCTTCTAATTTTTCTTTTAAATCCATTGTTTCAGTTTTCAGTTTTCAGCTTCAGTTTCAGTTTCAGTTTGTTTGACTGAGTACCGTTACTACATACTGTCAGCTAATTATTTTACCCAATCGTATCCTTTTTCTTCTAATTCTAATGCCAATTCTTTACCACCAGATTTCACAATTTTACCATCGTGTAATACGTGTACAAAGTCAGGTACTATATACTCAAGAAGGCGTTGATAGTGCGTGATAATGATAACCGCATTGTCTTTGTTTTTGAGTTTATTAACACCGTTGGCAACCACTTTCAATGCATCAATGTCTAATCCAGAATCAGTTTCGTCAAGAATTGCTAATTTGGGCTCTAACATAGCCATTTGAAAAATCTCGTTTCTTTTCTTTTCTCCACCAGAAAACCCTTCGTTTAATGAGCGAGACAAAAACTTTCTATCAATCTCTAATAGTTCAGATTTTTCACGAATTTTTTTCAACATATCTTTGGCAGGAAGCTCTTCCATGCCATTGGCTTTTCTCGTTTCGTTAATTGCAGTTTTGATAAAGTTGGTTACAGTAACACCTGGAATTTCAATTGGATATTGAAATGATAAAAAGATCCCTTTATGAGCACGCTCTTCAGGAGCGAAATCTTCCAAGTCTTCATTGTCGAATACTATTTTTCCTTTGCTAATTTCATATTCTTCACGACCAGCAATAACAGATGAGAGTGTGCTTTTTCCAGAACCATTAGGTCCCATTATGGCGTGTACTTCACCAGCCTTTACATTTAAATTTATGCCTTTAAGTATGTCTTTACCTTCTATTCCTGCGTGTAAATTCTTTATTTCTAACATGATACTATTTATAAATTTTCAGATTCAGATTTTCAATTGCTCGTTTTTTGAATCTGGTGATTTTTTATTTTACGTTTGTTTTTTGATTGTTTAACAAGGTGTTTAAGCGCTCAAAATCTTTTTGTGAGTGTTGTATGTAAACATCGGCATTTTTTTCTTTGGCAAAAGCTTCAAAAGCTTCCATACTTTCTTTGGTCATTGGGATATCAAAATTAAAAATAGGAGCTTTCTTATTAAGACGATTCTTTTCAAAATGATATAAGTCACCGGTTAATAAAATTGGTTTTTCTAGTCCTAAATCGAGGTATAAAACTTGGTGTCCGATAGTGTGACCTGGCATTGATTTTATAACAACAGTACTGTCGCCAAAGACGTCAAAATCTCCATGGAGTTTTTGTACGTTCGTCAGTTCTTTAATTGAGTTGTAAATATCAGTTTGCTGAACTTTTGCTGAGTCGTTTGTAAAAAAATTATATTCATTCTCTTGAACTAGCCAAGTTGCATTTTTTAAAGCATTGGCATGTCCTACATGATCAAAATGGGAGTGTGATAATGCGATGTATTTAAAATCATCAACAGTAAGGTCAATGGCGGCTAATTGATTTACCAAAGAGTCTTTTCTAGAGACTGTGAAGGCGCCACTGGGGTCTGTAAATGGTTCGGATAATCCTACCAGGCTTTCAGGTAAACCAGCATCCCACATTAAATTGCCTTTAGGGTGTTTAATTACATAAAAGGCATCGGCTAACTTCTTTGATTGCCCTTGATAAGTGGTATCTTCAGAAAATAGTTCGAGGTTATTTGCTACTACAGTACCACCATCTAAAACATGCAATGTGACATGGTTTTTTCCGTCTTTTGTTTTTGCGTTATTATAACCATCTTTTACGCCTTCCTTGAAATCTTTACAAGAAAGAATTGATAATCCGATAAGGAAAAAGAGTGCTTTTTTCATAAATAGTTTGATTTTAACCTACAGAGCCTTCTAAGCTAATCTCTAATAATTTTTGTGCTTCAACAGCAAATTCCATGGGTAGTTTATTCAATACTTCTTTGCTAAAACCATTAACTATTAATGCAATAGCTTTGTCGGTATCAATACCACGTTGGTTGCAATAAAACAATTGATCTTCACCAATTTTTGAGGTGGTAGCTTCGTGTTCTATTTGAGCTGATTTATTTTTAACTTCAATATATGGAAAGGTATGTGCTCCACATTCGTTACCCATTAGTAAGGAATCACATTGAGAAAAATTACGGGCATTTTCAGCACGACTATTGATTTGGACCAAACCACGATAGGAATTTTGCGATTTACCCGCAGAAATACCCTTAGAAATAATGGTGCTTTTGGTGTTTTTACCCAAATGAATCATCTTTGTCCCAGTATCTGCTTGTTGGTAGTTATTGGTAACCGCTATTGAGTAGAATTCACCTACAGAATTGTTTCCTTTTAAGATACAGCTTGGATATTTCCAGGTTACTGCAGATCCAGTTTCTACTTGTGTCCATGAAATTTTTGCATTCGTTTCACACAGGCCTCTCTTAGTTACAAAATTGAAAACACCACCTACACCATCTTTTCCACCTGGAAACCAGTTTTGAACTGTAGAATATTTTATTTCGGCATTATCTAGAGCAATGAGTTCCACAACGGCTGCGTGTAATTGATTTTCATCACGCGCGGGGGCAGTACATCCTTCTAGATAACTCACATAGCTACTTTCGTCTGCAATGACCAAGGTACGTTCAAATTGACCGGTGCCGCCTTCATTAATTCTAAAATAAGTAGATAATTCCATCGGGCATCTTACACCTTTGGGTATATAGCAAAAAGAACCATCACTAAATACAGCGCTGTTTAGGGCAGCATAAAAATTATCCTTTTTAGGAACAATAGAACCAATATATTTTTTTACCAATTCAGGATGTTCTTGAATGGCTTCAGAAATAGGACAAAAAATAATGCCTTTTTCGTTGAGAGTTTTTTTGAAGGTGGTGGCTACAGAAACAGAATCCATAACAATATCAACTGCCACATTTGATAAGCGTTTTTGCTCATCGATAGAAATACCTAGTTTTGCAAAGGTTTTCAATAATTCAGGATCCACCTGATCTAAACTTTCTAATTCAGGTTTTTTCTTCGGAGCGGAAAAATAACTGATAGCTTGAAAATCTGGTTTTGGGTAGTTTACATTCGCCCAATCAGGCTCCGTCATACCTTGCCATATTTTAAAGGCATCCAAACGCCATTCAGTCATCCATTCTGGCTCATTTTTTTTCTTAGAGATAGCCCTAACAATATCTTCATTTAGGCCTAAAGGAAATTTATCAGATTCAATCTCTGTATAAAAACCGTATTCATATTCTTTGGTTTCTAGCTCCTTCTTTAAGTCATCTTCTGTATACTTACTCATTCAATTATTTTTTAAAGTGAAAAACTTTCTCCGCAGCCACAAGTTCTGTTGGCGTTCGGGTTTTTAAACACAAATCCAGCTCCGTTAAGCCCTCCAGAATATTCTAAAGTGGTACCAACTAAGTATAAAAAGCTTTTTTTATCGACGATGATTTTAATCTCATTGTTTTCGAATATTTTGTCATTTTCAAGCTGTTCCTTATCAAATTTTAATTCATATGATAAGCCAGAACACCCTCCGCTTTTGACACCAACTCTAACATAATCTTTCGCCGCATCAAAGCCTTCCTCTTTCATGAGTTCAACGACCTTGTTTTTTGCTATTTCAGAAACCTGTATCATAAGTTTATATTTACTAAAAAAATCTAACTGCAAAGGTACATTAAATAGCGCAAATAGAAAATATTTTCAAGAATTAGCTTGTGTGAAAATTGTTCATAAAGTTATTTTAAATTAATGTGCCTGTTTTCAGCAATTTAAAGAAGGTTTTTACGTTGTGTATTTTATATAAATAAATAAGTTATTAACAATTATTTGAGGTTATTAACACAATGTTAACAATCTGTACTGTGTAATATATATTTGCTTAGGTAATAAGGGGAGAAATCAAAGGTTTAATAGGTAGGAGTATTAGCTTTAATGATTGAAAAAGAAACTAGTGAAAATAAAAACACCTCTTATATTGAGCTTCTTTAGAAATGAGAAAACCCTTGCACCTGTAATTATTGCAGATAAGTAGTAGGGTTTTTTGTTATAAAGTTGTTTTATATATAGTGGTGACTTTATTATTTTATTTTTCTATAAATCATATAAGGTGTATGGAATTAAAATTACAAAAATTAAAAAAGATCAACCTTGACCAAATTGAGAAATAAAATAAAAGTTTTATTCATACTTTTTTGTGCGCTATTTTCAACTACGGTTGCTTTAGGTCAAGTGACGTATTTAGATAATTTTAATGGGAGTGCTTCTTACTCTGATAATAATGGTAGTTTGGATTTTTCTTCTGACTGGGAAGAAAATGGTGAGGGTACAAATCCTAATGGAGGTAGAATAAGTATTAGTTCAAACGAACTAGAGTTTCAAAACTTAGATAATAGAAGTATTAGTAGATCATTAGATTTGTCTGTGGCCACAGCCACCACACTTACTTTAAATTATGATCGAACTAACGGAAATGAAGAACTTGCAGTACAATTATTAAATACTTCTAATAATTGGGTCACTGTAGCCGTTTTAGCAGGCACAGGTTCTGTTAGTTATAATTTGCTTGCAAATCAAATGCATGCCAATTCTGCTATACGAATTATCACAAATAGTGGTAACTGGAGTGGTTCTGAAAGAATAACTGTTGATAATGTGCTTTTTACCGTAACTGCTGGTACTGGATTAAGGATTAGTAAAACACAAACTGGAGGTCCTGACCCTGTAACAGCGGCAGGTCAAACAATCAATTATACCATTGTTATAATCAATCCAGGTGTAACAGATATTACCGGTGTAAATACCACAGATTTATTACCAGATGGTAGTGCAGGGACCTTAAGTGCAGTGTCTGAAAGTATTTCTAGCAACAACGTTTTAAATTCTACGGAAACGTGGACTTATACCATAAGTTATACCGTTACTCAAGCCGATATAGATGCCGGTTCAAATTTAACGAATACTGCAAGTGTAACGAGTACACAAGTACCAGGGCCAACCAGTGATTCTGCCGTAACTGGACTAACAAGAATACGTAGTTTAATTGTTAGTAAAACTCAAACAGGAGGTCCAGATCCAATAACAGCATCAGGCCAAACAATTAATTATACTATTGTAATTACCAATACTGGTAATGCTACTATTACAGGTGTGAGTGCTAGTGATACATTGCCCGATGGTAGCGCAGGAACATTAAGTGCAGTATCTGAAAGCATTTCCAATAATAATACTTTAAACGTAGGTGAGACTTGGACATATACAATTAATTATACGGTGTCCCCAGCAGATGATAGTGCTGGAGTAGATTTGGTAAACACCATAAGTGTTACAACGAATGAAGTTCCAGGGCCAACTACTGATTCGGCTACAACTACTGTTTATGACGACCCTCCAGTGGTTACAATTAACGGTGATCAAACCTATTGCCCAGGTTCTGGAAATACTGTAAACATTGCTACTAGTGCAAGTATTACGGATCCAGATGATACTTCCACCGAAGCTGTTTATATACAAATATCAACAGGCTATGTTAACGGAGAGGATTTATTAACACTTACAGGATCACATCCAAGTATCACAGCAGCTTGGGATGCAACACAAGGTCGATTGGTTTTAACCGGCCCTGCAACATATACAGAATTTGAAAATGCCATTTTAGATGTTGTGTATTCAAGTAGTTCTGCGATAGCAACGGGTACGCGACAGTTTTCGATTACCGTTGGAGATGCTAATTATTTACCACCTACTGGGCATTATTATGAATTTGTAAATGCTGTTAACATTACTTGGACTGCGGCAAATGCCGCGGCAAATGCAAGTACCTACTTTGGCTTACAAGGTTATTTAGCAACATTAACTTCACAAGTCGAAGCTGATTTCTCTGGATCACAAGCTACCGGTGTTGGTTGGATTGGAGGAAGTGACGCTGCTACCGAAGGAAATTGGCGATGGGTAACGGGGCCAGAGGGTCTAGCCAATGGAGGAACTGGAACACAATTCTGGCAAGGAACTGCAGGAGGTACAACTACGGGGCCTGATTTTTTTGCATTCTGGAATTCTGGTGAGCCTAATCAATCAGGAAATGAAGATTATGCGCATATTACAGATGTATCTGTAACGTCTTCTCCTGGCTCATGGAATGATTTGCCAAATACAACATCTACTTCTGGTGCGTATCAAGCACAAGGCTATGTTGTTGAATATGGAGGGATGCCGGGTGATCCTCCACTTTTTATTACAGACGTTACTACGGTTACTCTTAGTAACCCTATTATTACAACCGATACTTCCAATCAAGAGGAATGTGTAAATGAGGACGCTTTATTTAGTGTCGCTACCAATGATGATATAAATAACTTATTTCAATGGCAAGTTAGTACCAATGGTGGTGGAGCCTATTCTGATATTGTTGGAGCAACGAGTAATTCTTATACAGCTACAAGTGTACAGGTAGTTGACAATGGTAATCTTTATCGCGTACTAATAACTGATTCAGGTAATAATTGTACCGTAACTTCCAACGCGGCATTGTTAACTGTCAATGCATTACCAACAGCTACAATTTCTTATACAGGAACACCTTATTGTGCTACAGGTACAGCAACGGTTACTCGAACAGGGCAAGCAGGAGGGACCTACAGTAGTACCGCTGGATTGGTAATTAATAGCGGTTCTGGAGCCATTAATTTGGTAACAAGTACACCAGGTACCTATACAGTTACATACAGTTTTACAGATGGCAATAGTTGTAGTAATACCACAACAACAGCGATTACAATAAATGCATTACCAACAGCTACAATATCTTATGCAGGTACACCTTATTGTGCTACTGGTACTGCAACGGTAACTCAAACAGGACAAGCAGGAGGTACCTACAGTAGTACTGCTGGCTTATCAATTAATTCAAGTACTGGAGCTATTAATTTAATTACCAGTACCCCCAATACTTATACAGTAACCTATAGTTTTACAGATGGCAATAGTTGCAGTAATACAACTACAACCTCCGTAACAATTAATGCCTTAGACGATGCAAGTTTTAGTTATTCAGCAGCAGCCTATTGTGCAGATGATTCAGATCCAACACCAACCGCAACCTTAGCGGGTGGAGCGTATAGTAGTACTGCAGGTTTATCCATCAATGGAGCAACTGGAGTGATTGATGTGAGTGCCTCAACACCAGGCACCTATACCGTTACCTATACAACAGCTGGTACCTGTCCGAATAGCAGTACCGAGTCAGTAACGATCAATGCCTTAGACGATGCCACTTTCAGTTATTCAGCAGCGGCTTATTGTGCAGATGATTCAGATCCAACACCAACCGCAACCTTAGCGGGTGGAGCGTATAGTAGTACTGCAGGTTTATCCATCAATGGAGCAACTGGAGTGATTGATGTGAGTGCCTCAACACCAGGCACCTATACCGTTACCTATACAACAGCTGGTACCTGTCCGAATAGCAGTACCGAATCAGTAACGATTAATGCCTTAGACGATGCAAGTTTTAGTTATTCAGCAGCAGCCTATTGTGCAGATGATTCAGATCCAACACCAACCGCAACCTTAGCGGGTGGAGCGTATAGTAGTACTGCAGGTTTATCCATCAATGGAGCAACTG
>CAXBMA010000001.1:0-462136 GCA_963976855.1 uncultured Aureibaculum sp. | reverse complement strand
CCTTCTGCCAATACTTTTTCGGCAGTAACGGGCATATTAATACGATTAGAGGTAATCAATGGAATTGAAAGTTCCGATTTCATTTTTTGTGTCACCCAAGTAAATGCAGCTCTGGGCACCGAAGTAGCGATCGTGGGAATTCTTGCTTCATGCCAACCAATACCTGTATTTATAATTGTGGCCCCAGCTTTCTCAATTTCTTTCCCTAACTGTACAACTTCTTGCCAACTACTTCCATTTTCTACTAAATCAAGCATCGATAAACGGTAAATAATTATAAAATTCTCACCTACGGCAGCACGTGTTTGCTTTACCAATTCAATGGGCAAACGCATTCTATTTTCATAGTCTCCCCCCCACTTGTCAGTTCTTTTATTGGTGCGTTTCACAATAAACTGATTGATTAGATAGCCCTCAGAGCCCATAATTTCTACACCATCATAACCTGCCAATTTTGAGAGTTTCGCACAGTTTACAAAATCACGAATGGTTCTCTTAATACCCCATGAATTTAATTTAAACGGTTTAAAAGGTGTTATTGGAGATTTGATAGCTGAAGGTGCTACACTAAACGGATGATAGCCATAACGCCCTGAATGTAAAATTTGCATACAAATCTTACCGTCATGCTTATGCACTTCATCTGTTATAATTTTATGTTTTCTAGCATGTCCTTTCGTAGACATTCTAGCGGCAAACGGACCAGTCCATCCTTGAATGTTTGGTGAAATTCCACCTGTAACAATCAAACCTACACCACCTTTAGCACGTTCACCATAATACGTAGCAATCCGATCAATACCATCTTTTTCCTCTTCAAGACCTGTATGCATAGACCCCATCAAAATCCGATTCTTTAAGGTAGTAAACCCTAAATCTAAGGGTTCAAAAATATGTTTGTACTTCATGTTGTATGGTTTGTGTAGATAAAATTAAACAATTTACCTATTATTTATTATGCGCGCATAATAGTTAGCAAGGTAACTTTATTTTTACAAACTAAAAAACTCAAGAAATCTATTCTTGAGTTTCAATTCTTATTTCCAAATGAATTATTATAAGTTTATCATAGGAACCTCGATAAACAAAAGTTCTGAACTTTCTTGTGCACTCATGGTAAAACTCTTGGTATTAGAAATAGCAATAGCATCCCTCCCATTCAATTCATTCCCTTCAACGGTAATTTCACCTTGAATGTTCATCATATAAACACCATTATTTTTGTTTTTCAATGAATAAGTAAAGGTTCTATCGCTATCTAAATCTATTCTAGAAAGCGTTGCCTCTTGGTAAATTTTCAAACTTTCTTTGTCTTTATCATTGAAGGAAGTAACCAATAGTTGTAATTTATTTTTCCGTCCAGCAGCATCAAACTTTTTTTGATCATACCTTGGGGCGACTTGTTGTTTACTTGGAAGGATCCACAGTTGAAACAAACTTAAATAATCTTCTTCAGACCCATTCAACTCAGCGTGCTCCACGCCTGTTCCTGCAGACATAACTTGTACTTCACCAGGCAACACAAACTCCCAAGTATTGTTCATTGAATCGCGGTGTTTTAAAACTCCACTCAAAGGAATGGTGACAATTTCCATATTGTTATGTGGGTGCGTTCCAAACCCCATTTTTGGAGCAATGATATCATCATTCAATACACGTAACGCTCCGAAATGTACTTTCTCAGGATCGTAATAATTCGCAAAACTAAATGAGTGATTTGCTTGTAACCATCCGTGATTTGCAAATCCTCTATTTTCTGCTTTATGAAGTGTTGTTTTCATTTTAGTTATTGTTAATTTAGTTTCCATGGAAACTATTTATTTAATTTTTTTTTACCTTATTTTATCTAATAAATTACTTAATTGATTGGCTTCTTCATTCGTTAAATTTTTCAATAAATCATTTTTATATTCTTCATGTATCCTTTCTAGTAACGAAATTCCATTTTGAGTAATTTCTATATGTACTACACGTCTATCAGACTCGCAACCGATTCTCTCTATCAAATTCTTTGCACATAATTTATCCATTAAGCGCGTAGCATTTGGCGCTCTTTCTATCATTCTATCTTTAATGGTTTGTACTTTAATAGGTTCTTTCGCTCCTTTTAAAATTCGCAATATATTATACTGCTGCGGTGAGATTCCATAAGGTTTAAAGACTGCTATTTGATTGCTTTCAATCCAATTAGCTGTATATTTAATATTGATCAATGCCTTCAATTTCTCAGATGGAAATGTAGAGTGTATGTCTTTTGAAATGTCACCCATAGTATATATTACCCTCTTAATTTTAATTCCTTCATTACTTTATTAAACAAATCAGAACTCGGTGTTTTATAAATTTCATCATCTACAAACAGCGTTGGAAATTTTAGATCTCCTTCATAAATTTCTAAAGTGTGTTTCATGGCAGCCTCATCAATCGCTAAATCTTTGTAAACAAATGGAATATCAGCCATTCTTAAAAAATTTTTAAATGCAACGGTGTGTGCATGCCCTTTTTTACCATAAATTGTAATTTCCATATTTTTATTATCCTTTAAATGCTATTTTCGTATGTGCTCCATCGCAATAGGGCTTATTGTTTGATGCTCCGCACCTGCAAAAAGCCGTGGTTTTTTGTTTAGTTTCACTTGAGCCGTCTGATTTTTTAATATTTAATGTTCCGTATACTAGCAGTGGTCCGTTAGGCATGGCCTCTACCTCAATCAACGTTTCAGCTGCTTCGGTTCCCTCTTCGCTTGTTATTTTGTAAGACAATGCACCAGAAGGGCATGCCTGTATTTGTTCTTTTAATGCAGCTGTTGTAGCCTTTTCCATGGTAATCCATGGTTTCTCTTTTGGTTTGTACACTTGAGGAAGTCTTTTAACACATTCTGCTGCATGGATACAGGCCTTCGGTTTCCATAAAATGGTAAACTCACCATTCGTATACTCTTTGATTATTTCTTTACTTGAGTCCATACCATTGCGTTTATTATAATGTCTTTTCAAAAATTTGAATTTCTTTGACCAACTGATCATTCAATGTATTATCAACAATACCGTCCTTAAAATTGTCGTTAAATAAAGGTAATGAAAAGGATGCTACAATATTACCACCCATAAAAGGAAATCTTTTTTTTGCAATTTCCAGCACACTAGACCCTCCTCTTCCCCCTGGTGATGTTGCCATCAGTAACATAGGTACTCCATTCCACATTTTACCATCAACACGAGACATCCAATCTAAGATGTTCTTAAATACCGTGCTGTAGGCGCCATTATGCTCTGCGAGTGATAAAATCACACCATCAGCCAATTGAATTTTGGTTAAAAAATCTTTAGCGTTGGTTGGCACTCCGAATTTTGCTTCATGATCCACGCCAAAAATTGGCAACTCATAATCATTCAAATCAAGCACCTCTACTTCGACTTCTTTTACTTGACTAGCCGCATATTTCGCTAATTTCTTATTTATTGATTGTTTACTATTGCTTCCTGCAAAAGTTATAATTTTTTTCATAAAACTAAAATTTCAGTAACAAAGTTAGTTAAAATAATTTTATATTCCAAGGAAAATATTTCCATGTAATACATTTACCTAACATAACTGTTTCCATAGGAACAAAACTTTTGTATTTTAGCACACTATTAACAACCGTAAAGGCATGGATATAAACTTCAATAAAAACGAAGATCACAATAAACTTTTAGTTTCAGAATTACGCAAGAAATTGACTAAAGTGAAACTAGGCGGAGGCCAAAAGCGTGTTGAAAAACACCATGCAAAAGGTAAAATGACGGCTAGGGAACGTATTGATTTTCTGTTGGATGATAAAAAGCCACGCATAGAAATCGGAGCTTTTGCAGGAGAAGATATGTATGCTGATCACGGCGGCTGCCCTTCTGGTGGTGTGGTTGTGAAAATTGGCTATGTTCAAGATAAACAATGCATTGTTGTTGCCAATGATGCTACTGTTAAAGCTGGTGCATGGTTTCCGATTACAGCAAAAAAGAATTTAAGAGCACAAGAAATTTCGATAGAAAACAAATTGCCAATCATCTATTTGGTAGATAGTGCTGGTGTATATTTACCGATGCAGGATGAAATTTTTCCTGATAAAGAGCATTTTGGGCGCATTTTTAGAAACAATGCAGTAATGAGTAGTATGGGTATCACCCAAATTGCCGCAGTAATGGGAAGTTGTGTTGCTGGAGGGGCTTATTTACCTATTATGAGCGACGAAGCCTTAATTGTAGACAAAACGGGAAGTATTTTTCTTGCTGGAAGTTATTTAGTAAAAGCGGCTATCGGTGAATCAATTGACAATGAAACCTTAGGAGGAGCCACTACACATTGTGAAATTAGTGGAGTCACTGACTATAAAGCGAAGGATGATGCTGATGCACTTTCAACCATAAAGAACATAGTTGGTAAGATAGGAGATTTTGATAAAGCTGGATACAACAGAATAAAATCAAGCAAACCAAAAGACTCAGAGCAAGACATTTACGGAATTTTACCTAAAGCTCGAAATGAGCAATATGACATGTATGAAATTATCAAACGGTTAGTTGATAATTCTGAAATTGACGAATACAAAGCGGGCTATGGTAAAACGATTATTACGGCCTATGCAAGAATGGATGGTTGGGCTGTTGGTATCGTTGCCAATCAGCGAAAAATTGTAAAAACAAAAAAAGGAGAAATGCAATTTGGCGGTGTGATCTATTCTGATTCTGCTGATAAAGCCACGCGTTTTATTGCCAATTGCAATCAAAAGAAAATTCCCTTGGTATTTTTACAAGATGTTACTGGGTTTATGGTAGGAAGTAAATCTGAACATGGCGGCATTATAAAGGATGGTGCTAAAATGGTCAATGCAGTGAGTAATTCGGTAGTTCCTAAATTTACCATTATCATTGGAAATTCTTATGGTGCCGGTAATTATGCCATGTGTGGAAAAGCGTATGACCCTCGGTTGATTGCCGCTTGGCCTAGTGCTGAATTGGCAGTTATGAGCGGTAACTCTGCAGCAAAAGTCCTTTTACAAATTGAAAAGGCTTCTTTAGAAAAGAAAGGTGAGAAAATTACCAAAGAAAAGGAAGACGAATTATTTAATAAAATAAAAGACCGATACGATTCTCAGGTTTCCCCCTATTATGCCGCTGCGCGTATATGGACAGATGGAGTTATTGACCCGTTAGATACCCGTACTTGGGTTTCTATGGGTATTGAAGCTGCCAACCACGCTCCTATTGAAAAGAAATTTAATTTGGGAATAATACAGGTTTGATGATTAAAATGAAAAAGTATTATTTGCTTTATTTGCCTTTTATACGTTTAATGGGTTTTCTCAAATTGAATTAGAAAAAAATCCATATTGTGATGCACTTTATTATTACGATAAACACATCTTTAAGGAGACAAAATCATTAAACTTGTAAACAAAAAAATATTGATGTATAAAATTAAGTATGTTAAAAAGAATAATACTATTTTTTGCTAAAGGTATTTTATTTCATAATCGAACTAAAAGGATTAAATATTTTTTAAAGAATGTTGCAAGTTTATAAATATATTTATTTTAGAGTGTATTCGTGGAATAATTATTTATGGAAAAATAATCAGCCAGCTGTTTTTAATACTACTTTAGCAGTAACGCTCAGTTTTGTGGCTTTTATTTTATTTATAGATTTCTTAATTGAGAAGTTCTTTAAAGTAACGTTTTTACTTCTTTTTAAAAATTTATATTTGTCTATAGGATTTACTTTTGTTGTGTTTATAATACATTATTTCCTTTTTGAATATAGAAATAAATACTTAAAAATTGAGGAAGAATTTAAGTCAGAAAGAGAAAATAAAACTCAATGGTTGATTAAAGGTTTTTTAGTTTTCTTATATGCTTTAGGTCCAATACTTTTATTTATAATTTTTGGGTAGGAAGTGAGATTTATTCATTCAAATTAATAAAATTTAAAATAACGATTAAACATACTTATTAAATGGGAAGAGCATTCGAATTTAGGAAAGCACGAAAAATGAAACGTTGGTCAGCTATGGCTAAAACTTTTACACGTATCGGTAAAGATATTGTAATGGCCGTAAAAGAAGGTGGACCCAACCCAGACACCAATTCGCGCTTGCGGGCAGTGATACAAAATGCCAAAGCGGCTAACATGCCGAAGGATAATGTTGAACGTGCCATTAAAAAAGCAACTGATAAAGATACAGCCGATTTTAAAGAAGTTCTTTTTGAAGGTTATGCACCTCACGGTATTGCCGTTTTAGTAGAAACTGCAACCGATAATAACAACAGAACCGTTGCCAACGTAAGAGCGGCATTCAATAAATGTGACGGGAACTTAGGCACATCTGGCTCCGTAGTTTTTATGTTCGATCATACCTGTAATTTTACAGTAAAAAAAGAAGATATTACTATGGATATGGAAGAATTGGAATTAGAATTGATCGATTTTGAAGTGGAAGAGATCTTTGATGATGAAGAAGGTGTCATTATCTATGCCCCTTTTGAACAATTTGGAGCCATACAATCGTACTTTGAGGAAAACAATATTGAAATTTTATCTTCAGATTTTGAGCGAATTCCAACAACTACCAAAAGTCTATCAGAAGAAGAACAAGCAGATGTTGAAAAACTTATTGAACGTTTAGAGGAAGAAGATGATGTTAATAACGTGTATCATTCGATGGAAATGAGCTCATAGTTCACATTTTAACAAACGTCAACTATGTTTCAAAACTACAGCTTAGCGCAACTTCCTGAAATTTCAAAAGCTATTCTTAAGGAAGCAACTGATAAAGTACTGCTATTCAATGGCGTCATGGGGGCCGGAAAAACGACGCTCATTAAAGAAATCATTAAACAATTAGGGGTAGATACGAACGTAAGCTCACCCACCTTTTCATTGGTTAATGAATACCTTTCTATTAATCAAGAAACCATTTATCACTTTGATTTTTACAGAATAAATAGCGAAGAAGAAGCTTTAGATATTGGGATAGAAGATTATTTTAATACGGATGCTTGGTGTTTAATAGAATGGCCAAATAAAGTTAAAAATTTACTACCTTTAAATGCTGTTGAAATTTACTTGACTGTAAATGAAGATGAATCACGCAGTATCGAAATAAAATAAGATATAATGAGTAAACAATACACGCCTTTTAGTCGAGAAGAACTATTACCACACCCGGAAATGTTAGAGGTAAAAAAACAAAAAGGTGAGTTGTTTATTGGTATCCCCAAAGAAACACATTTACAAGAAAAACGTATTTGTTTAACTCCAGATGCCGTAGCTGCTTTAACTGCACATGGACATCGTGTAGTACTTGAATCAGGTGCTGGCGAAGGCACCAACTATACAGATACCGAATATTCTGAGGCGGGCGCCAAAATTTCATACAGTACTGAAGAAGTGTTTGGATGTAATTTAATTTTAAAAGTTGAACCTCCAACTATTAAAGAAATTGATTTAATGAATCCACAAAGCACCTTATTTTCTGCTTTGCAATTAAAAACACAACACAAAAAGTATTTTGAGGCTTTAGCAAAAAAACGAATTACGGCAATCGCATTTGATTTTATCACAGACGAACACGGGGTCTTTCCTGTTGTAAAATCACTGAGTGAAATTGCAGGTATTTCTTCGGTATTAATCGCCGCTGAACTCATGAACAACAACAGTGAAGGTAACGGTTTGTTATTTGGAAATATTGGTGGTGTACCTCCGTCTGATGTGGTTATTTTAGGAGCAGGTACCGTCGGTGAATTTGCGGCGCGTTCGGCATTAGGATTAGGTGCAAGAGTAAAAGTTTTTGATAATTCAATTACAAAATTACGCCGCTTACAACACAATTTAAATTCGTTGGTATACACCTCAACCATCCAACCCAAAACATTGCACAAGGCATTAATGCGCTGTGACGTAGCAATTGGTGCCGTACGAGGAGCAACCAGAACGCCTATTTTGGTTAGTGAAGAAATGGTTGAACAAATGAAAGATGGCGCTGTTATTATTGATGTTAGTATTGATAGCGGTGGCTGTTTTGAAACTTCTGAGGTTACAACACATAAAAAACCCACTTTTATTAAGCACGGAGTTATCCACTACTGTGTACCTAATATACCTTCTAGATACGCTAGAACAGCCTCACTGTCAATAAGTAATATTTTCACACCGTATTTATTAGACATTGCTGAAGAAGGTGGTATACAAAATGCGGTGCGTTTTAATAAAAGTTTGCGAAAAGGAATGTATTTTTACCACGGAATTTTGACGAATAGAGCCGTTGGTGATTGGTTCAACCTTCCGTTTCGAGATATTAACTTACTTATTTTATAATCTTAATGAATTTAAGACGTCGTTTTTCACTTTTCGGTATTGGTTTTGCCGCTGGTATTGTTATTGTTTTATTTGTTCTTAACGGAAAAAATGCCTCTTGCAATTATTTTCCCAATGCTAGAATGTTAGAAATTTTACGAAACAAAGAGCGCGTTTATTCTGATGAAGCATTAGACTTGTTAAGGAATGAAAACATTGACTCTATGGAGGTAGTAAAGTTATTCTCTAATGGTGATATAGATTTCTCTAAGAGTAAAGTGCGACAAGAACCGTGTAGGTATTATTGGATAGATGGCTTTTTACAAGAAAAGGAAGCTTCCATTTACGTACAAAATTGTGACACCCTTATTACCATTCAAAAAATATACTTAAATCAATAGCGGTCAATTCTGGTAACACCACTTTTTATTTCTTTCGAAATATCTTGAATTGTTTTGCAAGTTAGTTCATCAATCATCGCCTTTCTAAAATGTGTAGTTGTTGCGTGAAACGGACATGGATTAGTATTACTACAATCTGCAAGCCCTAACGTACATTGATGCAACACTTCTAAACCATCAATTGAGTCAACAATCGCAATTAAGGTATTTAGTTTTTGATCTTCTGTCAAGTAAAAACCTCCATGCTTACCTCTAATAGCCGTAATTAAATTCCTTTTACTTATACCCTGCAAAATTTTTGCCAAAAAAGGTGCAGGGACATCAATTTTATCGGCAAGCTCTTTCGCGCTAATTTTATTTTCAAAACTGGCATAAGTTGCCACATACAACAGCGCCCTTATCCCGTATTTACTTGATTTTGAAAACATTAAAATTGTAATTTATCATTCAAAGATAAAAGGATAAAAATGTCTTTAATATGATTTAAATCATGTTATATCCTATTTAACTGCTCTAAATTTGCTGTATAATTAAAACCACAGCGCAATGAAATCAAATCAACTATTCACAATATTAATAACCTTAATTCTACTTACAGCTTGTAAAAAAGTAGACCAAAAAGAGCAACATACTACTCCTGCAGTTGAAGTAGTAAACAAAGGCCAATCATCTGTAATAGATGAAGCTTCTGATGCCAATGCACTACAAGTGGCAAAATCATTAGACGACTTTACAACTTTAGTTGCGGCTATTGAAGCCGCCGGTGTAGAAGATGCTCTTGTAAATGTGGGACCTTTAACGGTTTTCGCCCCATTAAATACCGCTTTTGATAAATTACCTGAAGGAACTTTAGCATCATTATTAGAACCCGAAAACAAATCAAAATTGGCATTTATTCTAACAAATCATGTAGCACCTGCTAATTATCCAGATACTCAATTAGAAAAAGAAGCAAAAAAACAACGCAAACTATATATGGCTTCGGGTAACTATCTCGATGTTGTTAAAAAGGAAGATGGTTTGTATGTAGGCGGAACCAAAATATTAAAAACAGTAAAAGTAAGTAATGGTTGGATACACGTCATTGGTGATGTACTTGTGCCAGCTGAATAATTAAATATAAAACTAAAATAAAATGACAAAAAAGCTAGTAAGCCTATTCGCATTGACACTAATGTTATTGGCAAGTTGTGGAGGTGAAAAATCTAAAAAAGAGACTCCAGTAGTTAAAGCACCACAAAAAGAAGTTAAAAAAGAAGAACCAAAAGCCGAAACGGCATCAACCGAAGACAAGGCCTCAACGAGGATTGACTTAAAAAATAAAGGAGTAGGCCCCATTAAATCAATTACTCTTGATGCTGAAATAAATCAAGAAATGGCCGCAAAAGGAGCTGATATATTTAAAAAAATGTGTACAGCATGCCACAAACCTAATAAAAAGTTTATAGGTCCAGCTCCATTAGGAATTTTAGAGCGTAGAACTCCTGAATGGGTAATGAATATGATTCTAAACCCTGAAGTAATGCTCGAAAAAGATCCATTAGCTAAAGAATTATTAGTAGAGTTTAACGGATCACCTATGGCCAATCAAAACCTTTCAGAGGAAGAAGCTCGATCTGTTTTAGAATATTTTAGGACTTTAAAATAACAATCAAACTATAAAAATAAATTCAAATGAAATCAATTATTAAAATAACGATATTCTTTGTGTTCGCTTCATTTTTACTGACTAGTTGTGGAAACAACGGTAAATCTGGTAACGATGGCGCATTGAGAAGTAGTAATGCCGAAAAAGTATATGTAGCACCCGGCGAGCACGATGAATTTTATGCTTTTATGTCTGGTGGTTACAGTGGTAACCTAACTGTTTATGGATTACCTTCTGGGCGAATGTTTAAAGAAATTCCTGTTTTTTCACAATTTCCTACTTCTGGGTATGGTTATTCTGAAGAAACCAAACCAATGCTAAACACATCTTTTGGGTTTGTACCATGGGATGATTCTCACCACCCTGATATTTCTCAAACCAATGGAGAACTAGACGGACGATGGATTTTTATCAATGGAAACAATACACCGCGTATTGCACGAATCAGTCTTAAAACATTTGAAACAGAAGAAATTATAGAGGTACCAAATAGCGCCGGTAATCACAGTTCTTCATTTATTACTGAAAATACAGAATATGTAGTTGCCGGAACCCGCTTTGCAGTGCCTGTGCCTCAAAAAGACATGCCTATCAGCGAATATAAAGGGAATTTTAAAGGTGCGCTCTCTTTTATTAAAGTAGATGAAGAAACAGGTAGAATGGGTATCAAATTTCAAATATTAATGCCTGGATTTAATTATGATCTTTCACATCCTGGCCGCGATAAATCACATGGATGGTTTTTCTTTACTACCTATAATACGGAAGAAGCAAACTCTTTGTTAGAAGTAAACGCCTCTCAAAACGATAAAGATTTTATCGCCGCTATAAACTGGAAAAAAATTGAGGAATATGTAAATAATGGTGGAGGTACTAAAATGCCTACCAATTATGCACATAATGTGTATGATGAACATACGCATACGGCTACTACTACCATGGTAAAGGAAGTTTTAACAGTAAATCCTACAGAAATACCTGGGGCAGTATATTTATTACCAACACCTAAATCTCCACACGGTTGTGATGTTGATCCAACTGGTGAATATATTATTGGTAATGGTAAATTATCAGCCGACTTAACAGTGCATTCATTTACTAAAATGTTAGATGCCATAGAAAATGAGAAGTTTGATGGTGACGCCTATGGTATTCCAATTTTAAAGTACGAAGAAGTATTGGCAGGCTCAGTGAAATCAGGTGGTTTAGGCCCATTACACACAGAATTTGATGATAAAGGAAATGCCTATACTACGTTCTTTATTACTTCTGAAGTTGTAAAGTGGAAAGTTGGCACTTGGGAAGTGCTCGATAGAAAACCAACCTATTATTCAGTAGGTCATTTAATGGTCCCTGGAGGTAATTCACGCAAACCATTTGGTAAGTATGTTGTCGCCATGAATAAGATCACCAAAGACCGTTATTTACCAACGGGCCCTGAACTAGAACACTCTGCTCAGTTGTATGATATTACGGGTGATAAAATGGAATTATTATTAGATTTTCCTACGCATGGTGAACCCCATTATGCTGCAGGTATTCCGGCAAGTATCATCAAAGAGCAATCACAAAAAATATACAGATTAGATGAAAATAAGCATCCTTATGCCGTAACTGAACCTGGTCAAGCTAAAGTAACTAGAGACGGTAACGAAGTTCATGTTTATATGTCTATGATCAGATCACACTTTACCCCTGATAATATAGAAGGAGTTAAAGTTGGCGATAAAGTATATTTCCACATTACGAATCACGAGCAAGATTTTGATGTACCACATGGTTTTGCCATGATTGGTGCCAATAATTCAGAATTGTTAATTATGCCTGGGCAAACCAAAACCCTTACATGGGAACCTAAAAAAGTAGGTGTTTGGCCATTCTATTGTACCGATTTTTGTTCCGCTTTACATCAAGAAATGCAAGGTTATATAAGAGTTTCTCCAAAAGATTCCAACATAGACCTATCATGGTCATTGGATGGAGAATAGTTGATTATTTTAGTTTGAAAAGGCTGTATTGAACGTAACGATTGTTTCATTCGTACAGCCTTTTTATTTAAACCTTAAAATAAATAGGCATGAAAAAAGCAGGAATCTTAATGATTATTGGCTCCTTATTACTATTGGGACTCTTTAAATTCCCATTATGGAATATTATGTTAGGCGCACCACAGTATCCAGATCCTTTGGGTATGAACATTCACATTAACGGAATAAAGGGAGTTTCTGAATTTGATTTACAGAATATAGATGGCCTCAACCACTATATTGGTATGAAAACCATCCCAAAGCCAGAAGAAATGTGGGAGTTTTCTATTTTTCCTAAAGTAATTATAGGTATGGTTGTTTTAGGCGTACTTATTGGCCTATTTGGGGTTTTAGGTAAACTTAGTTATAAATGGTTTATACTATGGTTTATACTGATGTCTATACTTGGTGTGTTGGGTATGTACGACTTTAATGCTTGGCTAACAGCATATGGAAGTGATTTAAACCCAAATGCCATCATGAAAATTATGAATGAGGATGGCACTCCAATGACTTATAAACCACCACTTTTTGGGAGTCAAAAAATGTTAAATTTTGATGTTTCTTCATTACCACATACTGGAGCCTATATGATGTTTGTGGGGATGATGTTAACTATTGGAGCCTTTATAATCGGAAAAAAAGAATCTAAAAAATTATGAGAAAGCGAATTGTATTTTTATTGATGATCACTCTAATTACTGCATGTGCTATTGAACCTTCAACAATTGAATATGGTAAAGATGCGTGTCATTATTGCAAAATGAATATAGTAGATAAGACCCACGCTACGCAAATGGTTACAAAAAAAGGAAAGTCTTTTAAATATGATGCTATTGAATGTATGTTAAATGATTTAAAAGGTAAAGATCAACAAAGCATCGCGCTTTTTTTAGTAACGGACTATTTGAAGCCTGAAACACTAATCGATGCAACTACTGCCACCTATTTAATTACCGAGGCCATACAGAGTCCTATGGGTGCTAATTTATCTGCTTTCGCGGATCAAGAAAAAACAAACGCTTTTATTACAAAAATAAATAGTGGTACCCTATACACCTGGAACGAACTTCAAAATAACTTTTATAATCAATAAATGAATACACATATAATAACAGAAGCATTGATTCAAGGGTTACAAGTGTCAAAAATATTTAAAACTGATACAACAGAAACCTTGTTAATCACATTAGAAAAAGATAAGCTTTTTCCAAAACACACCTCACCAAAAGAAGCTATGTTGGTCGTTTTAGAAGGAAGTATAAATTTTTATATCGAAGGTAAAACCATAGAATTAAACCAAAACAACACCTATTCATTCCAGAAGAATGTAGAACATCATGTTGTTGCAAATGAGAATTCTAAATTTTTAATTATCAGGTAGTTATTTTGACTCCTAAAACTAAAATCACTTATACTCGAATGAGATTATTGCTCAGAAATAAGCTTACTATAATATGCCTCTTACTGATTCAAGTTGGATTTGCTCAACTTGAAGTCTGCGATACCTGCAGTATTAAAACCCTATCGGAAGCTATTTCAAAGGCAAATCCGCACGATACTATTGTCATAGCACAAGGAACGTATAAAGAGCATGATGTATTGATCAATAAACCCATTCATATTATTGGAAAAGGGAACCCTATAATTGATGGGGATAAAAAAGGGTATGTTCTCATTGTAAAATCCGATAGTGTTACAGTCTCTGGGCTCACTATAAAAAATCCAGGACAAAGCTACACCAAAGATTATGCAGCTGTCTATATAAGTCATAGCAAGTATTTCACGTTTAAAAACAATACGCTAGAGAATGTTTTTTTTGGATTCCTACTAGAAAAATCCCATTATGGCTTAATCATGGGCAATCGCGTATCAAGCCACGCTGTAGACCAGGCCTCATCGGGTAATGGTATCCATTTATGGAGTTGTTCTAACATTACTATCAACGGCAATGAAGTATTCGATTTACGAGATGGTATCTATCTCGAGTTTGTTAAAGAGAGTACGGTTTTAAACAATCGAAGTCATAATAATTTACGTTATGGTCTACACTTTATGTTCTCAAACAATAATGAATATCACAACAACATCTTTACAAACAATGGTGCTGGAGTGGCAGTTATGTTTTCCAAATTTATTAAAATGACAGGAAACACCTTTACAAAAAACTGGGGAACAGCCTCTTACGGACTTTTATTAAAGGAAATTTATGATGCAGAAATAACAAATAATACCTTCGAAGAGAATACCATTGGAATCAATGTCGAGGGTTCGACGAGAATAAATTATTTTAAAAATAATTTCATTAGTAATGGTTGGTCGGTTAAAATTGCCGGCGCTTGTTATACTAATATTTTTAAAGAAAATAATTTTCTGAATAACTCCTTTGATATTTCATACAATAGTAAAATGAACGACAATAGTTTTGACAATAATTATTGGAGTGAGTATACTGGTTATGATTTAGATAAAAATGGCATCGGCGACATACCTTACAGACCCGTAAAACTATTTTCATACATTGTAAATAAAACACCCGAAACCATCATATTACTTCGAAGTTTATTTATAGATATTATCAATTTTTCTGAAAAAGTTTCTCCTGTTTTTACCCCAGATAAACTAGTAGACAGCAACCCATTAATGAAACCTGTTAAATGATAGCCATAAAAAATTTATATAAAAAATTTGGGAAAGTTGAAGTCCTAAACGGTCTAAACTTAACCATTAATCCAGAGACTTTGGGAGGTGGTATTTTCGCTATACTGGGCCCTAATGGTTCAGGAAAAACCACATTGATAAAGAGTGTTTTAGGAATGGTAATTCCCAATAAAGGACAGATAGAGCTACAAGGTAAAAGTGTCTTAAAAAAGCATCAATATAGAAACAACATTAATTATTTACCTCAAATTGCCAATTTCCCTAGTAATTTAACGGTTAATGAGTTATTGAAAATGGTTAAGAATTTGCGTGTAAAACCTGCTGCTGAACAGCATTTAATAAGTTTGTTCCGTTTAGAACCCTTTTTAGATAAGAAATTAGGGAATTTATCCGGTGGTACAAAGCAAAAAGTGAATATTGTATTAACCTTTATGTTTGATAGTGAACTCATTATTTTAGATGAACCCACTACAGGATTGGATCCTATTTCATTGATCAATCTTAAAAAAATAATAGTAGCTGAAAAGGAAAAGGGCAAAACCATTTTGATTACTTCGCATATTATGAGTTTTGTGGAAGAAATGGCCGATGAAATTATTTTCTTACTTGACGGTAAAATCTATTTTAAAGGTACGCTAACCGCAATAAAAACACAAACAAACCAATCAGATTTAGAACATGCTATTGCAGCAATTTTAACGAAAGAAAATGTTTAAAATATTAAAATATAGTTTTTACGATTTAATGCGTAGCAGTTGGAGCTACGTGTATTTTTTATTCTATTTAGTGCTTGGCTTTGTACTGTTATTTTTAAATAATGACGTGTCAAAAGCCGTAATTACGTTGATGAATATTATTGTGGTACTTACCCCATTAATCGGTACTATTTTTGGAGTGATGTATTATTATAACTCACGTGAATTTACAGAGCTACTCTTAGCGCAACCATTAAAACGGTCTACCATTTTTATTGGTCAATATTTAGGGGTTGCCATCTCATTATCACTAAGTTTAGTTATTGGATTAGGCATCCCGTTTTTAGCCTATGGAGTATTGCAATCTTCTGATATCTTTAACTTTGCCTCTCTTTTACTCGTTGGTGCTTTTTTAACTTTCATTTTTGTAGCATTGGCGTTTAATATAGCACTCTCAAACGAAAACAAGATTAAAGGTTTTGGGTATGCTATTTTGGCATGGCTCTTTTTAGCCGTAATTTATGATGGGTTCTTTTTGATTTCTTTGGTAATGTTACAAGAATATCCATTAGATAAGTTTTCATTAGTGGCGACCATGTTTAACCCGATAGATTTATCTCGTATTTTAATACTTTTAAAATTAGATATCTCGGCCCTTCTTGGCTATACCGGCGCCGTATTTCAAAAGTTCTTTGGTACAAATATGGGGATGTTCACTTCTTTTACTGTATTGATGTTGTGGGTAATTATACCTATTTATCGAATAATTTTTAAATCGAAGCGGAAGGATTTTTAACCTTCAAATTTTTCTGATAAAATTATAAACTACTGAATGCTATCCAATTGTATTTTTTCAATAAGTAATACAACAAAGATATTCGCGCATTTGACAGACAATATCAGAGGTGTTGAAGAATAATTTTTAGATTATTAATGGGAATAAATATTGATAAATTACTAAGTCATTTAGGAATATTATGAGCTAACTTGTCAAAACGTTAATTCACACACTCCATAGGTGAATTTTGAACCCGTAAATTCACATCTTTCGGGGAGACATAAGGAATACCCAATCCCATGCCACGTAAAATAAAAAGTAACCCAATAAGAACTACAAAAACAGGGATAGCACGGGTAATTTTTTTACGAACATTTAAAGAAAATATATTTTTTGAGTAGACGGCTACTGTCATTACTGGTATGGTACCAAAACCAAATAGAAACATATACAAAGCGCCCAAATAAAATTCGGAAGTAGCAACTGCACCTACCAATGCCATATAAACCATCCCGCAAGGGAGCAGTCCATTAAAAAAACCAATAGTGAAAATTGCGTTATTAGAAGACTTTTTTAAATACAAACCCAATCTCGACTTTACTTTTCCAATTAGGATATATAAGGGTTTGGAGAAATTATATTTATTAAAAATTGGTGTTGGTAGTATCACAATAAAAATCATAATAACTCCAAGCACTATAGATAATCGCTGATGGAACCCTGATAAATACAAACCCTTCCCCAGCAAACCGAACAAGGCCCCTAGACTACTATAAGCTAGCAACCTACCTAGGTGATATAATATAGTTTGATAAGCTCCTCGCCGCTTATTCACCCTGTCAATGGGTAGAACAAATGCAATTGGACCACACATACCCACGCAGTGAAAACTACTCAATAAACCCAATATGATTGCTGAGAATAACATTTAGTATACAAATTCTTTTTTATAAAGAAACTCTTTGTCTTGCTGAGTCCAATGTACTTTAATGTCCCAACGACCGCCTACCAACTTATTATCAGGTATGAGTAATGTAGTTTGCTTAGATAAAACAAATGGAATGTCTAGATCTAAGCTCTGGTTAGACGGTCTATATAAGGACATATTTCCTTTGATAGTTATTGTTTGATAGTTGTTTGGAAAAACGACTTCAATTCCTTCTGGTATTTTTAAAAATTTAAGTACAACACCTAATTCTTTTGTATTGTTATATTTATCAATATCAGATTGATAATTCAATTCATCTTTATAATATTCTTCAGACACTAAGTCGTAACTGTACTTCTCTTGAGTTGATGCTTTTATAATAAAAAATAAAATAAAACTCATAAAAAGCACAAAAGCAATCACAATTCCCGTTCCCCAATTTATTTTCATAATCTCTGTTGTTTTTATCTAAAACTCTTTGGTCCTAGAAAGTTAGTCGTGCTGGTTTCTATTAATTTTCCGTTAGAATACACGCCAATTTTTATTTTCTCTTTACTATTTTTTAAATCTCCTTTCGGAATTTCAATAAACAACGTTCCTTCTGATAATTGTTGCTTTGGCACCACTAAATGTTCATCACCCACCAAGTTAATTGTGCCACTGTGTGAGATTAATTTAATACTCACATTTTCTATTTTATCTGTTGTTTTATTGATCAACTTATAGGTATAAATATTACTAATAATATTATTTTCTTTTGTTTCATATAATTGACCCGGTAAGCGTAAAAAAGTAGCCTCCACATCATTTCGCAGAAAAAGCATTCCAATGAATAGACCCGTTAAAATGACCAAAACAGCAGTATATCCCTTCATTCTTGGAGTAAATTGAAATTTTGCACCTTTCGCAATAGCATCCTCAGATGCAAATCGAATCAATCCCTTAGGAAGATCCACTTTTTCCATCATATGATTACAAATATCAATACAAGCGGTACAATTCACACATTCTAATTGCGTACCGTTTCTAATATCAATTCCTGTAGGGCAGACATCAACACATTGATGGCAATCAATACAGTCACCTTTACCTGTGGTAGGTCTGTCTTCATTTTTTTTGAATTTTGCTCTCCCCGCTTCTTTCTCACCGCGTTTATAATCGTAGGCCACCACAATAGATTTATCATCAAGCAATACACTTTGTAACCTACCATAAGGGCAGGCAATTACGCATACCTGCTCTCTAAACCATGCAAAAATGAAATAAAAAACTGCGGTAAATATGATGATGGCTATTAAGCCACCTAAATGCTCTAATGGATTGTCGGTAATAATTTCAAAAAGCGCATCGCTACCCACTATATATGCTAAAAAAACATTGGCTATTATAAATGAGAATATAAAAAAGATACTGTGCTTTAAAACTCTTTTTTTAATTTTATCGGGTGTCCATGCTTGCTTAGTTAATCGGATTTGAGCACCTCTATCGCCATCAATCCAATATTCAATTTTTCTAAAAACCATTTCTAAAAAAATGGTTTGCGGACAAACCCACCCACAAAAAACACGCCCATAAACAACGGTAAATAAAGCTATAAACACTACGCCAATGAGCATTGAGACTACTAATAAATGAAAGTCTTGTGGCCAAAACGGGAAGCCGAAAATATTAAATCTACGCTCTAAAATATTAAATAATAAAAACTGATTCCCATTGATTTTTACAAAGGGAGCAGCCAATAAAAATGCTAATAAAAACCAGCTAACCCAAGTACGATACTTATAGAGTTTTCCGAATGGTTTTTTAGGGAAAATCCACGAGCGTTTTCCTTGCTCATCAATTGTCGCAATTGAATCTCTAAAACTATCTTTGCCTTGCTCACTCATCAATTACATGTTTAACATTATTCACCTTTCCACAAATCACCCTCTTTATCTTTAGGCTTTTTAGGAGTGGTTCCTTGCAAACTCAGAATATAGCTTGCCAATTGTTGTCTTTTTTCTGCACTTAAACTGTTTTTCCAAGCAATCATACCTTTTCCATCTCTACCTCCTTCTGAAATCGTATTAAATACATTTTTAATACCACCTCCCAACACCCAAAATTCATCGGTTAGATTAGGCCCAATTCCTCCACCTCCATCCATAGCATGACAAACAGCGCAATTGGTTTTATAGAGTTTCTTACCTGCTTCTGTATCACCATCAGCAGTTACTGCATTTTCATCAAATTGACTCGGATTTTCTCGATTGTATTTTTCTACCTGTAAACGTGCAATTTCAACCTGTTTCTCATACTCTACTTGTTGATTATCTCCACCAAAAACATGGTAGTAGCTAAAATAAAAAACAGCAAAAATAATGGAGGCATACCAACTATACAACCACCACGGTGGCAGTGCATTATCAAGCTCCTTAATCCCATCATAATCATGTTCCAACAATATAGTAGCCTCTTCTGTAATTGGTTTTGTCTTCGTTAACTTTTGAAGTAGTTCTTTCCATGAATTGGTTTTCTCGTCAGCAGTATTCTCTAATAGCAATTCTTCTTCTTCTTTACTTAAACCCAACCTACTCGTTGCTTTACCAATACCCCATATGGCTATGAGTGTAATAAATAGCGATATTAAAAATAGAGCTACAGACGGATTGGCTAATATCGCAGGGTCTGGACCTGTTTTAAATAGAAATTCTGTAATGGCAAATACAACAGTAAAACCAATAACAAAAATTATAAGTGTTAGGGTTGATTTATTCCTCATGATGATCTGTATTATCGTTATCTAATGGTAATTTGCTAACTTTTTCTATATACTCTTTTTTGGCTTTCAGCACCCACAAAAAGAGTACAGCAAAAAAGATAAAAAATATCAATAAAGAAATTATTGGATAAATAGATATCCCTTCAATTCCTTCCATATGGTGTTTTATAAACTTTAACATATCGGTTGTTTTATTCTGTTTCTGTGTCTTTCACTTTTATATCAGTACCTAATCGTTGCAAATAAGCGATTAAAGCAACAATCTCTCGTTCATTCATTGGAACAAATGATTCTCCGTTTGCAAGGGCTTCTTTTTTATCGGCTTCATAGCTTTCGGCAAAAGCTGGATCTTGATATAAGTTATCCACAATTTTTAAGGCTTGTTCTTTCATGTGAGCTCGTGCATTTGTTATCTCTTCTTCACTATATGGAACTCCTAGTTTCACCATCACTCTCATTTTTCGTTCTAAATCAGATGCATCGAGTGCATCATCAATAATCCATTGGTAACTTGGCATAATTGAACCTGGTGAGGTACTTTGTGGATCTGTCATATGATTCAAGTGCCAACTATCAGAGTATTTCCCTCCTATTCTGTGTAAATCGGGCCCTGTACGCTTCGAACCCCATAAAAAAGGATGATCATAAACAAATTCTCCCGCTTTAGAGTATTCACCATATCGTGCTACTTCACTTCTAAATGGCCGTATCATCTGTGAATGACAACCAACACACCCTTCACGGATATATAAATCTCTTCCTTCTAACTCAAGAGGCGTATAGGGTTTTACACTTGAAATGGTCGGTATATTTGATTTTACCATAATTGTTGGCACTATCTGAACAACACCACCAATTAGAATTGCTATCGTTGCTAAAATTGTTAATTGCACTGGTTTACGCTCTAACCAAGTATGCCATCCTTCACCAACAAGGCGTCCTTTTTTTATTCGGGATAATGCGGGTGCTTCTGCATGTTCATCTTCAACTTTACTACCAGATTTTACTGTTTTAACCACATTGTAGAGCATAATAAAAGCACCTACTATGTACATTGACCCACCAATAGCACGCATCCAATACATTGGAATAATTTGAGAAACTGTTTCTAGGAAATTCCCGTAAACTAAGGTTCCATCCGGATTAAATTCTTTCCACATCAAGGCTTGTGTAAACCCGGCAACATACATTGGAAGTGCATACATAATGATTCCTAAGGTTCCTATCCAAAAATGCGTATTTGCTAATTTTGTAGAATATAATTTTGTTTTGAAAATTCTCGGTACCATCCAATAAATCATACCAAAAGTTAAAAAGCCATTCCATGCCAGCGCCCCTACATGTACATGAGCTATAATCCAATCGGTATAGTGACCAATGGCATTGATACTTTTTATAGATAACAAAGGCCCTTCGAATGTAGCCATCCCATACCCAGTAATGGCCACTACCATAAATTTTAAAACAGGGTCTGTTCTGACTTTATCCCATGCACCGCGAAGTGTCAATAACCCGTTTATCATACCTCCCCATGAAGGCATTAATAACATAATTGAAAACACAACACCTAAATTTTGTGCCCAATCTGGTAAGGCTGAATACAATAAATGATGAGGCCCTGCCCAGATATAAATAAAAATCAACGACCAGAAATGCACTATCGATAATTTATAGGAATACACAGGTCTATTCGCTGCTTTAGGCACGAAATAATACATTAAACCTAAAAAAGGAGTGGTCAGAAAAAAGGCTACCGCATTGTGACCATACCACCATTGCACCAAGGCATCTTGAACACCAGCATAAACCGAATAACTTTTTAAGCCACTAACGGGTAATGCTAAACTGTTAAAAATATGAAGTACGGCTATGGTTACAAAAGTTGCCAAATAAAACCAAATAGCAACATACAAGTGACGTTCTCTTCTTTTTAAAATGGTACCGATCATATTGATACCGAAAACAACCCAAACAAGCGTAATTGCAATGTCAATAGGCCATTCTAACTCAGCATATTCCTTTGTTGACGTATAACCAAGTGGTAAGGTAATAGCGGCACTTACAATGATTAATTGCCATCCCCAAAAATTAATTTTACTTAATAAGTCACTGTACATTCTCGCTTTTAGCAAGCGTTGCATTGAATAATATACACCCGCAAAAATGGCATTTCCTACAAAAGCAAAAATAACGGCATTGGTATGTAATGGTCTCAAACGACCAAAACTCAACCATGAAATACCTTCCATATAAGAAGGAAATATAAAAAGAAATGCCAGCATTAGTCCAACTGTCATCCCTATAATTCCCCAAAAGATTGTTGCATACAAGAAGTTCTTAACTATCTTGTTATCATAATAAAATTGTTGCATTTCCATTTATTTATCTAAAGATTTTGGTTTCTGATTATTTTTAGTTGATTTGTTTTCAAATAACATTCGAATGGAAGGTGTAACAGCATCATCATATTGCCCCTTTTTAACCGCATAAATAAATGCTAGTAAAAAAATTATTGCAATAAATAAACTCACTGTTATTAGAATATAAATAACACCCATACCTTACCTGATTATCGTACAAAATTAATTTGTAGCCATTTTAAAAAATATGATATTTATCATGTTTCATTTTTTTCTTCGCTATTAAATTGGTTGTTATGGTAACAAACACTACAATAGAGATAGAGCTTAAGGGCATTAATATAGCCGCAATAATAGGAGACAACTGCCCTGTGACAGCGAAATACATCCCTATTAAATTATAGAGTAATGAGATAACAAAACTCATTTTTACGATACTTAATGTCGCTTTTGAAAGCTTCAATATCCTTTCCAATTGCGAGAATTTTGACGCATCAACAATACCATCTGAAGCGGGTGAAAAAACATTGATATCTTCTGCTATGGCGAGTCCAACATTACTCTGTGCCAATGCCCCCGCGTCATTCAATCCATCTCCAACCATCAATACTCTTTGCCCCTTTTTTTGTAAGTGCTCTATGTACTTTAGCTTATCGGTGGGCTTCTGATTAAAAATCATCGTTGTACCCTTGGGTAATAATGATTTCAACGTATCTTTTTCTCCTTCATTATCTCCTGAAAGGATTCCCAATTGATAGTTTGATGCTAATTTTTTAAAAAGCTTATCTAAATCTGTTCGGTATGAATTTTCAAAAACAAAATATCCTTTTGCATTGCCATTAATACTAACATAAACTACCGTTTGCATGTGATTTGCCTTTTTAGCTCCAACAAAACTTGCAGATCCAAGTCTAATGGTATCACCATTAACCATCCCTTCTATTCCTTTTCCTGTGGTCTCTTTAAAAGCTTCAACTTTTAAAAAATCAACGGCCTTTAAATCCGAATATATCATTCTGCTTAAAGGATGGTTAGAAGCTCTCAAAACGCTTTTCACTCCGACTTTCTCTTCGGAGGAGAGCGGCGAACCTTGAAATAAAATGTTGGTTTGAGCAGTGGTAATTGTTCCTGTTTTATCAAAAATAACTGTGTTTATATGCGACAACTGTTCTATCACATCTGTATTTTTTAAGTATATTTTTTCTTTTCCAAAAATTCGCAACATATTACCCAAAGCAAACGGTGCTGAAAGTGCCAAAGCACAAGGACATGCAACAATCAATACCGCGGTAACTACCTGTGCTACCGAACCAGCATCTTTAAAATACCAAAAGACACCAGCTAAAGTGGCTATTATTAAAACAACAATTGTAAACTGCTTGCTAATACGATCAGTCAAATTTTTAATAGCACTAGGTCTACCTTTAGTAAAAATTGAATTACTCCATAATTGGGTCAGGTAACTTTGAGAAACCGTTTGTAGTACTTCCATTTCAATGGCTCCCGATATTTGTCTCCCACCAGCATAAATTTTATCTCCTGATTTTTTATCCAATGGTAACGATTCACCCGTTACAAAACTGTAGTCTAATTGTGCATTATTAGATATCAAAACACCGTCAACAGGGATTAATTCGTTATTTCGAACCAACAACCGATCACCTTTTTTAATAGCGTAAACCGAAATAGTACTTTCCATTTTCCCCTTTATTTTGGTAACTGCAATTGGAAAATAAGATTTATAATCGCGTTCAAAAGACAAAAAACTATAGGTCTGTTCCTGAAAAATTTTCCCCAGTAACAAAAAGAAAACAAATCCAGCCAAGGAGTCCATATATCCTTGCCCTACATCATACACCATTTCATAAGTACTTCGCAAGAACAGCACCGAAATTCCGAGTGCAATGGGTACATCAATATTTAAAATTTTATGCCGTAGCCCTTTATAGGCTGAGATAAAATAGTCGTTAGCAGCATAAAACACTACGGGCAATATGGTAATAAAAATTATGGTTCTAAAAAGTGATTTGTATTTCTCTAGCCAGAAGTCATCTGTCTGAAAATATTCGGGAAACGACAGTAGCATAATATTACCAAATGCAAATCCAGTAATGGCCAATTTATAGATTAACGATCTATTAATTTTTTGTTTTTTCTTAGTTGTATCCTCTAAACTAATATAAGGTTCATAACCAATGGAGTTAAGTAATATCACTAGTGTTTTTAGCGAAATACCGCTACTATCAAATGTAATTCGAACTTGTTTTTTAGGGAAATTAACTTGTGAAGTTGATATTGCGGTATTTAATTTATTCAAATGCTCTAACACCCAAATACATGAACTACAGTGTATATGAGGAATATAAAATGTGATCACACTCACTTTATTATCCTTAAAGTCGTATAATTTTTCTGTAATCTGATCTGAGTCTAGATAATCATATTTACCTTTTATTTCTTTAGGTGACTTTCCAGGAGCATCCTCAAAATCATAATAAGAACTTAAGTCATTCTCATTGAGAATCTCATAAACCGTTTTACACCCATTACAACAAAAAGCATTGTTATTTAAATAGACTACAGCACTATCACAGCTATCACCACAATGATAACAACTAATTGAAGCCATACATTACTCATTTACCTAGTGCAAAATTCTGACTTATGCTATTCTTAGAAAATGATATATATCATCTTTTAGAATCTTGTAAAAAATAAAATCATAGGAATAAAATAGAAGTGCTCTTAAAAATTAAATATAGAAACCAAATCAATATGAGTCATAGTAATCATGGTGTTTTATCGGATCTAACTATTTTTTATCATGATAAAATCGTTCAATAATTTGATCTACATTGTGAATTGTTTTCTTACACCAATCTAAGCGTTTATCATTTTTTTCTTCTTCAGACAACTGCCATTTGACAGCTGAATTACGCAGTCTACTGGTAACATCATTTAGAGTAATTGCGGCCGCCACAGAAACGTTCAAGCTCTCAGTAAAACCCACCATAGGAATTTTCAAGTAACCATCGGCTTGTTTCATCATTTCATCAGAAACACCTCCTTTTTCTACGCCAAAAACAAAAGCGGATTTTTTGCGAATATCAAAATCTTGCAACAAACAAGAATCATTATGAGGTGTAGTAGCTATTATTTGATATCCTTGTTTTCGCAAATTATCAATACAGATTTGTGTGTTGTATTCTTCAGAGTTGTACTCATTAAAGTCGATCCATTTTTGAGATCCTTTGGCAACTTGATTAGAGACGTAGCTATTGTATTTATTCTCAATAATATGAATGTCTTGAATACCGAAAATATCACAACTACGAACCACCGCGCTCGTATTGTGCTTTTGGTAAATATCTTCTAAAACAACGGTAAAATGGCGTGTTCTATTGGCCAATACTTTTTCAAATGTTGCTTTTCTATTTTCGGTAATAATCGATTCTAAATGAATTAAAAGTTCTTGGTCTATCACAAAATGTAATTTTTCAGTAAAAATATAATAAAGTAAATTAGCTAAAATTATTTTATGCAAAAAATTGTCATTTTATCTGGAGCCGGAATGAGCGCCGAAAGTGGTATCAATACATTTAGAGATGCAGACGGCTTGTGGGAAGGCCATGATGTTATGGAAGTCGCTTCTCCTGAAGGGTTTATGCAAAACCCTGCCTTGGTATTGGATTTCTACAATCAACGAAGGCAACAATTACTAAAAGTAAATCCGAATGCCGCACACAACGCGCTCGCAACACTAGAAAAAAAATATGACATTACTATTGTCACTCAAAATGTAGACGATTTACACGAAAGAGCGGGCAGTTCAGACGTGTTGCATTTACACGGTGAATTATTAAAAGCAAGAAGTACTAAAAACGAGCAGCTTGTTTATGAAAGAACGCACGATATTTTTATAGGTGATGTCTGCGAATTAAAATCGCAGTTACGGCCTCACATTGTTTGGTTTGGCGAGGCGGTCCCGATGTTAGAAAAAGCCATTGAAATTACGATGCAAGCTACTAACTTAGTGGTTATTGGCACTTCGATGCAAGTCTATCCAGCGGCGAGTTTAATTAATTATATTCAACCAAATACGCCCATTTATTTTATTGACCCTAAACCATCGGTTAATGAAAATGATTTTTCAAATTTAACAATCATTGCAAAAAACGCAACAATTGGTGTTGCCGAATTGATTGAAAAGTATTTGTGATGGAGAAGCCACAATTTATTGCAATGCTAAAAAGCGATTCTTTAAAAAGAGAAGATCAAGAATTGCTTTTACACAGCGTCTTACAGAATCAAGATAGGATTGAAATATTATTTAATTGTATCAGAAAAGTTGATGATAAAAAATCGGTGCAAGCCGCAAGAATATTAGAATTACTCTGTAAAAAACATGATTTAGCACTCATTACTCCCTATTTAGAAAATTTTCATTTGTCAGTTGCTCAAATTAAAATGGATGCGGTCATTCGATCTTTTGCTAAAATTATAGAACTTCTTACCATTGAATATTTTATCAACAAAAACACAACATTTATTCAAAAGCTGAAAACGCCCTATTTAGAGGGGTTCACCGAAAGTTGTTTTGATTGGATGATTTCTGACAAAGCCATAGCAATAAAAGCGCATTCTATGTATGCACTCTATTTATTGGGGATGAAATTTGATTGGATACATCCTGAATTAATTCAGGTGATTGACAAACAATTACCAATGGGTAGTACGGGGTTTAAAAACCGAGGAAAAAAAATCTTAAAAGCTATTCAAACCAAACGGCTCTTAAAATTACAAACACAAGCTACTTGATATATAAGGTTTTAATCCAAGTGGTTAGTTCTTTAATTTGAGTATCTGTTAATTTAGCTTCTGGGTGTAATGGTAAGTAGGTTTCCAAGGGCATTTCTCTTTTCTCTAAAAGTTCTATCATTTCGTCTAACTTATGATTTTTTCTCTTAACCGAAAAAGTAGACCATTCAGAAAAATTCAACTCTTCTTTTCCATGGTCTACATGTCCTGAAATCCACCAAGAAACAGGGGCGATTTCTGCGTACCACGGGTAATTTGTATTGTTTGAATGACAATCATAACATGAATTCTTAATGACTGTAGCCATCGATTCACTAGCATTGACTGTCGTTAAAAAATCAGTAAGAGGAATGGTTTCATCTTTATTCTTTTCAGGTCTATAAAACTGAATTACAATAAATAATATGAATAACGCACCTAGAATTTTCTTTACCATGTCTCTATTTTTATGCTAAGTTATTAATTTAAAGATATTTTCAAATAATTTTCCGTCAGAAATGACACTTCCCTTTTCAACCAACTCAAATAATTCAAGATTGCGCTCTTTAGTATATTTTTTTGTGCCCTTTAAGAATTGAATAGATTCATCATTGGTATTGTCTATAAACCACTTAAAATTCTCTTCCTTAAAAAAATCGAAATCAGGCTTGTTAATTTGCACGACAATTCTAGAGATTGATTTTTCCTCACATTTAAACAAATTAATATTTTGCTTCGAAAAATGTTCTAAGTAGTTGGTGTTGGTCAGGGCATCATCCCAAACAACATCACTAAATAAATTCAATTCGGCATCGGCCACTTCAGGTTTATTTTCTTTAATTTTTGTCCATTCTTTTACATCAATCTGTTGAGATGCTAAGAATTGAGCAAACTCCTTATGTAAGGCCTCAAATTGCTCTTTTGTTAACTGCTTATACTTCATAGTGCAAAAATAAAAAACCGCTCTAAAACAGAGCGGTTTTTAACATTAAATTATTTGTTTTTATTAGAAGATATAACGCAAGCCGAATTGTACTTGCCATCTTGAAGCTAAACTTGAATCATAACCAAATGTTTCTGTAAGCTCTGGGTTAAAGGTATATGTTGGTACACCACCCGCTACCGAAACTCCAATAGGCTGTACTGAGTTGGGTTGTTGAATAAGTCCCCAATCAGAATTGATCAGATTTCCAATATTTAATACATCAATACTAAACTGAATTGCATTTTCTTTAAATATCTTGGCTTCTTGAATAAATTTCATATCCCATTTCCCTCTCCATGGTGCAATAGCAGCATAACGTTCTGCATACTCTCCTCTGATACCACTTAAGTAATCATCTTGCGAGATATACGCATCTAAAGCTGCGCCTTGGCCACCACCTGAAAACTGCATTGAATTTATTTCTGAAGTAGTAGGAACATAAATTAAATCGTTGATACTTGATCCGTCTCCATTAATATCTCCACCATAAGTATAGTTAAAACGACCACCTTGTGCATATTCGAAGAAGGTAGATAAGGTTGTTGACCATTTGTCATTTCCATAGGTCCATTTCTTACTTGCTACACCAATAATTCGATGTGTATCACCATATTTTGAATAACCAAGAACATCATTATTCACATTGCCAACGGCTGGGTTACCATTAAAAGCATCACTGGTAATTTCAGCTTCAATTGAATTTACATCTTTGGCATTTAAGTAGTTATATGCAACCATGGTATACAGACCATTTTCAAATGATTTTTGTGCTTTTAAAGATGCGTTAAAAATTCTTCCTTTATCAGAATTTGTAAACACATAAGCTCCATCACCAGGGAACCCGTCAAAAGTTCGAATATCACTCGCTAAATAAATAGCTCTATTGTCAACACCACTTAATGTACCAGAAGGATTCGCTAAGCCCCAGTGTTGTACATGAGGTCCGTTCAGGTCTTTCGTGTAAGAAACATCCGCTGTTAAAATTAAACCATTCTCAAGACGTTTATCAACACCGATGTTTGTTCTCCATACTTGTGGAAATTTATAATCTGGATCTACAGCTTGCAAGAAAAAGGCGTCAGGATTCGCAATTTGATTTCCTAACCACACAAACGGGAAACGTCCAGTAAACAAACCAGTACCTCCACGTAATTGAAATGAGTCATCACCTTTCACATCATAATTAAATCCAAGTCGTGGTGAAACTAACCAATCATTTGATGGCATTTGCGTATTGTCAATCAATTGAGATTGTCCTGTATTGGGATTAAAATAAGGAACATTTGGCAATACAAATCCTCTATTGATAACGTCTTGTGCCTTTTCAGCTGAATCAAAAAATAAGGGTTTATCAAGTCGAACACCATAGGTTAATTTAAATCTATCAGATGCATTCCATTCATCTTGAAGATAAAAAGCCATTTGACCTACGTTGGTTTCTGCAAACGCCCAACCACCTGGTGTTCCAGGAGGTACCGCATTATTAGCATCAAATGTTGCTTGTGCATTTTGCAAGGCACCTACATAATTATTCGCATCAAAATCATTGATATCTACACTACCAAAAAGATCAAAACCGTAGGCTGTTAAGTTAAACGAATTATCAAATTGAAATTTTTCGAATGAAAACCCTACAGTAAAAGTATGCTCTCCAGTATAGAAATTTAAGTTATCTGAAAACTGAAATACTTTTTGATCTAAGGTATTGTGCACAGAAAATGGTTCGTGGCCTACAATAATATAAGGAGAACCATCTCTTGTAATATTTATAGATGGTGCAGGTACAGAAAACGGCTTTCTAAAATCGTCAAAGTGTGTATACCCAATCTGTAATTTATTTGAAGTATTGTTAGATAAGGTAGAGTTTAATTCTAACTGAACTGACTTTAGTTTGTTGTTCATTTCATAACCCGAATTTTCAAACTGCATGGTGGTCGCACTTGGCCCTCTAAACGCAATGGCTGTTGGGTGTGCGGGTTTTTCTTGCGAGGCATTTAAAAAATTATAAATAATAGCCAGACGGTTATTGTCGTTGATATTCCAATCTAATTTAAAAATACCTTTTGTAGAATTTGATTTATGAATAAAACCTTCAAAAGCTCCAGGGTCATAACCAACACCTAGTAAACCATTACGAACATCGTTTAAATCGGCGAGTAAAACTCTTGACTCATTTACTGCTCCAGTTCCTCTGTTAGGAAGCCAGTTTTGGCCTAAATCTTCTCTATCATCTTGTTCAAAGTTTACAAAGAAGAATAATTTATTTTCAACTATCGGTCCTCCAACACTAAATCCAACCTGAGTTTGACTTAATTTAGGCACGGCGATGTCATCTCCTTTTACCTTACTTCCTGTAAAGTCTTCATTTCTCCAAAATCCGTATACGGTACCATGAAAATCATTGGTCCCACTTTTGGTTACGGCATTTACGGTAGCACCTGTAAATCCAGACTGTGTAACATCATAGGGAGCTGTAGATACTTGAATTTGATCAATGGCATCTAAGGATACTGGTTGTGCACTTGTTTGACCTCCAGGGGTAGCTGCATCCAACCCGAATGGGTTATTAAAAATGGCTCCGTCTAAAGAAAAATTATTGAACTGATCATTTCTACCTCCAAAAGAACCTCCACTTGATGAGGGCTCTAGTCTAGTAAAATCAGCTTGTGATCTTGAAATCGTAGGTAAATTTGTTAATTCTCTTCTACCAACACTAGTTTGCGCACCAGTACGGTCGTTTCCAAAGATATTGTTTCCTCCACTAGCTTGTAAGACCACCTCATCTAGGGATTCGCTTTCAGATTGCATTGCAATGTCTAAAGAGAATGTTTTTCCTAATGTAAGACTAATGTCATTAAACTCCTGTGTTTTGAAACCTACATAACTTATTGATAAGGTATAGGGCCCTCCAACGCGCATGTTAAGAAGATTGTATCTTCCTTCAAAGTTTGTGGTCCCTCCATATTTGGTACCTGTTGGTATATGAATAGCAACTACACTTGCTCCTGGTAATGGTTGATTTTGATCATCAATCACTGAGCCATTCATATTAGATGTAGTAACCTGAGCATAAGAACTAATAGCAATGCAAAATAGCAAGGCCATAAATACATGGTTTGTTTTCATAATATATTATTTGAATTAGTCTTACTAAAATATAAAAAAAAAACCGTTCATAGTGAACGGTTTTTAAAATTTACATTGAATTTACTAACAATGTATATTATTTTGCTTCTGCAACCACATCAAATGCTACATCAAAAATAACTTCTCTGTGTAAACGTACTTTCGCGTTGTACTTACCTAGTCTTTTAACTAAACCTCCAGAAACTGTAATGAATTTTTTATCAATTGCAGTTCCAGCTTTAGCCATAGCATCAGCAACATCACCGTTACTTACAGATCCAAATAATTTATCGCCTGTACCTGTTTTAGCAGCAATTTTAATTTCCATTGCTGTAATAGCTTCAGCTATTTTATTTGCATCTTTTACGATACTCGCTTCTTTATAAGCTCTTTGTTTTAAATTTTCGGCCAACACTTTCTTTGCAGACGGAGTGGCTAAAATTGCATATCCTTGTGGAATTAAAAAATTACGACCATAACCGTTTTTTACAGCTACTACATCATCTTGAAATCCTAAATTTGCTACGTCTTTCTTTAATATAAGTTCCATACTAGTTCTTTTTATTATTTTAACATATCACCTACATATGGCATTAATGCCAAATGACGAGCTCTTTTTATTGCTTGAGATACTTTACGTTGGTATTTTAAAGATGTACCTGTTAAACGACGTGGTAAAATTTTACCTTGTTCATTTACTAAATACATTAAAAAATCAGCATCTTTATAATCGATATACTTGATACCGTTTTTCTTAAAACGACAGTATTTAACTTTTTGCTTCGTATCAATATCTAACGGTGTTAGATATCTAATCTCTGCTTTGTTTCCTTCTTTTGCTTGTTGATCTATTGATGCCATACCTTAGTTTTTAGTTGCTTTTACACGTTCTTTTCTAACGGCTGCCCAAGCAGCTGCATGTTTGTCTAATGCTACGGTCAAATAACGCATAACACTATCATCTCTTCTAAATTCTAATTCAAAAGCAGAAATAGCTTCACCAGCTACCTTATACTCAAATAAATGATAAAAGCCAGTTTTTTTCTTTTGGATTGGATAAGCTAACTTTTTCAAGCCCCAATCTTCTTTGTGAGTCATTTCGGCACCTTTAGAAACCAAGTAGTCTTCAAACTTCTTTACTGTTTCCTTTACCTGAGTATCAGATAAAACGGGATTCAAAATGAAAACAGTTTCGTAATGATTCATATTTAATAATTTAATTGTTTATTTTTAAGCGTGCAAATATACGATATTATTTTATTTTTAATCATACTATTTACTACTAATATTTTGTAAATTTGATTCATTGCTATTCGCTAGACATAATTTTTATGGAAATACCCAACATCCCAGACTTAATTCTTTACGCAATACCGTTTTTTATAATCACCTTGATTATAGAAATTATTGTCGATGCTCGCGAAAAGGCGAAGGCCTATGAAACCAAGGATGCCATTACTTCAATTACAATGGGCTTGGGAAATGTGTTTTTAGGCCTCCTAAGCAAAATCCTTGTTTTTGGCATTTTCATCTATGTCTATGACCATTTTAGAGTATTTACAATCCCTTTTACTTGGTGGGCATGGGTTTTGATTTTATTTGCTGATGATTTTGCCTATTATTGGTTCCACAGAGTCAGTCACACCAACCGCTTTTTTTGGTCATCGCACATTGTACATCATTCATCACAGCGTTATAATTTGAGCACGGCATTGCGACAAACATGGACTGGTGGTTTTGTATCGTTTGTATTTTGGTTACCCTTACCCTTATTGGGATTTCACCCAGTAATGATTCTGGCACAAATGTCAATTAGTTTGATTTATCAATATTGGATTCACACCGAACTCATAAAGAAAATGCCCACTTGGTTCGAAACCGTATTTAATACACCCTCGCATCATCGCGTACACCACGCTACCAACCCACAGTATTTAGATAGAAACCACGCTGGAATATTTATTATTTGGGATCGACTATTTGGAACTTTTGAGCCAGAAGTTGAAAAACCCATCTATGGATTGGTAAAAAACATTGCAACCTTCAACCCTATCAATGTGGCCTTTCATGAGTGGATCGCCTTGTTTAAAGATGTATTTAACTCAAAAACTAGCCTTATTAATCGGTTAAAGTACTTTGTAAAACCCCCAGGATGGAAACATGATGGTACAGGAGTTTTATCTGAAGACATTCGAAAAGATTGGGAAAAATCAAAATTTTAAAACAAACGCTATAATTGACGCTTGGCCCCCAATTCAGGCAAATCAATCCTAACCAAATAGCTTTGAATGAATATCCCGCTATTAATTTATTAAAGTGTGCACAACTTTAATAATTATCCACATCTATATTAAATCGGATGGCTCTAAAATCGGCAATCGCCTGAAAACTGTTTTTAATTTTTTGAATCACGAGTTTTGATTGTTTGATGGGGCGCTCTTTTGGTAATTTAATTAAAATGGTTTTGATATGTTGGTTTCTAATCCTTGAAATAGCCGGACTAGTTGGTCCCAGCACATGTTCACCAAACGAATTCACGAGCGACTTTGCCAACCAATGACTTGCCATATCAACCTTTGTATACTCTTTGTGTTTCAACGTAATTTTAACCAAACGCATCAACGGCGGATACTTATACTGATGGCGTTCATCAAGCTGCTCTTTGTACATGGTTGCATAATCATTGGTTGTAACCTGCTGTAAGATTTGATGGTACGGATTAAACGTTTGTATAGCTACCTTACCGCGCTTTTGAGCACGTCCTGCCCTACCCGATACTTGCACGAGCATCTGAAAACTCTTTTCATGAGCTCTAAAATCAGGAAAATTCAACATATTATCAGCATTCAACACCCCAACTAAAGAGACATTGGCAAAATCTAAGCCTTTGCTTAACATCTGTGTACCTACTAAAATATCAATTTCTTGTTCTTGAAACGCCGAAATTATTTTTTGATAACCGTATTTCCCACGTGTGGTGTCTAAATCCATTCTCCCAATGACCTTGTCGGGAAAGAGTTCCTTCAACTCTAATTCAATCTGTTCTGTTCCAAATCCTTTGGTGTCTAAACTAGGGTTGCCACAAGCTGAACATGTTTGGGGCATTGCTCTATTATATCCACAATAATGACAGCGCAATTCATCACGGAATTTATGATAGGTCAAACTAACATCACAATTGGGGCATTGCGGTGCCACTCCACAATCTTTACATTCAACGATGGGCGAATAACCACGGCGATTTTGAAATAAAATCACTTGTTCTTTCTCTGCTAAAGCCTCATTGATCACCACTAGTAAACGCTCAGAAAAATGACCTTTCATCCGTTTTTTGCGATAACCTTCTTTAATATCAACCAATTCAATCTCTGGTAACAGCACATTTCCAAAACGCCTGTCTAGTGTAACCAAGCCATATTTATCTTGTGTTGTATTGTAATAACTCTCAATTGATGGTGTTGCACTACCCAGCAATACCTTAGCCTGATGTATATTTGCCAATACGATGGCAGCATCGCGTGCATGGTAACGTGGTGCGGGATCAAATTGTTTGTATGAAGTTTCGTGTTCTTCATCTACAATGATTAAATCCAAGTCATCAAACGGTAAAAATACCGACGACCTTGCCCCTAAAATGAGCTGTGCTTTTTCCTTTTTATGCAATACATTTTGCCATACTTCTACCCGTTCATTTAAGGAGTATTTAGAGTGGAATACTGAAATTTTATCTCCGAAATAGAGCTGTAGGCGTGTAATTAACTGCGTAGTCAAGGCAATTTCTGGCAACAAATAAAGCACTTGTTTTCCTTGATTTAGAACGGCATCTATTAATTTTACATAGATTTCTGTTTTACCACTTGAAGTAATTCCGTGTAACAACGTGACATTTTTAGTCTTAAATGATTCATTTACCTCATTAAAGCTTGCCAATTGTAAATCAGATAATTCTTTTAGCTGGGTGTTCTCATTTTCAAAATTTACGCGGTCTACTTGTATCGAATATATTTCAAAAACTTGTTTGGCAACCAAGGCATTTATAACGGCATCAGTAGTTTGACTTTTCTCTTTGAGTACTTTTACTTTCATTGGCTTTTTAAAAGTTGCCTGTAATGAAAAGTAAGTGAGTACCAACTCCCGTTGTTTTTTTGCCCTAGACAGCGACTCTAATAAGTCATTCAATTGAGTTTTATCTGAATAAGCTTCCGCCAGACGGATGTATTTCACCAACTTGGGTTTATATTGCTCAAACAGCTCTTCTCGTATTTGAATAGCCCCTTTATCCAATAGTTGATGAATGATGGGTAGCACTCTTTTTTTATCAAGTATCGCCCCAATCTTATCAATGGTTAAAGATGACTGATGTTGTAATGCCTCTACAATTAAAAATTCATCATCTGTCAAACTCGCTTCCTCTTCATACTGTTCATTGGCGACTACTAAGGTTTCGCTCTCTAATAAGAATGCAGAGGGTAAAGCTGATCGCAATACTTCACCCAACGAACACATATAATAATCAGCCATCCACCCCCAATGCATTAACTGCTTAGCAGTAACTAATGGTGCTGAATCAATAATTTGATGGATTTCTTTCGCCTCATAGGCTGTTGGCGCATTTTGATGTATTTCGGCAACGATAGCCGTATAAATTTTAGATTTTCCAAAAGGCACTGCCACACGCATTCCTGGCTGTAAGAATGTACTTTCTGCAGTTGTTATTTGATAGGTAAACAGTTGCTGAAGCGGAATGGGTAATATGACGTTTATAAAATTCAGTTGCTATAATTTGAGTGTAAAAATATTGAATTGAAACGACTTTAACCTCCCTATTTCAGGCAATTTTTATTTCTAGAAAATTACTTGAACTACAGTCTAAAAACAGCGTTTTATATATCTAGTCTAGAACCTGTTTTTTATTTTTGGCACGCTGTTTGTAATTGTAGAAGTAATCGCGTTTCAGAAAACCGGTTTTTATAAATTAAATACAAACGACATGAAAAAATTAGCACTATTATTCGTAGCAATCATTTCTACCATCCTTTCTCCCCTTGCTTTTGCCAATAGCAATAGCGAACTTGTAGCATCTACTTATTATAATCAAGAAACATTTACATTCACAGAAAGAGGCATTACCTTTTCAATTTTTGAAAATGGCGAATTCGATTTTTATATGAATGGTAGAGCGAATGTTAATGCAGGTGTAAACCTAGGTGGTGTTAGTATCAGTTATAATTCTGGTTATGATTATGATGCCTATGTACAATATGACGACTATGGTGCAATCATCCAAATTGAAGATGTTCCTATTTATTATGACAATTACGGTCGTATCAATCGTGCAGGAAGTGTACGTATACACTATAACGGACAACGTTTATCGCGTATTGGAGGATTGTATTTACATTATAACAATTATGGTCACTATACCCATTATTCTGGTTATATCAATATTTACAACAGAAACTATGTGTACCATCCATATCATAACTATTTTGTAAGACCACTTTTTAGCAGATCTATTATCAGCTATAAACCTTACAGACATAATTACAGACCTTATAGATATGCAAATTATAGAGATTATAGAACAAACTATAACAGAAGATATAGAACAGCTAATAACACAAGAACGTATAGAAGTATTCAAAATCGTGTAAGAACAAATGATTCTGGTGATAGAAGAGCATATGACCGCAGAGCAACAACAGCTAGAAATAACAGATCAGCAAATAATTCAAACAATACGAGAAGAATTGCTCAGGGCGATACGCGTAGACAAACGAATGCAACAGGGAGAATTACTGGAAGAACAGGTAAAAACGTTTCGAATTCTAATTCGAGAAACGCAAGAAAAAAGCCAGTAGCAACCACACAGCGTAGAGCAACTAGCAACACGAGAAGTAGTACGCAAAGAAGCGCTACAACTAGTACTGGAAATAGTACACAAAGAAGAGTTGCTGCTAATCAAAATACGCAAAGTCGTACAGCTACTAGTAAAAAACCAGCTGTAAGAACGCAACAAAATCGTTCTTCGCAACAGGTAAGAACTCAGACGAGAAAAGCGCCGCAACGACAAGCATCTAATACAAGAACAGTTAGATCAAAAAAAGCGACTGTCCAAAAAAGAAGTTCGGCACCAAAACGTTCATCAGTAGACAAAACTAAAAGCACTAAAAGAAGAAAAAATTAAATTGGTGTGAGATTGAAAAAGTTGAAAGAGAAAAAGGGAAAGGGTTTGCATTTGCAAACCCTTTTTAATTGCCCTAATTTCAGCTTGTTTTTTATTTTTATTTCGACGAACTTCGCTTTTAAGATAACTTAGTACAATAAACTATTTTAATCTTAACCAATAAAGAACTTAACTAATGAAAAAGAAGAACCTAGCAATCGCCCTACTCCTATTAGGTATTACTTCTTCCATATCGTCTCAAACAAAAGTCGATAGTAGTAAAATTGTAAAAGTATTGACTTTTAATATCCTTCACGGAGCCACAACAAAAGGAGATTTTGACTTAGATAAAATTGCAAAAGTAATTCGAGATGCCAATCCTGATTTTGTAGCGCTTCAAGAAGTTGATTTTATGACCAATAGGGCCAAAAAATACGACCTCACTACTGAATTAGGGTGGCGCACCAAGCTTATTTCATTATTTGCCAGAGCGATGCCCTATGATGGCGGTGAATATGGTGAAGGCATTCTATCAAAATACAGTTTATTATCAAGTAGAAACGTAGCCTTACCCCACGCTATTGGCAATGAGCCCAGAGCTGCATTAGAAATTGTAACAACCATCAATGCTAATGATACTATTGCCTTTATTGGAACTCATTTAGATCACACAGCAAATGAAACAGATAGAATAGCTCAAGCGAAACAATTAAATGCGGTATTTGCGTCAAATACCTATCCTACAATTTTAGCAGGTGACTTAAATGCAGTACCCGAAAGTGCACCAATAACGATTCTTGAAGATCTATGGACTGCATCTTATTCAAAAAAAGATAACTACTATACCTATCCTTCTGACAATCCGATAAAAAAAATTGATTATGTCTTGTTCTACCCTAAGCACCGATGGAAGGTATTAGCAACAAAAGTGATTTGTGATGTTATTGCTTCAGACCACTGTGCTTACTTGGTAACCTTAGAATTGATAGACAATTAATACCTCTAAAATGAAAAGAAAATTTGAAATAATAGGTTTTTGTCTTGCATGGTTTGCTATTATAACTCAGTTTATTTTAATGATTCAAAATAGACAATCGAGTATCTTTGAAACCATAGTACGTTTTTTTAGCTTTTTTACAATTCTTACTAATATTTTGGTTGCTCTTTATTTTACAGCAATGCTCTTTAAATTTAAAAAAAATCCTTTTGCACTACTTCTAACCCAGAGCACTTTATTAGCAATTACCGTTTTTATAAGCATTGTAGGTTTGGTTTATCAAATAGCACTTAGGAGTATTTGGAACCCTACCGGACTTCAGTTTTTAGTTGATGAACTGCTACACACAATGATACCATTGTATGTTTTTGTGTATTGGATTCTCACTATTAAAAAATCAAAATCAGAAATGAAATTTGTCTTTTATTGGCTACTATATCCTGTCATTTACACATTTTTTATACTTTTAAGGGGACATTTATCAGCGTATTATCCGTATCCTTTTTTAAATAGTATCGAAATTGGATATAAGCAAAGCTTTATAAACATAAGCAGTATCTTAAGTATAACTATTGTATTAATGCTGCTATTCATTTTTATAGAAAAAAAACTAAAAAAATACCATTAACAACCTAACTAATATGAAAACAACAACCATTTTATTTGCAGCAATTTTCGCCTTAATCCTGAGTGCTTGTACATATAAAAAAAGCGCAGAAACTGATACCCTTTTCAATACTACTTGGGAACTAGAATATATTTCAGGACCACGAATTGCTTTTAAAGGCTTATATCCTGACAGAAAACCACAGATTTCTTTTAATAGTGTTACAAAAAAAGTTACCGGAAGTGATAGTTGTAATGGTTATTCCGCAGATTTCACTATCGATGAAAATGCCCTCTCTTTTGGGGAGCCTGGCCCCGCTACTTTAATGTATTGTGGTGAAGGCGAAAAACATTTTTTGAACATGATGAAAAAAATAAACGCATTTCGTTTTGATGAAAATGAAAAACTGAATCTAATGATGGATGAAGTATCGATGATGCGATTTAAAAAAGTTGAAAATGTTACTCCCACCGCGAGCATACCAAATAAGAATTCTAGTCGTCTAGAAATGGGTTGTTATACCTATGATAATGATGGGGATTTTGTCAACATGGAAATAACAGCACTCAATGAAAACATTGAAGGAAACCTACACATTGCATACGCAGAAAAGGATGTTAACAAAGGTACATTTATTGGTGTTTTAGATGGCGATAAACTTATTGGCACCTTTACATTTCATTCTGAAGGCGTAGAAAGCTCACGGGAAATAGCCTTTTTGGTAAAAGACAATCAACTTATTGAGGGTTATGGAGCGTTGACCGAAAATGGCACAGATTTTAAAGATGTCAATACAATTGCATATACCTCTAAAATGCCATTATCAAAAGTAGCTTGTGCTGATTGAACAATTGACTAATTTCAATAGAAGTTCATTATAACAACTATATTTGGCTTGTTTCTTAAACTAAAAAATAACTAATTCAATATCAAATGCACAAAAAAGGCAAGGCAAAAAACACCGTCAATAAAGCCAAACACACCAAATTATTAAACAGAAAAATTAACAAAGCAAAGCAAGAAAAAATAGCTCACAAAGAAAAACTCAAGGCTATAATAAGAAAAGCCAATGAACTTAAAAACAAAGAAAAATAGTATTGTTAATCAACTAGCTTTCAAAAATAGCTGACTCCTCACTAAAGCTCTTGAATTCAACCATATAACCATTCGGGTCTTTAACAAAAAAGGAAATATGCTCTCCTTTTTTATTTTTTAAAAAAGTGATTTCATCAAATACTTCAATATTCGCCGAATTTACCTTAGCATATACCTTACCCCAAGTTGTAATATCTAAGATAACACCAAAATGGAATGAAGGAAGTATTTTGCCTTCAAAGCTATAACTCTGATAATTAAAATCAAATCTTCCAGATTTTGTAAATGTCATTTGATTTCCAAACAAATTGATGTCCAGCCAATTATTGCTAATTCTACCTAAATCAGCACCAATTTTATCAACATAGAAAGCTTTGGTTTGTTCAATATCTAAACAGGGGAGCGAAATGTGAAATGGCTTAGTCATTATTTATATGGGTTTTAATTGATCTAATCTGTAAACAACAAAATCATCATCATCGTCATCATCAATCATTTCGGTATAGCTAATTTCAAATTTAGCTCCTTTTGATGTAGCATCTCGCAGGTTATACGTTTCTAAAATAGACTTATCTATTTGCTCAAAAATAATCGCTTCTTCAGTATCTAAAAAGAAGGTATAATATCCGTTATTATAATTGCGAAAAGTAGCTATTTCAATCTTTCTTTCCTTTAAACTATACTGTCTCATACAAAAACTGTTTAAAAAATTAAAAAATATAAAAAATGTATGTTCTAATTAATCGTCATCAACATCTTCTTCTGCATCATCATCAAAATCGTCTTCTTCAACGTCATCAACATCGTCATCAACATCGTCAATATCATCCTTATCAACATCAGCAGTTTCGTCAAAATCCATTTCCTTATCATCAATTGAATCGTCATCATCATCATCGTCGTCATTGACAACATTTTCCATGCGTTCAGCAAGCTTCACACTTACCTTCACTAAATATATAGTATCTTCTGTCTTAACCTCCACAGCATCAACCACCTCATTTTGTGCATTTCTGAATGAAATAATATCTGAATCGTCATACCCATCAGGGTATTTTTCGACCAACATATCCAAAATATCTTGTGTTAATTTTTTATAATCTACTATAACTCTTCTCATGAAAAATAGCTAATCTATTTATTAAAATTATTTAAATACAATCCGTTATGACGTACTCTTAAAATTGATTTTTTTTTAAAATGAAATTGCGAAAAATTAAACATTTCATTTAATCAAAACACTCAAAAGTAAAAAATAATTCAATACAAAAGCAGCTTTTTAAAATTATTTTTGTTCTAATTTATCTTTAAATAGAAAGATTCCTAAAATTGGAGCTAACAGTATCATTACCATTGTTTTATTCTCTAAAAAAACCTGTGGATATAGCGCTAAAGTCAACACAAAACCACCTACAGCACCACCAAGATGCGCACTGTGCCCAATATTACCTAATTGTTTTTTCATACCATACATTGAATATAACAAATACCCAACTCCAAACACGTAGGCGGGTATTGGTATTGGTATAAAATACATATACAGGCTCATAGTTGGATTTAACATAATTGCCGAGTAAACAATCCCCATTACAGCACCTGATGCACCCACAGCACTATAATACGGTTCACGCTTGTGAAAACTCAATCCGAGTAAGCCACCAGCCAACAAGCTTCCAAAATAGATAGCTATGAATTTTACCACACCAACATGTGCAATGACAGGATTTGCAAAAACATATAACGTAAACATATTAAAAAATAAATGTGCTTGATCTACATGTAAAAACGCTGAGCTGAGCACACGTATCTGTTCCCCTTTTAAAATAGGGCCTACTTGGAATTTGTATTTATCAAAAAAAAGGGTGTCAGAAAATCCTTTTAAGGAAACTAAAACATTGGCTATTATTAATACAACTACGACTTCATTCATTTCAAAAAAATAATTTATCAAAGATAAAATTATATACCGATATTTGTCTAAAATTTTAGCATTGCATTTTTTAACCTTTATTATCGTTTACCCCTTTATTTGGCTATTGTCAATTTTGCCCTTTAGGATATTATATATCATCTCTGACGTATTTTACTATCTCATATATTATATCATTGGATATAGAAAAAAAACAGTGATCCACAATTTAAAACTAGCGTTTCCAGAAAAATCAGATTTAGAACTAAAACAGATTCGCAAAAAGTTCTTCAAACATTTTGTAGATATTTTTATTGAAATCATTAAGTCGTTTACAATTTCAGAAAAGCAGATAAGTAAACGCTATACGTTTACCAATATAGAAGTACTTCATGAACTTGAAAACAGCGGCAAAAGTGGTATTTTATTAGGCGCTCATTATGCCAATTGGGAGTGGGTTTTTAATCTAAATTTAAAAATAAAATTCAATGGCTATGCCGTCTACAAAAAAGTTAAAAACCAATATTTTGATAGCAAAGTACGGAGTACAAGAGGGCGCTACAAAACAACCTTAGTTCCAACCAAGGAAATTTTTAGTGTAATTAGAGAAAATAATAAGCAAAAAATCCTATCGCTATTTGGATTTTTAGGCGACCAATCTCCCAAGCCACATAAAGCACATTACTGGTCAACATTTTTAGGAGTAAAAGATGTTCCAATACATACCGGTGTAGAATTATTGGCTAAAAAATATGATTTAGCAATTGTTTCTTTTAATACAAAGAAAATTAAACGCGGCTACTATGAATCAACTTTTAAACTACTCACAGACAGTCCGAGAACCTTTGAAGATTATACGCTCACAGACATCTATTTAAAAGATTTAGAAAAACATATAAAAGAGCAACCTGAATATTATTTCTGGACCCATAAACGGTTTAAACATCAAGGAAAAAACAATAAATAATCGCTACTATTCCTCTGTTTCTAAAATCTTACCATCTTCATCAATAATCAAGTTATATAAAATTGCTCCTTTTGCAATTTGCACTTTGTATACTTTTCCTGACGACTTGCTTTTCTCTAAGGTATAAAAGGCCTTTTTCATGGTATAGCCTGCAATATTTTCTACTGATTTTTTAACCGCAGGAGGTAAATTATTCAAATCTATCTTTTTTAGATTTACATCATCTTGCGCAACAGTCTCTTCTTGTTGATCTTGACCGTAGGTGTTTTCAATTCCAAAAAACACAATTCCGATTAATACTATTATTACTTTCAATCCTTTCATTCGTTCGTTTTTTAAATTGTTATTATTACCAGCTTGTGCCGCCTCTATTTTTTTCTATGTCAAACCCTAAAGTTATCATATGTGTTCCACTACTATTTAAATCGCTCGCTTCGTTGATATTCCATTGAAAAGCATAGCCAAAATAATAGTCTTTCTTTTTAATCCCTAATAATGGTGCGATAGACAGCGGTTCAAAACTTTGATCATTGATAAATCTCGAATTGATTCCCGCCCAAATATAGCCATCTTCGGTATATTTTCGCGCTTTAAAATTTAAATCGGTTACAGACCGCTTATCAGCTTCAAAGTATTTTAAATAAATAGAAGGTTCGTACTCATACTCCTGACTATTACTAACGAAGGTGTATCCCGTATACACATAATAGTTTCGTAGTCTAAGAGGCTCTATACTATTAAAATCTTTTTCTTTTTTCCCAATAATATTGGAAGCATTTAGACTAAAAAAGAACTTTTCATATCTGTATAGTGCTCCAAACTCAAAATTATGATTGGTCGTTGTTCTTGCAGCTCCAACGGCTGGATCATTTACAGGATCATCATTTCCATTGGTAAAATTTTCCGTACTTATTTTTAAATGATTGAATTTATATGACAATCCCAATGTTAGGTACTGTTCTGATGCATCATCTAAAACCAAATGATGTGCATATGACAGCTGCCCTCCTATTTGCTTGGTGTTTCCATTCTTATCATTATACAAGATAATACCCCCAGCAGATTTTTCATCAAACCTAACATCATAAGATAAATTTTGTGTACTCGGTGCATTTTTAATTCCAATCCATTGCATAACACCACTTATTCGCAATCTGTTATACTCTTCATCCATCCCTGCAAAAGTAGGTGAAATCGTAAATGGATTCTCAGTTAAATATTGGGTATATGGTGACAGTTTAAGCTCCTGCGCTTTGGACGCAAAGGTGCATATAAATAGTGCTATATAAATAACTTTTTTCATCGGTTAGGGTTTGTAAGGGTTAAATTATTGTATTATCTATATAAAGTGACGTTACCTTTAAACTCTCGGTTGTCTTGTGGGTGGTTTAACCTGACCACATACCAGTAGTCACCTGATGGCATTAATTTACCATTGTATACCCCATTCCAAGACTTATCATTACCTTTAAAGCTAGCTATTAAACGTTGATACCTATCGAATATAGTTACTTCTACATCTGGGTACAATTCAATATTACGAGGGTACCAAGTATCATTGATTGAATCGTTATTAGGTGTAAAGAAATTCGGAATCTCTACATCAAAAATTTCAACTATTTGTTCAACAATACAACCTTTTGCATCCTTTACATAGAACGTATAGAATCCTGCTCCAGACACGGTTAATATATTACTGGGTCCAAAATCTTCATCGCTAACTTCCGGAGAAATATTTTCTTGAACATTTTTAAGTAGCGCATATTGATATTCAGGCTCACCATCCGTAGCGTTTACGATATATTCTATTAATGAATTGCCATTATTTAACACCTCAAAACTTACCGGTGTATAATTCGCTACATTGACCACTACTGGTGGTTCAATACAACCATTGGTAATGTTTCGAACACGAACACTATGCTCACCATCAGAAACGTCTTCAAAAATATTAGACGTTTGAAAAGGACCGCCATCTAAGCTATACTCAACATCATTCTCATATTGCACTGCTACCGATGCCATAATTTGATTTTCTGATCCTTCACACTGGAAACCGGTGTCTACTTCAAGTTCTAAAAATACCAATTGATCGATAGTTACTGACTCTGTAGTTTCACACGAATTTTCACCTTTCACTTTACGGATAATTACTTCATAATCTCCTTTATCCAATCCTGTAAAATTAGAAGACGATTGAAAAGTTGTTCCACCATCGATACTATAGGTTAGTGTATTTCCTGCATTGTTTTGACTTACATTGATAGAAATACTCCCATCAGAATCACCATAACATACCACATCTTGTTTTTCAACGGTATACACTATTTCATCATCAAAAGTTACATTGGCAATGGTTGTAGCAGTACAGCCTTGAGCATCTCTAACGGTCATGATATGATTACCACCAACGGTAGCTTCAAATATATTACTCGTTTGAAAAGCACCACCATCCATACTGTATTCATAGTCTAGTGTACCTCCAGTACCGGTTACTTCTATTCTACCACTTAAGGTATTGCCATTACAGGGCATAATATTGTCTAAAACGGTATTACTGGCTTCCAACAATGTTGGCTCTTCAATAACTACAATTTGCGTATCATAACATCCAGCGGCATTGGTAACGCGCACACGATAGGTGCCAATATCCAATCCGTTAAATTGATAATTATCAGTAGTAATCACTCCCGAACTTTGCTGTAAGGCGTTTCCAATAAACAATTCGTAAGTGAAATTGGCAGATGCTTCATTTACTTGAACAGCAACTTTACCATCAGCTTGGTCTTTACATTGTGCATCTGTTGGTGTGAAAGTAACATCTAAGCCTAATACGGTAACTGTTCTAGTTGTAATTGTACATCCAACCTTCGTTTGCGTTACTGTATAAACACCTGGCCCATCAACATCAATTTCTTTTGTATTTCCAACCGCTGTTCCATTTTCATCAACCCATTCATAGATGTTGTATCCATCATGTCCAGATATAGTAATTGTATTATTACAAAACGTTTCAACACTATCAAATTGACATGAGCTAGTATCAACAAACAAATCCATTGATCCAACATTACCCAGTCCACAACCATTTACGCCGTTTAAACCAGGTTGATCTGACACATTTTGACCAGAATTCTCTCCATCATATGAAGAAGTAATAAAATTCTGTAAAAGATTGGTACAGGCATCTGTATAATCAAAACAATTAGCGGATGCTGTCACTTGATATCGAATATTGTAAGAACCTGAAGTACCTTCTTTAAATACCAATGAATCATCAATGGTAAAAGTTATTTGACGTGTTCCAGGATTGTATACATAAGTAATTAATCCAGGAGCCAAAGGCGTTCCTGTTTCGTCTAAAAATTCAAAAGTAGTATTATCTAAGGTTACATTAAATGGTAGTGTATTTAGAACTACCGTATTTAATGCATTATCAGTACCTTCATTTTCAAAATTAATATTATACCATACAGTGGCACCTAATGGTACCGGAGAATTTAAGGTAATTGGATTGTTTGAAGTATCTTCTACACTTGTCAAAACCTGTAAATTAGGTTCTATAATATCTACTGCAAAGGTGTTTAAAAAAGTAAAAATTCGATCTCCTGTAGTAGCAACTCTAACGGTAGCGTCAGTTGCTCCATTAGACAATATACTATTTCCAGGGTTTAGTGGTGTTAAATCAACTATGGCAATGTCCCATCCCAACGTATTTTCACTATCCAAATCACGCGTATCTACGATAGCACCATCAATGGTTATTTTACTATTGAAAAAGTTAGTTGCTGGATTTTCAGCATCCCATAAAGCGTCAAAACTACTGTTCGGATCACTAGCGGGTACCGTACCTTCAGAAAATAACAATTGCTCCCCAGATAAGGATCTATCTCCTTCCAAAGCAGCGATTCCAATTCTACCTTCTACAGGAGATGGTGCTGGAGGCGTTACAAAACCAGAATAACTAAACTGTTCTGAATTATTAGGACTCACTTGAGAAAAACCATCAAAGGTTGAAATATATTTTCGCGACTCAGTAGGACTTTCATATACAATTACCAAGGCCCACCCTGCTGCGCGATTGCTAAAACCTACATCACAAGAAACATCTGCAACGAAATAATCACCTGACGGGTTGGATAAAGCTGCAACAGTACTAGTTACATCCTTATAGTACATCAAATCAAGATTTTCACGTTTACTAACGTCTATTATATCGGCAGAGATATTTTGGTAAACACCTCCCGGTGTTTTAAATTTTATATTTTGAGGTGTTTGAGCGACCGTAGTAAGATTTGCACCCCAGTACAAACCGGCATACACTACTCTATCACAATTAGAAAGAGTTAACTCAGCACTACTTGAACTAAAAGTTGATGGGTCGTTATCGACATCAACATACACCATTGTAAAGCTATTGTTATTACTAGAACCATCATAAGGTGTGTTAGCACTATTATTTACAATAGAATTACCGATAATAGTTAAATCTCCATTAATACCAGCATTTTCATACCTCTTTAGAAAAGGTTCTGTGGTTTGTGCATTTATAAATAGTGGGAGAATTAAAAAAAGGGCAATAAAAAATAATGATACTTTCGTAAAAGTGCTTGTAAGGTTCATAACAAAATGTTTAGCGATTCTATGACAATTAACGGTCAATTTCATTCTTTAGTATATAAACACAACAATCATAAGTAGTTTTTTCCTACCCTATAATTCAAAAAAAATAGATTTAAAATTCAATTATTTGAAGGAAGATAATTAGTTAAGAGTGTTTTTTACTATAGAAAATACGACATAAAGTAGTATAATTAAAGGTATTGCCACGAATTGAAGTAGAATTAATAAAATGACACTAAGCGTCAAAAAGAGAAGTTCAATCCAATTATTTTTTACTGAAAAATTTTTAAATTTTAACGAAAATAATGGAATCTCCATATTCATCACACTGCTTAAGACAATAGTTACAAAAATCAAAAAATAGGTGTTTTCTATCAAATTTGTAGCAAAACCAACAGCTGTATAAAGCAATACTAAAGGCAATGAAATTACAAACAAGGCCATGGCTGGTGTGGGTAAGCCGATAAACGATGAAGACTGACGCTCATCGATATTAAAATTAGCCAATCGATAAGCCGCAGCCAAAGTGATTATAAAACCAAAGAAAGGAAGTAATTGGATAAACTGAAAATCAGCACCTAACGCTTGCAAATCACCAGTGGTTTCAACAGCAGAAACCGCAAATGAATTTTGATTAATTGATTTTAAAATGAGTTGGTACATAACAATTCCTGGAACGACTCCTGAAGTCACCATATCTGCTAAAGAATCTAACTGTACACCCAACGCACTCTGCACTTTCAATAAACGCGCTGCAAAACCATCAAAAAAATCAAAAAATATCCCGAGTAACACAAATAACGCCGCCATTTGCAAATTCCCTAAGGAAGCCAACAAAACTGCAACGATACCGCAAAATAAATTTAAAAGGGTGATGAAATTTGGAATGTGCTTTTTGATAAGTTCTGTTTTTAGTTGCCGTAAATTTAATGAAATAAATTGTAAATATTTTCTTGATTTATATGTTAATAAATATTCACTAGACAGTTTTATTTTTTAGTACGAAGTGTTACTTTAGCAAATCTGCATAATTTACTTTTTAAATGACTGAAGAAACGAAATATACCGAAGACAATATTAGATCCCTAGACTGGAAAGAACATATCAGGATGCGTCCTGGAATGTATATTGGAAAGTTAGGTGACGGTTCGTCATCTGATGATGGTATTTACATTCTTATTAAAGAAGTTCTTGACAATTCTATTGATGAGTATGTGATGGGTGCGGGTAAAACCATTGAAATTTCAGTCAGAGATAAAACGGTAACGGTTAGAGATTATGGTCGCGGTATTCCCTTAGGGAAAGTGGTAGATGTTGTTTCGAAAATGAATACTGGAGGAAAATACGACTCTAAGGCCTTTAAAAAATCGGTTGGACTGAATGGTGTAGGAACAAAAGCGGTAAATGCACTGTCTTCACATTTTAAAGTACAATCGATTCGAGATGAGAAAACAAAAACAGCCGAATTTGAAAAAGGAAATCTCGTTGCTAATGAAGAAGTACAACCTTCTTCGTTGCGCAAAGGAACCAAGGTAAGCTTTACACCGGATGAGGCTATTTTTAATCAATTTAAGTACCGCAATGAGTACATCATAAAAATGATTAAGAATTATGTGTATCTCAATACAGGCTTAACCATACTTTTTAACGGTGAAAAATATTTTTCTGAAAACGGTCTTAAAGACTTGCTTGAAGAAAATATTGCCGATACCGATATGCTCTACCCTATTATTCACTTAAAAAGTGAGGACATAGAAATTGCCTTAACCCATAGTAAAACACAATATAGCGAAGAATACCATTCGTTTGTAAACGGACAACATACCACGCAAGGTGGTACCCATCAAAATGCGTTTAGAGAATCGGTAGTAAAAACTGTTCGTGAATTCTTTAATAAAAACTATGAATCGTCTGATATTCGCAAATCCATTGTTTCTGCGATAAGCATTAAGGTAATGGAACCTATTTTTGAAAGTCAAACAAAAACAAAGTTAGGTTCAACAGAAATGGGTGGTGGGTTGCCAACTGTACGTACTTTTATCAATGACTTCGTTAAAACGAATCTCGATAATTACCTCCATAAAAACCCTGCTGCGGCTGAGCAATTACAACGTAAAATCTTACAAGCTGAACGAGAGCGTAAAGATTTATCAGGAATTCGAAAGTTAGCTCGTGATCGCGCTAAAAAGGCCAATCTACACAATAAGAAATTACGTGATTGCAGAGTGCATTTGGGCGATATGAAAAAAGAAAATCGCCTAGACAGTACCCTATTTATTACGGAAGGAGATTCTGCTAGTGGCTCCATTACAAAGTCGAGGAACGTAAATACCCAAGCCGTATTTAGCTTACGAGGGAAGCCGTTGAATTCTTTTGGAATGAGTAAAAAAATAGTGTATGAAAATGAAGAATTTAATTTATTACAAGCCGCTTTAAACATTGAAGATGGTATTGAAAATTTACGCTATAACAATATTGTAATTGCTACCGATGCCGATGTAGATGGTATGCACATTCGGCTCTTATTAATTACTTTTTTCTTACAATTCTTTCCTGAATTGATTAAAGAAGGGCATTTGTACATTTTAGATACCCCCCTATTTAGGGTAAGAGATAAAAGCAAAACACATTATTGTTATTCACAAGCTGAAAAACAAGCGGCCATTGAGAGTCTCAAAGGAAAGCCTGAAATAACCCGATTTAAAGGGCTCGGTGAAATTTCACCTGATGAATTTGCTAATTTTATAGGCGATACCATTCGTTTAGATCCTGTAATGTTGGACAAAGAAATATCTATAGATGAATTATTGACCTTTTATATGGGTAAAAACACACCAGATAGGCAGAAATTCATTATCAATAATCTAAAAGTTGAACTTGATTTAGTAGAAGATAAATAATGCAAGAAGATAACGACGAAATAGAAAATAATCAAAATGAGAATCCTGCCGAAGAAACCATCACTAAGGTAACAGGCATGTACAAGGACTGGTTTTTAGATTACGCTTCTTATGTAATCTTAGAACGTGCCGTACCTGCTATAGACGATGGTTTTAAACCCGTACAACGTCGTATTATGCAGTCTATGAAAGATTTAGACGATGGGCGGTATAATAAAGTAGCCAATTTAGTCGGGCATACCATGCAGTACCACCCACATGGTGATGCGAGTATTGCCGATGCGATGGTACAATTGGGTCAAAAAGAATTACTAATAGATATGCAAGGTAACTGGGGAAATATTCTCACAGGTGACCGCGCGGCAGCTTCTAGATATATAGAAGCACGCCTCTCTAAATTTGCCTTAGAAGTTGTTTTCAACCCGAAAACTACAGAATGGCAATCTTCTTATGACGGCAGACGCAAAGAACCTATTGATTTACCTGTTAAATTCCCTTTATTACTTGCTCAAGGCGCAGAAGGTATCGCCGTTGGATTATCCACCAAAATATTACCACATAATTTTAATGAGTTAATTGATGCCTCGATAAAACATTTGAAAGGGCGTACGTTCAAATTAGTTCCTGATTTTCTAACAGGAGGTATTGCTGATGTTACCAATTATAATGATGGTAAACGTGGCGGTAAAGTAAGAGTGCGTTCGAAAATTTCTCAAGTTGACAAATATACACTAGCAATCAATGAGATACCATTCGGAACTACAACTTCTTCTTTAATAGATTCTGTACTTAAAGCAAATGACAAAGGGAAGATAAAAATCAAGCGCATCGAAGACAATACAGCGGCGGAAGTAGAAATTTTAATACATCTACCTAACAACGTTTCTCCAGATAAAACTATAGATGCCTTGTATGCATTTACCAATTGCGAGCAATCCATTTCTCCATTGTCATGCATTATAGAAAACAACAAACCTGTCTTTATTGGGGTAACAGAAATGTTGCGCCGATCTACTGATCATACGGTAGACTTACTTAAAAAAGAACTAGAAATTCAATTAAGTGAATTAGAGGAACAATGGCATTTCGCTTCATTAGAGCGTATATTTATTGAAAACAGAATCTACCGTGATATTGAAGAAGAAGAAACGTGGGAAGGCGTAATTAAAGCTATAGACAAAGGCTTACAGCCGCATATAAAACACTTGAAGCGTGCCGTCACTGAAGAAGACGTTGTTCGTTTGACAGAAATTAGAATTAAGAAGATTTCTAAATTCGATATTGACAAAGCCAAACAACATATTGAAAGCTTGGAAGATAAGATTGCTGAAGTAAAAAATCATCTTGCAAACTTGATTGACTATGCAATTGACTATTTTAAAAATCTAAAAGTAAAATACGGAAAAGGTAAAGATCGAAAAACTGAAATTCGCATTTTTGAAGATATAGTAGCAAGTAAAGTGGCTATGAAAAATGCCAAACTTTATGTGAATCGCGAAGAAGGTTTTATCGGAACCTCGATGCGCAGAGATGAATTTGTAGCGGACTGTTCTGATATTGACGATGTTATTGTATTTAGAGGGGACGGACAAATGATGGTTACCAAACTAGACGCTAAAACCTTTGTAGGTAAAAACATTATTCATGTGGCCGTATTTAAAAAGGGAGACAAACGCACGGTTTACAACATGATTTATCGCGACGGAAAGTCAGGACCAACTTACATGAAGCGCTTTTCCGTTACAAGTATTACGCGCGACAAAGAATATGACTTAACGGCCGGTAATAAACAGTCGAGTATGCTGTATTTTTCAGCGAACCCTAATGGGGAAGCTGAAGTAGCTACCATTCATTTACGTGCTGTAGGGAGTATTAAAAAATTGAAGTGGGACATCGATTTTGCAGACCTAGCCATTAAAGGTCGTGGTAGCCGTGGTAATACCGTAACCAAATATTCTGTTAAGAAAATTGAACTTAAAGAAAAAGGAATTTCCACCTTAAAGCCTCGAAAAGTTTGGTTTGATGATACGGTACAACGTTTAAATGTAGACAATCGAGGAGAATTACTAGGTGAGTTTACCGCTGAAGACCGATTGCTTATCATAACGCAAGCAGGTGTTGTTAAAACAATAAGACCCGAGCTTTCTACCCATTTTGACGATGATATGATCGTCTTAGAAAAATGGATTCCCAACAAACCCATTTCAGCAGTTCATTTTGATGGTGAAAAAGAGCGATATTACGTAAAGCGATTTATGATAGACAATCCCAACAAAGAAGAAGTGTTTATTACAGAACACCCGAAGTCGCAATTAGAAATAATCGCCACAGATTTTAGGCCGATGGCGGAAGTGATTTTTTCAAAACGAGGTATTGATAATGAAATCATAAACTTTGAAGAATTTATTTCAGTAAAAGGGATTAAAGCTATTGGAAATCAATTCGTTAAGGAAAAAATAAAACAAATCAATTTACTTGACCCACTCCCCTATGAAGAACCAGAAGTAAATACGGTTGAAGTGATTGAAGAAGAAGAGATAAGCGGAACGGCTACTAGCACCAACAAGACAACAGCTACCCCTAAAAAAGCAACAGATAATTCTGAAGAGAATGACGAAGATGACGAAGGGCAAACAACCTTATTTTAACTATGGAACTATTTGGCTATGCTTTTAAATTAAATTCATTTTTAAATATCTTATTGTATACGCTAGCGGTATTAGCAATTACCTGGATAGTCTCTAAATTCACTCGGTTTTTATTGGTAAAATATATCGGTAGAAAAAATAAAGATGACCCATACAGCATTACCCGCTTAAAGTTTGCGAAAAATTCTGTTATTTTTTTAAGCTATATCGTTGCTTTTTTTGTCTTGGTCTTTACCATCCCTGCTTTTAGAAGCAAAGCCACATTAATTTTCTCTGGTGCGGGTTTATTAGCAGCCATTATTGGTTTTGCTGCACAAGCAGCTGTATCTAACTTAATCGCAGGTGGATTCATTGTGATTTTCAAACCATTTAGAGTGGGTGATTTTATCCGTTTAGATGATTTTAGGCTTGGTATTGTACAAGACATTACCCTTCGACACACTGTAATCAATACTTTTGAAAACAAACGTTTAATCATTCCCAACTCACTGATTAGTACAGAATCTATTTTCAACCACACCATTGAAGATATGTATGTGTTGAGTTTTAACAATTTTATTATCGGCCTACAAGCGGATATTGATAGAGCCTGCGAAATAATTACCGAGGAAGCTTTAAAACTTCCAAATACTATTGACAACCGGACACCTGAAGAGGTGTTGAACGGTACAGAACAAGTTAGAATTAGAGTTCGAGAGATTAATGAAGTAGGCATTTATCTTCGCGCGCTTATTTGGGTGCCAGATCCGTATGAAGAATTTATCTTGAAATCAAATTTACTTCGCGCCGTTCACAAACGTTTTCGTGCTGAAGGAGTTGAACTACCAGTTCCTTTACGTAGAATCGTGGAAAATTAAAATTTAAAGAATTGGCAACTTGCCGTATTATAGGGTTTCTAAGAAAGCTATCAAGCTAGCAATTGCTTTCCCTCTATGGCTTACCTTACCTTTTTCTTTTAAGGTCATTTCAGCAAAAGACTTATTAAATCCGGTTGGCTTAAAGATAGGGTCATAACCAAATCCTTTTACCCCCTTTTTAGCGTGCAATATTTCTCCTTTACAAACACCCTCAAAAACATGTTGATTTCCGTCAAGATTCAATACAACAACCGTCTTAAATTGAGCCGCCCTGTTCGTTTTATTAAGCATGTTATCCAATAGCTTACGCATATTCAATGTTGCATTCGCAGACTCACCTGCATAGCGTGCAGAATACACACCAGGCTCGTTATTAAGAGCTTGAACTTCGAGACCTGTATCATCAGCAAAACAATTGTAGCCATATGTTTTAGTAACATAATTAGCCTTCAATACCGCATTCCCTTTAAGCGTCGTAGCTGTTTCTAAAATTTCTTCAGTACAGCCAATATCGGTAAGGCTTAGTAGTTGAATCGTGCTAGGCACCAATTGCTGTACTTCCTGTAGCTTGTTCTTATTATGTGTTGCGAAAACAATTTCCATATTCAAAAATAGTAAAAATGAGCTGGTTTATGAGATCTTATAGCATTAATTTAATGCTTACTATATCGGTATTTAAGCCGATATTTTAAATTATCGGTATTTAAGCCGATATTTTTGGATATCGGTAAATAAATCGATATCTTTGAAATAAAAAAACACAATGACCGCAGTTTTAACAGGTGACATCATAAACTCAAGAAGTGGAAAAACACCAAATTGGCTAGGTATTTTAAAGGAAACCTTACAAAAATTCGGGAAAGAGCCTGAGCAGTGGGAAATATACCGAGGCGACAGCTTTCAACTGGAAGTCTCACCGAAAAAAGCACTTGAGACAGCTATTTTTATCAAATCAAGCATTAAAAAAGAAAAAAATATAGATGTAAGAATGGCTATTGGCATTGGCAACAAAACATATACCTCTAACAAAGTAACCACTTCTAATGGTACTGCCTTTATAAATTCTGGAGAGTGTTTTGACAACTTAAAAAAATTGAATTTAGCGATACAAACACCTTGGAGCGAGTTTGATGAACAAATAAATTTATCACTAGAATTGGCACTTCTAACTATGAATAACTGGTCACCTGCCACTGCAACCATCCTCACTGAAGCTTTAGAAAAACAACACCACAACCAAAAAGAATTAGCAGCAACCCTCAACAAATCACAAAGTAGTATTAGCGAAGCTTTAAGCAGAGCTGGTTACGATGAAATCATAAAACTGATTGATACCTACAAGAAAAAACTACCACAATCATGATCTTATTAGCCATAAAATTATTATTAGCTCATCTAATAGGCGATTTTCTATTTCAGCCAGACACATGGGTAACACACAAAAAAGAGCATAAAATAAAGTCGAAATATCTTTATTGGCACATTGCAATCCACCTCACGGCGCTTTTAATTTTATTACAGTTTCAATACACACTAGCTATCGTATTTATTATACTCACACACTTTATTATTGATGTGATTAAAATTTACCTCACAAATCAAAAAAACAGTCGGCTCCTTTTTGTATCTGATCAAATAGCACACGTTGTGGTATTACTAGGTGTCGTTTATTATTACTTCCCTTTTAAAATAGATATCAACACTATTTATACACAGAAAAATTTACTATTTATCACCTTCTTACTGTTAGTAACTTATGTCTCTTCAGTACTGATCAAGCAGTTGATAAGCAAATGGGATGCTGAAATAAACAATGATAAAAAATCCATTGACGGTGCCGGTAACTACATTGGTATGCTAGAACGCTTATTGGTTTTTATTTTTGTGTTATTAAACCTCTGGTCGGCCATCGGCTTTTTAATAACAGCAAAATCTGTTTTTCGATTCGGCGACTTAACGGATGGCAAAAACAGAAAGCTCACAGAATATGTGCTAATAGGTACCTTATTGAGCTTTGGACTGGCAATTATTCTAGGAATTTTATATAAATATTTAATAACACTGGAAGTTTAAATCCAAAACGCTAAACACCAAATTAAAAGGGTTTGTTAAGATTCCATTGTACAGCTATTTTATTGATAATGTGTTGCTCATCTTTAATTACTTCACCATCAGCTTCAGCAACATCAATTAAGTCGTCTATCAAATATTGCGCAAAATCTAAGGTAAACCAAGTTTGTTTTTTTAAAAAATTTGCGCACTTTTTTATTTCCTCCAAAATAACGGAATCCATTTCCCCTTGTGGAGCCAATTCTCCAAGGGTGTTATACCACTCACATGTCTTGTCAAATTTTTGAGCCAGCTCTTCGACACTAAAGGAGGTTTCCGGAACCTTAACAACCAACTGACCAATCTTGGTTTTAATAGTATCTATTTCATCTTCGGAAAGATGATAATCTGTGATTTCTGCATTCGCTAGCATTAAAAATAGACTCGCCTCTAACCAGTCTAATGATTCTTTTTTCATCATTCAAAACTTTATCAAGATGCAAAGTAAGTGTTTTATCCTTGAATTCACGACTCAACTTGTATAAACAGTTCTGTTTTATAAATTTTACAAGACCCCAATAAATGATTCCAGCAAAACTGTCATTAACCGACTTTAGTAAAACAATCATTTGTTTGGATATTAACCAAATATCAAATAAGTTTGCTTAGAAAGATTTTTTAAACTTTCCAAAATTATACGAACCCTCAAATAGCTATCATGATTCAAAAAAAATCACTTTTAGGCGGTTGGTTTTGCATATGTATCTGTCTGTTTTCGATCAGTACAGTCGCTCAAACCGATTATCAAAACTATAGTGAACTCACCAAAAAATTAAAAAGCTTACAAAGCAAACACCCACGTCAAGCCAAATTACAATCACTTACCAAAACAATTGGTGGTTATGATATTTGGGCACTTACCTTATCAAGCGGGCAAGCACAAGACAATCCCGCTATTGCCATTGTTGGCGGTGTAGATGGCAGCTTAGTACTTAGTACCGAAATGGCCGTACAAATGGCAGAGACTATTTTGTCAGAACATGCCGATATACTAAAAACTACAACGTTCTATATTTTTCCAAACATGAGTCCCAATGCGTCAGAACACTATTTCGCAGCGCTAAAATATCCATTGACGGGAAATGCTAAAAAAACGGACGATGATCGAGACGGTAAAATTAATGAAGATCCTTTTGAAGATTTAAACAATGACGGATTGATTACACTGATCCGTGTTGAAGACATGACTGGAGATTACGTAATGCTAGAAGAAGATGAGCGAATCATGGTAAAAGCTGATGATCAAAAAGGAGAATTAGGTACCTACAAGGTTTTTTCTGAAGGTATCGATAATGATAAAGATGGCGCTTACAACGAAGATGATGAGGGAGGTGTTTCGTTTAACAAGAATTTCACTTACAATTACCAATACTTTCAACCTGGAGTTGGAGAACATGCGGTTTCTGAAAAAGAAAATAGAGCCTTATTAGATTTTCTATATGAACAGTGGAATCTTTATGCTATTCTAACCTTGGGCCCTACTAACAATTTATCAAGCCCTTTGAAATACAACGCGGCAAATGCAAAGAAACGTGTAGTTACAAGCATCTTGAAAAATGATGAACAATTGAATCAGTTTCTTTCAAAAAAATACAACACCATCACCAAAACAAAAGATGCTCCTAGTGCCACTGGCAAGGGAGGTGGTTTCTTCGAGTGGTCATATTTTCATTTCGGCAAGTTAGCCATGAGTACACCAGGCTGGTGGGCTCCAAAATACAAAGGTGATTCTATTGTGAAGGCGGCTAAAAATAGCGACGCTAACTTTTTACAATGGGCGAAACAAGAAGGATTGTCAGACTATTTTGTGCCTTGGAAAACAATCAATCATCCTGATTTTCCGAATAAAAAAGTAGAAGTAGGTGGTATTGCGCCTTATAAAATGTACAATCCTCCCTATAATTTAGTAGAAGCCATTAGTAAAAAACACACTGATTTCATACTTGAAATAGCAAAACTTCAACCAAAAATAACCTTACAAAATATACATGTTGAAAAAGTAAACAATGAGTTAACACGCGTTACGGTTGCAGTACACAATAATGGCTTTTTACCCACACATACCGAAATGGGGAAAAAATCGCGCTGGTTAAGGAGTATTAAAGTCGGACTAGAATTAAAACAAGGACAGGAAATTATTTCTGGAAAAAAAATACAATTAATCCCTAGTATTGATGGCGATAGCAGCATAGAGGTAACATGGCTTTTAAAAGGTAGAGGCACCGTAGAAATAACTGCAGGCGCAGCGCATACCGGAAGTGATTCAACAACCATAAATTTAAAATAAGATGACAAATAAACCTAAAAACTTAGTCGTTGTAGTATGGTTGGCATTTATCTTACCGATAGCTGTACTCGCACAAAAAAATGAAGAAATATTTAGAGCTGCTGGTTCTCCACACAATCCGAAAGTACAAGTAGCTTTCAATAAATATTATACTGCTGAAGGTTTAGCTGCAATAGGAAAAAAAATTGCAGATGCGTACCCAAACTTGGTAAAGCGCTTTTCCATCGGAAAATCAACGGAAGGAAGAGATATCTGGATGCTCGCAGTAACAAATTACAAAATAGGCAATGCTGATGATAAGCCAGGATTTTATTTAGATGGAAACATCCATTCGAATGAAATACAAGGTGGTGAATTTTCTATTTATACCGCATGGTACTTAACTGAAAGTTTTAATAGTATAGCGCATATTAAAAACCTCTTAGATGAGCGTGTTTTTTACATCGTTCCTACCATCAACCCTGACGCGCGAAATAATTACATGCTAGAAGCTAATACTGGGAGCAGTCCTAGAGCGGGAATGATAAAATTAGATGATGATAGAGATGGGTTATTTGATGAAGACGGTTATGATGATTTAAATGGAGATGGTTCTATTACTCAAATGAGGAGAAAATCTGATGATGGAAATATGATTATAGATCCGAAAGATCCAAGAGTAATGATTCGAATTGAACCCGATGACGTAGTAACTGCACAACGATATGAGTATTTAGGCCAAGAAGGATTAGACAATGACAACGATGGTCGCATCAACGAAGATCGCCCTGGTTATTACGATCCGAATAGAGACTGGGCATGGAAATGGCAACCAGACTACATTCAAAGGGGTGCTTACAAATACCCTTTTTCTGCACCAGAAAATAGAGCTGTCGCTGATTTTGTACTAAAACACCCTAATATCGCAGGGGCACAAAGCTATCACAATTCTGGTGGAATGATTTTACGTGGCCCCGGTGCCAAGGAGGATATTGACACTTATAATCGAGAAGATGTGCGTATTTATGATGCTATTGGAAAAAAAGGGGAGAAAATAATTCCTGGCTACCGTTATCTAACTGTTTACAAAGACTTGTATTCTGTTTTTGGAGGGGAATTAGACTGGTTTTATGGAGGAAGAGGTATCTACACCTTCACTAACGAGTTATTTACGGCCTACGCCTACTATAAAGATAAAAATGGAGGAAGAGATCAAATCTATAGTTTCGATAAAGATTTAATGTTTGGAGATGGTTTTACTCCATGGGAAACTTTTAACCATCCAAATTATGGCGAAATTGAAATAGGCGGCTTTAAGAAGAATGTAGGCCGTGCAACACCTGGTTTTCTATTAGAGGAAGAAGCCCATAGAAACATGGCTTTCACGCTTTATCACGCCCATCATATGCCTCGCTTATCGATTAGCGACCTTACAGAAAAATCATTGGGTGGAGGGCTCATTGAGGTTACCGCGACTGTTAAAAACGATCGATTGATGCCTACACATGCTAGTCAGGATTTAAAATATAAAATTACACGACCCGACTATGTTCAGATCACGGGCGCTAAAGTAATTGCCGGTATGCTTGTTACTGATGCCGATTTTGGCGTTACGGAAGAGCAGCAAGTCAATCCTGACACTATTGAAGTCACCAATATACCTGGCAACAGTGTCGTAAAAGTACGGTGGATTTTAAAAGGAAACTCCAACTATACCGTGACTGTCGATAGTGAAAAAGGAGGTATTGCAACAAGAAAAAAGGGCAAAAACAATTAAGAAAGCTGAGTGGCACCTAGAAGAATTAGCTAGGTGCTTTTTATTTCTAAAAAAACGAATGAATCATACATATGGAAGTTTTAGGAATTGATGTAGGTGGCTCTGGCATAAAAGGAGCTATTGTGAATATTGAAACAGGAGAGTTATGCTCAGAAAAACACCGTATACCAACACCGAAAGGAGCCAAACCAAAAGATATTGCTAATGAGGTTGCCGAACTAATTGCACATTTTAATTGGAAGGGACAAGTAGGCTGCGGCTTCCCTACAATTGTACACCATGGCAAAGCACTGCATTATAGCAACCTCCATAAGAGCTGGAAAGGTCTACAAATTGATGAGTTCTTTCAAGAGCGTACCGGCCTACCTTTTACCGTTATAAATGATGCTGATGCTGCTGGTTTAGCTACTATCCATTTTGGTTCGGGCAAAGGAAAGAGTGGATTGATACTAATGATTACAGTTGGAACTGGATTGGGTTCTGGACTCTTTTTTAACGGACAGTTAATTCCGAATTTTGAATTGGGTAAGATTCCATACAAAAACTATAAGTATATCGAAATGTGGGCCGCAGATTCTGCACGTAAACGTGAAGATATCTCATTAATCGAGTGGGCGCAGCGATTTAATAAATTTTTAAAAATAGTAGAACGGTTAATTCTGGCCGATCTAATTATCATTGGTGGAGGAGCTTCAAAAAAGTTTGACCAATTCAAACACTTGATAACTATAGGCACACCAGTAGTAGCAGCCATTCACCAAAATAATGCAGGAATTATTGGAGCGGCTCTAGGTGCAATCAAAGACCGCTAAATAACTATTTTTCAGTATTTTATATTGAATAACCGTTATTATTTTGTATCTTGCAAGTTATGATAACACTAGATAAAAAAGACAATTCAGACATTTTAAAAGAATCTGTAACCTACTTAGAAAATTACGGTTACAATAACATCAAAGCTGATGTTGAGGGGTATACAACTCCAAAATCCTACCACAAAAAAGGTTCTGACGTAAAAATTACACCAGATATTGTTGCTGAAAAAGCAGGTAAAAAACATTATTTTGAAATTAGCATTAAGAGTGAAGAACCTAATTTATTAAAATCAAAATGGCGTTTTTTAGATGTGCTTACCAGAATGCGTGATGATCGCTTTAAAATCATTACACGTAGAGGTCATTATAAGTTTACTCAAGACATGTTAGATGATTTAAACTTAGACAAAGTACCCATTAAATTATAATCAGTACCAATCACTTACTTACTTTTTAAATTCGCCTTCAACAAGCTGTTCTGTTCTTTGATCAGCTCTGTTAAGTCGCTTAATAATTCGATATCTTTTGGTGTTGCAACGGTAGTATCTTTCGTGTTTTGTGCCTTGTTGCGTAGTTTATTCATAAATTTTACCACAATAAAAATAGTAAACCCGATTATTACGAAATCAATAAACGATTCTAACAGTGCTCCATAGCCAATTGCAACTTCGTTAGCAATGGTATTTCCCGAAATATCTGCGGTGGCCTCTCGTAATACTATTTTTTTATCCGCAAAATTAATTCCATTTGACAATAGGCTTAAAGGAGGTAATAATATCTTTTTTACCAACACATCAATTACTCCATTAAACGATGCTCCGATAATAATACCAACGGCCATATCCATCATATTTCCTTTTACAGCAAACTCCTTAAACTCTTTTAATAAACCCATGTTGTAATTTTAAAAACCAGTTACAAATGTATTTGTTAAACTTGAGTCATCAAAACAGAATATTAAAAACATAAAAAAGCATCTCCATGGAGATGCTTTTTTATCCTGCTATGAAAAAATTATAAAGTATAAAGCATATACCCCCTACAGTATATTAGTGCTTATATTTAAATAACAATCTACTTTCAAAATGTCCTGAAAAAAATGGTGTTTTTTTAATTTATATACAATTTAAAGCACATAAACTGATCTTTTTGAGCCATTTACTCGTGATGATAGGGTTCGTTTTTTAAAATAGTAAATGCTCGATACAACTGCTCCACTACAAAAACGCGAATCATCTGGTGTGAGAAAGTCATTTTTGAAAACGACACCTTTCCCTGTGCTTTTTGATAGACCGCTTCTGAAAAACCATAAGGGCCACCAATAACGAAAACCAATTGCTTTGTTCCTGCATTCATTTTTTTTTGTAAAAATCTTGAAAATTCAACCGAGCGAAACTCACGCCCTTTCTCATCGAGTAAAATTAATTGATCTGTAGCTTCGAGCTCTTTTATAATGAGCGCACCTTCCTTATCGTTTTGTTGGGTTACAGATAGGTTTTTTGTTTTTTTTATATCTGGAATTATTTTAAGTTCAAATTTAATGTAGTGATTCAGTCTTTTTTGATAGGTCTCAACAAGTTGTTCCAACTGTTTATTATCGGTTTTCCCTATGGCTATCAATTTTATTTTCATAGTATAAAAATACGAAAGTCTTACTTTTCTAATATGGTTTTTAGCATTTTCTTTAGCTTATCAAAATCCCAAAATAATAAATATAAATTCGCCAAAACCATCAACCCAACGACGTAGGGAGTTCCTTTAAAATTCATAGATACAACTATGATGAATATGTTCAAAATAATTGGCAAATATAAGATGGCACCCAAAAATGCAGTTCTTGGTATTAAAATAAGTACCAAAACTAACAACTGCATAAAACCTAAAAAATTCCAATAAAACCCCGTTCTATAAAGTGCTTCAAAGAAAAATCCAACCGGCGTATCTAAATCCAATGTTGTAAATCGCTCTCCTAGTATTTTTTTAAGTCCTGACGGAAGAAATCCCAACGCTAGTAGAACCCGAACAATCCATGTAAAAACTTTAAATATTCTTAACTGGATTACTTTTGAGTGTAATTGGCTAACACCATTCATAGATAGTAGTTTAAAAAGTGACGAGTACACCAGCATATTGTTACAAAACAGCAATAAAAATAATTGAACTTGGTAAATTGATAAAATCTATTTCTATTTTTGTTTTAAATAGTAAACAAAATGATTAGCAAAGCACAATTTGAAAAGGAACTTGAATTAATAATTGAGAATGCCATTAGAGAAGATGTTGGCGATGGTGATCACAGTTCGTTGGCTTGTATTCCGAAAAATGCAACTGGAAAAGCAAAATTATTGGTAAAAGACACAGGTATTATAGCTGGTGTGGCATTTGCGAAACGCGTTTTTAACTATGTTGATCCTCACTTAAAAATAGAAACATTAATTAATGATGGTGACTCTGTAAAATACGGGGACATCGTTTTTTTTGTTGAGGGCAGCTCACAGTCCATATTAAAAGCAGAGCGCTTGGTATTAAATGCAATGCAACGGATGAGTGCTATTGCTACTAAAACACATGCCTTTATGGATTTATTGAAGGGCACCAAGACTAAAATATTAGATACCCGTAAAACCACACCTGGTATTCGAGCACTTGAAAAGTGGGCGGTGAAAATTGGCGGTGGTGAAAATCACCGATTTGCATTGTATGATATGATAATGCTAAAAGACAACCATATTGATTTTGCTGGTGGTATCACAAAGGCCATTGCCAAAACGCAACAGTATTTAAAAGATACGGGACGTGATTTGAAAATTATTGTAGAGGCTCGCAATCTAACCGAAATTGAAGAAATATTACAATCTTCTGGTGTTTATAGAATTTTGATAGACAATTTCAATTATGAAGATACGCGTAAAGCAGTGGCTCTAATTGGCACGACCTGTCTGACAGAGTCTTCTGGAGGCATTAATGAAGAAACGTTACGTAAGTATGCAGATTGTGGTGTTGATTATATTTCATCTGGAGCACTCACCCACTCTGTTTACAATATGGATCTGAGTTTGAAGGCCGTTTAATGTCAAATAGAAGTATATTTATTTCTGACTTTCTTTAAGCATAGGCACAAAACGAAATTCGCCGAACTCGTGTTTTTCAAAATCTTTTTCTCCTTTCCGGATAAAAAGTGTCATAATTTGTACCTCATCACCTACTGGAATTACGAGTCTTCCTCCAATTTTTAATTGACTTAAGAGTGGTTGTGGCACAAAAGGAGCCCCAGCAGTTACCAAAATTTTATCAAAAGGTGCAAATTCGGGCCATCCCTTATAACCATCTCCAAAGTTCAATCGTTTGGCAACATACCCTACTTTTGGCAAAAACTTTCTTGTTTTTTCGTACAGTTCTTTTTGCCGTTCAATACTATACACTTCCGCTTTCAATTCAACCAAAACGGCTGTTTGATAGCCTGATCCTGTACCAATTTCTAGTACCTTATCTCCTTTTTTTATCTCAAGTAATTCGGTTTGAAAAGCAACGGTATAAGGTTGTGAAATAGTTTGGCTAGCGGCTATAGGAAATGCCTTGTCTTGATAGGCAAAGTCAACAAAACTAGAATCCATAAATAAATGTCGCGGAATTTTTGAAAGTGCATCCAACACCTCATCATTTGCAATCCCCTTGCTCTTAACGAGCTCAACTAACTGATTTCTAAGTCCTTTATGTTTTGGTAAATCTTTCATTATCTAGTAGCTAATTACGGAAATATTTTAGCAAAAAAGCAAGTAAAAATCTATTATTTGTTACCTTTGTTAAAAATCATATTTCATGTTAAAAGTTGGTGTTTTAGGTGCAGGTCATCTCGGGAAAATACATTTAAAATTATTACAGCAATCAGAAAAATATGAGCTGATTGGTTTCTTTGACCCGAGCCAAGAAAATGCACAAAAAGTGGCTCAAGAATTTGGGTATACTTCTTTCAATTCGGTTTCAGAATTAATAGATGCTGTTGATGTAGTTGATATTGTTACACCCACATTGTCGCATTTTGAATGTGCCAAAGAGGCCATTACTAAAGGGTGTCATATTTTTGTTGAAAAACCAATTACCAATACCGTTTCAGAAGCGGAAGCCTTGAGAACATTGGCTAGCATGTATCATGTACGAGGACAAGTTGGACACGTAGAGCGTTTCAATCCTGCCTTTACCGCAGTTAGAGATATTATCGACACTCCGATGTTTATTGAATCGCATCGTTTGGCAGAATTCAATCCTAGAGGAACAGATGTGCCTGTAGTATTAGACCTTATGATACATGATATTGATATTATTTTGAGTGTGGTAGATTCTAAAGTGAAAAACATCAATGCAAGTGGTGTTTCGGTAATTAGTGAAACACCAGATATTGCCAATGCTAGAATTGAATTTCAAAATGGATGTGTTGCCAATTTAACGGCAAGTAGAATTTCATTAAAAAATATGCGCAAAACGCGTTTCTTTCAGAGAGATGCGTATGTATCAGTAGATTTTTTAGAAAAAAAATCAGAGGTCGTACGAATGAAAGATGTGCCGGCCAACCCTGATGAATTTGCTATGATCTTACAAAATGCCGAAGGTGTAAAAAAGCAAATCTATTTCGAGAATCCTACAATTACTCCGAACAATGCTATTTTAGACGAACTAGAATCTTTTGCTGACGCCATTAATACAAACACTAAGCCCATTGTAAGTTTGAGTCAAGGTGCTAATGCATTGCGTGTAGCTCAGCAAATTATCGATTGCTTTTAATGAATTGGATGATTGGATGATTGGATGATTGGATGATTGGATGATTGGATGATTGGATGATTAAAGGAATAAACAAAAAACGATTTAACAAATAAATAGAAATATGAAAAACGTAGCAGTAATTGGAGCAGGAACAATGGGAAACGGAATTGCCCATACTTTTGCACAATTTGGTTATAAAGTACAGTTAATTGATATCTCTCAAGCTTCCCTTGACAAAGGTCTAGCAACCATCGCTAAAAATTTAGACAGGATGGTTAGCAAAGAGCGTATTACTGAACAAGAAAAGCAAGAAACGCTTCGCAATATTCAAACCTATACAAGTATTCAAGAAGGGGTTCAAACTGCAGGCTTGGTCATTGAGGCTGCAACAGAAAATATTGATTTAAAACTAGCTATTTTTAAGGAATTAAACGAGGTGTGCCCTACTGATACTATTTTAGCGAGCAATACCTCATCCATTTCAATTACTAAAATTGCCTCGGTAACATCACGGCCTGAAATGGTTATTGGAATGCACTTTATGAACCCAGTTCCCATTATGAAGTTAGTAGAAGTGATTAGAGGCTATTCTACTTCTGATGAAGTGACCAATACAATTATGACACTTTCTAAAGCCCTTGGTAAAGTACCTGTAGAAGTTAACGATTACCCTGGGTTTATTGCCAATAGAATCTTAATGCCAATGCTTAACGAAGCTATTTATTCATTATACGAAGGTGTCGCTGGTGTCTATGAAATTGACACCGTTATGAAATTAGGTATGGCACACCCTATGGGGCCACTCCAACTTGCTGATTTTATTGGTTTAGATGTTTGTTTATCTATTTTAAACGTATTGCATACTGGTTTTGGAAACCCAAAATACGCACCATGTCCGCTGCTCGTAAACATGGTTACTGCCGGTAAACTAGGTGTTAAATCTGGCGAAGGTTTTTATGACTATAGCGAAAGTAGAAAAGCTGAAAATATAGCAAAGCAGTTTGTGGGTTAACGTCCTTACTGCTTCTTTAATATGAGATCCAACGTTTCTTGACGTTGGATTTTTTTTGTTGCCGTTTCAATAAACTTCTCTATAAAATAAGTTTCTTTAGGAATTTCAAATTTACTTAAAGAGGTGAGCTGCTTCACTTCGTTCAGAAGGTCATCATTTATTTTTTTAGATTCGATAACCAAGATTAACTTTTCTCCAAGGATACCATCCGAAATACCTGCTACAAAGAAACGTTCTTTTATTTTTAAACTTAGTTTCTCTTCTATTTGTTCTGGAATGAGTTTAATCCCCCCAGAATTGATAATCGTATCATAGCGCCCTAGCCACTTAAAGGTAGTGCTAGATACTACTTCAACCAAGTCATTGGTTATAACCGTTTGATCAGATACCATAGGAGCTTGAATGACCAAGCAGCCTCTAGCATCCTTTGAAATTTTAATCTTTGGTAACAGCTCATAAACAGATTGCTTGCTTGTAGCATCTTGAAATGCGTCCTTATTAAGCCTTTTAACAGCAATATGCGTAATGGTCTCAGTCATTCCATACGTGGCATAGACTTTTGTTGGAAGTTCTTTTATTTTTGTAATTAAGTCATGCGAAACAACGCCCCCACCAATAATTAGTTTCTTGACAAGGGATAATTTATCAATTGAATAATAGGCTTGCATGGGTACCATAGCACTAAAATCATAGGTCTTTATGACTTCTTTTAGCGGTGCAGTGATTGGTGGCACAACATCTAGATGCCAACCCAATACCAAAGCTCTCACCACCATCATTTTACCTGCGATATAATCGGAAGAAAGACAAAGAAGCGCTGTCGTGTTCGGTGCTAATTCAAAATAGCTTGCTGTAGCCAGGGCACTATTCACCATGTACTCCTTTTTTAATTGAATTAACTTAGGCTCACCTGTTGATCCAGAGGTGTTTACAGAGATTGTTGTACTTGTGTCAAACCATTGTTCCAAAAAATTATAAATTGCATACACGTTTATTTTAGCGTACGCCAATAATTCAGCTTTATCTTTAAAGGTATGCCCATTGAGTTTAAAATCAGTATGCACTTTTTTGATGTTTTTAATTAGCTTAGGGTAAGACTTTATAATCCTCCTCAGGAGTATAAACAGGTTCCTCAATAGTACCAAATAATTTATCTTTCCAATTACTCCACCCGTATTTTTTTGAAAAAATAAGAAGTAATAAAGGATAAACTATAAAAACAGGAATATAGGTGTCCCAGCCCAAAGTAGGTTCTGAGGTGTCAAGGTAAAGTGCATCCGTTTGAAAAACAGTCCAATCTGTGGTCACAAATATGGCTGCTACTATATTATTAGCAGCGTGCAAGCCCAATGCTATTTCTGTACCTTCATCCATTAAGGTTGTGATGCCGTATAATAAGCCCGTCCCTATATAAAACACCATGATACCATAGCCCAATTTGGCAACTTCAGGATTTGCTCCATGGAGTAAGCCAAAAACGGTTGAAGTGACTAGTAATGGAAACCACCTATTTTTTGCTAAAACTCCAAGTCCTTGCATTAAATAACCTCTAAACAATAGCTCTTCAAAAGAAGTTTGCAACGGAATAAATAAAAACGAAACCAGTACCAAAATGGTAAATGGCAGTGGTTTAAAGTTCCAAACAAGATCTTCGTTTCCTAAAAAGGAACCAATTACTAAGAACAAAACACTAATTCCAAACCAAACAGAAAACGCATAGATTACTCTACTCCAATCAATTGATTTTCTACTGGTGACCACGGTTTTTACGAGTCGAGCATGAATAAATTGAATGCCGATTAACAATCCAACAAGTCCCATTATTAATGTGAACAACAACAAGAACAAATAAAAATTTGAATCGATACCTAGTTCAACAAAATTAGATTTTGCGGCTTCCATAAACTCAGAAGAATTCGCTGTTTTTGAAAAGGCAACCGCAATTAAAGGAATAACCCCCAAAATTTGCCAAAATACTACTACCACAATCAAGGTAAGCGCATACCAATACCATTCTTTATTACCCTTATATCCTTGTTGTATAAAATTCATAGATTGATACTTTTTTAGAGCTGCAAAAGTACGTTTTTATAGCTCGAAATTCCAATTTAGTTTGGGGTTGTAATGTAATTGTCCCTTTTTAACCTGCAACGGTGATTCTATATTATTTGTAAATAAGCTACCTGTTCCCAATCCTTGTGGAATAGCTGCACTTAATGTGTATGTAAATTGTGCTATGGCATTCAAACCTACATTGCTTTCCAATGCAGACGTGATCCACCAGCCTACATTAGATGCCTTTGCTAATTTTATCCATTGCTCGCTTCCGTTAAACCCTCCTATCAGACTCGGTTTTAAAATAATATACTGCGGCTTAATAGTCTCGATAAGCGTTTTCTTTTCTTCTTCAGAAAAAACACCTATAAGCTCTTCATCTAAGGCAATTGGCAAGGGTGTTTGCTCACATAATCGAGCCATATGTTCGGGTTGTTTTGCCTTAATGGGTTGTTCTATGGAATGAATTTCAAAATCTGAAAGTCGTTTTAGTTTTTCTAAAGCTTCTTCGGGTTTAAACGCACCATTCGCATCTACACGCAACGCAATCTCTTCAACTCCAAAATCCTTACGGATCGATTTTAACAGACCTAATTCGGTTTTAAAATCAATGGCACCAATTTTTAATTTAATCGTTGTAAATCCGGCTTGTAGCTTTTCTGCTAACTGTTTTTGCATAAATGCTGCGTCTCCCATCCATATCAAACCATTAATTTCAATGGCTGCTTTACCACTGGTAAAACCCGATGGAAACAGCTCGAAAGGAGCCTTGCTTTTTAGCGATAAAAATGCTTGTTCAATACCAAACTGAATGGAAGGCAGGTCATTGACCTGTTTAAGTAATTCATTTTTACCTAAATGAATATTATCACATACCCATTGTAGTTTTTCCTCGTAATCTGGCCGATCATCTATGCTTAATCCTCTAAATAGTGCACATTCACCTACTCCTAGCCTGTTTTCCTCTTTAAGAATTAAAAAATAGGTTTCCTTAGTAAGTAATATCCCTCTGGAGGTACCACTTGGTTGTTTGAAATTTAGAATGTACTTTTTATACGATGCGTTCATTATTTATTTTAACGAATGTAGTGCGACTCTATTTCCCTCAGTATCCGTAAATAAAGCCATATAACCATGGTCTTCGGATATTTGAGTTTTAGACCTTTCTATTTTACCTCCTGCTTTTTCAATTCTACTCAATTCATCAGCAAGATCACCCGTTCTTGATGTAAAATAAACCAACGCCCCATCTTTGGATGGCTTATAATGTGCTGGGTTATGAATAAGTGAGCCTCCAGAACCTTTGGCATTTTTATCTTGAGGAAAAGGGAACCATCCCATTGTTGTAGGCCCAAATTGTTGCACCATGATTTCTATTTGAAAAACCGTATTGTAAAATTTTACGGCTCTATCCATATTCTTAACTGGAATTTCGAACCAGCCTACCATTTGCGAATCCATATTCATCTAATTTAGTTGTTCTATATACTTTTTAAAACCATTTAGTGATTCTTGATCTGATTTTTTAAACATTGATTTAAGAAAGGGAAAAGTGCATTTCAATAAAAACGACGTACCCTTACAAGAGGCTTTGTTGGTAATCACGGTACTGTTGCCATCAGCCAAAAAGGTAATATCATCTGTTTTTAACATTCCTTGCGCATCAAAGGCTAAGCCTATTCTTTTATTCACTTCAAAAGCTGTAATGGTTTCGATCATTTCAAAATCATTCCCATTGGCATCAATTACAATCATTTTATAGGTACTCCCAACCATCCCTGTTTTTTCTTCTACTGGTTCAATAGATTTTACAGCTGGGATCCATTTTTGAAGTTCTTTACTATTATTAAAAGCGGCAAACACTTCATTTAAAGGTTTATTAACTGTTGTAGATACTTCATAATTGGTTTCTTTTACCAACAAGCCTGTTAGTAAAAAAACAACCAACAACAGTAGTAAAATACCTATTGTAATTTTTAAGAATTTTTTCATTGTTACTAGACTTAATTTTCTAAAGTTGATTTTAACTTTGCCAACCCCTGTTCAAAATCATTCCCAACAGCTTTTTCCATATTCATAAACAACATCATAATACTTGCCGGAAATTTATTTTTTCCAGAAAAACCCCAAACCACCTTTGTATTACCATGCTCTTCACTAACTCTCATATATGCATCTGAAGTAGATTTAAAAGGTTTTAAAAAGCGCAATTGAGAGGTGATTTCCTTATTTTCTGTGATCGAGGTAATTTCTTGTTCACCTGAACCTACTTGCTTATGATCACTTTCCCATGCTGAAATAAAACCAATTTCACCATCTGTTCCTGCAACTGTTTTTTTCATATTGGGATCTCTTTCTGCCCAAGGTGACCAATTATCTTGGTTTTTTAAAAATTTTAAATAGTCAAAAACTTCAGCGATTGGTTTGTTTATCATTATTGATCGGTTTACTTCATAATTTTTTGGAGCTATCAACCCCAAAATGATAATGAGCAATACAAGTCCTAAAAAAATATACAACAGTGTATCCATTTTCAATTAAGTTTTAAACATTCATAAATGCACCTATATCTAAAAGTATCAATTCTTTATTTTTTACTGCAAAGGCATCTTTTGCCTTTTGATGATCAATTTTGATATACCCAAAGGTATCAAAATGATATCCCAACACCTTGTTGCACTCAACAAAATCAGAAGCCAATACAGCATCCTCCATACCCATTGTAAAATTATCACCAATTGGCAATATTGCCAAATCCAATTTCGCTTTAAGCGGAATCAGTTTCATATCATAGGTAAGTGCTGTATCACCAGCGATATAAACGGTTCCTTCGGTTGTTTCTAAAATAAAACCTCCTGGATGCCCACCATATGTACCGTCAGCAAACGAACTGGTGTGAATGGCATTGGTATAAGTCACTTTTCCAAAATCAAATTGCCAACTCCCACCGTGATTCATCGGGTGTCCTTTTAGCCCCTTTTCTTTATAATGCATCACTATTTCGTAATTGGAAATCAGTATTGCATTGGTGCGTTTTGCAATTAATTCAACATCGGCAACATGGTCAAAATGCGCATGCGTAATTAAAATATAATCAGCCCTAAGAGATTGGATATCAATATTTTTAGCCAATTCATTTTCAGAAATAAATGGATCTACAATAATAGTTTTACCTGCTACTTCAATGGCAAGGCTTGCATGCCCTAAATAGGTAATTTTCATACGAAATCAAGTTTGACCTAAAGTTAATCAAAAAAATGATTATAAAATTTGACCCAAGCCAAAAAGTATGGCAAATAGAAACGTACTTAACGCTAATTTTTTTAATTCGGGATCGAGTAATGCAGGCTGTGTATTTTCATAAACCGTATATAAGTGCTTCGCAATAGGAATAAATGCAAGCACAAACAAGAATTGAAAAGGTGATCTAAAATGAAAAGAAGTGTACAGTAATGCCAATAAAAAGGCTGCAATCAATAAATAATAATGATAGTATTTAGCAAATTCATTCCCAATTTTAACAACTAAGGTTCTTTTGTTTGCTTTTTCGTCAGATATACGATCTCTCATATTATTTAAATTCAGCACACCAACACTCAACAATCCAACACTGGTTGCTGGTAAAAAGATGGTCCAATCCATTTGTTTTGCATATAAAAAATAGCATCCAACTACACTCATCCAACCAAAAAACAGAAATACAAAAATATCACCATATCCACTATAGCCATATGCTTTTTTACCCATCGTATACTTAATAGCGGCCACCATACTGGCAATACCAAAGGCCAAAAACAAAAAGAAATACTCTTTATGTGTGTTTCCGAAAGCAATATAAATCAGGAACAAAGCGATACAGAAAGTTATAAAACTTGTTATTTTTATAGCTTTGAGCATTTGTTCTGGTGAAATACTTCCGCTTTGTAAAGCTCTTGAAGGGCCCACTCTATCCTCATTGTCAGTCCCTTTTATACCATCACCATAGTCATTGGCAAAGTTTGAGAGCACCTGAAATCCGATAGTAGTTAGTATAGCAAGTGTAGCAATACGCCAGTCAAAATAACCTTCGGCATACGCCAAGAAGCTACCAACAATTATTCCTGAAATAGATAAGGGTAATGTGCGCAATCTAGCAGCTTCAATAAAAGCCTTTAACATGGACTACTTTTTTGGATTTAAATAGTGTGTTTCCTCACTCAATTGCAGTGCTTCTTTCATATTTACAGGTTGACCATAAGACTGTGCGATTACAAAACAATCTTTAAAACCAAGTTGTCTCAGATCGTCTTTTAACAATTTCGCTTCCGCATAAGTAATATAATTACCCAATGCATATTTATTCAATCCGCCTTCCTTAAACTCTTTTAAATGTGCCAAATCATCGGAGAAAAGTTTCGCTTTAAAAGTGGTAAAAGCACCAATTTGTACACTATAAACAATTGTTTCTCCGGCCATACCGCCAATTTGATCACCGCCTTCCGCCATGCCGTCCATTTCACCAGAAAATTCATTCCCTACAGTTAATAAGGCGGCATCTCTCATGATATTTAAACTATCTGTGTCAACAAGTGTTAAGTTATTCTTTTGTAAATATTTTTTATCAATACCTTTCTCTTTCCCTAAGAATGACCAAAGAAATAATAGCAATAATAATAGACCGAACATCCCTAAAATAACCCTGTGTTTTTTCAAAATCGAATTATTCTCTTCCTCTTCTTTCAAGAGGTCTGTAAGTCGGCCAATAGTATGATTGGCTTTATCTACCTCTTCATAAATATTAACTAAATTTTTATCTTTAATATAAGGCATAATTTTGTAGGAGTTATTTATAAGTCTTGTGCGTTTGCTATTAGTTCAACTATATCTAAAACTTGAACAGTTTCTTCTTTTTCTTTGTTTTTTATTCCGTCAGTCATCATAGTGTTACAAAATGGACAACCAGTTGCTATAATATCGGGTTTTACCTCTAACGCCTCTTCTGTTCGCTCTACATTTATGTCTTTATTCCCTTTTTCAGGTTCTTTAAACATTTGGGCTCCACCAGCTCCACAACACAAACCGTTGCTTTTACAACGTTTCATTTCCAACAGCTCACCTTCTAATTTCCGTATCAATTCACGTGGTGCCTCATAAACTTCATTTGCTCGTCCTAAATAACAAGGATCATGAAAGGTGATCCGTTTTCCTTTATAAGTTCCTCCTTCTATTGTAATTCTACCTTCGTTTAACAGTGTTTTTAAAAACTGTGTATGGTGCATTACATCGTATTTACCACCTAGTTCTGGATACTCATTTTTTAAAGTATTAAAACAGTGTGGACAAGCTGTAACCACCTTTTTCACTTCATAAGCATTCATAACTTCTATATTTGTCATGGCCTGCATTTGAAATAAAAATTCGTTCCCCGCTCTTTTAGCCGGATCACCTGTACAACTCTCTTCTGCACCCAATACGGCAAAATCAACATTGGCATTGTTTAAAATTTTAACAAATGCTTTTGTTATTTTTTTTGCTCTATCATCAAAACTACCGGCACACCCAACCCAAAATAATACTTCTGGTTGTTTTCCTTGGGCCGTCATTTCTGCCATTGTAGGTACATTCATACTTCAACTATTTATTCGTGTTGACCGTCATCAAACACTTGTATTGTAACATCTTTATCTACTAAATCGGTAAACTTACCTCTATATCTTGTTGCTTTCACTAAGTGATTGTCAATCCAATGATAATTTCCTCCACGTGGTTTCCCCATCAACAAACTATGATATTTAAAGCCATTTTCTCTTAACCAAATTTCAGTATAAGTTCGGTGATCTTCTGTACGCGATGTGAAAAAGCAAATAATATGACCTTCATCATACCACTTATTTAAAGTTTTCAATGCATCAGGATATACCTCAGCCGTCAACATACGTTCTGGCTCTTCATTGGGTATATCATCACAAACAGTTCCGTCAATATCTATCAAGTAATTTTTAACACCTTTTGATAAAGCAGGGCTCAATAAATTACCCGCTTCATCTCTTAATTCCTCTAATTCTTTATTAAATTTATTCTTCATTTTTCCAATTTAATCTGTCCAATTGATTGTATTGCCATGGAGCTCCATTATTCTCTAAATTTGTCATCATCATATTTAATTCTTGTGGTGCAGCAGACTTCTCCATTACTTGGAATCTACGCATGTCCATAATGATAGACAGTGGATCTATATTTACGGGGCATTCTTCTACACAAGCATTACAACTGGTACATGCCCACAATTCCTCTTCAGAAATTGTATCCAATAAGGTCTTACCGTCTGGAACAAATTTACCATTTTTATCAATATTCTTTCCAATTTCCTCAACCCTATCTCGGGTTTTCATCATAATCGCCCTAGGAGATAATTCTTTACCTGTTATATTGGCAGGACATACAGAAGTACATCTTCCACATTCTGTACAGGTATAAGCATTCAGCAGTTGTACCCAATTCAAATCAGTAGCATCTTCAGCTCCAAATTTTTCCGGAACAGCGTCACTGGTATCTTCTGCAGGGGCCGCAAACGGGTCGGCCGTTGGATCCATCATCAATTTAACTTCCTTTGTAACTGACTCTAAATTATCAAATTTCCCTAAGGGATTTAAATTCGCATAATAGGTATTGGGAAAAGCCAATAAAATATGCAAGTGTTTTGAGTAATATAAATAGTTTAAAAATATTAAAATACCAACGATGTGTAACCACCAAGCACTTCTTTCAATGAAATGTATGGTTCCTTCATTTAAATCAGCGAATAACGGACTTAAAAACTGGCTGACTGTATTACCAACACCCGCTTCTTGTAGTTGACTATCCGTAGCATTCATCACCAAAAACAACAGCATTAAAATCATTTCAAAATACAAAATAAAATTACCGTCATTTTTAGGCCACCCTTTCATTTCTTTATTCCAAAAACGCTTAATTTTTATTACATTTCTACGAATCCAAAAAACAACAACTGATACAAATACCAGTAGGGCTAAAATCTCAAAACTACCTATTAAAAATCCATAGAAAGACGCTCCAAGAAAGGAAAGTAAAATACGATGGGTACCAAATAGCCCATCAATAATTATTTCAAGTACTTCAATATTGATAATTATAAAACCTACATAAACTATAACATGTAAAAAACCGGCTATTGGTCGTTGTACCATTTTAGATTGCCCCAAAGCAATATAAATCATGTTCTTCCAACGCAGTGATGGATTGTCTGTTCTATCCACCGCTTTACCTAGCTTAATATTGCGAATTAATTTTTTTATGTTTTTCACAAAAAAACCAATTCCAACAATTAGCACAATAGCGAAAACTATGTTTGGCAAGTATTGCATTTAATTTTATATAAACTATTTATGATTCCAATTCTTTTCATCGTCAGAATCATTCGGTGATAAGCCTAAAATATCTCCTTTTACATTCACACCAAGTCCTAAAACCGTTCTATTTGCATAGTTAAAGTAACTTATCACTTGGTTGACCTCCAATATTTGACCGTCATCTAAGCCCGATTTTTTAAGCTCATTTATCTGATTTTCAGACACCTTATCCGGTTCTCTGGTCAATATCTCAGCGTATCGTAAAACTAGAAAATAATTGGTATCAAATAAAGTTTCGAAAGAATTAGTTATTAACTTTTTCTTAATAACTTTTGCACGGTCATCATCTGCCAACAGTCTTTTTAAACCTTCATAGTGATGCTCAACACAATAGCTACAATTATTTAAGATGCTTACATAGATGCCTATCGTTTCTAAAAACCATTTGGGAAGTGTATTGTTACTATGGTGTAGGGTATTTTTATAAAGACTCATATGACCCACCATAGTATGTGGTCTAAGACTATGAATCATCATTATATTGTCTATATTATTATCGGGGCCAGTAACTCTATCATAAAGCTTTTTTAAAACCTTGTCAGCAGCGGCATATGATATCGTTTTAATAAATGGCATATTATTTAGTTAGTTTTCCTCAGGTTCGTAGGGCTTTGGCCTTTTTCCAAACAATGAAAAATGAACAAACCTTTTCGGATTCAATTTCATTTCTCTCAATAGTTCTTCCATCTCTTTTGTGGCCCCTTCTAAATTATTATATAGCCCCTCATCTTTCATTAATTTACCGATAGAACCTTTACCGTTTTCTATCCCTGCCAAAATACCATTAAAATTAGCTAAGGTTGTTTCTAATTTTTTAACGGTAGCAGCAAGATGTGCGTCATTCAATGAATCTGTTAAGCTCGCCAAATTACGCGACGTATGACTTACATTGTTTAAAATAGAATCTATTTTCCCATCATTAGCCAACATTTTATCCAACGATCTTGATGCGCTACTAAAACTAGTAAGTGTTGAATTCAATTTAGCGAGCGATTGCTTTAAATTTGTTTTACCTTCTTCATTTAAAACTTCATCGAAACTTAGTAAAACTTTATCTGCATTAGACACAAAGCTTGTAAGCTTATCTTGTAATGGCACTAACTGATTGCTAATAGATCCTAAAATATCCGTGGCAACATCCGCCGTGAGCGTATCACCCGAAACCGCTTTAGCACCATCGTAATTTGGTAAAATTTTAATGGACTTTCCGCTAATAAAATCGGCACTATAAATCTGAGCAATACTCTTATTAGAAAATTGAAAATCGTTCTCCAAAGAGAAAGCTACAACCAACCTACCTAATTTTACAGGGTGAAATGAAATATCTTCTATTTTCCCTACCTTAAGTCCGTTAATGGTCACATTTGCAGATGGCATTAAACCTTGTACGTTACCATATTCTGCATAGAAAACTCTTGGTTTTTCGAATAATTTTTCTCCTTTTATATAGCTATACCCCCAAATAAAAAGTGCTATTGAAAGCAATACTACGATACCCGTTTTTAATTCTCTTGAGATTTTCAAAATCTTTTTTTTATAATAAACAATATTACTAATTATTTCTGGGAGTAAGCAAATGCCTCCAAAATTTATTCTCCTTTTAGAGCAGCAAGTACCGAAACTTTAACGTCGTTTTTAAATGCTACGACGAAGGCTCCAATATAACCTTTTGCTTTTGCTTCTTTTTGCATTTCTTTAACTTTATTATAATCTGATGTTTTACCGTAATAATATTTATGATAAAGACCTACTTTAACACGTTCAATCCCTTTCAATCCTTTAAAATTATACGCATCGGTTTTTACTCTTTTAGTACTCGATGCTATTTGTACTTTAAAATCAACACCTTTAATAATACGCTCTGTTTTCTCTGGTTTAACGACGGGTTTTGGTGCCACTTCAACAACACGGTTGGCGTCATACTCCTTTTTATATTCTATAATTCCATTATAAATAGCTTTTGCCATTTCTTCTTGTCCTTTCTTCGAATTTAAATAAGCCCCTTCCTTATCATTTGTTAAAAAACCAGTTTCTATTAACACGCTAGGCATGAAAGTATTACGCAACACTAAGAAACCTGCTTGTTTCACTAATCTATCTTTACGCTGTAAATTCTTGACAAAATTTGTTTGAATTAAATTAGCCAAAATTAAACTTTGATCTAGATATTCTTCTTGCATCATTGTGATTCCTATGATAGCTTCTGGTGAATTAGGATCAAAGCCTTCGTATTTTTGCTGATAGTTATCTTCCAGAAAAATTACGGAGTTTTCCTTTTTTGCAATTTCAAAATTGCGATCATTTTCATGCAGTCCTAAAACAAACGTTCCTGCACCATAAGCATTGGAATTTGTAAAGGCATCACAATGAATAGATACAAACAAATCGGCTTTGGATTTTTGAGCAATTTCTCCGCGTGCATCCAATTCTATAAAAGTATCGTCTTTTCTAGTAAAAATTACTTCAATATCTTTCTTTGCTTCTAATAAGCTACCCACTTCAAGCGCTATTTTTAGCACAATATCTTTTTCGAAAAATTTACTTTTTGGCGCTCCTAAATTACCTGGATCTGTTCCTCCATGGCCAGCGTCCAAAACTACTTTAAATTTTTGTTGCGCTACTATTATGTGTGAGTTTATCAAAAATATTCCTAAAAGGAACACAACTTGAACAATCTTTTTTATCATCAATTGGGAATTATTATTTGGGGTAATACTGGTATTCATCTTTTAACCTTCTTTTAAGTTTAACCTCATAAAAAATATATGTAAGTTTGTAAACTCAAAAACTAAGCCGTTTTTACATTTACAAAAATACTATTAATAGCATTGTATACAAATTTAAAACACATACTTTTAGTTTTAGTTTTCATTAGTATCGGATGTCAGCTTAGTTTTGCACAAGAGATAGCTAAAAAGGATTCTATTGCATTGAAGCAAAAAAATGATTCGCTACTTCTTACGAAACAGAATTTAAAAGTAACTGCCACCGATTCAACAAAGGTTGATAGTATTAAAGCCCCAAAAGAATTTTTAGAATCAATTATAAAGAAAAGGTCTGACGACTATATTTCAAATGATTTTATCAATAAAAAAACGACGCTGTATAATAATGCCGAAATGCTTTACCAAGACATTGAGTTAAGAGCTGGTATCATTATTATTGATTACAAACAGAACTTGGCATATGCAAAAGGAATTATAGATAGTTCAGGAGTTTACACGCAAAAACCATTTTTTAAACAGGGCAATCAAGAATCTGAACAAGATTCATTGATCTATAATTTCAAAAATGAAAAAGCTTTAATTTACAATACCAAAACCGAAGATCAAGGCATTATTATTCGAGGACAAATTACAAAACGTGAAAATGATTCCACGCTCTATATTAACAAGGCACATTTTACGACTTCCCAAAAAGAAAAGCCCGACTATGAAATTGTAACAAATAACATTAAAGTTGTACCCGGTAAAAAAGTAGTTGGGGGCCTGTCACAATTGTATTTAGCAGATGTCCCAACACCGGCTATCTTGCCTTTTTTTATGCGCCATTATCAAAAGAACGAGCAACATCTGGTATTCTATTGCCTACCTGGGGTGAAAGTGGTAGTCAAGGGTTCTTTTTACAAAATGGTGGTTATTATTTTGCCATTAACGATTATGTTGACTTAGCCGTTTTGGGAGATATCTATACCAATGGTAGTTGGGGTTTGCGCTTTGAGTCCAATTATGCACTTCGTTATAAGTTTTCGGGTAATTTTAGTTTGCGTTTTGAAAATCAAATTAACAGTCAACGTGGTTTTGATGACTATAGTAAGACCAATAACTTCTATTTACGGTGGAGTCATAGTCAAGATACCAAATCAAATCCGAATTCAAGATTTTCAGCATCGGTTAATTTAGGAAGTAGTCAATATTTTAGGCAATCGTTAAACGAAATTAATATCTCTCAAAATATCACCAACACCTTCAATTCTTCCATTTCATATTATAAAAAGTTCGTAGGGACCCCATTTAATATGAATATGTCATTAACACATACCCAAAACACCAATACCGAACGGATTGATATGAGCCTGCCTTCGTTACAATTAGGTATGGACCGTGTCTATCCCTTTGCACCTAAATCAGGAACCAAAAAAACACCCATACAAAATATAGGCTTAACTTATAATATGACCCTTCAAAATACGGTTTCTACAGACGATGATCATTTTTTTAAGGCGGGTATGTTTGATGATGCAAAGAGTGGAATGAAGCAAACTGTAGCGATGAGCACTAGTGTAAAAGCGTTAAAATACATTACACTTTCACCAAGTGTGAATTATAATGAGGTGTGGTATTTAAAAACGATTGCTAAAAATTATGATCCTACTCTTGAAGACGGTAGTCAGGTGGTAAATGATACTATAGGTGGTTTTGATTCTTTTAGAGAATATTCAGGAGGTATTTCGGCATCCACAAATATCTATGGTGATTTTCAATTTAAAAAAGGGCGCCTTCAGGCCATTCGCCATGTAATGCGCCCGTCAATTTCGTTTAATTACAGACCCGATTTTAGTTTTTATTATGACCAGGTACAACAGAGTGATAATTCTGATGATTTGTTAGAGTATTCAAGATTTGAAGGTGGTATTTACGGACAGCCCTCTAGAGGTCTTTCAAGTAGCATTGGTTTTTCTTTAAACAATACATTAGAGGCTAAAATAATGCCTAAAGATTCCACAGCAACTGAAGCCAAGAAAATAACTTTATTAAACAGCCTCAATTTTTCTACAAGTTATAATGTAGCTGCAGATTCATTAAAATGGAGCCCTGTTAGAATGACCGCGAGCACCCAATTATTTGACAATAAACTAAGTCTTAATTTTGGTGCCACACTTGATCCCTATGCATTAAATGCTAATGGTACAAAAATAAATACCTTCAATTATAATAACGGTGGAAGTTTATTTAGATTAACAAGTGCCAACCTTTCTGCCAGTTATGCCTTATCTAATGATACATTTAAAAGTAAGGAGAATAAATCAACTGGTGGTGGTAGTAGACCACCAGGCAATCCCAATTCAGACGATTTATTAGGTGGCGATTTAACCACTAGAGAAAGTTCCTTCGAAAATAATGAATCTAACGAACCAAAAACTACGAATTTATATCAAGCGGTAATTCCATGGAACTTAAGTTTTCGCTATACCATGGGATATTCGAATGCAAGTAGGCAAAATGAAATATCAAACAATTCCTTACAATTTTCTGGTAAAGTAGCGCTCTCTCCTAAATGGAATGTTGGTATCTCATCGGGTTACGACTTTAAAAGTGCCGGGATCACACCAACAAGCTTGAATTTTGAACGCGATCTAGATAGCTGGCGGATGAGTTTCAACTGGGTGCCCTTTGGAAATAGTACCACTTATTACTTTTTTATTGGAGTAAAAGGTTCCATTTTAAGTGATTTAAAATACGATCAACGAAAAGTGTCAGACAGACGCTTATTTTAAATGAAAATAATGTCAAATATTTTATATTTGATTCCACAATTATCATTCCCGTGAAAAGGGAAAACCAAAACTATAAAAATATGAAAACAATTATTACAACCTCAAAAGCACCAGCACCAATAGGCCCTTACAATCAAGCTGTTTTAGTAAATAATATGTTATTTACATCAGGACAGATTGCTTTTAATCCCGAAAGCGGTGAGTTGATTTTAGATACCATTCAGGCGGAAACCACACAAGTCATGAAAAATTTAGAAGTAGTATTAGCTGAGGCAAATATGACTTTCGAAAATGTAGTTAAAACATCTATTTTCATTGCTGACATGAACGACTTTACTTCAATTAACGAGGTGTATGGTTCTTATTTTAATGATGCCACTGCCCCCGCCAGAGAAACCGTTCAAGTTGCTTGTTTACCTAAAAATGTAAATGTTGAAATTTCAATGATAGCCGTAGGTTAACTATACCCTTTTCTGGGTGTGATATTTTACCAGTCCGTCAATTGGTCTTTTAACAAAATTACCCACTTTAAAACCCATTTCATCGGCTACTTCACGGATCTCTTCTTGTGACAAAAAGGCTATGGAGCCTGCAAAATGTACAGGTACGTCTTGTAATTTATCTTTAAATTGATATATCATGTTTTTTGTAAAGCGTCTAAACCCTAATTTTATCATTTCCTTGATATAGGGAGATTCTTTATTTAAAAACATAAATTCTGCAAAACTTGCTAAATAAGCATTCGGATTTGGCTGTTTATACAGATTGTATTTAATAAAGTCGGCATCTAAATTGTATTTTTCATTGAAAGATACTCTCAAGGCCTCTGGCATATGGTTAAAGTAATAATCTCTAATTAATTGTTTTCCAAAATAATTACCACTAGCGTGGTCCATAATTATATACCCTAAAGATATTATTTTTTGATGTGACTCCTTTCCGTCATAGTAGGTACAATTGGAGCCCGTTCCTAAAATACAAACTACGGCTGGTTCGTTATTTTCTACAGTTGCATAAACTGCTGCTAAGGTATCTTCAGAGACACTTACCTCAGCATTATTAAAATATAAATTCAATACTTGTTCCAATGCCAATCGCGGACCTTCAGTTCCACAACCAGCTCCATAAAAGTGTATGCGTTTTACTGCTTCTTTATTCATTCGAAGCACATCATTTTCTTGTATTCTACCTAATAATTCGTCGGGGCTTAAAATGGCTGGATTCAATCCTTGAGTTCTAACTTTCTCAAACAATTGAATACCATGATCATCAACCGCTATCCAGTCGCATTTTGTAGAACCACTATCAACAAGTAAAATCATATCTATTTCTATTAAGCTGGTAAAGTTAAAAAATGCTTGCACATAAAAATGATTTCAAGTAAAAATTACCAAATTTCCAAAAAACAACCTCAATTATTAACTAATATTTGCCCAAATAGCTCTGTTTTTGCTAATTTCTTGATAGGTCAGGTTTAGGTTGGCATTTTCAGCTGCGATCAAATTGGGATCTTGTTTTAGCACTTCTATAGCCGCTGCTCTGGCATGCTTTAAAATAGCACCATCTTTAACAATATCAGCGATACGTAAATTCAATACACCACTCTGTTGTGTCCCCATTAAATCGCCTGGACCACGTAATTTTAAATCTACCTCAGCAATTTCAAAACCATCATTGGTAGTTACCATCGTTTCTAATCTCGTTTTAGCTTCATGAGTCAATTTAAAGCTGGTCATTAAAATACAAAAACTCTGTTCTGCACCACGCCCTACTCTACCGCGTAATTGGTGCAATTGAGAAAGTCCAAAACGCTCGGCACTTTCAATAACCATTACACTGGCATTGGGTATATTGACACCTACTTCAATGACGGTAGTGGCCACCATAATTTGTGTTTCTCCTTTCAAAAAACGATTCATTTCAAATTCTTTATCGGCCGGCTTCATTTTACCATGGACGATACTAATCTGATAATTTGGTTTGGGAAATTCTCTAGTAATACTTTCATAGCCATCCATTAAATCCTTGAAATCCAACTTTTGAGACTCCTTGATTAAGGGGTATACTACATAGACTTGTCTCCCTTTTTCAATTTCCTCTTTCATAAATTTAAAAACACTCAACCGGTTACTATCGTAGCGATGCGCAGTTTTTATTTCCTTTCGACCCGGAGGTAATTCATCGATTATTGAAATATCCAAATCTCCATAAACACTCATTGCTAATGTACGTGGTATGGGAGTTGCTGTCATTACCAAAACATGAGGCGGCAGGCTATTCTTCACCCACATCTTTGCGCGTTGTGCCACCCCAAATCGATGTTGTTCATCTATAATAGCAAGTCCAAGGTTCTTAAACTGTACTTTGTCTTCTAACAAAGCGTGGGTACCTATTAAAATATGCAGCGAACCATCCTCTAAAGTTTCGTGTATTTCTTTGCGTTTTTTAGTTTTAACCGATCCTGTTAATAGGCTTACTTTGATATCCAAACCGTCTAATAACGATGTAATTGCATTGTAATGTTGTGTTGCCAATATTTCTGTAGGAGCCATTAACGCGGCCTGAAATCCGTTATCCAATGCGATAAGCATCGCTAACAAACCCACAATGGTTTTACCAGAACCTACATCTCCCTGCAATAGCCGATTCATCTGCGCTCCAGTGACCATATCTTTACGAATTTCTTTAACCACGCGTTTTTGGGCATTGGTTAATTCAAAAGGTAAGTGATCGCTGTAAAAAGTGTTAAAATTGGCACCTACTTTTTCAAAGATAAACCCTTTTATTCTCGCTTTATGGATTAGTTTTTTTCGAACGAGCTGTAGCTGAATAAAAAATAACTCCTCAAACTTTAAGCGCTTTTGCGCATTGGTTAATAATTGTTGATTTTTTGGAAAGTGAATATTGAATAGGGCCTCACTTTTAGAAATTAAGTTAAATTTTTGAAGTAATGGAGGTGATAACGTTTCTTGAAACCTGCCGCGCACTTCGGTAAAAAGGTATTGCATCATCTTGATAACCACGCGATTGGTAACTCCTTTATTTGATAAGTTCTCAGTTGAAGGATAAATTGGTTGCATGGCAGATTGAAGGCTTTTTTTATAATCAGCAATCAATTCCAATTCAGGGTGTGGCATATTAAATGTGCCATTAAACCAATTGACTTTACCAAAGGCAACATAGGGTGTGTTCACTTTTAACGCCTCTTTAATCCATTTAACTCCTCTAAACCACACCAATTCGATACTGCCGGTATCATCAACAAATGTAGCTACCAATCGGCTACCTCGCTTTTGCTGTACTGTCTTAATGTGTGTTATTTTACCTACTAATTGTAGCTCGCTACTGTTTTGTTGAAGTTTATTTATTTTAAAAAACTGTGTTCTGTCAATATATCGATTGGGATAAAAATTAACCAAATCGGCCATTGTTCTTAGACCCAACTCTTTGCGAAGTAAATCGGCCCGGGCCGGACCCACTCCTTTCAGGTATTCTATAGAAGTATGTAGATTGTGGATGGACAATGGCTTTTATTTAAATACGAAGATACTAATTTGGAGGCTGAAAATAAGTAGGAAAAAGTACAAAAAGGGCTATGTGTATTTTATTGATTGTCTATAATTCTGTTTTTAAAATCATATCCAATTGAACATCATGTGGCTCTGTTGGTACAGAATCTACTTCTTGAAACGGATAAAAGATACCTACTTTATATGCATTCGGACAATTCACTAAAAAATTATCATAATAACCGCCACCATAACCCAATCGATAATTTTCTTTGTCAAAAGCGAGTCCAGGTACAATCACCAAATCATAAGAACCTAAATATTCTGTTGAGTTTGCTGGATGTGATGTGCCGAAAACACCTTTTTCAACAACGTCTAATGAATGTAGAACTAAATTTAATAATTTTCTTTTTGGTAAGGTTTTGGGTGTCACAACGGTTACCTCCTGTTCTAGTAACTTTGAAAGCAAAGGAGTGATATCAATTTCCTTACCCATAGGTAAATAGGCATGTACTACTTTACATGCTCTTTTGTGAATAATTTTCTCCAATTCAGTACAGATCCACTGATCATATTCCTTCTTTAGTGCTGATTTTGTACGTGCTCGTTTTACAAGCATTTTTTTACGTAACGCTCCTTTAATTGCTTTACAGTCTGTCATTTTATTGGTATTGTAATTCAAAATTACTAGAATTCTTTCAAATACGTATGATTTTAAGCTTACAATAGGTACTCCAACAAAAAAAAACTTCAAAATAATTGTTTAGTTAGGATTCCTTACTATATTTGTATTGCGATAGTGCAATAACTTAAATTATAAAACAATGCGTAAATCAATTTTTTATCATGCAGGGTGTCCTGTTTGTGTAAGTGCAGAACATGACATTATAGCATTAGTAGGAGCTACTAATGTTGAAGTAGTTAACATTGGCGAAAACAGAGCTCGTATAAAAGAAGCTGAAAATGCAGGAGTAAAATCAGTACCAGCTATGGTCACTCCTTCAGGTAATGTATTACATATCAATTATGGTGCATCAATGGCTGATGTAAAAGGATAATAATGAAAGTATCTGTTTGGGACACCTATGTGCAACGAAATGACGGACAAATAATGCATTTTGATATTTTAGTCCCATCGTCATTAACAAAGGAAGAAACTATTTTTAATTTTGGAAAAACCTATTTGAAATCGAAGTCTTTTGATACGGGAAACCTAACATCAAAAGAATGTAAATTTTGTCATATTGAACAAGCGTCTGATGAAATTAACAACGCAATTAAAAATGATGGTTTTTACATTATTGAAATGGAAAATTGTAACTAATCTAATTAGGATTACTAACTTTGCCTGTCGCGTCAAATCGACAGGCTTTTTATATTATGAATAAAACTGTATTTAATCCTGAGTTTCAACACGGAAGTATTACTAGTAAAATAGTTGCTGGTTTGGAGCGCATTTCTGAGTCGTTTAAAGTGCTTTTATGGCAAAAAGCGAAAGAACTCGGCTTAAGTCCTATTCAGATTCAGATTTTAATTTTCATTGCATATCACAAAAACGAATTATGCAATGTAAGTCATTTAGCAAAAGAATTTAATATTACCAAGCCGACTATAAGTGATGCCATCCGAATTTTAGATAAAAAAGAACTCATTACTAAAGATTTTTCCTCAACTGATAGTCGGAGTTACACCATCCTACTCTCAACAGCTGGAAAAAAAATTGTTACTGAAACTGAAAATTTTGCCAATCCAATAAAAGAGCAATTAAATAGCATCGATCAATATAATTTAGAAAATTTATTCGATACTATTAGCACGCTTATTTACCAACTAAACCGTAACGGAATTCTTACAGTTCAACGGACTTGTTATGGTTGTAAATTTTACAGTAAATCAACCAATGGTAGTTACTGTAATTTATTAGAAAAAGAGCTTCTGGATACTGAAATACGCGTAGATTGTGCTGAGTTTATTAAAAAATAATACTAGTTTTATATTTTAGTACCACCATGAAAAAACTGAACTTTATAACTTCGTTAACTTTACTTTTCTTTTTTATGACAACGCTAACTAGTGCACAAGATTGGGCCAACTTAAAACGATATCAAAAAGAAAATTCAAAATTAGTAGCACCAACAGAAAATCGGATTGTATTTATGGGCAATTCTATTACAGAAAGTTGGAGTACCCATCACCCAGAATTTTTTAACAGAAAAAACTATATAAATCGTGGAATAAGCGGACAAACAACACCACAAATGTTAGTGCGTTTTCGCCAAGATGTAATCGATTTAAATCCGAACGTTGTTGTGATTCTTGCAGGAACCAATGATATTGCTGAAAATACAGGCCCAACAACACTTAAAATGATTATAGACACTATCAAATCAATGGTCGAAATTGCGCTTGCCAACGATATTAAGGTTGTAATTTCATCTGTACATCCTGCTTTTGACTATCCTTGGCGAAAAGGATTAAAACCCAATGAAAAAATTCCCGCATTGAATACGCTACTAAAAGCATATGCCATGAAGCAAGGGATTGTTTATCTTGATTATTTTTCGGCAATGGTAAATCCACAAAATGGCCTAAAAAAAGCATACACCAGTGATGGTGTACATCCTAATAGAAAGGGTTATTTAGTGATGGCACCATTGGCTGAAGAAGCTATAAAAAAAGCCTTAGCACTTCACTAATTATGAAATTAAAAATTCCCCCTGCCTTACAAGTTGCCTTTTTTGCCCTATTTATGTGGGCTGTTAATAAGGTAACTTCATTTACGCATTTGAATTTTGAATTTCAAAAAGAGTTAAGCAGGCTTATTTTTGCCCTAGGAATCTTAATTATAGTCATAGCAGTCTATTCATTTAAAAAAGCTAAAACTACAGTAGACCCAACAGCGCCCGAAAAAGCATCTAATTTGGTAATTGTTGGTATTTATAAAATTTCGAGAAATCCAATGTACTTAGGAATGCTTTTTATGCTCATTGCATTTGCTTTAAAATTGGGTAACTATTTCAATATCCCCGTTGTAATTTTATATGTTTGGTACATTACAGAATTTCAAATAAAACCCGAAGAAAAAGCACTCACTAAATTATTTGGCACCCCTTACCTCAATTATTGCAGCAAGGTACGAAGGTGGATCTAATGAATATTAATTTACTGAAAATCAATATTTAATATATTTTTTTATATCTTTAAGTCCCTCTAAAATTAACTGATAGCAACCTAGTTTGAATTGATCAAGCTTTTATTATTTTATTAACCAAAACTATCTGTTATGAAAACCAAATTAAGTATTGGCATTATTGCCATTGCCCTGTTGTCACTTAGTTATTTTGTCAACACGAAACTTACCAAGGAAGATACAAATCCGCCACCTAAAGTTGCTTTAAATTTTATAAAATGTACCTCTGCCAAATTTTTATTAGAAGATGTAGATACTACTAAACAAATCTCACCACTATTTGAAAACTTGGGGAATCATCATTTTTCTATTAGTACCAATAATAAAATGGCGCAGACATTTTTTAACCAAGGGTTGCGATTAACCTTTGCCTTTAATCACGCCGAAGCACATCGGTCATTTATGGAAGCTTCGAGGTTAGACCCTAGTTCTGCTATGACGTATTGGGGACAAGCATATACCTTAGGGCCAAATATTAATGATCCACAACCTGATGACGAACGTAAGAAAAAGTCATATGAAGCGATTCAAAAAGCCAAAAAACTAGCTACAAATCCAAAAGAAAAAGCATTAATCGAAGCATTGAGTTTTAGATTTAGCAATGATACTACAGCCATTGCAACGCTTAATATGGCGTATATGAAAGCCATGCTTAAAGTAGTAGAAAAATATGGCCAAGATGCTGACATACTCACATTGTTTGCGGCATCAGTTATGAATACCGTCCCTTGGAATTATTGGGATAAAGAGGGGAACCCATCGCCATTTATTGCAGAAGCCAAAACAGCACTTGAAAAAGCCATTAATATAAACCCAAAACATCCAGGGGCACACCATTATTATATACACATGGTAGAGTTACCAAAACCAGATTTGGCCGTTGCAAGCGCAGATATATTAGGGTCTTTAATGCCAGCAGCAGGACATATAGTACATATGCCATCACATATCTACATAAGAGTTGGGAGGTATAAAGACGCCGTGGAAGTCAATCAAAAAGCCATTTTAGCTGATGAAGACTATATTTCGCAATGTTATGCACAGGGAATGTATCCTTTGGGATATTATCCTCATAATATTCATTTTTTATGGTCTGCAGCGAGTTTATTAGGCGCTAGCGATATAGCGATAGATGCTGCCAAAAAGACTGCCGAAAAAGTACCTGTTGGTGAAATGAAAGAATTGCATTTTTTACAAAATTTCGCTTCAATTCCGCTATTGGCTTATACTAGATTTGGAAAATGGAACGACATTCTAACTATGCCCAAACCAAATGATGAGATTAAACACTTAAAATTAATATGGCACTATGCCAGAGGCATTGCTTTCCTAAGAAAAAATAACTTAAAAGATGCACAAGAAGAATTGGAAGCCATTGAGGTAATGATGAATGATCCGGAGTTGGAAACGATTTTTGCCACAGGATTTGATAACTCAGCAACGATAGCAAAATTGGCTTATGAGATCGTAGCAGGAGAAATTGCAGCTACAAAAGGAAATCTCCCTAAGGCAGTAGCACACCTTAATCACGCGGTAACGATAGAAGATCAATTGATTTATAACGAACCCGCCGCTTGGTATATTCCTGCGAGACAAACGTTAGGAGATATTCTTTTAAAAGCTCAAAAATATGCTGAAGCAGAAAAAATTTACACGGAAGATTTGGCAAAGCTTAGACAAAATGGGTGGTCGTTAATGGGCTTGTATCAATCTTTAATGATTCAAGGTAAAATTGAGGAAGCTGAGAAAATAAAAAAAGAATTTGACAAAGCATGGGAACATGCCGATATTGAAATAAACAGTTCTATTTTATAAATATAAATATTGTTTTCAAAGTGGTAGCCATACTATTTTGAAAACAGTATTTTTGAGTTCTTGATATATAAATATGACGCAAAAAGAACTTAAGGATTTTTTAGATGCTAAAGTGATTCAATACAACAATCCGAAATTTATTGATTCAGATCCTATTCAAATTCCTCATCAATTCACTTTAAAGGAAGACATAGAAATTGCTGGGTTCTTAACTGCTACCATTGCATGGGGTAATCGTAAAATGATAATCAAAAATGCACAAAAAATGATGGGTTTATTAGGCAATTCTCCCTATGATTTTGTCATGAATCACAAAGCTCATCATCTCGACCATTTTGAAGGGTTTGTCCATCGCACATTTAATCAAATTGATGCTCATTATTTCATTCAAGCACTGAATCACATCTACCTAAAAAACAATGGCTTGGAAGCTATTTTTTCTAATTCCAACAAGCGTAATTCATTACAGCATTCAATTCACAATTTTAAAACAGTATTTTTTGAAATTGAACATCCTGAACGAAGTAAAAAGCACATTTCAGATCCCTTAAAAGGATCGGCAGCTAAGCGGATCAATATGTTTCTACGCTGGATGGTTCGCAACGATACAGCTGGCGTAGATTTCGGGCTATGGAAATCAATAACTCCTGCGCAATTATCGTGTCCGTTGGATGTACATTCAGGAAACGTTGCACGAAAATTAGGTATCCTAAAGCGTTCACAAAATGATGCCAAAGCCTTAGATGAGTTAGATACCAATCTGCGTAAACTAGACCCCATAGACCCAGTAAAATATGATTTTGCATTATTTGGCTTGGGCGTTTTTGAAAAATTCTAATTTATGATCAGGCGATACTATTTTTAAAAAAGTGTGAAAATCTGCCAATTCTACACCTAAAAATAAGATTGTTACGCTACGCTCAGATGACAATATAAACAGTACCTTTGCAGTCCGTTTTTCATAAACGATTAAACAAATTCACGATTAAACATTTATAATGCGTTTACATAGAAATTTAGTATTGGCCGTAATTGATTCATTAAATTATATTTTTAATGATGGTTTATATGCTGACAAAGTAGTAGAAAAAACTTTAAAACGAGATACTCGTTGGGGTGCTCGCGATAGAAAATTTATTGCTGAAACTATTTATGATTGCGTCCGTTGGAAGCGGTTATACAATGAAATAGCGGGCACAAAAAATCACTATACTCAAGAAAATTTGTGGAAAATTTTTACCGTATGGGCAACGTTGAAAGGAATTTCATTACCCGACTGGAAACAGTTTGAAGGAACACCTATTCGGCGTATTAAAGGTAAATTTGACGAGCTACAAAGTAATAGAGCAATCAGAGAATCGATTCCTGATTGGCTTGATGCTTTAGGTGAAAAGGAGTTGGGCAAACAATGGGAAAAAGAACTCTCGGCTCTAAATGAACAAGCATCGGTAGTTTTAAGAGCAAATACCTTAAAAACCACTAAGCAAAAACTTCAAAAACAATTGCTTGAAGATGGTGTTGAGACAACCATAAATAACGATTATACCAATGCACTAATATTAGATGAGCGCAAAAGTATTTTCAAAACAGATGCCTTTCAGAATGGCCTTTTTGAAGTTCAAGACGCCTCATCACAATTAGTTGCAGAGTTTTTAGAAGTACAACCAGGTATGCGCGTTGTTGATGCCTGTGCTGGTGCTGGCGGAAAAGCATTGCACTTAGCAGCATTAATGGAAAATAAAGGGCAAATTATTGCTTTAGATATTTATGGTAATAAATTGAAAGAACTAAAGCGTAGAGCCAAGCGAGCTGGCGCACATAATATTGAACCTAGAACCATAGATTCAACAAAAGTAATCAAGAAATTATACGATAAAGCAGATCGTGTTTTAATTGATGCACCTTGTAGCGGATTGGGTGTTCTAAAAAGAAATCCCGATGCTAAATGGAAATTGCAACCGGAATTTATTGACGAAATCAAAAAGACACAAGCAGAAATATTAAGTAAATATGCTAAAATTGTAAAAGTAGGCGGTAAATTGGTTTATGCTACCTGTTCAATACTTCCTTCTGAAAACGAACAACAAGTACAACAGTTTTTAGCTGCGAATGATGATTATAAATTCATTACAGAAAAGAAAATATCACCTTCTAAAAGTGGATTTGATGGCTTTTATATGGCCTTGATTGAAAGAGTTAAATAATACGATCGCTAATAACATTAGAACCCTTAAACAATTTATATAGTGGTTTATACGTTGTTAAATTGAATTCAAAACAGATAATTAAATATCTAAGATTATAATTAACTACGATGGTTATGAAAAAATCTCCCTTCTTATTATTAGTGATGGTGTGCGTCAATTTATTAGCTATCCATACAGTAAAAGCACAATCTGACGATTTTAAATTTGTGGTTGAGAAATCTGCTATCAATAAAAAACTCTGGTCTCAACCCTATCGTTTTGAAGATAAAACACTGCGCGTTTTAAGTGTGGAAATAATAACAACCCCTGTAGACAGTAAAAATCGAGAACTTAATTTTGATTTATTTTCACTGTATGATGAAACCAATATGCTACGGATTCGTCCGAATGCAGTGTTTTACTATAAAGGAGATAAAAAAGTCTATTTAAAATCGAAGGCGGTCAATGCCAACTACAATCATTTTATAGAAACAACTATCAAAAATTATACGAATTTTGAGGCTAAAATTTATAAGCCTAATTTTTTAGGACGTAAAAAAAAGGATAGCAAATCAAGTGTCAAATCGTTGAAAAAGATTACTCTCAAAGGAAAGGCAGTTACCTATTATGTTGATTTCCCAATAAGAGAAAATTTCTCCTACGGAAAAGTGCACTATAATGATGCACCCATAGGCTTTGCTGCTGCTAAAAATTAATTCAATCTTTTTATTCAATCTTTTCAACATATTTAATTATTTCTTTAGAAGAATCAGTAAATTTGTGCTTTAAATCAACACATAACATACTGCTAAATGATTCATTTCTTTGGAAACGTAAACAGCAAAGTATTTGCTGTACAAACAACAAAAGAATTATCAACTGACATAAGATCAAAATTGACGTGGCTTTTTGGCGACCAATCAAAAATAGAACAAGCATCACTCGATGCTTTTTTTGTTGGTCCACGCGCTGCGATGATAACACCTTGGAGTACCAATGCCGTTGAGATTACTCAAAACATGGGTATTACGGGTATTATCCGCATTGAGGAGTTTAAAGCTGTAAATGAAGATTTTTCAGCTTTTGACCCTATGATCTCAGAAAAATTCAAAGGTTTAAATCAAGACTCTTTCACCATTGACATTCAACCCGAAGCCATCCTTGCAGTTGAAGATATTGCTGCGTACAATCAAAAAGAAGGTTTGTCTTTAAGTACTGAAGAAGTGACCTATTTAGAAGGTGTTGCCAAAAAGATTGGTAGGCCATTGACAGATTCTGAAGTATTCGGGTTTTCACAAGTCAATTCAGAACATTGTCGCCATAAAATTTTTAATGGAACTTTTATCATTGATGGTGAAGAAAAACCAACTTCTTTATTCAAATTAATTAAAGAAACTTCAAAACAACATCCCAACGATATTGTTTCTGCCTATAAAGACAATGTTGCATTTGTAAAAGGACCTACTGTAGAACAATTCGCTCCTAAAACGGCTGATAAGCCTGATTTTTATGAAGTTAAAAATTTTGAATCAGTCATTTCAATTAAAGCGGAAACACATAATTTTCCAACCACAGTTGAACCTTTTAATGGGGCTGCAACCGGTGCAGGTGGTGAAATTAGAGATCGACTTGCTGGCGGAAAAGGATCTTTACCCCTGGCAGGAACTGCGGTGTATATGACTTCTTATTCAAGATTGGAAGATAATCGTCCTTGGGAACAACACGTTGAAGCTAGAAAATGGCTCTATCAGACTCCGATGGATATTTTGATAAAAGCCTCAAATGGAGCCTCTGATTTTGGAAATAAATTTGGACAACCGCTCATTTGTGGCTCTGTATTAACTTTTGAGCATGAAGAGGAAGCTAGAAAACTTGGTTTTGACAAAGTCATTATGCAAGCAGGAGGTATTGGATATGGAAAATCAGATCAAGCGTTAAAAGATATACCTAAAAAAGGCGATAATGTGGTCATTTTAGGCGGGGAAAATTATCGTATTGGTATGGGTGGAGCTGCTGTTTCCAGTGCTGATACGGGTGAATTTGCTTCAGGTATCGAATTGAATGCCGTACAACGCTCCAATCCAGAAATGCAAAAACGTGCTGCTAATGCCGTACGAGGCATGGTTGAAAGTGATGAAAATTTTATTGTTTCCATCCATGATCACGGTGCTGGCGGGCATTTGAATTGCTTGTCGGAATTGGTAGAAGACACCGGTGGAAAAATTGATTTAGACGCCTTGCCTGTTGGAGACCCCACACTATCTGATAAAGAAATCATCGGGAACGAATCTCAAGAGCGTATGGGACTCATTATTGCAGGAGAACATATTGAGATACTACAGCGTATTGCAGACCGTGAGCGATCGCCTATGTACACTGTTGGTGAAGTTACCTGCGATCATCGCTTTACATTTGAATCTAAATCCAAAGGTAATAAACCAATGGATTTAGCACTAGAAGATATGTTTGGAAGTTCTCCAAAAACGATTATGACTGATCACACAGTTAAAAGAACCTACAGTGATATCACTTATACCCAAACTAAATTTCATGACTATTTAAACCAAGTGTTGCAACTGGAAGCAGTAGCATGTAAAGACTGGTTAACAAATAAAGTAGACCGTTGTGTTGGTGGTAAAGTTGCGAAACAACAATGTGCTGGTCCATTACAATTACCGCTGAACAATTGCGGCGTTATGGCGCTAGATTATAAAGGTAAGGAAGGTGTTGCAACTTCTATAGGACACTCTCCTATTTCAGGCTTAATCAATCCGGTTGCAGGAAGTAGAAATTCCATTACGGAGGCTTTAACTAATATTATATGGGCACCGTTAAAAGATGGCTTACAAAGTATTTCATTATCGGCAAATTGGATGTGGCCATGTAAAAATGAAGGAGAAGATGCGCGTTTATATGAAGCCGTTCAAGCGATTTCTGAATTTTCCATCGATTTAGGAATCAATGTTCCAACGGGGAAAGATTCACTTTCAATGAAACAAAAGTACCCAAATGAAGAAGTGATTTCTCCGGGAACAGTGATCATTTCTGCTGCGGGAAATTGTAATGATATTACTAAAGTTGTAGAGCCTGTTTTTAAAAAGAACGCAGGAAGTATTTACTATATCAATATTTCTCAAGACAGTTATCAATTAGGTGGAAGTTCTTTTGCACAAATTCACGGTAAAATTGGAAATGAAGCACCAAACGTACTCGATGCCTCTTATGTCAAAAAGGTATTTAATACCATTCAACAATTAATAAAAGCTGATAAAATTGTAGCAGGACATGATGTTGCGTCTGGTGGTCTGGTTACCACCTTGCTAGAATTGTGTTTTGCTGATGTGAATTTGGGTGCCAATTTAGACTTAAGTGCCTTGTTAGAAACCGATTCTGTTAAACTCTTATTTGCTGAAAATGCTGGAATCGTTTTTCAAAGTATCGATAATTCAGTAGAAGAAATATTAGCAAACGAAACGATTGCATATTTTAAATTGGGAGAAGTAACCGACAGTAATGTGCTTAACATAACAAACAATACTGAAGCATTTAAATTTGACATTTCTAAATTACGAGATGTTTGGTATAAGACCTCTTATCTTCTCGATCAGAAACAAACAGCCAATAATTTGGCAACAGATCGATACAGCAATTATAAAAATCAACCATTAAACTATATTTTTCCAAGTCATTTTACAGGAAAATTGAATGATATGTTGTCAGGTCGAGCGCAGTCGAGACCTCTTGACAACCTCACGACTGCGCTCGAGGAGACAAGAACAAAACCAAAAGCCGCCATTATCCGTGAAAAAGGATCAAATTCTGAGCGAGAAATGGCCAACGCTATGTATTTGGCAGGCTTTGATGTGAAAGATGTGCATATGACCGATTTAATAGCAGGTCGTGAAACATTGGAAGACATACAATTCATCGGTGCTGTAGGTGGTTTTTCAAATTCAGATGTATTAGGATCAGCAAAAGGGTGGGCAGGTGCTTTTAAATACAATGAGAAGGCCAATACAGCCTTGAAAAATTTCTTTAAAAGAGACGATACACTCTCTGTAGGAATCTGTAATGGTTGTCAATTGTTTATGGAGCTAGAAGTGATCAATCCTGAGCATGATGTTCATGGGAAAATGACTTATAATACTTCTCAAAAACATGAAAGCGGTTTTACGTCAGTAAAAATTCAAGAAAATAATTCGGTCATGTTATCCTCATTGGCAGGAACTACATTAGGAGTTTGGATTTCACATGGAGAAGGTAAATTCAACCTTCCGCTTGACGAAAATAAATATGCTATAGTTGCGAAATATGGCTATGAAAATTATCCGCACAACCCGAATGGATCTGATTTTAACACAGCCATGTTATGTGATCAATCAGGGAGGCATTTGGTGACTATGCCACATATCGAGCGCTCGACCTTTCAATGGAATTGGGCTCATTATCCTGATGGGCGAAAAGATGAAGTTTCGCCTTGGCTAGAAGCCTTTGTAAATGCTAGAAAGTGGATAGAACAGCAATAATGTATTAATCTGTATCTTTGAGATACTATGATGATTGTAAAAAAACTTTTAGTTTATTTCGTAATTTTTGCATTTTGTTCGGTGATTCATGCTCAAGAAAAGCAGCTTCAGAACTATGCAAAAGCTAGGATTTATTTTGCGTCAACGAGTGATTTTGAAAAACTATCTCAGAGTGGTGTTTCTTTAGATCATGGTATCAAAAAATCAAAAGGGTATGTTGAATCCGTTTTTTCTTCTACGGAGATTGAAACATCCAAAAAATTAGGTTTTAAAGTTGAGATACTCGTTGATGATATTCAAAAACAGTATGCTGAAAACGCTAAGAGAAGCATTCAAAAAAATGGCGTAGCATGTGATCCCAAAATAGGGAATTACCCAACACCCACTAATTTCAATTTAGGCACAATGGGTGGGTTTTTAACCCACACTGAAATACAACAAGAATTAGATGCCATGCGCACGTTGTATCCTAATTTAATAACCGCTAGAGCCAATATCGGCACTTTTTCAACGCAAAATAGCAATTCTATTCAATGGGTAAAAATATCTGACAACGCCGACACTGATGAAACAGAACCTCAAGTGCTGTACACGGCGCTACACCATGCTAGAGAACCCATCTCTATGCAGCAGCTTATCTATTTTATGTGGTATTTATTAGAAAATTATGCCACCGATACTGAAATAAAAGGAATTGTAGATGCTACCGAGTTATATTTTATTCCTGTGGTAAATCCTGATGGATACCTTTACAATGAAAGTACCAACCCTACGGGCAATGGTCAGTGGCGAAAAAATAGAAAAAACAACGGGAATGGCACTTTTGGAGTTGACAATAATAGAAATTACGATTATATAGATGGAGGTGGAAATAGTGTTTGGAATACTTCAGGAACTTCAAATAATACCTCGGCAGAAAATTATGCCGGAACCGCTCCTTTTTCTGAAGTTGAAAACCAAGCCATTAAATGGTTTGTTGAACAACGTGATTTCAAGATTGCGCTTAACAACCATTCCTTTGGAAATTTGATCTTATACCCATTCGGTTATCAAAATTTATTTCCAACAACAGACAACAGCACATTTGACATCATATCAAAAGAACTAGTTCAGCAGAATGAATTTGCAAATATCATGTCAGCAAACCTCTATCCTGCTGCCGGCGATTCAGATGATTTTATGTATGGAGAAACCAGTACCCATAGTGAAATTATAGCGTTTACACCAGAAATTGGGGATAGTTTCTGGCCCGCTCAAGGTAGTATTATAGCGCTTTGTAAAAGCATGGTATATACCAACTTAATAGCGGCACATTCGGTTTCTAATTATGCCTTAATTACAGACACGGAACCTAATTACCTTAACGGAACCAGCGGGAGTTTTGACTATCGTATCAAACGTATTGGAATCAATAGTGGCCCATCCAACTTTACTGTTACTGTAGTACCTGTTACCTCGAATATCCAAAGTGTTGGAGTCGCGAATCAGCATACCAATCTTTCTCTTTTAGAAAATCGTTCAGGTGCTATCAATTACACTTTAAATAGTAGTATTGGCATCGGTGAACTCGTAACATACAAGCTGATCATCGATAGTGGCACATCTATCACCGAAAAAAGTATTACAAAAGTTTTTGGAATACCACAGGTGCTGCTATCTGAAAATGGAGATAATCTTAGCAATTGGAATGGTTCATGGAACACAACAACTAGTGATTTTGTGTCTGCTTCAAGTTCAATTACAGACTCGCCAGCAACTAATTATGGCAGCAATCAGAACAAAACGCTTGAACATACTGCGAATATTGATTTAAGTACAGCCGGTTTGGCTTCCATTTCATTTTTTACAAAATGGGATATCGAAGCAGGGTTTGACTATGTTCAGTTTGAAGTCTCTACAAATAATGGAGTTACCTGGCAACCACAGTGCGGTCAATTTACCCGTAGTGGTGTTGTAGATCAAGGCATTATCGGGCAACCGATGTACGACGGTACCCAAAATGAATGGGTTCAAGAGTTTATTGACCTTAGTGATTATTTAGGTGAAACAATCAACGTTCGTTTTCAGTTAGTTTCTGATAGTAATGTGGTGAAAGACGGCTTCTATTTTGATGATTTTACAGTTCATGTGATTGACCAAAGTGTATTAGGAACTACCGGTTATGAAACGTTAAATGCCCAACTATACCCAAACCCTGTTAACAATAATCTGACTATCTCTTTAAGTAACCCCATACTGACACAAATACATATTTATGCAGTTACTGGACAATTAGTTCGTAAATTAGAGACCGATACCCTTACAACAGAAATTGATTTATCAAAATTAAAAACAGGTGTTTATATCGTACAACTTCAAACGGAAACAACCAATAGTACTTATAAGATAATAAAGGAGTAATCCTTAAACTGTATTTATTGACCTTATTTAGAGCTCGACTGTAACAATTGAAAAAAAAAGGGGTCTATCTAGTATAACAAATAAAACAAATCTTATGAAAACCACACCTTTTCAAAAAGCTTCAACCTTTGTGATTGCTTTCTTTTTCACCCTATTTTTAGCTCCCAATTTAATAGCACAGCAAACTGTAAAAGCAAGCGATATTATGCAAGATATTAAGGATGGTAAAAACGTAACGTATGAAAATGTTACCATTACTGGAACGTTAGATATGACCTATATGGATTCGAAATTACCTGATTTACCAAAAAAGAAAAATTGGTTTAACAATGGCGGAAGCAATACCGTTAAAGAGCAAATTGAAGGAAAAATATCTTTTGTAAATTGTGTTTTTGAAGATAATGTATTTGCCTATATACACCATGAAGATAGCGGATATACATTTATAGCAAATTTTGAAAATGACGTTCAATTTGTCAATTGTACTTTTAAAAGCAATGCACTATTTAAATATTCTGATTTTGAGCGTAATGCCGATTTTAAAGGGTCAAAGTTTGATGAAAATACTACCTTTAAATATGCCAAATTTGATGAAAAAGTTAGTTTTAGCAATACGACATTTAGAGAAGATGCTATTTTTAAATATACCGAATTTAGAAATGGAGTGTCTTTTAACAATGCAAACTTTAAAGGAAATTTAAACCTAAAATACACAAAAGTAAAAGGTGATTTCGATATAAAAGGAATGGATGTTGCTTATGATATCGATTCAAAATACACAAAAATTAACGGACAAAGTTTTTCAAAGCATTTAGTTTCTAAAAACTAGAGCAAGGCTTTATTAATTTTTTTAATTAAGCTTGGTCCTTCATATATAAAGCCTGTGTAGATTTGAACTAAATCTGCACCGGCTTCTATTTTTTCGAGTGCATCTTCGGCAGAATGAATACCTCCTACCCCTATAATTGGAAATGCTTTATTTGATTTTTCAGATAAAAATTTAATGACTTCTGTTGCTCTGTTTTTCACAGGCTTACCACTCAATCCTCCTATTTCCTTTTTAGCATCAGATTGTAACCCTTCTCTTGAAATCGTGGTATTTGTAGCAATAACACCATCAATTTTTGTCTCTTTAACAATGGCTATAATGTCCAATAATTGGTCATCCGTTAAATCGGGTGCAATTTTCAACAGTATGGGTTTTTCCTTCTGATTTAGGTTTGATTCCGCCATTTTAGCATTTTCATGCTGGAGTAAATTTAATAAATTGGTTAAGGGTTCCTTATCTTGTAATTCTCTTAAGTTGGGCGTATTCGGCGAACTAACATTCACCACAAAATAGTCTACCACATCAAATAAGTCATTAAAGCACAACAGATAATCATCTACGGCATTTTCATTAGGAGTTTCTTTGTTTTTACCCATATTACCCCCGATAAGTATGGAATTATTCTTCTTTTTAAGCCGCTCAACTACAACATGCAATCCGTCATTATTAAAACCCATTCTATTAATAATTCCACTATCCGCCTTCAAGCGAAATAAACGCTTTTTTGGGTTTCCTCCTTGCGGTCTTGGAGTCACAGTTCCAATTTCAATAAAACCAAATCCAAAACTTGACAATTCATCAAATAATAGTGCATTCTTATCAAAACCAGCAGCTAATCCAACAGGGTTTTTAAAGGTGAGTCCAAACAATTTTCGCTCTAAACGCTTATTATTTACTTGAAAACTGCTTTTAACAATTGACTTAACAAATGGAATTTTAAAAGCGATTTTTAAAAAAGTAAACGTAAAATGATGCACCTTTTCGGGGTCAAATAAAAATAATATGGGACGAATTAGTTGTTTGTACATAGCTTAGCTTCTACCTCAATTCTGCCTTAAAATCACGTTCAAATGACTGCTGTAATTTTTGCATTATTTTGTCAATCTGCTTATCATTTAACGTTTTTGTTTCATCTTGTAATTGAAAACTGACAGCGTATGACTTTTTCCCTTTTGGTAAATTTTCACCTTCATACACATCAAAAAGGTCAACCGATTTCAGTAACTGCTTTTCTGTATTAAATGCAAGCGTATAAATTTCATTAAATGATACCGAGTTATCTAAAAGTAAGGCTAAATCTCTTTTTACACTTGGAAATTTAGTTAAGTCTTTCACCTTAACCGTTTTGTTCTTTACGGCTTCCATAACACTTTGCCAATTAAAATCAGCAAATAGTACTTCCTGTTTGATTCCGAACTCTTTTAAAATTGCTGGGTGTACCACCCCAAAATCTACCAATTTAGTTTTTCCCAATTTCAATGAAACACCTTCTGAGAAAATATCATTTGCAACAGGACTTGACTTTAATGAAGAAATTCCGAATCTTTCAAACAGCGCATGAACCACCCCTTTTAAATAAAAGAAACTTGTAGTTTTGTGGGTAGTGCTCCAATTTTCTTTGGTTTTACTACCAGAAACAACAAGGGTTAGATGTTTCATTTCCGTATATCCACTTTCAAAATTATGATAGGATTTACCAAATTCAAACAATTTTAAGCGGTTATTTTTCCTGTTAATATTATAGGCTACCGCTTCAAGTCCACTAAAAAGTAGTGACTGCCGCATCACGGACAAATCATTACTTAAGGGGTTTAACATCTCTACATTGTGTTCCTCCTTTAATGTGGTTGACAGTTTTTCATATTCAGGTTTTGTCAATGAATTGGCCATCATTTCATAAAAGCCTTGAGACACCAACTGATCAGAAACCAAATTCTGTAGTTTGTCAGCATTGAGCTTATTAGAAAAAGAGATAGAAGTATTTAGTTTGGGAGACGTTTGGATATTATTATAACCATAAACACGTAATATTTCCTCTACAATATCTGCTTCACGCTGCACATCTACCCTATAGGCAGGTATGGTTAAACCGAGCCCAGCTTCTGTTTGATTGTTGATTTTTATATCTAAAGAGGCCAAAATGTTTTTAATAGTCTCTGTAGAAATCTCTTCACCGATTAAACGAAAAGCTTTTTCATAGGAAAAATGTACTTCGTGATCTTGAATTTTATTTGGATAAATATCTACAATATCTGAAGTGATTTTACCATGGGCAATTTCTTCAATTAAAATTGCAGCTCTTTTGAGTGCATATTCTGTAATATTAGGATCAATTCCTCTTTCATATCGGAATGAAGCATCTGTATTCAATCCGTGTCGCTTCGCTGTTTTACGAATAGCAACAGGATTAAAATAAGCACTTTCTAAAAATATAGATGTTGTGTTTTCTGAAACACCAGACTCCAAACCTCCGTATACACCAGCCAAACACATCGGGTTTGATTTGCCATCGCAAATAACAATGTCTTCTTCGTGTAGCTCACGTTCAACTCCGTCTAGGGTTGTGAATTTTGTTTTACTTGGTAGTGTTTTTACTATTATTTTACCTTCTTTTATTTTGGCTGCATCAAAAGCATGCAAAGGCTGTCCTAATTCATGCAATACATAATTGGTAATATCAACAATATTATTGATTGGTGTTAAACCAATAGCTCTCAATCTATTTTGAATCCACTTAGGAGATTCTTCTACTTTAATATCTGTAATTGTCACCCCTGCATAGCGAGGCACCAAACTCAAGTCATCTACTTCAACATCAATTTTTAAAGTACGCTCATCAACATCGAAATTACTTACCGAAGGTGTAATAAGTTCGAGGTCTACATCTTGTTGTAACAATCCTGCTCGTAAATCCCTCGCAACTCCATAATGGCTCATCGCATCAGCTCTGTTGGGCGTTAATCCTATTTCAAAAACTTCATCTGTATCAATATCAAAAACATCAGCTGCCAGACTACCCACTTTTGTTGTTGGGTCTAAAACCAAAATACCTTCGTGACTTTCTCCGAGGCCTAATTCGTCTTCGGCACAAATCATTCCATGACTCTCCTCACCTCTAATTTTACCCTTTTTAATTTTAAAATCATTTCCTTCTTTATCATATAATGTGGTGCCAATTGTAGCCACAGGCACTTTTTGACCAGCCGCAACATTTGGTGCCCCACAAACAATTTGAAGAGGCTCCCCAAGTCCTAAATCAACAGTAGTAACCTTTAATCGGTCAGCATTCGGGTGCTGTATACAAGTTAAAACTTCTCCAATTACAATTCCTTTAAGGCTGCCTTTAACAGATTCTACTGTTTCAATACCTTCAACTTCTAACCCTAAATCAGTTAATAAGGTTCCAACCTTCTCCGTTTCCCAATCAATTTTCAAAAATTGTTGCAACCAATTATATGATATCTTCATTTAAAATTTCTTATATTAAGTCTGCAAAGATAATCAATACATTTAAGTAGCCACACTAGCAATTTAACAAATTTTAATTGTCAATTTTATCATATTGCAAAAATAGTATCCTTACATTTTACATTTGTTTAACACTGTAAAATTTTATACTTTGCAGGACTTCAAATTTAACATTTATGCCGGCAGAGATTACACGACTTTTTGACTTTCCATATTATCAATTGAAAAATTATAATTTAGAGAAATCATTAGTAACGAAATATGATGGTGAGTGGATAGCTACCTCAACAAAAGAATATATTGATAAGGCAAATACCATAAGTAGAGCACTCTTAAGGCTAGGAATCCAAAAAAATGATAAAATTGCTGTAATTTCCACAACAAATAGAACTGAATGGAATATCATGGATATTGGTATTCTTCAAACTGGAGCTCAAAATATTCCAATTTATCCTACTATTTCTGCTGAAGATTATGAATATGTATTGAATCATAGTGAAGCAACTTATTGCTTTGTCTCTGACGCTGAAGTATTGGAAAAAGTACGGAAAGTAAAAGCTTCGACACAGGTAAAAGAAATTTATTCTTTCAATCATATTGAAGGCTGCAAGCATTATTCTGAATTGTTTGAATTGGGTAAAGACACAAGTAATCAAACAGAAGTTGAAGCGAGGAAAGCGGCTGTTTCACCATCAGATTTAGCAACAATCATTTATACATCAGGCACCACAGGAAGACCTAAAGGGGTAATGTTAACACATCATAATATTACTAGCAATGCTTTAGACAGCGCCAAGCGTTTACCTAACTTAGGTGATGGAACACGGGTTTTAAGTTTTTTACCGATTTGTCATATTTTTGAACGGGTATTAATTTATTTATACCAATATTCAGGTACGACTATCTATTTTGCAGAAGCCATTGATAAAATAGGTGAAAATGCGAAAGAGGTTAAGCCAAATTTAATGAGTGTGGTTCCAAGGCTCTTAGAAAAAGTGTTCGACAAAATTATGGCGAAAGCAGAAGAGCTTTCTGGTATAAAAAAATCACTGTTCTTTTGGGCTGTGAGCTTGGGAGAGCAATGGGAACCTTATGGTGAAAATGGTTGGTGGTATGAATTTAAACTTAAAATAGCCAACAAGTTAATTTTTAGCAAATGGCGAGAAGCTTTAGGAGGCAGCCTAACTACAATGGTTTCTGGTAGTGCCGCATTACAACCTCGGTTAACACGCGTTTTTTCTGCTGCGGGTATGCAGGTTATGGAAGGGTACGGACTGACAGAAACTTCACCAGTTGTTTCAGTGGGAATGTATGCGAATAATAATTTTAGAGTAGGAACTGTTGGAAAAATGATTGCTAATGTTGAAGTGAAAATAGCCGAAGATGGAGAAATTTTGGTAAAAGGACCCAATGTAATGAAAGGGTATTATAAAGATCCTGAAAAAACCGCTGAAGTAATGACAGGCGCTTATTTCCATACTGGAGATAAAGGTGAAGTTGATAAGGATGGATTTTTAAAAATCACCGGACGAAAAAAGGAGATGTTTAAAACTTCAGGTGGTAAATATGTGATTCCAACCTTGCTAGAAAATGAGCTAAAACAGTCCCGTTTTATTGAACAAATTATGGTTATTGGTGAAGGTCAAAAAATGCCGGCCGCGTTGATTCAACCTAATTTTGAGTTTATTCAAGATTGGATTGTGAAAAAAAAGAAATCAATTGGCAACTCAAATAGTGACATTGTAACTTCACAAGAAGTTATTGACCGTATTCAAATAGAAATTGATAACTGTAACAAGCATTTTGGGAAATGGGAACAAATTAAACGCTTTGAACTAACATCAGATGTTTGGTCTGTTGAGGGTGGTCAGCTTACACCAACCATGAAAATGAAACGCAATGTAATTAAAGAAATTTACAAAGATTTATACAACAAAATTTATAGTTAATTCTTAACTTTGTCTTTCTTTTAACTTTCCCATACTAATGGAACAATTTGTAGTATCTGCACGAAAATACAGACCTCAAACATTTAATGATGTTGTGGGTCAACAGGCTATTACAAATACCTTAGAGAATGCCATAAAGAACAATCATTTAGCACAAGCTTTGTTATTCACAGGACCACGTGGTGTAGGTAAAACTACTTGTGCACGAATATTAGCAAAAAAAATAAATCAAGCGGGCCAAGAAGTAAATCCGGATGAAGATTTTGCCTTTAATATTTTCGAATTGGATGCGGCTTCTAATAATTCGGTAGATGATATTAGAAATCTTACAGATCAGGTTCGAATCCCACCACAAACAGGCAAGTATAAAGTCTATATTATTGACGAGGTACATATGTTATCTCAGGCTGCATTTAACGCCTTCTTAAAAACATTGGAAGAGCCGCCTGCACATGCCATTTTTATTTTAGCAACTACCGAGAAGCATAAAATTATACCAACCATACTATCAAGGTGTCAAATATTTGATTTTAAACGAATTAATGTTATTGATGCTAAAAATTACTTAAAGAAAATTGCTGAGCAAGAGTCGATTAATGCAGATGATGATGCCTTGCATATTATTGCGCAGAAGGCAGATGGTGCTATGCGTGACGCGTTGTCTATTTTTGATAGGGTCGTTAGTTTTTCTGGGAGTACATTAACACGTCAAGCTGTCGCTGAGAATTTAAATGTTTTAGATTATGATTCGTATTTTAAAACAACCGACTTAATTCTTGAAAATAACATTCCACACGTGTTAATTGCATTCAATGAAATTTTAGGGAAAGGATTTGATGGTCACCATTTTATAAGTGGATTAGCCTCCCATTTCAGAGATTTATTGGTTGCAAAAGACAAAGCTACTCTTGAACTATTAGAAGTTGGAGATGTGACTAAAAAACAATATCAAGAACAAGCAATCAAGGCACCTATGCGTTTTCTGTTAAGTGCAATAGACTTGGCCAATGATTGTGACTTAAAATATAAAACGAGTAAAAATCAACGCTTATTAGTTGAACTTGCCCTAATGCAATTGGCTTCAATCACTTATGGTGATGAAAAAAAAAAGCCTAAACACTTTATAATTCCCTCCATAAATTTTATTGGTATTTCCCAGGCAACCAAAAAAGTTTCAGCCACAACGACTCTAAAAGATAAAGGCAACCAAAATCCTTTAGGGAAACAAGTCGATCAAGAAAAAAAACATACTGCCACTACAAGTGAATCTCAACCTGTTGTTAAACCAAAATTGACAACTGAGCGTCGAAGATCATCCGCTTTATCATTAAATAGCGTTCATAAAAAAAAGGAGGTAAAAAAATCTATGGTTGATACTATAGTAAATACAGCAGACCTTCCTAAAGACCCGTTCACCGAAACACAGTTTTTAAAACTTTGGCATGGATATATAAAAAAATTAAATAAAAATGGTGAAAAGATAATAGCCTCTATTATGAACGCCGATACGCCAAAAGTGAATTTAGAAAAAATTGAATTAACACTTCCAAACAGTATGATGGAAGCAGAATTCAATAAAACGAAGCCTAAATTCTTACGATTTATCCGAGAAAAATTAAACAACTTTAGTATCGATTTTGAAATTCATGTAAATGAAGAAAACGCGAAAAAGTTTGCTTATACCCCACAAGAAAAATACAATAAGTTATTAGAGAAGAATCAGGCATTGGCGCAGTTAAAGAAAGCGTTTAAATTAGATCTTTAACTTACTGTAAATCAAAATACAAACTATGCTAGGATTAAAATTCGAAACACCAACATCTTGGGCTGAAATTGCCAAAGACGACTTACAACAAATCTTAACCGACCATGCTTTTGCCGAACAAAAGGCAGCCTCAAATGCGGTATCTATTATTATAAATTATTCTGAAGAAACCGAGTTGGTTTCAGAAATGAGTGCCATCGCAATTGAAGAAATGGAACACTTTAAAATGGTACATGATTTAATGATTGCAAGAGGTATGACGCTCGGTAGAGAGCAGGCAAATAATTATGCTAAAAGTTTACAATCCTTTTTTGTAAAAACAAAAGACAGAACAGATGCATTAATTCAACGTCTATTGGTCGCGGCTCTCATTGAAGCTAGAAGTTGTGAGCGTTTCAAAGTTTTTTCTGAAAATTTAAAAGATCAAGAATTGTCAACATTTTATAATGAGTTAATGATTTCTGAGGCCAATCACTATACTACTTTTTTGGGATTTGCCAGAAAATATCAAGACAGAGCGATTGTTGATGGGAAATGGAATGCGCTATTGTCTTTTGAAGCAGAAATGATGAAAAATAGAGGAAATACTGCCAAGGTACACGGTTAAAAAATCTGAAAAGGCTATTTTTTTAAAAAATTGCTTAAAAAAAGACAAAAAAATAAAGGAGATAAGTTAAATGTAGTTTAAGCTTGGCTTAATTTTAACTTCTCTCCTTTCTCCCCTGTTGTTAACTCCTGTTGGAGTAATGTTTTAAAAAAAATAGTAAGGAGAAAAGTTACTTGTAGGTGTCAATCTCATAATTAACTCTTTTCGCTTCTCTCCTTTCTCCCCTTTCTTTGGCTCCTTGCGGAGTATTCGTTTGAAAAAATGATAAGGAGAAAAGTTACTTGTAGTGTTAATAAACTTAACTTTTTCGCTTCTCTCCTTTCTCCCCTTTCGTTTCTCCTTGCGGAGTATTCGTTTGAAAAAAATGATAAGGAGAAAAGTTACTTGTAGTGTTAATAAACTTAACTTTTTCGCTTCTCTCCTTTCTCCCCTTTCGTTTCTCCTTGCGGAGTATATGGTTGAAAAAAATGATAAGGAGAAAAGTTACATGTAGTGTTAATAAACTTAACTTTTTCGCTTCTCTCCTTTCTCCCCTTTCGTTTCTCCTTGCGGAGTATATTGTTTTAATGAACGTATTAATGTTGCAATTATTATCTCTAATTGTACACTACAAACATAGAGCGATTGTATATACTACACAATAGAGCAATTGGGTATTTTAAAAAACCAAGGTTTTCCGCTAGTTTTTGAAGTATTTATATTTAACTGATTATCAACTGCTTAAGCGCCTTAATCTCATCATATTGTGCATATACATAAAAAAACCACCCAAAATTTAGGTGGTTTTTTTGTCATTTTTTTTTTGATTTACACAATCTTTAAGGAAAATGGGTAGTTTGGGCGCTCACCATTACTTGCTTTTATCGCATTTAGAATAGGTAAAATGAAATAAAGCACACCAATTATTAAAAATCCTAGTAATCCCAGTCCAAATAAAAGTACTAAGGGTACACAGATGACGAGATAAATGAGCATACTAATTCTAAAATTAATGATTGACTTACCATGTTCGTCCATATGATGGACTTTATCTTTGTTTGTAAGCCATATAACTAACGGAACTATAAAACCGCCTACAAGTGTTACAAAATCTAATAACTGACTCAAATGGGTAAGGACTAGGAGTTGATTGTTTGTTTTCATGATTCTTGCTTTTTGATTAATGATAGTGTATATAAGACGATTAAAATCCTATTTTGTTACAAATCAGGAGCTTATATTTCAGTTTATTAAGTAGCTATTATAAGTTTTAAACAATTTAGATTTCTTAATTTTGCCTTAACAAAAACCCAAGTATGACTCTTAATGACACTATTGTTGCATTGGCAACGCCCTCAGGAGCTGGAGCCATCTCCATCATTAGGCTTTCGGGTGATGATGCAATAGCAACTGCTGCTCGTTTTTTCAAATCAATACATAATAAAGACTTAAGCAAACAGAAAACACATACCATTCATTTAGGACATATTATAGATAATGAACGTACAATTGACGAAGTATTGGTTTCTCTTTTTAAAGACCCCCATTCATATACTGGCGAAAATGTCGTTGAAATTTCATGTCATGGCTCTACTTTTATTCAACAAGAGATTATTCAACTGTTTTTAAGAAATGGTTGTAGAGTGGCAAATCCCGGAGAATTTACGCTAAGGGCATTCCTTAACGGAAAACTAGATTTAAGTCAGGCTGAAGCCGTTGCAGATTTAATTGCAAGTGATAATGAAGCTTCTCACCAAATAGCAATGCAACAAATGCGGGGTGGTTTTTCTTCAGAAATAGCAACACTTCGACAGGAGTTAATGAATTTTGCATCACTCATTGAGCTAGAGCTGGATTTTTCAGAAGAAGATGTGGAATTTGCCGATAGATCAGCATTTAAATCATTGATTGAAAAAATCACTTTTGTTTTGAAACGGTTGATTGACTCTTTTGCCGTGGGTAATGTTATAAAAAACGGAATTCCCGTTGCTATTATAGGTGAACCAAATGTTGGTAAATCAACCTTATTAAATGCCTTACTAAATGAAGATCGCGCCATTGTAAGTGAAATTGCGGGAACTACCCGTGATACTATTGAAGATGAGATTACGATTGGAGGTATTGGATTTCGATTTATTGACACTGCTGGAATACGTGACACACAAGATGTCGTTGAAAGTATCGGAATTAAAAAAACTTTTGAAAAATCTGAACAAGCGCAAGTGATTATCTATCTTTTTGATGCCGCTGCTGTTTCAAATAAAAAAGAAAATCTACAATCAACAATTACAGAAATCAATCGAATTAAAAATCGATTTCCTCAAAAACCATTAATTGTAGTTGCCAATAAAATTGATAACGCTGATAGTAATTTTATTAAAGCATCCTTTAACTTGGAGCATCTAATGTTACTTTCTGCCAAAGAAAACATCGAAGTTGATCAGTTAAAAGCTAAGTTATTGACTTTTGTAAATACGGGAGCCTTACGCAACAATGACACCATTATTACCAATTCACGCCATTATGATGCTTTATTAAAAGCACTCGAAGAAATCAGCAAAGTTAAATATGGCTTAGAAACCGACATTTCTGGTGATTTATTGGCCATAGATATCCGTCAAGCATTGTATCACTTTGGTGAAATTACGGGTGAAATCACCAACGATGATTTACTAGGGAATATTTTTGCCAATTTTTGTATTGGTAAATAGACCCATTAGTTAGTTAATCATTTATTTTGTTTTATGGCTTCTGCTTTCTGAAACAAAAACAATGGTGTTTATATCTTATTAGTGGATGATAAACACCATTGCTCTAACTAACTCAAATAAATTTTTTAATTGGCGCCAGCAGGCTTGTTAATTCTTACAATAGAAGCATTACTAAGCGTACCATCAGCTGCTTCCATTCGAATTTCAAACTCCATCCATGTTAGGCTTCCAAATCGAATACATGTAGCCCATTCTATAACGTTGTTTTTATTTTGAAAAACAGTAGACTCGTCCGACTTACTTTCTCCGCTAGACACCCTTGTTATTCTATATAATTTGACAATAGTGGTGCCGGCAGGAGCGGTATACGGAATATATAGAAAATAAGTACTTCCTATCCCAGTTGATGTATTGCAATTATTTAACCCATTTATCTCAAATGTCTGGGTTTTCAACACAATAGGACTGGGCATTTCATCATCGTCTTTACTACATCCCATATTGATTAAGACCAATAATAGGATGGTTAAAATGTGAAATACTTTGCTTATTTCAATTTTTATTGTTTTCATAATTCACAATGTTTTATAAAGTATTTACTGTTTTGTAGCAAATCCATCACCATCGACGTACAAACTACCTGTATTGTTATCAATTAAGATTTGATTTCCCTTATTATCTAGCATGGCACCTACAAATTGAATGTCTTCTATACCGTTTGAAGCTATAAATCCAGAAATTACTACTGCTGTAATTGCAGTGATATTACCTATTTTGGTATTGTTCTTCGTAAAAACCGAAAAGGCTCCATTACTACCCATTATAAAGGAGCCCTTCCCAATATCTGTTTGACCACCTCCGCCAGATTGCCCTAAGTAGTCAATTGTCAATTCATTATTATTTTGATTGGAAAATGAGGGAATATGACTTCCGAAATCTTCTCCTTCATGGCCCATTCGACTTGGATCAGTAGTAGAATCCAAAATAAAAGGGTCAATAATATAGGTTCCTTCAATATTTGGTGGTGTATTTCCAAGATTAAAAGTAAATCCAAGGTTCACCAAAGCATCTACAAAACCATCATTATAAAATGCTCTTAATTCTTGCATGGAACCATTGGTGAAAATAGTGGTTTGACTATCATTGTCATCATCGCTACTACAAGCGGTTACAACAATTAATAATAAGGTAACTACAAATAAATTTTGCATCACTTTGACTACTGTAAGTCTCTTGTCATTCATTAGTAAATCCATAGCTTTAGTTATTAAAATGTTTATAATTGATTTATCTAAAGTCAAATGTATTACAGTTAATAATTTAGTACTAACGGTGTTGTCCCAGATACTAACAGCATAGTATCAAATAAGTATAAAATTAGGTTGTTATCGAATTATGAAGGGTTTACTCGATAGTATTTGATGATTCGGAATATGAAGAAGGTGTCATTCCATATAACTCTTTAAAGCATTTGGCAAAATAAGATAGGTTATTAAATCCAACCATATAGGCAATTTGAGTCACACTATCTGCTTTATGAACTATCAGATGCGCCGCTTTTTTTAAACGGAAGTTTCTAATTAACTCACCTGGAGCCTCGTTGGTTAACGCTTTTAGTTTTCTGTGCAATTGCGTTTTACTCATAGCTAATGCCACCTGCATCTGAGGTACACCAAAATCAGATTCTGCATATTGATCTTCGAGTAAATTTAGGATGTCTTCTAAAAAAATTTGATCGATGGAAGTTACCGTAACTTTTTTAGGGTCGACTGAAGAGTTTTTAGTGCTAAACAATTCTCTTAATTTTTTACGTTGACCAATTAAGTTTTTGACACGTACAACTAATTCATTCACCTCAAAAGGTTTTACCAGATAGTCGTCTGCACCTGTTTCAAGGCCCTCAATTTTATTCTCTAAACCTGCTTTAGCCGTTAACATGATAATAGGAATATGACTTGTGTTAACATTTGTTTTTAGCATTTTACAAAGTTCAATACCGTCCATTTTCGGCATCATTAAATCACTAATAATAAGGTCAGGAGGAAGTGCAATAGCTTTTTTATAAGCTTCCTCACCATTTGTCGCTTCTGTAATCTTGTAATTATCAAAGAGCTGCTCCTTAATGAAATGCCTCATATCCTTATTGTCTTCAACTAGTAAAATATGAGCTACATTTCTTTCATCCATTCTCGTAAGGGTATAGGTCTCTTGTTTGACCCTATTTTCATTAATATCGAGGATTGGTTCTTTACTTTTTATCCCTCCCATTTTAATTTCTTGAATGGGTAATACTACGGTAAAGAATGACCCTTTATTGAGTTCACTTGCCACCGTAATTGTTCCATCCATTAATTCTACCAATTCCTTAGAAAGTGAAAGTCCAATACCTGAACCGTCATGCTCTTTAGTTGAACCTCCATCTGCCTGATAGAACCGATCAAATATATACGGAAGCTTATCAGTTGGTATTCCTTTTCCCGAATCTGATACTTGAATTTGTAAACCTAATTTATTATGTATCACATCAATAGATATTTTTGAATGATCTTGACTAAATTTAAAAGCATTACTCAATAGGTTATACACTATTTTATCTAATTTATCTCTATCGAAAGAAGCCCAAAGCACCGTTTGTGGAATTCTAACTACATAATCAATATGCCGTTGTGCTGCCAGGGAATTAAAAGAAGATGTTGCAGCCCTCAAACTTTTATAAACATCAATCTCTGTAGGTTCTAAATGTAAATTCCCCTCGTCAATTTTCGATAAATCTAATAGTTGATTTACCAGATTAAGAACCCGATTGGTATTTCGTCTAATCATTTTTATAGAATCAAGACTTAATTTTTCATTCGGATTTTGTTCTAATTGCTCTATTGGACCTTTTATAAGGGTCAAGGGCGTTCTAAACTCATGAGAAATATTTGCAAAAAAATTGGATTTTAAACGATCTAATTCTTGAAGTTTTCTGTTGGCTTTTTGCTTGATTCTATACTGATTATAGGCCAGCACTCCTAAAATTAATAATAATCCAGCAAAGGCAATTATTACATTTCTCTCATTAACTCTTTTCTCTAATTGTAATGCTTGAAGGTCCTTTTCAGTTGAAAGAAACGTTATTTCCTTCTCTTTTTGTTCATTTTGATATTTTGCTTCTATGTCAGTGGCTAAATCTGTTTTATTCTTTTCGAACATTCGATTTCGCAATTCTTTATAGGCAATTTCATTTTCATACGCTTTTTTATAATTTTTTTCATATACATAAGTATTTGAAAGTTCATTGTAAATTTCCATTGCTCGCATATCATTTTTCAATGCTAATGCAATGTCTAAGGCATGTTGATAATTAGATTTCGCTTTATTGATTTCTTTGAGCATCAGATAACAATCTCCTATAGCTTTATAGGTTGAAGACATACTGACAGAGTCTTTTATTTGATGTACTATCCCCAGCCTACTATTAAAAGAGGCAAGTGCGTGACTATACTTTTTTTGTCTCCAGTAGATAGTGCCTATATTATATTGAAGATGGCCTGCTTCATTTTTACGCCCCATCTGCTCGTATTTCACTAAGGCCTCCTTGCTAAACTCGAGTGCTTTAGGATAATCTCCAGTTTCCATGTTAATTTGTCCGAGGGTATATAAAACATAAGCTCTTCCATTTTCATCTTTAAGGATTTTAAATAGACTATCGCTTTCTTGTAAATAATTGGTTGCACTTTCATAATTTTCCATTTTTATAAAAAGCATCCCTATATTAGAAAGCGTGACACTGGTACTCCTTAGGTCTCCAATCTCTTTAGATTTTTTTACGGATAGGAGATAATTTTCCATGCCCTTTGAATATTCTCTCATTTGACTGTAGACATCCCCCACTGCGCTATATGTTTTGGCTGCAACGATATCATAATTATAGTCGATAGACACTTTGAGGCTATTTTGAAAATTGGTGAGTGCATTTTTATAGTCTCCTCTACGTAGATAGCAATAACCAAGTCCTAGACCTGCCTCGGCTAAATCTAGATGAAGACTGTACTTTTCACTGAGATTAATACTTTTTTTGTAAGTGCTAATAGCTGAATCATTTAAAGATTGATCCCTCAAATACCGACCGTATTTGTTGTAGCTTTTTGCCAATAATTCATGAGCATTGACCTTTTTAGCTAGTTCAATTGCATGTAAGATACTTGTTGTTGCTTTTTCTCTTGAAGTTGATTTATAATCATTAAACAGTTCATGAAGCGTTTTTATTTTGGTTGAATCTGTCGCTGCTCGATTAAATTCCAATTGTAGACTGTCAATCTTTGACTGCGCAAACAACAAAGAAATATTTAATAAGAATACTATAGTGATGTGCTTTTTCATCTCACTCAATTCATTATTACTAAGGTACTTAAATTTAGCCGATTGTGAACTAAATTGGCTGCAATATAGCTGTTGCTAAGCTCATTGATTAACACTTCTGTTCCAAATTATTAAACCATAGTACCACAATTTATGATCGGACTCTCATTAAGTGTCAAATACTTTTTTATATAAACCTGAAGTGTTTATATCAGAATATTTTATCCAAAAGCATAAGATAGAAACACCTAAAAGAGAACAAAAAACGACACTTTTTTTACGCAAATTGGATTATAATTCTATTCAATAGCGTCTTAATAAATATGGATAATTAGCGTGCAAAAGTATTCAACAAATAGTATTATAAATTTTTATCTGTAAATTAAATCGAATCGATAAATCAATTACATTTGATAGGATAATTCATTTCACTATAGCTTAATAAAACACACTATGAATAAACTTTGTTTAAGCGTTTTTTTCTTAATTATTTACTTTACTAGTTTAAACTTAATTAACGGGCAATCAACCTTAGATAAGGATAAAATTGCCAAGCAAATTAGTACGTATAAAAACGATGTTCGAGGAACTTACAAAAACATAAGATGGTTTTGTAATGATGGCTCTATTAAGCAGCCACAAGAGCCATGCTCCGAGGCTATTGGAGGTATTCAACACGCAAGTTATAAAGACGATGTTATTGCATTAAGTAAAAGCAATCATGTTTTTTTAGGTCAGATATTGGCTTATACTGATAAAATTGCCTTTTGGGATGCTATAAACAATCACTCTCGTTTAAAACAGTATCAACTGGGTAAATATCTTGGGAGAATAGACAATGGTTGGGTCAATCAAAAAGGACAATTCTACAGAGGAGCTATTCAAGTTGAAGATGAAGAAGAATGGGGTGTTCAATTTTATAAATGGCTCTTAACTAAAGATGACGTTCTTGAAAAAGAGTTTTATTTGGTCCTGCAATCTCTAAAGGATATTCCGCACAAAGGCGATGATGATATTTCACAATTAATGCGAGCACAATCTAAAGTGATTTCTGACCAGTTTTCTAAATTCATGGATTTGAGAGTGAAAATTCACAGCAATCCTGAAGCCAATGATATTGAAAAGGTGGTTGAATTTAAAAAAGATCAGGCATCCAAGCTTCCAATAACACTATCAAAAAAAATGGATGCGTTAATTGGTACAATGAAAAAATTTCATCAACCTGTTAACTTAAATAGTCTTAATGGTCAATTAAACAAGTTAACACCCAACGCACCATTAACGCTTTTAATCAAAACGTACATTAATAAAAATACCAATAATACAAATCCATCTAGCTTAACGATCGAAACATCAAAAGTTCTCTTAGAAATAAGAAAGCAGTTACTTGTTCAAAAAAGTACCATTCAAAGGCTTCAGTTATTAGAATTAACGAATCAATTAGAAACAGTCATTTTTAAAGAAGCCGCATTATGGAATCCAATTACCATTGATGAGCAATTGCAAAAAATTTATGCGCTGAGTGCTGCCGCTGCAGGAACAGGAATGATAGAATTATGGGAATGGAATAAAATAGAATCAATTATAAACACTACCTCTACAACGCAATTAACTTTGGCTCAACTTACAGAGAAATTAGAAACTGCTAGAAGTGTTGTGGAGTGGAGTACTGCCATGGTAAAAGCAAATTATCAAGACATTGTAAATATATATACCGCTTTCGAGCCAAAGTCTTACAGCTTTATAGATGATCGTATTCGCGCTTCTGTTGCCTTGCAACTTGGTAAAAGCGTTGGTGAATTAGGTACATTTATAGCTAAAGAATCCGCTTTGACAAATAAAGTGCTCAATTTAAATAATCAAAGTACTTTTCGCGGATTAAACCCTGGCTATGCTTTTGGTGAATTAGTTGTTGTTAGTGGTTCGCCAGACGATATTAATGTTTCTGGTGATAAAATTTACATTTTTGAGAGAGCTCCTGCAGATTTAAAACCAGTGGCCGGTATTGCAACGGTTGCTGAAGGTAATTTGGTATCTCACGTACAGTTATTAGCAAGAAATTTAGGAATTCCAAATACTGTTTTGTCAGATGAAAATTTACGGGATCTTGAAAAATTTAGTGGAAAAAAAGTATTTTATGCAGTATCAAACAAAGGAAATGTTATTATAAAACTTGAAGCTGATATGGCTGAAGAAGAAAGAGCCCTATTTGCAGTAAAAATCCGTAAAGAAGAAAAAATTACTGTTCCAATTGACGAAATCCGCTTAGATCAAAATTCAATTTTAAATCTTAAAGATGTAAATTCCGAAGATTCAGGTAAACTCTGTGGCCCAAAAGCTGCCAATTTAGGACAATTAAAAGAATTGTTTCCAGATAAGGTTGTTGAAGGATTTGTAATCCCTTTTGGGATTTTTAGAAATCACATGGATCAACCCATGCCAAATCAAAATAAAACCTATTGGCAATTTTTAAATGCGATGTTTAAAGAAGCCGATGCAAAACGAAATCAAGGAATTTCAGAAAGCGAAGTTGAAAACTATCAATTACGAGAACTAGAGACTTTGCGTGCAGCGATAAAAATAATGCCAATAAAACAGGCCTTTTTAAAAGAACTTACAAATTCCTTTAAAACAATCTTAGGAAAAGACATTGGTCAAGTGCCCGTATTTTTAAGGAGTGACACTAATATGGAAGACCTTAAAGACTTTACAGGAGCAGGATTGAATTTAACAATTTTCAATGTATTAGATCAAGATAAAATTATACAAGGTATCAAAGATGTCTGGGCGTCTCCATATACAGAACGAAGTTTTAAATGGAGACAGAAATATTTATCAAATCCAGAAAATGTTTTCCCCTCTATCTTAGTGATCCCTTCTGTTGATGTGGACTATTCTGGTGTCATGATCACTAAAGGTATTTCTTCGGGCAATGAAACGGATTTAACAATTGCTTTTAGTCGTGGAGCTGGCGGTGCCGTTGATGGTCAAGCCGCTGAGTCATATTTAATTAAAGAATCTGGGGCTAATCAGTTAATTTCGCCTGCTCGCGAGGCGTATTACAATACGCTACCTAGTACCGGAGGCACTGGAAAAAAAATAGCGACCTTTGAAAAACCAATTTTGAACAGTAAAAATTTTAGTGATATTAGTGAATTAGCTGAGAAAATTCGGAAAACATTGGCAAAAAAAACCAAGTCTCATTACAAGGGTGCCTATGATATAGAATTCGGGTTTAAAAATGATAAGTTATGGTTATTTCAAATACGCCCATTTGTCGAAAATAAAAAAGCATTGGGTTCAGGATACTTAGAGTCTATTACCCCCAAAATTGATACTAAAAAACAACTTTTACTTTCAACTAAATTATAGAAAATGTCAAAATCTGTGAAAATAATTGTTTTAGCCATTTTTTGTATGGCATTTACCATACCGGTAAATTATCCTATTGACGGATATCAAACTACGGGTATTAAAAGATTAAAACGATTACAATTATCTATAGCAGGAGATTTGCCATCCGCTGATTTACCTCCTGGCGCATTCAAATCAATAAAAGATATCAAATTGAATCTGATATCACGAAAAAAAGATAGCGCTTCCACAATTTTAGTTCAGAATGGCGAATTACAAAAAAAGATAAACGCTCTATTTCCGAAGTTAGATAAAAGTTATTCCGTAACTGTATTGGATATTACAGACCCTGCAAATTTAAGATACGCACAGCAAAATGAAACACGCGGTTATCAACCTGGAAGTGTAGGGAAATTGGCAGTAATTACTGGTTTGTTTGATCAGCTTGCAAAAATATATCCTAATTCTTGGGAAAAACGAACGGAATTATTAAAAAACAAATCGGTTCGAGCTGGTAATTGGGCTCTAACCGATGAACATACAGTACCTTTTTTTAATACGGAAACCAACAAATTAGTAAAACGTCAAGTAGTAGCGAGTGATGTATTTACTTTATACGAATGGGCTGACCATATGCTTTCTGTAAGCAACAACGGCGCAGCTAGTGTTTTGTGGAGGGAAGTATTATTGATGGCAGCGTTCGGAAATGATTATCCAACATTAACTGAGTTAGAAGCCAATGATTATTTTAAAAATACGGTAAAGAAAACTTTAACCGATTTAGGTAATGATGTTGTGAATTTACCGTTGAGAAACCTAGGAATTACATCTGACGAATGGCGTTTAGGTGCCTTTTTTACCAGAGGTGCAAATCAATATATTAGTGGTAAAGGTGGAAGTATTGGTTCTCCATTGGGTTTAATGAAATGGATGTTACATTTAGAACAAGGTAAAATTGTAGATGAAAACTCGAGTTTAGAGATCAAACGTTTGATGTATATGACTGATCGAAGAATACGATATGCTCAAGCGCCTCAATTAAGAGAAGCCGCCGTTTATTTCAAATCTGGAAGCTTGTATAAATGCGATCGATCTAAAGGAGAAGCGTGTGGAAAATATAAAGGAAACGTTGATAATTTTATGAATTCTGTCGCTATTGTAGAACATCCTGATGGGACCAATTACATGGTTTGTTTAATGACCAATGTATTGCGAAAAAATTCCGCTAGTGATCATATGTTTTTAGCGAGCAGTATTGACAAAGCAATAAAAAATTAATGCTTTAATTTAATTATTTCGATGACTTTATTTCGAGCAATTTTTATTTTTGAATCTTCCATGCCAGTCGAAGATTCTAATAGTGGAATGTATTTACTATCTCTTTCTTGCTCAATGAGATACAATACTGCAAATTTTAATTTGGCATCGTTCCCTTTCAAAATATTTTCAAAACATTGATATTCTGAAAGCTTTTCCTTACCAATAATTTTCAAAACCTCTTTGGACGAATTGTCCATCATTGCGGATTCAATAATTGGAATCAAGATATTCTTTAAATTGATATTAAGAATATTGTCTAAAAATTCAATGGCATGAACTTGTTGTTCATTTTTACCTGTAAGAATAACTTCTAAAATAGGATCAATTTCGTTTGGTGGATATTTCATACCTAAGAACTTAAAAATTCTTCTAAGCTGCCTATCTAGCCTGTTTTCTAGCAAACTAATCAATCCATTTCTAGCCTCAATTTCATTCTGGGTTCCTCCTACGCTACCAAGTTCTTTATACTGTAGTACTATTTGAGAATGTAAAACGGCTAAGGTATTTTGGTACAGTTCACACTCATCTAATATTCTTTCTATAATAAGATGGTCATTAATTTTCAAATGTTGCTGATTCCATTTTAACCTTCTCAACGACTCGATTGCCTCAATTTTAACATGATGTTCCGTTTTATCTGTTAATTTTATCAATGCCTTAATTGCTTTTTGAGATTGAAAACGTTCAATTACACTCGGTAGATACTGACCTTCTTCGGAACTTATATTTCCATTTTTAATTGCTAAAACTAACCTGTTTATAATTAGTTCTCCATAGCTAAATAAAGCAGACTTTGCTTCTTCTCGAAAATCCCTTTTTGGTAAAAATTTCATTAAGGGTTTTATAAATTCAGCATCTAAAGTTGCGGCAGCACTGCTTATTGCAGCAACTAGAATTTTTGGATCTTCATTTGTCAAGTGTTGACTTAATATGGAATAGTGCCTCTTTAATTTTGCATTGCCAATCGCTTGTAAAACTGCTATAATTTTATTTCTTTTATCTTCTATCGCTATTGGCTCAGCGCATAGTTTAAGTGCTTTTTCAATTCTTAAATTTAAACTAAATGCTTCTTGCAATTTCTGGTTATTTCTTAATTCTAAAGAAAGTCCAATTAATGCCGCATTTGAAATGGTAGTGTCTGTACTATTCAAGTACTTATCAAATAATTGTACTGTATCCTTTTTGTAATTCTTTAATAAATAGCGAAAAGCAGCAGTAGTTATTTCTTGGTTTGGATTTTGAACCATTGGTTCAATTATGGTGCATAAATTTTCTGAATTTAACGCATATAAATTCTCAATGGCTTCTTTCTTTACTTTTACAGAAGGGTGATTTAATAAGCCTTTTATTTCTTTAAAAAAACGTTCATCTTTTACTTCTAGTGTTTTATGAAGCATATACAAAATTTGTTCCTCTGTACCATTAGTGAGCACTTTTTTAACAGAACCTATAATTGAAGTAATTGGAATCTCAGTTTTTAGTTCCTTTTTCTTAGGATTATAATCTTTAAGGAAAATATTCTTAAATGAATTAATATATTCTATTCGCAATTGAAATATAAAATAGATCCATATAGAAATTAATACTATAATAATTAAACTAACATAGGTTCCAGAAATTTTCAATCCGTTTATAAAAAATATTAAAATTAATCCCGCCAAACCTGTTGCAATACTATCAACAACGACATCAATAAAAGTTTTTGTTTTCTTTTTAATAGTAATAGGAATAGGCAAAGACAAAAGCTCTGTGGCCGATTTATTCACGGATTGCTTTAAACTACCGTCAAAAATTTTTATAAAAATAACAACCCATAATTGTGGTAGTATTAATAGAATGACAGCACCTATTAAAATACCAGATGGTAACCATAGTAATGATTTTCCAACACCAAACATTCCAACGATTCTCTTTGTAAGAAATAATTGAATTAAAAATGCCACAATACTTAAATTTGAAAACCAAAATCCAAAAAAAGATGCCAATTCTTCTGGGTCTTCTATCAATCTTGAAGCATACTCACTATACTGATAATCGACCAATTTTGCCACCAGAACACTCAATCCAGTAACGATTGCTATTAGAAGTAGTAATTTCGATTGTTTAATAAGACCTATCGGGTTTTTAGCGTCTTTTTCTATTCTTATTACAATTTGAAAATCACTTAACTTTACTACTTCTCTTTTCCAAACAACTCTTGCAATCGGAATACAAAAAAACAATAAAAACGCAGCGATAAATAGTAAATATTCGGCTTCAATAAAACGTGTGAGTAGTGAAGTTAAATAACCTCCGAAAATTCCACCTGCTATTGCTCCAGATCCAATAAAGCCAAAAGCTCTCTTTGCCTCTCTAATATTGTAAACCAAATTTGTAAGAATCCAAAATTGAGAAGCCGTTAATAGTCCAAATATAGCAACCCATATATAGGGGATGTAAAGTACCAATCCTTTTGCGATAGAAAACCTAAATCCTATACCAAAAATGACCAATGAAATAATAGAAATTATTAATGTTTCCTCAATAATCTTGTTCAGTGCTCTTCTTTCTAAAGCTTTATTATAAAAATAAGAACCAATGACGGCAATTAAAGCTGTTAAAATATAACCTAAAGGCAACGCCTTCGCTTGTAATTCTGATAAAAACAGCGAATTTATAGTGGGCTTGACAATCATTAAAGTGGTGATTATCAAAAATATGTAGGTAAATAATAATGCCGATTTATTTAATTCACCTTCTTTGAGTTCAAATATTTTAAAAATATAATTTTTTAAAATAGTTTTTAAATCCATTTTAGATGGGCGTTAATTAATTAAAAAAAATAAAACCAACGAATTATTTATTGCTCAAAACTTTTTCGATGGGTATTACGAGGTTTCTTATAATTTGCTCGCCATTAGGGTCGTCAATTAAAGCAACCAAAATATATCTTCTATCTGGCGACCCCCATACGAGTACAGAATCCGAATGAAATGTCCTCCAAGATCCCGATTTTCGAAACAATCTGGCATTTGGTGCAATTTTATCGAGAACACTAACAAACTTATGGTGTAAAGCAGGATCTTCCATAATATTCAACATTTGTTTTGAGCGTTGTTCATTTACTAATTTTCCTTGCGCCAATAAATAATAAAAACGGCATACTTGCGAAACTGTTGCGGCATGGCTTAAGTTTTTCAAAGGTTCTCGATTTGTTTTACCACCACCTGATGCATATCTTTTACCAACCCATAAGCCTCCTCCATATTCTTCATTATACAAATTATATTTTTCACTTTTTAGAACGTCTTCAATCTTTTGATAGCCCAATCGATCAATCATTCTTGTAGTTGCTTGATTATTCGACTTACTAATCATTAACTTCATATCTTTCTTTACCTCAGTAGTTTCAGTCAATTCCTTCTTTTCTATGGCGTCCATTGCGGCTAATAAAACGGCGATTTTTGGCAAACTTGCGGCGTACATCATATGATTGCCATTAACTCTAGCAAATCGTATATTATCTACATTAGACAAGTCAACAAGGCCGACCGCCATTCTTTTTTGATCAATTAATTCTTTCCATTTTTTCTTAGCATTGAGTACATTCTCTAGCTTTTGTTGCATTGGAGTATCTATCAATTTTCTCAATGAAACATCTCCATTCGCTACCTTTATTGGAAGGTTCTGACCAAATATATAAGGTGTTTTTAGAAGTAGAACTAAAATTAATATTTTCAATATTTTATTCATTAAAGTAATAATTTAAATTAAAAATAAACAGTATTTATAGGATGGTTAAATCAATACAAATTAACAATGTTTATAGATATCGTGAACATTATTAATTAAATTATTTTAACAAAATAAAACTAGGAATTGCGTATGAGAAAATTAATAACCACCTGCTATAATAAGTTCTATAAAAAACCATATTGGCTATAAAATATCACGCAAAAATTTCATGATAAGTAGATTCATTTAAAGTTTATAATTCCTCTAAACTTAAATTGGTATTAATTGTCAAAATACTATTAAAAAGTAACTATTGCTACATATATCACTTATTTAAAAAACCAAATTAGTAAATGATATGTCTCCTTCTAAACACAAGAAAAATACTATATTTGTACATCTATGAACCTTTCTGTAGATTGACTTATTTAAGTTTCATATATTAATTGGAAAAATGATTGAACCTTTACCAAAATCGAACCCTCATTGGTATGCAATATACACGCGTCCAAGATTTGAAAAAAAATTAAACCAACAACTTACTGAACAAGACTACATTACTTATTTACCATTAGTAACAACATTAAAGCAATGGAGCGATCGAAAAAAGAAAGTACAAACTCCATTAATCCCTTCATACATTTTTATAAAAGCAAATGAAGCCGATTTAAAAGAATCTCTACGATTTCATGGTGTAATTTCAGTGCTAAAGCATTTAGGCAAACCTGCAATTGTACAAGATTATGAAATTGAAAATTTGAAGATATTATTAAATGCCCCAGAAAAGATTCTAACAACTGAAAATAAAAATCTAAAAAAAGGCGAAATCGTGATGGTAGAAAATGGTGTATTAAAAGGCCTTATAGCTGAATGTGTTAAAGCTAAAGGAAAATATAGGATAATTGTAAGGATTATTGCTTTGTCAAATATTATAGAGGTAAACATACCTTTAAGTTATGTCAGTAAAATAACAAACCCTTCAGCTAATTTTAATTAAACAATCTTTATTTGTCAATTTTAAAAAGGCAAACTTTTAAATTACTATCTTGTCTTTTAAATGATTTTATTGTTTTATTTGGATCAAAAAATTATTAATCGTTAAAATAAAAATACTTAAATTCGTATAAAAATTTTCAAAATGAAAAAGAATCTATTTAAATTTAATTCTACGTGTTTTCTTCTGTTAATGTTGTCGGTTATACTATCCTCTTGTGGTTCTAGGCAGGACATTGTTTACTTTCAAAATATAGATAACCTAGGAAGCAGTAAATCTATCATAAACTACAACCCTCTTATACGTCCTGATGACCAATTAACGATCATTGTTACTGCCTTGGACCAAGATCTGGCTCGACCCTTTAATTTACCTGCCATATCTTTTGTAGGAGCAAATGGGGATATTGGAAGATCAACACAACAAACTTATTTAGTAGACGCAGATGGGAATATCGAATTTCCAGTTTTGGGTCAATTAAAACTGGCTGGAAAAACACGAGCGGAGGCGACAACTATGATTAGGGAACTTACGAACGAATATGTGAAAAATCCCATTGTCAATTTAAGAATTGTCAACTTTAAAGTTACTGTGATTGGTGAAGTAAGCAATCCTGGTGTTTTTACCATTACCAATGAGCGTATTACCATTCTTGAAGCGTTAGGTTTAGCTGGTGATTTGACAATACAAGCTTCGAGAAACAATATCAAAGTGATACGGGAAATAGATGGTAAAAAAACGCCTTATACTGTAAATTTAACTTCGGCAGATATTTTTAGTTCACCTGTGTATTATCTCACCCAAAATGATGTTATATATGTTGAACCAAATAATTCTCGAATAAAATCATCTTCGGTTGGGCCAAATACTGCAACAACATTAGGAGTCGTTTCAACATTAGTTACAGTTGTAGCCTTAATTATTAGTATAACAAGATAGTCACATAACATATCATATAAAAAAGTAGATGGAGTTTGAAAAGAAAACAAATGGGCAATGGATAAATATCGCTGACGGCAATATTGATTTAAGGGAAATAATTGAAAAATATCTCAGATATTGGAAATGGTTCCTATTGTCCGTATTTATAAGTATTGCATTGGCTTTTTTATATTTAAATTTTGAGAGAAAAATCTACGTAGCTGAAGCTACCATAAAAATAAAAAGTGAAAATGGAAGCGATGCGTCTACTTTGTCTGTTTTTAAAGACTTAGGTGTAGCCACTTCTAACCAAAATGTTGAAGATGAAATAGAGGTGTTGATTTCAAAAGATTTAATCTCTGAAGTTGTAAAATCACTCAAGTTTAATATTCAGTTTTACACCGACAAAAATTACATTAGTGAATTTTTGGATGATAATCTTTCATTTGAAACAGAGTATTATGAAAGAGAGCGCTATAAAAATGCCCCAATAGAAATTAATTTTATAATGACCGATTCTGTGCTTTATAAAACGTTCTCCAAATTTAATATTGTCATAAATTCTGTGAATAATTTCACTTTTTTAGATAAAGAAAATTTTATTGAAAAAAGTTATGATTTTGGTAAAAAAGTTAAGACAAGTTTTGGGGAAATTATTATTACACCAAACCCAGCTTTAAAGGTAGAGGATTTAGTAGGTGAAGATATTCTAGTAACTATTCTGCCTATTAAAGGATTAGCAACTAGTTATGCAAAAAGAATTACAATTGAACCAAAATCGGAGTTTTCAAGTATTTTAAGTTTGAAAGTTAGCAATTCTCATAAATTAAAGGCCGAAGATTTTTTAAATGAACTTGTTGTAAAGTATAATGACCGAGCTATACGCTTAAAAGAAGAGATAACGAAAAGCACCTCGGATTTTGTGGATAAACGACTGGAAATAATATCTGGACAATTATTAGAAGTGGATCTATCGGCTGAATCGATTAAAACACGTTATGCAGCAACCAATAATACAGGAATAAACTTACAATCTGGACAGGCAATAGAAAACCAAATTGTACAAGCAAGTATGCAACTACAACAAATTAAATCTGTTAAAGAATTTGTAATTTCTAAAGACAATGACGACATCATTCCTGTTGACGTAGGGGTTAATGACAACTATGTATCATCAACGATAGATAAGTATAATGAGTTGATGTTACAAAAAAAGAAATTTTTAGAAAATTCAACAGATAAAAACCCAATTGTAGTAAATCTTAATGAGCAACTAATCAGCTTAAAATCGAATATAGATCAAGGGTTGAGCAACCTAGAATCTTCTCAAAAAATTTCCATTGAAGCTTTGAGTGAACAAGATGCTAGAATTAATTCAAGATTATATTCTGCGCCAAAACAAGAAAGACAAATAAGAGATGTACAACGGCAACAAGGAATTAAAGAAGCATTATATTTATATTTATTACAAAAAAGAGAAGAAACTGCCATAACTTTAGGGGTAGTTGATCCTAATGCCAAAATAATTGATAGCCCAGCTGTTTCTCCAAATACAATTGCACCAAAAAAGATGATGACATATATTATGTTTTTCATAATAGCAATGTTAATTCCTTTTAGCATTATATACATTTCTGATTTATTAGATAGAAGAATTCATACACGAGAAGACGTTGAAAGAATCCTAAATATACCTGTGATTGGAGATATTCCAAAAATAGAATCTAAAGGCAATTATTTAATTAAAAAGAAAGATTATTCAAGTATTGCTGAAGCCTTTAGAATTTTAAGAACGAACCTTGGTTTTATTTTACCAAATAATGGTATTGAAAAAAATATAGGAAAAACATTCTTTATAACTTCAACTATTGCACACGAAGGTAAATCACTTGTGGCATCAAACCTTGCTACAGCCCTAGCACATGCTGGCCATAACACTTTGCTATTAGGTCTGGATATTAGAGCTCCTAATATTAAACCATATTTAGGAATTAAAAGTAAACAAGGAATTACAAACTATATTATTGATTCAGAAGTTCTAATTGAAGATATCACTACTAGTGTTTCTAATATAGAAAATTTGAGTATTATTACGTCTGGTGATTTAGCTCCCAATCCCGCTGAATTATTGTTGAGCCCTAGAGTAAAAGAGTTATTCGAATCTGTTAAGGCCAATTACGACTATATTATTGTTGATACAGCCGCCTATAGTATGGTGACTGACACTTTATTGATTAGTAAGCATGCTGATGCCTTTATATACGTTGTAAGGGCTAATTTTATTGATCATAGAGCTCTAAAGTATGTTAAAACACTATACAATGAGAAAAAAATACCTAATATGAATATTTTAGTAAATGGTATTGATCATAAAAAGTCTCACGGTTATGGTTATGGATATGGTTATGGAGTTGACTATGAAAACTCAAAGAAACCTTGGTGGAAAAAAATAAATTCTTAATATTAACTAGACAAATTTTACATGTAAAAAATTCCAGTAATATTAATTATTGGAATTTTTTATTTAATAGTAATTTTCTTTAGACCCACCAACTCTTACTTGTTAGTATACATAATGGTTGTAATTCCGTGTTCTTTACATCTATATTCATTCTGATATTTTGTTTTGAATATAAAAGTTACCTATCAAAATTTTATTAAAGTCTCATGATTCTATAAATTAAAGTGGTAAATAGAATTTAATTTGGCCGCTATTTTTAAAACTTCATATCGCGTAGATAAAATATAACCGATTTTGTAAAAGGATTAAGTTCATAAGATCTATTTAATGTTATATAAAATATATTAAGCATAAAAAAAGTCCAGTAAAATAATTTACTGGACTTTTTTTATATTAGTAATAAGTGAACTTAAGCACTTCTTTTTCCTTTAAAGAAAATATTAAAAATTGCATTAAAGAAAAATTTAACATCTGTAAAATAAGGATTTCTTATTTTTTCTTGTAAATATTCTTTTTCAGATTCTAAAACACTTTCTACAGAACTCTTTCTGTTTAAAGATACATAAGGAGGTACACATCCCGGTTTTTGTGTCAATCTTAATTCTTGAATATCTGTTGGGATACTGTCAAAATAAGTTTTAGAAACAGGTCTAACACCTACTAATTTCAACTCTCCCTTTAATACATTAATTAATTGAGGTAATTCATCTAACCAATAGCGGCGTAAAAATTTACCCCAAGGTACTAATCTAAAATCATTTGCTGGCTTTCCTGATTCAGCATAACCATTTAATTTAAGAATATAGTCTTGTAAATATTCTGAATATGGATGCATCGTTCTAAACTTATACACCCCAATCATCTTACCTCCTTTACCAACTCGTTGCATTTTGAATAATGGCCCATAACTAGGGTTCATATTATATGCAGGAGCCTTAATTTTAATCGAGGCAAAATAATGAATCCCATTTATTTCCTGGTAATCAAGAATATCAAAACCACAAGATACTAATCGTCCTAATGCTTCCGCTTTAGATAACAATCTGTCTTTACCTTTTGTAAAATTAAAATAGACTTTTTTAACATAAGGTAACTTAGGGAATACTCTATTAAACACGAAATCAAGTCCAGCATAACACTGTTTCAAAACAGGTATTCTGTTTATAACTGAGTTTCGTCTTTTTGATCTTGACGAAAATGTTTCAAAACTTCCCATTAGAATTCCTCCATCTGGAATTTTCACATTAACTTCTTCAAGTTGCTTATTAATCTGTCTAAAATTATTTATTTTATCTAGTAAAATAATGTTTTTAACATTACTGAAATCGTCATAATTAGACAATAATTTATCTTTAGGAATCACCAAATTCCAAGTAGAAGAAACATTTAAGAACTTTTCATAAAAACGATAAGCATCATCACCCAGTTCTTTAATAACTGAATCTCTATTCTTTGAAGTTAGGGCCTTTTGTAGTATTTCTATTTCAGAATATTTCTTAAATGACTTTAAAAAACTATTCTTCCATTCTAAATATACTTTTAAAGAGATACCTTGATTTCGACATATTTCTTTTTCACTAACATCTCCAATAAGTCCGTCAACAACAATCTTGATCCTCTCTAACGAAGAAAATTCTGAAGGTCTTTTAATTATTCTTAATTTCTTTTCAAAAAAATTAGATTTTTTTTCCTTTTGATGGCTCAAGGTTTGATGCTCCTTTTCAAGCAAATAATCTTCTGTTTTTCTAAGATCATCTGCAGAGTATTCATCAAGTACTAAAGTGTCATTTAAAAATTCTTTCATAGCAATAAATAATTTTTAATGATTAATTAAATTTACTATAAAGGAATTTTCCTTACGAGAATCGGGACGTTTTATACGCGTTCTCAAATGTGACAAGTACCTAAAATTATTAAAACAAGAAAATGTCACCGATATTAATTTCATTTCTAAAAATGAAACACAATCTGTGACTACAATCGTTCTAAACAAATGTCTTTTAGGGGATGACATCATGGGGGATTCTTTTTTATAGCGATACAAACATACAACTTTTTATTCAAAAAAAATCGTACTTAGATAAAAAAAAACAAATACCATGTATATTTTAACAAATGGTGACTTTTTTGCAACAAAACACCTTTTTGACTAGAATCTAATCGTGCTTTTTTACAAAAAATAATTTCTTGATAGTATTTTTAATGTTTTGTAGTATATATTCTTTTAACCACATAAAAGTATTATCATTCCAACGTTGTGGATGAAACGTAAACATCATTTTATTTGGAAGTTTATTTTGGGCCGCAGATTCAATAATTTGCTGTGTTGTATGAAAAGAAAGGTCAAAACCAGAATTAACTCTATCTCGAACGCTAACCTTATCTCCATCCCACTTTCTACCGGTATCAGTAATATAGAATACCTCTTTAAAATCTATATCAAAATAGGGTTCTCCTATTATTCCATAATCTTTATAATTATACTGTTTCCAAAGGTCTTTTGAATCATATTTAGACATAGGGCTTCCGTGCATACATATGGTGCTAACAGGTGCCAATTTACGCAAGGCAGTTAAATTCTTATCAAAATCATCAATTCCCTTTTTCATGTTACCATTACACGTTGTTAAACACTCATAATGATAACCTATCTCATGTCCTAATTCAGCAATTTCTTTAATAACATTAACATCCCAACTTTCTGGTACCGCTCTGAAATAATATACAGCTTTCACATTGTTTTCAGCCTGTATCTTCGCAAATGCCAAAGAATTATTCGGTAATAAATCAACATCATGTCTAAGAATAATACTTTTCTCTTTTGGAGATACTATAAATTCATTAAAAGTTTGAAATTGATATCCTTGCCCTATTAAGGCCGACAAAAGCTGTCTGTATTTTTTTACTGTAAAATCCATATTTAATTACCAACAAATTCCTTCATAATTATCTTGTTTCCCATCGTAGGCACCGACTAAATCTATAAATTGTTTCTCTTTATTTTCCTCAATTATTTTATCTATACCCTTGATTTTATGTGTTATAATCAATAAATTTGAACTAGCTACAACCTTGTCAATATTTTCAGAAAGCAATTCAGATAAATGCGGTATATGTCTATCAATATATTCTTTGTTCGTTCCTGATAATTTTGATAAACTTACATTCTTATCAAAAATATTCAACTGATACCCTTTACCCAAAAAATACTCTGCCACCTCAACCATCGGACTGTATCTCAGGTCATCAGTTCCAGCTTTAAAACTTAAACCTAGTATACCTATATCTCTTCTGTTATAACCTTCTATTAAGCTTATGGCTATTCTTTTTTGATTATTATTAGAGCTTTCTATAGATTCAATAACAGGTGATGTAATGTAATTATCATGAGATAATGTTCTAAGACCTTTTAAATCTTTAGGCAAACAAGACCCTCCATACGCAAACCCAGGTTTAAAATAGTATGGTGATATATTAAGTTGATCATCTTTACAAAATAAATCCATTACATTACGAGCGTCTATATCTAATTCTTTACAAATATTACCTACTTCATTTGCAAAAGAAATTTTCAATGCATGAAAGGCATTATTTACGTATTTAATTATCTCTGCCTCATTAATATTTACTTTATAAGTAGGTGCATTGATTTTTTCATAGGCTTGTGACATTATCTCTAATGCCATTTCATTATCACTTCCAATAATAGTTAAAGCAGGATTGTAATAATCCGAGACAGCAGATCCTTCTCTTAAAAATTCAGGGTTTGACACAACACCGAAATCAACATTTCTTTTTTTACCAGAAACTTCTTCGATAATAGTTCCTATTTTCAAATTAGTACCTGGCAACACGGTACTTCGTATAGCAATAACATGAAAACTATCTTTTTCTTTTATTGCTTCCGCAATTTCACTGGCCACTTTATAAATATAATTAAGGTTTAAATGTCCTTCTTTAGTTGATGGCGTTCCTACACATATAATTGAAATATCGGTCTCTCTTACAGCTTTTTTATAATCAACTGTAGCACTGATCATTTTCTTATTAAATTGCTCTTGAATAATAGTGTCTATATCTTTTTCAATAATAGTTGGTCTGCCGCTATTTATTAATTCCACTTTATTCGAACTAACATCAACGCCAATTACGCTATGTCCGTTCTGAGCCAAACAACCCAAACTCACACATCCTACATACCCTAAACCAAATATTGAAATTCTTTTATTACTTTTCATAACTTTTAACTTTCGAAATTATTAATTGTGTTAGATCATCCCATTTTGTTTCTAACTCTTTTCTAAATATATCTTGATCGGTAACTTCTATTTTTTTTGTCATTAAATCATCAATCATTTCACAAACTTCGTCAGGTTTCATTTCAAATAGCATCTGCTGTTCAACAAGAATTTTATTTGCTTTCATATCTCTAAAACCACAATAAATACTTGGAACGCCTAATTGCGCACCTTCTCTAGCCATGCTATCTCCAGAAGAAATTAATGCAAAGCTATAATAAATAAGAGAATGAATGTCTGTAATTGGCTCCTTTAGTATTATCCAATCTTTAGGATAAAATTCAGCCAAATTTTTATCCTCTAACGAAAGGATTACTTTCATGTTTTTTGGCATCTTATCTGAAAAACTCAATATTTCACCTGGTTTTTGATTACTATAATTCAAACTACCTGTTGAAACTTCTCTAGCAAAAATGTATTCTTTTGGTTTTAAATTGAGTTTATCTAATGCAATTATGTTTGGTGAAAAATATTTTGGAGAAAGATAAGCCCATTCTTTTAATGCATTGAAATTGACTATTTTTTTAGATTCCGTCAGAATTGGTGGGGTAAAAACAACATCAGCCGTAAGTTTTTCTAAAAACACATTTTTTGACCTTTCGGGATCATCATCAAACTGTATATTATTTCTACCTATTAATTTTAAAGCAGCCCCTAGAGGAATACTTCCTGCACTAACTCCAAATTTAATTTTATGCTTTATAACAAAAAATAATAGCTCGATAAATTTTCTGATATTAGCCTCAAAAATTATAGACAAGGTTGTCCCTCTGTGTCTTCCTACAAAGGTTAAATTTACTCCTTTCAATTCCTCTTTTGCAATAAGAGGTAACTTACCTCTTCTTAAACAAGTAACATAAACATTATACTTTTTTTGCTTTTGGTAATAATAAATTGAATGCTTAAAGAGATTAATATGTGCAGGATGTGAAATATCAAAAATTATATTCATAGTTTTCAAAGAGTAAGTTTAAATTTAGTTCTAATATTGAATTATCATTTAAATTTTTTAATCAAATTAAGGCCAAAAGTTCCCACTTTAAATAACAATGAGTTAAGTACATATGTAAATCGCCCATATTCAACTAAATCACCTCCAAATTGTAATTTATAATCTCTAACTCCATAATCAACTCCGGGCTTACCTGCCCCCATGAAATCTAAAATTTTTAAATTATTCTCCAATGCAAAATCTAAGGCACCATAAATGGCCAAATGGGTAGGGAAAATTTTCTTATGATAATTTCGCAACCCTGTATAATACAATGTATTCAAAGTCATTTTATTTTGGTAAACACAAAAAGATCCTCCAATAATTTTATTCTCATGAATTACAACAAAAATCTTTCCTATTTCACTTTTGAATAAATTGATAAAAAAGGTACAAGGGTGTAACGGAAGCTTAACTCTCTCAGCATACATATCTTCTAAAATAATGTATAGCTGATTAACTTCATCAACACTTTCGGCAGGCCTCACAATTGCCCCTTCTTTTAACGAAAGCCTAATTTCTCTACGTCTATTGTATTTCATTTTAGAAACAAGCTCTTCTAGGTTTGTTTCTTCTAAGTTTAATTGAACATTTAAATGCTCTTCATACATCCAATTATTTTTCTCAAATATTTGTTTTGAAAAGCCATAATCAAAGTTGTTTCTAATTTCAACAAAGATTGCCTTACCCTTATAATAGGAAATAATGTTTTTGAGTAACTCATCCAGATAAACCGTGCCACCATCATTTTCTAAAACAATTCCTCCATAAATAATTGCCCTTCTTGAAAAGTAACTTTTAAATCCTGTTTCTTTCTGAACAGTTACAACTGCTAACGATTGATACACATTATTATCTTCTATAGCAAAAACATCAGCCGATAAATTTTCAGTTGTATTATAAAAATTATAAAATTCAATTGTTTGAAAGGGAGATGATTGTTTACTTGCAGATATTAAATTCGACCATTTATCTATAAGTATATCATTATTTTTAATAAATTTCATTTATGGTTTCTTTCTCATTTAACAATTCATACTTATTTTTTTCCTGTCAATTTTGTTTTTAGTTCAGTTATAAATTCAAACTGAGTAGGGATTTTATACGACGATAATTTTTCCTTACATAACCTTAAAATACTCTCTTTCAAAAATAGCTGATTACTAATATTATTAGTAACGACAGTCGCTTTAATGGCCTCTCCTAAAAGTTCATCATTAATTCCAGATACCGTACAATCAATTACATCAGTGTGCATCAGTATAACGTCTTCGATTTCTTTTGGGCTGACTCTTTTACCTCCAACCTTAATTATCTCCTTTTTACGCGCAACTAAATAATAATAACCTTCATCATCGGTTTTTGCTATATCTCCTGTATATAACCATCCGTTCTTAAGAATATTGTCTGTTTCTTCACGATCTTTAAAATAACCAAGCATAATGTTCTCTCCCTTTGCAATCAACTCACCTTCAATATTGGCAGCTACTTGCTTATCTTTAGAGTCAACAACTCTTAATTCTACCCCCGGAATTCCTTTCCCTATAGAGCCAATTTTCTTCTTAATGAGTTCTGGGTGCAAATAAGACAACCTTGCTGTTGCTTCCGTTTGACCATACATAACATAAAAATCTATTTCTGGAAACGTATCGACATATTCTTCAATAAAAACATTATGCAACTTTCCTCCAGCTTGAGTAACATATCTTAAGTCTGGGAATTTTGTAGTTTTAAATGTTTTTGATTTCTTTAGTAAAATTTGAAAATGACTTGGTACACCGGCAAATCCTGTACATTTATAATTCTTTAAATCATCAATTACGGCACCTAAAAAAATAAAGCTATTATTTAGTACGATTGAGCCACCAATTCTCAAATGAGTATGCAACAATGACAGTCCATAGCAATAAAAGAATGGTAAAACAATACTAATGATATCTTTCGAACTAAGTTTTAAATATTCTATTATAGCGTTTGTATTGGCTATAATATTATTATGACTTATCATTACCCCTTTTGGCTCACCTGTTGAACCAGACGTGAAAATAATTTCTGCTAGCCTGTTCTTATCAAACATGCTTCCGAAATTTTTCAAATTTCCAGTGGTAATTATCTCATTTAAAAAATCTTCATTAATTAAAAGGGAGGACTCCTCAAACGTCAATTTATTTTGAATATTCTTCGCAACAAAAACAGTACTAGTTTCGGTTGTCTTAGAAATAAATTCAAGATTAGATTGTTCAATTGTAAAATTTAACGGAATACATACATTTCCAGATTTTAAAATCCCTAAATAAGCCGTTATAAAAAAAATTGAATTGGGACTAACTAAAAGAACATTTTTATTTTCACCTATGGTTTCATTTAAAAATGAAGCTATTTTCAGGCTATTATTATATAAATCTTTATATGAAATGACCTCTTTAGTACCTAAAACAAAATCTTTGTCTAAATCGTGATTAGTTTCAAAAAAATAATCAAAAACATTCATAATGTTTAAACATAATATTATTTAGAATATCGGTTTCATCCTTAAATACTCTGTAGTTTTTTTCTTTCTTTCAAAATTTTTATAGATGTTTTGCACATCTTCCACTGTTTTATCCATTACCTTACCAACTTCTGCTGCTGAATATCCATTTTCCCAACCATACCATATTAAATCCATCTCTATAAAAGGCATTTGATAAAAGAAATCTTCTTGAGTTTGCTCTGCAGTATATGTATCTGTTGTAGGAGTACGATCAATTATCTCTTGAGGAACACCTAAGTGTCTGGCTAATTGATATACTTGTGTTTTATACAAATGACCAATTGGCATGACATCTGCACCTCCATCTCCATATTTAACAAAAAAACCTTGTTCAACCTCGTGTTTATTAGGTGTACCGATTACCGCACAATGCAATCTTTCAGCATGATAATAGAGCATAGACATTCTGCTCCGTTGTTTAAAATTGGTTGAAGCCACAATTTGCAAATATTCCATCACAGGTAACATTTTACTAACAACATCACCATTTGGTTTTATAACGGTAACTGAAAAAACAGGAGGTAAATTAGAGGCTACATTTTGCTTGATCTCTATTTTAGCTTTATCCACCTTTTCATCAAAATCAGTAATTACCCGTGCAATAGCTTCATCTCTTCTTTTATAACAACCAAAACCATCTAAAGCATTGGTAATATTTTCAACCAAGGTATTTGTTACTCCAAATTTTGCGGCTAATTTTTCCGCTAACATTTTACTGTCATCACTTGAGTCTTGTTCTGGCAGCATTATAGCTGTAACTTTATTTGGTCCAAATGCCTTAGCAGATAAGGCCATACAGACCGAGGAATCAATACCTCCACTAATGCCAATTACGGCACCTCTTCTTTGTAATTTTTTAGTAACATCAATTTTTAACTTTTCAATAATCTCATTGCACACATTGTCAATATTTTCGATATGTAAAATATCTTTTGAAAAAGGTTTACGTGTAGAACTCATAACAATTTTTTTTAAGTTTAATAATCTTTAATAATTTTAGTGCATTTAACTAGTTCCTTTTGGGTTAGTTTTGGCATTGATTTATTAACAAATAAATCATTTAATATTTGGGTTGATAAAATTCCTGTTAAAGCCATATTATCAATCTCAGAAACTTGATTTTTAGTTTTCATTTTGTTCAGTAACTGGTTTACATAAACAACATTGAAAATACCAGCCTTAGTAATTTCTTTCTCAGATAGCATTTCGGTTAAATAAGGAGGTATTTTTTCTGAAATAAATGTACTTTTAATAGGTGCTCTGTATGCTTGTTTAGATCTGTTTAAAATTGACTCAGGTATTTTTCCCTGAATCATTTTTTTTAATAAGTACTTTTCATTCAGACCATTAAGTTTTAAATCCGGGCTCAATTGCATACAAAACTCAATTATACGATGATCTAAAAATGGGTATCTTCCTTCAATAGAATTTGCCATTCCCATTCGATCTCCTTGAGAAGATAATAAATAACCCGACATAAAAAAGTTTATCTCAATCCACTGAGCTTTAGAAAGGTAATCATATTCACTCAATTTACTTTCTAACTCTTTCTCAACCTGCTTTACCGGGTCATAATTATTAATTACTCTCTTATACTCTTGAGATAAATAATTATTTATTTTAGAAGTATTATTCCACCTAATCAAGTGTGAGTAAACGGGTGATGATGTTTCACTTAATTTATAACCGAAAAACATTTTTAGCACATTGCTACTTGCGTTTTTCATTTGTGGCAAGTAAGGATACAGCTTTTTTAATAATAAGGGGCGGTATTTCGAGTTTGGATCTTTCGCCCAAAAGTGCCTAACTTTTGTTTCTTTAAAAATATTATAACCTCCTAATAGCTCATCTGCACCTTCTCCTGTAATAACTACTTTTATACCTTGTTCTCTCACACTTTTAGCTAACAAACTCATTGGCGCTGGAGATGTTCTGAGAAGTGGTGCTTCAGAATGCCACACAACCTCCTTAAAAACAGTTGCTATCTCGTCAGGGTTACAAGTAATACTTGAATGTTGCGTATTAAAATATTTGGCAGCAATGTCTTGGTAGCTGGATTCGTCATAATCTTTTTCAGAAAAACCGATTGAAAATGTTTGTAGATTCTTTGGAGATATTTTCTTTATAAATGACGTTGTGACACTAGAATCAAGTCCACCGCTTAAATATGCCGCTACTTGCACATCTGCCCGTAATCTTAATTTAACAGCATCTTCGAATAACTCTTCAAATTTTTCTGCAGCTTCTTCAGCATTTGTGTATTTATATTGGCTTGGCTTCTGAATTGGAAGTGACCAATATGGGCATATTTTTTTACCTCTACTACTGATGGTCATATAATTACCAGCAGGAAGTTCATATATTCCCTTAAAAGCCGTATTTGGTGAAATGGCTGTCCAAAAAGTAAAGTATTCAGAAAGGTTTTTAGGAGCCATTTCAAATGTTAAATTTGGAAACTCTAGCATCGCTTTCATTTCTGAAGCAAAGACAAAAGCACCATCCACCTCAGAATAAAACAAGGGTCGAATCCCCACTCTATCTCTTGCTAAAAAGAGTTCTTCTTTGTTTTTATCCCAAATAGCAATTGCAAATTGCCCATTCAATTTATTCACAAATTCTGGCCCATATTCTTCATATAAATGAACAATTACTTCAGTATCGCTATTTGTCTTGAATACATGATTCTTAATTATTAGTTCCTCTCTGAGCTCTATATAATTGAAAATCTCACCATTAAAGACAATCCACAATGAATTATCCGAGTTGGATAGCGGCATCGTACCTGTACTTAAATCAATAATACTCAATCTAACACTACCCAAAGCAATCTTTTTGGATAAATAAATTCCACTTTGATCGGGGCCTCGATGCTTTATTCTTGTAAGCATTCTGGTGAGCACATCAACCTTTAAGTCATCATTTGCCTTGTGTTTATAAAAACCTGTAATTCCACACATATTTAGTATAGATATCTAAACTATTATATTAAAAAAATTAATTTTCTAATTTGGCAGAAACAAATGAAACTATATTGTTAATAGATTCAAAATTTTTAGGATTTAATTCATCATCACTCACTTCAACATTATAGGTTTCTTTTAAAAATTCAATTAGAAAAAGTAATCCCATTGAATCTAATAATCCAGCGTCAAAAATAAGTGTATTGTCGTCTAGTTTGTCAGCATCAATTAATGCTGCTTCAACAATATGTTTTTTAACTTCTTCTTTAATACTTGCAATTTTTTCCATTACTATTTATTTAATTACTAATTTGGTATCTTCAAATTATATTAGAGTGGCTAATATAATATATATTTTTTTTAGCATCTTTTTACAATCCCTTTTATCGATTTTTATAGTTAAAAATTCCTCAACATAATTTCACCATCTGAATATTGAAAGCTCCATTTACTAAAAGACATTGAATTGAAAGTGTCATTTTCATTTTTAACGTATATAGGTTCTCTGTGAACATGAAACTTTGTAAACCCTGATTTGGTAATCCCTTCCTCTTCTACTTCATCAATTCCAACAGCAGAAATAAAACAACAGCCTTTACTTTTCAGAAAATTAACACATTCATTAATCACACTATACCACAATTTTACATCCACTCCCAACTCAGGTAAATGTACTATCCGTCCGATATATGTATTTTTAATTCTTTTAATATATAAAACACAAATCCCAAATATTTCTTCTTCTCTTTGAACCACAAAAGCAAATGAGTCAACACTAGGGCATTTTAACATCCAATCCACATAATTCTTATTAATCACTTTCTTAATTGTATTAAAGCTTGCTTTTTCTTGAATAAAATTATCAAAAGTATACGGAACTAATTTTACATCAGAATATAAATTTCTCTTTAAAGGTTTATTGAAATAACTAGGTATTAAAAATAGAAATACACCTATTTTTTTTAATATATTTTTCCTTTTTAAAATTTTAAAATAGCGTCTAGGTTTAATTATTTTATAAAAAATATCGCTATCTATTACATGTTTAAACTTAAACATTGGGTATAATTTTTTTACAACATCCGTACCCCATATTGCTATAGAAGTATCCCTAATATTCGTAACTTTTTTAAACAATGAGATGCCTGCAAAACCTTTATAACCAGTTTTCACTATCCAATTCATGGGTATTACAACTGAAATTTTTTGATCTTTGTTCCTATAATCTGACAAAAAATAGCCTAAAACGCCAATTATTTCATTATTATTATCTATTGCCACCATAGCATTATAGTCATTTTCATCATCGGGATTTTGAAATAACCATTTTAGTTCTTCAACACTATTATCAAATTCAAAAATAGATGAAGCTTCTTCAAAATCGTCAATTGTAATCTTTCTAATTGTAAAACTCATAATTTTCAAATTTATTAACTAATCAACAAATTTACGGAACCATAACTCTAGGTTAATCCATTTCCAAATTTCTTTAGAAACATCTACCGATCCATCAAGGTGTCTATTATATTGAGCATTGGCGATTTCTACGTTAAAATACCCTCTGTCTTTAAAACTATCAGAATTTATTAATTCAAATATATAATTTTTAAATTTTTCTGATCTGAACCATTTAGCTCTTGGGTTAGTAAACCCTTTTTTATCTTTTCTTTTTGTAATTTTTTGTGGTAAAATATCTTTTAAAGCTTCCCTCAATATGTGTTTTGTCTCGCCACTATTAATTTTCATATTAGATGGTGAGGACAAAGTAGCCTCTACGAGCCTATGGTCCAAAAATGGAACTCTTGATTCAATTGAAAAATGCATTGAATTTAAATCTTCCCATCTCAACAAATGTTCTAATTTATATTCAAAATGTTGCAGTAGCGATTCATTTAAACTTTTGGGGTTATAAAGCATACTGTTAATTTCATCTCTCTCTTTATTCGTTTCATAAAAAGCTTTATTAATTGAAGGGAATTTTTGGCTATTTATTCTCTTTTGAAATTTCGAAGGTAAAATATAATAGGTGAAATATTTTAAAGCGTCTATTGATTTGTGTTTTTTAAAAAATTGAATGTTCTCACTGATAAATTTTAAAAGTTTCATTTTTCTTATTAATTCAATATAATAGCTACCAAAAAAATAATGATATCCAGCTAATTGTTCATCTGCTCCTTGACCGTCAAGAGTTACCGTTACAAATTCTGAAGCAAGCTCCATAACCTTAAATTGTGCATATGGGCCTGTATCTGGTACCGGTTCGTTATGCGCATCAATAAACTTTTCAAAATCATTATAAAACGAATCCGCATCTGGTGATGTAAAGTTCATATTCTTTACTATTTTACGAAATTCATCAATAAACTCACTTTCATCTGTTGGTTCATCCTTACCAAATACAGCAGAAAAAGTATTTAATTCATTAAGTTTAAAATCATTAATCAATGACGCAACGATAGAAGATGAATCAATTCCTCCACTTAAAGATACACCAATAGGTACATCTGCTCTCAACCTTAACTTTAACGATTCTTTAAATAGATTTCTATACTCTTCTGGTGTTATTTTTTTATCTACAATCTTATCGGCCAAGTTATACCACCTATGGGTTTTCACTGAACTATTCTTTATTTTAATCCAGGATCCGTGCTGTAATTTCCGTACCCCTTCAAAAAAAGTTTCTTCTTTATGGTCTGTTCTATTGAATAATAGATAATCATAAATAATTTGATCATTTGCTTTTCTATTATCCATCAATGGAAGAATCGATTTAATTTCAGAAGCGAAAATAAATTTATCTTCTTGTTGATAATAGTAAAAAGGTTTAATACCAAACCGATCTCTAGCTGCAAATAATTCTTTTGTTTCTATATTATAAATAACTATAGAGAACATCCCATTAAATTTATCAAGACAATCTTCTCCCCATTCCTGATAAGCGGTAAGTATCACTTCGGTATCAGTACTTGTTTTAAACTGATATTTATCCTTTAATTCTTCTCGTATTTCAATATAGTTATAAACTTCACCGTTAAAAATAATTACATATTTTTTGTCTGCACTAAACATTGGCTGATGCCCCGCTAAGCTTAAATCCAAAATACTTAATCTAACAAAACCTAATCCAACAGTATCATCAATAAAAATTCCTTCATCATCAGGTCCACGGTGCTTCATTTTCTGCATCATTACCTTAATTTCATCCTCCTTCACCGATTTCTCATTAAAATTCACTATTCCAGAAATTCCACACATATTTATTAATTATATAATTGAGTTATAAATAGCAATAATGTCTTTTGCTATTATCTTATTATCAAATTGTTGAATATTTTCTCTACCCTTTGTAACTTCTTCAAGTTCCAAGGCCTTTTCTATTTTAAACGAAATGTCTTCCGAATTATTTTCAGCGATATAACACCCTTTGGTAGTACTTATAACATCCTTAACGTCACCCACATCCACTGAAACAATTGGTGTATTGCAACTCATTGCTTCTTTAATAAACTGAGGAGATCCTTCCCTTAATGAAGTTAAAAGAACTAAATCAACAGCATTCATTAGCAAAGCGACTTCTTCTCTATTATATCCTTTTAATTCTAAAATTTCAAGGTTCTTGTTACCAGTCATGGAAACAGCTTCTTGCGCGAGAGGGAAATTCTTTACATGATTTGAAAATGCTGATGAAAAAAGTATATATTTTTTTGATTTAGAAAGGTTGAGTTTTTCTCGGGCGCTATTTTTATCCATTGGATAAAACACATCTAAATCGATTCCACAAGGTATTACGGTGGGGTCTTTTTTATTTAATTTGTTTGCCAATTTAGTTGAGATAAAAATAGATTTAGCACTCAACTTATCCGCTAAGAATGAAATTGCCCTCAGCTTAGGTACATTAACATCACAACCATGAAACGTAGTTATAACAGGCTTTTTTCGTTGTAAACTTGCAAACAACCCACTTAAACCATAGTGTGCATGTAGAATATCAGGATTATATTCTTTTATTTTCTTTAACAATGCTTTATAATTACTTAGATATCCTGATACTCCACTCCCTTTAATAAGGAAATAATCCATAACAACATGTTCTTTCATTAAGGCCGCCATTTGATCAGCTATAAATGGATTCAGCGCATTGGAATTACCACTTGCAACAATTAGTATTTTCATTTTTTTCTTTTTAGCTCTGCGTCAATAATTGTTAAATCATCAACACAGCTAATTGAATGAGTAGATGTTATGTTTTTATCCCAGTTTGGAATTATAGATTTTATAATTTTTTCTTGGTACTTTTCATTAGTGATTTCATTTATTTCATTAATATTCATACCATATCCATAATGATTAGAACAATTTTGTGATGGTCTATACCTTTTATTATTTTCAAAGAAGATACTTCCAGCCATTCTCGCGTTTCTAACATCGGATGATATTGGATTTTCACGGTGTGGAATCCAGTTATTAGAAATTAGTTTATCTGATGAGAATAAGTAAAGTTCATCATCATATGAACTACCCTTTACCTCAGCCATATTAGTAAACATCCAATATTTATTATCCTTTTTTGTTATTACCGTGTCAACAGCTCTAATATTATCTACTAAAACTGTTTCTAACTGCCATTTGAATGGAAAATCTATACATTTATACAATTGTATATTGTTATTTTGTTTTGATTCGGGTATCATATATATCTCTCCATCATCTTCAATAATAAATGGGAATGATAAATGATAATCCTTTTCTAATACTATTACAGGTTCTGTATAATTTCCTTTACTATCCATTTCTATTACAGAAATGAAACCTTTATTTTCCTTATATATTAATTCTTCAATAAAAATGTAATATATTCCTTCCTTTCTTATAACATGTGGATCTGCCCAAAATCGATCTTTTGGAGGTAGTATTATTTTATAATTCGATAAAGGGTTGTTTTCTTCAAGAGTAAAGAGCAGCACCCACTGGTCAAAATAAATGAAATTTCGAATTATATTTGAAAATCTTTTCCACTTAAACTTAACAAGCATCAATAAAATAGTGAAGTTATTTGGTAGTGAATTATTTTTCAAATAATCGTTCGGATTTTTATCCAATACGCTTTTATTCAAAAAAAACAAATCCTCCCCCGTTTCATTAAAATTATCCAATGCCCTTGGGATAATTGAACTTACTTTCCACAGACAGGAATTTCTGCATCGGTTAACACTAATTTTATCGGATGTCGTTGAAGAATAATCAATTACTTTAATTTCTGTTTCCAATAATTGTATTAAAGATATTTCAATTAAACCTCTTCTACTTACAACATCTCTAAAAAATTGGAAATAACCAAAACCAATCAAATCTAAATTGCCAATATGATACGACCAAACACCATACTTAGATAAGTTAAAAATAGAGCTATCTGGAATATTAAAACAGAGGTTGATAAAAATATCAATTTTATAACTTGCTATTTTGTCCAAGTGGTTAATGTCCAAGATTTCAACATCTATAAGCTTCTTTATGTCGGCTAAATCTAAGGCATTAGATTCTACTTTAAAAAATTTGGTGTCAAGTTTTTCGTACAGCTTATACACCAATTTATTTTTTATTTGTACTTTATTCTTTACGGCAATAACAATATCATTTCTCGGGTCATTTTTGATCTTTTCTAACATCAATAATGCCCAAGATGAAACCATCTCATCATTTATTATTACACCTATTCTTAATTTTTTGCTATTTAATGAATTTACATCCATAATTGAAATTAAATACTTTCTAAATAAGTTGATTTAAAATCATTTATCATTTTATCTATGGAAAATGTATTAACAATTTTTTCTTTTGCATTTTTACCAAAACGGATTCTTTTATTCGAATCCAAAAGTAAGATTTCAATTTTTTCTGCCAACTCTAAAGGGGATTTTTGACGAATAAGATAACCCATTTCTTCACTATCAACCAATTCTATATTGCCTCCACCATAGTTGGTAATCACAGGTTTACTAAGCGCACAAAACTCCATTAAAGAATTTGATATTCCTTCAGTATAAGTTGATAATACACCTATATCACAGACATTCATAATACTTTCTACGTTAATTTGTCTTCCTAAAAATAATACTTTTTTTTCATTACCCTTATGAACCAACATTTTGTACTTATTATCATTACCTGCTCCAATACATAAAAAAGTAACATCAAGATTCTTTGACAAAACAATATTAGCCGCCTTTATATAAGTAGCATAATCCTTTTTGTCAGAAAATGAGGCTACCATTCCAACCACATATTTTGTTTTAATATCAAATTGTAATTTTATAGTGTCTTTATCCTTTAGATTACTCACTCTTTTAAAATCAAAACCGTTATAAATAACTTTAGATTTTTTAGAGGGGGCATTATATGCTTTAAGGCCCGCATAAGAATTGGCCACAATAATTTTTGAAAATGGGAAACTCAGTTTATGACTTAAAATTGAATTTGAGAAGTTAGTCGGTGCATCCGAAATTTGGTTATTAATCATTGGTATATTAGTAAAGGCTTTAGCAGGTATAGCATAAATAGCGACCATATTCCCCCAAACATGAATCACATCTGGTTTCAGCCTTTTAACAAGCTGGTAAAACTTAAAAAAAACAACAGGATCCTTTTTATACTTTCTTCTCAAGAGGTAATGAATTTTCACATTATATGATAATACATCATTATAATGAATTCCTTCTTTGGTCAAAGCAAGGTGTAATTCAATGGAATTATCACTTGACAAACCTTTAATAAGTTCAACTAAGCGCCTTTCTTTACCTCCTGAATGGAGGCTTTCAATAAAAAATAAAATTTTCATTTATTTTAATTTTTCTTCAACCATTCGTTTAAAAAAAGTAATGACCAAATCTTTTGACTATAATCTCTTACGCCCTTTTGATGATTATCAAGTATTTTCTTTATATTTTTTTTATCTAAGTACTGATATAAATTTTTACTCCCTAATAATTCATCATAAGCATACTCTTTAAGGCTTCCTTTAAACCATAAATTCAAGGGCATTTCAAAACCTTGTTTTTTATGAGATAGAATTTCTGGCGGTAAAATTTCCCTAAATGACTCTTTTAGAATGTATTTTTTTTGCTTTCCATTTAATTTGAATTTAGATGGAATCTTAAAACTTAACTCAGCAAATTTATGGTCCAATAACGGAACTCTAACTTCTAATGAATTCATCATCGAAGCCCTGTCAACTTTTGTCAATATATCATCAACCATATAAGTTTGCATATCAAGTTTTTGCATTTTACTTATAAAATCCCCCTGAGTAGCAGTTATTAAATTAATTTTTTGATGTTCTGCATAATTATTCTCCAGTTTCTTTCTTAGTTCTGGTATAAATACATCATCCCGTTCATAATCTTTCCATGAACATATATATGCCCCTATATTATTTTTATCCTTAGATAAATAATAGCTTAAACCCTTTCCGAAAAAATGATCCGGAATTAGTTTGTTAACTGGGTTAAAAATGAGTTTATTTGAAGCCTTATTATTAAAGATTGAATTATTCAAAGCGGCTAATTTAGAATATTCGTCATATCCTGCAAAGAGTTCATCACCTCCGTCGCCAGATAAAGCGACTGTTACATGCTCTCTAGTAAATTTGGAAACATAGTATGTTGGAATTGCCGAACTATCAGAAAATGGTTCGTCATAGGCTTCTACTAGTTTCGGCAATAAATCTATTGATTCTGGTTCAACGATAAACTCATGATGCTCTGTATTATATTTTTCCGCCACCATCCGCGCATATTGTAGTTCATTATACTTTTCTTCCTTAAACCCTATAGAAAAGGTTTTTATCGGAGTATCCGAATTTTTACTCATCAAAGCTACTACGGTACTTGAATCGACTCCTCCACTTAAAAAAGCACCTAGAGGCACATCACTTATCATCCGCATTTTAACAGACTCGTTTAGGCATTCATAAATTGCCTCTCTCCAATAGGCCTCAGACTTAGTATGGTCTGGTTCAAAGTTTATTTGCCAATATTGAGAGATTGTTAATTTTTCCTTTTCAAAAGGTTTAAGTATAAAAGAATGACCGGGTTTTAACTTATCAATTTGATTATAAATGGAATGATCTCTAGGAGTATATCCATAGGTAAAATAATAATCCAAAGACTCTAGATTAACTTCCCTTTTAATATTATTAGACTTAGTAATAGATTTTAGTTCAGAACCCCATACAAATTTTTCATTATCTATATAATAATGAAATGGTTTAATACCAAATCTATCTCTTGCACCAAAAAGTTGTTTTTTAATATCATCCCAAATTACAAAAGCAAACATCCCTCTTAAATGATCAACACAGTGCTCACCATACTCTTGATACAAATTTACAATTGTTTCAGTATCTGTATTCGTTTTAAATCGATATCCCTTTTTTTCCAAATCCGACCTTAACTCTTTATAATTATATATCTCCCCGTTAAAGGTAATCCATAGAGTTTCATTGGAATTTGACAAAGGTTGGTGTCCTGTTTTTAAATCAATTATACTTAACCTCCTAAATCCTAGACCGACATTCTCATTTAAATAGAATCCAACATCATCTGGCCCTCGATGAGCAATTACATTGGTCATGCCCTTTAATTCATCTAAAGAAACTTTTCGATCTTTTTCAAAAAATATTTTTCCTGTAATACCACACATAAAATGGTTATATAAATTTTAGTTATTAGTTGGTTTTAATTTATTTACTATTGCATTTGTAAACTTATTTGATCCTAAAGAATTCATATGCAATTGATCTCTAAAATAATTTGATTTATTATATACTTCATCAAAATCAGAATAATCATAAAAATCAGATTCATATTCTTTAAAAATTTCACCTAACTCATTGATGATTCTATTTTTTAAATCAAACTTTTTATAATTTGGCGAAACTGCAGCAATCAACTTAATGTTATTTTCTTTACAAACATTTATTATTTTTATAAGGTAATTTCTTTTGTTCTCGTCAAAATTTTCATTTTCTTTTAAATAAAAATGTGAAAAAGTTTGTTCATTCAATTCGTCATTAATTGGTATATACCCATTTCCCTTAAACTCTTGATTAAAGTCACTTTTTATAAAATCATACAATGTTGAGTTATATATATATAAATTTGACATAAGACTCAATTTAGAGAAATTTGGATTTAAGGTAATAACTTCTTTAAATGAAGGATATTGCTTATAATATGGTAATAACTTTTCCAATTTGGAATATGAATTTTCTGAAATCACCAATGTGTGAGGCGATATATCTAAAATTACCATTTTTGGTATTTTATTTTGTCGAATCTTTTCAGCCAATACTGCATAATCTAAAAAGATTCCATATCCGCCTGTTCCACCATTGTAGCAACTAAATCCTGTTTCTTTGTGGATTATTTCAGGGTTGTAATGATGCATAGCTCTTGAGCTACCTAAAATCAAAATTTCAGCCTCCGTTTTAATACTATTATTTACATTGCTATAAAATCCAAAGGAAATATATTTGAAATACTTATTCCCAACAACTCCAACTGTAATATCAATAATTATTATGATACTAATAAAAAGGATACTGCTTTTTAAATTATTTTTTTTCATCAAAATTGAAAATAGATAAACTGACCTCCGTTAAAAACTCCAATAAACAATATCAAACAAACTAAAAATGCGAAATAAGCTGCAACTTTCATAGTTAGTTTGTTATTTAAAATACTAGAATTATGACTTTTTTCGATAATTATATCGTTTATGAGCAAAATAATTAATCCGATAAAACCGTAAAAAAACACTCTAGATTCAAGAAATAGGCTCGTATTAATATTCAGAATATGTTTTACTATATAAAAGGCTTCATTAATATTATTTGCTCTAAAAAAAATCCAGGCAAAATCGGCTAACACAAAAACAATAAAACCTCTTAATACCCGCTCAAAAAATGACAAAGCCCTTTCTTTACCTCCTAGTTTAAAAAAATTTTCAGCCATAATATAAATACCATGCAAAGCGCCCCATACTACAAAAGTCCAATTAGCACCATGCCAAAGTCCACTTACTAAAAACGTTAAAAATAAGTTCAGATACCATCTTGAAACTTTAACTTTACTCCCACCCATTGGTATATAAAAATAATCTCTAAACCAAGTTGAAAGTGATATATGCCATCTTCGCCAAAAATCACTAATTGAACTAGCAAAGTAAGGTCTATTAAAATTGGTCATTAACTTGTATCCCATTATTCTAGCAACTCCAATTGCGATACTTGAATATCCTGCAAAATCACCAAAAATTTGAAAGGCAAATAGAAAGGTTGCCATGAGAAAAGATGCTCCTGTATGCTCATAAACATTGTTATAAACTGAGTCAACATACAGTGATAACCTATCAGCAACGACTAATTTCATAAAGAAACCTAATATTACCCACTTTAAACCAATTACAAAATCGTCTAAATTAATCTTGTGTCTTTCTCTAAATTGAGGTAATAAGCGTGTACTCCTTTCAATTGGTCCTGCAACTAATTGTGGGAAAAACGACACATAAAGCGCATAAATACCAAAATGTCTTTCGGTTTTAATTTTATTATTAAATACATCAATCGAATAACTTAAAGTTTGAAAAGTGTAAAACGATATTCCTACAGGTAGTAAAAAGTTTAAATAGGGAATTTTCACATCAGCATCTATATAGGAGATTAGTGAATTTATTGAGCTACCAAAAAAATTAAAATATTTATAAAAGAATAATACTCCTAAGCTTGTAACTATAGATATCATCAAATACATTTTCCTTGTTGTTGCATTTGATGAATTTTCAATTTTTATCGCAGTTACATAAGAAATTATAGTAGTAAACAATATTAGGAAAACATAATTTACATTCCAATTCATATAAAAGTAATAACTTGATAACAAAAGAATTATCCATCTGTATTTATAACTTGTAATAAAATATATTACCAATACTATTATGTAGAAATACAGAAAGTGAATTGAATTAAATAACATATTTTCTTAAATATTTTTTAATACTTGTATATACCTTTTAATAAAAACTTCTTTTGACAAATTACTCGCGCCCCAATTTGATATTTTTAATCGATCGACTAATAACGATTTATTTAACTTTACTAACTCATCTTCCATTATTTCATCCAAGCCTTTAACTACAACGCCAAATTTTGTGTCATCAATATTTTTAGCAAAATCGAATATACTATGACTAATAATTACGGGCAAACCAGCCATAAGATATTCTGCAAATTTTGTGGGTGAAGCTACATTATTCATAACAATATTTTCCCTTAAAAGTAATCCCACATCCGATCCGTTCAGATATTTATTAACATCTTTAAAACTAGACTCTCTTACATATACAATTTTGTTAAAACCAAACTTATCAATAAACTCTTTGGCCAAATCAATATCAGGAGTCAGTAACAGTAGTTTGAAGTTGTTATTCTTTTTATGTAAATCGGCAAAAAATTCAAAAATTTTATCTGGAATTTCCCATTTCATTTCTAACCTTCCAGAATACACTACTAACACGTCTTTGTTATTCAAACTTAATTCCGCCCTCAACTGAGTTCTTAAGGTTTCATTATAATAAAAATAATCTGAATCAGCAGCACCAGGAAATACAGTAAATACATCCCTTTTCATTTTAAATTTGTTTATGTAGTAGTCTTTTAAAGCTTCTGAAACACAAATAATTTTGTCGGATTTTGTCAGTAAATACTTTTCATTTTTTTCTGAAAATGCATTTTTAATATTGGCTTTCAGGTTTTTCTTTTTACCTACATTACTATGTGCTGTTTCTTCATTTCCTGCACCTCTGGCTTCAAAAATTAATTTTACTTTAGGTAGCCAATTCAAAATAAAATACGAAGTGCCAATACCTATTCTAGTTTGAAAAATAATTTTATCATATTTAAAAACATTTTTCAGGTAATATTTAAATAGAACTAAAAAAGTATAAATATCACTAACTAGAAGCCTTTTGAAATCATGTACCTGTATAAATTTACCCTGAATTGATTCCTCTATTTTACGAACATCTTCTTGTGAGTTTTTTTTATCAGTTATGGAAATGCAATCTGTAGACAAACCTTGCTCATTAACTAACTTAATCCAGTTGAATACTTGTGATTGAGTTACAGTTACCCATACTTCTGGCATGATATAAAATCTTTTAATTTTATCCTCGTTCATTAATAATTTCATTTTTTAGGTTATCGTAAACTAGTTTATCAACTCTTAATGGCACCTTACCTCTTTTTGTTCTTAATGGTTCTTTTAAAAAAATGATCTTAAAATCTACATCAAATTTTTTGAACTCTAATAATGATGGTACATCAATTTCTTTATACACCTTCTGACTTATTAACAATGTTGTTTGGCCTTTATTTTCTTGAAAAAATTGCAAATAATCAATATACTTAAATATTTCTCCGTCTGTATCATAAAATAAATCTAGATAATAAACCTTAAGTCCCTTTCTATCAAAAAAAAAATCTAGTACTCGACCTTGTACTATTTCAAATGACTTAACCAGCCCATTCTTACTTTTTTGTGCGCTAATTAAATCATCTGTTCTATATCTAATGAGTGGCATACCATAATTATAATAGGAAGTCCCTAGAAGTTGCCCATTTTCTTCCTCTATGTATCCATAAGTATGCTCAGGTATGTAGTTTAAATTATTAACTCCAGCCGCTGCGAGAACACAAGCCTCAGTATGCCCATAACAAACTAAAAAGTCTATATTCCAAGAATTATTCATGTAATTTATGATATGTGGTAATGGTAATTCAGATGAAAAAAAACAACATTTTATCAATCTGGTAATGGTTGCCTTTTGTGTATCTGAAATTTTATTTTCTAAAAATCTCAAAAAATCATATATAGTTGATGGAAACCCTCGAAAGTACTTTATATCTTTTTTTATTAAAACGTTAAAGAATTTTTTTATGTCTTTATCAGTAATTTCAAAAGTGTTTATAATATATTCATTATTCTCAAAATCATATTTTATAAATTTATCTTTATTATTTTCTCGTTTAAAGACAAACTTCGCATTTGTATAACTAAAATCTACTTTACTCCAAATTTTATGATAATGAGCCCATTCTCTAGCCCAAACATTTTGATCTAAATATAAAAACAATGGATTTCCGCTTGTACCTCCTGTTTTTTCATAATAATGTCCATCGAACTGATCAATATTATCTCTTAATTCCTGTCTTGTTACAATTGGAATCTTTTTAATATCCGCCAACGTTTTAATATTAAGATTGTAAACCCCTTCCTTTTCATATTTAGATTTATAAAATTTGAATTTTTTTGCATGTTGAAAAATTTTATTAAAATGAAAAATTACAAATTTTTCTATATCATCATCATTCCAAAATGAAGCTTCATGTATTAGTTTTTTAAAATCAACATAACTTTGCCCGTGTCTAAATTTAAATGGAATTTTGGCAAATTTTCTATTAATAAAATCTGGTATTCTTTTACCTACTCCACTTATTATTTTACTAATCATTTTTTGGAAAGATGAACTAATAGTTTATAAAAATAAATTGGTTATGGTAATTTTAGAACTTTAAGGGGCACTTTACCCGCTTTAGTTTTTACCGCTTCGTTTAAATACTTGAAACTAAATTCAATATTTATATTGGATAACTCCATTAACTCAGAAGCATCCATGTTCTTAATTTTATTTTGCGTTATTAGCATCGTAGCAAATCCATTTTTTTCTTGATAAACCTGAATATGATCTATATAATTAAAAATTTTATGGTGTCTTCCAAAAAAAATTGCTGTCAATGAAACGGCCTTATTATTTTTATCAAATATAAAATCTCCTATTCTCCCTTCTTTAACTTCAAAAGATTTTAAAATTCCATTAGAAAATTTTTCCCCTCGAATTAAATCTCCGGTATCATATCTAATAAGTGGCATATCAAAATTATGATAAGATGTACCTATTAACTTATTATTTTCATCCTCAACATAAGCATAAGTATGAAGCGGAAAATAATTTAAGTCATTTTTTTCAGTAGCGGCAAGCACGCACACTTCACTATGTCCATAACAAGACATAAAATCCAAACCCCAAGTTCCTTTTAAATATTTAATAATCTGAGGTGTTGGATATTCTGAATTAAAAAAACACATTTTTACTTGATTTTTAATTACGTTCTTTTGCTCTAAGGTAATTTTGCTTTCTATTTTTCGCAAAAAATCACTAATCGCAGAAGGGTAACCTTGAAAATATTTACATTTACTAGAAAGTAAAACTTCAAAGAACTCATCAATATATGTTACTGGATCTAAATAAAGATTTACCATATATTGGTTGTGTTCGATATCATATTTTAAAAATTTATCCTTCAAATTAAACCCTCTAAAAAAAAATTTTGTATCAGACGTTTTATAACCGAACTTCTTCCAAATATGATAATAATGTGCCCATTCTCTAGCCCAAACATTTTTATCTAAATATAACATCAATGGATTTCCACTAGTTCCTCCGGTGTTCTGTTTAAAATAACCATTAAACAAATCTATATTTTTTCGAATTTCTTTCTTTTCCAAGAGCGGAATTCTACTTATGTCATCTAAATTTTTGATTTCTAAATTATAGACTCCAGCTTTCCGATATTTATCTTCATAAAATTTCATTTTTTTGGCATGCTGAAATATTTCATTGAAGTGCTTAATTATATATTTTTCTAACTCGATTTCGTTCCATTTTTCAGATTTTGAAACTTGCTTTGTAAATTTCACATAAGTGCTTCCGAAAAGAAATTTTTTTGACATTCTAGCAAATAGTTTATTATTGGCAGAGCTGGGTAATACCCGACTAAGTCTATTTATTAAACCAATCACTAGCTTTTTAATTATTTTCATAATTTTCTATAAAAGTTAAAAGCTCAATATTTTTTCTAGTATTTAGAGATAATACGATATAATTTGACAAAACACGTGAATTATACGCTTTTGATATATATTCTTGCTTTAATTCTAATGTATATTCATACTGCAGCTTAAAGCTTATTTTTATTCCTTTTGATTTTTTTCTGCAATAAACCTCCTTATCTTTAACTTGAACTGTTACTCCTTCATCAAAATGAAAATGACATTTTATTTCATGATGATTAGCACATTCAATTTTATCGCTAATCTGTAATTTATTAGTAGTTTTATCGAATTCGAATCTCCTACTGTGCCTAACTGGATCATCTAATCGTAAATACCCGGTATGAGTACCTTCATAAATATCTTTTTTTTCATTAGTTTCCCACAATATTTCTGAGGGAATTACATTTCTTCGCATGCTCCAAAGTTCATTTTCAGCAATATCATTTTGATTAAAATCATCTACAGTAATTGTATTATGCATCTCTGTGGACCTAAACTTCTTCCTTTCTTTAGGATTAGATGAATAAACATACGTTCCTGGATCAATTAAAAAAGGTACTCCTTCCAGTGAATAAACAAAAGAAAGTAAATCGGAATGTGTGTGGGTACCTACCCCAACAACTTCGTTATAATGGCTAAAACCACTATTGTTAATGAAAACATTTACTTTATCTGATTTTAATGTATAAAAACCCGCATCTGAAAATGATTTTGATTTTAGTTTATTCGTTTCTGAATTTAAGTTATTAAACTTTTCACACCCTCTATCTCCAAATAAAAACAAGATATCAATAAAGTTATCAGAGGAAAAATATTTAAGCTTTTCATTATCAAATAAGACAGCTCCAATATTTAAAAGATATCTTTGATAGTTAATATTATAAGGATAAAAAGGTAAAAATCGACCATTATCTTGGTCTCCTATTATCGGAGCAGTTCCATCTAAAAACAAATAATTAGGAACAACTTCAAACATTTTCTTTACTCTGAATGAAATATCAAGAGGAATTTCTAGTTCATTATTTTTAATTAAGATTAAGGTATATGCAATTAATTCAGTAACCAATCGGTGATAATTAGTTGTCCTTTCATATGTAAATCCTGTAGGTAATATTTGAATTCTTATTTCACGATATAATTCATAAATACCATTATCTCTCCACAATCTTGTTTCCTTTAAATCACTTTTTTCAAACAAAACTCCTAATAAAATTTGACCAGCTAAGTCAGCTAAATAATGATTGTGGTTATAGGCTCTATTTTTTTCAGGGTTTTCATAAATATACCTTCCATGTAAATACAATGATGTTAAAATTTCACTAAGAAAATTGTCATCAATTAATGGCGACTTTAAAAACATTCGCAATCCATAAATCCAATTTGCCGCTCTAATACCAATATCCATGGAGCAACACCAGTTGATTGATTTTTTATAGGGATTATCGTCTAACCAAGACTTAACTTGCTCAATAAATTCTTTAGTGTATTTTTGATCTCCAGTAATTAAATAGGCTTGTCCTAAATATAAAAAATGATGACATCTACTTAGTTCTCTTGGGAATTTTACATCGGCATTGTCGCTCGTACTTACTTGATTATATTTAAGATACAACTTTCCTTTAGGCCATTTAAAGCCAGAGGAAAAGTCTAGACTCCAATCAATTTTCTCATCAAACTTAACATTAGTAGATAGAATATTAAATTCATGAGAAACTGCCTTATCAGCGGCTTTTAATAATTCTTCTTTTTGTATGCTTGAAATTAGCTTTATAAATTTATCACCTGTAACCTCTGGTAAACATTTATTGAGGTTTGACTTAAATAAAGAAATGTTCTCGATAACCGTACCTTTAGTTTTCCTTTCTTGATAAGCCAAATTATAATTAAAAAGGGGTAAAACAAATTGCCTAATCTTGCCTAAAATACTATAGGCAAATTTTTCATTTAAATTTAATATATTTCTAAAATGTGAAATCATATTTTGATCAAAATTACTTGTTCCAAATACCTTTGGCCCTATTCGTTAAGATTTTATAATATTGGATTGGTGCAATTATTGGATAATAAAAATTGGCGAATATACTCCCTACAACCACACTTTCAATTCCCCAGTTAAGGTATTTAATAAAGAAATAAGTTATGGGTATAAATATTAGAGCTCCAATTAAATGAGAATACATTTGCACAGAAACTTTTGCAACTCCGTTTATAAACATATTAAAAACACCTCCTAAAGAAAACAATAGTACTGATACAATCATCGATATTTTAAGACGATTTGAAATTATTATTGTTTTCATTTTCTCCTCACCAATCCAGAAATTGAAAAAGGGATCTGAAATAAAATATAGGCCAATGGATAATAACACCAACCCCATCCAAATCTTAAATAAATTTTTCACCGTTCCTTTCACCCAACCAATATCTTTTTTAACCCAAGCTTCTGTAAATGCTACTTGAAAAGGAGCAGCAACAATAGTAAAAATTAACATGACAACTGAAAATAATCGCTGTGCAATATAATAAGGTGTTACCTCGGCCACTCCATAAAATTGAGCTATTACTAAACTTGAGGATTGAAATATTATGATCATTGAAAAATTAATCATGAAGAATTTTATCCCTAAATTCATTAAATCTTTAGCATATTTAAATTTAACGAATTTGATTGAAGGAGAAATTTCCTTATAATCATTATTAAATAAATAAAAAGAAGCTAAAGCAAGAACTATAACAGGTGATGCACTCAATATCCATCCAAGATAAATTAAAGACCCTTCAGAAGTCTCCTCACTAACTACTGTTGTTGTAAGAATAAATATTAATATTAATGAAATTAATTTAGCAATCACTAAGAATGAATCACCCAAAGCTGGTCTTTGGTCTGCTTTTAGAATTATACTTATCAAATCTAAAATGAATTGTAAAAAGAAAAAGTTAAAAACAATAAGCACTAAAACGCTTAATTCATTGGCATACGAAGCATCTGTGTTTAAAATCCTAGTCCAATCAATAAAAAAATTTGCACTAAAAAAGGATAAAGCAACGACTGCGATTATTATTGTCAATAAAGCATACGTTGTACTTACGTATGTTTTTGCTTTTTTCATATCGTCATTAGCTAAAGACACCGCTAATCGATTTTTAAGGCCACCGCCCAATCCCAATTCAAAAAAAGAGGTCCATCCAATTATAGAAGTTAAGGTTAACCAAATACCATATTTTGTTTCATCTAAATAATCGAACGTGATTCTAACCATTAAAAAACCAATAATAATATTCAGTCCTTTTATAAAAAATGAGGCAATAATATTTTTTTTAGCCTTAACAGTTCTGTTGTGTCCTTTAAAAAAGTTCCTTACACTAGAGTACATTATTGGTGCTTTTCATAAAATTTTGATAATAGTAATTATGTGCTATTAGTACAGTTAAGAGTCCTACTTGAAACGTGCTAAAGGTCACCAGTGTTAAATTCGCTAATACTAATCCTAAAAAGCCTAAAAAAGGTGCCCAAAATCGCATCATTTTGGCTTGTTTATATATTTTCCTCATAAATAATGTAAGAAAAGCCATAAAAAAGAAGCCTCCCACTAATCCATACATATAGAAGAGCGATAAGTATCCTACATGTATCTGGGCCGATCTACCATTTAAAAATTTTTTAAGTTGATAATCTTGTTGGCCAGTGCCTCCCATTCCGTACTTTATACTCCCTTTACCCCAGAAGGCATTTTCCCAATAAAGTTTATTAAAGGCATCAAACGCTAAAAACCGAGTAGTTGCAGATTTTTCACTCCCTTTGTCATTTTTCTCTAAAATTCTTTCGTTTACAATTCCTTCAACATTTAATCCAACGTATTTGAGTCCAAAAAATATTACAATCGAAAGCAAAGGAATTAAGAATGCATATTTTACAACCTGCCCAATTTTATTTTCGCTATTAATTATTAATAAAACAAAAACAACCAACCCGTTAAGCATTACCCACCGAGCCTTACTCAATAATATAAAAACCATCCCCATCAACATCCAAAGAAATATTTTCTTTTTCTGCTGAAGGAAATGTTCGGTAATCAAAATAAAAACAGGGACAAATCCAAATCCAATTTCATTCAGTTCACCAATCCAAGAATATATCGACATTAATCTATTTTCTGTATCACCTTCTGCAATTAAATCAGCCCTTTCAAACTTATTACTTAGGAAAAAGGAAGGGTCAACTACTTCTTGAATAACAATAACAACAAAAGCAAAAATTAAAATTGCAATGCTACTTTTTATCAATAGCTGATACTGTTTTTTTGAAATGGGAACATTTTCAATAATAAGCATAAAATTTAGGGCTCCCACCAACCTATTGGAAAAAAGGTAATTAATTTTGAAGTCTCTATCTAAAATAAAAAATGCAGAATAAAAAACATATAAAATAAATAATAAATAGAAAAGAATATATTTGGGGAAAATAATAGGTCTTGCATTCGTTCTAAAAATCAACAATAAGAAAATCCCAATAAAAGAGAAAAATTGAAGAAGCATAAAAAGATCAATATCTATAAATCTGATCGTAATAAACCCTAGTATTGGTGCTATTACAATCATAAATAATAAAAGCCGATTAAACTGATATGCTATATTATCCATAAATTAACTTTATGCTGTTTTTGCGCTGTTATTACAAATTACTACTACAAATTTCCATTTTTAAACGGATGCTCCATAAAAGGTGATTTAGCCAATGGATGGTAGTCTCCTTTTAAAGGACTTATAGCGTTATTGCGTATTTGATGTACTATTTCAATAGATTGCCTAGCATCTTCTAATCCGTAACCTTTTCCTTTAATTATATTGTCATAACTCTTAGTGTGTAAGTCAAAAAACCCACCACTAAACTCTATTTCCTCTCCGTCAACCGTGATGGAACGATAGGTTCGTTGCCCTTTTTCTTTCACCTCGTTGGGCAATACGTCATAATTTATTGAAAGAAACCAACGAACTCTCGCTTTTTCAAATTCTAAATAACCTGCTGCTCTATCATGATTATGTAAATGTACCGTGTTCGTTTTCACCTTACCAAATACCCAAGATAGCATATCATAAAAGTGAATTCCTATATTTGTCGAGATTCCTCCAGATTTAGAGACATCACCTTTCCATGAAGTATAATACCAACTCCCCCTTGAAGTTAAGTATGTTAAATCAACATCATATATTTTATCCTTTGGCCCATTATCAATCTTCTTTTTTAAATCAATAATACTTTTATGAAGTCGCAATTGCAAAATGGTATTTACTTTTCGATTGTATTGTTTTTCAACATCTACCAATGCATCAATATTCCATGGGTTTAAGACTAGGGGTTTCTCACAAATTGCATGGGCACCACTTCTTAAAGCCATTCTAATATGCGAATCATGTAAATAATTCGGTGTACAAATACCTATATAGTCCAAAGTTATATTCTTTTTCTGCCTCAACTTCTCAACATGGCGATCAAATCGTTCAAATTCCACAAAAAAGGCTGCGTCTGGAAAATAACTATCCATAATTCCAACACTATCAAATTTATCTAGAGCCACCAACAAATTATTTTTTGTTTCTTTTATAGCTCTTAAGTGTCTTTCTGCTATATAACCACCTACTCCAATTAATGCAAAATTCTTCATACTTTTCTATTAAATTTAAATAATTACTATGCTTTAAACACGGCTACGCCACTCTCAGTCCCAAAAATAAGACTAGATAAACGTGTAACAAGATTCACTATAAACTTTTATTACACATATTGAAAACAATTATATTAAGATTATTCCCACCAGCATAATTAAAAAAACGAATCATTTTATTAAATATTTGATTGGATTCAAAATACTACAGATAGTATTAATGGGGAGTTAGGACAAACTCAGTATTAAATATATTGCTCATTTTCAGATTGCAACACTTGTTTAATAAAAGTCTCTTTCTACTCAAAGTAAATGATATATAATTTTCTCTTTCAATAACGAATCAAATTTAGGAATTTTTTTAAACTTTAAACAAATAAGATATAAAATAAAAAAGCCGAGTGAAATATGAAATTTCACTCGGCTTTTCCTAAGTATCTATTGTAATAGTTTCTAATTACTAACGATCACTTTTTTAGTAATAACAGAACCATAATTATCAACTCTAACGAGGTATATACCATTAGAAAATCTTGAGAGGTTAACTTGCTTTTTAAAAGCGCCTATATTATCTTCGTTATTGACATTGTCTGAATACATTAAGACTCCTTTCAAATTAAACAATGATATGTTTGATTCTCCTTTAAATCCTTTCATTTCAATATTCAACAAATTGTATCCTTGAGTAGGGTTTGGATATACCACCATTTCTTTTTCTACACTAATTTCACATTTTTCATCTATGAATACTGTTACATGGTCTGTTGCAGAATTTTCTCCATTAAAAACTTTAACCGAATAAATAATTGTTTCTTGAGGTTTTACTGTTATAGTTCTATTTGTTTCACCTGTACTCCATAAATAACTGTCTCCTCCAGAGGCTGTTAGTACAATTGTTTTACCTGAACAAATTGACACATCCTCTCCTGCATATGCATTAACCACACCACTTCCTGATGAATCGACCACCGTAACAACAACTTTATCACTTGATGAACAACCACCGCCAGTAGTAGCTTTAACAGTGTAAACTGTAGTAGCATATGGACTTACTGTAATACTGCTTCCCACTTCACCAGTATTCCACACAAATGCTCCTACTCCTGTAGCGGTTAATGTTACACTTTCTCCTACCTCAACAGTCACATCTTCACTTGCTCTTACAGAAGGTTTCTCATTTACAGTCACAACAACAGCATCTACAGCTGTACTTGTACATCCCTCAGCGCTCGTTGTAACAGTATAGGTGGTAGTAGCGTTGGGATTAACAGATATACTCCTACTTGTTTCACCAGTACTCCATAAATAACTTCCATTCCCTGTAGCCGTTAAAGTGATTCTTTCTCCGTCACAAATTGAAACATCCGAACCTGCACTTACAGTTGGGGGTGCATTTACAGTTACTTTTACATAATCAGTTTTAGCACAAGACCCATTTGAGGTAGTTACAGCATAAATTGTTGTACTAGTTGGTGTAACTTCAATACTAGCTGTTGATTCCCCAGTACTCCATTCAAATGGACCGCTACCAGTAGCTACCAGTGTCACTTTTTCTCCATTACAAACCGTTACATCTGGACCTGCATTTACTGAAACATTAGGAACTACGGTAACTGTAATTTCATCTGTAGCTGAAGTAGAACAAGCATTTCTTGCTGTTACCGAATACGTAGTTGTACTTGAAGGGTTTACATCTATACTTGTAGTAGTTTCACCTGTACTCCATTCAAAAGGCCCAATACCTGTAGCCATCAAAGTCACAGTTTCTCCTTGACATATTATAATATCTTCTCCTAAATTTACAGTAGGTAATTCATTTACTGTAACCAATATTTCATCAGTAGCAGAACATGAACCATTTGACGAAATTATTGTATATGTTGTAGTACTTGTTGGAGTAACTTCAATACTAGCTGTTGTTTCTCCGGTACTCCATTGAAAAGGACCACTACCTATAGCAGTAAGGGTTGTAAGCTCTCCTTCACAGATTACAATATCTTCTCCTAGATCAACTGTTGGAGTTTCATTTACCGTAACTATAATTTCATCTGTAACTTCTGCATTACAAGCGTTACTTGCTGTTACCGTATAGACTGTTGTACTTAATGGTGAAACTTCAATACTTGTAGTTGTTTCTCCTGTACTCCATAAAAAATCTCCTATCCCTGTGGCAGTTAAGGTAATTAGTTCTCCTTGACAAATTATAACATCTGCTCCCAAATCAACCGTAGCCAATTCATTTACAACTACCTCTATTTCATCTGTAGTGGAACAAATTCCATTCGATGAAGTTACGGTATAAATTGTTGTACTTGTTGGAGTAACTACTATACTTGAAGTTGTTTCTCCCGTGCTCCACTCAAACGGACCATCACCTATAGCCGTTAAGGTTGCAAATTCTCCATCGCAAATTACGACATCTTCTCCCAACTCAACCGTAGGAGTCTCATTAACAGTAATCACTATTTCATCTACAGCTTCTGAATTACATGTATTACTTGCAGTTACTGTATAGGTTATTGTACTTGAAGGGCTCACTTGTATACTTGCCGTTGTTTCTCCTGTACTCCAAAGAAAATCTCCAACTCCAGTTGCAGTTAAGGTAATTTCTTCTCCAGCGCAAATCGTAATATCTTCACCTAGATCTACAGATGGTGATTCATTAACTGTTACCTCAATAGTATGAGTATCCGTATTGTTTCCATCACCTATAACAACTGTATAGACTCCCGTTTCGGTAGGACTTACAGAAATACTCGCAGAAGTTTCACCTGTATTCCATTCATATGACGTTCCACCAGACGCAACTAACGTAGTAGATTCTCCTTCACAAATTATAACATTCGGACTTACATTACCAACTCTAGGAATCAAATCTTCATATGCTCCCATAGAATATTTACCATTGGTTCTTTCAGTTCCGTCGATATCAAAATTAACACCCTGAACGTCAGTTCCTCCATCATATATAGAAGACGGGGTTTCTGAAGTAAACATTAAATCATTATCCAAATTTGGATTTACAGAAATACTATTTGTAGCCCATGATAATTTAGTAAACCCTCCATAAAAATTACTATATCCAATTTTAAACATATCCTGAGTAAATGGATATTCCTCTTTTCTTCGCTCCCTAGCAACCCCATTAAATATACTATTAATTATCTCATTTCCAGAAGCTGCAAAGTTTGAAGCTGTATGATTTCTTTTATCAAAAAGGTAAGAAGCATTATTTATCGTAACATTATAGATTTTATTATTTTCATAGGTTCCAAGGTAACCACGAAGAGTATGTGTTCCTATTACGGTATGCACTTTATCTACTATTATGTTTTTTAATACATTACCAGAAGTATGCAACAAGCTAGGGGTATTATTACCCTCAGATCCTGTTGTAAACATAAAAGCAGTACGTAAATTACGCAATGTTATCCGGTCATAGGTATTATTTTGCGCTCCTGTTTGATTGGAGATTCCTTCTCCGTCTAAACTCCCTTGTCCAAATCCTTCTATCACAATATCTTTCCAAACGTTATAATCTGTTCTAGGATTTCTTGATTGTAAAGCTTCTTGACTTCCAGATTTAACATACAAATGTTGAAATAAATTATACGAAGTTGTACTCCCCCAGTTTCCGTCATCATGACTCGCTCCTCTAGCACTGAATCCATGTGAATATGCATTCACATTATTATTAAGTGCTTCAACAGAAGAATTCCTTATTATATTATTATCACCTGTAATTGCTATAAAATAATCTGACCCAAAAGTTCCACTTCCAATAGCTTTATCACAATATGTTTTAACATTATCAACTAAATTATGAGATCCTCTAATATGTAAATTAGCCATCCCACCATTAATTGCAATAGTATTTTTAATTCTAAAATAACTTGGACTATATAACTTGTTTGAAGTATTTGGATTTGTATTTACTGCACCACCTTCCTGAGAGCCTGTTCCGTAAAAATCTTTCGCAATACAGTTATCAAGAATATAGCCGATACCATTCCAATGGTTAAATCCAAAAAGGTATCTAGTAACTTGAATATTTCTAATTATGATATAATTAGGACCGTTGATGTGAAGTCCATAACTATTAGAGTTTTCTCCATCAAGCAATGGCATTTCAGATGCATCTAAATCTGGAGCAACTGCACCTTGTGTAAAAGAATAATACATTGAATTTATATCACCTGGATTTGTCTTATATCCAATTAATTTTACCGGTGATGTAACTGTCCCACTATTTTTCACAGAAGTTAAACTTCTATTTACATATCTACCCGCCTTAACATATACAGTACTACCGGCTTTTGCTACGTTCAATCCCTTTTGAATCGTTTTAAAAGGGGTAGCCTCAGTTAATCCGTTGTTAGAATCACTTCCGTTTGTAGCAACATAGTAGGTATTGAGGTTAGCCTCTGGTTCTGGGATGTTATTTTTAATGTATTCTAAAGTAAAAGGTGGTAAATCAAACCCTGAAGCACTCTTCAAGTTACTACCACTAGAATATCTAATAGTATTATTATCCCAAAAGTTAAAAGAAGAAGATACTGAAAAATAATGCCCAGTAGTCTGACCATCAGCAATAGTTATTCCATTAATACTTTTCCCAGAAATAATAAATCCGCCGTATGTTGAAGCAGTAATGGGTTCATTACTGTCAAAATATACGCGGTTTGTATTTGTATTTTCAATTCTAAAATTCGATAATACAGGTATTGAAGCAACTACTTTAAAGCTAAGCAACAATAAGGCAACTAAAAATAATTTTCTCGTCATAATAAATATTAATTCATTAATTACTCATGTAATCAACTGTAATCAACAATAATATTTCAAAATCATAGCGGATTTTAGACAAATCATTTCCTTTCTACTTCATTGAATATATATTCAATTGGTAGGGGAGGAATATGATAAATAATTTGGATTCTCTTCTTAGCAGCTTAACTTTAACGTAAACTTTTTTCTAAAATTGTACAAAAACAAAAAACACACTAAAATATATTGAGATACCAATCAAATTCTGGGCGAAATTAGATTCCAAATCTTAAGAAAATCTAAAGATTTGCCACTAAATTGTAGAATGTTGACAAACGCAGCCTTTTGTTAATAAGTACCCTTAATTTCATTCGTTTTTTAATTAAATACATAAATTTCAAGTGAAATTCATCCATTAATAATTTGACATGTCCTTAATTCTTACCGCAATTAATTGATTGTTAAAAAATTCTATAAATTTAGGAGGATATAAAAACATAATCTTTGAAATTTTCTGTTATTTTGAAGTTCTAAAAGAGTAGCTAATATAAATTGCAATGAAAAAGAATCCCTACAATGAGGTCAAACTTCATTTTAAGAATAACCATTCTTTAATTTTTAAACTTCCATTAGTTTTATGAATATCAGTATACGTGTTAAAAAAAATAATGAGGTATTCTCTTTATTAAAAGATGATGCATTTGTAATTAAATGGATAGCGCTTGCCCATCAAATGAAAAATTTGACTGCGTTTCAAGAACCTTCCTTTGTTTCAAGTTGGTATTTTGAATATGCCACTGCTTATCAACCAGTCTTAGTTGTTGGGTATAACGAGCAACTAGAAATAGTTGGAATACTTCCACTCGCCTACTCTCTGACAGATGAATTGCTTTACCATGCTGGAACCTACCAGGCCGAGTATCATGGCTGGATTTGTGAAAAACACATTGCTCATGATTTCCTTTATCAAGCACTCATTACACTTAAACAAAATTTCAAATTCAATAAAAAATGGTTTTGGGGTTGGCTTCCTGCTGAAACTGAAACAACAGCTTTAATGTCCAATCAATTAAAAAAGGCCAACATTCATGCTAAAGTTACTATAGAAGAATCACCCGTTTTAGATTTGTCAAACTTTGATAGTATTGATAGAATGAAGAAAAGTAGGTCCTTAAAAACTAAACTAAATAGATTTAATAAAAGAGGCCATTTTCACATCGAAAGAATTAAGTCAAAAGAAAAGGCAATAGAAGTATTTGATCTTCTTGAGAAACAAAGTGATTTCAGACAAATGGCAACAAATCAATTTACCCCATTTGCCAGTGACCCTCTTAGAAAACAATTTTTAATAAATAGAGTTGAAGACGCTACAAACTGTCACTTTACTGTTTTATGGTTAGATAATCATCCAATAGCGTTTAATCATGGCGAATGTAGTGCTAATACCGTATTTTTAGGCTTAGTTTCTTATGATCCTCTTGAAGGTAAGAATTCTCCTGGAATCATTTTTATAATAAAACTAGCTGAATTGATGAAAGAAGAAGGATATAGATTCTTCGATCTAACCCCCGGTGGTGATTCCTATAAACAAACATTCATGAATATGACTCAAGAAATCCCAATATTGACTATATTCTTCGATAAAAAGGATAAACTACTCTCTGATTTTAAGGATGCATTAAAATTAAATGTTAAAAATATTTTAGGTTCGTTAAAAATCGATCCAACAATTGCCTTACGCAACACTACTAAACCTTTTAGCCTAATTAAAGCGTTGATTAAATCCAGTCCAAGTCAATTTATTTCTCAACTAAAGTCTACAATTTATAAAAAAGAAGAAATACTGTTCTATAAGGTAGCAATTGATAACCTTAAAATCTCTGAAATAGCGAACAACATTTCTATAGAACTAAACAATTACAGCAATCTCTTTCTATATGAGACTAAGGATCAATCTGAAAAGGAACAAGTTTTTTCAAATGCCTTAAAGAGATTTGAAAAAGAAAATAAAATTTATACTTTAGTTAAGGAAGGAAAGCTAATTGATTATATATGGGTAACAAAAAAAATAACTTCTCATAAAATTACTCCTTTTGACATGGAACTTAAGCTGCCGGAGAATAGCATTATGCTATATGACACTTTATCAAACACCTACAGTAATAATTTACTTTTAAAGGTACTGGAAGAATTACAAAAAGATTCAAAATTAGAAAAAATAGCATCCGTTTTTATTGAATTAAACCCACAAGACAGTTCTTCTCAAGAAATTCTCAACGCTATTGGATTTACCCCATATTGTAAATTAGAAAGAAAAAAAATTATTAGTTTAATTGAAAAGAAAAAGGTTTTCTTTGAAAAAGATTTATAGTTTTGCCAAACTTAAACAAACGAAAAATGTCCATTAAAAATAGTATTTACATAGGTTTACTAGTAATTGTATTCGCTGCTTGCCAAAATAAACCTAACAATAGCACTGACCAAAACTTCACCATTAAGGTATCTATTGAAGATATTCCTAATAATACCATGGTTTGGCTAAAAAAACAAGAAAACAACATCCCCATCACGATTGACTCAACCGTTACTAAAAATGGTACATTCGAATTAAAAGGAAATGTAGAGGTCCCTTCTATTTATGGAATCTTTATAGATAGTTTAGAAGGTGGAATTTTTCCAATAGTAGAAAAAGGAATTTTGACGATCACTGCCCATAAAGACAGTTTGTTTAATGCTCAGATTACTGGCTCAAAACTTAATGAGGAGCTCGATAACTTCAAAGCAGGATCACAAAAAATTGTATCAAAAATAAATGAGCTCTTTCCTGAATTTCAAAAAGCACGTACAGAAAATGACCTAGAAAAAATTGAAGAACTCAATGCAAAAATGAGAGGAATTAATGATGAAAATACCGACTATAGTTTAAATTATGCTAAGAATAATCCAGACTCTCATATTTCCGCAATCGTTTTAAATTCGCTCTTGAGAATGCCAAATCTTGAGAAAGATAGTATTTCAATCATTTATTCTAATTTTTCTGAAGAAGTTAAAAAGAGTGAGTTTTCTAAAAACATTTCTAAATACTTAGAGGCGGTAACTTCGCAAACGGATTCTATTAATTAAATAGTAGTAAGGTTTGACATCGGGTTTAATTCTAAAGGGCTTTTATTCTTTTGAAATAACCGCGCCGTTAACTCCCCTTTAAGGTAGATGTCCTCTCCTTTCACAGCTAACCAACTCCCTTCTCGCAAGCCGAGAACTGGTATGGTGTGATATTCATGAAATTCCTTAATTCTCGTTTCACGTGTTTCGCCTTTGTGCGTTGAACTAGGGTCTGGATCTAAATAATGTGCATTGATATTAAATGATAGCATTCCTAAGGTTTTAAAGCTTGGGGGATACACAATAGGCATATCATTGGTTGTTTGCATATTCGGTCCACAGATATTACTCCCCGCACTTGTACCTAAATAAGGAGTCCCGGTTTCAATCACTTTCGCTAGCACATCTACCAAATTTTGTCGATACAATTCATCAACCAAAACAAAGGTATTACCTCCTCCTACAAAAATCCCCTTTGTAGTCTTTATTGCGTCCTGCAAATTTTCATATTCATGCAAGCCCCTTACACGAATGTTTATTACTTTAAATGCCTTTTTAACTAATTCTGTATAGTTATCATAAGTAATTCCTCCAGGCCTAGCATATGGTATAAAAATAATTTCATCAACACCCCTAAATAATTCAGATAGTGCGGGCATTATATATTCTAAATAATTGCTTCCATGTACGGTTGAAGTACTGGCTATAATCAAGTTTCTCATGTGTTTACGCGTTAAATTCAAATGTAATACAAACCCATTCTTTAACAAAAGTTTACACTAATTTTAATACTATTTTGTGATTTCATATCCTTAATTTGTAAAGCCAAAATCAATCTATGCCTAAAAAATTACTCGTTCTGTCTTTTTTTATTATAGCACTGAACTTGTTTTCTCAAGAAAATAGGAAACAAATTTTTGGTGTCATTCTCACCGATTCAATTGCTGTTGAAAATGCTTACATCATAAATAAAACATCTACCAAAGCAACTGTTAGTAATCATCTTGGTGCTTTTCAAATTCCCGTTAAGGAAAACGATATACTGCTCATTTCAAGTGTTCAATTCGAATCACAGCGCATCCTTATCAATAAAACACATCTAGAAACCTTAGAATTAACCATTTACCTACAGCCATATATTAGACAACTTGAAGAGGTCGTTCTTAAAAAAACTTCAAACATGGCCATGGAATTGGGGTTGCCAAATGCTGACAAAAAACCATTAACGCGACTCGAAGGACGGTTAAACTATTACAGCAAAGCTAGCTTGCCTTTGGTTATACTAGGCACCTTATTAGGGCAACAAGGCGGTATTGAAAATCTATATTATATAATCTCTGGCGATAGAAAAGATGATCGAAAATTAAAAGCTTTAATTGAAAACGATCGATTAAATGAGTTAAAACAGCAAACAATTCAGGATATTAGAATTCACTTTAAAGATGATTTCTTCACCGGTACACTTCAAATCCCAAAAGAACATATTGATTTGTTTATCGCGTCATGCGAACCAAAGAATATCATCCACCTTTTTAATAAAAACAAAACATTAGAAGTAACAGATATACTAATTAAGGAAAGTACTGTGTATTTAAAAGCCTTAAAAAATGAAAAATAAAATGCTTTTCCTTTTTATGGTTAGCGTTGGTACAACAATGTATGGGCAGGTAAATCGAATACTAATTCTAGGTAAAATAACAAGTGACACCACTGCTGTTGAAAATGTACATATCATTAATAAGAATTCTCAAAAAGGAACCATCAGTAACAAAAATGGTGAATTTCAAATTCCTGTTACTAAAAATGACACCTTAATTTTTTCAGCCATTCAATTTAAATATCACGAATTGATCATAACTCAAGCCTTGTTAAATTCAAAAGAGATTATCATTAAACTAACCAATGAGCTTACTATCTTAGATGAAGTTTTAGTCAAGCAGCACAACTTAAGCGGCTATCTCCAAAACGATATAGAGAATACATCTTTAAAACATCATGTTGATGCTTTCACTTTGAATTTACCTAATGCTTGTAAAGGCCCGAAAAACGAGGTAGATGTGATCCGTTTAAGACAAGGTCAATATAGTGGCACGATTGGACAATTATACGGATGGATTTCTGGAGATTTAAAAAATCTTAAGAAACTAGAAAAATTAGAAACTGAACGTTTAACTTTAGATAAAATACGGCAATTCATTAAAGATGCCTATTTTATAAATGAATTAAACATACCAAAAGATCATATTTCTCACTTCTTATATTATTGCAAGTCAAGAGGCGTCATAACCTTATTTGAGGAAGATAAAAAAAATGAAATCGTAACTATTTTACATGAAGAAAGTAAAAGGTATAAAAAATAAATTTGGAATACTTATTGCTTATTCTTATTTGTTTATTGAATTTTACACTTTTAAAACAACATTGCTACATGCATATAATTAAAAAATATTTTTTATTCGCGTTCTCCCTTTCATTGTTGTCCTTCACAGCGCATAAGTACTATATTAGTTTGACGAAAGTAGACTATATAAAAGAGACCAAATCGGTACAAATTACGATGCGGATTTTTATTGACGATATAGAAAATGAATTGAATAAAACCTATGATAAGGACTTTAAGCTGGACAGTAAGAATGAAATGGTAAATACAAATGACTATATATCCAAATACATCACAGAAAAATTTAAAGTTAAAATTAACGGTGAGTTAAAGCCATTTCATTATCTCGGAAAAAAATACGAGACAGATGTTGTATACCTTTTCTCAGAAATTTCAGATGTTGAGTCTATTACCTCTATTGAGGTTCAAAACCACCTGTTAATGGATTTGTTTCCAGAACAGCAGAATATTATCAAATTGAATGTTAACAACAAAAAAAAGACTTTTATGCTCACATTAAAGAGTGATAAAGATTTGTTAAGTTTTTAACAGTTTTTTATAAAACCATCTTAAATAAGTACTTTCGAAACCAGACATTAAAACAATTTATATAAAATGAGAAAACTAAGTTATTTATTACTTTCATTGCTATTTATTTCTACCGTAGCATTTGCTCAAAATGAAGAAGTTAAAAAGGAAGAAAGAAAACCCGGACACACTGATATTAGTAAGTTTAGACAATTACAACAGGAGTTGCCAACACCTAACTCACAACGAACTGCTTCAGGTGCTCCAGGTTATGAATACACGCAGCAGCAAGTAGATTATGTAATGAATATTGCCATCAATGAAGATACCAATGTATTAACTGGTGATCAAGTAGTTACTTATCATAATAATTCTAAAGATAATTTAGAATATTTATGGATTCAGTTAGATCAAAATATGCGCGCACGTAATTCACTGACCCCTGAAGCACAAGCAAGCAGTTTTAACAACTCTTTTAATGGTCCAGTATCATTTACAAATGGTTTTTTAAAAGAATCTTTTGATGGAGGTTTTAATATTCAATACGTACAAGATGCACAGGGCAACCCCTTAAATCACAAAGTTAATAGAACCATGATGCGTATTGATTTACCAAGTCCCTTGGCCTCTGGAGCTACTTTTGTGTTTAAAATGAAGTGGTGGTATAACATCAACAACTCTGTTACAGATGGAGGACGTTCTGGTTATGAAGCTTTTCCTGATGGGAATAACAATTATACCATTGCTCAATTTTTTCCAAGATTGGCGGTATATGACAATGTAGAAGGCTGGCAGAACATGCAGTTTTGGGGTCGTAGTGAATGGGCTTTAGAATTTGGAAATTATGACGTAAAACTTACCGTACCTTCAGATCATATCGTGGATGCTACTGGTGAATTACAAAATGAAAAGGATGTGTTATCTAAAGAACAACGTAACCGTTGGGAAACTGCTCGAAAATCTTTTAAAGATCCTGTTTTTATCGTAACCCAAAAAGAAGCTGAACTCGCTGAAAAAGGACGTTCAAAGAAATCTAAAACATGGCATTTTAATGCTAAAAATGTACGTGATTTCGCATTTGCTTCGTCTCGTAAATACATTTGGGATGCCATGGCCGTAAAGATTAATAACAGATCCGTAATGGCTGTTTCTTTATATCCTAAGGAAGGAAATCCGTTATGGGAAGAACATTCAACACGTGTTGTTGCAAATACCTTGGAAGAGTATTCTAAAATGACCTTTGATTATCCGTATAGTAAAGCAATATCAGTACATGCAAAAGATCAAGGGATGGAATATCCAATGATTTGTTTCAACTATGGTAGACCCAATCCTGATGGCACCTATTCAGATAGAGTAAAACACGGAATGATAGGTGTGATTACACATGAAGTGGGTCATAATTTCTTTCCAATGATTGTAAATTCTGATGAGCGTCAATGGACTTGGATGGATGAAGGTATTAATTCATTTGTTGAAATTTTAGCTGAGTTAGACTACGATCCTAATTTTGATACAGGAAACTTACCAAAAGATATTGTACGCTATATGAGTGTTGATCAAGATTATTTATCGCCAATTATGACACAAGGTGACAATGTTTGGAATTTTGGTCCCAATGCTTATACCAAGCCAGCAGCTGGCTTATATATGCTTAGAAACACGATTATGGGTCCAGAATTATTTGATCATGCATTTAGAACCTATGCTAAAAGATGGATGTTTAAACACCCAACACCAGCTGATTTCTTTAGAACTATGGAAGATGCGTCAGCAATGGATTTAGATTATTTCTGGAGAGGATGGTTTTATTCAACAGGTTATAATGATGTAGGCATTGGCGAAGTAAAAAGTTTTTATTTGACCGATCAACCTACAGAAAAAGCACAAGCAGACGCCAAGCGTTTCGGCTTGAACTTAGATGATTATAAAGACAAGTTGGTTTATTTTGCTGAGGGAGATCCTAGCACAGATAAAAATGCCAAAAAAATAGGCGACTTTAAAATGTTGAATGATTATTTAGCAACCTTGTCAGACAAAGACAAGAAAGATTTAAAAGAAGCGCCTAACTATTTTTATGAAGTGACCTACGATAAACCAGGTGGTTTAGTATTGCCTTTAATTGTTGAACTTACGTACGAAGATGGTACTAAAGAGCGTAAACAATATCCAGCTCAAATATGGAATAAAAGCGATAGTGGTGTTAAAAAAGTATATGCCACGAGTAAAAGGATTACAAATATCATAGTTGACCCTGATTTGGAAACAGCAGATATTGATATGAGTAACAATAGTTGGCCAAAGAAAAAACAAGACTCTCAATTTGATTCATTCAAAAAAGAATTAAAAAACTAGTCTAAAAGAAACCAATGATAAAAGCCTCGAATAATTCGAGGCTTTTTGTTTATACCTGTACCTCAAAACTATTTTTAAGTTCGCTAATAATAAAAATACTATGCGTACTTCCAATATGATGCAACTTGGTTAATTTAGTATTGATAAATACCCGGTAAGCTTTCATGTTTTTGACAACAATCTTCAAGATATAATCATACTCACCACTCACATTAAAGCACTCTAATACCTCATCCAATTTCACAACATCCGATTCAAATTTAGTGAGGTATTCATTGCTGTGCTGAACTAACTTAATATGGCAGAAAACTACAAAGCCTTTGTCAATCTTATCTTTGTTTATCACCGCAACATAGCGCTCAATAACACCTAACTTCTCTAACTTTTTTATACGCTCATAAACTGCTGTTACCGAAAGATTCAATTCCAATGAAAGTTTCTTATTGGTAACCTTACTGTCTTTTTGTAATAAATAAATTAACTTTCTATCAATACCATCAAATTCCATAGTGTTCTATTTTCTAATAAATATTGTATTCAATCATAAAAATAGAAAATAAATCTTATAATTTTGTATTTAATAGATAATAAAACTATATTTTTAGATTAGCATTGACTTTTAAACTGTAATGTCTTTATTTAGCTTAAAAAATAAGTATATGCAATTCAAACCAGCAGATAAGATTCAAGACTTACAGTATTTTGGAGAATTTGGAGGTGTCAATCCTTCCATTTCAGATTCGTCTACCTATACTTTTCTAGCGGCCAAATCGATGGCCGATACTTTTGAAGGCAATTCAGAAGGCTGTTATTTATATTCTCGTCATAGTAGTCCGAGCAATCTATATCTTGGTGAAGCTTTAGCGGCTATGGAAGGGACGGAAACGGCCAATGTATGTGCCTCGGGCATGGGAGCTATTACACCTACCCTATTACAATTGTGTAGTGCTGGTGATCATATCGTTTCTGCAAGAACCATCTATGGTGGTACGTATGCGTTTCTTAAAAATTTTATTCCAAAATTTAATATTTCAAATACCTTTGTAGACATTACTTCTCTTGAAAAAGTAGAAGCCGCTATTACCAGTGCCACCAAAGTTATTTATTGTGAATCTGTGAGTAATCCATTATTAGAGGTAGCAGATATTAGAGGATTGGCCAAAATCGCAAAAAAACACCAATTAAAACTGGTTGTTGATAACACATTTTCGCCATTAAACATCTCACCTATTATTCTAGGGGCAGATGTAGTAATACACAGTTTAACAAAATTCATAAACGGTTCTAGTGATACCGTTGGAGGTGTAATTTGTGGCACTCAAGAGTTTATTAATGAATTGAGAAATGTAAATGACGGCGCCAGCATGCTACTAGGCCCCGTAATGGATAGTCTACGTGCTGCAAGTGTACTTAAAAACTTAAGAACACTGCACATTCGAATTAAAAAACACAGTGAGAATGCCTTGTATCTTGCTGAGAAATTTGAGCAAGACGGCATAAAAATCAGTTACCCCGGTCTACAAAGTCACAAACAACACGCGCTTTTTAAAACCATGTATAACAAAGAATATGGTTTTGGCGGTATGTTAGCTATCGATGTCGGCTCATTAGATAAAGCAAATGAATTTATGGAGCTGATGCAAAATAGAAATTTGGGCTATTTAGCGGTGAGTTTAGGTTTTTACAAAACACTATTCAATGCGCCAGGTACAGGCACCTCTTCTGAAATACCAGAAGATGAACAATTAGAAATGGGATTATCAGATGGCTTAATACGCTTTTCTATTGGATTGGATAATGATATTGAGCGTACGTATCAAGAAATGAAAAAATGCCTATTGGAACTCGCTATTTTAGAATCTTAATAAGCGCTTAAAAAAGCAACTACATTCTTTTCAATACGTTTTATAATATTATCGGTATCCGATTTAACAAACCGTTCACCAGTAATATTCTCGTACAATTCAATATAGCGATTCGAAATTTCTAAAATTTTCGCATCATTCATCATTGGAATTTTTTGTCCTTCCAGTCCTTGAAATCCGTTGGCAATTAACCACTGCCGTACGAACTCTTTTGATAACTGTTTTTGAGCTTCGCCTTTTGTTTGTCTATCTTCATATCCATCCGCATAAAAATACCGTGAAGAATCTGGCGTGTGAATTTCATCAATTAATACAATTTGCCCCGCTTTTGTTTTGCCAAACTCATATTTGGTATCCACCAATATTAAGCCTTGTTTTTTGGCGATTTCTGTCCCTCTTTGAAATAGGGCATGTGTGTATTTTTCTAAAATCGCATAGTCAGCCTCGGCAACAACACCATTCGCTAAAATAGCTTCTCTAGATATATCTTCGTCGTGCTCGCCATTGGCTGCTTTTGTTGAGGGTGTAATAATGGGGTTTGGAAATTTATCATTCTCTTTCAATCCATTAGGCAATTCAACGCCACAAAGCATTCGCTTTCCTAACTTGTATTCTCGTGCGGCATGCCCCGACATATAGCCGCGAATCACCATCTCTACTTTAAACGGCTCGCATAAATGACCTATTGCCACATTTGGATCAGGTGTAGCGACAATCCAATTGGGAACAATATCGGCTGTCGCTTTCATCATCTTTGAAGCAATCTGATTCAATATTTGTCCTTTATAAGGAATTTGCCTTGGCAATACCACATCAAATGCTGATAGTCGGTCTGAAGCAACCATTACCAATAGCTCATCGTTGATATTATATACCTCGCGTACTTTACCTCTATATACTGATTGTTGCTTCGGAAATTTGAAGTCGGTTTTATTAATTGTCTGCATTAATTATTCTGTTTCTATACTTTTATAAGCGGCAATAACTTCTTTTACTAATCGGTGACGAATTACATCTTTATCATCTAAATAAACCATGGCAATTCCATCAATATCTTTCAATGCCAACAACGATTCTTTCAATCCTGAAACTTGTCTTCTTGGCAAATCAATTTGACCGGGGTCTCCATTGATAATAAACTTCGCATGTTTCCCCATTCTTGTTAAAAACATTTTCATTTGTGCATGCGTCGTATTCTGTGCTTCATCCAAGATCACAAAAGCATTATCTAAAGTTCTACCGCGCATAAATGCCAATGGAGCAATTTGAATAACACCAGTTTCAATATAGGCTTGTAATTTTTCATGTGAAATCATATCGCGTAATGCATCATATAAGGGCTGCATATATGGATCTAATTTTTCTTTTAAATCGCCCGGCAAGAAACCTAAGTTCTCTCCAGACTCTACTGCAGGTCTAGTTAAAATGATGCGCTTTACCTCTTTCTCTTTCAGCGCTTTAACAGCTAGAGCTACCGCGGTATATGTCTTTCCTGTACCAGCAGGACCAACGGCAAATAACATATCGTTCTTATTCATTAAATCAACCATTCTTCGTTGATTGGCAGTTTGTGCTTTAATCAGTTTACCACTTACACCATGAACCAATACATCAGCAGAATTTCTTGAGCTTTTTTCTTCAGTTCCATTAGAAGTCAACAAACGATCGATGCTATTTTCATCCAATTTATTATACCTATTGAAATGATTCACAAGCATTGTTAAACGCTTTTCAAACTCATCTAACAGTTCCTTTTCTCCGTAAATTTTAATTTTACTACCGCGAGCGACCACTTTTATCTTGGGAAAGTATTTTTTAAGTTGCTCAATATTACTGTTTTGGGCTCCAAAAAAGTCTTTTGGATTAATCTCTGTTAATTCTATTATTCTTTCGTTCAAATGAATTAATTTTAATGTTTATTAGATGTTAAAAACTACCGTTCAAAAGTATACCCTGCTGATTAATAAATTATGTAGGTTTGTACAACAAAGCTAGTAATTTATTTTAATAGATGTATAACTAAAAAAGGAATTAATCAACAAATGCCCTTAATAACTTTAACTACAGATTTTGGAACAAAAGACCATTTTGTTGGAGCCATTAAAGGTGCTATTTTCAACGAGTTAGAATCAATGAATATCATTGATATTTCTCATGAAATTTCCCCATTTAATATTACGGAGACTGCCTATATTGTAAAAAATGCTTATCAAAATTTTCCAAAAGGCAGTATTCATATTATTGGAGTAGATTCTGAATTGAGCCAAGAAAACAAACACATTGCACTACAATTAGACGGTCATTATTTTATATGTCCAGATAATGGTGTTATTTCTATGATCGCCTCAGAGATCAAGCCTGAAAAGCTTGTTGAAATTACCATTCACGATCGATTAATTAGTAGTTTTAACGTATTGGATGTTTTTGTAAAAGTAGCTTGTCATATTGCTAGGGGTGGCACTTTAGAAGTGATTGGCAAAGAAATTGAAAGTTTCAAACAATTAAAAGAAGTTCACCCATCAATCAATGATGATAACACCCAAATTGTGGGTAGCGTTATTTATATTGACAACTACGGGAATGTAATTAGCAATATCAGCGAGAAATTATTTCAAGAAATTGGCAAAGGGCGTGATTTTGATGTGATTGCCCGGAATTATAATTTTAGTAAAATTCAACAACAGTATAACGAAATAGTGAATTTTGATATCCCTATCCAAAACAGGCAAGATGATGGTAAACGGTTGGCTATTTTTAATTCGGCTAAATTTTTAGAAATTGCGGTTTATAGAAGTAATTTAAAAACCGTTGGTGGTGCTTCAAGTCTATTAGGACTCGATTATAGAGATACAATTACCGTTAGGTTTAAATAAAAAAATCCTTCTGTTAAGGAGGTTAAAATGAGAATGTTTGTTAGAATTGTAAAAATGGGTTTTGAAACTGATAAAATTGAGTTATTTTTAACCAATTTTAATGAAAATAAAGATAAAATAAGAAATACGAAAGGCTGCAAATTATTAGAATTGTATAGAGACAAGTCAAATTCATCACAATTTTTCACCTATAGTTATTGGGAAACAGAACAAGATTTAGAAAATTATAGAAATTCTGACTTATTCAAAGCTGTTTGGGCAAAAACAAAGGTGCTTTTTAATATGAAACCAGAAGCTTGGAGTGTAGACAAAACGTATAGCTTAAAATAAACAACAAACGAATGCTTGCATTATTAAAAAAAGAACTCAACTCATTTTTCTCCTCTCCTATTGGTTACTTAGTTATTGCCGTGTTTTTGGTAATAAATGGCTTATTTCTATGGGTCTTCAAAGGTGAATTCAATATTTTAAATGCTGGTTTTGCCGATTTAAATAGCTTTTTTTATATGACTCCCTGGTTTTTTCTATTCCTTATTCCGGCAATCACTATGCGTAGTTTTTCTGATGAATATCGATTGGGGACCATAGAGATTTTAAAAACAAAACCGCTTACAGATTGGCAAATAGTATTCGGAAAATTTTCGGGAGCCCTACTGCTAATTTTCTTGGCTTTAATTCCTACGCTCATTTATGTGTACAGTGTTTATCAATTAGGCAATCCTGTTGGTAATATAGACACTGGAAGTACCATTGGTTCGTATATGGGCTTATTATTTTTAGCAAGTGCTTATACCAGTATCGGGCTCTTTACTTCTACCTTGTCTAACAATCAGATTGTAGCCTTTATTGTGGCGGTTCTCATCTCATTTTTTATGTATTATGGTTTTGATGCCTTGGCTGAATTAAATGGCTTAAGTGGTGTTGAAAATTTAGGAATGGCTACTCATTATAAAAGCATGAGTAGAGGTGTAATTGACACACGAGATTTGATTTACTTTATAAGTGTATCGGTATTCTTTTTATTCTTAACCAATTTAAAATTGAAACAAGAATAATGAAAAAACTTACCCCTATAGCTATTTTAATTGCAGTCATCAGTATTGCAAACCTACTTTCAAACTCGTTTTATAAACGATTTGACTTGACAAGTGACAAACGCTACACCTTGTCAGAAGCAACCAATACCATTCTCCAATCCATTGACGACCCAGTTGTAGTAAAAGTGTATTTAGAAGGCGACTTCCCATCTGAATTTAAGCGTTTACAAACAGAAACACGTCAACATCTTGAAGAGTTGAAAGCCCTAAATAATAATATCCGTTTTAAATTTATTGACCCTTTAGATCAGGCCGAAGAATTAATTAAAAACGGACTTCAAGCGAGTAGATTATCAACACAAGAGGCAGGGAATGTTTCTGAAACAATTATTTTTCCGTGGGCTACTGTTACCTATAAAGACAAAACAGAAAATGTTTCTTTATTAGCTACCCAAACTACAACTACTCAAGAAGAACAGTTGCAAGGTTCTATACAGAATTTAGAATACGCATTTTCAGATGCTTTGCACAAAGTTTCATCAGATAAAAAACAAACCATCGCCATCATAAAAGGGAATGGTGAACTTGATGATATATATGTCGCTAGTTTTTTACGAAAGTTAAATGAATACTATAAGCTAGCTCCATTTACCTTAGATTCGGTCAGTCGAAACCCGCAAAAAACACTAGCACAACTTTCCAACTATGATTTGGCAATCATTGCTAAGCCTACGGAGCGATTTACAGAAGAAGAAAAGTTCACCTTAGACCAATTTATTACGAATGGCGGTAAATCACTTTGGCTCGTTGATAATGTAGTTGCTGAATTAGATAGTTTAATGCAAACTGGCGAAACGTTGGCCTATAATCGCGATTTGAATATTACAGACTTGTTGTTTAGTTACGGGGTTCGATTAAATTATGATCTTGTAAAAGACATGTACAGTTCCACCATAAGGCTCGCCTCCGGAAATGTTGGTGACCAAACACAATATCAAGATTTTTTATGGCAATATTACCCTGTAATTACTGCTACAGATGGACATCCAATAACCACAAACATTGAGGCCGTTAATTTAAAATTTGCAAGTTCAATTGACACCTTAAAAAATGGTATTCATAAAACAGCATTGTTAAAAAGTTCTAAACTCTCAAAACCCATAGGCACTCCTACATTATTGGCTTTGGAAGAAATTTCCAAAAAACCGGTACCCACAGATTATAATAATGGCAATCAACTTGTTGGTATTTTACTAGAAGGCAATTTTAAATCTGCTTATGCAGATAGAGTAAAACCATTTGAAACAACACTGCTTAAAGAAAAAAGTTCGCCTAATAAGATGGTATTAATCTCTGATGGTGACATTATTGCCAATCAGATTCATCAAGGACAACCCTTGGAACTTGGCGTGGATAAATGGACAAATCAACACTATGGCAATGCTACTTTTTTATTAAATACGGTAAATTATTTACTAGACGATTCTGGTTTAATAAAACTGCGTTCTAAAACAATTGATCTACAATTTTTAGACAAACAAAAAGTATTTGAAAACAAAACATATTGGCAAATCCTAAATGTGCTAACACCCTTGTTAGCATTAGGTCTATTTGGATTCATTTTTAGCTATCTAAGAAAGAAAAGATATAGTTAAAGAAACGTTAAAGACGTATCAAAGACTGCCCTATTGTCTTATCTTTGGAATACATTAACTCTAAATTTATAACTATGTTTAAAAAATTATTCGTACTACTACTTTTTATTGGTAGTTTAAGTGTTGAGGCACAAATTAAAACTCCAGCACCAAGTCCTTTTTCAAAAACCACACAAATGGTTGGATTAACTGAAGTAACCTTAGAATATTCACGTCCTTCTATGAAGGGAAGAAAAATATTTGGTGGATTGGAATCATTCGACAAAATATGGCGTACCGGAGCCAATTCTAGAACAAAAATCACCTTTAGTGATGATGTTACAATTGACAGTAAGGAATTAAAAAAAGGTACTTATGCTATTTTCACAAAACCAAACGAGGAATCATGGGATGTGTATTTCTACTCAGATTATGCAGGCAATGGTGCACCACAAAATTGGGATGAAACCAAAGTAGCTTTACATACCAATGTGAAAGTTCAAAGCATGCCAATGCCTATTGAAACACTCACTATTACTTTTGATGATTTAACCGATAATTCGGCTGTTTTGGGTATTTTATGGGAAAACACCTATATAAGCGTTCCTTTTACTGTTCCTACCGATGTAATTACTTCTAAAAGTATTGCTGATATTATGAGTGGACCATCGGCAAACGATTATTACGGTGCCGCTAGTTACTATAGAAATACCGGTAAAGATTTAAAGCAAGCCTTGGTTTGGATTACTAAAGCCACTGAATTGAATAAAGATGCATATTGGATGCAACGTGAAAAATCATTAATTCATGCAGCTTTAGGCGACAAAAAAGCCGCAATTCTAGCAGCAAAAGCCTCCTTGGTAAAAGCTGAAGAAGCAAAAAATGCTAACTTTATAAAAATGAATAAAGAATCCATTGCAGAATGGTCTAAATAATAAACAGATGAAAAAAATTAAATTATTACTACTAGTTGTACTCGTAACTTCAATAAGTTGCGCACAAAAAAGTCCGCGACAAGAAGCTAAAGGAACCCTTGATGGTGTCAATGTAACCATCGATTATAGCGCACCCAGTGTAAAAGGAAGAACCGTATGGGGCGGATTGGAAAAGTATGGAAAAGTATGGAGAGCTGGTGCCGATACAAATACGACTGTTACTTTTGATAAAGATGTAACTATAGGTGATGCTACTGTAAAAGCAGGTAAATATGGTTTCTTTATAATTCCTAATGAAAACAGTGATTGGGTTGTTATTTTTAATTCAGTAAATGATGCTTGGGGTGCCTTTTCTTATAAAGAAAGTGAAGATGTTGCCCGACTTAATGTAACACCTACATTTGTTGATGCAAATCAAGAAGCCCTTACGTATAGTGTAAGTGATACTACGATTGAATTTGCTTGGGCAAAAGCACGTTTATCCATTCCTGTGAGTAAAAAATAACCAATTGCTTAATTTATAAAGCCTCAATTTTTATTGAGGCTTTTCATTTTATCAATTTTTTTGACAATAAAATGTTTAACTGTAACTATATACCACAACCTTAACCCTTATTTATTTATGAAAAAGCTGCTCCTTTATTTCATTGTTTTTTGTCTAACACTATCAGTATCAGCACAAAAAAAAGATTTATCTTATTATTTACCTCAAAATGTAACCTACAATTCAACAATTCCAACTCCCGAAAGTATATTGGGTTTTCAAGTCGGAGAATGGCATGTGTCTCATGATAAATTGGCAGAATACATGAAGACGTTGGCGAAAGCTTCCGATCGTATAACACTCGAAAATAGAGGAACAACCTATGAAGGCAGACCGCTTTTATTATTAACAATTACCTCCCCAAAAAATCATCAAAATTTAGAATCCATTAGACAGGAGCACTTAAAGTTATCAGATGCAAACAGTGCTTCAATCAACTCTGATGCGATGCCGTTGGTAGTCTATCAAGGATTTTCAATTCACGGAAACGAACCTAGTGGTTCCAATGCAAGTTTACTTGCTGCTTATTATTTAGCGGCTGCTGAAGGTAATGACATCAATGAATTATTAGACCATACGATTATATTATTTGACCCTTCTTTTAACCCTGATGGATTGAATCGTTTTGCTACTTGGGTAAATATGCATAAAAGTCAAAACATAAGTACAGACAATAACGACAGAGAATATCGTGAAGTTTGGCCTGGAGGACGTACCAATCATTATTGGTTTGATATGAATAGAGATTGGTTGGTAACGCAGTTACCTGAATCGCAAGCGCGTGTTAAAACCTTTCATCAGTGGAAACCAAATATCTTAACAGACCACCATGAAATGGGTACCAACTCAACATTTTTCTTTCAACCTGGTATTCCTTCAAGAACACATCCACTAACGCCCGAATTGAATCAAAAATTGACGGCCGAAATAGGTACCTACCACGCAAAAGCACTAGACAAGATTGGCTCACTCTATTATTCAGAAGAAAGTTTTGACGATTTTTATTATGGAAAAGGATCTACTTTTCCAGACATTAATGGAGGTATTGGTATTTTATTTGAACAAGGAAGTTCGAGAGGCCATGCGCAAGAAAGCGTTAACGGTCTCGTTACCTTTCCATTTACAATTAGAAATCAGTTTACGGCTGCGTTATCAACACTAGAAGCAGGTAAAAATATGCGTGCCGACTTGTTAAACTTTCAACGTAATTTTTATACAAATACCGCGAAAGAAATCGCAAAAGATAAAAACAAAACCATTGAATTTGGTGATGAAAATGACCATGGTAAAACCTTTCAGTTTGCAGCAATGCTCAAGCGTCAAAACATCCAATTTTACAGCAACGCTAAAAAGGAAAACAGTTATGTGATTCCATTGAATCAACCGAGGTACAGAATGATTAAAGCCATGTTTGAAAAGCGCACCAGCTTTAAAGACAGTTTGTTCTATGACGTTTCAGCTTGGACGCTTCCATTGGCCTTTGATATCAATTACAACTACACTTCAAGTACTGCCAATCTAGGCAATGAAGTAACTGATTTATCTTTCCCGAAAGGAAAAGTATCTGCTAAAAGCAATTACGCTTATTTATTTGAATGGGATGAATACTATACACCAAAGGCGCTCTATACCATTCTAAACAAAGGATTGAGAGCCAAAGTAGGTATGCAACCTTTTAGCCTTAATGGAAAAAAATACGATTATGGTACTATTTTAATTCCGATACAAAATCAAAAACTCTCAAGTGATGAGATTTACAGCCTTTTAACTGGTATTGCCGAAGAAACAGGTGTAAACATCGATGCTGCAGCGACTGGGTTAACTGATGGTATTGATTTAGGAAGTAATAACTTTAGAGCATTAACAGCACCAAAAATTGCCGTTCTTGTTGGTAATGGAATCACCTCTTCAGATGCTGGTGAAATCTGGCATTTGTTAGATACACACTATGACATTCCGGTTACAAAATTAGATACTGATAATTTGACAAGAGCAGATTTAAGTCAATACACCACTATTATCATCCCTAACACTTCAGGAAGAAATTTGAATGATGCCAAAGAAAATTTAAAGGAATTTGTTCAAAAGGGAGGTACTTTAATTGGTTATAGAAATAGCCTACGATGGTTAAATTCCAATAAGTTTATAAAACTAGATTTTAAAAACTCTAAAGCAGATACTAAAAATGTAGTTTTTGATCAACGTCAAAATTTTAGAGGGGCTCAAGTAATTGGAGGTGCCATTTTTGAGGCTGAATTCGACAAAACACACCCAATTAGTTTCGGATACAATAATGCCAAATTGGCCTTATTTAGAAATACGACGTTGTTTGTGAAGCCAGACAGCACCAATACGTACAAAGCGCCTTTACAATACACGAAAAACCCTTTGCTAAGTGGTTATATCTCTAAAGAAAACCTAAAAGCGCTTTCTGGCACCTTGGCATTTAAAACAGCCAATATGGGGCGTGGAAATGTGATTGTATTTACAGACAATACTAATTTTAGAGCCTTTTGGTATGGCACTAATAAACTAATGATGAATGCCATTTTCTTTGGGAAGATGATGTAAAAAATTATTACGGGAAAACCGTAAAATTAAATAAGTGTAATTTATTACGTTTATCATATATTTTTGAACAAGTGAAAAACCAAAAAGATTATGAAAAAATACGTAAAGACAATTCTCTTATTATTGTCATTTGTTTTATTAACCAATTGTGAGAAAGAAAATTTAGACTATTTAAATGAGATTTCAGAATCAATTAAGCAAAAAAAGTTAACTGAAATTACTTTTACTGAACTAATAAGTAATGTAGAATTAAATAGATTAAATAAAAAAATTGAAACACATTTAGATTATAATTTAGCCCGTAAAAGCTCTCATCAAAAAAATGATTCTTATAGTATAAACACTTCAAAAGTTAATCAAATAATTGATAGCTCCTATATTTCATTTACACTAAATATCAATAACCCCAATTTGCCTAAATATGAATTTCAAAATTTATTAATAGAAAAAAATGAAGGGCAAGATGAATACAAGTCGTATATATTTCATTATATCCCTGATAATAACTATATAACCCAAGTAGCATTATCAAATAATGCTGAAAATATTGTTTTCTCTGGTGAAGTCATAAAAAAAGATTTAAATGACAATGTAATATGGAAAACTGAAAAAAGTCAAGCCAAAAGTGGCGGATGTTCGGTTTATTTAACCATTTATCATATAGATGAAACTGGGCAAGAATATGAGATGGGATCAGGTGATCTTTGTGAAAACGAAACTGGTACTTGTGGCGTCATTTATGAATACACAATTGATTGTTCTGGAGGTGGCGGAAATAGTGGTGGTGGAACTGATGATGGAGGTTTCGGTGAAGGAGGTTTCGGTGAAGGAGGAAATAACTATGGCAATAATGGGTTTGATAATTCATCTACATCACCAATAAATGAAGATGGAAGTCAAGTTAGCGTTGTTGATATTTTAAAATTGCAACTACCTAATTTAAATGTTCTACAAATTGATTGGCTATACCAAAATCAACTTGTAGCAATGGATATTCTAGAGTTTCTTTATTCTAATGATATTTCGGATGAATCAGTAAGTGCAAGTTATATAACAATTGAAGCCTTTTATAATTACGGACTAAATATTCCTAACTATCCTGTCGATTATAGTTTATTAGATTATTATCTAGATGCTGATATGACAGATCCAGCTACACTCGCTCTCTACATTCAATATTTTTCAATGGAATGTGCAATTTTGAAATCTGAAAATTCAAATTGGCCTGATTGGAAAATATATCTGTATGCATCTAAAGAAATGATCCACATCTCATTAGATATTGCTGGTATGACTCCCGGTGTTGGAATAGTATTTGATGTGTTAAATGGATTAGCTTATTCAATAGAAGGAGACGGAATAAATGCAACTATAAGTTTTGCATCTGGGGTTCCAATTGTCGGCCAATGGTTCGCAGGCGCAAGGATTGCTAAAAAAGTTGTTACTTTAACTAATGGAAATAGGGTGTTTTTAAAAAGCTATGTTAAAGTAAATAATTTAATAACATTTAGCAATAGAGGACAACTTAGAAAAATTTTAGGGATTAATAATCGTTCAATACACGCACATCATTTAGTTCCATATAGTCTTTTTGACAATCCTTTAGTTCAAAAAGCTGCTAAATCAAATAAGAATTGGCACATAAATGATATATATAACGGCATTGAAATGCCAAATAGTTTGCATTTGACTGGTCATAGTAGTTATTTAAATAAAGTTGAAGAAGTTCTAAATGTCTTAAATTCTCAAATGGGTAATGATTATGATGGTGCATATGATTCTTTAATTGCATTTAATAATTATTTAAAAAGTTTAATATCAAATAATCCTTCGCTGAATTCAGGCCAAATTGCTAACTTAATAAGTTACCCATAAAATATTAATTATGAGATATTATAAATTAATTCCTTCAATAAAAAGAGCAGAGAACGGAAAATGTGGATCTTTAAAAAATTTTGGAAATGATAAATATGGGCCAGCATATGATATGTTTTCTGATATGTCATTTAATAATCAAGGTGAGTATGCTCCAATTAAGGGAGCCCCAATACTCCCAATATTATCGTTTAACAAAACAACAAAAGCGGTTGACTATCTTACTAATAGCTCTTTAAGTACTATCTGTTATTTAATTCTTAGTACAAATTTTTTATCATTTTTAGCCTCGCATTTAACAAAACCGTATCAAAGTTGGAAACTTAAGGTATATAATTACGAAGAAGTGAAAATTTTAAGTTATCATTTATTTCATTTATCTTACCCTAATGAAGATTTCATTAGTTATACTGATTGTGAATTTTATTTATATACAAAAGATGGGAGTATGAAAGATGCTTTTTTAAAAGATGGAACTAAAGTTAAAGTTTTAAATGAAGAAATAATAGAACCATCTATTATAGTAAAATCTATTAACGACTATAAATCACTTGTAGATAAATATAGTATAGGTTACAAATTAAATACACCCATCTTGGGAGTGAAAAAAATTTCTTTTGACACAAATAAAGTTAAAGATAATTTTTTTAGAGTATTTCAACCAAATTTTGGGTTAATTTCCGGTTATTATGTAACTGAAAAATTAAAAATAATGATAGAGGAAACTGGATTTACTGGGTTAGATTTCAGGTCTTTAGAAGAGATTTTTTCAGAAACAGAATTAAATTATATTTAATTTTAGATTTCAAAAAAGAGCGACAATTTTGTCGCTCTTTTAGTTTCATTCTTTCTGTTTAGCCAAATAAAAAACTTGTTGCAATGCCTCGCGGATATGCAACGAATATAAATTGCGATTATTTCTGGTTGGATATACACGATTAGATAGAAAAATATATACCAATTTATTTTTAGGATCGGCCCATACAAAAGTACCTGTAAAGCCCCCATGCCCAAAACTTTCAGCACTGACTTCTGGCGCGGGGTATGCATCTTTTATTGTTAAGGTATCATTGCCAAAAAGTGGTTTGTCAAAACCCAATCCACGGCGATTGTCATTTTCTGGATACTGAACTTTAATAAATTCCTTTACTGTAGTCTCAGAAATATACCGTTTGCCCTCATAACTACCATAGTTTTGATATAACTGCATTATTTTGGCCAAATCGGTTGCAGTACCAAACAATCCGGCATTGCCCGATATACCTCCTAATAAGGAAGCATTTTCATCGTGTACCCACCCCTGTGTTACTGCTTTTCTAAAGAGGGTATCTATTTCGGTTGGTACAATGTTGTTTGGGAATTTTTTGGTAGTAGGATTAAATCCTAGTGTGGTTGCCCCTAATGGCTTGTAAAAATTTTCTTGTAAATACGTTTCATAAGACTGACCTGTTAACTGCTCAATTAACGCTGGAAAAAGCAAAGATGTAAGTCCTGAATAGCGGTATTTCTTTTTATCAGCTACCTTAGACTTTTTTGCCATACGGTACATCTTTCTATTAAACCGATTCTTTATATACAAACCCTCATACGCCTGCTTTTCAAAACGACGCTTAGCGTTTTTTTTTACGAATCTCTTTTTAAAGGTCCCATCTTTTTTTATGACTTCACTTAAAAAAACGATATAGGGTGTGAGTCCTGCCTGATGTGCCAAAATCTCACGCAAGGTCAAGTCTTTTTTATCCTTTTTGTGTTTCCATTGCGACCAATAGGCACTAAAAGGTTTATCTAAATCTAGTTTACCATCATCGACCAATTTCATCAAGGCAGGCAGCGGACCTGTAATTTTAGTCACAGAAGCCAAATCATAGATATCATCAAGACCCGTTTTTTGAATACTATCATAGGTGTGAAATCCGTACGCCTTATGAAAAATAATTTTGCTGTCTTTGGCTACTAACAAATTGGCTCCTGGAAAGGCGTGGTTTCGAATCGCCTCTGTCATAATAGAATCTACTTTAGCATCTATATAAGTAGAGTCTAAACCAACGGCTGATGGGTTAGCATAGGTAAGTGTGCTATCTTGAGCGGCACAAAAAAAAACCGATAAACACATACAAAAAATACTAATTTTTGAATGGAGTATCGGTTTCATGTGTTTAAAAATATTAAGCTAATTTGGCTAATACTTCTTGTACTTTATCAGCTGCTTCTTGAAATTCTGTAGCAGAAATAATTTTCATACCACTATTGTCAATTAATTCTTTAGCTTCCTTAGCATTGGTTCCTTGTAAACGTACAATGATAGGCACTTTAATTGCGTCACCCATATTGGTGTATGCATCAACAATTCCTTGTGCTACTCTATCACAACGTACAATACCACCAAATATATTTACTAAAATAGCTTTTACATTGTCATCTTTTAAAATAATTCTAAAAGCCGTTTCTACACGTTTTGCATCAGCAGTACCACCAACATCTAAAAAGTTAGCTGGCTCCCCTCCTGCTTGTTTAATCAAATCCATCGTACCCATTGCCAATCCTGCACCATTCACCATACAACCCACATTTCCGTCAAGGTCAACATAATTCAACCCTGCTGCTTTCGCTTCAACTTCAATTGGATTTTCTTCTCGTAAATCACGCATTTCTGCATAATCTTTATGTCTAAACAAGGCATTGTCATCTAACGACACTTTTGCATCAACTGCCATAATTTTATCATCAGATGTTTTTAACACTGGGTTAATTTCAAACATTGACGAATCAGACTTCATAAAAGCTGTATACAATGACGTTACAAACTTTACCATTTCTTTTAAGGCAACGCCAGACAAGCCTAAGTTAAAAGCTATTTTACGTGCTTGAAAAGGCAACAATCCGATTAACGGATCAATCTCTTCTGTAAAAATTAAATGTGGGGTTTCTTCAGCAACTGTTTCAATATCCATTCCACCTTCAGTAGAATACATAATCATATTCTTCCCCGTATTTCTATTTAATAAAACGGACATATAATATTCTTCAGGCTCATTAGCTCCTGGATAATATACATCTTCAGTAATTAATACCTTATTCACTTTTTTTCCTTGCGGAGGTGTTTGCGGAGTTATTAACATCATTCCAATAATGCTTTCTGAAATAGACTCTACTTCAGCCAAACTTTTTGCTAGTTTCACACCACCACCTTTTCCACGGCCACCAGCGTGAATTTGTGCTTTCACAACCCACCAACTAGTACCTGTTTCAGTAGTTAATTGTTTCGCTGCATCAACAGCTTCTTTATGATTATGAGCAACAATACCGCGTTGAATTCTAACGCCAAAACTGTTCAATATTTCTTTTCCTTGATATTCGTGTAAATCCATTGATGTCTTATTTAATTAAGTCGCTACAAAAATAACAAACCATTTCAAAATAAAGGCGGGTTTTAAAATAAACTTTAGATAAAAGTATTCTAAGTTTTCAGTAATTTGATTATTTTCACGTCAGATATAATAAATTGATGATTGAAGCAAAAAATATTACCAAATATTATGGAGACCTTCAGGTTTTAAAAGGTGTTGATTTGCACATTAAGCAAGGAGAAGTAGTCGCTATCGTTGGCCCTTCTGGCGCTGGTAAAACAACCCTACTACAAATTTTAGGAACTTTAGATAAACCCGAACAAAATAACACTACCCAATTAAAACTAAACGGGGATGATGTTTTACACTTAAATGACAAGAATTTATCAAAATTTAGAAATCAAAATATTGGTTTTATTTTTCAATTTCATCAACTACTTCCAGAGTTTACAGCTATAGAAAATGTGTGTATTCCTGCTTTTATTGCCAATAGAAATAAAAGTGAAGTGCTTGTTGAGGCCAAAAAATTATTGACTTTTTTAAGTCTGTCAGAAAGAATGGAACACAAACCAAGTGAACTTTCGGGTGGTGAACAGCAGCGTGTAGCTGTTGCTAGAGCCTTGATAAACAGCCCAAAGGCAATCTTTGCAGATGAGACTAGTGGAAATCTAGATTCTGCTTCAGCAAAAAACTTACATGAATTGTTCTTTAAATTAAGAGATGAATTTAATCAAACCTTTGTCATTGTTACCCACAATGAGGAATTGGCGAATATGACCGATCGAAAATTAGAAATGCGCGATGGAAATCTAGTGAAGAGCTAAAACGAACCTAAAGAGTATGATAGGAATAATGAGTGCCATGCAAGAAGAAATTCAAGCACTTCTTGATCATTTACAACAAGTACAAACCTCTCAAAAAGGAAACCGTACGTATTATAAGGGACTCCTTTTTAACACAGAAGTTGTACTGGTTTTTTCGCGTTGGGGGAAAATAGCGGCTGCGGTAACCGCCACACAATTGATCAATGATTTTGAGGTTGATGAACTTATTTTTACTGGGGTGGCAGGAGCCATTCAACCTCATTTAAACATTGGAGATATTATTATCGCAAAAAATTTAATTCAACATGATGTTGATGCAACTCCATTTTTCAAAAAGTATACCGTCCCTATTATTGACAAAATGTATTTTGAAACTGACTTAACCCAAAGAGCCAAACTATTGAAAGCTGCACAACACTTTTTAGAAAATTATTCTAAAATCATTTCAAATGAAGAAGCGGCATTGTATACTATCAAAGAACCTAAAGTTCTCATAGCTGATATTGCCAGTGGTGATGAATTTATCAATACTACTGCAAAAGTTTCGATAATTAACAAAGAATTACCTACGGTCAATGCCGTTGAAATGGAAGGTGCGGCAGTGGCTCAAGTTTGTTATGAATACGATATTCCGTTTTCGGTAATTCGCATCATTTCAGACAAGGCACATGACAATGCACATATTGAATTTCAAAAATTTGCCAATGCTATCGCCACAAAATATGCTTTAGGAATTTTCAATGCTTATTTAAATTAACCATGCCGCACTTAAAAGACTCAACATATTCACCTTCAATACTGTTTAAAAACGGACATTTAAACACCATTTACCGTGTAGGGTTCGGCGCTTCTGAAGCAAATTATGTTAGAAAAAGAGTTGAATTAAAAGATGGTGATTTTATTGATTTGGATTTTTCGACCGTGACATCCAAAAAAATAGTGGTAATTACGCATGGTTTGGAAGGGAGCTCCAATTCTACTTATGTTATTTCCTTAACTGAAATTTTAAACAATAACGGTTATGATACCGTTGCCATCAATTTAAGAGGATGCAGTGGAGAACCGAACAGACTGTTGAGTTCGTATCACAGTGGTAAGACAGAAGATTTAGATGAAGTAATACAATATATACAGTCAAATTATAGCTATTCAGAGATCAATCTAGTGGGTTATAGCTTGGGTGGTAACTTAACATTAAAATATATCGGAGAGGCCGAACGAAAACACATTCATTGTGCTGTAGCCATTTCTGTTCCATGCGATTTAAAATCGACTGCCTTGAAAATGAATACCTTTTCAAATAGAATGTATTTAAAACGTTTTTTAAAAACCCTCAAAAAGAAGGCCTATCAAAAAGTGGAACAATTTCCAGATTCTTTTTTAACCAAAGAAACCATTGCCAACTTAAAGAATTTTAAAGATTTTGACGATTTTTATACGGCGCCAGCGCATCATTTTAAAGATGCTGAAGATTATTGGTTAAAGGCAAGTTGTCAGCAATTTATTCCTTCTATAAAAACAAACTCACTGCTCATCAACGCCTTAGATGATCCTTTTTTAACCAAAGATAGTTTTCCTATAAAAGAAGCAACAAATAATGCCTATTTTCATTTGGAAACACCAAAATATGGCGGTCACGTAGGTTTTGTTAGCTATTTAAATATTACCAAATTACGATGGTGTGAAAATAGAATTTTATCATTTCTTGAAAAGGGCCATTAAGCTCAGTATTCCTATAATTTTCTACAATATCTTAGTTAAATAAATGTTAGTTTAGTTATAAAATAAGATATTTGCATCAAAACGGCAGCTTTTGAAAAAATTGGTATTCATTTTTATTCTTATTATGACCACATCTTATGGGCAATCCATAAGAGGGTTTTCTAATGAATTTTTAAACATAGGTGTTGATGCTGCTGCTTTCGGTATGGGAAATGCCGTAATTGCGACTACAAACGATGTAAATTCCGCATACTGGAATCCGGCCGGCTTAGTAGGTATTTCTGACTACCAAGGTGCTTTAATGCATGCAGAATATTTTCAAGGTATTGCAAAATATGATTATGCTGCTTTCGCCAAACCCATTGATGCAGAAAGTGCCATAGCCCTTTCGGTCATCAGATTTGGAGTAGATGATATTCTAAATACCACCAATTTAATTGTCGATGGCTCCATTGACTACAATAGAATTAGCTTATTTTCTGCAGCCGATTGGGCGGTAAACGTTGCTTACGCCAAGCGCTTGCCCGTAAAAAACATCAACATAGGTGTCAATGCTAAAATTGTTCGACGAAAAATAGGCGATTTTGCTTCATCTATTGGTTTTGGATTGGATGCCGGATTACAGTATAAAAAGAACGGTTGGCAATTGGGGTTAATGATACGCGATATTACTACCACTTTTAATGCTTGGTCTTTTGACGATGATGCCTTAGCAAGTATTATTGCCGTTTATGACGATTTTAATGACGCCCTTTTAAATGACGGTGACCCTTCAAATGACGACCAAATAATCCCTACCGTAGTTCCTGAAAAACTTGAAATTACAAAACCAAAAATGCAATTAGGGGTTGCTAGAAAATTTCAAATCGCACCTGATTTTGGTTTATTAACATCCTTAGACTTAAACATGCGTTTTACGGAAACCAACGACGTAATAGCGTCTTCATTTGTTAGCATTTCACCGGCCTTCGGTTTTCAATTAGACTATGTTGATATGGTTTATTTAAGAGGAGGGATCAATAATTTACAAAACAAAACGAATTTTGATAGTACACAATCACTAATTTTAGAGCCCAATTTTGGGGTTGGTTTTAAATACAAAGGGATACAAATAGATTATGCATTGACAAATATTGGAGGTTCTAGTGGTACTTTATTTTCAAATGTGTTTTCTATAAAAGCAGATTTTAGCTTCTTTAGATAAAACCATCATAATGGGTTATGCAAAAAATAGTTTAGTTGCATTATAAAACTAATTATTTAAATTTTATATTGAACTTATGAAAAACGTATTCTTTTTACTTTGTTGTTTACTCGTGCTAAATTATAGTTACGCACAAAATGTAGCGCTTACAAGCAAGGCAGAAATTAGTGTTATTACCGTAGCACCAGGTGATGAATTAGTAGATTCATTTGGACACAGTGCATTTCGAGTAAAAGACGAGGCACTCGGTTTAGACCTCGTTTACAATTACGGAACTTATAATTTTGACACCCCTAATTTTTATGGAAAATTTGCACAAGGAAAGTTACTCTATGATTTAGGACTTAGTCGTTTTCAGAATTTTTTAAAATACTATGCCAGTCAAAACCGAAGTGTTGTAGGACAAGTTTTAAACTTATCACTAGTGGAAAAACGCAGGTTTTTTGATTTCTTACAAAACAATGCGAAGCCCGAGAATAAGTCGTATTTATACGATTTTTTCTTCGATAATTGTGCCACGCGATTACGCGATGTCTCTGATGATATTTTAAAAGATAAACTCCAATTAGGTTATACTTTTACAGGAGAAGAAAATCAAACATTTCGCGATTTAATTCATAACCATCTCGATTATCAACCTTGGGGAAAATTTGGAATTGATTTGGCATTGGGGTCGGTAATTGACAGAAAAGCCACGCCACAAGAGTATTTGTTTTTACCAGAATATGTCTACAAATCTTTTGAAAAGGGGATTTTAGATTCGGAACCATTAATTAGCGAAACAAAAACGCTCTATAGTGCGAAGCCCAAAGAAAAGAAAAAAACATTTTTAACACCGTTTCTATTATTCTCTGTGCTTGCCATTATAGCACTTTGGGTGACCTTTAATGATTATCGTCATAAAAAAAGATCGAAGTGGTTAGATTTTATCCTGTTCTTCATTACGGGTATTATTGGTTTGCTTGTCTTACTACTATGGTTTGCAACCGATCATACCGCTACCGCAACAAACTTTAATTTTTTATGGGCCTTCTTTCCTAATTTATTCGTTGGGTTTTTATTGCTAAAAAAACAAACACGCATGTGGATTAAAAAGTATGTATTGCTTTTGTTGGGCCTCCTTCTAATCACCATCCTGTTATGGTTATTAAAAATTCAGATTTTTTCAATAGCTATTGTTCCTATTCTAATGACGTTAGCTACTAGGTATTTATTTTTATATAAAAAACTAATCTAGTTTTTCATATTCGGAGTTATTTGAAATGTATTCAGGTACTATTTTTTTAATTTTTGTTACGATACTCATTTTATCCCACTCTGTTAAATTAGAAAGTGCCACAATTTCTTTTTGCAGTTTGGCATAATCTAATACATCAACCTTAGCAATCATTATTTTTTCGTTATACGTTGGGATCGTATTTTCTTTGGAGCTCAATAACTCCTCATATAATTTTTCACCGGGTCTCAATCCGATAATTTCAATATTGATATCTTCTGGGTAACGTAATCCTGACAACTTGATCATTTTTTTAGCCAAGTCGAATATTTTAACTGACTCGCCCATATCAAAAACATAAATTTCACCACCTTTCCCCATTACGCCAGCTTCCAAAACCAAACTACAGGCCTCAGAGATTGTCATGAAATAGCGTGTTATTTCTTTATGGGTGACTTGTATGGGGCCACCATCAGCAATTTGTTTTTCGAACAATGGAATTACAGAACCATTTGAGCCCAACACATTTCCAAAACGCGTCGTAATAAACTTGGTTTTACCTTCAACATTTAAACTATTGGCATAGATTTCTGCAATCCGTTTTGTTGCACCCATCACATTGGTAGGGTTTACTGCTTTATCAGTTGACACCATTACAAACTTTTCAACCTTATGCGCTAGCGCTAAGTCCATTATTACCCGTGTTCCATAGACATTCACTTTAACGGCTTCATATGGATTATTTTCCATTAAAGGGACGTGTTTATAAGCTGCCGCATGAAAAACCAACTCAATTTCATACCGATCAAAAATCTCTTGCATTCGTTGCTCATTTCGAATATCTGCAACCTCAATTGAAAAATTTTGATAGCCCTTTCTGGCGAAGCTTTGCTGTACATTGTACAAATCAGATTCTGCCTGATCTACCAAAATTAATCTTTTGTATTTATACCGAACTACTTGATGTGCGATTTCACCACCAATGGATCCTGCAGCCCCCGTAATTAATATCACCTTATCTGCCAGTTCTTTTTGTAAAATAGGGTTGTTGATTTTAATTGGCGTTCTATTCAATAAGTCTTCAATTTTAACTTCGGTTATCTGACCCAAGTTCAAATCTCCATTGATCCATTTATCAACAGAGGGTAATATTTTTACTTTTACGGGTAGTGCTAGTAACGAATCTACCATTTGCATTAATCTCGGTGCCTTGATGTTTTGAATAGAAACGATGATTTCTTTTACATCATTTTTCGTTATAAATTCTTTGGTAATCTCTTCCGCTGAAAATACTTTAACCCTATTGTACTTCTTCCCTACTTTAGTGCTATCGTCATCAATAAAGCCGACAATTTTTGAATTATTTTTCAAGTCATTGTTAATCGTAGAATACGTCAACAATCCGGCTCTCCCTACACCATAAATAAGAATGTTCTTTGGTTTTTTATATTCACTTACAATTCTCGCAATCAATCCTTTAAAAATCAATCTACTTGTTATTAAAACAACAATATTCAATAAAAAATGAGGAATTACGACGGAAAGTGGCGGTGCAAATCGATCGAGTACATCAAACTGTCTATGCACCAGTACGATAAGTACAAAAACCACCAACAGTATGGTAACCCCATAAAATACGTTAATGGCATCTTTTATTCCCGTATGTCTTACAGTACCTTTATGAGAACCTACTATTAAAAAGCTGAGTAGTGCAACAGTAGCCACTACTGGCACCTGAAACAAAAAATGATGGCCTTCAAAATCTAATATAAAATTAAATCGAATTAAGTAGGCAAGAAAAAAGGTCTGCAATACAATAGAAACATCAATGAGTAATACTACCCATCGTGATACCGTTGCATTGGCTCCTTTTAAAAAAAATGATTTTAACATTATTCTAAATGCAATTTAATTGAATTGTTCTAGTTACTCTTTCTCTTTTTCAATGATTGCAAAGGTCGTAAATCTCTGTTAATTAATTACAATTCATCTATGCTTTAATCAAACGAACGATTTCTTGTAACTGTGCTTTTGTTAAATTGGAACCACTAGGCAAACATAGGCCTCGTTCAAACAGTTCTTCAGAAACTCCATTAATAGTACTTGGAAATTCTTTAAATACAGGCTGTAAGTGCATTGGTTTCCATAATGGTCTCGACTCAATTTGTTTTGCTTCCAGCTTTTTACGCAGGGTTTCCCGATATTCATAACTGCTGGTCAGCATTGTTGTGAGCCACCTATTGCTATAAAAATCATTGGGTTCGTTTATAAAAGAAATTTCTTTTACATCATCTAGCGCATCCTTGTAAAAATTAAAATGTTCTCGTCTGGCTTTTACTCTTTCATTTAACACTTCTAATTGTCCAAGTCCAATCCCTGCTGAGATATTCGTCATACGGTAGTTATATCCAATTTCAGAATGCTGATAATGTGGCGCTTCATCACGTGCCTGTGTAGCCAAAAAAAGTGCTTTTTTACAATAATTGGGGTTATTTGACACTAAGGCGCCACCTCCGGAGGTTGTTATAATTTTATTTCCATTAAATGAAAAAATACTGATTTCACCAAAACTCCCCATTGCTTTTCCTTTATAGGTAGACCCAATGGCTTCTGCGGCATCTTCTAAAATAGGAATGTTGTGTTTCTTAGCAATGGTCATTATTTCATCCATTTTAGCAGGCATTCCATACAGATGTACTAACACAATGGCTTTGGGTTTTTTACCCTTGTTTATTCGTTCTAAAATAGCTTCATCAAGTAGATCAGGACACATATTCCAAGTTTCCTTTTCAGAATCCACAAAAACAGGGATGGCTTTCAAGTATCGGATTGGATTTACTGTAGCCGAAAAAGTAAATGATGAACAGAGCACCTCATCACCTTCTTTTACGCCTAATAATAGCAATCCTAAATGTATGGCTGCGGTTCCTGAAGATAACGCCGTACAGGCTCTTACTTTTACATAGTTACAAATGTTTGCTTCAAAATCTTGAATATTTGCTCCTGCTGAAGAAGAAATCATATTGTCAGCGAATGCGCGATCAATATACATAGTTTCTTCACCTGTAAGATGTGATGGTGATAATTGGATTTTATACTTCATGCAACGATTTCTTAACTCAAAGTTATCATTTTTAATTCAAAAAATAATTTTAAGACTCTATACTTTTTGCGATTTTGTCGTACCGATTTTTAAGTAGGTAATACACACCACTCATAACAAGAATAGTAGCGATTACAATTAATATTTGAACCTTAAAAGCAAATGTGTACGTAAAGTAAACTAACACATTGATTAGGCTTTGAATAAATGCATAAACAACGGCTACTTTTATATGACTCCACTTCTCTACGTCTACTAATTTTTGATAGATATGATGCCGGTGTGCCACCGTAATGTTTTCCTTAAGCATAAATCGCACTAGAATGGTGAGTCCACCATCAATGGCATACACCAGAACTACCAATAAAAAAATAGGTGCCTCTAAGGCCACGGCAAACTTTCCGCCAAGAAATAAAAGTAACGTAGCCAAGGTCATACTGCCAATATCACCTGCGAACCATTTGGCCTTTTTTCTAAAATTAAAATAACCAAAAACAACGATGGCTATCGCACTGTAAATCAGTAAATCTTGATCTACAATATGCTCGTTATAATTGATGGCCAAAAATACAGATAAAACAGCTAGCGTATACAAGCCTGTTAAGCCATTGATGCCATCCATAAAATTAAATAGATTGAAAAATGCAACCGCAAAAATCAAGCAGATTAGTAGGGCCCAAATTGGCAAGCCAAGCAATGTTAGTTGTACCAATAATAAAAAGGCAGTGATAAAATGAAATAACAAACGTATTCGCCTTCCCAACGTAATTAGGTCATCTACAAAGCTGACAATTGCTATAATAGAGACGCCGAGAATAAAATAGGGGTAGGTAAAATTTGAGCTAAAAAAAAACAGTAAGAGTCCTAAAAAAAACAAGATACCGCCACCGCGTATCGTTGGCTCTATATGAGAGCTCCGCTGATTGGGTTTATCAATAATATTAAAGTGATCGGCCAACTTTAAATAAATAAAGGCCAATATAACTAAGCTGATAAAAACTAAAATATAAGTTATCATTTATGAATGCTTAATATTTGAAATAGCTACGATACCATCTAGCATTTTCTTTGCTAAGATATCCTTATCAAAATTAGTAATTGCATATTCATACCCCCGCTTACCCATTGCACCTGCTCCCTGTTCATTATCTGCTAAAAATAGCAATTTTTCAACCAACTCATTTTCATCTATTGGGTTGACTGTGTAACCTGACTGTGTTTCTTCTAACATCTCTTTAATCCACCCAAAGGTTGATTGAATTACGGGAACAGATGCCGCCATACTTTCAAATAATTTATTAGGTGATGACGTTGCCAACATGGGTGTGTTATTTAACGGTATTAATGATACAAACGCATTCTTCACATAATTAACCAAGTCTTTTTTAGGCATTAAATCTAAAAAGTGGATGGTTGTAAGATTTTCAGATTTCTTTTTTAAAGCTGCTTTAAGTTGACCATCGCCAATAAGTACAATATTAATGTCTTCCCTTCCTATTTCTTTTAATTTAAGGGCGGCTCTGTATAATAATTCAGAGTTGTTTACCATACCTATATTTCCGGTATAGATGGCGTATTTTTTTCCTTGAAGTTGTGGCAATTCAATTGCTTGCTTCGGTGAAGAAAACAACTTGATATTTGCAGAATTTGTCACGGAAATCACGTTGGTATTAGGAAACCTATCTAAAATATTCGATTGCATACCTGGCGACAAGGCCACTACTAAACTGGCTCTTTTATAGCACCATTTTTCGAATGTATACGATATTTTTTGAAGCATTTTGTTTTTTAGCACTCCTAACTCTATGGGGCCTTCGGGCCATAAATCTCGAACTTCAAAAACCATTTTTTTTCTTCTAAAAACAGAAGCTATTAATCCCGGAACTCCAACAGTTATAGGTCCAGAACTGGCGATTACTACATCACACTTCAAAGTAAATGCATAATAAACAGAAAACAGACTGTACACTAAAAAGGTATAAATTCGTTTAAAAAAGGATTGTTTATTGTCAATTTTAACATTGATAATTTTCAATTGAATTCCGTCAATGGTCTGATTTTCAATAAATTTAGTTGCTTTGATATCAGATTTAGCATATACACTCGTTACCACAATCACCTCATGCCCTTTTTCTACCCATTCTTTTGTAAATTCATAAACGCGCGTTCCGTAAGAACCTTTAGGGGTGGTAAAATATTGGTAAAAATATACTATTTTCATGTGTTTATATTTATTGCTTTTTAGTTGTCACTGCTGATCGCAAAGAATCATTCCCTTTGGTGATAAAGCTTTTAACATGCTCGTTTCATGCTAACTATTTTTAATACTAGTGGTTAAGGTTTGGCGAAACGTCACAACTATTTTTTTTGCTTTTACGGTGCTATTGAAGCCAAGAGCATAGGCATATGTTTCAATTACTACACTTTCACTTCCTTTAAAACGCAGTTCATTAGCGTCTACAAAAATAGCATTTTTACCACTTAAAAATTCTACTTCGCAATTAGGGTGTAAATGAAAATAAGCTTTTGCACTTTCCTTACTATTCAATGTATCATTAATGGTTATCCCCTCTTTATTCATTGCAAAGGTTCTTGTATGTTCAATGCCATACTTTCTAAAACCATCATGCTTAGCTGATACGGTAAATTCATCATCTACCAAAATAGTAACATTCGCTCGTTGCGCCACTCTAAATCCAGACCATACCTGCGAAGAATTTGAATGATGTACGGTAACAGTATTGTGATACCCTGTTGAACGCTCTTTCTCTCTTGTTGGGCATATTTCATAAGTTGATACCCCTGGATCAACTAACAGTGGCTTATTCTGATTATGTAGTACAAAGCTAAAAGTATCTGCATGGGCATGCCCAGGTTGATAGGAAGGCCCCACTTGCCCCACATCCATAAAAAGTTCATGGGTATCTGAAGTGAATTTCCGATAGCCAGAATCGGATAGTTTTATTTTTGAAACTGAAATAGCAAGTTCATTTGCATACCCAAACAATTGTTTGGAGGTTAACGCAATTTCGTGAGCACTATCATTTACCATGGGAATAGATCCATCCTTAAAGGTGATCTCTTTTAACCAAGAAACCATTTTAACGGCTTTCTCTTTCAAAAATGAGTCCAGTGAATATGTTTTATTCCATTTATTTTGTTGCGTCAGATGTATACAATCTAACAATTTCTTTAAGAGAATTTTATGATACATCGGAGACAATTCAAAATGCGCTCCATCATTTAAAATTTCTTCAGTAAGCTCTTTATTTAAAAGCGTCTTTGCCTTCTTATAAAATTGATCATCTTTAAAATAGTAGGCTGCAAAGAAAAGTGAAAAGCCATTTTCTAACAAGTGGTTCCCTAACAAGTGATACTCTAAATTATTTAGTAATACTTGATATTGATTATAAAGTGATTGATTGATTAACGGATCTACAATTTTATGTTTCGATAAAAACTGAATCCAATTCACTCCTCTTAATGAAATCGGATAGGGCTCATAACCATCTTTTAAACTCGCATGTGCCTTTATATACGAATGAATTAATTGAACACCTTCTTCACTTGTTATTTCTTGTTGATTTAAAAAATCAAAATAATTCAAGTTGTAGGTCCAAAGCTTTCCATAGGCATTGTAATTCCAATCAATTTCGGCATCAAATGAATGCTGAATGTTCAAAAAATTAAATGTGTTTTTTCCTAAATAGCTATTAGAAGATAGAACAGCATCACTCCAGATTAAAGGAGTGATAGCTTCCCGTAACTTTTTCGAATAATCACGTTTAAAAAAGCGATTTCTAACGGCATAATATATTCTAAAATAGATTTGCTGAAAGCGCAAGTATTTTACCGTATGAACTACTAATTTAAGTTTTTCTATACTCAATTAAAGGACTCTTTTTTAGTTAGTCAAAGTTAGTAAATCTTTAACTATTCTACTAGCTGTGTTGCCATCCCATAAATGAGGGGTTTCTCCCACTTTCCAGTCGCCCGCATGTAACTTTTTCATATATGGCGCTACATTTTTAGGATCTGTCCCCACTAATTCATTGGTTCCAATGGTTATGGTTTCTGGTCGTTCAGTATTATCACGTAAAGTCATACACGGAACTTTCATTACTGTAGTTTCTTCTGTAATACCACCAGAGTCTGTAACCACTGCAAAAGCATGCTTCACCAAATAATTAAATTCTAAATAACCCAAAGGTTCAATCATATGTAAATTAGAAGCTTCGATACCAATTTGCTTTAAAATTTTCGCTGTACGTGGATGTACAGGAAAAACAATAGGCATATTATTCGCTCCTTTTACAATTTCATCGATCAATTCTTTTAGTTTTGCTTCTTCGTCAACATTCGCGGGACGGTGCAAGGTCATCACAAAATATCCTTTATTGTTAAGCCCTAATTGACTCCAAACCTTAGGTTGTTTTAAACGAGGCATATTCTTTAATAAGGTATCTATCATGGTATTACCCACATAGCGAATTTTATTTTCGGCATGACCTAAGGCCCGTAAATTTTCGTTGGCGACTTCAGAAGTTGTATAAAAAATATCCGTAATGGCATCAGTAACCATCCTGTTAATTTCTTCGGGCATGGTTATATCATTAGACCGAATACCTCCTTCAACATGAATAACGGTAACCCCAAGTTTTTTTGCTGCGATAGAACACGCCATGGTTGAAGTAACGTCGCCAACAACGAGACAATAATCGGCCATCTCTTTCAATAAAAGCGCTTCATAACGTTCCATAATTCTAGCTGTTTGTTCTGCTTGCGTACCAGAACCCACTTCTAGGTTTACATCAGGATCAGGAATTCCGAGTTCTTCAAAAAAACTACCTGACATTTTTTTATCATAATGCTGACCGGTATGAATTAATCTGTACTGAATTTTATCGCTTACTTTTTTTAGTTCTTCAATAATGGGAGCTATTTTCATAAAGTTTGGTCTTGCTCCGGCAATGATGTCTATTTTCATATCTCGTTTTTTACAATTAATAACTATAAACGATATAGTTATTAATACTGTTATTTAAGTTCTGTTTAATTCTTTTTAAATCACAAACATTATTTAAAATTGAGTGATTTTCTAAAATTTTAATTAATATTTTTAAATACGTTTTTTCACCTCCATGAAAACCATCAATAGTTTCATTATCATTTGAATTACAATCTTTCATTGAGTTAAAATTATAAAGTTCAAATGAATATTTATCAAAGATTGGCTCAATTTCAGGAAATAGTTTATCAATATAATTATAATTATTTGATTCCTTCATTTTATTATAAACTCCGTCAGCGAAAGGAGGAAGAATACCAATAACATTTATTTTATTCTTGTGACAATAATCTAATAACTCATTTAATATTTCGACAGCTTTGTTATTAATTTTACTTCCATATTGGAATCTTCTGCTACCCTCAGATATTCTATCAAAGGTATCTGCATAATTATAATCTTCAGAATTTGGGCTGTTTTTAATCAAATTTTTAATTTGTTTTCCATAATACATACTACCATCATTTCTAAATCCCGTTTCATTAACCCAAGCATTTATACCAACTGGAGTGTAGTTTTTTCTATTTTTTGACAAACTTGAAATAGTGATTTTTTTTGCCAGAATATCTCTATATACCATACTTAATTTATTCAATTTCGGTGTAAAACTACCCGATCCATTTTCAATAAATTGTTTTTTTTGAAAACTATTCATTTCTAAATTATCCCAAGACTCATTAAACATCCATTGGTCTAGACCAATTATTAAATATTTTGGCAGGTCCTTAGGGGGGATTAACTTTAAAAACTTTTGAAACTCATCAATTCCTCGAATAGTAAAACCCGCATTATAGAAACTTTCTTGAAACATTTCATCTCTAAATTGTAAAACACGAGATGACCCTAAAACAAGCACTTCAGCACCTCTTTTAGATGTTTCTTTCAATTTTAAGTATTTATAATTATTCTCCTCATATTTATAGCCTATAAGATACTTTTGTTTTACAAAATCAATTTCATCAAGATTGAAATTAACTTCCTTTGTAACACTTAATATATAAAATGGGAATATTAAAAACAATAGTATCGGCGTAAAAAAAAGAATTGTTTTAGTTAAAAATTTTTTCATCCTTTAAAATTGAAAATAAATAAATTCTTGTTGACTTCCCCCATAAAAAAATATTAAAAAAAGAATTATATAGTACCCTAGCCATTGTAAATACCATGGCGTTTTTAGACTATTAAGCTGTAAGGCATGCTGTTTAATCCTTTGAATCCACTCTACTAGTGTGAATAGTAAAATTAATAAAAATAAACTTTTAGGGTAAATTTCAGGGAATGAAAATATTGATTTAGAAAATATTTCATTTAAATAACTAAATGAATCGGCTATAGTTGCCGATCTGAAAAATACCCAAGCTATTACTGTTAAAAAAAATGTAACTCCTATTTGAAAAAACTCCTTTATTGTTGGTAATATTCTACCCTGTGATGCTGTATCCGCATTAATCCTATTTTTATTTAACAATAATAGTGGTAAGAAATAGAGTGCATTTAATGCTCCCCAAGCTACAAATGTCCAATTGGCTCCATGCCAAAACCCACTAACCAAAAAGATTATAAATGTATTTCTGATTTTCATCCAGGTACCGCCCCTACTTCCACCTAACGGGATATATAAATAGTCTCTAAACCAAGCAGATAGTGAAATATGCCACCTACGCCAAAATTCAGCAATATCTCTAGAAAAATAAGGAAAGGCAAAATTTTGTTTCAAATTAAAACCAAATAATCGTGATGTACCTATCGCAATATCAGAATATCCTGAAAAGTCACCATATATCTGAAATGTAAAAAAGATTGCTCCTAAAAACAAGGTACTTCCTGAATAATCTGGATAGTTATTAAAGATATCATTGGCATACATAGCGCAGTTATCAGCAATCACAACTTTTTTAAATAAACCCCAAAGTATTTGTCGCAAACCATCAACAGCTTTTGAATATTCAAATGTTCTTTTTTTATAAAATTGTGGTAACAAATTGGTTGCTCTTTCTATAGGGCCTGCTACTAACTGTGGAAAAAAACTGACAAATGCAAAAAATGAGATTATATCTTTTGTAGGCTCTAATTTTTTTCTGTAGACATCAATTGTATAACTTAAAGTTTGAAAAGTATAAAAACTAATTCCTACTGGTAATATAATATTTAATCGAGAAGCTTCAATTGGCTTGCCTAATAAAGTAAATGCTTCGGCAAAACTTTCTGTAAAAAAGTTATAGTATTTAAAAAAACCTAAAAATCCAAGATTTACGAAGATACTCAACCAAAGTAGCAATTGTCGTTTTTTTAGACGCTCTTCTTTTGATAAACTTATTCCTATAAAATAATCTACCAATGAACTAAATACAATCAAACTTAAAAAGCGCCAATCCCACCAACCATAGAACACATAACTGGCAACAACCAACAGTATATTTTGAAGTTTTAAATTTCTATTAGCAACAAACCAATATAAAATAAAAACAATCGGTAAAAATATGGCAAATTCTATGGAATTAAATAACATTGAAAATTCTTAGAATATTAATTAATTTCTATCCATTTACCCTTTTTTAAACTTTCAATAGCTGCAAATGATGCTTTGGTAGTATTTATAATTTCTTCAAATGGGATAATCGGGTTGCCTCCTTTTTTTTGTTGTATAATCAATTCATTAAACTGATTAAAATGTCCTTTATCTTGTTTTGAAGAACTATTACCTCCTTTAAAACCATAGGTTTTTAATTTCCGCCAGTTATCCATTATTAAGGTTCGCTCTTGTGAAAACACTTCCAAACGCTCTTTAGAATAGGCTTTACTACCATTTGAAAAATAGTTAATGACGGCATTGGTACCATTTTCATACTTTAAAAGAATACTAGCATTATCAGTATCTTCTTCAGGATTTTCCCCCATGGCATTCATACATACCGCTTTCACCTTACTTCCTGCGAAATACGTACATAAATCTATATAATGACAAGCCTCTCCAATGATTCTACCACCTCCTACTTCCATATCATGTACCCAAACGTTCGCAGGTATAAAGCCGGCATTCATGGTAGCTATGATGTTTTTAGGTGTGTTGTCATTCCCTAACAATTTTTTCATCTTTTTTGCTAACGGCGCAAATCTCCTATTAAACCCAACCGAAAGCGAAACGTGTTGTTTATGATATTCCGTAATAATTGCGGCCAATTCTTCTTCATTCAAAGCCAGTGGTTTTTCTACAAAAACACTCTTTCCTGCTTTTAACGTTTCCAGTACCATGGGTGCATGCATATTGTGTTTGGTGGTAATAAATACCAAATCGGTTTCAGCATCAGTTAAAATTTGTTGATAGTCTGAAGTAGAATTTGCAATGTTGTGACGTTTGGCCATAATGGTAGAGGACAAGCCTCCAGAGCTGGCAATATACTTCACGTCTGCATGTGCCTTTTTTAAATTTGGCAACAGTGTGGAGCTTGTAAAATTCCCAGCACCGATAATACCAATCACCCCTTTTTTACCAGCAAACGATTTTTTAACAACTTCTACATTCGCTATAGGTTCTTGGGTGTTGTCATATTCCAATATCGAAGCAATAGACTTGGCATTGTTCATATCACCATAGATTGCCTTATAATCAGCTAGGGGTATTCTTTCGGTAATTAAGGGTTTTACATCTAAACTTCCATTAGAAAGCGCCGTTAAAATCGCCTCAAAATTGCGTTTCTCTGTCCAACGTACAAAGCCTATCGGGTAATCATTCCCTTTTTGTTCATAAGACTCATCATAGCGCCCAGGCCCATAAGAACAAGACACCTGAAAGGAAATTTCCTTTTCAAAAAAGTCCGCTCTACTAATATCCAATCCAATCACACCTACTAAAATGACTCTCCCTCGCTTTCTACACATCCGTGCCGATTGCGAAATAATTTCGTTACTCTTATTTGATGCTGTAATAATAACGCCATCGGCGCCAACATCATTGGTATATGATGCTACGAATTTAACTTGATCGGTACCTTCTGCAGGGTTGATTGCTACAATTCCTTTCGACTTTGCTATTTTCACTTTCTCCGCATCGAAATCAAACCCAATGACGTTACAACCATTTGCTTTTAGCAGTTCTGCTGTAACTAGACCGATAAGTCCTAATCCTACCACAACAATGGTTTCACCAAAAGTGGGATTTAACAAACGAATTCCTTGCAAACCTATAGAGCCAATTACGGTAAAGGCGGCTTCTTCATCAGAAACAGTATCTGGTATTTTAGCAACTAAATTCTTTGGCACCAATACATACTCTGCATGATTACCATTCGAAGCAACTCTATCACCCACTGAAAATTCAGAAACATCTTTACCAACAGCTACCACTTCACCAACATTGCAATAACCAAGGGGTAAGGGTTGATTTAGTTTATTAAAAACGGCATCTAAGGTCGGTTTTAGTCCGTCTGTTTTCACCTTATCCAACACCATTTTTACCTTATCTGGTTGTTGTTTTGCTTTTTGTATAAAATTGGCTTTCCCGAATTCTACGAGCATCCGTTCAGTTCCTAAAGAAACTAAGGTTCGCGTAGTTTTAATAAGCACACTCCCTCTTTTCACCAAGGGCACGGGCACTTCTTCTAATATGGTATCTCCTTTTTTAAGGTCTTGTATGATTTGTTTCATTCGCTATTCTATTCCTTTTTAATGAGTTTCATGGTGTTTGCAATCATTTTTGCATACTAAACCAGCGACTAATAGGTTTCCTTTTCCTCTTTCAATTTAACATTGACAAAATTACAAATACTAATCATTAATTAGTGTATCAATTAATTCATTAATTTTATTTTCTATGATAATTTGTGAATCTTTTAAAGTATGATTGGATAAAGATTCTTTCACGGCATCAATAATTGATTGTTTGTCTAATGGGTTAAATACTAAAGAAGGCTCTACAACTTCTCTCACATAGGGCAAATCTGCCGCAATTACTTTTAAACCAGCATTCACAGCCTCAACCAAGCCCAAACCAAAACTTTCTATTAATGATGGATAAATTAAGAAAGATGAACGATCAAACAATTTATCTACATTGGTATACCCATGATTTTCTAAATTTACGCCACTATTCTTCATCGATTGGATTTGGTTAACAACCTTAGGATATGCATCTGTAACCGTTAAATGTAATTTAGGCTTGATATTTTGCTTTGCTAAATCACCCCAAACATCTAATAAAAGTTTGTGATTTTTATGTGGGTTTCCATCACTGATATAAACAAACTCTATATTATTCTTTATTATTTGTTTTGACTTTTTTTCTAGGTTAAAAAAAGGGATCAATGCTACTTTTTTGTTGGGTTTGATGTGACGGTTAACTAAATTTTTCATTAATTGAGATTGTACTAAGAAGGAATCTGTATTATTCGACTTACGCTTAATATAAAGCCGCTTAATATACTTTAACAACTTCGTTTTCATAGGATATCCTTTCACAGAATTAGCCAACAACGCGTTATGGAAATAAGTATAAACAGGTCTATTTAATTTGACAGATGGAGGTACATTTCCAAAGCAGAGTACTTTTCTAAACCTTTGCTTATTTTCATGATAAAATTCCTCTCTAAATTTTTCACTACTACGTCCAATTTCATATTCAATTTTATCCAAATAATCATATTCCCCTCTAGGATCTAATAAAAAATAAAATTCACCAATACTGCCATTCTCAATAATGGAGTTTATTAAATAATCAAGTAAGACCTTACCACCGCTATTATTTATATAAATGGAGTCGATAAGAATTTTATATTTAGGCATTTTGAATTTCATTTTCACTTTGAAGAAAGTCTTCTAGGAGTATTGGATTGTGTTTTTTTAATAATAAACTTATCACAACCCAGTATACTATTTCTCCTTGAACAGAACCAATAATGTAATTCGGTTCTAAAAAAGTAATAATTAAAGTTGTAAAAAACATGGAGTAAAACAATTTGTATTCTTCAGAAGTTAAAGTGAAATTGTTTTTTACATTCTGATATATGGAGATAAAAATAAAGATGATGAAACCCAAATAAAACAAGCCTCCGTTAAAGGCATTTCGCAACCAAACAATATGAGCTTCCGTTCCCAGTAGCATATTGGTTTTCTTTCCAAAACCATATCCAAAAAATGGTGACTCCTTAACTTTATCAAAATAATACGTATTTAGAACCACTCTTCCTGATGAAATTTTATCTAAGGTTTTATCGCTCGTTTCTAGGTCTTGAATTCGAAATTGTTCCTGAACAACTTCTAACTGCGATGCAAATAAAATAAAACTTAAAAAGCCAATTTTATAAACTAATGATACACGTAACCAAATTAACAAAACAACTACAGAAGCAATAACTCCAGCACGACCTCCACTGATATACTGAGCGAAAATAATCGAAAAAATTAGAATAATTTCTACTGAAAATACAGACTTTTGTTTTACCCGATGCCAAAACACTAAAATAGGAATATATAAGAATAAACTATTAGAATAGCCTGTTCGGTATCCTCCGAAGCCAGATTGTCCAAAGGTGGCGGTCCAAGGTCCATTAGGATCCATGTCTAAAAATCCAGTATAATTTGCAAAGATGCTAAAAACACTAATAATCGCAACAATTTTGGCCGACTCATATAAAACTTTATAATAAAATTGCTTTTTATAATTAAAAATAAATATTAGTATAAAAGGTATAATTATATCAATTAAAGACTCATATCCAAATGATAAAAACATACCCGGTATCATTGCAAAAAAGATTAGGAGCAAGCCTTTTGGTGATAAAAAATTAGAGGGATACCTTATCCCAAAATGATTAACCTCATATAAAAATATAATTAGAAAAATAATATATTTTAGTATTCTAACTATATTATTGTCTAATATAGGTAACCAGTTTACAATTGAAGAAACTATGTAAATAATTAGTACATAATAGTATATAATATTTGGTTTCTTTTCTTCCAACCTTTAAATATCTTTAGTTAATTCAAAAATATAGCTTTTAAATAGACCCGCATTTCTTTCTGGTATATTGTTATTAAAAATAATACCCGAGTGCTTTCCATGTGTTACGATCATATCTTCACTGTCTATATAATATTGCATTGCCATATTCAATTCATTTACTGATTTAGCTTTCACTTGAAAGCCATTCATTCCATCTTCAATTAAATGAAAAGCGGATCCACATTGATCTGTTGAAATTAAAGGTTTCCCTAACGAAGCTGCCTCATTTAAAACAGCTCCCCAACCATCAAAAAGTGTTGGCAATACAAAAACGTCACAATTGTCAATATATTCATTAATTAGGGTGCTATTTATAGTGCCCAGTAGGAGCACTTGTTTTTCTAAATTTAATTTTTGTATTGATTTTTTATAGTCGCCTTTTGACAAATCATTGCCAATTAAAATTAACATCCAATTATGCTTATTCTTTAATTTCGAAAACGCCTCTATCAATAGATCAATCCCTTTATGAGGCGTCAAAACACCAACATACATAAATAGTTTAAAATCTCCTTCAATTAAATTGCTTACAGGTTTAGACTCACTTTTATTCAAAGCCTTTAATGAGTAGTTTAAAATTCTAATCTTTTTTTCTTTTACACCCCATTTTATAAAATCTCTTTTTGCCAAATCACTAATAGCAAATGCCCCTAAAGCATGTTTATTTATTTTTATGGCATGTGCACGATAGCCTTTAAAAAAATAGTAGAGCGGCATCAAAAAGTTAATTAAATCATAATTGTAATTTAATAATTTTGTGAAAGGCTTACCACTGCGTTCACTCCAATGAATCCATTTTACATTATGTACTATAAGTTTATCCAGTAATATTTTTAAAAATGGATGTGAAAATCCTGGCACTATATGAATCCGTTCTTTCCAATCTGATAAACTTTGTAATGCCAATTCCAAATCATTATTCTCTACAAATTGCTGATTTGAAGGCAAGTTAAAATCTACATTCCATCCTAATTTTTTTCGATCCAATGAGACACGGTCATAATAGCGAACCTCTAAATCGATTTCCTCTTTAGCGTGCAACGCTTCAAAAAAAGAAGTTTGATGGTGCGAAGGCATATTCATCCAAAATACTACATTTATTCTACCCATAATTCATTTAAGTTGGTCTCTCTTTGATACCTAAAAACAGTCTTATTTTGGATTTTCTAAATTATTAATGATACTTATATAATCGTTCATGATATTTTGAAAATTGAACTTGTCAACATTTCTCAAATGTTTCTCTTCAAGCTTTTCTTCATTCATTTTGATAAAATCGCTTAAATTTTCCCAGGCATTGTATCCTAAAAAAAATATACCAGGAAGATCTTTAAAAACATCATTTGTAACACCTTTGTTTCCAATAAATAATATAGATCCTTGGGTTATTACTTGTGAATACATTTTTAAAGGTATGGTTCTGGAATTTATTAAATCTCCTTCTGGCAATATTGATAAATGAACTGAAGCATTAACTATTAACTCTTCAACCTTTTGAGGACTTACTAAGCCATGGTGTTTCCAAACACCCTTATTCGATTCGTCTACTTCGATTCCAGGACCTGCTGAAACAATTTTCCATTTTGAATCAAGACCAAGTGCAATTAAACCACTTGCCAAATTGTTAAATTTTTCGTTGATGAACCCTTTATATCCGCCACCACAATATACAATGGTATTTTGATTGTATTTTTCCCCGAATGAAGTATCCAGTAATCTTTCTTTAAAAGCGTTGTCAAAACCATTTGTTGCTGTAAAAATCTTATGGCTATACTTAGGGTATTTTAACTTTAAATCTTTACTTACAATGGGTATGGCATTAAAAACTGCACGTGATTGATTAACAACTTTAGCTTCAATTTTAGAAGATAAATACTTATGTACAATTGTTAAATGGCTCAACCGATGGCTCCCCATCCAATCATCTCTAAAATCGGAAATAAATGGCACTTTTAATAGCGTCTTTAATAGCAGGCCTATTACATGTAAACTATGTGGTGGTGAAGAATAAAAACTATAATCAAATTCTCGATATGTTTTTCTATTTTTCAGGATTCGAGAGCATACTTTTAGGCACCAAAATATCATTGGATCTGGAACACTAAAAAGCTTACTAATGACCTTATAGAAATAATTATTATCGCGATTATTTCTTATATAATGAACGTTTAAATTTTCATATTTTTCTAACTCAGGCTTTATGGGGTGTACAGCAGTAAATAAAGTAATTTCGTGTCCCTTCTTTAAAAGAAATTCAATAATCAAGCTTATTCGATAAGATGAAGCCAACCCTTTGGAAGAAATATTTGGTGCTACTACAATGAACTTCATTACCACTTAATTTTTATTAACACAATCTACTTGACAATAGATATTACAATACTTTTTTCCAAATTAAATTAAAAAAAGAAGGAAAAATCATATATAGTTTATTAAACTTTTTAAACCCTGCATTATCAAATTTATCTACTGAAGATTTAAGCTTTTTTGATATAGGTGTAAAATCAAGATTGCCTATCAATGCCGTCAAATGTTGAGCATTTTTTTCAAAGGATAAATTTGCTTCAGCCGAACTCCTAGCATTCTTTTTCATAGTCAGGACTTTATTTTTATCGCCTGCTAAATCATTTATTATTACAACCAAATCTTGAACACTAGAAGTACAAACTGGCCAATAATATCCATCATGACGTGCGTAACATTTATCTAGTTTAATTAAATTTCCGTTGTACTCATTTATTACAAATTCATTCATTGGACCATTATCAGGTACTACCGTTCCCAATCCACTTGATATAGCTTCAGCAATTGTCAATCCTATCCCTTCTAAAATTGTAGGATAAATATATACATCACCCAAAAAATACAAGCCTGGCGCTGAAACGGTTTTATTAATGATTTCAAGACGTCCTGCCGCAACCAATTCTTCTATTAACGGTACTAAATCTTTATCATTAATTTCTTTTTGTGTATGAATAATTAGCTTTTTAGCTTTTTTTGCGTCTGCAAAAGCCTGAATTAAAATTCGTGTCCCTTTTCTATCGATATTCATCCCACAAGAATGAAAAAAGGTTACAAACTCTTCATTTACGAGATTTTCACCGTTAACTTTTGGTTTGAATACATCTATGTTCGTACCCCAAGGTAAATAGATGGCACCCTTATGCCAATCAAAAGCACTAAAATGCCTTTTAGTATTGCAAATCAACATATCATATACTTCAAACAACGGAATCGTTCTTTCGGTATAATAATCAATATAAGCGATGGTCTTAATCTGCCATTCTTTACACCAAACAACAGGTTGAAACCATTGTTGTTCATTAAACAATACAACTTCTATACTATTTGTGTCAATCCATTTTTTAAAATTTGATTTCTGCAATACGGTTCCTGCAAAAGGAGAATTTATTTTTTTGCCCCAGGTTACTTGATCACCGTCCCAATCTGGGTTGCCAATGGCGTATTCTTCACCAGATCTTGCATAAATAAATACATTATGCTCTTTCTCTAACACCTCCTTGTATTGTCTTGAAACATAAGCTGCACCGCGCTCAAACCATGTTGTTACAATTCCTATATTCATTTAATTACGTATAAAATTTTGGAATTCAACTTTCATCATTTTTGCTTTTTCAATATTCAATTTACTCACGCGATCTAATTCCTCTGAAAAGAAATTATAGTTACTTTTAATGTCCATAACATAATTTATTAGGCTTTCTTTTTTGAAAGGATAAGTCCAAACATGTGAGCCTTTATCATATACCTGATTAATTAAAGCTAACTTTTGCTCAACTTCAATTGTAATAAATGGTTTTCTTAATAGACTAGAATATACTGCCCCATGGTAACGCGCTGTAATAAACAAATCGAAAACACTTAATCTATCAATAAATCCATTTATTGAGTCGTGATCAGGATCCCATAACATAAAACTTTCGCCCAACCTATTCAATTCTTTTATCCATTTAGTATCTTTTTCTCTGGCAAAAACAATGTAAGTCACCTCAAAACCGTTTTCTCTAAAATAATGAACATTTTCAATCAAAGAATTTTGATATTGACTACCCTCATTAGTTTCATTCCAATCTCTCACTATTACACCGATTCTTTTGATATCTTCATTTCTTCCATTTTCTTTAAATTTAGGATGGTTTGACGCATAACATATATCTGTAAAATAGTGATGTTGAACTCCCCATTCTTTACATTTATTGTGACTATAAGAATCTCTAACAGCCAAAAAATCCATCTTCATGAACAATTTACTTGTATTTAGTTCAATTACTGGATTAGCCCCTGCTAAAAAAGGACCTACACCTACACCTAATGCACCAATTTTTGTCTTTGAATAATCACATTTCACTTTCTTAGAAAATTTCCCCTTGATTTTTTTAATAAGTACCGTAAAGTTTTTAATTGCATACCCTATTTTATTAAAAAAACTTCGCTTTGGTTTAAATGAATAAAATTGTGTTCCTCCTCCATAGATTAAATACTCAAAATTATCATAGCAAGGCATTGGTGGAATAAAAGTTGCCTCCGGAGCAATATTCTTAAGGTAATTTACAACTGAACAACTAAATACAATTTGACTTTTCTCAATAATAAATTCATCATAAATGACCTTTAACAAGGCATCATCTCCAAAATTCGTATATCCATATCCGCCTTTAATCACAATTTTATTTCCAGAAATATTATCCATTCCTAATATTTATTATCGATATTCAATTTTATAAATTCTAATATTTTCTTTGCTGCAGAACCATCACCATACGGGTTTTTAACCAAACTCATTTTTTCAAATTCGATACTGTTTTCTAATAATTTCATGGTATTTGATTCAATAGTATCGGCGTTGGCTCCTACTAAAATAACGGTACCCGCCTCCACAGCTTCTGGTCTTTCCGTAGTATCTCTCATGACCAGTACTGGTTTTCCTAAACTAGGTGCCTCTTCTTGCACTCCACCGCTATCAGTAATAATGAATTTACAATTATCCATCAACCAAATAAATGCTTCATAAGGTTGGGGTTCAATTAATTTAATATTGTCAATATTACCTAACGCTTCTTCAACGGGCTTTTTAACTTTAGGATTAAGGTGTACCGGATATATAATATCAATTTCGGGGTATTTTTTGGCTATATTTTTTAAAGCATAAATAATATTTTCAAAACCAGCCCCATGATTTTCGCGTCTATGCCCAGTTACCAATATAAAATCTCTGTTTAGATCAACTAAATTATTTAGTTTTTTTATAGAATCGAATGCTGTATTACTTATAATTTCTTTACCCATCAGCAAAGCATCGATCACTGTATTGCCTGTAACAAAAATAGTAGATTCGTTTACATTTTCATCTATCAAATTTTGTTTAGACCTCTCTGTTGGTGCAAAATGATAATCAGCTATTCTTCCTGTAAGTTGTCTGTTAATTTCTTCTGGGAAAGGTGAGTATTTATTATGCGTTCTAAGCCCCGCTTCCACATGACAGACTTTTACATTATTATAAAAGGCAGCCAACGCTACAGCCATACTGGTTGTTGTATCTCCATGTACAAAAACAAAATCTGGCTTAAACGCATCTAAAACAATTTTTGTTTCAACAATAATATCCGCGGTTAGTTTATGTAAATTCTGATTGGGTTTCATTAAATCAAGATCAAAATCTGGCTTAATAGAAAAAAAATCTAAAACTTGATCTAACATCTCTCTATGCTGTGCAGTTACACACACTTTTGTATTAAAATTGGTGGCATTTTCCTTAAACACTTTAACTACAGGTGCCATTTTTATGGCCTCTGGCCTCGTACCAAAAACAATCAGTATTTTTTTCACTTTTTTAAAATTCTATAGGTCATCAACATTGGATACAAAGATAAGAGTATTACTACAACCCCCGCAAAGAATACTGAATCCATTTTGTATTCAATAGTTATAGATGGTATAAAATAATATTTAACTAGAACTGCAATGTTTATTAAAATTACGGCAACAATATTATCTTTTGAAAATAATTTAAAAGTTAGCGCATTTTTTGTTGTTCTGTATATTATATAACTAGGAATACTCATTAAAACTGAATTGATAAGAATAATATAGTATAGACCATTGATTTTGAAATGTTTAATCAGTAGGTATGAGAAAAAAGCAGATAATAATTGTGTTACCACCCAATATAAGTACAACTTTTTAGCTTTTCCGTGTGCCACAGCCATTTTACGGTAAATATTACCTAAGCTGCCTAACAAGACAGCAAATCCATTAAATAATAAAAATATATAAGCGAGTTGCACATTTGCTTTAGAAAATTTCTCACCGCCCCAAATCAAGTCAATAATAAAATCACCTAATAAAATGGTTCCAATAATGGTAATTACATTTACATTGATAACACTTAACATATTTTTATTAAACTCTTTTAAAACAGATTGTGATTTTTGTAGTAGTATTGAATATCTGGTAAAGAAAATCGTCATAAAAGGCTGAATAAACAATCCTTTTATTTTATTAGAGAGATTTTGAACATATTTAAAAATAGCATAAACGCCTTCAGGCAAGAAAGAAATACTTGCAGTTAATACAATATTATATACTTGGGTAGCGCCAACGTACAAAAAGGTACTCTGCATGGTTTTAAAAAATGATTTATGATCAAATTCGGGTATGGACAAAATCCATTGAAAGCGATAGCCATTTTTAAATAATTGCCAAACATAAAATATAAACTCAATAAGTTTTCCGAGTATAAACGAAATAACCAAGGCCCATAGTTGGATAAAAGGGTAGAGTACTATCAATACTAAAATATTGACAATTGTATTTGTCAAGCCTAAGAGTTCTGCCCTACCAAAGCGTTCTTCAGCATTTAAAACGGTTACATAAAATGAATTCATTAATGCCAAATACAATACAGGTAATAATATTCTAAAAATTAAAACCGCAAAGTCTTTATCTTCTTGAGAAAATCCAGGTACCATTAAATTGACAAAATAATTGGCAAAAACAAAAATAAATACCATCAGAATAGTACCAAAAAGCACCATTCTATTAATAACAACATTCAGTCCTTTATAACCTAAACCAACTTTAATCGTATTTAGTTTATGATATTCAGGCAAAAAAACTTCGGCCAATTGCCCACTTTGGGTCAAAGAAGTAACTAAATACACTAAACTTTGGGCAGCAAAATAAATTTCAATAGTACGCGAAGCGCCAAAATACCTCACTTGAAGTATGGAATAGATTAAGCCTAATAAAGAAGCTACCAGTTTTAAAGAAAAAAGTTTTAGTAAAATTTTCATTTGCTCATATCCAAATCTAATTTTTAGATTAAATTATTTAGTACAATAATTAATCATTAAAAATGGGCTTTACATGTTCAATAGAATCTATAATTTTATCATAAACAGCATCATTCATATATTCGTTTATCCTATTGTATTTAAATCCTCTAACATCCATAGTAACATTTTCAAAAAACATATTAAACGGAATTTGAAATCTAATGAACAATAAATGTGCATATTTTAAGGCTTCGTTTCTGTTTTTTTCTGTATCAACTAAATTTAAATCAAAATTACTAAGTAATTCGAAATACTCCGTTTTAGAATTGATATCCATTGTAAACCCCTTATTTCTATAATGGGTTTGCGAAACTACTATACATGGCTTATTAACTAAAGGAAGTTCCATACCTGATGTAGTAGTGTGAACCAAGCCTAAATCAGTAATCTCATAAATACTCCAACTATTTATTTCTTCATTCGGCTGGATAATTTTCACATTTCCCTTTGGTGTTATCCTGGAAACAATAATATCGTAGAAAGGCATTTTTGTACCGATAATTATCTCCGCGGGATGGATTTTTACAATTAATTGCTTTTCAGGATGTTCATTAAACCATTGAATGGTTTCAATCACCCAATCGATAGGATTTTTAAATGCAATCTCACGATGTGCACTGGCGGCATCCCACAACACATTTGTAAATAGGGTGTACACTGGTTTACTCGTATCCAACCCTAATTTTAATACTGTTTCTTCTTTTGATGTTTTGTCCCCAAAATTATATATGTAAATATCATCCTTGTGTAAAATTCTTGACTTTAAATAGTCATTTATGGTTTTTAATTGAGATTTTGAAAGTTCAATATCTTTGACCCGATTCCATTCTTCTGAAATTTCCCATGTATTGCCAGATTGATTCCAATTAAATACTTGAGAATGCTTTCTTTTTCCTGTACTGTGAACTAAGGTTGGAATTTTGGCTTCTAATAATAGTTGAAAAGGTGGGCCCCATGTACTATAAATACCATGGTTCATAATAACTTTATCAGGATTTAATTTAACCACTTTCTCCCCGATATAGGTAGTAATAGCAATCGATTCTTTGATTAGATTAGATTTATAAGTTAATTCTGGTAAATCCTCCGAGATAATTCCAACTTTATAATGTTTTAATAGACTCGCTTCTAAAATAGAATTGTATTTGTCATTGTAAATTAAATTTGGAGCATCACTGATAAATTCTGAAATTGAATGATGATTTAACTTTAACTTTATCAATAATTTGGAAGCATAAATAAAGTCTGTTTTTGTTTGGGAATCCCATTCCTTCTCGTTATTTATTTTTTTTAACTCATTGATTGGTAGCGTGTTATCATCTATGACAAAGGTCACTTGGTGTCCTTTCTTTTTCAACCCCAAAGCTAATATTGCCTCAATATATAAATGGAAAGTACTTCCTGACAACATTAACAAAACATAAATATGCTGCGGTTTCTCGTTTCCCTCAACTTCAAATTCACCTAGCGATTTCGCTTGAGCCAACGGTATACTTTTATTAAAAAAAGTTAACCTTCCAAGTGTTTCATAACTAAAACCAATTTTAGTTAATAGCATAATTAATTTTGGGAATATGTATATCTTTAATTGATCTTTAAATTTCATGAATATTTATAATTACTGACGATTTAAATAATGGTACTGCTGGTTTAAATTACTCTTTTATGATATATGAAGGGATATGGTAATACTTAGGTTTCTTGATTTTTATTTTTTTATTTTTAAAAAATTCATCTACTGCATTGGTTTCTCCAGCAACAGTACCATAATCATCTAACATTAACACACCTCCTTTTACAACTTTATCCCATAAGCTCTCCAAAATAATTTTGGTAGGTTCATAAACATCAACATCTATATGCAACATTGCTATTTTTAAAGATGGATTGTTTTTGATAAAATCTGGTATGGTATTTTTAATATCACCTTCAATCAATTCAAAGTTTGAAAATCCTTTTGCATCTAAATGTTTTTCTAACTCTGCTTTACTAATCCCGAACCCTCCATTGTTTTCAAAATTTTTCACAAACTCAATATCACTATCAAGTACTAAATCATCTGGAAACTTACCAAAAGCATCAAAGCCCACTACTTTTCTAGAAGTCTGATTTTCAATCAGTTCTCTAAAAGACAATAAACGAACAATAGAAGTTCCCTTATAAACTCCAAATTCTAAAATATCGCCTGGTAAATCAAGTATTCTATTATAGATCTCCAAATGATTTAAAAATTTGCCGATCCTACCTGTTTCACAGGTTAAATAAAATCCATTTTCATAATCCCATTTTTTCGTTACGTCGATGGTGAAGTTTGTTTTTTTTGTCATTTTACGAATTATAATTAACTGAATTACACTGTTTATTTAATTATTTTTTTTAAAAGTAAATTATCTACAACCTTTATAATACTACCATATTTTACCTTACTCTTTTTAACGATATCAATTAAATCAGATTGACCATCTGAAAAATTCAAAATCCACATCATTGCATCAATTTCTAAGTCTTTCTCTTTTTCTGATAAAGAAGGATATAAGCCTCTTTTACCTAATTGTGGTTCGCAATATGGATGGAGATTGATATATTTTTTATTTTTTTCAATCACCGTGAGTACTTCCAAATACTTATCAATGGTTTTTTCCATTGCTGCAAAGCTAATAAATTCTTTATTGTCACCTGATGTATGATACTCAGGGTATTCACCATACATCGTTCGCATTAAGGATCCCACTGGTAAATTAAAACCGGGTGAACAATATTGTCGTTCATCTGAGCCCCTTGGAGCAAAGTCAACAATATTAAATTTTTCTTCTGTTTGGCTAAGCACTATTTCTACTGCTCTATCAACTAATGAATTTCCTCGTCTACTTTTCTTATAGGTAAAATTATCATTATCACCTACACAGGTCACTACAAAACCTGCTTCCAATTTATCCTTAAAATGCTCACCATGTTTTGATAAGTAACAGATACTACCAATAGTTTCAGGGGCAAAAACAAAACGATAACTGTAATAGTTGTCTTTATTTTTAAGTTGGTCATAAATAAATGCGGTTACCAAAGGCCCTGACAATTCATTACTTGCCATAGAAGGATGGCAGATATAAGTGGTTAATAGTACCTCCTTCCTTGTTTTTCCTTTTATCACTAGGTCACCATAGGTCATAGATCCTTTTTCATTTAAGGTACTATCTATTTTAATAGAATACCTGCCGTTTTTATCAAGCGTTTCAAACTGATTGTGGCTCATACAAAACCCCCATCTCTTACTATAATAAGAGGTCAAATAGGGAATCAATTCAGGTTGTTTGGGTAAGGTATACACGTGTTCTTTGAGTTCATCAAAAGTCAAAATTCCTTCAAATGGTTCAGAATAGCCTAATAAATGCAGGTTATTAACTTTAAAGTTGACAATTATTGTATCATTTTCATCTTTTACCCATGCTTCACGCACATTCCATTCTGGTGGTACATTCCAATCAAAACAAGCAGTTCCAGAAGGAACTTCATGAATATTTAATGGAATAATTTCTGAAAGTATACTCAGGGTTTCTCTATTACCATCACCGGTTAAACTCCGGTTAATAGGCCACAAACGATCAAAATAATCTTCAAGTCTTTTTTTCATGTAAATTTATACTAAGGAAAGACAATCTTTGCTTCACCATTGATAACTAATTTGCCCCCTTCATTAAAGGCTTCTGTTTTAAAAACACCTATTTTTTTCTCATCATTAAATTCAATTAAAGTAGCAATAGCTTTAATGGTAGTATCCAAAAAAACAGGCTTTCTAAACTCTAATGTCTGTCCGTAATACAAGCATCCCTCTCCAGGATAAATCGTTCCAAATATTTTTGAAAACATACTGGCCACTAACATACCATGAACAATTCTTTTACCAAACATGGTATCTTTTGCATATTCTTCATCTAGGTGAATCATATTATTATCTTCCGTTGTTTTTGCAAAATCGACCACATCTTGTGAATTGAATGATTTTTCAAAAATTACTTCTTTTCCTATTTTAGGTTCAATCATTTTATTCCTTTTTAATACTGTATAAATAATTTATTGCCTCACCCTTTTTTATGATACTATCTATTTCTTTAAAAAAATCATTGAATGGAATTGTTCTCATACCATAGCCTTGGTCGTACTTTTCACCTTGATACAATCCTTTTTCCCATAAAAGATCCATTGCTCTATCTACATCGGTTTGAACCCCCTCATTTATCTTTCTTACAAATAGTTTATAGGTTTTGTGAGCCTTTACACCCTTGCCATCAATATATTCTCCCTCAAAATCTTTAAAATACCTGTAATCAACGTTATTGCATTCTTCAACAAAATGATAACTTGTCATACTATTTTGGTCAGAAAGCCCAATAGATGCTAATTTTCCACCTAGTTGTTGTATAAGGGCGAAAGGAGAATCAGAACCATACCCGCTTTGATTATTAATTCCACTAAATTTATCAGCATGCTTACCACGAACGGCAAATGAATAAATAGGATGTCCTGTTCTGACAGAATCTTTATGTTGTCTTGCTATTTCTGTTAATGCCCCCATATGTGAAGGTGTATTTTTTATATCAAAAAATTTAGCCTTTGGAAAATCAAAATTGAACAATGGCAAAATCAAAGTACCTTGTTCACCTACTGCATCTAATAATGATAAATATACCATTTCTGGTGTTACTTTAGTACCAAGCTCATCTGAGGTTTTTTTTAAAACTCTACGTAACGAAGAATGTACTAGTAAAACATCTCCATTTTCTACTCCGCTTTCTCTCCATTTGTTACTTAAAAAGGAAATAACTTTTTGTTCTGTCATCTTACAATTATAAAATTATTTAGTGTTTTTTAGTATTTCAATTTGCATTTTATCTAAAAGGTTTTCTTTTGATTTAATATATTCTAATAGTGATACTGTATTCATACTTTGAGTCACATTAAATAGTTCCTGCTCAAGCTTAAAATCTTCCAACGTATCTAAGGTTAATCTTATATTTTCACAATTATCAAGTTGAATTGGTAATTTTAGCAACTTAATTTTAAATAGTTCCTTATTTTCATAAATGAAATTAGTAACATGTTCTTGATATAGTGATAATGTGGTGTACTTTTCTACCTTTTTTAATGCTTGCAACGTTACTGCTTCAGTAAATAACCCTAAATGCGATTTTATAGTAGGTAACCCATTACTGGTTTTATAACTTACATAATCTAATTCATTGGTCTCAATTTCATTGATAATTATTGAAATATGTTCAATATCTAAAAATGGATTATCCGCACATACTCTTATGACATGGGTAAACTGATAGTGTTCTGCGGCTTCAATAAAACGCTGTAACACATTGTTTTCATCACCTCTAAAACAGCTAACTTCAAATTTATTTGCTATCGTCTCTAATTCGTCATCCAACGGATTTGTAGTGGTTGCGAGAATTATTTTATCTTTTGGATAAAGCGTAGTCAACTTTTCAAATAATAATTCTAACACGCCTTTTTCTTCATAAAACGGAAGTACCATTTTATTTGGTAATCTAGAAGAACCTTTTCTTGCTTGTACAATAATACCTGTCACTAATCTAAAATTATTGATTTAAACTTTTTGAAGTAGTTAAAAACAATTCCAATGCCTTGTCCATTAACTCCATTTTTATTAAATATTTTTCAACAAATTCTCTATACGCTCCTTCACCACCGCTTTTGGTAAGTTGCCAATCTACTAAGTTTTTAATATAATCTGGAGCATTGTAAGGGCAGGCACTAAGACCTACTTTTTTTAATAAATGGATATCATTAATATCATCACCGATATACGCCATTTCTTCCCATTTTAAATTGTACTTATCACGTAATTTTTGAGCAATTTCAACTTTATCTGAAATGCCTAAAAAACAATCTTCAATTTTTAACTTCTCGGCCCTGCGTTTTACAATTTTGGTGTTTTCTCCAGTAATAATTGCCGTTGGAATCCCTAATAGTTTTAAAAAAAGTACGCCAGCACTATCAGAAGTATTAAATTTTTTCCATTCATTCCCTGTTTCATCATAGTACATCCCTCCATCTGTCCAAACGCCATCTATGTCAGTAATAAAAAGTTTAATACTATTCAAAATCTTCTACTTTTAAAGTTACATCGGCCTCAATAGAATGCAGCGCTTTTTTACCAATAATTTGTGCTCTATCATTCCATTTAATACCATCTCCTGGGGATTTTAAACAGATTAATTCATCCGTAAGCACCGTACCCTTTTCTATATCGACCTTACTTGTAACGCTTCTTGCTAGCTTTATTTTTGCTGCTGCTGTTGCAGGATTTACTTCTTTTAAACCATCACCAATGGCTATTTCTGTAGCTCTTATATACTCAACTAACTTATTCAACCCTGCTTTTTCTAACGAGCCAGGTTGATCTGTACCTTTCATTGTTCTATCTAATGTAACGTGTTTCTCTATGATAGCTGCCCCTAAAACAGAAGCGGCTGTAGAAACTACAACGCCAGAAGTATGGTCAGAAAAACCGGTGATTAACCCGTATTTTTCTTTTAAGGTATCCATTACTTTTAAATTTACATTTTCTAAAGCACATGGATATTGCGAAGTACATTGCAATATCATGAGTTTATCTTTACCTAAATTTAAGCTTTTTATTGCACTATCAATGTCTTCCATACTAGCCATTCCTGTAGAAATGATCACTGGCTTACCCGTTTTTCCTAATGCTTCAAGCAAAGGTATATTTGTTAAATCTCTAGATGCTACTTTATAAAATGGGCAATGTATTCTTTCTAACAATTCAACTGAAGGCACATCGCAAGGCGTACAAAAATAAGTAATTCCCTCTGCATCAGCATATTCTTTGAGTTCTAAATGCTGTGCTTCATTTAACTCCAAGTACATTCTATGTTCTCCATAAGTTCCACCAAAAGAATTGGGATTGTCATAGGGCTTGTTAAATGCCTCTTTTGTCAATTCTGATGGAATATCTCTTTTTTGAAATTTCACAGCGCTCGCCCCACAATCAACAGCCATATCTATCAATTTTTTTGCGAGACGTACCTCGCCGTTGTGATTCTGACCGATTTCTGCAATAATATAAGTAGGATACTCTTCTCCTACCCATACTTTGTCTAATCTAATTCTTGGTTTAGTTGCTTTAGGTGTGTGTTTCACACCATCTAAATAGGCATAAACTTCTTCTAACGTGACATTTGTTGTATCAAATCTTGTAGCCGTTAACATTTCTTCGAAAGCATTTAACTGTTCATTGGTATCAATTGTTAAGTAAGCATCCAAATCTGGTCGTAAGCCTCCAAAATCGTTTGGTAATTCTAATATTGAGAACAAGTTAGGGTTCTTTCTTAAAAAAGGAGTCACATGCTCTCTATCAAAATATTCTTTGGTTAAGCTATTCGCTTCTCTAATGGCACCAACATTAAAAATTTCTGGAACAATATGAGACAATCCATCAATATGTGTATAGTCTACTTTTTCATCAATATGTTTTTGGAATACCCGCTTTGATATTTCTGAAGTATACAGTGGATTATCAGCAGTAAATCGAACAATAATATCGTGTTCATTCAAGTCATTACTTGCTTCTACAAATCGATTCAATACATCTAATGCATCACCTCTAAATATAGAAACATCCAATTCTCTAACAGCAGCTTCTAACGGATCATCGGCAATTAAATTAGTTGTTGCTACCGTAATTTCATCAATAAAATCAAGTTTCTTAACTGAATTTATAACTCTATATAATAACGGGATTTCATTCACTGACATTAACGACTTACCTCTAAGTCTTTTACTTAGCATTCTAGCTTGTATAATTGCTCTTATTTTCATTCTTTAATTTTAATTCATTATCATTCCAGCCGCCACAGTTTCATTTGTTGCCTCATCTACCAATATAAATCCTCCAGTATTTCTGTTTTGATTATACTCGTCAGTCATAATAGGCGCTGTAGTCCTTATTTTAACTTTAGAAATATCATTCATTGACAACTCCTTATTATCTTCAATTCTTTTAATGGTATCAATATCAACTTTATAAAGAACCTCTTTGATGATCGCTTTTTGTTCATTCGTGGTATGCCTTAAAATATACTTTGCACGTGGTCGTGCATTTTGTTCATGGAACCAACACAACATTGCGGTAATATCTTGGGTCACTTCTGGCGAATTATTTACTTTAACAATCATATCTCCTCTACTAATATCAATATCATCATCTAGTGTAATAGCAACCGACATTTCTGAAAACGCCTGTTCGATTTCACAATCATAAGCATTGATTGATTTTATGTTTGAGGTAAAGCCAGACGGCAATACTTTGATGGCATCTCCTTTTCTAAAAATTCCGCTCGCCACCCTACCTGCGTACCCCCTATAATCTCTATATTCCTCATTTTGCGGGCGTAATACCGTTTGTACCGGAAACCGTGCATCAATCATATTGGTGTCACTACTAATGTGGATGGTTTCTAAGGTATGCAAGAGTGGTGCATTTTGGTACCAATTCATGTTTTTAGAGCGATGTACCACGTTATCACCTTCCAACGCACTTATCGGAATATAACGTACATCTTTAATCGCCATTTTCGAAGATAATTCTTCATATTGGTCAACGATATCATTAAATACTTCTTCTTTGTAAGCAACAAGATCCATTTTATTCACACACACAATCACATGTGATATTTGTAATAAAGAAGCGATGTACGAGTGGCGTTTGGTTTGTTCGATGACTCCTTTTCGAGCATCAATTAAAATTAAAGCCACATTGGCTGTTGAAGCCCCTGTCACCATATTTCGTGTATACTGAATATGTCCAGGAGTATCAGCTATAATAAACTTACGTTTAGGCGTAGTAAAATAGCGATAGGCCACATCGATGGTGATTCCTTGTTCCCGCTCATCTTTCAATCCATCTGTAAACAAAGCCAAATCAACGGTTTCATGGCCCTTTCTTTTGCTTGTTTTCTCAACAGCTTCTAATTGATCTTCAAATATTGATTTTGAATCGTACAGCAATCTACCTATGAGTGTACTTTTTCCGTCATCGACACTACCAGCTGTGGTAAAACGCAATAATTGATTTTTATCTATTTTCATATAGTTTCTCTAAAAGTACCCTTGTTTTTTTCGATCTTCCATCGCCGTTTCTGAACGCTTGTCATCTGACCGATTACCTCGTTCTGTTTCACGCATTGAAGATACCTCATTTACAATTTTATCCAAAGTATCAGCCTCACTTTCAATACCGCCCGTAATGGTAATGTCTCCCAAGGTTCTAAAACGAATGTTCTTGGTGTGAATTTCTTCTCCTTCAATTTTTGGCAAATATTCTGATACAGGTATCCAACTATTAGATCTCCAAACCACTTTGCGTTCATGTGCAAAATAGAGTGAAGGAATTTCAATTTGTTCTCGTTTAATATAATTCCACACATCCATTTCTGTCCAGTTACTAATTGGAAATACTCTAAAGTTCTCACCCTGTTGCATTCTACCATTGAACAGATTCCATAATTCTGGACGTTGATTTTTGGGTGTCCACTGTCCGAATTCATCTCTGTGCGAGAAAAAACGTTCCTTTGCCCGTGCCTTTTCTTCATCTCTTCTACCTCCACCGATAGCACAATCTATTTGATTGTCTTCAATAGCATCTAACAACGTGGTTATTTGCAAGCTATTTCTAGTGGCATTTTTCCCTTTCTCTTCAACTACTCTACCATCTTCAATGGCTTCTTGAACAGAACCGACTAACAATTCAACGCCTAATGCATTCACTAAAGTGTCTCGAAAATCAATGGTTTCAGGGAAGTTATGCCCCGTGTCAATATGCATTAACGCAAATGGTATTTTACTTGGGTAAAATGCTTTTTTTGCTAAATGTGTTAACACTATCGAATCTTTACCTCCAGAAAATAAAATAACCGGATTTCTAAATTGAGCGTATACTTCTCTCAACACAAAAATGGCCTCTGATTCTAATTCGTCTAAATAACTTAAAAAATACTTACTCATTTTTTAATTTTTTATAAATGCTCTTAACTAGTTTCTCCACAGACGCGTCAATAGTTAATTCTTCTGTTTTAATTTCAATATCAGGATTCAAAGGGGCTTCATAAGGATCACTAATCCCAGTGAAGTTTTTTATTTCACCAGCACGAGCCTTTTTGTACAACCCTTTTACATCTCGCTTTTCGCATGCTTCGACAGAGGCATTGACATACACTTCCATAAAATTTTCAGCTCCTACAACGTTCTTTATCGCTTCTCTATCTTCTCTATAAGGCGAAACGAATGCTGCCAACACAACCACTCCAGCATCTACAAACAAATTAGCCACCTCTGCAATTCTTCTAATATTTTCTGTTCTTCCTTCTGGTGAAAAAGTCAAATCTTTATTAATTCCACCGCGGATGTTATCACCATCTAAAGTATAGGTTTTTATCCTATTTTCAAATAGTTTCATTTCTAAGGCATTCGCAATGGTTGATTTTCCAGAACCTGATAAGCCTGTAAACCAAATCAACAAAGAACGATGCCCATTGCTTTCATTTCTTTCTTTTCTAGTAATACTAAATTGATGTGAAACGATATTTTTAGCCATCCTTTTGCTCTTTGAATTTTCTTTTTAACAAACCAAAATCAACTTTATACCAGGCACGTTCATGAACATAATATAAGAACATTTTTATAAAAAACTCCCAACCTCCAACTTTCAAACCCACCATGGGGTCTCCTGATATGATCCATGCCAACGCAATTGTTGTAGCCGTAGCGATCAGCCGCCAAGTAATCGTTTTTGCAATGTGCCTTTTTCTAGAAATATCTTTCATTATTTACAAATAAACCAAGGGTTCAATAAATTTTCTTTGTTATATGTCAATTCTTTGTTTGTTTGAGTAGCTAGTACCTTAATTCCAGCTGCCTTGCAAATAGCCTGAGCCGCTGCGGTATCCCATTCCATCGTTGGTGCAAATCTAGGATATATATCTGCAAGGCCTTCAGCAACTAAACAAAATTTCAACGAACTTCCTTTAGAAACTACCTCAACATCTTGATATTTTTCCTTTAACATTGCTACAAAATCTAGGGTTTCGGTATTCATATGCGAACGGCTACCCACAACCCTAATTTGATTTGATGTATTTTTTTGGGGCTTCAGTTCTTTTGCCTGTACTAAGGTTTGCTTATTTATAATTGTATCCGCATTCAAAACCAACACATAAGCGCTTTCGTTTTCAACATCACCAACGTATAATTTTTTCGTTACAGGCACATAAATAATCCCTAAAATGGGCTGTCCTTGGTCAACCAACGCAATGTTCACCGTAAACTCACCATTGCGCTTTATAAACTCTTTAGTTCCGTCAAGTGGATCCACAATCCAGCACTGCTTCCATTCCTTTCGTATAGCATAATCAATTTGAGCATTCTCTTCACTAATGATAGGCATTTTTGTTTTAATTAAATAATCATTGATAATAGCATTCGCATTCTTATCTGCGAGTGTTAAGGGAGATGCGTCGTCTTTCAGTTCAAAATCAAATTCACTGTTGTAAATTTTCATTATCTCCTTACCAGCATCAACAGCTGCCTGAATTGCCGTCGCTAAATTTTTATTCAAAACGATTAGTTGTTCATTTCCAAATACTTCTCTACAAAAGCATCAATTCCTACTTGTATTGGAGTTGCAGGTTTAAAATTAATATACTCAAATAAACTTTGAACATCTGCATAGGTACTCGGCACATCACCTGGTTGAATTGGTTTGTAAACTATTTTCCCTTTTTTACCTAAGGCTTTTTCTATTCCTCGCACAAAATCCATCAATTGAACAGGACTATTATTACCAATATTAAAAATTTGATAAGGTGCTGTACTTGAGGAAGGAATCGGCTTTTTAGGATCAAAATTAGGATTGTCTTTTTGAGGTGCTAAGGGTATTAACCGTTTAATACTCTCTACTATATCAGCAACATAGGTAAAATCTCTACTCATATTACCATGATTGTATACATCGAACTCTCTATCCTCTACTATGGCTTTTGTAAATAAATACAAGGCCATATCTGGTCTTCCCATTGGGCCATAAACCGTAAAGAATCGCAAGCCTGTACAAGGAATTCCAAATAAATGCGCATAAGAGTGAGCCATCATTTCATTGGCCTTTTTACTGGCCGCATAGATCGCCATTGGATGGTCTGTATGACTATTTACTGAAAAAGGTATTTCTTCACTCAAACCATAGACAGAACTTGAAGATGCGTATACCAAATGTTTTACCGGATACGTTCTACATGCTTCTAAAATATTTAAAAAACCTGTAATATTATTATCAATATAGGATTGGGGGTTTTCCAACGAATAACGAACCCCTGCTTGTGCTGCTAAATTCACTACATAGTCAAACTGTTGTTCCTTGAAAAGCTGCATTAGGTCTTCCTTGTCTCGTAAGTCAAGTTTTATAAAAGTAATAGCACCATTTACTGGTGTATTGTCTGCTACTTTCGATTTTTCTATTCCTAAATCTTCTAATCGCGCGTATTTTAAATTTTGATCATAATAGTCGTTAATATTATCAATACCAACAACTTGATATCCATTATTTACCAATAATTTTGATAAATGATAGCCTATAAAACCAGCGGCTCCAGTAACTAAAACTTTTTCCATTTACTTTATTTTTACAAGCGGCTATGCGATTTATCTTTAGCCAATGTTGCCTTTACATCAAAAATAATATTCTCATCAGCCAAATAGTCATTTAAATTGATTTCTTTAAATTCTTTATGCGAAACTGCGATAATTGCCGCATCATATTTTTTATTCGAGTCACTCATTGAGGATATTAGATCCAGTCCATACTCATGTTTCACTGCAGAAACAGTTGCCCAAGGATCATACACATCAACATTTACATTGTAGGTTTCTAATTCTCTAACAATATCAATGGCTCTAGAGTTTCGAATATCTGGGCAGTCTTCTTTAAAGGTAATACCCAACACCAATACATTGGCATTTCTAATTGGTATTCCCTTTTTTATCATCATTTTAACCGTTTCTTGAGAAACAAATGGTCCCATACTGTCATTCAAGCGTCTACCCGCTAAAATAATTTCTGGATTGTAACCCAACTCCATCGCTTTTTGTGCTAAATAATAAGGATCAACACCGATACAATGTCCACCAACCAAGCCCGGTTTAAACGGTAAAAAGTTCCATTTTGTGCCTGCCGCTTCCAATACTTCATGGGTGTCGATATTCATTAAACGAAAGATCTTTGCCAATTCATTAACAAAGGCAATATTAATATCCCGTTGTGCATTTTCTATTACTTTGGCAGCTTCTGCCACCTTAATAGAAGGTGCCAAATGGGTTCCTGCTACAATTATTGATTTGTAGATGCCATCAATGTATTTTCCAATTTCTGGAGTAGATCCAGAAGTTACTTTTAAAATTTTAGTGACCGTATGTTTTTTGTCTCCTGGGTTGATTCGTTCTGGAGAATAACCTGCATAGAAATCTTCGTTAAATTTTAAGCCCGATACTTTTTCTAAAATAGGAATACATTCATCTTCGGTGGCACCCGGAAAAACGGTCGATTCATACACCACTACATCCTCTTTTTTAAGTACATTCCCCACAGTTTCACTCGCTTTATACAACGGTGTTAAATCGGGGCGATTGTTTTTATCTACGGGTGTAGGTACTGTAACGATATAAAAATTGGAGTTTTCAATTTCCGAAAGATCGTTGGTTAACCACAAGCCTTTTGAAGTAGCTGCTAATTTACTATAGCCGGTAACTAATACACTTTCTAGTTCTTCTGATGAAGTCTCAAGTGTAGTATCATTCGCATTCTTCAATTCACCGATGCGTTGGGTATTAATGTCAAAACCTACAACTTGATACTTTTTAGCAAACTCAACAGCCAAGGGCAATCCTACATAGCCCAAACCAATAATAGCAATTTTTGTTTCTTTCATTTTTCCTTTTTTTAAACTAATTTATTTTTTAAAAACTCGTTGAATCCATGATTTCTTTTCATTCTGATGATAGCCATTTCCATACTTACCATAACCATAGCCGCCATAGCCGTAACCATAACCGTAGCCATAACCATAACCATAACTATCCTTCACAGAGAAATCATTTAATACATAGCTTATGTTCTTTACTTCTCCATTTTTATACTTATCATCAATCATTTTCGGCATGCCGCGTTGTGTATAGTTTTGCCTGATTATATACATGACTGCGTCAGAGTATTTAAATAGTTCTATGGCATCTGCCACCAATCCAATGGGTGGGGTATCAATAATAATATAATCGTAATTTGCCTTTAAATACTCCATCATTTCTGCCGTTTGGTCACTTAACAATAATTCAGAGGGATTTGGAGGTACAGGCCCCGAGGTGATGATGTCTAAATTCGGAATTCTTGTTTGTTGAATTACCTCTTCCAACTTCTTTTGACCGATTAAATAATTTACTACGCCATACTCATTGGTAACTTCAAAGTCGAGGTGCAATTTAGGCTTTCTTAAATCAAGCCCAATTAGAACCGTTTTTTTATCACTCATGGCAAAAACCGATGCCATATTGATGGAACACAAGGTTTTTCCTTCACCACTTACAGAGGAAGTAATGACTATGGTTTTTGAATTGCCTCCTTTTTTAAATAAAAATTGAATATTCGACCGTAGCGCCCGAAATGATTCGGATAAGGATGATTTCGGCTTGTCAAAAACCGCTAAGTAACTGTCAAAATTACCACTACCAACGACACCCAATACGGGAATCTCATATTTTTTTTCAATTTCCTCAACCGTTAAAATTTTATTGCTAAACGCTTCTTTTAAAACAATGTACAAAAGAGGGAATCCAAACCCTAAAACTAAGGCAATGAGATAATTAAAAAGCGTATTTGGACTTATAGGTCCTTGACCTACGTCTTTTGCCTTATCTAATACTTTAATATCAGAAACATTTGCCGCTATGGCGGTTCCAGCCTCGTATTGCTTTTGCTTTAAAAATTCATAGTTAGCTGCCGTTAAATTATAATCACGCTGAAATTTCACCAAACCTTGTTCTTTTTTCGGCAGTGTATTCAATCTCGAGTTGTAGGTAGCTAACCGCTTCTTCACATTCTCTAAATTTATTTTGGTGGCATTTTTTAAATTGGCAATGTTCTCTAAAACCACATCTCTGGTAATATTAATATTGTCAGTTACTTTTTTAAGGGGTGGATAGTTTGGGTTTACCGTTTGTTCTAAATTCTTTTTTTCTTTAGACAGTTCTACCAAGGCCACGATATTTTTTGAAATATTGGCATCTTCTATGTCCACATTAACAGGTACGGGTATATCTTCACCAATCTCTCTATTGGATACAATATAATTCTCAAGATTGGTGTAATATTCTAACCGATTGTTTATCTCTTGTTGTTGATTGTCTAACTCGGTCACCCCATCAAACAAAGTCTGGCCTTCAACGCCTAAATCATACACCTTGTTTTTTTGTTTATAATCACCCAAGTCTTTTTCAATGACCTTTAAATTATTAGCCGCTAAATTGAAAACCGTGTCAATATAGGCCTTTGTTCTTATGGCATATTGAATTTTTTGTTCTTGCTGATCCTTGTCTAATACTTCAACTGTAGTATTTATATAATCAACTAATTTTTCTTTATTAGGTCCCTTTAAATTTAATTCTAAAATGGAGGTTCCGTTTTTAAAACCCTCAGCGCTTATACTTTGAAATTTCTTAACGGTACTATCAAAACTTTTGAACTCTATAAAATATGTTTGTCCAGATAGATCAAAGCCAACCTCCTTCTTCTTTATATGAAACTTACTAAAGGGTAAATCAATTAAATTATTTAAATTTAGATTTTGAGAAAATTCAAGATTCTGTACATGATATTTATCTAAAGTATTACGAGCGTAATTTATAAGCGGAACCTCGTCTGACTGAAATTTAACTATTACCATCACCTCATCATTCTCAAGAAAATTCAGTTGAATTGGAAGGTTAAAAAGTTGAGAATCTAAAGAATCTAAAACTATTTCAAATGGGACCTTTCCATACACATCCTCCATCCTAAAGCTACCTTGTTGTAGATAATCTATATAAAGCTTAAGTTTATGCACCACCTTTTCATTATGCGTACGCGACTTTAGAATGGTTTTAATGGTTTCAACCTTATCGCTTGGTCCACCCCAATTAAAAGCGATGTTGGTACTTGAAGTGAACAGCGGGTTTTGCTCTTCTTTTACGGTAATAATACTATCTAAGCTATATACGCGCTCAGCACGCTTATTGATATAAAAAGCAATTAACAAACCAATAATTAGCATAATTAAAAATAATTTCCAATAAGAAATTACTTTAAATATATACTCCTTTAAATCAAACGATTTAATATCATTAACATTTATATCAAACTTATCCAATTGCTTCATTGATTACAAATTTCGAACTAATAAAATAGTGGTTGTTACTAGTGATAATGCAGAGATAATCGTTGAAAAAGTTTGAGATCCTGTGGTACCAGTCCCCCACGACTTTTGTTTTAAAGGCTCAATATAAACGATGTCATTCGATTGGATATAAAACATTTCGGAATCAAAAGCATTAATATCTGTTAGATCTAAATTGAGTTTTTTAGTACCCTCAACACCCTTTCTTATGATCGTTACTTTTTTTCGATTCCCAGTAATGGTAATGTCACCTGCATTTGCAATGGCCTCAACTATATTCACTTGGTTTTGAAACAGCACCAACGTTCCTGGATTAGTAACCTCTCCTATTACCGTAAATCGAATACCTGCTAATTTAACCGTTACAAAAATATCATCGGGGTTCTTAAAAAAAACTGCAAATTCCTTTTCTATTTTCTCAATGACCTCGCGTTCCGTATATCCCAATACATTCATCTCTCCAATATAAGGCATTCTTATGTTTCCATGTCTATCAATTGTATACGAAGTGAAATATAAACTACCCGCAGTTACTTGTGCTGTTTGATTTGTTTGTTGCTCTGATTTGCTAAACATAGCAACCAATTTTTCGTCAGATGATTTTATTCGAATATCTAAAATATCATTGACTTGCAATTTATAAGGCTCATTTAATAGTTTATGAACCGAGTTTTTAGCAGAAGGATCCCCTTGAAAATAGACTAAATCTTTATTGGGTATACATGAAGTTGCGATAACACTTAAAAGAAATATAATTAAAATTTTACGCATTAAAAGATTTTTTATTCCAACGGCAAATATAATTTTTAATTGTCTATTAAAATAATATTTCTCCCTATTTTCGGGGCGAAAAATACATTTATGTTGTTTCAAATCAAGTCTTTTTTTAAATTTTTAGTTAAATCAACTAATCAGCATGGGGTACATTCCCCATTTGTTTTTGATTTGGTGACCAACTGTTTCTATGATACCGATCCTAAAAAATGGTATTACGAGGCTTCAAGCTTTCGAAGCTATTTAATGGTTAATAGGTCAAAAATAACGGTGGAAGATTTTGGCGCTGGATCTAAAAAATTACAAGCCAATACCCGTGAAATAGCCCGAATTGCTAAAAACGCCGGTATCTCCAAAAAAAGAGGACAGTTACTAGGTAGGTTGGTAGACTATTTAGATGTGAACCATGTTTTAGAAATTGGCACGTCTCTGGGTATTGCCACCGCCTGTATGCATTTGTCAAAACCGGAAACAAACATCATTTCTCTTGAAGGGTGTAGACAAACCGCCACCGTTGCTCTTGAAAGTTTTCAAAAATTCAATTTTAAAAATATTGATGTTGTTATCGGTAATTTTGAGGATACACTCCCTGAAGCACTCGCAAAAACCCCATTTGATTGTATCTATTTCGACGGAAATCACCAAAAAGAGCCTACCATAAATTACTTTGAGCAGTGCCTGAAGCATATCAATAACAATTCTATGTTTATCTTTGATGATATTTACTGGAGTAAAGGAATGGCTGAAGCATGGGAATTTATAAAAAATCACCCAAAAGTTACTGTATCCATTGACACCTTTTATTGGGGCATCGTATTTTTCCATAAAGAACAACCCAAGCAACATTTTACGATTAGAGTATAAATGATAAACTATCAAAAAAATCTTAACCATGAAAATTTATACCAAAACAGGAGATAAAGGCACTACCGCACTGTATGGTGGTACGCGTGTACCGAAATACCATATGCGCATTGAAGCCTATGGAACCGCCGACGAACTCAACGCCTATATCGGTTTAATTCGCGACCAAAAAATTGACGACCACAGTTCTAAAACACTATTGAAAGTTCAAAATGAACTCTTTACTTTAGGCGCCATGCTCGCTACCCCTCCCGAAAAGGAAAAATTAAAAAGTGGTAAAGACCGGTTAAACATCCCGAAAATAACAGCTGACTCAATTGCCTATCTAGAAAATGAAATTGACGTCATGGAACAATCACTAACTCCTATGACCAATTTTATTTTACCCGGAGGGCATCAAACCGTGTCATTCTGTCACATTGCCCGCTGTATCTGTAGAAGAACCGAGCGTTTAGCAGTACAATTAAACGAAAAAGAACCTGTGGACACCGCTATTTTATCATACCTCAACCGTCTTTCTGACTTTCTTTTTGTGTTGGCACGGAAATTGACCATAGACAATCAAGCTGTTGAAATACCTTGGATTCCCACGAAAAATCAGCAGTAAATTTTTGAATAAAAACAACGTTCTTTTAATTAAATAAAAAATAGTTGATAAAAAACTTGCTTTTTTGCTCAAAAAAATTACATTTGCAAAAAAATAAAATAGATTATAAGCTATGTATTGGACTTTAGAATTAGCATCTTATTTGAGTGATGCTCCTTGGCCAGCAACCAAAGATGAATTGATAGATTATGCAATTAGAACTGGTGCACCTCTAGAAGTTGTAGAAAACCTACAAGCTATTGAAGATGAAGGGGAGATTTATGAAATTATTCAAGAAATATGGCCAGATTATCCTACTGATGAGGATTTTCTTTGGAACGAAGATGAATATTAAGAATTTAAAAGTCTCATTTGAGGCTTTTTTTTTGTGATAAACTACACTTTTAACAAAGTATTATACTAATCAAGTAGCGCATATATAGTATATTTGTGTCTACAATAATTTGAAATAATTCTTTTATTTCAAATTCAAATTTTTAAATTAAGTTATGAGTATTATAAATTCAGTTTTAAAGGTTTTTGTTGGTGATAAAAACAAAAAAGATTTAAAACAACTACAACCAATCGTTGACGGCGTGCGAAGCTTTGAATCTCAAATAGCGGCGCTAACTACCGATCAACTTCGTGATAAAACAGTTGAATTTAAACAAAAAATTAGTGACGCAATTAGCGTCTTCGAAACTAGGATCGAGGAGTTAAACACCGAAATTGAAACGGCTCATATTGATAGGAAAGAAGAGATTTATAAAGAAATTGACGCGCTGAAAGAAGAATCATATGCAGCTTCTGAAGTTGCATTGAATGAAATTTCTGCAGAGGCTTTTGCTGTTATTAAAGAAACTGCAAAACGATTTACTGAAAATAAAACATTGACCGTTACAGCAACTGCATTCGACAGAGAATTATCAGGTGAGAATGATTATGTTAATTTAGACGGTGATAAAGCAATTTGGAAGAACTCATGGGACGCTGCTGGTTTAGCAATTACGTGGGATATGATTCATTATGATGTACAATTAATTGGTGGGTCTGTATTGCATCAAGGTAAAATTGCTGAGATGATGACTGGTGAAGGTAAAACCTTAGTTGCAACACTACCCTTATACCTTAACGCACTGCCAGGCAAAGGAGTACACGTAGTTACTGTAAATGATTATTTAGCAAAACGTGATGCCGCCTGGATGGGCCCCATTTTTGAATTTCACGGCTTGAGTATAGACTGTATTGATTATCACCAACCCAATTCAGACGCCAGAAGAAAAGCCTACAATGCCGATATTACCTACGGTACAAACAACGAATTTGGCTTTGATTACCTGCGTGATAATATGGCACATTCCCCAAAAGATTTGGTACAACGCCCACATAACTACGCTATTGTAGATGAGGTAGATTCTGTTTTAATTGATGATGCTCGTACGCCGTTAATTATTTCCGGTGCTACGCCACAAGGTGATCGCCACGAGTTTAATGAGCTAAAACCTAAAGTTGATGGCATAGTAAATACACAACGTACTTTTTTAACAGGTGTATTAGCAGATGCTAAAAAAATGATTGCAGAAGGCAATGAAAAAGAAGGTGCGCTTCATTTACTAAGAGTGTATAGAGGGTTGCCTAAAAACAAAGCACTCATTAAGTTCTTAAGTCAAGAAGGAATCAAGCAGTTACTCCAAAAAACGGAGAACCACTATATGCAAGATAACAATCGTGAAATGCCAAAGATTGATGAAGCCTTGTATTTTGTGATTGACGAGAAAAACAATTCAATTGAACTGACAGATAAAGGAATAGAATACCTTTCTGGCAATAAAGAAGATAGCTTTTTTGTGTTACCAGACATCGGTATGGAAATTGCTAAAATTGAAAGTAAAGGTTTAGAACCAGAGGAAAAAGCCAAGGTGAAATCAGAATTGTATCGTGATTTTAGCATTAAAAGTGAACGTATACACACCTTAAACCAACTATTAAAAGCATATACATTATTTGAAAAAGATGTTGAATATGTTTTAATGGATGATAAAATTAAAATCGTAGATGAGCAAACAGGTCGTGTAATGGACGGTAGACGTTATTCTGACGGACTGCATCAAGCCATAGAAGCGAAAGAGAATGTAAAAATTGAAGATGCTACGCAAACCTATGCTACAGTAACACTTCAAAATTATTTCAGAATGTACAATAAACTTTCTGGAATGACAGGTACTGCGGTTACCGAAGCTGGTGAATTCTGGGAAATCTACAAACTAGATGTTATTGAAATTCCAACAAACAAGCCATTAGCTCGTAAAGACAAAGAAGATTTAATCTATAAGACAAAACGGGAAAAATACAATGCTGTTATTGATGAAATTGTAGAATTAGTAGCTGCCAAACGCCCCGTTTTAGTAGGTACAACTTCGGTTGAGATATCAGAATTATTGGGTAGAATGCTAACCATTCGGAAAATAAAGCACAATGTATTGAATGCGAAGCTCCATAAAAAGGAAGCAGATATCGTAGCACAAGCAGGTGACCCTGGTGTAGTTACTATTGCAACAAATATGGCAGGTCGTGGTACCGATATTAAATTAAGAAAAGAAGTATTAGATGCAGGTGGATTGGCAATTATAGGAACTGAACGCCACGATTCTAGACGGGTCGACAGACAGTTGAGAGGTCGTGCAGGTAGACAAGGTGACGTTGGTTCATCACAATTTTATGTGTCGTTAGAAGACAATTTAATGCGTCTATTTGGATCAGAACGCGTTGCCAAGATGATGGATAGAATGGGCTTGAAAGAAGGTGAGATGATTCAACACTCAATGATTTCTAAGTCTATTGAAAGAGCACAGAAAAAAGTAGAAGAAAATAACTTCGGTATTCGTAAACGATTGTTAGAATATGATGATATTATGAACTCACAACGTGAAGTAGTTTATAAACGTCGTCGTCATGCCCTTTACGGAGAGCGTTTACAAGTTGATATTGTAAATATGGTGTATGACACCTGTGAAAGTATTGTATTAGAAAACAAAGCTGCAAATGATTATACCAATTTTGAATTTGAATTAATTCGTTTTTCTTCCACTACTTCTCCTTTTTCAAAGGAAGAGTTTGAGAGCAAGTCTGAACAAGAATTAATTGATGCTTTATTTGACATTGTATACAAACACTACCAAGAAAAAATTGCTCGAAATGTAGAAGCTGTTTTTCCTGTTATTAAAGATGTATACGAAAAACAAGCCAATCAATATGAGCGTATTGCTGTTCCTTTTACAGATGGCGTAAAAACTTTAAATGTAGTCACCAACTTAAAAGATGCGTACGAGAGTAAAGGAAAACAATTGGTAACCGATTTTGAGAAAAACATATCGTTGGCAATTATTGATGATACTTGGAAAGATCATTTACGTAGAATGGATGAATTAAAGCAATCTGTTCAAAATGCTACTTATGAACAAAAAGATCCGTTGTTAATCTATAAATTTGAAGCCTTCGAATTATTTAAGAAGATGATTGACAAGGTAAATAAAGAAGTGTTGTCTTTCTTATTCAAAGGAGAATTACCAAATCAAAGTGCACAACAGGTGTCACAAGCCCTTGAGCAAAAACGTGAGAAGGTACAAGTTAGTAAGGCCGACTATAGAAGCCCTACACAAGAATCAGGCGCACATCAAACACAAGAGCAACAAGTAACTGAAACCATCGTACGTACAGAACGTAAAATTGGTAGAAATGAACGTGTTACTATTAAAAATGTGGTGAGTGGTGAAAATAAAGAAGTTAAATACAAACAAGCCATTCCGTTAATTGAAAAAGGCGAATGGGTTGTGGTAGACTAAATAAATTAGAATGAAAAAAAAATCCAACCGTAACTGGTTGGATTTTTTTTGATTTTAAATTAAAGTACAGGCTCTACATTAAAGCCTGCGGTGCGCAATAACTTAATGACCCCTTTATCTCCTGGTAAGTGCATCGCACCAACCCCAAAGAACGTTGCTTTTTCTTTTGCCATTTGTTCGATTACTGGAATCCAATTCTGATTGCGTCTATCTAATAATTCCTCAGCGAATTTACCAGTCATATCATCAGATTCTGTCATTAATTTCAATAAGCCTTCAATATCTTCATTGTCATACAAGCTTACCAATTTTAGAAATTCGTTTTTACTTTCTTCCATCCCTTCCTTGGCCATTTTTACCAAATCATCTATTTGATCTTTATACGGAATGGAATCGAAAACACCCATTTGGTATTCAATCGTTTCCAACCCTTTAACTTCTTCATCTTGCGCTTTGGCAATTTTCATAAATTCAAGTTCATAAGCTGATGGAGGCGTACAAGGAACCATTTTTGACAATAACGTTGAAGAAACCGCAAAAGGTTTCATTTTACTAAATAAATCCAAGCTCATCCCCACTTGTTCTTTAAAAAAAGTGGCTAATAGTGTATAATCCGCTTCCGAAACAAAGCTTTGAAGTGTTTTTCCATCTTTCATTAACATGCCTTGCATCATTTTGCTCTGCATACTCGGGTCATCCATATCAATTTCAAGGGTTAATTGATCTGTTTCTTCAAAGGCCTTTTCCATTTTTTCAGTCAATACATAATTGCAAGTCATGTGAATCGTACCGTATAGATAGGATGGCTTTTCGAGGCCATTACCAGAAATTTTCCAAAGTAATGAATTGGCTAACTTTTCTTCCTTAACGGGAACTGAAGTTGCTGTTTTTGTAGTGCTACCACAAGATACAGTTACGAATGCAACAACTATAATTAGAGCTATTGTCTTGATAAATTTTGTCATGTTTTCTTTATTTGATACTAGATAAGTGTTTGCATAAGTCTAAAAGTCACAAAGCGATGCCTATTTTTAAATTTACAAACCTGCTATGGCTCTTATTTCTTGCATAATTTTTTGCGCCAAATCATCGGCGTTTTCTTGTGTTGTGCTCTCCGTATAGATACGTATAATTGGTTCTGTATTCGATTTACGTAAATGTACCCATTCATTGACAAAATCAATCTTTACGCCATCTATGGTGTTTACTTCTTCGTTTTTATACTTCTCAGTCATGGCAACTAAAATAGCATCAACATCCAATTCTGGAGTTAACTGAATTTTATTTTTGCTCATAAAATAACTCGGATAGCTATCTCTAAGCTCTTTACAAGTCATCTTTAAATTTGCCAGATGTGTTAAGAAAAGTGCCACTCCAACCAAAGAGTCTCTACCATAATGGGAAGCGGGGTAAATGATACCACCATTTCCTTCACCACCAATAACCGCATTGGTATCTTTCATTAGCTGTACTACATTCACTTCACCAACAGCACTCGCTTGATAAACACCTCCGTGTTTTTCTGTAATATCTCTCAATGCACGTGATGAAGATAAGTTAGAAACCGTATTGCCTTTTGTTTTGCTTAATACATAATCAGCACAAGCCACTAAAGTATATTCTTCGCCAAACATAGAACCGTCTTCATTTACCAAAGCAAGTCGATCCACATCGGGGTCGACTACAATCCCTAAATCAGCCTTTTCTTGTACTACCAATTTTGAAATATCTGTTAAATGTTCTTTTAAAGGCTCAGGGTTGTGTGGAAACTGGCCATTAGGCTCACAGTATAATTTCACACACTCCACGCCTAACCTGTCTAACAAGGCTGGAATTGCAATTCCTCCAGTAGAGTTTACGGCATCTACAACGACTTTAAAATTCGCTCTTTTTACAGCCTCAGCGTCTACCAATGCCAATTTTAGCACTTCATCAATATGTTTGTCTATATAGCCTGTTTTTTTGGTATAGCTGCCCAAATCATCAACTTCGGCAAAAGCATAGGTGTCATTCGCTGCAATTTCTAAAATTAGCTCGCCATCTTCTCCATTTAAAAACTCTCCTTTTTCGTTTAACAGCTTCAAAGCATTCCACTGTTTCGGATTGTGTGATGCCGTTAATATAATACCACCATCAGCATTTTCTAACGGAACAGCAATTTCTACGGTGGGCGTTGTTGACAAACCGATATCAATAACATCAATTCCCAAACCAACGAGTGTGTTTGCTACAATACTACTAATCATTTTACCCGAAATTCGGGCATCTCTACCTAAAATTACCGTTAATTTTTCTTTAGTAGCGTTTCTGTTTTTTAGCCACGTACCGTAAGCAGCTGCAAATTTTGCAGCATCAATTGGGGTTAAATTATCATTTACGTTACCACCTATAGTGCCCCGAATACCGGAGATTGATTTAATTAAAGTCACAGTTCAATTTTTTATTGAAAACAAATATATGTTTATTCAATTTTAAAATAAAAAAAACCGCTGATTAATTCAGCGGTTTTTACTTTGATAAATGGTTTAAGAAAAATTATTTTTTCTTTTTAGCTTTCGCATCCATTTGATCTTTTAAATCAGCTAAAACAGAAAGGTCACCTAAAGTAGATTTTTCTGAGCTATCTTCCATTTTCTTTTTAGCAGTTTTATAAGACTTTTCTTCTTGAGCCTTAAAAATTGCTGTATGTGAAACTACAAGACGTCTATATTCTTTATTAAATTCTAACACTTTAAAATCTAATGTTTCTCCTTTATCTAATTTAGAACCATCTTCTTTTTCCATATGACGTGAAGGAACGAATGCCTCTACCTCATCATCTAAAGTTATAATAGCTCCTTTATCTGTCTTTTCTTTTACAGTACCTGTATGAACAGAATCAATAGTATAAGTACCTTCGTGCTTATCCCAAGGGTTCTCAGTTGTTTGTTTGTGACCTAAATTTAATTTACGTCCTTCAACATCCAATTCCAATACTTGTACTTCTAATTTATCTCCAACTTTTACAAAATCAGATGGATGTTTTACTTTACTTGTCCAAGAAAGATCTGAGATATAAACCAAACCGTCAATACCTTCTTCTAACTCAACAAAAACACCAAAATTAGTATAGTTTCTTACTGTACCAGTATGTGTTGAACCTACAGGATATTTCGTTGTAATATCTGTCCAAGGATCTGGATGTAATTGTTTGATCCCTAATGACATTTTACGGTCTTCTCTATCCAAGGTTAAAATTTGAGCTTCAACTTCATCACCAACTTTTACGAAATCTTGTGCAGAACGTAAATGTGTTGACCATGACATTTCAGAAACGTGAATAAGTCCTTCAACACCTTCACTAACTTCAATAAATGCACCATAATCAGCAATGATAGCCACTTTACCTTTCACTCTATCTCCAATTTTTAAATTTTCGTCTAGCGCTTCCCAAGGGTGTTTGCTCAATTGTTTCAATCCTAATTGAATTCTAGATTTGTTATCATCAAAATCAAGGATTACAACATTTAATTTTTGGTCTAATTCAACTACTTCACTTGGATGATTAATTCTACTCCAAGATAAGTCTGTAATATGTACCAATCCGTCAACACCTCCAAGATCAACAAATACACCATATGAAGTAATGTTTTTGACAACACCTTCTAGTACTTGACCTTTTTCTAATTGACCGATAATTTCTTTCTTTTGTTCTTCAAGATCCGCTTCAATAAGCGCTTTATGCGAAACAACAACGTTTTTAAACTCGTGATTAATTTTCACTACTTTAAATTCCATTGTTTTCTCTACGTATTGATCGTAATCTCTAATTGGCTTAACATCAATTTGAGAACCTGGTAAAAATGCTTCAATTCCGAAAATATCAACAATCATACCTCCTCTAGTTCTACACTTAACAAAACCGTTCACTACTTCTTGCGTTTCGTGTGCTTTGTTAACTCGTTCCCAAGCTTTAATTACTCTCGCTTTTCTGTGAGATAATACCAATTGACCCGTAGCGTCTTCACGCTTGTCAACCAATACCTCTACAGTATCACCTTCTGCTAAATTAGGGTTGTAACGAAATTCATTTAATGAGATTACCCCTTCTGATTTAGAATTGATATCAATGATTGCTTCACGTTCAGTTAAACGTACAACTGTACCATCTATAACTTGACGCTCATCAACGAAACCTACTGTTCCTTCTAAAGCTTTATTAAAAGCTTCTAATTTTGCTTCATCAACTGCCTCAATTCCCTCTTCGTATTTATGCCAATCGAAATTAGCTAAAAATTCTTGTGGATCTTGTGCTTTTACTTCCTGCTTTTCAGTAGTAGTTTCTTCTTGTGTAGTAGTAGCTTCAATTTGATCTTCTACTACTTCTTTTTTTGCTTTTTCAGCCATCTGCTGATAATAATTTTGTATCTTATTGTTATTCAGATTTTTAAGCGATAATAACATAAGAGTTATTAAACTAAATTTTTAAAAATCCCCTTCTTAAATCTGTCATCGCTGAAAAGGAGTGCAAATTTACGATTTATTTTTAAATCTAACAATAAGTAAATCAAATAATTATAGGAAGTAAATTTCAACTCAAATGGTGATCCTTTTTAGACTAAAAAATTCGTTCCATTTTGTTAAAACGACTGTTGAAAAAAGTATATGTAGGTTTACTTGCCCGTATTTAGAACAACGACTTAATGATTGCGTCTTCACTAATACCTTCTGCTTCTGCTTTATAGTTTTTAACGATTCTATGTCGTAGAATGGCAATAGCAACGGCTTGAACATCTTCAATGTCGGGTGAAAATTTTCCGCGAATCGCGGCATTTCCTTTGGCTGCCAAAATTAAATTTTGTGATGCTCTTGGACCTGCACCCCAATCAATATAATCTAAAACCAGTTGAGGCGCTTTCGTGGAAGTTGGCCTTGTTTTGGCAACTAAATTCACGGCATATTCAACCACATTATCCGCCACTGGAATCCGTCTAATCAACTGTTGTGCTGCCAATATTTCTTCAGATGAAAAAATAGAACCAACCTCTTGTTGTCTATCTGACGTTGTATTTTTTACCACTTGCACTTCCTCATCAAATGAAGGATACTCTAAATAAATTGAAAACATAAAACGATCTAACTGCGCTTCAGGCAACGGATAGGTTCCTTCTTGCTCAATTGGATTTTGGGTTGCTAAAACAAAAAACGGATTGCCTAATTTATAGTGATGTCCGGCTACAGTAACCGCTTTTTCTTGCATCGCTTCTAACAATGCAGCTTGCGTTTTAGGTGGTGTTCTATTAATTTCATCAGCCAAAATAATATTAGAAAATATAGGGCCTTTGATAAATTTAAAATGGCGATTTTCGTCTAAAATTTCACTTCCAAGAATGTCGGAAGGCATTAAGTCTGGCGTAAACTGTATTCTTTTAAAGTCAAGACCTAAAGCCTCAGAAACAGTGTTCACCAATAGTGTTTTTGCCAATCCTGGCACACCAATCAACAAGGAATGACCACCACATAAAATTGAAAGTAAAACATGTTCAATAGCATCATGTTGTCCTACAATTACCTTGGCAATTTCACTTTTTAATTGCGCGTGTTTTTTTACTAAGTTTTCAATAGCGGTAACGTCAGACATATTAATTGATTTTTGCCCAGTTATTTTTGAATGTACACTTTTTATACCCTTCATTAATCTTTATATAGGTATCTTTCAAAATGTCTTTGGCCCATTTATCGATGGTTTCTTGTTGTTTTTTCTGCAAGGCTAAATTCTGAATCTTCACATAATCTTCATTGATATCTGCCGTATGCGCCGGTACTTTTTTCTTAATGTACATAATTTTATACATCTGTTCTCCCTCGCGTGTTTCATCAAAAAAGACGTCGGTGATATCTCCTTGCTTTAAGTCACTAATTCTTGCGTATAAGGTAGGATCCATACCCGTCAATTCAAACTTCGTATCACTCGTTTGTGGATTCACCAACAGACCATCATTACTTTTGGTTTCTAAATCTTCAGAATATTTTCTAACCGCTTCTTCAAAAGTAAGTTTATAAGTCAAAATATCTTTTCTTATTTGATTCAGTGAATCTTTTGTTTTTCCTTTTTCTGTATCCTCAACCACAGGACGCATCAACAAGTGTCTAACATCTCGTTGTTTACCTCTAATTTTCTCTACTTCAAGAATGTGATATCCAAAATCAGATACAAATGGATCTGACATCTCGCCTTCATCCATACTAAATGCAGCTTCTTTGAATTCTTTTACAAATCCACTTTCTTTTGTTATGGTATAAAATCCTTTATTTGAAGTAACTCCAGGATCTTCAGAATACAAAATAGTTTTCATGGTAAAACTCTCACCATTTGCTACCTCTTGTTTTATTTCTTTTAACTTATCGAGAACGCGATTAATCTCCTTATTGGACGGTTTTGCATACAGAACAATTTGAGCCAATTCTATTTCAGCTCCAAATTCTGGCAAGTTTCCTTTATCCTCTAAACTCTTGTAATAATTTCGAACATCATCTGGTGTAACATCTACTTTTTCTGTTAGTTTTTGCTGCATTCTCTCAATCAATACCGCCTCTCTTTCCACCCCAAGAAAATCCTTTCTGAAGTCGGCCATATCATTAAACCCATAAAATTTAATAAGTCTTTCTTCAGAACCTAAATCCTGTAAAAGCATACTAATTTTTCGATCCACTCTTGAAGAAACTTCGGCATCTGTTGCAACAATACTATCAACAACCGCATGATGTGATAATAATTTTCGATCCATGATTTGCTCTAACATATCACAAGTTGAAATTTCTTGCTTCCCTTCACTCTGTTGCAATAATTGTAATTTATAGGCTTCTATTTCAGAGTCAAGCACGATATTTTTTCCAATTACGGTAGCAACTCCATCAAGCTTTATTTTTTGTTGGGTATTGGTAACTTTTGGTATACTATCTATTGGTTTTTGTATGCTATCTGTTGTTTGTTGTGCAAAAAGTGTTGACGACAAGAGCGTCAAACTTAAAACTAATATCAATCTAGGTATCATTTTCATCTGTTAATCGTTACTATTTTTAATGGATAAATAAAATGCCAACTTAAGGCATTTCATATATTTCAAATTCTTTATTATTAATGGCATCTTCAACCAGTGTCTCTCCTATTTTTTTATAAAGATCTAGTTTTCTTCGATGCAAAATCATTTGTTTAATTGTTGGTATTGAATAGCTCATTGGAGCTGTTTGATTCTTTTTTAGGGCATCTTTAACAGCGACCAAATATACTCCTAATGAATCTTCTTTTTGAAGAAACTTTGATTTTTTTAGAATTTGATCTTTATCATTTTCATCAAGCAACGGAATCTTCAATAAAACATCTTCTAAACGAATCCAGATGGAGTCATTTAAATTGAATGATTTTAATTGCATTTCACGCGCTCGGAGACTATCTATATCTTCTTTTTTTTCTGACTTAAACAATGCAATAAACTCTTTAGGATTCAATAGGTCATTCCCGAAATGGATATATTTAAACTTCACCAACTCTTCATTGAGTCTAAATATTTCTTTGTTTTCATCATAAAATTTAACGAGATCCTCTGAAGTAACTACCGTATCTAAATACTGTTCAATCACGGCTTCCTTGTATTTATTAATCAGTACATCTTGTCGGTACTGTTTTACTAAATTTTCAATACTTTCTTGATCTTTTGATAAGTTTATCTCTGCTTTCTGCAGTAACAACTGCTCTTTGGCCCAACTATTAATATAATTACTAACCAAAAGCATACTATCTGCTTTCGAAAAATTAGTTGGTAACAATTCCTTTAAATCATCTTGATACAAATAAGAATTGTACACACGTGCTATTGCTTGTCTATCATCTTTTTTTGATATACAAGATGCAAAAAGCAAAAATATTACGGTGTATGTAAGTAGGTGTTTCAAGTTTTAATTTTCGTATTGTTTAACTAATTTTTTTACTGTTTTTTTATGAAGCTTTACGTTATATTTTGCTCTCAACTCTTCAATCCACTGCTTTTCAAGTTCCTCTTGAAAATCATTGATCACCTTTCCTTTAGCCTCTTTCAACTCTTTTTGTGCCGGTGGCATAATTTCATTTACCTTCACCACTACAAAATGGCTTTCATCATCAGTATAAATAGCAGAAACGCCGTCTACAAAAGAAAAATTACTAGGCAACTTTTCACTTCCTTCTTCTAATGCACCTGTAGAAAACAACACATTTATGGTAGCTCCTTCATTAACCAAATCTTTAATCTCATCAATACTTTTACCTTCCTCTAAATATTTTTTTACCAATTTGGCTTTGTCATTTCGTGTACAGCTTGCTAGAACAACCTCCGCACGCTTTTTCCAAACATAGTTTTGACGATTCTCGTTAAAGAAATTTCGCAATGCTACTGTATCCTTTTCTGCTCGCGTCCATATTTTATCCTGTAATAAGTCAAATAGCAACAATCCGTCTCGGTACTCTTTTATAGTAAAGGCAAATTCAGCATCTGTTTTTTCCAAGTTATCTTTATAATAATCAATGATTTCTTTATCTAAAAAATCTTGATACACCGCTTGTAAGCTCATATTCGCCTGTGTCTTATTGTAAGCAATTAACTTATTTAGCGGAATGTTTTTACCATTTATAGAAAAAATAGTTTCTGTCAAACTTTCAGAAATTACCGAGGTATTATTTTCATAAAATGCATTTAAAACATTCGTATTTACTTTAATATCATAATCGGTTTTTAACCTTCCGGCAATAGATTTACCGACAATATTTGCACGTTCGCTTTTTTCTATTCTTTTTGTCAATTCCTCTTTTAGCTCCTCAAAGCTTTCGATTGGGTATTTTTTAAGCAATTTAACAATATGCCAACCATATACCGTCTGAAAGGGTTTAGAAATATCATTTTCATTTTTCAAAGCAAAAGCGACATCTGAAAACGGTTTTATCATTCTATTAGCCGAAAATTTTTGCAATTTGCCACCTTTCACCGCACTACTTTTATCGTCAGAATATTGTTTTGCTAAAAAGTCGAAGGCATCACCTTGTTGCAATTTCGCATAAACTTCCTTTATTTGATTTTCTGCAAAAATGGTATCAGTTGCCTTATTTTTAATCATTATATGTGCCACTTCCACTTCCCCTTTTGAAGGTCTTTTATCATTTACTTTTAGTATGTGGTATCCAAAACTTGTTTTAAAGGGCATTGACACCTCATTAACTGCTGTTTGATACGCTTGATTTTCAAAAGGATACACCATTCCAAATGCCGAAAAATAGCCTAGGTCGCCCCCATTATTTCTAGCAGAAGGGTCTTCAGAATATTCACTTGCCACTTCATCGAAGGGCACGCCACTCAATACTTTATTTCTTGCTTGCGTTATTTTTGTAAAAGCTTTTAATGTATCTGCAGGTGCTGCTTTAGGAGCCAACCTTACTAAAATATGACTAGCATCTACCTCCGTTTTTAAGCGACTGTAAGCTTCATTCACCAAAGATGCTGTTACCTTAGAATCTTTCAAATAGGGTGCTATTAATTGCTCCCTATATTTATTTAATTCTTTTTTATAAGTTGCTAAGGTATCCAAACCAAGCGCATATGCTTGCTTAAGCTTCAATTTATAATTGACATATAAGTCTAGATACTCTTCAATTGACTTTTTATTCTCTTCATCAACGATGTCCCTATTTTTATTAAAAACCTTTAAAAACTCGGTAGTATATATTGGTTCTTTATCAATAGAAAATAAAATCTCTTTAGTTTTCTGAGCCTTTACCTGCAAAAAGAATAAAATAAAAACTACAGCAGTTATTTTTTTTAATATCATAAACTCGTTATCTCTATACGCGTACCAGAAATTTAATTCTGGTACGCGCAAAATTATCTTTTATTTTTTATAGTTCTTGTTAAAAATATCACAAAGAAATAACACCTTCAACTACAGAAACTTCTTTGTATTTTTTTATAACCTCCTCAGCACTTTTCATTAATACCGTAACCGTTAAACTATTATACTTTCCTGTTTTTGAAGTTTTTGAAGTAATAACCGCTCCAGTATAATTGAAAATATTCTCTATTTGACTGAATTTTTCTTTATCAGCTGGTATGATAAATTTGTACATATATTCTGACGGAAACGCAGTAGTTTCGTCTAAGCTATTTTTTAGTTTTTTATAAAAATCTTCTTCCTTACTCATGTCTGTAAATTTTCCCTATTGTATTCAAATACAATACCATTTTAAAATATGAACAAAATGCTGACAAAATTACCGATATTATTCGTCTTAACTAAATTATTTCTTTTCTTTGTTAAAAATGAAGTAAGTAGTTAATAAATGCAACAAAAAATAGTCATCACTGGCGGTCCAAGTACTGGTAAAACAACGGTAATCAACGAACTAATCAGTCAAAAATTCACCTGTATTCCTGAAATTTCTAGGCAGGTAACTTTAAAAGCTAGAGAAGATGGTGTAGAGTGGTTATTTTTAAAAGATCCGTTACTTTTCAGTAAATTACTTTTAGAAGGAAGAGAGCACCAATATAAAGAGGCCGAAAAAATGACAGATCCCTTGATTTTTTTTGACAGAGGTATTCCCGATGTACATGCCTATATGAATTACTTGGCGGTTGATTATCCGCCAATCTATTTAGAAAAAAGTGAAAAATACCGTTATGATGAAATTTTCTTAATGCCTCCTTGGGAAGAGATCTACACCTCAGATGGAGAGCGCTATGAAGATTTTGAACAATCACTTGCCATTTACAACCATTTGAAAAATGCCTATCAAGCATTAAATTATCAAATAACTGAAATCCCTTTTGGAACCGTTGAAGAAAGAGTTCATTTTATTCTAAACACACTTAAAAATGACAAATGACCTCACCAAAACATCTCTTACAAAAATATTGGGGCTATTCGTTATTTAAAGAGCCTCAAGAAGAAATAATTGAAGCTGTACTTGCTCAAAAAAACGTCATTGCCTTATTACCTACGGGTGGCGGTAAATCTATTTGCTTTCAAATACCAGCTCTCATAAATGAAGGTGTTTGTATTGTAATTTCGCCACTTATTGCTTTAATGCAAGATCAAGTAGCGAATTTAACTGAGAAAGGAATTAAAGCAATTGCGGTTACTGCCGCACTTTCACAGGATGAAATTGTAGACCTATTCGACAATTTACGTTATGGTAATTATAAATTTTTATACTTATCACCTGAAAAATTACAGTCGCCCTTTATCCAATCAAAAATTGGGCAATTAAAAGTCAATACCATTGCTATTGATGAGGCACATTGTATCTCAGAGTGGGGCCATGATTTTAGACCGTCTTATAGGAATATTAAAATCCTTAAAGAAATTCATCCAGAAGCACCCATTATTGCTTTAACCGCTACTGCTACCGAACACGTACTTAATGATATTGCAACGAATTTAGAACTCGACACCCCTTCTATTTTTAAAAAGTCATTAATAAGAGAACAATTGGCTTATAATTTACATAAGACGGAGGCTATTTATGACACTGTAAAACAGCTTTTAAAAAAAATAAAAGGACCTGTAATTATTTATGCATCAAGTAGAAAAGCCACTAAAAGCGTGAGTCTTTTTTTAAATGCCAATGGTTTTCAAAGTAGTTACTATCACGGTGGATTACCTCCTGTAGAAAAACGGGAGGCCTTTGCAAATTGGATGAGCGAACAAACCCCAATTATGGTAGCAACCAATGCTTTCGGAATGGGTATTGACAAAGACAATGTATCAACCATCATTCATATTCATTTACCGTTTAGTCTTGAAAATTATATGCAAGAGGCTGGTAGAGCTGGAAGAAATGGACAAAAAGCAGTTTCAATTATACTTTATAACGAAGGCACCATTTTTGAATTTGAAAATCAATTTGAAAAAGGAAAAGTTACCGTAGACTTTGTCAAAAAAGTGTATTTCAATTTAAACCAACATTTTCAAATTTCCTTAGGAGAAAAGCTTGAAAACATCGTTGAATTCAATCTCACCGTATTTTGCAAAAAATACGAATTATCTATTCTGAAAACCTACAATGCCATTCAAGTATTAAACAATGAATTAATTATTAGAATAGATGAAAATTTTAATAGAAAATCTACTTTAGAATTTACTGTAAGTCATCACAAACTACTCAATTATTGTTCCACAAATACCGTGGCTAGTAAACTGATAAAATTGATTTTAAGAAACTATGGTGGCATATTCGACAGTCCTCAAAAAATTGATGAATATGCATTGGCACAGAAAATAAACACCAGCTCCTTCCAAATAAAAACACAACTCCACAACTTAGAAAAAGATGGATTATTAACGTACAAACCGGTGACTGGTGATACATTGCTTGAATTTTTAGTTCCTAGAGAAGATGATAGGACTATTAGCAACATTGCCAAACACATCAAACAACAAAACAGCATTAAACAACAAAAAGCTGGTGCAGTCAATGCATATGTTGAAAATACAACGCACTGTAGAAGTCTGTTCTTGCTAAATTATTTTGGTGAAATAAATGCCCAAAAATGTGGCCGTTGTGATGTTTGTTTAAGTAAAAATACCAAGGACACTTTAAACATTGATGCTGTTTCAGAAGAAGTCTTAAGTTTATTGGAACAACATAAACAACTAAGCTCAAGAGCGCTTGTTGATGCCTCTGGGTTTGATAAAAACACCATTATAAGTACCTTACAAATATTGTTGGAAAAAAATAAAATTGCCATAACTTCGCAGAATAAATTTGAATTAAAATTGCATGACTGATTTACGAATTGTATTTATGGGAACTCCTGATTTCGCCGTAGGGACTCTAAAAGCCTTATTGGAGAATAATTACAAGGTAGTAGGTGTAATTACAGCACCTGACCGGCCTGCTGGTAGAGGAAGAAAACTTCATGAATCGGCTGTTAAAAAATATGCTTTAGCGAACAATCTTACTGTTTTACAGCCTACCAATTTAAAAAATGAAGATTTTTTAAAAACACTGAGCAAGCTCGATGCAAATTTACAAATAATTGTAGCCTTTAGAATGTTACCAAAAATTGTTTGGAACATGCCTGAGTTTGGTACTTTTAATTTACACGCTTCTTTGTTGCCCGCCTATCGTGGAGCTGCTCCAATCAATTGGGCAATTATTAATGGCGAAAAGAAAACGGGCGTTACTACTTTTTTTATTGATGAAAAAATTGATACTGGCAACATCATCAAGCAAGAGCATCTAAAAATTGGCAAAAAAGAAACTGCCGGAGAGCTACATGATCGGCTCATGGAATTAGGAAGTAAATTAGTGGTTGCTACCGTAGCGCAAATTGCTAAAGGAACCATAGAAACAATCAAACAACCTTCAACGGAAGAAAAAGAAGCTCCTAAAATATTTAAAGAAACCTGTAGAATCAATTGGCAAGCCTCTTTAAAAAATATTAACAATACGATAAGAGGTTTAAGCCCCTACCCAGCAGCTTGGACACTACTTCAAAATGGTGATGATAGTATTGAGCTCAAAATTTACAGAGCATCAAAACAAAAAGAAACACATGAGTATCCTATTGGAACGGTCATTACTACAAAAAAAGAAATGAAGATTGCAGCCAAAAAAGGTTTTGTGATTATTACCGAATTACAATTAGCTGGAAAAAAGAAAATGCCTACTCAAGACTTGCTAAACGGCTTCAATTTTCATGAGAATGCAAAAGTACTGTAAGCCACTGTTTATGGGGTTTTACGGTAATTAAACTTGTTTTTCCTACTGCTTATTAACAATTAACCCCAATTTATCAACAAAAATCGTTGTTTTTCTGGCCTAATCTTGTGTAAACCCCTATAAAATCTATATTTGTTACGCTTTTAATAAAGCAAATAATATTTAACCAATTTTAAATTATTTAATTATGAACAAATCAGAATTAATAGAATCTATGGCTGCGGACGCAGGAATTTCAAAAGCATCTGCAAAGAAGGCTTTAGATAGCATGATGGGATCTGTAGAAGGAACACTTAAAAAAGGTGGAAGAGTTTCTTTAGTAGGTTTTGGTTCTTGGTCAGTTTCTAAAAGAGCTGCAAGAGAAGGTAGAAACCCTCAAACTGGGAAAACAATCAAAATCGCTGCTAAAAATGTAGTGAAGTTTAAGCCAGGTGCTGAATTAAAAGGTTCGGTAAACTAATTTAAATTTATTAAGTAGTGTTATCTAACTAGATAACTATTTTATAAAACAAAAAACCAGTGATTAAATCACTGGTTTTTTTTATTTTGTATACATCTTTTCTCGAAGTTCTTTAATCTTAGCATCTTCAAAATATTCATCGAAACTCATATATCTATCGATAACCCCATTTGGAGTTAGTTCAATAATTCTATTCGCCACCGTTTGTGCAAATTCGTGGTCATGAGTAGAGAACAAGACCGTTCCTTTAAAGTTTTTGAGTGAATTATTAAATGCTTGTATGGACTCTAAATCTAAGTGATTGGTAGGTTCGTCAATCATTAAAACATTCGCACGTATCATCATCATTCGCGAAAGCATACAACGTACTTTTTCTCCTCCAGACAAGACATTACATTTTTTAAGCGCTTCTTCTCCACTAAAAATCATTTTCCCAAGGAAACCTCTAATAAATACTTCCTCACGCTCTTCTTCTGTCTTTGCATATTGACGGAGCCAATCAACCAACGTTAGATCGCTTTCAAAAAAACTAGCATTCTCTAGTGGTAAATAAGCTTGATTTGTTGTTACGCCCCAGGCAAATGAACCCGCATCTGCTTTTTCATTATTGTTTAGAATTTCAAAAAAAGCGGTAACCGCTCTTGAGTTTTTTGAATGCACAACAACTTTATCGCCTTTAGCCAAGTTGATATGAACATCACTAAACAACGATTCTCCTTCAAACTGTTTACCAAGTCCCTCGACATTTAAAATTTGGTCACCAGCTTCACGCTCCCGCTCAAAAATGATTGCCGGATACCTTCTACTTGAGGGTTTAATATCGGATATGTTCAATTTATCAATCATCTTTTTTCTACTAGTAGCTTGTTTTGATTTGGCTACATTGGCAGAAAAACGACGTATAAAATCTTCTAATTCTTTTTTCTTCTCTTCGGCTTTCTTATTTTGTTGTGAACGTTGACGTGCCGCTAACTGACTCGACTCGTACCAAAAAGTATAATTACCAGAAAAGTGATTTATTTTACTAAAGTCAATATCAGAGATATGAGTACATACCGCATCTAAAAAGTGACGGTCATGCGAAACAACAATAACTGTATTCTCATAATTCGCTAAAAATGTTTCCAACCATGAAATGGTTTCATAATCCAAATCATTGGTAGGTTCATCCATAATTAAGACGTCTGGATTTCCGAATAAGGCTTGAGCTAACAAGACTCTTACTTTAGATTTTCCGTCCAAATCTTTCATCAAGGTATAATGCAAGTCTTCTTTAATTCCTAAATTAGACAACATTGCAGCAGCGTCGCTATCGGCATTCCATCCATTCATTTCCTCAAATGCCACTTGTAACTCCCCTATTCTATCTGCATTTGCATCTGTATAATCAGCATAAAGGGTATCCATTTCAGATTTTATTGCATATAAAGGTTTATTCCCTTTTAAAACCGTTTCTAAAACTGGAAACTCATCATAAGCAAAGTGATCTTGTGTAAGCACAGACATTCGCTTCCCTTTTTCTAGAGAAACACTTCCTGAAGTTGGATCAAAATCCCCCGATAGTATTTTTAAAAATGTTGATTTTCCTGCTCCATTCGCACCGATGATACCGTAACAGTTTCCTTGGGTAAAAACTGTGTTTACTTCATCAAATAAGATGCGTTTCCCAAATTGTACAGATAAATTTGATACTGTTAACATTATGTGTTTTTTGAAATTTTGGCAAAAGTAAGGAAATACTATGTTTATTTAACTATGAAACACTTTATAATTTAACATCAAATTAACAAGAGTACTTTAAGCGAATGGCTAATTTTGCATTTCAAAAGGATAGTATTAGATTTGTCGGATTTTATAACGCAGAAAGTATTGAAATATAAATTACTTTTAATTTCTTTTTTAATTTTCTCCAGTTGTGTCAGTGATAAAACAGTCGCGGAGGCATCATACTTTGGTGGAAAAATAATTAATCCAAAATCTAACAAAGTTTTATTCTATCAATCAGAAAACTTATTGGATTCAACAGAGCTGGATCACAACAATAAATTCTTATTTAAATTTGATTCTTTAAAGGTTGGTTTATATACTTTTAAACATGACCGCGAAGTTCAATATGTCTTTCTAGAGCCAACTGATAGTTTATTATTACGATTGAACACGTGGGATTTTGACGAATCGTTGGTGTTTAGCGGAAGAGGATCTGAAAGAAACAACCTTCTGATTAATTTATTTTTAGAAAATGAGAAAGAAGATAAATTAGTTTACAATTTTTACGAATTAAACGATCGTTTATTCGACCTTAAAATAGACTCACTTTTAAAACAAAAAAAGTTGCTGTATGCGCTTTTCAAAGAGAATACTGTAGAGTTAAACCCATTATTTGATAAATATATCAATGCTGCAATACAATATCCGTTATACAAAAAAAAGGAGGTCTACCCTTTTCGACATAAAAAAGCATTGCGGTTAGATAATTTTCCTCATATGGATCCTGCATTCTACAAATATCGAAAAGATATTAATTTAAACGATCAGGATCTTTACAATTTTTATGCATATTATGAATACGTGAGAGATTATTTATACCATCTTAGTTATGAAAAATACATTATTAACAATACTGCAGTTCCTATTAATTTTCTCGAAGTTACCGTAAAGCACATTCAAATAAAAAACTTAAAAAACAGATTGTTAGACGAGGCTATGTGGAATATTCTTTTAGATGACAACATCGCATCAGAAGATAAAGAAGCTGCTAAAGAATTGTTTTTTGAAAACTGTGATGATGAAAAACTCATAAGCAGTATCTCTAGTTTAATCAAAGCGTCTGAATCTCCCAAAAAAGGAGCCGTTTTTCCAGAAGTGATAGCGTTAAATACCGCTGATGAAAAAATTAGGCTCAACGAGGTTATGAAAGATAAAAATAGTGTGCTTTATTTTTGGCCTCGCGCAACTTTCCAAGTTGAGAGCTTAGCAAAAAGGGTACATTATCTCGAGAAACAACATCCAGACATCACGTTTATTGGAATCAATTCCAAACATATTGACTACAACTGGAAAGCGTATATCAAATCAAACAATTTTAACAGCAACAATCAATTTTGCTTAGTGAATGGTAGTACAAATACTGATGAATGGCTCTATAATGATTTTGCCAGAGCGATTCTGGTGGACAAAAATGGTGTTGTTTTGAATGGATTTACCTATTTATCCAATGCAAAATTTGAGCAACAGCTCAAAAAATTTAAAAATCACTAAATCATACTGCTGTTCGTTTTATTTAACGTACTTTTGCACCCTCATAAAAACAAGAGGCTTATTTATCTGCTAACGAGCATATTACTTTGGAGCCTTAGTTTGATAAATAATATATATGTCTACATTTAAAGAGCTTGGCTTAAGTCAGGCAATAGTAAAAGCGCTCAATGATTTAGGGTATGAGCAACCTACAACAATTCAAGAAAAATCAATTCCTCAAATCTTATCATCTACTGATGATATAAAAGCATTTGCACAAACTGGTACTGGTAAAACAGCAGCATTTAGTTTACCAATTATTGAGAAAATTGATATTAAAAACCGAGAAACACAAGCTATTATTTTATCTCCAACAAGAGAGTTAGCAATTCAAATAGGAAATAACATTAAGGAGTTTTCTAAATATATGGATGGCTTAAATGTAGTAACTGTTTATGGAGGTGCCGACATTGAGAGTCAAATTAGAGGTTTAAAAAAAGGAGCTCAAATTGTAGTTGGTACACCTGGTAGAACCGTTGATTTAATAAAACGCAAAAAATTAAAACTTGAAAGTATTCAATGGGTTGTTCTAGATGAAGCAGATGAAATGCTGAATATGGGCTTCAAAGAAGATCTAGATCAAGTATTGAAAGTTACTCCTGAAAATAAACAAACCCTGCTATTTTCTGCTACTTTTCCAAAAGAAGTAGATCGGATTGCCAGAAATTACATGCAGAATCCGGTTGAAATTGATGCCGGAAAGCGTAATTCAGGTACAGATAGTGTTTCACATGAGTACTACTTAGTTTCTGAAAGAAATAGATATCCCGCTTTAAAGCGTATTGCGGATCTAAATCCGGATATTTATGGTATTGTTTTTTGTAGAACCAGAAGAGAGACGAAAGAAGTTGCCGAAAAGCTGATTGCTGATGGTTATAATGCTGATTCATTACACGGTGACCTTTCACAAGCACAACGTGATATGGTAATGCAAAAATTTAGAAACAACCATTTACAAATTTTAGTCGCAACTGACGTTGCAGCTCGTGGTTTGGATGTTGATAGTTTAACACATGTTATCAATTACAAATTACCTGATCAAATTGAATCGTATACACACCGAAGTGGAAGAACGGGTAGAGCTCATAATAAAGGGATTTCTATAGCGATAATTTCTAATAAGGAAAAAAGAATTCTTAGTCCAATTGAAAAGAGAATTGGCAAAAAATTTGTTGAAAAACAAGTACCTAACGGTGAAGAAATATGTGGGACTCAATTGTTTAAACTGATTGAAAAAGTTAAAACCGTTGAAGTAAATGATACACAAATTGAAGGTTACTTAGATACCATATATGCGCAATTAGAAGGTGTTGATAGAGAAGAGTTAATTCGCAGATTTGTTTCTATTGAATTCAATCAATTTTTATCATACTATGAAAACTCTCAAGATTTGAATGGTGATGATTCAAAAGAGCGCAAAAGAAGTAGTGATGAAAACTTTACACGTTTTTATATCAATATTGGTAAAATGGATGATTTAAATCCGGCCAGATTGATAGGCTTGATTAATGAAAATATAAAAGAGCGTAACGTAGAGATTGGTCAGATTGAAATTTTAAAGAATTTCTCTTTTTTCGAAATAGACAAAAAAGTAGCTGATGAAATTTTAAAAGCCTTTGTAAATGTTGAATTTGAAGGTAGAGCAGTAATTGTAGAAGTAACTACAAAACCCAAAAGTCGTTCAAGAGGTGGTGATAGAAAACGCAGCGGTTTTGGTGGCGGCAGACGCTCTGAAGGCTCTGGAGGAGGCTCTAGAGATGGAGGAAGGTCTAAACGTTCTTCATATAGTGGATCTTCTAGCGGAGGCGGATTTAAAGGTAAATCTGGCGGAAGAAGAAGTAGAAATAGATAATTTCAATTATAAATATAAAAAAGAGCCTACGTTTTAGAAATGTAGGCTCTTTTTATTTTACATATTTAGAACCTTTCATAAAACTCAATACAATAAAACCTGCAATAAAGAAAACTGCCAATATTAAAATGAACAAACGCAGTGAATTTGTATAGGATGTAACAATACCAGCGATGATCATTCCAAATACAATCGCTAACTTTTCAGTAACATCGAAAAAGCTAAAATAGGTAGCGTGATCTTGTGTTTCATCAGGAATCAATTTTGAATAGGTAGATCGAGAGAGCGTTTGAATAGCACCAAGTACCAATCCCAAAAAGGCGCCAAGTGCATAAAATTTCAAATAGACATTCGGATCTTCTTTATTCAACATATACGCTCCAACACATGCAAGAGCCCAAATCAAAATAGTAATTTTCAAGGCTTTAATATTTCCTATTTTGTCAGACAATCTTGAAAACAAATAGGCTCCAGCAATTCCAACAATTTGAATTAATAATATCGTAATTATTAGGTTACTCGTTTCCAACCCTAAATCTTTGGTGCCAAATACAGACGCCAATAATATGATTGTTTGCACACCTACACTGTACAAGAAAAAGGAAATTAAGAGTATTTTTAATTGTGCCTGTGATTTTATCTCTTTCAAAACCAATTGCAGCTCTTTATAACCTTTAAAAATATAGTCTTTTTCTGGCTTTCTTTTATACGGATTGTTTGGCAAATGCTTAAAGGTATATTGCGCAAAACCAAGCCACCAGACACCCACGGTTAAAAAAGAAATTCTTGCGGGGAGCGTTGGATCTGTAATACCATATAATTCTGGTTTCATAACCATTGACAGGTTGAACGCCAATAAAATAACAGACCCCGCATAGCCCATCATAAAACCTTTGGCACTTACCTTATCTTGTTGCTCTGGAAAAGCCACTTCTGGTAAATAGGCATTGTAAAAAACGATGCTCCCCCAGAATCCAATACTCGCAGTAATTGTAAACACAATACCAATCCACAACGTTTCTTTTCCCGTAAAGAAAAACAATGTCATTACAGATAACGAACCTAACAAACAAAAAAAGCGCATAAAGCGCTCCTTATTGCCCGTATAATCGGCAATAGCTGATAAAATTGGTGATAAAAATGCCACGATTAAAAATGAAAAGCCCAAGGCATATGAATAAATCGTCGTATTATACCATTCGGTTCCTAAAAAATGAACAATTCCGTTCGCACTTTCAGTTACAGATTCATAGTAGATAGGAAATACAGCAGTACCGATTACCAATGAATAAACAGAGTTGGCCCAATCGTAGAATGACCATGCATTGATTAATTTTTTATCTCCTCGTTGTAACATAGCTATAAATTAAAAAGCCGCTCTTTTACAGAACGGCTCACAATGTACTAATTTAATGTCAAAATTTTAATTTGCTATCGTTTGACTATTTAATTTATTTGCAATTTTTGTTGCTTCAGGTATCCAATCTTTCAAGTTTTTAATTCTTGTTTGATTCGAAGGGTGAGTACTTAAAAATTCTGGTGGCGCACTTCCTGCGTCGGCCCGTTGACTCATACGCACCCATACATTTACAGCTTCTGAAGCCTTATAACCTGCCATAATCATAAAAACAACACCTAACTTATCTGCTTCTGTTTCATGGGTTCTACTATACGCTAACATTCCTACTTGCGAACCTACCCCATAAACTGTATTCCATAACAGTTGTGTTTTAGGATCTTTACTAGAAGTACCTAAAGCCACTGCTAATCCGCCTAACTGTTGCCCATAAGAACTTGTCATTCTTTCTTGACCGTGCTTTGCAAAGGCATGTGCTACTTCGTGTCCCATTACCGCAGCTATCCCATCAATATTGTCACAAATTGGTAAAATACCCGTATAAAACACCACTTTTCCGCCTGGCATACACCATGCATTAACGGTTTGATCTTCTATTAAATTAAATTCCCATCGGTATGCATCTGCTTCAGCAGTCATTCCATTTGCACGCATGTATTTATCTACGGCTTTTGAAATACGTGCCCCAACTTGCTTCACTTCATTCGTTTTAGCAGTATTCGTAGATAATTTATTTTCCTCTAAGAAACCTGAGTACTGGGCAAAACTTGAAGGTAATATTTGAGCATCGCTTACTAAATTAATACGTTTTCGCCCTGTAATTGGTACTGTACTACAGCTTATCAAAAAGAGCGTCACTATAATTAATGATATTATTTTTTTCATTACACTATTCATTTATTGATTATATGTAAATATACAAATTTTGCATAAATTCGTCACATGAAAGATCAATCAAAATCCGTTAAGCAACATAATTTCCAAGTGCCGCAACAGGTTATTGGCAAAGCGAAATTCTTGCAATTTTTCTCTAAAAGCTTGACCTCAAATTTTTTAACGAAATTATTTATTACGCCATTTAAATACAAAACACCTGAGCGAGAGGAAATGATGCGTGAAAGTGCTAAAAAAGAATTGGTGCTTATTCCTGCCTTAGGTTACGAAGTGATGGTGTATACCTATGGATACTCAAAAACAAAAATCTTATTAGCACATGCTTGGTCTGGTAGAGGAACACAGATGTATGCAATTGCCGATTTACTATTGGAAAACGGAATGATGGTACTTAGTTTTGATGCACCTGCACATGGCCTTTCAAAAGGTAAAACAATTACCCCTATTGAATATGTAAAAACAATCGAGTTTTTAAGTGAAAAATACGGTCCTTTTGATGCGGCAGTGGGACATTCTTATGGTGCAATTTCCTTGTTGAAATGTGTTTCTAACGGATTGAAAATAGACAAATTAGTTACCATTGGAACTACAGCAACAATTACCAATGTCATTGTTGATTTTATCGAGAAATTCCAATTAAAACCAACTATGGTAGCCAGCTTCAAAAAGAAGCTTAACAGTAAATTTAAACAAGATATTGATGCCTTTTCACCTGTTGAATCTGCAAAAAATATTGAAATACCAACGCTTGTTATACACGACACAAAAGATACCGATGTTGATGTAAGTAGCGCCTTTAAATTACGACAAAATTTAAAACAAGGCACCCTTTTAATTACAAACGGATTAGGACATCGAAGTGTTGTAAGAGATGCAACTGTACTTCATAAAATATGTGCGTTTATTAAGGGGTAACAAAAAGCATATGAAAAATATATTTTTTATTTTAACAGTTATTATTGCAGTGAGTTGTACTACAGCAGCCCAAGAAAAAAAAACGCAAACCACCAAAAAAGAAATGACAAAGAAAGTAGTTAAAACAGAAGCTGAATGGCAAAAAGAATTAACGCCTCAAGAATATTATGTACTAAGACAAAAAGGCACAGATCGACCTGGAGATGTTGGCTATACTAAACATTTTGAAAAAGGCACCTATCACTGTAGAGCCTGTGACGCACAATTGTTTAAGTCTGGAAGTAAATACGAATCAGATTGCGGATGGCCTTCTTTTGATGATGCCATAGATGGAACTGTAGACTTTACCAAAGATTTAAGTTTGGGGATGATACGTACTGAGATTACTTGCACCAATTGTGGGGGCCACCTCGGCCATATTTTTGATGATGGTCCTAAAGAAACTACTGGCAAACGTTATTGTGTGAATACGAGTTCTATCAAATTTGTAAAATCAGAATAATTATTTTAAAAATATTGATTAAATTAGAGTGCTCATTTAGAGCGCTCTTTTTTTTTCTAAACTATGGAAACAACGCACCTTGAAGGTATTCTTAAACAGTTTAAATACTATAAAAGTTTAGGAGATAAAACTTTCGACCAATTAAGTGACCAAGAGCTTCATTGGAAACACAATGACTACAGTAATAACATAGCTATTATAGCAAAACATCTAGTGGGCAATATGTTGTCACGTTGGACCCATTTTTTAACAGAAGATGGTGAAAAAGAATGGAGACAGCGCGATTCAGAATTTGTGGATACGTATCACTCAAAAGCAGAATTGATTGACGCTTGGGAGAAAGGATGGACTTGCTTATTCGAAGCCATAACACCACTCACTACTACTGATTTAAACAGCATTATCTATATACGGAATCAGGGGCAATCAGTTGCCGATGCCATTCATAGACAGTTAGCACATTATGCATACCACATCGGGCAAATAGTGTATATAGGAACCTTGGTAAAAAACAACGACTGGAAGAGTTTATCGATTCCAAAAAATCAATCTTCAAATTTTAATACTGAAAAATTTGATAAAGGAAAACACCAAGGTCATTTTACAGATGACTTATTATAATTTTTTTGCAATGACTTCTCGCATAGTTGGGCAAAAAATGGTTGCTCCGGGCTCAGTGTCTAAATCATCAAACTCTTGCAGTGCATCATTGACTTCTTGCTGTGATAAATAACCCGTCGCTACTAGTTTTGGTAGGTAAATATTAAAAAAGCTCTTAGGCCAGTTCCAAGTAAATTCTTTAGGCGTTGCCATTTTTGCCAGTATACGCGTACTTACAATTTCAAAACCTTGATTTTCAAAACTCACAGGTAATTTTCTACCAATATCAATCGTGCCATTTTGATCTCTTAAACTTTGTAAAGCAGCAGCAATTCCTTTCGCCAAAGCAGGCTTATAAGGTTCGGTTTGTAAAGTTGACCAATCAAAATATTCATGGGTAACTACAACCCCTCCCTTTTTCAGCGCTTGATGTAGTTTGGCAATAATTTCTTCCGGATTAGAGATCCACGCAAAAGCCCATCTAGAATAGACACCGTCCAAACTATTCTCTTGTAATTGCATTGCGTCAAAATCAGCACATTGCGCTTCAATAGTTAAGCCAAATTGTTGAGTAATCTGTTTTAAAAAATCGATAAAGTAAGCCGATTTATCTACACCAATTACTTTTCCTTTAATACCTGTAATATAGGCCAACTCCGTAGTGCAAAAACCGGGGCCACAACCAAGATCTAATAATGTTTGACCTGCGGTGAAACCCGCGAGCTCCCACCCTTTTATGGCTTCGCTAGCCCAAACTTGGTGTTGCAAACCTAAACGGTGTAACTCAGCCGTTTCAGTTCCCAATATATATGCGTTGTTCTCTTGTTGTGACATCAGTGTTTCTTTTAATAAAACCAATTTATAAAATATAGTTGAATGTATTAACTTTATACACTCAAAAAACTAATTTTGTGTATCTATCGATATAACTCATTGAAACGAATCCATAGCTAACCGGAAGCCATCATTATATGAGAACCTCGCTCTATTCAATTTATTATCATACATTTAGACAAACTAACCCCTGATGATAAAATTCTTTATTGGATAGCTATGTTGCTTTTTCTAAATTAAACACTATTAATATTTCACTATTGGCAAAAGAGATAGAGAAGTTGAATAAAAACTAAATAACGAAAGCATAACTAGAAAAAATGAACACTAAATCGATCCTTTTTTGTTTCCTGTTAGGATTCACTTTCATTGGACATTCTCAATCAGACACTGCAAAAAAATTATTATTTATAGGTAATAGTCTAACCTATACCAATGATTTACCAAAATTGGTTGAAGTAAATGCTAAAGAAAAGGGAATCATCATAGAAACAACGGTGGTTGCTTATCCTAATGTGGGACTCGAAGATCATTGGTATGGCGGTAGCGCGCAACTACTCATAAAAGAGGGCAATTATGATTATGTAATTATCCAACAAGGTCCTTCCTCACAAGAGTATGGTAGTAAGAGTTTGTTAGAATTTGGTAAAAAATTTAAAAAGCTTTGTGATAAATACCACGCAAGGCTTGCCTATTTTATGGTTTGGCCTTCAAAAAAGAACTATTATACCTATGACGATGTTATCAAAAACTATACAGAAGCAGCTACAAAGAACAACGCTATTTTATGTCCGGTTGGCGAAGTTTGGAAAGCTCATTTTGAAAAAACCAATGATTTTTCTTACTACGGAAAAGACGGATTCCACCCATCGTTACAAGGAAGTCAAGCAGCGGCCGAAATTATTGTAAAATCGCTTCTTTTGGACTAAATTTTCTAATCGCAAATTCTTATCTTTGCAACTTATTAAAAATGATGTAGGAATATGTTCAATAATTTAAGTGATAAATTAGACAAAGCGTTTCATGTACTAAAAGGGCATGGAAAAATTACCGAAATAAACGTTGCTGAAACTTTAAAAGAAGTTCGAAGAGCATTACTTGATGCCGATGTTAACTTTAAAATAGCCAAAGAATTTACCAATCGTGTAAAGTCAAAAGCACTAGGTCAGAACGTATTAACAACATTAAATCCCGGACAATTACTTGTTAAAATTGTAAAAGACGAGTTGACCGAATTAATGGGTGGCGAAACGGTAGGCATCAACTTAGGTGGTTCTCCAACCGTCATTTTAATGTCAGGTTTACAAGGTTCTGGTAAAACAACCTTTTCAGGAAAATTGGCCAATTTCTTAAAAACCAAAAAAAACAAGCAAGTATTATTAGTTGGTTGTGATGTGTACCGACCTGCTGCAATCAATCAATTACAAGTAGTTGGTGAGCAAATTGGCGTGGAAGTATATGCAGAAGTAGGCAATCAAAATCCCGTAGAAATTTCTCAAAACGCAATCAAACATGCCAAAGCCAACGGCAAGAATGTTGTTATTATAGATACTGCTGGTCGTTTAGCTGTTGATGAAGAGATGATGACCGAGATTTCTAATATTCACAAAGCAGTAAGTCCACAAGAAACGTTATTTGTGGTTGACTCAATGACAGGTCAAGATGCTGTAAATACGGCAAAAGCCTTTAATGATGTCTTAAATTTTGAAGGTGTTATTTTAACCAAGTTAGATGGTGATACCCGTGGTGGTGCAGCGTTATCGATAAAATCGGTTGTAGACAAGCCAATTAAGTTTATTGGTACGGGCGAAAAAATGGAAGCCATCGATGTTTTCCATCCAGATCGTATGGCAGAACGGATTCTTGGAATGGGTGATGTGGTGTCGTTAGTAGAGCGTGCACAAGAACAATATGACGAAGAAGAGGCTCGTAAAATTCAAAAGAAAATTGCCAAGAACCAATTTGGGTTTGATGATTTTTTAAAACAAATTCAGCAAATCAAAAAAATGGGGAATATGAAAGATTTGGTGGGCATGATACCAGGTGTTGGTAAAGCAATGAAAGATGTCGATATAGATGATGATGCCTTTAGAGGAATTGAAGCGATTATCCATTCAATGACACCATCTGAACGCAGTACGCCAAAAATTATCGATAATAGCCGTAAAAAGCGCATTGCTAAAGGATCAGGAACATCTGTACAAGAAGTAAATCAATTGATGAAACAGTTTGATCAAATGAGTAAAATGATGAAAATGATGCAAGGTGGTGGCGGTAAACGCATGATGCAAATGATGAAAGGAATGGGACAATAATTGCTAGTTAGATTCATTTAATTTATAGTTAAATTCAGATACTAGATACCAAATACTAAATACCAAGTACCAGAGACCAAGTACCAGAGACCAAGTACCAGAGACCAAGTACCAGATACCAAATACCAGAGACCAAATACCAGAGACCAAAATGACCATACTAGACGGTAAAACGACATCTAATACGATTAAAGAGGAAATAGCGGAAGCAGTGATTAAACTAAAAGCTGAAGGCAAGAAAACACCGCATTTAGCTGCTGTTTTAGTGGGTAGTGACGGAGCTAGTATGACCTACGTTACAAGTAAAGTAAAAGCGTGTGAACGTGTTGGCTTTAAATCGACACTGGTAAAATTGGAAGCTACTATTTCTGAAGAAACCCTACTTCAAGAAATTGAAAAACTTAATAACAATCAAGATATTGATGGTTTTATCGTTCAATTACCATTGCCCAAGCATATTGATGAACAAAAAGTAATCATGGCTGTACATCCTGATAAAGATGTAGACGGATTCCACCCAATGAATGTTGGCAAAATGGCTTTGAATTTACCTACTTTTTTACCCGCTACACCCTTCGGAATTTTAGAATTATTAGAACGTTACCAAGTAGAAACCAGTGGAAAACATGTAGTAGTTATCGGCAGAAGTCACATTGTTGGTGAACCGATGAGTATTTTATTGGCCCAAAAACGAAAGCAAGGAAATGCTACTGTAACCTTGACCCACAGTCGTACCAAAAATTTAAGTGAAATTACCCGTCAAGCGGATATTATTGTAGCTGCATTGGGCATTCCTGCATTTTTAACTGGAGACATGGTAAAAGAAGGTGTGGTTATTATTGATGTTGGTATTACAAGAGTCGATGACCCAAGTAGAAAACGTGGATATAGACTTTCTGGCGATGTTGATTTTCAAAGTGTTAGTGAAAAAGCGAGTTTTATAACGCCCGTCCCTGGAGGTGTTGGCCCTATGACCATCGCTATGCTATTAAAAAATACCTTATTAGCGTGTGATAAAAAGAATTAGAAAACCTTAATTATTACCTACCGTATTCCAAATATCTAGGTAAATTTTCCAGTCGTCTTTTACTTTTTTCCAAACAATCACGTATTTACCTCTTGAAGATGATACGTTTCCATTCTCATCAGACGAGGTAACCGCATAATACCCGTAGTCATACGCATTAACGTTAATCACGTTAATTTCTTTTGGATATATTTTATGCGATAGAATTTTAACTCCTTTAGGCAAGGTCCATCGTTTTTTTATAGCAGCATGTCCCGAAATGATATCTGTCTCATCTGGAAATATCTTCGCATCTGAACTATAAAAATTGGTTAAGGCATCAAAATTTCCATCCATATAGGCCTTTGAGAAACCGGATACATTTTTTAAAATGATATTGATATCAACTCCTTTACCCGAATATTCTTGCGCGTAAAGGCTTGAAATGAAAAACAATAATAATATGGTACTTTTAATTTTCATACACTGCATTCAACTTATAAAACAATAGAAACTATAAGAAGCATTATTGCTAAAACTAACTTAACCAACATCGATTTAATTTTTATCAAAATTAACACTATTAATATAGAAACGAGTGATAAAAAGCTAATTAATAAAACTTTAACGAGTTGTTAATTTTTACGTTTTTCTCTTTACACATTGAATTTTCCAAGTTGGAAATACTATTTTCTCTGTCTTATCAACCCACTCACCAACCCAGTTAAACCCATTGGTTGAAATCTCAAAAAAAGTAAGTCTAAAAAATCCATCCAGACCATTGGGTGCTTTCTGCGCTCTGTACAGCACAATATCGTCCTCCTTTTTATTACCTGTCCAAGTCGGCAATCTAGTTGGTACCGTAGCTGAAGCATAATAATGCACATTCCACTGGGCACTATCTTTGCTGTATTGACGAATACTACCTGAGTGTTTTCCGTCTTCTTTCAAGGTTTCATCTTGTACGGCCATTCCATTCATTATATATTTAAATTTCCAGGTCATTTTAACCGGTTTTGCCCATGTTTGGTCAGCATTTCTCGATTGAGACGTACAATCACAAATGCCAATTAATGGGGCATAGTCCGCTACTTCTTTTGGTGCCTTTGGGTTTATTCTTCCATACGGGTATGCATTAGAAGCTTCATAAAGTGCGTTTGTATTTTGTTGTGCACTCAACATAACCACAGAGAATAAAAAAAGAAATAGCATTCTAAATTTCACGACACTTTTATTTGAACCCTAGTAAGTTAACTATAAAATAAATGCAATTCGTTAAAAAACAACACTTTAATAAAATTTTAACAGCCTATTTGAGAGGGTCTCTATGTACTAAATCTATTGAAAATGCAGGTAAACAAACCGACAAATACTCACAAGGCTCTACAAAAGGATTTGAATATTGTACCCTTGTATTCTTTTCAATTTTAATAGACTGACCCGCCTCTAAAATAATGGTATCTCCATCGATAATAAATTGTTTTTTACCTTTAATAATGTAAGTGTACTCGTCAAATTCTGGCGTTTGAAAAGATTCTTTCCAATCAGCTGGCGCCACCATATGAGCAATACTCACTTGTGAGCTCTGATTGGTAGCATTACCAAAATGTTCTTTTATGATTTTACCGTCAGTTGTAGGTACAACAAAAGGTGATTTTTGAATGTGATATTTTTTCATCTATTAAGATATTTGCTTCTACTTATTTTAAACTTTAAATTAAAGAAATACAACTCTAAAGCAATAGTTATTCTTCTTCGTACAAACGCAATCTATTAGACAAATTTGTAATTTCAGTTTGTAAATTTTCAACGCGTTTTAACAATTTATTTACCACATCTAAGCCCTCCATATTGATCTCCAAATCAAAGTGTAAACGCATTAATTTCTCAATATCGCTTATTTGTTCTTTTGCAACGCATTGTGTTGTTTGTACCTCTACAATTTCAACCAACTCATACTCTTTTAATCTGTCTAAAAAAGATATTGGCACATTATAGTATGAGCAAAACTGTTCAATAGCTATATATTCGTTAGTATCCATAATTAGTGTAATTTTTGAAGTTCTTTAAACAATTCCTTTTCTTTTGCGGATAAGTTTGTTGGCATTTTTATTTGAAAGCTCGCATACAAATCGCCAAACTGCCCTTCTTTTTTGTATTTTGGAAAGCCTTTTCCTTTTAATTTAACCTTCGTATTATTTTGAGTTTCGGGGTTTACCTTTAGTTTGACTTTTCCATCAAAGGTATCTATGGTCACATCACCACCCAAAATAGCAGTGTATAAATCGATCTCAACATCTGTATATAAATTATCTTTATCACGTCTAAATTTGGTGTTATTATTTATTGAAAATTTTATGTACAAATCACCATTGGGACCTTCATTAACACCCTGACTACCATGTCCTTTAATTTTGATGACTTGTCCGTTTTCTATACCTGCAGGAATGGTAATTCTGATATTTTTATTATTTACCGTTAAGGTACGTTTGTGAGTAGCAAAGACATCTTTAAGATTCAACTGTAACTCAGCATTAAAATCTTGCCCTCTAAATTTCACACTTCTACCTCCACGCGAACCAGAAGAGGTACCACCAAACATAGATTCAAAGAAATCAGAAAAATCATGTTCAGAAGCACCACCCGAATATTGTTGCTGAGCATGTCTTTGCTGCTGACCTTGTTGTTGTTTGGCTTTCTCAAACTGTTCTGCATGTTCCCAATCTTTACCATATTCATCATATTTTTTTCGATTTCCGGGATTGCTTAATACTTCATTAGCCTCATTAATTTCTTTAAACTTTTTTTCAGCTTCTTTATCCTCAGGATTTAAATCAGGATGGTATTTTCTTGCTAATTTTCGATATGCCTTTTTTATATCTTGTTCGGAAGCTGATTTAGGTATTTCTAAAATTTTATAATAATCTACGAAAGCCATTTCTAATTCTTATTTTTAAAATTCATGTTTTTAACACTATTTGGTACTTCTATTCCTACTTTCAATTCGGGATCGGCTATAGGTTGTCCATATTTTTTCTCAATAGGAATCACACCCGCCCAAATATCAAGATGGTAATCTTCCTTCTCGTCTTTTGGTGGACCCGTTCTTATTTTAGCCGATGCTTCTGTCAGTTGTAGTTTCAACACCTTGGTGGCTTTCAACTCTTTTGCATTTGGTAAGCGTGCTTCTTCCCAACGGCCAGGTATAATTTGATCTGATACTACTTTCAGCGCTTCTAAACGTTCATTAGAGTCAGTAACAACTTCGGCTTGACCAAAAACAGTAACCGAATGGTAATTCAATGAATGGTGAAATGCCGAACGTGCCAATACAATACCATCAGTTTGTGTCACATTAATTGAGATGGGAACCCCTTTTTCCATAGCAACTAACATTCTACTCACACTAGCACCATGAAAATAGATCCAATCATCTTTGCGCCCATAAATTGTGGGGATCACTACCGGATAGCCATTAAACACAAAACCCACTTGACATATAAAATCTGCATCCAAGATTTTATAAATAGTTTCAGAATCATAATGACCTCGCTTAGGGGCTCTTTTAACTTTGGTTTTGTCTGTTGGCATCACTTCAAAAATTACTGTCTTTAAATGTAGTAATTTGGTTCTTATTATCTTAAATTTGCGGGCATAAATTTTTATTGAAATGAGTATTCAACACTTACTGAAATCTGCTGTACAAAAAGGCTTTGAAACTATTTACAAGGTTCAAATTGACTCGGTTGAGTTTCAAGCAACGCGCAAAGATTTTGAAGGTGACATCACAATTGTTGTTTTTCCATTTTTACGTGTAATTAAAGAGAATCCTGTTGAAATTGCCACCAAAATAGGTACTTACTTAACAGAAAATGTGAGTGAAGTCACCAATTTCAATGTGGTAAAAGGGTTTTTGAATTTGGTAATTGATGATGTCTATTACTTAAACGAATTCACTACAATTTACAATACTGAAAATTTTGGGTTTACAAAACCAAGTGCCGGGGAACAAGCGGTGATGGTTGAATATTCATCACCTAACACCAACAAACCTTTACACCTAGGGCATATCCGTAATAACTTATTAGGGTATTCTGTGGCAGAAATTATCAAAGCTTCGGGTAAGCAAGTATATAAAACACAAATTATTAACGACCGTGGTATTCACATTTGTAAAAGTATGTTGGCATGGCAAAAATGGGGCAACGGTGAAACACCCGATAGTACTGGCTTAAAAGGCGATAAATTGGTTGGTAATTATTATGTGAAATTTGACCAAGAATATAAAAAAGAAATAAATACGCTTGTTGCAGATGGCCTTACTGAGGAAGCTGCTAAAAAGCAAGCTCCTTTACTTTTAGAAGCACAAGAAATGCTTATTAAGTGGGAATCAGGAGATCAAGAAGTTGTTGACCTTTGGACAACCATGAATGAATGGGTATATACTGGTTTTGATGAAACTTATAAAGCTTTAGGCGTAGATTTTGATAAGAATTATTATGAGAGCAACACCTATCTATTAGGGAAAGATGTAGTTTCAGACGGACTCAAAAAAGGGGTGTTTTTCAAGAAAGATGACGGCTCCGTTTGGATTGACTTGACCGAAGATGGTTTGGATGAAAAAATTGTATTGCGTTCTGATGGTACTGCAGTGTATATGACACAAGACATAGGTACTGCCATTGAGCGTTTTAAAGATTTTGACATCAATTCACTAGTATATGTCGTTGGAAATGAGCAAGATTATCACTTTAAGGTATTGTTTTTAATCTTGAAGAAATTAGGATTCGATTGGGCAGAAAACTTGTACCACTTAAGCTATGGAATGGTAGATTTGCCTTCAGGAAAAATGAAATCTCGTGAAGGTACCGTTGTAGATGCTGATGATCTATTAGTTGAAATGACCAATACGGCCAAAGAAATTTCAGAAGAACTAGGGAAGCTAGAAGACTATACAGCACAAGAAAAAGAGCAACTCTATAAGACGATTGGCTTAGGGGCTTTAAAATACTATATTTTAAAAGTAGACCCTAAAAAGCGTATTTTATTTGACCCGAAAGAATCCATTGATTTTCAAGGAAACACAGGACCATTTATTCAATATACTTATGCTAGAATACAATCTATTTTGCGTAAGGCTGATTTTGACTACATCACCAATTCGAATATAATTGAAGGATCGCTTCATGAAAAAGAGCGTAACCTATTAAAACAATTGGCTTTATTTACAGATACAGTACAGTTGGCAGCTCAAAATTACAGTCCGGCTTTAATTGCTAACTACACTTATGACCTTGTAAAAGAATACAATTCTTTTTATCAAAGTGTACCTATTTTGGGTAGTGAAAACAACGCTGAAAAAGTATTTAGAGTACAACTTTCTAAAAAAGTAGGTGCCGTTATAAAATCTGCCTTTAACTTATTGGGTATTGAAGTTCCTGAGCGTATGTAGGCTCCAAAAAATTAACAAAAGTGCACTAGCTGTCCTCACTTAGCGATTAATTAACTTCAATAACAAATTAGGGTCAGGACAATTCTTCGCGTAAAAATCGAGAGTCTTTTTACTAGAAACTCCGGGATAATCACCAAAGTTATATTGAAGATCTTTTATGAGTTGAAAATGCAAATGAGGCGGGTAGTCCCCATTTACTTTTGCGGTACCCAAAGTACCAATAACAGCTCCTTGTCTCAGACTATCACCCACATTTATATGTTTTATGGAGTCCAAGCTTAAATGTCCGTACAGGGAATAAAATTCAACCCCTCTAACCGTATGTTTTAAGATAATGGTTGGTCCATAATCACCTACATTGGTATTGTTCTGAAAGCTATGTATTTCACCATTTAGAACGGCCAGTACTTTTGTTTTCTCTTTACACCACAAGTCAATACCTAAATGAATATTTCGTTCATCTTCAAGAGTGTCATTTTTAAAATATTCACTTCGACTATAAATGTTTCGTTTTTCTAAATAGCCACCATAGGCGGCCTGGCATTTGTGCTTTTCCAAATACGTATCAACATACATTCCTAGTGCTTTAGAAGAACTAACATCTATAATATTTAACTCCTCATTTTCTATAGAAAAATCAATTGAAATATACTTAGTTAATGATATTGCATCATCAATAACTATAATGGGTTCTTTAGAAATTGAATCTAAAAGAAGTACAAAAGTAGTGTCATTCATGGTTTAAATTCTACTTTGATAGGTATATAAATCATAATACCTACCCTTTTTTGCAATGAGTTCATCGTGCTTGCCACGTTCAACGATGTAACCATCTTCAATTACTAAAATTTGATCTGCTTTTTGAATCGTACTCAATCTATGCGCAATAACAAATGTAGTTCGATCTTTCATGAGCTCTTGCAAGCTTTTTTGAATATACGATTCACTTTCAGTGTCTAGATTAGAAGTGGCCTCATCTAAAATAATCACTTTAGGATTCGCCAATAAAGCACGCGCAATTGAAATCCGCTGTCGTTGTCCGCCAGAAAGTTTCACACCACGCTCACCAATAACGGTTTCTAGTCCTGCATCAAAACGATCGGTAAATTCATTTACATAAGCGCCTTTTACTGCGGCCTGCACTTCTTCTTCCGTAGCATTAGGTCTTGGGAATAAAATGTTTTCTCTAATGGTTCCTTCATATAAAAAATCATCCTGTAAGACCACGCCCAAGTGATTTCTAAAACTACTTAAATTAACCTTAGATAAATCTTTTCCGTCTAGGGTCACTTTTCCTTCTATCGGATTTAAAAAAGTGGCAGCCAGACCAGCAATAGTAGATTTACCTGATCCTGACGAGCCTACTAAAGCTGTAACACTACCTGAAGGTGCGTTGAATGAGATATTGTGAAGTACTTCTTTATTCTCTTCGTAACTAAACGACACATTATCAAATACGATATCTCCTTTTATTTCATCTAATACAATTGTTCTTTGTGCTGGATTGTCTTCTTCTTCCATATCCATCAATTCTTGAGTTCGATCCAAGCCTGCCATGGCTTCAGTTAACTGACTACCAATATTACTCATCTGTACTATAGGTGCCACCATAAAACCCAATAAGAGTGTGAATTGCACAAAATCACCAAGGGTCATGGTTCCATTCATAATATAATAACCACCAATCCCCATAATACCTGCAGATGCCAATCCGATCAAAAATGTAGATGAACTAGTAATCAGTGCAGTTGCAGTCAAACTCTTTTTCACATTTAAAAACAAGCGTTCTACACCTTCAGCAAAAGTTTTATTTTCCTGTTCTTCAGCGTTAAACCCTTTAATTACACGGACTCCATTTAAAGTTTCAGTCAATCGTCCGGTAACTTCAGCATTGATTTTTCCTCTCGCCTTAAAAATGGGGCGAATAACACTAAATGCTTTGAGCATTACAACCGCAAAAATAAGAACAGGCACCAACACCACGAAGGTCATTGTTGCATTGATTTTAAGCAACCATAGAAAAGATATAATGGCCGTAATAGAACCTCCAATTAATTGCACCAAGCCAGTACCAACTAAATTTCTTACCCCTTCTACGTCAGTCATTACCCTAGAAACCAAGGCTCCAGATTTTTGGTTGTCGAAAAAATTAATGGGAAGCTTGAGTAATTTACTCTGCACTTTTGCTCGTAACAAAGAAATTAAATGTTGTGCTTCAACACTCAATAATCGTGTTAATGAAAAAGAGGTAACCGCCTGTACCAATAAGGCAGCAACAACTACCAATACAAGTGTATACATACCGTCCATATCTTTATTTGGTACGATGTCATCTATCAATGTTTTGGTTTGCAGTGGAATCACTAAACCTGCTAAACTTTTCATAATGATTAATAGTAGTCCTAGTGAAACCACTTTTCTCCTTGGCCAAATAAATTCTTTAAACGCCCATGCAAATGATACTTTCTGTTTACTCATATATATTTCTTGTCTAATACCGCGCCATGTTAATTTAAATGACAAATAGACAGTAATAACTAAAGTTGTCTACTTGTTAAAATTTCAATCTGTTCATTTAAATTTGGCATAAATGATTATCTTAATCAACTAAATTATCATTTTATGCGGAATTTTATTGCAATTTTTATACTTATTTCATCACAAACACTTCTGGCTCAAGACGACAATTCTTTAAATACAACGCTTACTTTTTACGCGCAAGACTCTGTTATTATTACAGCTGACACTTACTATATAAAAGATGTTAAACCTACCGTATTACTCTGTCATCAAGCCGGATTTAGTAGGGGCGAATACATAGAAACTGCCAAAAAGTTAAATGCCTTAGGTTTTTCTTGCATGGCTATTGATCAACGTTCAGGAAAAGAAGTAAATGGTATTGTAAATCAAACAGCCCTCGATGCGATTAACAAATCTAAGAATGTTGGTTATTCAGGTGCAAAAAAAGATGTCGTTGCTGCTATTAATTATCTCTATACACTAAATGGTGGACAACCTATTATTTTAGTAGGCAGCTCCTACTCCGCATCTCTTGCCCTATGGATAGCTTCTGAAAATAAAAAAGTAAAGGCTGTAGCTGCATTTAGTCCTGGAGAATATCTTACAAATCTCAATTTGGCTGCCACTATTAAAACCATAAATATTCCTGCATTTGTAACCTCATCAAAACGAGAAATAGGCCCCGTTGAAAAATTACTTCGCTTTGTTGACCCCAAATACTATACACATTATAAACCAATAGAAAAAGGCATTCATGGCTCACGGGCATTGTGGACAACCACCAATGGGTATGCTGGCTATTGGAATGCGTTTGAGCAATTTATAGTCGCTCAAAAAGAGTAATTATCTATAAATAAGCGGATTTCCGAACATTGCTTTTTTAGCGTTTAAGTTTATTAAAAATCCATTGATGACAGCATACTCAATTCCATTAGCCCCCTTCAATAAAAAGGATGCACGGCCACCAACACCTATATTCAGTTTAGGCACATTGGCATTTACACTCAAAATATTGATCATGACATCTGTTTTGGTCTCTTTGGGTAAATTTGCAACGCGAACATAGGTATACCCATTTTTTAATACTGAGAATATATCTAATTTTTTAAGTTCATCTATGGAAGCAACTATTGTTGGATAGACTTTACCTTCAGTAATAGTATAGCCTTTAGCATTTAACGTTTCATACCCATAATAAGTAGACAAATCACCCACTTCGTTAATAGTACTACTATAGTAGAAATCTGAATGTGTTTCATTATCTACTTCATTTCTAAAAATCCCCAAATCAATTAAATAGTCTTTATCTAATAATTGATAAGTCACCTCATTTAATTTCAAATCGAATAACTTACGATCATTCTCTGGAATTTTTTCATATTCTTTAATATCAATATTTTTATAGGATTCATCGGCCATCGTGTATAAAGCCGCTAAAATTGAGACATAATTAAGCTTTCTAATTTCTTGTTTTTCACGATCATTTGCATACCCACCAGATTCAATCAAAATAGCACTTGTACCCCACTTTGTAATGTTATCACCAAATGCTCTCGGTTCAAAATCATCATTATATCTACCAACTTGACCTTGCGCATACTTTTGAAGTATTGTATTCATAAAAACAATTACCTTCATCGCATTTCCTCTTACGTCATTAATCTCCTTTTCATAATTATAAGCGGGTGCCAAATATGAAATAGTTGCTGGTTTATCAGTTCTTTCTGCATTGTAATATCGGCTCTGGTCATGTAAGTTAAAACCAAATTCTGCATTCAGGCTATCACGAACTCTTTTTAAGGTTTGCCCTTCTGGGGATTGGAGACGCAAGGCATCGCGATTAATATCAATCCCTAAGGCATTCCGTCTTGTAAATAGTTCGGCCCCATCTGGATTGAGCATTGGTAAAAAATGTAGTTTTAATTTAGAAAGAATCATTTTCTTCTCATCAGCAAAATCATCACTATTTAAAAAATTAAGGATATCAAAAATAGCTTGAGTAGCAGTAGGCTCATCACCATGCATTTGCGACCATAAAAAAACGTCTGTGTCTCCAGTACCAATACTAATTAAAGACAAGTCTCTACCTTCAATAGATGCCCCTACTTTTTGAACATGAAACTTTTTATTAGTAGCATAACTTGCTACCAATGGTGCTATTTCATGGTGTTTTATCCGCCTTTTATCAAGACTTTTTTCAAGATACTTATCGTATGTTTCATACAATGAAGAAGTTAGATTTGATTGCCCAACGACGGACAATGTGTAACATAAACATATCAAAACTAGTACGTGTGTTTTTTTTAAATCCATTTATTTTGGTGTTGGTTTAAAATTAAATTGTTTGGTCGCATTTTTTACTTTTTCTAAAAACCCTTCCCCGGGATCATCTTTTTCAGTTCTATACCCTTTATCTTTTTCTAACCAAAGTTCATGATTCTCAAAATTGGTATATTCATAATGGCCAATAAGATATTTTATATCATATTTTTTAGCTAAATAGTTTACTAAAAAAATGTTTGCATCTACTTGCGCATCGGTCAAAGGTGTTGCTACATCACCTCCTACATTTTCTATCCCAATTGCACAGTGATTCAAACCAATTACATGTCTGGCCATGGTCGTTTCGGGCATCAATCTGTAAATCGTACCATCTTGATCAACCAAAAATTGTGAAGACACATTTAGACCACTAACATCTTGTATTTCTGGTCTCCAATTGGGTAATTTAGTATTGTTAAATGCGTCAAAAGATTCTTGAAAGGTTGGAATGTAAGTCCAATGCAACACTATCATTTGTGGCACAATAGTAGGTTCCTTTTGCTTTAAACCGTAACGTTGAAATAAATAATCTAGTGTAAGTTCTTTTCTTTCATTGTCAAAAATGATGGGTTTATCTATAATCGACCGCTCTACTTCCTTACAAGAAAATGCAGATACCAGTATAAATAAATAAAAATAAGTTTTCACGAATATAATTTAACTGAATATCAAATTTAGCTAAAATAATTTTACAAAAGGTCAAGTACACGTTCCAATGCCATTCCACGTGATGCTTTTATTAATACCGTGGCATCTTGTAGTGCCAACCTTTCAAATATTTGCTTAAATGATTCAAATGTTTTAAAAGTTTCAACTTTAGGATTGTTACATTTTGTATTGGCGAAATGTGTTCCAATTAAATAGATCTTGTCAATGTTTAAATCTGACACTAAATCAACAATATATTGATGTTCTATTGCTTCTTCGGTTCCTAATTCGAACATATCTCCTAGGATGGCAATTTTGTGAGTATCACTTAATCCAGATATGTTTTCTAAGGCTACTTTCATGCTACTAGGGTTTGCATTATAAGCATCTAAAATAATTTTATTACTTCCTTTTTTAATTATTTGTGATCTATTATTATTTGGCTTGTAGCCTTCAATAGCTTCTTTAATTAATTTATCTGACAATTTGAAATGCAACCCAATGGCAATGGCTGCAGAAATATTGTTAAAATTATACGCTCCGATTAATTGACTATTAACAATAGTCTCATTAAATTGTAAAGCCACAAATGGATTGGCTGCAATAAATTTAATAATGCAATCTGCCTTTTGAGTGCCAAAAGTAATCTGTTGAATGCCTTTTGATTGTTCTATTTGTTGACTATCATTACTATTTACAAAAACGGTTTTATTTCGTGCTTTCAAATTTTGATAGAGTTCTGTTTTCCCTTTTATCACTCCTTCTAAGCTTCCAAAACCTTCCAAGTGTGCCTTGCCAAAATTTGTGATGTACCCAAAATCTGGTTGTGTAATATTGGATAAAAGTTCAATTTCTTCTAAATGATTGGCTCCCATTTCAACGATACCAATTTCGGTTTTAGGTGTCATGGAAAGTAAGGTTAACGGAACCCCTATATGGTTATTCAAATTACCTACGGTAGCGGTAGTTTCATATTTTTTTACCAAAACAGCATAAATAAGCTCCTTGGTAGTTGTTTTACCATTACTACCGGTTAAGGCAATTATTGGAATATTTAATGCGCTCCGGTGATGTGCAGCTAATTGTTGCAGTGTTTGTAAAACATCTTCAACTAATAGAATGTTATTATTTGTTTGATATTCAACCTCATCAACAACAGCATATGCTGCTCCTTCATGCAGTGCTTGTTCTGCAAATTCATTGCCGTTAAAATTAGCTCCTTTCAAAGCGAAAAAAATACTTTGTGGTTTTATATTTCTAGTATCAGTTGACACTGAGTAACTAGTTTTATAGTATTTATATAAGGTTTCAATATTCATGAGTTAAAACTAAAAAAAAACTCAATACCAAAGTAGGTATTGAGCTTTTAAATATTGATTGAATTTGATTCTAGTTTTTTGAAGGACTTTTTCTTCTTTTTTTGTAAGTCATGGCTCCTAATTTATCAGTTGCACAACGGAAACCGATATAGTTTGTAGCCATATATTGTGGTAGATATCTTCTTTGAGCAGGATCTAACCAATACTCTCTATCTTGCCATGAACCACCTTTGTAAACTCTTGTTTCATTACTAATTAAAGTATTTCTCTTTTTAGTATCATATTGTTGGATAATTAAACCACTCTCACCAATTTGTCTTGGATTTTCAGGTGAGTTATACATTCTAGGTTTACCTTCCATATCTTCTTCTTCCTTGTAAAAATCTTTCGTAGAGGCTAAATCACCATCACCAATTGATACATTATTCGCTTTTTCATAGTTATATCTCATAAATGCATCACGTTTCGTAATTGGTATGTATTTTACACTACCTGGTAAATCTTTAGGTACAATATTACCATTATCTAAAGTGTCAAATTCGATACTGTTATAGTCAACTACAACTACTTTACCTTCTTCATCTATCATTGGTTTTTTAAACACATTTCCTCTAAAGTAGTTAAAGTCATTCGCATCATTATCAATTATAGGACGATAAACATCAGCTACCCATTCAGCAACATTACCAGACATATCATATAGTCCGAATGCATTAGGATCGTAAGATTTTACTTTTATCGTAATATCAGCACCATCATTACTCCATCCTGCTAAACCACTATAATCTCCTTTTCCTTGCTTAAAGTTTGCCAATTGATCACCAGCTCTTCTCTTAGATTGGTCTCTTGTAGAACTACCATTCCAAGAATATTTTTTTCTACCTCTAATTGAATTGTACTCTCTGTTTTCAATCAAGGCTTTTGCTGCATATTCCCACTCAGCCTCTGTTGGTAATCTAAAACGTTGTGTTAACAATCCGTCAGATGTTTTTACATGTCTTCCTGTAAAACCTTGTTTGTTACTTTGTGATTGTGCTTTACGCTCTTTTCTTGATAAATTTTCACCCTCATCACCTTCTTCACCACTTTCAGCAGCAGCTAAAGCATCTGCTTTTCTATCTTTTTTACTTTGCTTTTTAGGAGCAGCTTTCGAATAATCTGGTAACCCTTTATTATAAATGCTTTCGTCACCATCAAAAAGTAAATTAGGGTTTGCTAAATAAACGCCCGTATCAAAACGATTTTTACCTTCTACGGTAATAGAGTCTTGAGCAAATAATTTGTTCAATACACCTTTATCATATAATATTTTTTCATTTACACGGTCAGTTCTCCATTTACAATACTCCGTGGCTTGAAGCCATGAAACACCCACTACTGGATAATCACTGTAAGAAGGGTGACGTAAATAACTTTCAGATAATAACTCATTAAAACCTAATGAATTTCTCCATACCAAAGTATCTGGTAATGCAGCTTGATAGATTTTTCTATAGGTATCATCTGATGGAGGGAATACTTTTTCTAAATATTGTAAATAAAATAAATATTCCAGATTGGTCACCTCAGCTTGATCCATATAAAAAGAACGAACTTGTTGTTTTGTAGGTGTCGTATTCCAGTCGAACATTACATCGTCCTGTACACTACCCATTGTAAACGTTCCTCCTTCTATTAAAACCATCCCTGGTGGTACTTTTTGACCTTTATAATTCGTATTGGCAGTAAAACCTCCATACGTTGGATCATTAAAATTCCATCCTGTTAATTCAGAAGATGTTCTGCCTTTGTTTCCACAGCTTATTAAAAATCCTGCGGCTAGTACGGCTAGTATTAAATTTTTTCCGATAAACCTTTTCATATTTACTCTGTTGTTTAATTTAGGGGCTCGTAGACCTAATCTATTAAAATAATTAAATTCAATATTGTAAAGCATAAAATGCCTTTGCTGCATGTATAACGATTGTTTTATTTCTTTATTATGTGTAACCTTGTAAAATATTAAAATAACTGATATAATCTTACGTTTTGTTTTGTGATGATAAAAAAGAAGCTACTCATATTATTAGTATCCCTTATAAACTGCTTATTTTTAGTAGCTCAAAATAGCTCACCACAAAGCGCTTTACAATACAAATTTTCTACCGTTAAAAATTCAGTTCTGTCACAAGGAACATGGTATAAATTTTCCGTTGACACTACTGGAGTTTTTAAAATAGACGCCTCTTTTTTACAAAAATTAGGAATAAATACAAGTGAAATCAATCCGAAAAATATTCGAATATTTGGCAATGGCGGGCAACTACTACCTCAGTTAAATAGCGAATTTAGGTACGACGGACTTCAAGAAAACGCCATTTTTGTTCAAGGTGAAGATGACAATACTTTTAACGGTAACGACTTTGTGTTATTTTATGCCAAAGGCCCACATGATTGGTTAATAAATACCCAACAGCAAAACCAAATCAGGCATAGAAACAATATTTATGCTGACAAGGCCTACTATTTCTTAACAGTAGATAATGGCTTGGGCAAACGGATTCAAAACGATGCTATTATTACGGCTCCTGAAACCCTACAAATTTCAACATTTAACGATTATCTCGTATATGAAAACGATGAAGTAAATCTTTTTTCAAACGGACAGCAATGGCTAGGAAAAAATTTAAGTATTAATAATTCGTTCACAGTAAATTTCGATTTTTCTGATTTAGAACCTAGTGAGAATATCTATGTTCGGGTTTCTGGGGTTATTGAATCCTTTTCCACCTCTACTATGGAAATAAGAGTAAACGGACAAAATTTAGGAGATATCAATTTCCCGGCAATGTCGAGTAGTTCAAATAATTTGACCTTAGCGATACCCAGAGAATTCATAAATGACATTGCTGTAAATACATCAGAAATTGCTGTTCAGGTAACCTATAATAATAACGGAAACCCTTCAGCAAGAGCACATCTAGATTATATTGAACTAATAGGGACAAAAAAATTAACTGCTAATAACCGACAGTTTTCATTTAGAAGTTTCGCTGCGGCGAATGCTTCAGTTACAGATATTGTACAATACACAATTCAAAATACAAGCAGTTCCAACCAAATATGGAATGTTACCGATTATATAAACCCCAAACTGGTTACCAACCAATCTACCGGAAACCAATTTGTTTTTAAAACCTCTGGAGGCCAATTAAATGAATTTATGGTTCTAAATGAGACTGATTATTTTACCCCAGAAGTATTACAAACGAGTTTAGTTACAAATCAAAACCTACATAGTTTATTTGATATAGATTATGTTATTGTTTCGCCAAATAATTTAATGGGAGAGGCAAATAGATTGGCAGCGTATCATCGCCAAAATTCGGGTTTAGCAGTATCTGTTATCGACATACAACAAATTTATAACGAATTTAGTTCAGGAGCTCCAGATTTAACGGCTATCAGAGACTTTGTAAGACATTTATACCTCAATGCGTCAAGCGCTCAAAAACGAATAAAGTATTTGGCGCTTTTTGGAGATTCTTCATACGACTATAAAGATAGAATTTCCAGTAACAACAATATCATACCAGCCTATCAATCTTTTGAAAGCTTTAATTTAGCCACTTCATATGTTACCGATGATTACTACGGAATGATGGATGCTACAGAAGGGTTATTGACAACTAATGACAAACAGGATGTAGCAACGGGAAGGTTTCCGGTTACTACCCTATCAGAAGCCAAAAGTGCCGTCGATAAAGTCTTGAGTTATTATGATGCAACCGCATTCGGTGACTGGAGGAATAGTATCACCTTAATTGCAGATGACCCAGATAATGCCGGTGAATTCATATTACAACAAACTGTTGAAGACATTGCTGATGACGTGGCATTTAACAAACCTGAATTCAACCTAACTAAAATCTACTCTGATGCTTTTGTGCAACAAACATCATCGGGAGGTGAAAAATATCCAGATGTTAATGAAGCTATTAATAATGCGGTTGAAACAGGCACTTTAGTGGTGAATTATTTTGGTCATGGCGGTGAAGATGGCTGGGCCGATGAACGAATTTTAGAAGTAGAACAGATTAATGCCTGGAGGAACCCAAATACGCTACCCTTATTAATAACAGTAACCTGTGAGTTTTCTAGATTTGACAATCCGTTAAGGCCCACCGCAGGAGAATTTGTTTTTTTAAATACTAACGGAGGTTCAACCAGTATGATAACCACCACTAGAGAAATATTTATAAGTGTAGGGCAACGATTTAATCGGGTACTGGCTCAAAAGCTATTCCGTTTTAATAATGAAGATTATACCATTGCTCAAGCCTTAATGGAAACAAAAAATGACCCCAACTCTCCAAATTCAAATCAACGTCTATTTATTTACTTTTTTGGTGATCCAGCCATGAAATTAGCGCAACCCAAACCAAATGTAAAACTAACTAAAATGAATGGTATTGATGTGTCTCAATCATTAGATACCTTAAAGGCACTTTCGAAAATTTCGTTGGAGGGAATTGTAACTGACCCATCAGACAATTTATTAACCAATTATAATGGTACTTTATCTACAACCATCTTTGATAAATCTATTGACAGAACTACTTTAGATAATGACAATTTTGGTAGAACCCTCACATTTGACGCGGTAGAGAGCAAAATATTTCGCGGTAAAGCTTCTGTAAAAAATGGGGTGTTCAAATTTGACTTTATTGTACCTAAAGACATACGAATTGCCTATGGAAAGGCAAAAGTAAGTCTATATGCCGATAATCAACAAGAAGACAAATCAGGTTTTAACCAAGAAATTATTATTGGTGGCATTAACGAAAATGCTCCAGAAGATACCACGGGCCCCACTGTAAAATTATTTATGAATGACGAATCTTTTATAGATGGTGCAAATACCAATGAGTCGCCCTTTTTTATTGCTGTATTGGAAGATGCTTCTGGAATCAATACTTCTATTACTGCTGTTGACCATGATATTGTAGCAATTTTAGATGGAGATCAGGCAAATCCATATATCCTAAACGACTTCTACCAGACTGATTTAGATGACTTTACAAAAGGGAAAGCAAAATTTCCTTTTCGCAATTTAGAAGTTGGCCCACATACCATAACATTTAAATGTTGGGACACATACAATAATCCTTCAGAAGCTACGTTAAATTTTGTTGTAGTAGATGACCGAGAATTAGTGATAGAAAATGTGTTAAATTATCCTAATCCACTTATCAATTACACACAGTTTTGGTTTAACCATAACAAACCTAATGAACCCCTTGAAGTCCAGGTACAACTGTTTACAGTTTCTGGTAAACTGATAAAGACAATCAACCAAACAGTGCAAACTGAAGGTACTTTATCACGTTCAATTTCATGGGATGGTTTGGATGATTTTGGCAATAAAGTTGGAAAAGGTGTTTATGTCTATAAATTGATTGTACGTGCAACCTTATCAAACGCCAGAGCTAGTAAATTTGAGAAGTTGGTCATATTACAATAACACATTAATAGCAAAAATAACTCTAATTCTAATTCATGAAAAAAGTAATTCTAATAATCTCAATATTCACAATCGGGCTCTTTAAAGGGTATTCGCAAGAAGTGGAGAGGAATCCAATTACAACAGCTGCTCCATTTTTATTAATAGCACCCGATGCAAGATCTGGTGGTATGGGAGACATCGGTGTAGCTACTTCGCCTGATGCAAGTTCACAACATTTTAACCCCGCAAAACTGGTATTTTTAAATTCTCAATATACTGTTGGTGTTAATTACACACCTTGGTTGCGAAATTTAACAAATGATGTTTTTGTGAGTTATCTTACTTTTGCTAATAGAATAAACGAAGGTAGTTCTTGGGGAGCTTCACTGAAGTATTTTTCACTTGGTACGATAGACTTAACTTCGGCCGAAGGTCAAGGGATTGGTTCTGAAAATCCTAATGAATTGGCTTTGGATGTTTCTTATGGTTTAAAATTGAGTCCCGAATTTTCTATGGCTGTAGCTGTAAGATACTTACGGTCAGATTATGCCTTACGGGTAGAAAATTCTACCATAAATACCGTTAACACCTTTGCAGTAGATGTTTCTGGTTATTACCAATCTGAAGAAAAAAACTTCGGAGACTTTAATGGTAAATGGCGTGGAGGATTTAACATATCAAACATCGGACCTAAAGTAACTTTAACTGATGGAGGTCAAGAGAATTTTATTCCTACAAATTTACGTTTAGGTGGTGGATTTGATTTTATACTAGACGATTTAAATACCATAACAGCAAATCTTGAGTTTAACAAATTACTCGTTCCTTCACCTCCTATAAGAAATGATGAGGGTGAAATTACAGATGGTAAGGATGATAATGTTGGATTTATAGGCGGAATTTTTCAATCATTCGGTGATGCACCAGGTGGTTTTAGCAATGAATTAAAAGAGTTCACTTGGGCATTAGGAGCCGAATATATGTACGACCAAACATTTGGTTTACGAGCTGGATATTTTAATGAAAGTGATTATAGTGGTGCTAGAAAATACTTTACCTTAGGAGCTGGATTTAAATTTAAAAGCACCAATTTAGACTTGTCTTACTTAATAAACTCTACAGACGTAACGAATCCACTAGAGAGTACACTTCGTTTTTCGTTAACCTTTAATTTTGGTGACCTATTTGAAGATTATTAATTATTTATAAGAGAACATAATTTTATAAAAAATCATTTTACTACTTTAGCTAAAATGATTTTTTTGTTTTTAATCAAACGCCTTACCTGTCGATGAAAAAAATTCAGTTAACAACCACTTTTACTGTTTTTGATGACGTTACTGAGCTATCATCAGACGACCAAAATTTAATGGAAACCGCAATAAAGTACAGGAACAATGCGTATGCTCCCTATTCAAATTTTAGTGTTGGTGCGGCATTACTATTAGACAATGGGGCGATTATTTCGGGCAACAACCAAGAGAATGCTGCCTATCCATCTGGTATGTGTGCAGAACGGGTTGCTATTTATAGTGCAGGTGCACTTCATCCGGGAGTTAAGGTTTTAAAAATTGCAATTTCAGCAAGTTCATCTCAAAAAAAAGTTACGAAGCCTGTTGGTCCTTGTGGCGCATGTCGACAAGCAATTGCCGAATATGAATTTAAACAAGAAACACCGATTGAAATTCTGTTTATGGGGGAAACTGGGCAAATTATAAAAACAGATTCGCTTAAAGATTTGCTCCCACTCAGTTTTGACAAAACATATCTCTAATTTTAGCAATTATGAAATCCGATATTCAAAATAGAAAGGATATCAATTTATTCACTACTCAATTTTACGACAAACTTTTAAGTGATAAAGAGATTCAGCATTTTTTTGAAGCCATTATTAAAAATAATACGCTGGAAAGTCATTTAAAAATTGTTGCCGATTTTTGGGAAGACTTATTGTTTCAAACATTAAATTATCAAAAAAATGCGATGAAACCACACCTTTTTTTGAATAAAACGAACCCATTTCAAAAAAAGCATTTTGAAATTTGGCTAAAACATTTTAACAATACCATAGATCAACATTTTACTGGCACTAAAGCTGATTTGGCAAAGACAAGAGCCCTATCTATTGCTACGGTAATGCAGATTAAAATGCAACACTAATACCTTTAATTTGCTAAATTTTTCTAAAAAGAAAATTAAATTAAACATTTTTGCTATATTAAAAAATAGTTTAGTTTAGCAATAACTAAAACCAAATACCCAAAATATGAATGCTGTAATTACTGGAACCGGTAGCTATATTCCTTCAATTATTAAAACGAATGCTGATTTTAATAATGAACGTTTTTATAATGATAAAAACGAACCATTTGAAGCTAGCAATGAAATTATAATTGAAAAATTTAGAGCAATCACAGGTATTGAAGAAAGACGATATGCCTCAGACGAACTGCAATCTAGTGATATTGCTACCATCGCCGCTCAACGAGCTATTGAAGCTGCGAATATTAATCCCGAAGAGTTAGATTATATTATTCTAGCACAAAACTTTGGAGATATAAAAAAGGGAACCATACAAACGGATATTCTTCCGAGTTTAGCCGCACGCGTTAAACACTTATTAAAAATTAAAAACCCCAACTGTGTTGCCTATGATATTATTTTTGGTTGCCCTGGTTGGATACAAGGAGTTATTCAGGCCGATATTTTTATCAAAGCTGGAGTGGCAAAAAAATGTTTAGTTATTGGTTCAGAAACCCTATCTCGGGTTTTAGACATGCACGATAGAGATTCTATGATTTATTCAGATGGTGCGGGAGCCTGTATAGTTGAAGCTAGTGATAATAAAAATTCCGGAATTTTAAGCCATGCAGCACTTTCACATACTTATGACGAAGCAAATTTTTTGTTTTTAGGGAAGTCGAACATTCCAAATACAGACCCCAAAATTAGGTATATTAAAATGTATGGGCGTAAAATATATGAATACGCCGTAACGAATGTGCCGCAGGCAATGAAAACAGCATTAGATAAAAGTGGCGTGCCCATTTCGGCGGTAAAAAAGGTATTTATTCATCAGGCAAATGAAAAGATGGATGAAGCCATTATCAAACGATTTTTTAAACTGTATAATACGCCAGAACCTATTGATATAATGCCAATGAGTATTCATAAATTAGGAAACAGTTCTGTTGCCACAGTACCCACCTTATTAGATCTTGTCGTAAAAGGAAATCTTGAAAATCACTCACTGAATAAAGGAGAAGTAATTGTTTTAGCTTCGGTAGGTGCGGGAATGAATATTAACGCCATAGTTTATAAATACTAAAATAGGAGTATAATAATTTAGAATTGACCTCGTTATAAATAATGAATAACTCCTATTCTTATTTAAAATGACAAATAAAATAATATTATCACTCCTACTTTTTGGCTTTTTGTTAATTGTACAAATTATGTTTTCCGAAAAAAGAAAACGAAAAGCGATGCAAAAAAGAAAAATTGATAAGTAATTAATTTTCTAATGCTTCTACTATTACAGTACCTGTAGCCCCATTAGGAAAGCTAATTTGCAATAAATTAGATAACGTTGGTGCAATATCAACAATTGGCACGTAACGTTTAAGACTTCCTTTCTTTATTCCTTTACCGTAAAACAGAATTGGCACATGTGAATCGTAATTATATCCCGAACCATGAGTAGTACCCGTTCTGCTTCCAGAAATTGTAGCCGGATTTGGTATAATTAGTACATCTCCAGAAAACTTTTGATTATAGCCATTTTGCAAACGTTTCAAAATACCAGAATCAAAATTTGTGTTTTGTAGTGTATGCGCCGCTACCACTTTATTTATATTTTTAAAATTAATTAATTCGTCTACCAAAATTGAACTCACATTTTCTGACGTTAACTTCATTTTTTTAAGTGTTTCCTTGTTTAAAAATAATTGATAATTTGAAAAATTTTCAATTAAACTGTCTGCTTCTACTCCAAAATGCTCATTCGTTATTTTATTTAAAAAAGCTTTAAACGCCTTACTATCAAAATATCCGGCAGGTATTTTCAAATCTTCTAAATAAGCAGGCACTTGTGCCACCGCATGATCGGCAGTTAAAAACAAGGTATAATTACCTTTTCCTACTTTCTCATCTAAAAAGGTAAAAAATGAGGCTAAATCACGATCCAAACGCAAATAGGTATCTTCAACTTCTTTAGAATCCACACCAAATTTATGCCCCACATAATCTGTACTAGAAAAACTTACAGCTAAAAAATCAGTGACATTATTTTGTCCTAAATTTTCGCCAATGATGGCGGCTTCCGCAAAATCTTTTACAATAGAATTACCATAAGGCACCGCTTTTAAAAGGTCGAAATTTCCGTTTTTCTTTTTCAGTTTCGATAAATGATATGGAAATGTAGGACTCTTTCTATCGTTAAACAATCCTTCAAATTTATTATCATCTTCAATACTTTCTGTATAGGTATTGATATCGTATAAAGTATTCCAATCTGAATTTAAATAGTCCTTTGCCTTCCCTGAACTATTAAATTCTTTTACCCATTTAGGCAAACTTTCCATATAATAAGAGCTCGTTATAAACTTACCTTCTTTAGCGCCTTCAAACCAATAGGCTGCATCTGCTGTATGTCCGCCAGGCAATACGGCTGACCGGTCTTTTATACTTAGTGCTATCACTTTACCGCGTAAGTTCTGTGCTAATTTCAGTTCGTCTGTCACCGTAGTTGTCAACATTCTTTTTGGCGATTTTTTTCCGCCCATATCTGCTCCAACACTCCTATAAGAATCATCATCTACACAGTAAATTGATTTCTTCGCAAACTTATCATACCAATTATTTCCAATGATACCATGGCTTTCTGGTGTACCTCCAGTATAAACAGAAGTGTGACCAACAGCCGTATAGGTAGGAATATAATTAAAATGTCCATTTTCAACATTAAAACCATCGTTCATTAATCTTTTAAAACCACCATCAGAATACTTATTGTAAAAGCGGGTTAAATAATCATAGCGCATTTGATCTACAACAATACCAACTACTAATTTAGGTCGTTGATTTTCAATATTTTGCGCTTGAGACAAACCAAATATTCCTACAGTAAAAATAAAAGCAATAATTTTTCGCATTGGATAATAATTTAATATTCTTCAAATTTAGTATATTTTATATATAAAATTATATTTTTGAACTATCGTATTTGAAAATAACGCTTATTTAACATTAAAAACAGCGAATAGACTTAGATGACATACCTTGAAAATATTGGTGCCTATTTTTTAATGATTGTTGAGATGTTTCGTAAACCCACCAAGTGGTCGGTTATGAAAATACTAATCCTTAAGGATATTGACGATTTAATTATTGGTTCTTTAGGTATCGTTGCATTTATATCGTTTTTTGTTGGAGGAGTAGTAACCATACAAACGGCATTAAACATAACCAATCCCTTAATCCCACAATATTTGGTTGGTTTTGCCACTAGGCAATCGGTCATACTAGAGTTTGCACCTACCTTTATTTCAATAATTATGGCGGGTAAAGTTGGGTCTTTTATTACTTCTAGTATAGGTACCATGCGAGTGACTGAGCAAATTGACGCTTTAGAAGTAATGGGTATTAATGCCATTAACTATTTAGTGTTTCCTAAGTTTATTGCATTAATGATGTACCCTTTTGTTATTTCAATTGCTATGTTTTTAGGTATCCTTGGTGGATTGGCTGCTTGTGTTTACGGTGGTTTTACTTCGATGGAAGATTATATTATTGGTATTCAAACTGATTTTATTCCTTTTCACATTGTTTACGCCTTTATAAAAACCATTCTTTTTGCGTTTGTATTGGCCACAGTACCTTCATTCTATGGTTATTTTATGAAAGGTGGTGCTTTAGAAGTAGGTAAGGCTAGTACGACTTCCTTTGTATGGACAAGTGTTGTAATTATTCTAATCAACTATATTTTAACCCAGTTACTATTAAGCTAATGATTGTTGTAGATAACATAGAAAAGTCGTTTGGGGAAACAAAAGTTTTAAAGGGTATAAGTACTACTTTTGAGAAAGGAAAAACCAACTTGATTATTGGGCAAAGTGGCTCAGGTAAAACCGTTTTTTTAAAGTGTTTATTAGGCCTGTTTACGCCAGATAGTGGATCCATATCGTATGATGGAAATGTATATTCAGAATTATCTGATAGTGAGAAAAGAGATTTACGAGCTGATATGGGAATGGTTTTTCAAGGCAGTGCCCTATTCGACTCTATGACCATTGCAGAAAATGTAATGTTTCCATTACGGATGTTTACGAAACAGAGCAAAAGTGAAATGCAAGATCGTGTCAATGTAGTATTAAAGCGTGTTAATTTACCTGATGCGCATCATAAAATGCCTAGTGAAGCTTCTGGTGGTATGCAAAAACGTGTCGCCATAGCAAGAGCTATTGTAAACAATCCTAAGTATTTATTTTGTGACGAGCCTAACTCGGGTCTTGACCCTAGTACTTCTATCTTAATAGACAATCTAATTCAAGAAATAACGAAGGAGTACGATATTATTACCATGATTAACTCACATGATATGAACTCGGTCATGGAAATTGGTGAAAAAATTATCTTTTTAAGAAATGGCATCAAAGAATGGGAAGGCACAAGCAATGATGTATTTAGAACAGACAATGAAGCTTTAACCAATTTTGTGTATTCTTCAAATCTCTTTAAAAAAGTAAGAGACGCTCAGTTAAAAGAGGATAAACTCTTGTAAGATTATTTTCTAACTGCCTGTATCGTATCCAAACTCAATCTCGTTTTTAACCAGCTTTTCAGTTTCGGTTCATCCGTATTAATTGCCTTTTTAGGAATGGAATCATACCATTTAAAATAAAACATTCGCACGGTATCAATACTTTTAAAATTTGTCTTTACAATATCTGAATACGACAATTCTTCCAAACTAGAATAAATAATTTTTGCTTCATCACTTATTTGTTTGAATGGAATTGCTTTTTTATAATACTTAGACAACTCTTCCTCCAACAGTTGAATCCGCTCTTCCTTTTCTTTGATGTTTTCATCGCGAGAAGAAATTATTTTTTGATTTTGAGCATATAAATCTTGTAAATTTTGAACTTGCTGACGTATTTCAGAATCGTTTCCTTGCTGTACTACGAGTTCGGCATTAGTAAGGCCCATTTCCGTTATTCGCAATTCCCATTCCTTCTTTTTTTCTTCTGTTACCGCTGCCCCCAATACAGGTAGGGTAATTCTTTTATTCAAATAGTTTATATTCACATCATCTTCTCCTAAAATAGACACACCATCTTCTTTTAATTCGACAATAAATTCGTGGGCAATTTGTTTGAATTGATTTTCCTTAAATAAATTATAAAACGAAAAAATACTACCCGCAAAAATGATAAATGCAATGATTGAAGCAAAACGTGCAATTGCTTTACGCCTCGCCGAATTGATATACTTAACCATTGGAAAACGCAAATATTTAACCGTAACAAAAGTAGCAAGCGCTATAAATATGGTGTTGATAATAAATAGAAACATAGCGCCGAAAAAATAACCCAAATTACCTGTTGCCAATCCGTAGCCAGCAGTACATAAGGGTGGCATTAATGCGGTAGCAATTGCCACACCAGCAATGGTATTGGTTTGTGTTGATGGACGACTAACTGCTACAATTAAGGCCAAACCACCAGCCATTGCAATAAATACATCACGTACATCTGGTCGTGTTCTAGCTAATATTTCTGGAGTTGCTTCTTGAAATAACGGAATACTAAAAAACAAAAAAGAAGTCAACAAACTCAAGCCAATCATAACACCCAAATTAATCATAGAGCGTTTTAGTGTATCTAAGTCGTTAATTCCTATAGAGAGACCCGTACCTAAAATCGGCCCCATTAGTGGCGAGATAAGCATGGCACCAATTACTACTGCCGTTGAATTGGCATTCAGACCGATAGAAGCAATCGTTATTGAGAAAATAAGAATCCAAGCGGTATGCCCTTTCATCGAAATACCATCTTTTATCTGTTGAATGGTACCTTCCTTATTGGTATCATTTCGAATTTCTAACAGCTCTTTCAAAAACTGTTTGGTACTGCCAAAAAAACCAGTAAACTCCTTCTTAACTTGGTCCTTTTTTACTTCAAATTCTACTTCTACCTTTTTATCTTCTTCCATAACTTATGCGATTATACTTATGTGATGTTCAATTATACGAGATCTTCACCAAATTCATCCTTAACATTTGCAACTAGTTGCTTAATGTTTTGTTCGTCTTTTTTAGGGCATATTAACAATACATTATCTTTTTCGACTACAATATAATCATCTAATCCTTGAATAACAACATGTTTTTTTGTTTGTGTACTCACCATATTACCCGATGCGTTTTTGAATAGCGCTTTTCCATTTACAGTAGCATTATTTTGTTGATCTTTTGGCAATTTATCATATAATGAGCTCCACGTTCCTAAATCGTTCCAACCAAAATCTACTGGTAATACAAAGATGTTAGTAGCTTTTTGCATGATTCCATAATCTATAGAGATATTTTCTGCTTGACCATAATTCGCTGCGATAAAATCATCTTCAAAGGCTGTATTATACACCTCATTTCCTTTACAAAAAAGGTGCATCATCTCTGGTAAGCTCTCATCAAAAGCCTTTAAAATACTCTGCACACTCCAAATAAAAATACCCGCGTTCCATAGATACTCACCACTTTCAACAAACTGGGTTGCCATTGCTAACACTGGTTTTTCGGTAAACTGTTTTACTTTTTTTATATCGCTGGCACTATTTTCAAAATGGATATAACCATATCCTGTATTTGCAAATGAAGGTTGAATACCCAAGGTCATTAAAATATCATCTTTTGCACACGCCTTAAACGATGTCTCAATATTCTCAATAAATGTTTGTTCGTCATCAATCCAATGATCTGAAGGTGCCACAATCATAACTCCATTCGGATTCTCTTGTTTAATTTTTAATGCAGCATACAAAATACAAGGGGCTGTATTACGCATTTCTGGCTCTAGCAGTACCTGTTGCTCATTCACCCCCTCTAATTGCTCCAGTACCAACTCTTTATAGCGTTTGTTTGTAGCAATCAATATGTTTTCGCTAGGAATCAATTTTGCCAGCCGTTGAAATGTCTTCTGTAATAATGATTCTCCAGTTCCTAACATATCATGAAACTGCTTCGGGAAGTTTTGTGTGCTCACAGGCCAAAATCGTGAACCAACTCCGCCGGCCATCAATACTGCATAATAGTTTTTATTCATCTTTTATTTTTATATATTTATTAAACGGAACAGAATTTATTTAGGTGCTCCACTTTATTCGGTAGGTCACTTAATTCTTTACTAAATCAACCTCAGCATTTTGGTGGAATAAATACGTTTTTCCAGTACTTACTTCAACACACCCATACCTCGTTCGTCTTTTGGCGCCTTTTAAAAAAACACGTTTGTTATACACAAACTTACTTTCTAAAGGCACTTCAAATATAAAACTCTTTCCGTTTCTTTCGTCATATTGTTTTAAGACCAATGATAAATTCACATCAGCATCTGTACTCGCCTTTGGTTTTATTAAATAATGTGCTAAAAACGGTAAAACTTCTTTCGGGTAAATACGTGGGTTTACACAGGGTAGCATTAAATGTTGAAAATGCTGCCTCCACTCTACTCCATGTGGTTTTACTTTGCCCTTATGTTTATGTGTTACTAGATGTGCTAGCTCGTGAACCAGTGTTAACAAAAAGCGATATTGGTTCAAATCATTGTTAATAGTGATTTGATATTTACCCGATGGCAACTGTCTAAAATCACCGTGTTTTGTTTTTCTACCATTTACAATTTTAAGGGTACATGGGTATTGCTTTAAAAGGCCAGCTACTAATTCAATAGCATTTTCGGGTACATATTTGGCTATAATAGTATTCATTCATTATGGTGTAGATGAAGAAACCTGCAACACTTTCCCGTTGTAATATTGATTTCCCGTTAACGCAAAATTAGCAATATAATTGGCCATTTGTTTCGCTGTGGTTGGTGCCTTGTAGCCTGGAAATGCCTCAGCTAACATTTCTGTTTGAACTGCTCCCAATGCCAAAACATTAAAAGCGACGCCTTGTTCTTTAAATTCTTCAGCAAGCAGTTCTGTTAACGTAATTACGGCTCCCTTTGATGAGCTGTAAGCAGATAACCCTGGGAATTTCATACTTCCTTGAATACCTCCCATACTACTTATGGTAACGACATGCGTCCCCCTAATAAAATATGGTATTAATACACGTGTTAATTCAGCAACGGCAAAAACATTTACTTTATACACTTCTAAGAAATGATTTGTTGTGGTCTCAGCAAAAGGCTTATTATGTAATTTACCCGCATTGTGAATGACGATGTCAATTTGTTTCCAATGAGTGGAAACAAATTCTATAACATCCTTCAAATCGACATCTTCACAAACATCAGCACACAGAACATGAAGGTTTTGATAATCACTTTTTAGATTTTTTAAAGGAGCGGTATTTCTTGACAAGGCTAAAACTTGGTGTCCTTGACTGGCAAAATAGCGTACTAACTCAAAACCTATACCTCTACTTGCGCCCGTAATAACTATATTTTTATGCATGCTATTCTTTTATTAAGACTTCTAATTGATTCCATTTATCTTGTAACAAATCATTTCCATTGTTACTTCCCTGTTCATCTGCTATTTTAGTTGTGTATGTAATCCGATCTTCCAACATGGGGTGGTTACTTAAATAAGTAGGAACATCAAAGGATGATTCTTTCTTTAATATTTCAAATAATTGCGGCATACCATGTAAATCTACATTATTTTTTTTCATAATATCCAATCCGAAAACATCAGCTTCTTTTTCTAAACTTCTAGAAAATGAAAGTTGTGTAAAGAGATGTGCATTATCCATTAATACAGCCGTAGCTCCATTGATATCACCAAATAAAACCGATACAAAAATAGCGCCTCCAAAATTTCTCGCCAAATTTTTTAAAACGTGCCTATTATTGATGTGTGAAACCTCATGACCAATCAAAGCTGCTAGTTGGGCATCTGTTTCAATTTTTTCTAATAACGTTGAAAAAACAACTATTTTACCTCCTGACAAGGCAAAGGCGTTCATTTCATCACTAGTGGCAACATATAACTTTAAAGGAAACTCACTTGATATGTCCATTGCGTCTACAAAATTTTGCAAGCGTTCTGAAGCTTCCTCATCAATTTCTAAATCGGTTGATAGTACTCTAAACACATAATCACCAAAGTCAATCACATTTTTTTGAGACAACGTTGATGCAAATCCGGTAGCGACGGTTGGTATGACATAAAAATAAGAAAGAATACCAATCCCCAATATTCCAATTAACAAAAAAACAAGTGACTTATATTTTGATTTATGCAAGCGCACATCAATACGATTGTTTAAATTTTTTTGATCACTATTATTAATATAGTTTATAAAACTGGGGTCTTCGCTTTCAATTTTTTGAAATGGAAATGTGTCACCGTAGGTGAAAGAAATGAGTCCCTTTGTATAAACATCCGACTTTTGTATTTTCTGAGGATTCCAAGAAATCACAATGGGCGTATGATGCTCATCGTTATAAGAAATCTGCCAGTTAAGCGCATTTACTTTTACTGTGGCTTCATGTGTTCTCGATGACTTTCCGTCAAAAAAGTGTGCATTAAATAGCATTTTTATAATAAATCGAAATCAAAAAAGTCTAATAGATCATCTCCAGCCGCATCGTCATAATCATCATATTTGGCTTGCTGAATGGCATTTGTATCTAATTCGCCATCAATTTCTAAAAAGCGGAAGAAAAATTTCATTGTTCGTACAGCTACCCAAGGAGTGGCAAGACCTAGCGTAAAAAGGATCAATAGAAAATTAATAACTAACAATTCAAAAACATCTCCTGCCTGCATATTGAATTTAAAGTTTACCTTTTTTCCGTTTTGTGTAATAACGGTATTATCGGTGTAAAATTTCCATAAATTTTTATAGTACCAAAAAGAGTAAATTCCTAAAGTAATATATACCAATAAGATAAATTTTAAGTTAATCCAAAACAATTCACCTCCATCACCTTTAAAATCGAAAGAGACATCTCCAAAACGCAGGTGACTAAAAATATATTTACGAATATCTACTTGAAACCACGCTCCGTAGATCCCTAAGGTTATCACTGTTAACAATATGCCTTTTAAATAGAGCCAGAAAAATTCCTGTCTAACCCCTAAGTACTTAAAATGAATTCCTTTCCAAGAGCTTCTCGAAGAACGATATCGTACTGCACCATGTATTGCAAAGGGTACAATTAAAAAAATAAATAAGTAAAATAGCCCTATTGATGAAAACATCAACGTTTGATTTTGTGTTTGTAAAGCATAAAATAATAAGCCATACAATACGATAAACATGAGGTATATTTTTATAAAACCTTTAAACACTTCCATTCCTGTGGCATGAAATGTAAATCGGGCACCATCTAATGCTGTGGACTGATAGTGATATTTTAATATTTCAACCTTTGCCCAAGGATAATACAACCCTAATGTCAGTATGGTTAAAATGATGTTTTTAAAGTAAATGATGGCAAATTCAGCCCCTTTTCCTGCGTACTTAATTGTTGGTTTTACTGAAGTGTTTCCAGAAATAATTTCCATTGCGAATTTTTATTTTTTTTGTAGGCTCAAAAATGCAATATTATTTTGGCTTTTACAAGTATGTAGTTTTTTCAGTACATTTATAACCCAAACTTAAATACGATGAAAAAACTTACCCTCATTTTCCTTTTTTTACTAACCTATACCCTCTCAGTAGCACAAGACACTTATTTGTATTGTGGCAAGCTTCTAGATACTAAAACGGGCAAAATTTCGAATGAAATGACCATAATTGTTTCTGGAAATAAAATTATTGATGTACAAAAGGGATATCTCAGTCCGAAATCAACAAATGATATAACCATTGATTTAAAATCAAAAACAGTGATGCCGGGTTTAATTGATATGCATGTACATATTGAAGGGCAAATGACTGCCAAAAGATATTTAGAACCTTTTGTTTTGAACGAAGCTGATGTTGCTTTTAATTCAACCATTATGGCTAAAAACACCTTAATGGCAGGTTTTACAACTGTTAGAGACCTTGGCGGAAGTGGTGTTAATATAGCGCTGCGAAATGCTATCGATCAAGGAAAAGTTGACGGTCCAAGAATATTAACTGCTGGAAAATCATTGGCAACTACAGGTGGGCATGCTGATCCTACAAACGGACGAAATAGAGCCCTTATTGGAGATCCAGGACCTAAAGAAGGGGTCGTAAACAGTATTGATGATGCTAAAAAAGCGGTGCGTCAACGCTATAAAAATGGCGCTGATTGGATAAAAATTACAGCTACTGGTGGCGTATTGAGTGTAGCGAAAAGCGGACAAAATCCTCAATTTACTATTGAAGAAATTAAGGCAATTACAGAAACAGCAAAAGATTATGGAATGCAGGTTGCAGCACACGCCCATGGCGATGAAGGCATGCAACGCGCTATTATTGGTGGTGTAAAAACCATTGAACACGGTACTTTAATGAGTGATGAAACAATGGAGTTGATGAAAAAGCACAATGCTTACTATGTACCCACGATTACAGCTGGAAAATCTGTAGAAGCCCGCGCAAAAATCAAAGGTTTTTTTCCTGATATTATTGTTCCTAAAGCACTCGCTATCGGCCCTAAAATCCAAAACACTTTTGGTAAAGCCTATAAAAAAGGTGTAAAAATCGCTTTTGGTACCGATGCCGGTGTGTTTGATCATGGAGAAAACGGTAAAGAATTTGGACATATGGTAGCAGCGGGTATGCCCGCTATTGAAACTATTCAATCTGCAACCATTACCAATGCTGCCTTATTAGAAATGAGTGATCAAATTGGTCATATTTCAGTAGGAATGTTAGCCGATATTGTAGCAACCGATGATGACCCTACAAAAAATATTAACACCATGGAAAGCGTAAATTTTGTAATGAAAAATGGAGTAGTTTATAAAAAGTAAAACGGTATCTCAAAAAAATGGTAACCTTATAAATGAGCGCGCTTTTTTTAATTTCGAATACAACGGATAGCAAAGCCGTAGTTCTTACTTAAATTAACAATATCTAATACACCGCCATCAAGTACGAGATACCTTGCCCATGTGCTGCCTTCATGATACTCTGTGGCTGTCCAGTAATATGGATATACATCCTTATCATAAAAATTACCATCCCTATTTCTTTTACCAGAAGGCAGTGGCTTGAAACCGTTAATTTTCATTTTAGCTTCAGCTTCCCAAGGGCCGCCTAAATAATTAACTAATTGCTGATAATCTTCATAAGTAGCCACACGCCAACCTTCAGGCGCCACATTCCTTGAGTCACTCGCTGCGTACCAGTTATAAAGCAACCCATAGGTATTGGTATTCGCTGCACTGTTATCATAATTACAAAATGCTCCTGATTTTGTAGTATTCCACAAGGCGTTATCAGTTATTGTTGGTATCAAATCTCCATTTTGGTATTTGGTGACTTTCAAGTTTTCAACGGTCCATACTTGACTTCCGATGGATACAGTGGTGTATACATTTCCGTCGATATCTGTAACGGTACTTTTGTAGGGTTTAAAATATAATAAATTGCCATAGGCTGTACCTTCACTATTTGTAGCATACGCTCTTACATAATAAGAAAAATTCGAATCCAATCCTGTAACGCTACTTGTAAAGTCACCTACTCCTATTCCGTCACTTGTTTTACTATCGGCTATGGTAGGTGGGTTATTCACACTCCAACACACTCCTCTATCAGTTACAGCACTAGCACCTTCAAATTGTATGCTTCCTCCACTTTTACAAGAGGTAGCTGTTATATTGCTAATGGTCATTGTCTGTAGTATTGGAACTGCTGATGATTGCGTAGTAAATTTTACATCGTCACCATAAACTGTTCCATCTGAATTACTTGCATAGGCCCTCACATAGTAGGTGGTGTTTGGTTGTAGAGCTGTTAAGGAACTGATGAAATTACCATCACCAGAACCGTCTATCGTTCGATTATTACTTAAAGTGGGTGCGGGTGCTGTTCCCCAACAAATACCACGGGAATTTACAGTAGATTTCCCTCCATTAAAAATACGGCCCCCACCGGTTGCTTTGGTCTCACTGATAAAATTGACTTCAGCAGTAGTTACCATGTTAACATTGGTGAGTTCATCTGTTTCACAACTCATTAAAAGAACAGGAAAAATGCCTAACATTGTAGTTAGGTAGTACAAAAGTCGCTTTGTCAATTTCTCCAATCGTAACATAATATAAACTTTACTACACACTCGCATTTTGGAAATAGCACTGAAAATCAATTATTTAGTTTAAAGTTAACCCATTTCTTCTAAATTTCAAAGTAAATTTTTATCGGATACCGCCTCTTCAACGGTTTTGAACTGTTAATGTTCATTATTTAATTAGCAGCAATTAAATTTTAATACCACTATCGTTAAAATGTTTATTAGAAAAGGAGTAATTAGTTTTCTTCTTCCTCTAAAATGACATGTTGGTAAGCACCAATATCTGGGCTGCTGGTTCTATCAATTCCTAAAATATCAAAAGGGACTTGAGAAGCTCCGGTGCTAGCTGCATTTGCTACAGCTTCTGAATCCTGGCCTATAATCAACTCGTTCTGTCTCGAATTTTTAAAATGCAGAAACCCATTTAAAATAACATCTTGATACCAATTAGTATCGGTAAAATCAAATAACGGATTGTTTATTAAATTGCTATCAGTAGTGTCAAATTTTAACATACTGTTTTTTACGTTAAAATTAAAGTCGGCTCCCGTTACTCTGTCTACAAAAAACTCCACATTTTGACTCCCATCGATAATACAATTGGTAAAATTGGCTGCAACTAAATCAACAGGAACTTTAACTTCATTGCCTCCTGTATCAGAAGAACTTAAATAGTTATTTACCAAAACTGCCGGAAAATCTCTAATACTTCCGCGCCAATGATTTGCAAATGTTGAATGTATAAAATTATACGTTCCGCCTATGGTACATGCTAAATTGGACTGCCCAGAATTTGATATCACTAAATTTTCACCAAGAATATTGGTTTGCCTACCTAGGATTCCAAAGTTAGAAGTATTGTAAATTTGCGTATTTTTAATGGTAAGTGTAGGATTTGATCCATTGGTATCATCCACTAAAATACCAATAACACTGTTTTTTATAAGCGCATAATAAATGGTTGAATTGATGCTCCCTTCTCTAAGCCATATGGTTCCCCATTGCCCTGCAATATCAGCAAAATCAGGCTCTAATCGATCGCCTTCAAAAACAACCTCATTACCCAATGTTCCATTCACATTTAGACTTGCATTTTCTTGTACTAAGAGTCCAGAATTTGCATGAAAATGGATTTTAGCTCCTGCTTCAATAGTTAATGTTTTGGTTGACGGAACACCTACATACCCATAAATAACATAAGGTTTATCGTCGCTCCAAGTGGTATGATCAGCTAGCAAGAAACCATTAACAGCAATGTCATTACCTGTTTCATCTTGCCCCAATACAATTGTTTCTTTAATCCCCTGTGCATTGCGCTGCGGAAATAAAAAGTGGGCATCTTGAACTAAGGTCACCAAATCTACATCTTGAAAATTATTAGCGGCATCAAAAACAATGGAGTCGGTATAAATAGGATTTATTACTTGGGTAAAATCAATGGTGGCTTCTACAAAAACATACAAGCTATCTTTCGCCAAGATATCAATATTTTCAAAAGATTTACCTGGAATACCATCAACATTCAATCTATAAAAAGAATTTTCACCACGCGCTAAAGCAATGGTAGGAATGGTAATTGCACTATTGCTTTTATTATATACCTTAAAACTTCGCGTACTAGAACTTGTATTTGTAAAAACGGTATCTAAAAAAATGGTGTCTTTAGAAAATGATAGGCTCCCATTGCTTTTAATGGTGTCAAAATCTTTACGACACGAATTTAAAAAAACGAGTACAAAAATTATAAAAATGGTTTCAAGTATTCTCATACAACTGTTTTAAGTAAAAAGACGCTATTCTTTTTTCTTTAATTTAATTTCAAAAACCTTACTCCATCTTTTACCAGTGACAAATAATCGATCATTTTCAGCATCATAAGCAATCCCGTTTAGCACATTGTCATTTCCTTTTTGATCTGCCTTTGTTTGTAATCCATTCAAATCTGCAACACCTTCAATTGCACCACTTGTTGGATCTACAATAACTATGCTATTGCGTTGCCACATATTGGCGTAAATTTTTCCATTGATATATTCCAATTCATTCAAATCATCTGCTTTGCTTTTATGTGTATATGTTTCAATAAACGTTTCTTCCTTTAATGTTTCAGGATTTAAAAACCACACGCGTTCGGTACCATCTGTTTTAATCAATTTAGACCCGTTATGTGTTAAGCCCCACCCTTCTTTACTTTGGTTGTAATTAAACTCACCTAGTTGCTTAAATGTCTCTAAATCAAATATAAAGCCTTTCTTTTTTTGCCAAGTAAGCAAATAGATTTTATCGTCATAAATCGTCATTCCCTCACCAAAGTATTGCTTGTCTAAATCAAATTTTTGCAGAACGGTACCTGTTTCCAAATCCACTTTTCGCAATGAAGAAGTACCATATTGTCCGGTACTCTCATATAAAAATCCGTTATGATGCTCTAAACCTTGTGTAAAAGCCTCTTTATCATGTGGAAATTCCTTAACAATTTCATAGGTATAGATTTCAGGTGCATTTTCTGCCAAAAAATAGACTCCATTGGTTAGTTGTTTTTGTTTATCACCATAAAAAATAGTGGCAGACACGGCGTGTTTCCCCAATTTTATATTTTTTATATCAATATTTGATGCGTCTGCTACCCTTTGTCCGTCAAGGTAATACCGAATAGAATCAATAGGCTTGTTATTTTCTTCTTTAACCGATATTGTGAGGGATTTATCAACATTTAATTGTTTTGGAGAAGTCAAAACAAAGGTATAAGTATCACCACAAGAGACTAAAAGAAACGTGATTAATGCAACGGTAAGAAATGATTTTATGTTCATATCATATTTTTTACGTAAAAAGTATATTAATAGTTTGAATTTTCAAAAATAGTATTAAATTTGCACTCTGAAAATAGCAAAGCAGGTTTTTGCTGATATTTAACAAATTAAAAAGGATTTAAGATGAGAAAAGGAATTCATCCAGAAAATTATAGAATGGTAGCTTTTAAAGATATGTCTAATGAAGATGTATTCTTAACGCGTTCTACTGCTGATACAAAAGAAACTTTGGAAGTTGATGGTGTTGAGTACCCGTTGATTAAATTGGAGATTTCTAGAACGTCTCATCCATACTATACAGGTAAAGTTAAATTAATTGATGCTGCAGGACGTATCGATAAGTTTAAAAACAAATACGCGAAATTCAAAAAGTAATTTTTTTTAGTTTCAGTATATAAAAAAACCTCGAAATAAATTTCGAGGTTTTTTTATGCTATTATTTTGCAGCTTATATTTTCTTCATTTGTTGCTTCATCATTTTTATTTGATCATTCAACATACCGTGTTTATCTAATTTTTTCGCTTCCGCCATCAAAGTGGTAGCTTCTCTTTTTCTGCGTTTCGTCAATGCTACACCTGCTAATTGTAATTTAGCCATTGCCATATCGTGATTCATAGATAAACCTAACTTAATTGCTTTCTTGAAAAATTTTTCAGCCTGTGTCAAATTAGTTTGAGACACCATAATCCCTTGTAAAAAATTATAATAACCTTCTTGTTTTTGTATCAAAGCACCACTTGGGTTTTTAATATAAGACAACCACTTGGTAGCACCAGCAAAATCTTGCTTACGCATCTTCATAAATGCCAACAGTAAAATTTCATTTTTGAAATAAAAGAAAACAAAGATACCAGCAAGCAAAATTAATGAAATACCGTTTCCGATGTTTCCTTGAGTAAATTGATAAATTGCCCATGCGAAAACGCCTACGGCAATAATTAATTTGATATTTTTATTAAACATTGTTATAAATTAAATTTAAGAGCGCAATTTACAAAATGATTTTTGGTTTACCTCATATTAAAACACTCAAAGCACCTTTTTAAATCTAATTTTTAAACTGATTTTTTTACTTTTAAAATACAGCACTCCCCCAATTAGCGAAATCAATTCTAGATAAAAGGGGCTTGCAGATACTAGAATCAAAATTGAATCGTTTTAAAATCAAAGATTTTAAAAACTCCCCCAAAATATGCTCAAAAAAATAGCAAAATATCTAGCCATCCTTATTGTTATAAGTATATTGGCTATAAGCCTATTTATAGCAACCGTATACTATGGCGTATTTGGCCCTCTTTATACTACAGAGCAATTAAAAGAATTTAAAAACCAAACAGCAACCTTAGTTTTATCTGAAGAAAACCAATTAATCGGTAAATTTTTTGCCGAAAATCGCACAAATATTACCTACGATAAGCTTCCTAAACAATTGGTAAATGCCTTAGTGGCAACCGAAGATGCGCGCTATTTTGAACATAAAGGAGTCGATTCTAGAAGTTTACTTCGCGTATTATTCAAAACAGTATTGTTAAATCAAAAAAGTGCTGGAGGCGGAAGTACTATCAACCAACAGTTGGCCAAAAACATGTACGGCCGAAAAAGCTATGGCCCGTTAACAATGCCCATTAACAAAACCAAAGAAGTCTTTTTAGCCAATAGACTCGAAGAAATATATACCAAAGAAGAAATATTAACCCTGTATCTAAATACGGTGCCATTTGGCGAAAATGTACTCGGTATAGAGGCCGCATCGCGACGCTTTTTTAACAAACCCATTGAAAAATTAAAAACTCAAGAAAGTGCTGTTCTAATTGGTATGCTCAAGGCAAACACCTATTACAATCCGCGTTTGTATCCAGAAAATGCAATTAAAAGACGGAATGTGGTATTGGCGCAAATGGAAAAGTACAACTATCTAAATGCCACGCAAAAAGATTCATTACAAAAGCTACCACTTCAATTGGATTATGCCAATTTGGAATCAGAAGGACCTGCGAATTACTTTTTAGTACAAGTAAAAGACGAAGTAAACAATTTATTAGATGGAATAAATAAAAGGTCGGGCACTGATTATAGCATCGAAAAAAGTGGCCTTATTATAAAAACCTCTTTAAATCTAACACTGCAAAAGTACGCTTTGAATGCCTATAAAAGTCATCTAAGTGTTATGCAAAATCGCTTAAAACAACAATACAGAAGTGAAAGCGGAAGGCAAACAGTAAATGCGCTTGTAGCTAAAGAGCTAAATCGACTGAAGCTGACCAAAAACGCAGATGTTAGAAAAAAAAGGGAATTGTTTGACTGGAACGGCTTTTATACAGATTCTATTTCTGTTCGAGATAGTTTGCGGCAAACCTTAACACTTTTGCATGCTGGGTTTCTAGCCTTAGATCCTACAAACGGAGCGATAAAAACTTGGGTTGGAGGCATTGATTTTCGAACGCAACCTTATGATCAAATTTTCGCCCAGCGTCAGGTAGCATCCACCTTTAAACCAGTACTGTATGCTGCAGCACTCGAAGCTGGAATAGAACCTTGCGAGTATTTAGACAATGACAAACTTATTCTTTCAGATTTTGACAATTGGCAACCCCAAAATTATGACAATACAACAGGTGGAAAATATTCAGTGGCAGCTTCGTTGGCAAAATCACTGAATATACCCACGGTCAATCTGTTTTTACAAACACCATTTGACGGGTTAAATAAACTCTGGAATACGATGGGTTTTTCACAAAAATTAGAAAACAAACCCTCTATTGCTTTAGGCGCTTCAAATGCAAGCATCTACGAACTTGCCATTGCTTATGCTGCCTTTGCCAACAACGGTTTTAAAGTAAAGCCACAAAGTGTTGTATCCATAAAAGCCGCTGATGGTACTGTTTTGTATCAAAATAAAATGCTTAGAAGTACAGATAGGGTACTCAGTGAACAATCTGCTCAATTCATGAATGCAATACTTCAAAAGGCGGTGCAAGAGGGCACAGGCGTCTCTTTAAAAAGCACCTATGGGGTTAGTTTGCCCTTGGCAGGAAAAACAGGAACTTCTCAAGACTATGCAGATGCCTGGTTTGCAGCCTATAGTCCTAAATTAGTACTCGTTACCCGTGTTGGAGCCTCATCGCCCACCATTAAATTTAATACAGGTGCCAATGGTTCAGGAAGTAAATTAGCGTTGCCATTAGTTGCTAAAACACTACAACCTGTACAACGAACAAATTACTTAAGACGCACTTATTTTACTAGCTTTGAACCGCTACCAGAAAACTTAGCTGATGCTTTTACCTGTGAAGATTATACCGAAAATACAGGATTGGAAAAATTCTTTGAAGGGCTTTTTAAAAGCAATACTACCACGCTAGAAAGGGCACAAAAAAAAGCGGATAGAAAAGCCAAGAGAAAGCAACGAAGAGAGGACCGAAAAAATAAAAAAGCTTCTAATTAAGCAACTTAAATTGTTTTTTTGCATCTATTAGGTAGGAATTTTTTATGTTAAATTGTTATATTATTAGCATAGATATAATATCTTTGTATAAAGGATTTTAGATTTATGTCTAAGAAAAAGTAAAAAAAATTAATCTAAAAGAAACAGAACTATGGTAAAGAAACTCCCCCTATTTTTAGTGATTTGTTGTTTTATTGCCCTTTCATTTAATAATGGCGAGGTAAAATCAAAAACGTATTATTATAAATCATCTGATAGTCAAGGCTATATAAGTGTTGAAAAAGCAGAAGGAATAAATGGAAATACTATTTTAACAACTAGAGTCAATGCTAATTTTGATAACGAAAAATTAGATTTTAATTTAAGCACTACGTGTGACTCTGATAAATTAGTAAACGCGACACAAATTGTGTTTGACGGTACAATCGATTCTAATATGAACCCAGTATCTTTTACAGGAAAACGTGTAAAAGAGAGTAACAGTGCTTCTTATTGGGCTTTTGAAGGCGACTATAAAAATGAAATGAGTATAGATCCTGAGGTAAATCAATTTATTGATTCTAAACATAAATCAATGATTAGAATGCCTAGCAGAACAATACCTTCATTCAACGTATTGGCTATTGTTCCAAATTTAGAGTTTGACAGAAAAGGTACTTTTAAATTCAATGCCCTTGACGAAACTAAATTGTATGTTAAGAAAAATCAAACGATTAACTATTTAGGTCAAGAAGATACTGCTGTTGACGGTAAAAACACAAAGTTGCATAAATTTGTACACCAAGGTAAAGGAATGGTTCCTGCTTATTATTGGGTAAATGACAGTAAAGAATTAGTAAAAATAGTACTAGACGGTAAATTCACTTTTACAATGAGTGATAAAGAAGCGATATTGTTTGATAATGTTGCAGAAGGTAACAAATAGGTTACCGAAATTTAGAGTTTTTGTTATAAATCCGTAGTAATTTAATTACTACGGGTTTTTAATTTACAAGCATTCTTTATTTATCACTAAAAATAAATTACTCCATTTCTTAAAAACTGGTAATGTGGAACTAAAAATCCGACAAGAAAGACCTGAAGATTATCAAGAAGTCGCACTACTTATTGAAGATGCCTTTAAATATGATCCGTTTAGTGACCATCAAGAGCACTATTTAGTGTCGCGTTTACGTCAGTCTAAAGACTTTATAGCCGAATTGTCTATGGTGGCAACACTTAATGACGCTGTTGTAGGTCATATATTACTCACAAAAATCACTATTGATACCGAAAAAGAATCGTTTATTTCTTTAGCCTTAGCTCCCGTTTCTGTTGCTCCCAACTATCAAAAAAGAGGTATTGGTGCTAGTCTAATAGAAAGTGCACACACCAAAGCCAAAGCGTTGGGTTTTAATTCAATTGTACTTTTGGGACACGATAGCTATTATCCAAAATTTGGTTATGAACTTACCAGTAAATATCAAATTGAATTTCCTTTTGACATTCCCGAAAAGTACTGTATGGTAAAAGAATTAACTCCTAACGGACTAGAGGGAGTTCATGGAATTGTTTCCTATCCTGAAGAATTTTACTAATTAAGAATAGGTCTACTGAGCCATTTGCAAAGCAATTTTTAAGATGCTTTAGCCTGTTGTTTTTGAGAAGGGTACAATTGTTTCTCCTCAGTCAACTGTTTATTTTTCAACTCCTTTTGCATTTGCTTAACTGTTATTGTACTTCCATCATGGCTCCAACCGGGCTGACCAAATACATACATAAATTTATGGTACCAATTTTTTGATTTTTTAGTATCCTCCCAAATATCTTTATACTCATGTGTTAAAATAACCCAAGGATTGTATGAATTTGGCGCATGAGTTACTCCATACTTAACATCAATATCATCATCAAGCTCCTTAAAAGTTCCGAATATCTTATCGAACATATTTAAAAAACCACCGTGATTTTTATCCATATATTCAATATTCTTAGCATGATGCACTTGATGCATCGTATGTGTATTAAAAATTTTGTCTATAAATCCTAACTTTTTAATATATACGGTATGCAATTGAAACTGCCACAAGGCTTCAATTCCCAAACACACAACTAGCATTTCTGGAGGAAAACCAATCGCTGGAATCCACATATAAAAGAACGGTTTGTATAAAATAGTAAACCATCCGTTTCTAACAGCCGTACCTAAATTAAAATTATCAGAAGAGTGATGTACAATATGAGCCGCCCATAAAAAACGAACCATATGGTTTTGTCTGTGAAACCAATAATAGCTAAAATCATCTAAAAACTGACAAGCTATCCATACATACCAGGCATATCCAAATGACTCCCACCCCATTACATTGGTTCGAACACCCTCTACTACAGGGTTAAACAACTCATATATAAAGGTAAATATTACGATGGCCGAAATAGTCTTGATTAAAGGTGCCAAAATGGTGGAACCAATTCCCATAAACAGGCTCGCTTTCAGATCTTTATTTTCGTATAAATCTTTGTGCTCATCATGACTATGTGATTTACTATAGGTGTATTCTAATAAGATAAGTGCTAAAAAACAAGGTACTCCGTAGATTAACGGGTTGGTAAAATCCATTCTATTCTTTTGGGTTTATATAGGTCGATAATCTAACAATTATAATTTAATTTCAATAGTTTATTACCTACAAAATTTAATTTATTTTTTTTTCAGAACAAAACAATCCCGAAGTTTCTGGCTATAACTAATTTATAGCGCTCATTATGAGTGGCATAAAAATTATTTGATAAAAACACGTCATGTTAAAAATATATAGTACATTTGCAACTTAATAATATTATAATTTTTTTAAAATGAGTAAAGGCACAGTAAAATTTTTCAATGATTCTAAAGGATTTGGATTCATAACTGAAGAAGGATCAAACAAGGATCATTTTGTACACATTTCTGGATTAATCGATGAAGTGCGTGAAGGTGATGAAGTAGAATTCGATTTACAAGAAGGTAAAAAAGGATTGAACGCGGTAAATGTAAAAGTACTTTAATATACTATTTAGCATTTTTTACAAGACAGAGGCCTATCAGATGATAGGCTTTTTTTATGCCCAAATTTCACTGATTGCGGAACAATCGGAACACGTACTATTTCTAATTGAACTTCAAAAAGATACATTTTGATATAAAAAATGTAATTTTAGACCTCCAACAGTTTTGTATGAGTCATCAGCATGATGGGCACCAACATAGCCCTCAAAATTTAAAAAACATAAACAAAGCCTTTTATATTGGCATCTTTTTAAACTTACTTTTTACAATCATTGAGTTTGTAGTTGGCTATATGTACAATTCGTTAGCTTTAATTGCTGACGCTAGTCATAACTTAAGTGATGTTGCTAGCTTAGTAATTTCCCTAATAGGTATGAAACTTGCACAGAAAGCGGCTACACTAACTTATACTTATGGTTATAAAAAAGCCTCTATTTTAGCGACGTTTATCAATTCTGTTTTACTAATTTTTGTTGTTTTTACTATTTTTAAAGAAGCCATAGCGCGTTTCCAATCACCACCTGAGGTAGCTGGAAATATTATAATCTTTACAGCCTTAATTGGCGTTGTTATAAATACGGTTTCAGCATTTTTGTTTTATAAAGGCCAGAAGGAAGATATAAATATAAGAGGGGCCTTTATACATTTACTAGTGGATACTGTTGTTTCTATTGGGGTGGTAATTTCAGGTTTATTGATATATTATTTGCATTACAATAGCGTAGATGTAATTATTAGTTTAATTATTGGCATTGTCATACTTATATCTACTTGGAAGCTTTTTAAAGAAAGTTTAAAATTAACTTTAGACGGCATACCAAAAGGTATTGATATAAAGGAAATTGAATCACTAATAAAAAGTAACGAAGGTGTACAAGATGTTTTCCATATCCATATTTGGGCTATTAGCAGTACCATCAATGCTTTGTCGGCACATATTGTTTTAGCGGAAAATTATTCACTAGAAAAATTCATGCATATTAAAAATAAATTACGCCATGAATTGGCTCATAAAAACATTCATCATATCACCTTAGAATTGGATACTAACGAAACTGAACACAACCCAATAGATTGTATTTAATCCATAAATTTATGAAACAACGCTATAAGCTAATAATCATTTCAACTTTTGTTTTACTTTTCATTCTGATTGTTTCGAGTTCAACTCAAACACGTATTTGTACTGTTTGTGGTGTTCAAGATTATGAAACATCTATTGCTGGAAAAACAATTGAATTTTTAAGTCAACGTGAATATGATGAGTTTAATATTCACAAAAAATGGCAAGAAAAGTTTGGCAAAAAACACGAACCTCATCAATGGCTATTAATTGAAGAGAAAACAAAAGACATTATCAAACTAATTGACAGTTTATAAACGGTTATGAAAATTATGTATCTTTAGTAGCTATAACAATTATAGCAACAATTAAAATGATACAAATATGACAAATCCAGTACAGTGGTTTGAGATTGCCGCCACAGATCTTGAAAGAGCAAAAAAATTTTATGGAACGGTTTTTAAATTGGAATTTCAATTAATTGAGGTACCAGAGAGTAAAATGTATATGTTTGGTGCTCCAAACCAAGTGGGTGCTGCCGGCGCTTTAGTACAATCGAGCGAAAACAAACCAAGTAGTAATGGTACTATTATTTATTTTACCTGTGAAGATTTGGCCATTGAACTAGAGCGTGTTATGCAAGCAGGAGGTAAACTAAGTATTCCAAAAACGGATATTGGAGAATTTGGTTTCTTTGCCCAATGCATTGACACTGAAGGCAATCGAATTGGCTTACATTCGAACATTTAAATACAAATCCATATAAAGCAAACATGCCAGCATATTTAAATACTTACTAATAATAGGCGATTAACATTTTGTATTCAAACAACAATTCAATGAAAAATAATTTAAGACTACTCAAATTTCACCCTATAATTTTATTTTATTGTTTCTTTTTAATTTCCTGTAAAACAGAGCCTAACCAACAAGATAATTCAAGTTTAACTCATTTTTCTTTCGAAAATGCTACTGTTGAATCCATTCAAAATAGTTTAAAAAATGGTGAATTTACTATCACAGAATTAACACAAAAGTATTTGAATCGTATTGAAGAAATAGATACTGAAGGGCCGCAATTAAATTCCATCATTCAAGTCAATCCAGATGCACTTAGTATAGCCAAACAATTAGATACTGAATTGCAAGCAGGAAAACCCAGAGGAGTGCTTCACGGCATTCCAGTAATTATAAAAGATAATATCGATACCCATGACAATATGTTTACTACCGCTGGTTCTAGAGCTTTGGAAGGCTCGAAACCATTGCAAGATAGCGAAGTAGCAAAAAAATTGCGTGAAGCTGGTGCCATTGTTATCGCCAAAGCGAATTTAAGTGAGTGGGCAAATTTTAGAGGAGAACTATCATCCAGTGGATGGAGCGGCATCAATGGTCAAACAAAAAACCCTTACGTATTAGATAGAAATCCATGTGGCTCAAGTGCCGGTTCTGGAGTGGCCGTTTCTGCTGGCTTATCCATCATAGCCATTGGCACAGAAACAAATGGCTCTATTGTTTGCCCGTCTAATGCCAATGGCGTAGTGGGCATCAAACCAACCGTAGGTTTAATCAGTCGCTCAGGTATTATTCCCATCTCATTTACGCAAGACACGGCAGGACCTATGACTCGAACTTTAACAGATGCTGCGTTGTGTTTAAGTATTTTAACTGGAGTTGATTCAACAGATACGAAAACACTCGAAAGTGAAAATCATATACAAAAAGACTATACGCAATTTTTAAACATAAATGGTTTAAAAGGTAAAAAAATTGGTATTTACACTCCGCCTTTAGGAAATAATTTCAAGGTAGATACGCTTTTTAACAATGCTGTAAAATACATGAAAAGTCAGGGAGCAACACTGATTGAAATAGACAAGATTACTGAAAATAATATTGGTGCTTTATCTTTTCAAGTGATGCTATACGAATATAAAGATGGTTTAAATAAGTACTTTAAATCACTAGGGCCAAACGCTAAAATTAAGAGCTTAACAGAATTGATTGAATTTAATAAAAAAGACTCCATTGAATTGGCCTTTTACAACCAACGGTATTTAGAAATGGCTCAAGAAAAAGAAGGTTTAGCTGCTGACAATTATAAAGAAACATTAGCTGCCATGTTAAAAGGTTCACGCGAAAACGGGATCGATAAAGTTATGAATGAGGATGGTTTAGACGCCATTATTTCACCTACAGGTGGCCCTGCCTGGAAAACAGATCACCTAAATGGTGACTCTTTTGGCTTAGGTAGCTCATCTCCTGCTGCTAGAGCCGGCTACCCGAACATAACAATACCTATGGGTTTTGTTGGTAATTTACCAGTGGGGATTTCATTTTTTGGTAGAGCCTGGAGCGAACCTATTTTACTTGAAATTGCCTACGCATATGAACAAGGAACCAATCATAGAAAAGCACCTCAATTTTTAGCACATGAAAGCAATTAATATTAAAGAAAAATTTGAGCTATTTACAGATCAGTGGAGCCCTAAGATTATTGGTCAACTTAACGGGCAAGATGTAAAGTTGGCAAAAATAGAAGGCGAATTTGTCTGGCATGACCATAAAAATGAAGACGAGCTTTTTTATATTATTAAAGGAACTTTACAAATCGCATTTAGAGATAAAACCGTGACTCTTAATGAAGGAGAAATGTTAATCATCCCAAAAGGCGTTGCCCACAAGCCTATTGCAGAAAAAGAAGTTTGGGTCTTGCTCTTTGAACCCTCAAACATCAAACATACTGGCGACATTGAACACGAACTAACCAAAAAAACCTTCGATAAAATTTAATAATTATGAGAATCAACAAACCTACTTCAACGCTATTTCTAATGTTACTTTTGGTTTCGCCTTTTCTTTATTCACAAGAAAAAGAAAATTACCTTGGAGAAGGCCCCTTCTCACAATTAATTATCAGAGGGGTAACGCTTATCAATGGTAACGGAGCACCACCAACAAGCCCTGTGGATATTGTAGTAGAAAATAATAAAATCACAAAAATTCAAGTCGTTGGTTATCCTGGGGTTGCAATAGATTCTAACAGGCGCCCCAAACTAAAAAAAGGAGGCAAAGAATTAGACGCGAATGGTATGTATTTATTACCTGGTTTTGTAGATATGCACGGCCATATTGGTGGCACGGCCCAGGGTGCCGAATCCGATTATGTATTCAAGTTGTGGATGGCACATGGTGTGACTACTGTACGGGTACCAGGAGGCCGAAGTGTTGAGTACATGAATAACATTAAAAAATTAAGTGCTAGTAATAAAATAATTGCCCCTCGTATTTATTCTTTAACAGGATTTGGTGCGGGCAGTGATCAAAGTATAAGTTCTGCGGAACAAGCAAGAGAATGGGTGCGTGAAAACGCTAAAAGTGGGGCTGACGGAATTAAATTTTTTGGTGCCGAACCAGAAATTATGGCAGCAGCGCTTGACGAAAATAAAAAATTAGGATTGAATTCCGCCTGTCACCATGCTCAAATGAGTGTTGCGCGATGGAATGTGTTGCATTCAGCAAGAGCAGGACTAACCTCAATGGAGCATTGGTATGGTTTACCCGAAGCATTGTTTGAAGATAAAACCATACAGAATTATCCGTTAGACTATAATTACAACAACGAACAACATCGTTTTGAAGAAGCCGGTAACTTATGGCAACAAGCGGCGAAACCTTATTCTGAGCATTGGAATGCGGTGATGAATGAATTGATTGCACTCGATTTCACCATTGACCCAACCTTCAATATTTACGAAGCGAGTCGCGATTTACACAGAGCACGTAGAGCCGAATGGCACCAAGATTACACCTTACCCTCGTTATGGAAATTTTATCAACCGAGTAAAATATCACATGGTTCTTATTGGCATTATTGGGGTACTGAACAAGAAATTGCCTGGAAGAAAAACTATCAACTTTGGATGACTTTTATCAATGAATTCAAAAATAGAGGCGGTAGAGTAACCACGGGGTCAGATTCCGGATTTATCTTCCAACTGTATGGATTTGCATATATCAGAGAATTAGAGCTCTTACGAGAAGCTGGATTTCATCCCCTCGAAATAATTAGAGCAGCCACATTAAACGGAGCAGAAGCCTTAAAAGCGGCTGATAAAATTGGTTCTGTTCAAGTGGGGAAATTGGCTGATTTTGTTATCGTTGAAGAAAACCCACTAGCGAATTTAAAAGTATTATACGGAACGGGTGCCATCAAACTTACTAAAGACAATGAAGTTGTTCGCGTTGGTGGTGTAAAGTACACGATCAAAGATGGTATAATTTACGACGCGAAAAAATTATTACACGACGTAAGACAACAAGTAAAAGATGCGAAAGCAAAGGAAAACTTTAAAATTTTACAGCCTGGCGTAAAGGATTAAGTATCAATGCGTCTAAACTTATATTGATAAATACCTTATTATGAAAAAGTATGCCCCTTTAATCATTAGACTTATCATTGCTATTATTTTAATCCAAACATTGCGTTATAAATTTACGGCACATCCAGATAGTGTTTATATTTTTTCGAAGGCAGGACTTGAGCCTTACGGAAGAATCGCATCTGGAATTGCTGAGTTGATCGCAGCCATTTTACTGCTGATTCCAAAAACCGTTTGGATGGGCGCACTACTTACCGTGGGCATTATTACTGGAGCTATTATTACACATTTAACAACCATTGGCATTGAAGTCAATGGCGATGGCGGGAAACTATTTTATATGGCTATTCTAGTTTTTGTATTAGGCCTAAGTACCCTCTGGATCTATAGAAAAGACATCCCTTTTATCGGGAAAAAATTCTAAAATTGCATTTTTTCAGAAAAAAGTTTATATTTGTTACCGAAAAGTCATATTATATGACTACTACTTTCCAAATTATTAAAAGGAACATCATGCTACTTTCTTTTAATAATTGAACCCGAAACATATCCCCTACCACATTGCATATTTTATGCACTAATAGAATATTATATAATTAATACTGCTTGTTATGGATATAGTTGAAGGAATAAAAAATAGATTTATAGATTCGTCATTAAACATTGATGATTCAATAACCAACTATTTAATGAAGCGCTTGGGAGTTACCAACATCGAAACCATCAATGCTTTAAGCAAAGACGGTAAATTAACATTTAATAAGCGTTTAGATTTATTACTGCAAATTAAAACACCAACGACTATTGAAGAAGCAAAAATCAAAGTGTATAGAGAGCTACATGACAAGTTCTTGAACAATCCATTCATTACTAATTACAAAGATTGTTTTGATTTAATGCCAAGTAATGCCCACTTTTTACAAATTATATATCCTCAAAAACAAGAACTTAGTAAAGAAGAGCAATTAGAATTATCAACGTGTTGTCTAATGCTCAATGTTGAAGATATTATTGCCGATTTAACAAAAATACAAAGCATTCAAATTGTAGATGACGTTGATGAAGACAACACGAACACAACCAGAAGTATATTTTCTTCAATATTTCGCAGGGCCATGTTTTAAGTTTAATTAAATTTGAGCCATGAAAAGAGGTATTCGTAAAGCAGTTATGGCGATTCTTATGAACGATGAGAATAAAGTACTTATTGGCTCCTCTCCTCGTGATGGCGGCTATAAGTTTCCTCAAGGTGGCTTAGAGCCTAATGAAACTATCATTACGGGCATAAAGAGGGAGTTAAACGAAGAATTAGGCATTGCCATTGTTGATTCAGATATTATACAAGTACTTTCTGAAAAAGTACGGTATTCTTACCCTCCTGAAGATCCGTATTTCATTTACGAGGGACAGGAACTTTCGGTAGTTAAAATTAAGTACACCCCCAACATGCAACTCATTCCGCAAGATGATGAATTTGACAAATTATATTGGATAGCACCAAGTGATCTCTACAAATACAATACTCATTTTAGAAATGACGCTTATATGCAGGCCTTAAAACTTTGTGGTCTATTATAAACTAAAGTTCAATGATATTAAATTCACCTTTTAAAGGTTCTAAATTTTCAATGATTTTTGGAATCAAGGCTGTACCATACTCCAAATAATATTCTGAAAAATTACGTTGTCGTTCTTCGAGACTTTGATTTGGAAAAATTTGATCTTGTAATTGACAAATGCGATCGGTTAATTCTTGATGTTTCCGTTTTTCCGCTTTTAGCAACCGTTTTTCAAGATGATCCAATCCATTCAGTTGTTTCTTCGTTTGCGCCTTAACAGCACCAATAAATGATTTGTCAGTTTTTTCTGCTACCAATTCAAGTTTTGCAAATTGTTCTTTTAAAAAGGTACGTTGATCAGAGAAGTCAATTTCGAGCTCCGAAATTTCTTTAATTTTTTTACTGATTAAATCATGTTGATTTAAGAATAACTCTTCCGCAGAAATTGATAATTTATCTAATTTTTCCTGCTGTTTCTCTGATAGTATAACTGCCGAATTCCGCAATAATAAGATCGGAAAAGGAATACCTACGTTTTCAAAATAGCTTTTTAATTCAAACCAATAAGCCAGTTCTCCACCTCCACCGATATAACATAAATTGGGCAATATAATTTCCTGATACAGCGGACGCATAATAACATTCGGACTAAAACGTTTTGGAAATTCAGAAATTTCAGCAAGTATTTCTTCTTTAGACCAACTAATACTCGTATCAACTACTTTATAAATTCCATTTTCAAAAACAATACGCTCACGCAATTCATCTGTCAAATAAAATAAGTTAATTTCACGAGGGTTTACTTGAATGTCATAATGCTCACTTAACTTTTCTATCGTCTTTGCAACCTGTTTATTAGATGTTTGATGCACTAACTCGTCTTCAACAAACGGTATAAATTGCCTTTTTAGAATTGCATCATCACCATCGACAATAACCAAACCAAACTCGCTAAACAATTCATTTGCCAAATAGCGTGTAGCTGCTGCTAAAGAGGCATGCTCCAAATAGGCCTTTTTAAACATTTCCTTCAATTCAAGTGCATGGGTTGTACTGCCCAATGCCTTGCTAAATTGATCCAATACAACATCCAATCCTGCTGTAGATAAACGACCAACGGCTCCACTACTTTTGCGGTCCCAGCGAACTTTTTTACCTTTAAAGTTAAAATAATTAATCTCTTCAAAATCGTGATCTTCCGTTGCCATCCAATAAATAGGAACAAAATTACGAGCAGGAAATGCTCGTTTTAACTCTTTTGACAGATTGATTGTAGCTATGATTTTATATAAAAAATATAAGGGACCCGTAAATAAATTTAACTGATGACCGGTAGTAACTGTAAATGTATTGCTTTCCTTGAGCAGTTCTATGTTTTTCGTTGTTTGCACAGAAGCAGTCGTGTGTTGATACTGATTGGTAAGTGCTGCTACTAGGTTCGTTCTTGTTTCAGGTTTAAATGATTCTTTTTTCTCTTCGAGTTGTTTTTTAAAACCCGCTAGGTCTGCTGAATTATTATAAAAGCTTTGAATAACCTTCTTTTTATCTAAATAATCATTAATTATTTTAGAGAAATAACCTGTTTTTTGAAAAGGAATTGTTGAATTTGAGCACTTACAGTCTTCTTCGGTCATTGTATTAACGATGCTAATGATTTATTGATAAAAGTACTAAATTTTAAGCATGAGTCGAAATTGAAATCGAATACTAACAGTATTTTAACTAAACGGGGATTCCATTAAGGTCAAAGTCTCCTGCCGAAGTAATTTTAACATTCACAAACTGCCCAATTTGAACATAGTGCTTGGTAGCATCAATGATTACGTCATTATCAACATCTGGTGAATCAAATTCGGTCCGTCCAAAAAAGTAATTCCCCTCTTTTCTATCAAAAATACATTTAAACGTTTTCCCTATTTTTTCTTGATTCAGTTCAAAAGAAATTTGACTTTGAATTTCCATAATTTCAGAAACTCGTTGTTCTTTTATTTCATCGGGTACGTCATCTATTAAAAGTGCAGCATGTGTATTTTCTTCATGTGAGTAGGCAAAGGCTCCCATTCTATCAAACCGAGTATCTAATATCCATTGCTTCAATTCTTCAAAAATCGCTTCCGTTTCTCCAGGGTATCCAACAATTAAGGTGGTACGTATTGCCATGTCTGGAACGGCAGCTCTAAACTGCGAAATTAGCTTGGTTGTTTTCTCATGAGTTGTTCCTCTACGCATTGATTTTAAGATCTCGGTATTGATATGTTGCAACGGAATGTCTAAGTAATTACACACTTTGGGTTCGTTTTTCATCACCTCAAGTACATCTAACGGAAACCCTGTTGGAAAAGCATAATGCAACCGAATCCACTCAATTCCTTCAACTTTCACTAATTCATTCAACAAGTCTGATAATGCGCGCTTTTTATAAATGTCTAGTCCATAATACGTTAAGTCCTGGGCAATTAATATGAGTTCCTTAATCCCCTTTTCTGCTAGCTTTTTAGCTTCCTCAACTAAATTTTCAATAGGTGTAGAAACGTGTTTTCCTCGCATTAATGGAATGGCACAAAACGAACAAGGCCTATCACATCCCTCTGCTATTTTCAGGTAAGCATAATGTTTTGGCGTTGTTGTTAAACGCTCACCAACCAATTCGTGCTTATAATCAGCTTCTAATACCTTCAATAAGTTTGGTAAATCATGGGTTCCAAAATAGGCATCCACATCAGAAATTTCCTTTTCAAGGTCTGGTTTGTAGCGTTCACTTAAGCATCCTGTTACAAATACTTTATCAACTTCACCAGCCTCTTTTTTTTGTGCGTAATGTAAAATTGTATTAATAGATTCCTCTTTGGCCTTTCCAATAAAGCCACAGGTATTAATCACCACTATATTGCCATCGTCATTTTCATCTTCGTGCACAACATCTTTACCATTGGCTTTCAATTGCCCCATGAGTACCTCCGAATCGTATATATTTTTGGAGCAGCCTAAGGTAACTACATTAATTTTATTTTGTTTAACAGATTTTGTACGCATAGTTTTCGGAATCTAAAGTTGGCAAAATTACGCTTTTAACTATACATTCGATCACCTTGGTGGTATTAAATTATATAAACCCTCTATTTTTTGCTTCTCTAATTAATTCTTCATCATTGGCACTATCCAATCCGAGTAAACTCTTTACCAATGTTTTTCTTTTTTCTATGGCACTAAGCGATAAATTAATGTGAATAGTTAAATCTTTTGTTTTCACTCCTTTTGACAAATGGAATATAATTTTTCTATTGATTTCATCCAACAAGGGCTCTCTTAAATTATTGGCTTGGTTTCTAAAAAATTTAGCCACTGTTTTACTGTAATACGGAGGGTCATTCATAATTGTTTCAAATGCAACTAAAAACTCCTTTGAGGTTAAATCATTTTTCACCAGTAAACCATCTGGATTTGCTGTTTTTAGAATGTTATGGATTCTATGCCCTTCATTGAACATGGTTAAAATAACGATTCGGGCTTTTGGCAACAAATTTTTAGCATAAGCTGCCAAACCTTCACCTGATATAATTTTTCCATCTGTGGATGGTGGTAATTTTATATCAAAAAATAAAATATCATAATGTACAGATTTTACTGATGAATCAATTTTTTGAATAGCTGAATCACAGTCTTTCGCAGTATCTACACTAAAAGTATAGTTATCTATATCTGATGAAGTTAAAATGTTTTTATAAGCTTCAACGATCATTGGGTGATCATCAACTATTAATGTTTTAAGCTCCGTTTTCATAATTAGTTCGGTTTATTTAAGTTATGAAATAGTGTTTAAATTGCTACTTTAATATGAATTAAAGTACCCTTATTTACTTCAGATTTAATGGACAACTCTCCATCAATTTTATTGACTCTAGATTTCATATTGCTCAGGCCAATGCCTTCATTTTCACGATCTTGATCAAAGCCTACGCCATCATCTTCAATTGATAGATACAAATAATTTTCATCTTGTGCAAATTCAATTACAACATTCGTTGCGTTGGCATATTTATTAATATTTTGAACTGACTCTTGAATAATCCTGTATAAATTCATTTTAAGAGTACCATCAATAGCTTTCCAATTTATTGATTTGTCATGATTCAATTTATAAGTAAACTTTGATATTTCACTTCGTTCATCTAACAAATTTTCTATCATATTTAAATAGCCAACATTGAGCGATTGAAAATCTGCATTTAACTCATGTGAAACATTTCTCACCTCTTCTTCAATATCTTTTAGTTCGTCAATATATTTTTCCCGTTTTAGAATTGTTTCTGGGTCATTTTTAGCATTTAAACTCCCTAAAATCAATCGTGTTCCAAAAAGCTTTCCCAATACACCATCATGTAGCTCTTCTGAGATTCGACGTTTCTCATTTCTACTTCCTTCGTCCAATTTATTTTGTTGAGAAATCATTAAGTTATAAATTTCTTCATTTGCCATTTGTTGTTCTTGTTCAAACTTCAATTCTCTATTCTTTGTACGCTGGTTTCGAATTACGAATAGCAACAAGCCCAAAGCTCCCATAAGGCTAGAAATTATAATAATTAAATTCTTTTGTTGATTTAGCCTTTTATTTTCAACGATAAACTCGTCTGTTTCAAAACGGATTCGGGTAAATTTATCACGAGTTGCTCTTTCTTGTTTATATAAGCTATCGCTTAATTGAATATATTCATTCGTATATTTTACACCATTCTTTGTGTCCACATTTGAAAGAAACAATAATACAGATAACAAATCTCTAAAATTGTCGGTGCTTTGAGCCAACTTTTTACTTTCTAAAGCGTATGCAATTGCTTTAGCGGTATCTTTCTTTACTATATAATATTCGGCTAAATGTAATTTATTAACAGCAACGCCTAAATAATCATTGATACTTTCTCTAATCTCTAATGATTTTTGAAAGGCACTTTCAAGATCAGTGGCATCTTTCAGCTTGAGCCTACTATAAGCAGAGTTGTCTAGTAGCTTAGCATATAAACCGGGATTCCGTGTAAACAAATTCTCACTCTGTAATGCTTCATTATAATAACGCAATGCCTCTTGGTAATTGAGTTGTTTCTCATAAACCACACCAATATTATTTAAGGAATTTTCACGATAGGTACTTTTATTAGTAATTTTCTCTTCATACTCGAGGGCTATGTTATGATAATAAATGGCCTTATCATACTCTTCTAATTGATTAAAGTTGATTCCTAAATTATTATAGCATTTGTATAACATTCTATAATCATTCAAAGGCTTTAAAACTGATATTGCCTGAGTAGTAGTGATATCACTCCCAGTATAATCTTTGATATCAGATTGAATGATGGCCATGTTTAAAAGCATGGTACCAGACAGCTTATCTTCATTTGATAAACTGAATACTTTTTCAGCTTTAGAATAGGCATAAAAGGCGCTATCTTTAACACCATTATTAGAAAAAAACCTTCCTAGATCCCAGTAATTGTTTCCAATATTCATCGAATCCTTTAATGCTATCGATAAATTAAGTGATTGTTTATTTACTTTTCTAAAAGCCAGTGAATCTTTAATATTGTAATAACCTAAAGATATATCAAGGAAATACAAATTTCTTAGAGAGTCATTTACTTCCTTCTTAGAATAGGAATAGGCTTTATCTAAATTGATTTTTCGTTCGCGATAGCTAAGGTTTTTATTTTCTGCTTTTTTAATCCAAACAAGTAAGCTGTCATTTTCCACCCCAGATGGGCCGTTTCTAATAATGTTGCTTCCATCATTATTAAAAGAAATAACAAGTAAAACAAAAGAATAATATAAAAAATAGTTCAATTACTTCAGTTTAACATTAATTACTAGCACTAAGTTAAAAACAAAAAAGCCCTAAACATAATGTTTAAGGCTTTTTATTCATGTGTTTTTTTTTAGTTGCCTCCTTCTCCTCTAGTTTCCTCTTCATTTCCTTCATTTCCTGTGGCAACAATACCAGTGTCTGGTGATATGTTTTCAATTGTTTCCGTTTTTGGATCATCAATTGTTACATCAGAATTACAAGAATATAATGCTACTGTTATTACTACTAATACTAAGATATTTTTTAAATTTTTCATGTTTAGACGTTTTAAAATTAATAATTTGACATATGGGTAATTCTATCTATACCATAGTTATTATGATTATAGTGATAGATATTAACAGGCTGTTATTCTTTGGTTTAACCTGTTAACTATTACAATTTGAAGCTCCTAATTGTTTGGCTAAATTAGATAGGTAAAGTGTCTCTATCTAGTTTTTTTAAGACCATTTGGTAGTTGGTCTACAAATAAATGTACTTGTATTGAAAATAAGAGTGGATGACTATTTTATACTTTTTTCTTAGTTTAAGGACAAAGTTGCACGCTTTGAAATGGCTTTTTCTAACGTAACTACATTCTCTCTATACGATTTTGAAAATGGCACTAAGTGACTTTTCTTAATAGTGCATTTCGATTTTCCGAAATGAATTCTCGAAATATGATTTTGATTGACAACATAGCTATTATGAATTCTTGTAAAGTTGTCAGGCAAGCTTGTTTCAAAAAATTTCAACGTTTTATAGGCACTAATTACGGTTCCGTCAAGCATAAAAAAATCAGTTGAAGCATTATCAGCTTTTAAAAAAAGAATTTCTTCCATATCTATAAATCGATAATCTTTATACGATTTCAAGCATAACTTTTTAGACACTTCTATTGGCTTCTTACTCAGTCTTGAAATTGATTTACGTAGTTCAAAACTATTTACAGGTTTCAATAAATAGTCGAAAAAGTCATTTTTTATGCTAGTATAAGCATGCTCTGTAGTTGTGGATAGGGCAATAAAATAAGGAAGCTTATCTATATACTTGTATAAATCGTTAACGAAATTAAATGCCTTTTCGGGATCAGACCCATTGGTAGTGTCAACATTAATAAATACAACGGTTGGATTAAATTCTAAAATGGTGTCCATTGCCTTTTCGTAACATCCTGAAACACCAACGCATAAGTAATCAGGATGGTTTTCAAAAGAATTTTGTAAGTTTTCTATGGTTGATTTCTCACTTTCTATAATTGAATACGTGTACTTCATAACTACTTAATTTAGCTAGCTAAATTAAGAGAAGCTCATTTTATTTAACTACGGTTTTACCGTAAAAATCATGTGGAATCCCTACAAACAGACTTGGTTCATTATATATATGTTTGTATCTAATAATTGTCGCTAAACATTCATAATCAACCATTAACAAGAATTTGAATTAATTATAAGTGTAATGTTATAACCAAATTCATTACACTTAATTATTTTAAATTATTCCCTCCCCCAGCACAGTCAATTTGTGTTTGTTAAATAAAGGTTCTAAATATCTCCGGCAATTTATATTTACGAATACAAAAAAAACGATATGAAAAAAATTGCTCTTTTAAACTACGTTTTAATTACATTTCTGTTACTTTTTATAAACACAAATGCAAGTGCTCAATTAGAAAATGCCAATTGGTATTTTGGTATTGAAGCTGGAATCAACTTTAATGACGGAACCCAAACTCCAACCGTTTTAACTGACAATCCTTTATACTTCCCGAATGCTTCGGCATCGGTAAGTGATGAATTTGGGAACCTTCTTTTTCATACGGATGGTGAAAATATTTACAATAAAAATCACAATGTGATGCTAAACGGCTCTGGTCTTTATGGTGACGCTGAAAGCAGTACAGTATTAATTGTAAAAAAACCTTTAAGTCTTAATAGCTATTATGTTTTTACTACAGAAGCCAATTTATCATCTAACAATGGTTTAAATTACTCAATAGTAGATAACTCGTTAGGTATTTTAAATCTGGGAGGTGTACTTACTAAAAACGTCAATTTATTACCTCAAGCCAGTCAGAAAATGGCAGTTACTAGAAGTACAGATGGGGTGAATTACTGGTTAATTGTTTTGGCTCCAAGTACAGACCCTACAGTTAGTGATACGCTTTATTCTTTTAAAATTGATGCTTCAGGTATCAGTTTAGAAAACCAAACAACCTTTGCTTTCAGCGGTGATATGCACAATGCAGAAGGACAAATGAAAGTGTCAGCAGATAATCAAACCATTGGTTTAGTACACAATACTATAGATTCAAGCACAGGAATAACTACCAATGTATTTACATTTGATTTTGATGACCTTACCGGATTGACCTCAAATATGAAGTCTAGTTTTGGATTGACAGATTCATATGTAAATTATGGAATTGAATTTTCACCAGACAGTAATATGATGTATGTAAGTGAAGTAAGTGATGTTACCGATATCACAGGAAAGCTATATCAAATTCAACACCGAGATACCATGCCTGAATTGACGAAATATTTAGTGCATGACAATTTACGTTGGGGAGCTATTTATGCTATACAAAGAAGAGCAGATGATGGCAAAATTTATACAGCACCAGATCCTGATTATTTAGGTATCATAGACAATCCTAACGGTGTTGGTGTTAATTGTAATTATATTTACAATGGTATTGAATTAGATGCTTATGAAATTGGTCCAGACAAGGGGCTTCCACAATTGGTTCCAGAGATCATCACCGAACCCGAAATTGTAATTGTATCCATATTAAAATCTAGCCCTAAAGTAATGGGAAATCCATTCAATGACGAATTAAAAATTGAATTTGAAGAAAATCGTACATACACCACAAAGTTATATGACTCTTCAGGTCTTCTTGCTAAAACAGATGTATTCACCAATTCCAATTACAAAAATGTGCACAAAATTAGCACATCAGATTTACAAAGTAACAATACCTACTTTATAGTAATTGAGGATGAAGATTCGAAAGTTTGGCACAATAAAGCCTTTAAAATTGAATAGAAAAAATAAAAAAAAGAGACTTCAAATGAAGTCTCTTTTTTTTGCTGTAAAATTATTGATTTATTTAAAAAAGGAGTCCACAAACTCATGCTTGTTAAATACCTGTAAATCATCAACTCCTTCTCCTACTCCAATATACTTTACCGGAATCTGAAATTGATCAGAAATACCGATAACTACTCCTCCTTTAGCTGTACCATCCAATTTTGTTACCGCAAGAGAAGTCACCTCCGTTGCCTTTGTAAACGCTTTGGCTTGTTCAAAAGCGTTCTGACCTGTAGATCCATCTAGCACCAATAAAACATCGTGTGGCGCATCAATGGTCACTTTTTGCATCACTCGCTTTATTTTGGTGAGCTCATTCATTAAATTTACTTTATTGTGTAACCGTCCTGCTGTATCTATAATCACAACATCTGCATTTTGTTGCACTCCAGATTGTAAGGTATCAAAGGCTACTGAAGCGGGGTCACTACCCATTTGTTGCTTTACAAGTGGTACATCAACCCTGTCTGCCCACACTTGTAATTGATCAATTGCTGCCGCTCTAAAGGTATCAGCTGCTCCTAAAACTACTTTTAATCCTTGTTTTTTAAACTGCGCCGCCAATTTACCAATTGTTGTTGTTTTACCAACCCCATTCACCCCAACAACCATAATTACATATGGTTTTTTATCCGTGGGCACTACAAATTCTGTTTCGTTTCCAACATTTGTTTCTGAAAGTAAACCCGCAATCTCTTCTCTAAGTATTTGATTTAGCTCATCAGTACCTAAATATTTATCCTTGGCTACTCTTGCCTCTATTCTTTCAATGACTTTTAAGGTAGTTGCTACACCTACATCAGAAGAAACCAATACTTCTTCTAAATCATCTAAGACATCATCATCAACTTTAGATTTACCAGCAACAGCTTTTGACAATTTCGTAAAAAAAGTAGTTTTACTTTTTTCAAGCCCCTTATCGAGTGTTTCTTTTTTTTCTTTGGAAAATATTCTTTTAAATAAGCTCATTTATTTTTTCAATTTAGCAGGCAATTACATTAACAAATATAAAAAAGAAAAGCTACTTTCAGTAAAATGAAAGTAGCTTTGTTTATATAAAACAGTACGATTATTTGTTTAAAAAATCGTTTACTTTAGAAGGGTCCATAATGCTCTCAACAAATGTATAAGCTCCTGTCTTAGGAGATTTTACCATTTTGATTGCCTTAGTAAGTCTTTTTGCGCCTGTTTGTAACGATGCTACTGATTTCTTTGCCATAATTCGAAAATATCTCTAATTATTTAATTTCTTTGTGAACTGTCATTTTCTTTAGAATTGGATTGAATTTTTTCAATTCCATTCTATCTGGAGTATTCTTTTTACTCTTAGTTGTGATATATCTAGATGTTCCAGGCATACCACTATTTTTATGCTCTGTACACTCTAAAATAACCTGAATTCTGTTACCTTTCTTTGCCATTTGTTCTTATTTTTTCAAAAATCCGTTTGCTCTCGCTTCTTTGATTACAGCAGAAATTCCTTTTTTATTGATATTTTTTAAAGCAGAAGTTGATACTTTTAATGTAATCCACTTATCTTCTTCTGGAAGATAAAAACGCTTCTTCATTAAATTTGCATCGAATTTCCTTTTCGTCTTATTCATGGCGTGTGAAACATTGTTTCCTACCATAGCTTTTTTTCCTGTTAACTCACAAACTCTTGACATTTCTTAACTGTTTAAAATTGTTATTTCAAAACGAGGTGCAAAAATATGAACTTTTTAAAGAACTTACAAGCTATTTTTACTCTTTTTTAATATCGAGGATTTTAATAATTCTAAAGCCTTAACCGATGCGCGTTCTATCACCTTTTCTCTAGGCTTTCCAAAATTATAATTCTCAACAAATACGCCTTCTGGCGAAGCAATTGCAATAAAAACCTCTCCAACAGATTCATCCGTTTCATCTTGCGTTGGTCCAGCATTGCCAGTAATACCAATAGCATAATCTGTCTTAAATTTCTTTTGAACTGCTAAAGCCATACTTTTTCCAACTTCAGCACTCACAACAGAGTGCGCTACTACTAGGTCTTTTGGCACCTCCAAAAATTCCGTTTTTACCTGAGCACTATAACTTACCACACCCCCTATAAAATAGTTAGAGGCTCCAGGAACAGAAGTTATCATTTTTGAAATAGCACCACCTGTACAGCTTTCGGCAACTGACAAGGTCTGTTTATTTAACTGTAATAAATTGCCAATGGCTGCCTCCAAGTTCTCATTTTCATCATACCCCACAATAATATCACCAATGATACTCGTTAATTTAGCAATTTCATTTTGTAGTGATTTTTCTAAGTGTGCTTTATCTTTTCCTTTTGCAGTTAAACGCAACCGAAGTTTCCCGTAATTTGGTAAATAGGCCAACTTAATATCTTCAGGTAAATTATTTTCCCAATCCTCCAATCGTTCTGCCACCATACTCTCCCCCATTCCGTAGGTTAAAATTGTTCTATGAATAATTGTAGGCAACGCAAATGACTCTTGCAATTTTGGTATTACCATTTGGGTTATGAGACCCTTCATTTCATTAGGAACTCCAGGTAACGAAATAAAAACCTTACCTTTTTTATGAAACCACATACCAGAAGCGGTCCCATAATTATTTTTTAAAACAAGTGCTTTATCAGGTAAAACTGCTTGCTGTCTATTTAACTCTGTAAATTTGTAATTGACCTTGGCAAACATCGCTTTTATATGCGCCTCTATTTCTTTGTTTAAGGACAATTCAGACTGAAAATACTCGGCAATGGTATATTTTGTAATATCGTCTTTGGTTGGCCCCAATCCTCCTGTTAAAATAATGATATCTGCATTTTCTTCTGCCTCAGCTAAGGTCTTCAAAATTTGCGTTTTGTCGTCTTGTACGGAAGTAATTTGATACACCGAAACACCTATTTTATTCAAGGCTTCCGCAATAAATTTAGAATTTGTATCTGTTATTTGACCAATTAATATTTCGTCTCCAATTGTAATTATCTCTGCATTCAAACTTATGTGGTTTTATTCAACCTTATCTTCTAGAATAATTAGGTGACTCTTTAGTAATCATCACATCGTGTGGGTGACTTTCATTAATACCAGAAGCAGTTATTTTCACAAACTTACCTGTTTTTTTTAGCGTTTCAATATCTTTAGCTCCACAATAGCCCATTCCGGCACGGAGTCCTCCAATAAATTGATGAATACTTTCAAACAAATCTCCTTTGTAAGGAACGCGTCCTACGATACCTTCAGGTACTAATTTTTTGATATCATCTTCAACATCTTGAAAATAACGATCTTTTGACCCCTCTCTCATTGCTTCAACTGAGCCCATCCCTCGGTAGGACTTGAATTTTCTTCCTTCATAAATTATCGTTTCTCCTGGCGATTCTTTTGTTCCTGCTAACAGCGAACCTAGCATTACTGTATCTGCACCAGCGGCTATTGCTTTAGGGATATCACCAGTATATCGAATACCTCCATCTGCAATAACTGGAACACCACTTCCTTTAATAGCATCTGCCACATCTAAAACCGCCGAAAACTGTGGAAAACCAACACCAGCAACTACTCTAGTTGTACAAATAGATCCTGGACCAATTCCTACTTTAATCGCATCTGCACCAGCAGCCACTAAATATTTTGCAGCTTCAGCTGTTGCAATATTTCCTACTACAACATCTAGTTTAGGAAATCTTTTCTTTACTTCTTTAAGCACAGTTACCACTCCTTTGGTATGTCCGTGTGCTGTATCGATAATTACGGCATCAATACCTGCGTTTACCAATGCTTCTGCTCTTTCAATAACATCATGTGTTACTCCCAAAGCAGCAGCTACGCGTAACCGACCATAAGTGTCTTTATTGGCAATTGGCTTTTGAGTAACTTTTGTAATATCTCTAAAGGTAATCAAACCTGAAAGCTTATAGTCCTTGTCTACAATAAGTAGTTTTTCTATTTTATTTTCTTGAAGAATAACTTCGGCATCTTTTAATGAAGTACCAACAGAAGCTGTTATCAAATTTTCACAGGTCATTACTTCAATGATAGGCCTATCATTTTTATGTTCAAATCGCAAATCTCTATTGGTAACAATCCCTTTCAAAGTACCTTCATCATTCACAATAGGAATACCTCCTATACTATGCTCTTTCATCAATTGTTTTGCATCTAATACACATGCTGTTAAAGACAGTGTAACAGGATCGATAATCATTCCACTTTCTGCACGCTTGACTTTCCGCACTTCTAGCGCTTGCTGCTCAATAGACATGTTTTTATGTAAAACTCCAATACCACCTTCACGTGCCATTGCAATGGCCATAGCCGACTCAGTTACGGTATCCATAGCTGCTGAAACTATAGGTACATTAATAGTGATGTTTCTTGTGAATTTTGTTTGAAGGTTGACTTCTCTAGGAAGAATTTCTGAATATGCTGGGACTAATAATACGTCGTCATATGTTAATCCTTCGCCGACAAATTTTGAGTTGTGAGATACCATGGTGCAATTAGAATTTAATTGCGTGCAAATGTACTAATTAAAAAAAGAATTAGTGTTGTTACTTTCATTAATTTAACAACCGCAGCCATTATTTCCACAACTTTTTGCTTTATGTTTCTTTTTAAAGAATTTTGAATAGATAATCCATACAGCAAAAAGTGCTGATATTATTACCAATATATTTTGTATTACTTCCATTTTATTTTAAAATTTGATAGGCAACTAAAGCTGAAATATAAGCAAATAATGTCATCCCAAATAGTTGTATCATAGGCCATTTCCAACCATTCGTTTCTCTTTTAACAATCGCCACTGTACTCATACACTGCATAGCAAACGCATAAAACAACAATAGTGAAATACCACTTGCAAAATTATAAACAGGCTTTAATGTTCTCGGGTTTATTTCTTTAGCCATTTTATTTTTAATAGATATTTCCTCATCAGAGCCCACACTATAAATAGTAGCCAATGTCCCTACAAATACTTCTCTTGCCGCAAATGAGGTAATTAATGCAATACCTATTTTCCAGTCGTACCCCAATGGCCGTATCGCAGGCTCAATTCCTTTACCTAAAATACCTATGTAGGAATTTTCCAATTTATAAGAAGCTACTTTTGCATTGAGTTCGTCTTCTGGTAAATTTCTAAATTCATTTTTCACAATACTTTCAGCATTTTTAAAATCGTTTCCAGGTCCGTAAGATGCCAACACCCACAATAAAATTGATATGGCTAGAATAATTTTACCCGCTTCAAAAACAAATGCTTTTGTTTTTTCAACCATATGATAAAATACATTTTTAAACAAAGGTAATTTGTAATCTGGCATTTCGATAATAAAGTACGATTTCGACTTTATCTTTAAAATCTTATCTAAGATATAGGCCGCTCCAATGGCCGTCACAAAACCAAGCATGTACAACAACATCAACACGAGACCTTGTAAGTTTATAATCCCGCCTAAAACGCGTTCATTGGGTATCACCAAACTAATAATAATAGCATAAACCGGTATTCTTGCAGAACAGGTGGTAAATGGCGTTACTAATATTGTAATTAAACGTTCTTTCCAACTTTCAATGTTCCTAGCAGCCATTATCGCCGGAATTGCACAGGCCGTACCTGAGATTAGTGGAACCACACTTTTACCGCTAAGACCATAGCGCTTCATCACTCGATCCATTAAAAAAACCACCCGACTCATATAACCGCTTTCTTCTAAAACCGCTAAGAACAAAAACAAAAAGGCAATTTGAGGTATAAATATTACAACGCCACCAATACCCGGTATAACACCTTCTGCCAAGAGGCTGGTGAACGCACCTGAGGGCAGTTCATTCTTAATCCATTCACTCATCGAAGCAAAGCTAGCATCAATAAAATCCATCGGAATCTCTGACCAAGAAAACAGGGCTTGAAAAATTGTAAATAAGATGGTGAAAAAAATAATATACCCCGCAATATGATGCGTTAATATCGCATCTAACCTACTTCTTAAATTTTTTACTTTGGCTTTATCAATGCCATAACTTTTGGTTAAAACACCTGTTAGAAATTGATATCGCTTAATTGTTTCACGGTGACTTTTTTGATTTTCTTGCAAACCCTCTTTATCTAAAAGGCCAGCTGAAGGGACAAAACACGGCTTCGTAGAAACCGCTTTATAGTTTAAAATAAGCTCTTTTAATTTATAAATCCCTTTATTTCTCTTAGAACTAATTAAGGCAATTTTTGTCTCAAGATCTTTTTCTAAATTTTCAATATCAATTGAAATTCCCCTGTTTTTCATTTGATCTTGCATATTAATTGCAAGAATGGTGGGTATTCCTAAATCCTTTACTTGTGTAAATAAAAATAAATTACGCTTTAAATTTTCAACATCAGCAACTACAATAATTACATCAGGGTGATTGCTATTGGAGGTGTCTGAAAGTACTTTTACAGTAATATCTTCATCTAAAGAGCTTGGGTTCAGACTGTAGGCACCAGGCAAATCAATTACCTGTGCTTTCGTTGACGCTGATAATTTAGTTGTCCCAACTTTTTTGTCTACGGTAATACCTGGATAATTACCAACTTTTTGGTTTAAGCCAGTTAAAATATTAAAAAGTGAAGTTTTACCTGTATTTGGATTTCCAACCAAGGCAACTTTTATTTGCTCACTCATATCTTCTCAACCGTTATTTGAGTAGCAATTTCTTTACGGATGGCTAAAAAAGTACCATTGATATTTAAGTATAACGGATCTTTTAAAGGAGCCTTCTGTACCAACTCAACAGAATTACCTGCAATACAGCCCATTTCAATTAATTTTAATGGTATATCTGTATCTACAAAATGTTTGATGATCGCTTTTTCACCTTTTAATAAATCTGCTATAGTTATTGACATATCTCGTTGTTTTTTTTAATTAGTTGTGAGAAAATAATAAGCGTAGATACCGTAAATGTTAAAGTCATTAATACGCCAGATAAGATAACAATATATTTAAACCACAACAGTCCTTTCCAAAGAAAATAAATACCTCCAAATGTTAGAAGTACTGAAGCAAATGGTTCAATCATTAAAAATAATTTTAACCTGCTATTTAACTTGGTTGTTACTAAAATCAAACCTATAAAAAAGAAAATAAACGACATTGAAAGGATATGTGTATGCACAATGGTAAGCATTTCTTTAGGCGATTTTTTAAATTTCATTACGGAAGCCTCCTCTTTATTTTCATTCCCTAAATAGTGTTCTTCAATACTTGTTGGTTTTGCAGAAGAAGTTTCGTTCACAAATAAGAGTCCTGTATAAAAACCAATACTCAATACCACTAAAAATGCTCCAATAAGAACTTTTATTTTAGTGGGAAATTTCGCAAGTAATCCATTCAATTCCATTGTTATTATAACACTTTATACTTGTGAAGTTCATCAACATATATTAATACGTTATTGATTGCTACTGTCATTGAGTTGGCAGAAATAGTAGCACCAGAAATTGCTATAATATCCTTCTCATATTTTAAACGATCTTCACTTGTTTTACCGATGAATTGCATTAACCAACGTTTACTGCCAATTTCTCCTCCATAATCTTCTCTATACACCAATACTTTTGCTTTTTTAATTATCAATTCTGAATCAAACAATACCAAATAATCGAACTCATCAGTTTTACTCGAAGCTTTATCTATAAATGCATAACCAAGTAATTGGTTCTTAAAAACAATCTTAAATAAGCTCTTTTTATGAACCGATGATTTAAGTCTAGAGTTTATATTATCAGAAACGACAACTTGCTCTAACCGGTAGTCTTCTATTTGAAAAGATGCTGTAATTTCCTTTTTTATTTTTTTCTGAATATTTGAAGGAAATTGGTAAGCTATCTGGAAAGACATTAGCCCTAAAAATAAGGTGAAAACTAGAATTAAAAATGGCTTGTTATGCTTCATGTGACAAAATTAATTATTTATTTATAATAAATCTAAATAAAAACAAAAAAAAACTGAAACGGAAATTTAGAGTCCCATTTCAGTTTTAGAAACAAAAAAAAGATTTAAAACCAAATTCCGATTCCGAAATTTAATTGATTTGAATTCGTATCGGCAGCGTCATTTTTTAATTGGTAATCTGCTTTAACAACGGCTCCTGGTGCCAGCTTATAACTTAAACCAAGCGTCCATTGATCTCTGTTATAAGACATATTTCTTACTAAATCACCAGCCACTGCTGAATGGGTATCAAAATCTTCATAGCGTGCAAAAGCAATTAATTGTTGTTGTTTAGTTTGAGGCAACAAATTATATGCCGTCTCTAAATACCATCCTCTAAGTTCACTTCCTAAGTCGGCATTGTTCAAATCGTTATATGCTTCTGAATTTGAAATGGTTGTATTTATAAATTGGCCTCGCGCTGTAAAGCGTTGAAAAGAATAACGTGCATCCAATCCCACCATGGCAATTCCCACATCAGATCCTTCAATATGCTTTACGGCTTGAGCAGCTTGAGTTCTTCCAAAATATCCTGAAAGCCCCAATCGCAATCCAGGAATACCGTAATGATCAATTTTACCAGAAAAGGTTGGTTTATTAATTGTAGATTGAACTCCCTTTTGACGACCATTACGCAATCCGTTTGAACCGCCTAATACTTTTGAACCATTTACTGAAGCAAAGCCATTCATTACATAGACTTGATACCGTAGCGAAGCATTGTCTAATTTTCCAGAAACTCCAAATCCAATTTCACGCCATGTAGTAGGTACTATACTTCCATCAACACTAGGCCTTTCAACACCGTTAAAAGTTGTTGGTTCATGATATTCATTAATGATGCCCATTGGCACCAACATCAATCCTGCTCTTAAATTGATGTTATCAGTTATACTATATTGTAAAAATGCCTGTTCAACAAACACTTCATTCACATGTTCAAATTCAACTTCAGTAATGAATTGTGTTTTATTGTCAAATTTATATCCAAACAACAATACCAATCGTTGAACATCTAATTCTCCATTTTCCCCTTCTGGTTGATTGTATGTTATTTCTCCATACCCCCCAACAGTAACTCCTGTTTTTATATTACCGGACAGTATCCGTTGTGCAGCGTTTTGTTGATTTTGAGGGTTTGTATTTAATGAATCTGGTGCAGTTTGAGCAAAAGAAATACTCGTTAAAAAAATAAAAATTGTGAATAGTTTGATTTTTGTCATTTTATCTTTATTTAGACTTAATATAAATAATAAATTAATTAAGCAACAAAGATATAAACGTATTTTATTTTGACAACTATTATTTAGAATAAATTTAAATAAAATTATAACAAATTGACATTTAATGTTTTATAATTCTACAACGTATTTAGATACGAAACAATAGTTTTCCGAATATCAAAAGCAACTTCCTTGCTATCAGGAACATAAACCTTTAAAACATCTTTGTTTTCAGGTTTTAAGAAAGGAATGTCATATCCTTTTAAAAGATAATCACTAAAAGCAACTGTGTAAATTTTAGTTAGGTCAAGCGGCTTACCATTCACTTTCCAAGTCTTTGATCCCTCGTCATAATCAGCTAAATATTGTTGTAAATAAGCACCGCTCCCCGCATGATCTTTACCATAATCGAGTACATCTTTAAGGAGATTTCCTTTCAAATCAACTTTTAAAATACTGCCTCCAAAGGGCAATACTCTAAAAACGTCAACACTATTTATAGCGCCTTCTAATTGGTCATCCAAACGGATAGACCCTCCATTTACAAGAGCACAATCAACGGCATCATTATAACCGTGTGCCATTGCTTTTGTAATGAGTGTCCCTAAGTTTGTTTGTTTACTTCTAGAAGGAATATCTCTTCCGTCTAAGGGAACATCAGTAGTGTAAATAATATCTTTTGGGTTTGAAATGATCTCTTTAATTTGATTTTCAAGTATATCATCCCACTTGGTCACAATGCGGTTGACCGAAATATCCAGCGCAAGCTGTTCATTAATGGGTTTCAGCTCTGAATCTATCGTTATTTCTTTGGTGTTTTTATTGTAATGAATTCTATGGATATACGCCGTTTTTGCATTCGCATCAGCTTTGGCTATTTTAGTTTTTCCAACTTCAATCAACATATTATTATGTTCATGTCCTCCCATAATTAGGGGAATATCTGACAACAATTCAGCAATTTCCTTATCCTGCTCTAGTTCCAAATGTGTTAGCCCAAATACAACATCCACCTTACTTTTTAACGCAGTATAGGCACGTTTAGATTGTTCGTATATATCTTTGTATTCAACATAATTTTGCGGATTGGAAGGCAATACCACTCCAAAAAAGCCAATCTTAATGCTAGTTCCATCTGCATCTGTGGCTTCGATAATATAAGTATCTGACACAAATTCTTTAATCCCATTTCTCTCTTTATAAAAAGGGTACGTCTCTCCACAAATTTTTTGACGTGCATTCGCTGATGTCCAGGCAAAAGTTGATTCATTCAATCGTTTTTGCAATTCACTTTTAGTCACGTCAAACTCATGATTGCCTAAAGTTACAAGATCAAAACCTACAGCATTCATGGCTTCCACCATTTGCTTCCCTTTTATTCGCTCACCTTCATGTTTTATGGTGCTTAAAAGTGATGGACTCAAAAAATCGCCTGCTAAAAATGTAAAAGTATTTGAATTTTCTGTGATCAGTTCTTTCTTGAGTGTAGCCACTCTGGCCATTCCTCCAACTTTTCCTCCCTCTAAAGGTGCAATTTCATATACGTCATTTAATTGCAGAAAAGTAAAATCTATTTTTCCATCATCTGTAGTTCGGCTAACTTGTGTTGTTTGTTTTACCGAAATACATGAATGAAAAATTAAAATAGAAGAAATTAAAAATAGTCTTTTTATGCTTTTCATCAGTCACTGTTTGTTATTCTAAAGTTTGTGTAGTAAGCAAAGTCACTTTGGTCAGTTATTTTATTCCGTAGGTATCAAACAAGTAAATAATTGATGCCATACTAGCTGCTCCTAGCTCCAATTCACGTTTATTGATTTTATCAAAAGTATCCAATGCACTATGATGGTAATCAAAATAACGCTGTGAGTCTGGCCGCAAGCCCAACAACACATTATCTCCTTTTTTAAGTGGACCAATATCCGCCCCACCGCCTCCACGAGCGAAAATATGTAGATTGTAAGGAACAAATAGGTTTTTCCAACTTAAAATCTGCTTAAAGTTTGCGTCATTACAAGTAAAACCAAACCCTCGCGGCGTAAACCCTCCAGAGTCAGATTCCAAAGCAACGACGTGTTTTTCATTTTTTTCTTCTGCAATTTTAGCATATTCTTTCCCTCCAAAAACACCATTCTCTTCATTGGCAAATAACACCACACGCAAGGTTCTTTTTGGTTTTATTTTGAGTTGCTGAAACAAATTCAAGACTTCCATTGACTGTATTATTCCAGCACCATCATCATGAGAACCATCTCCCAAATCCCATGAATCTAAATGTCCGCCAACTACCATAATTTCATTTGGAAACTGACTGCCCTTTAACTCACCAATAACATTGTATGATGTAGCATCTGGTAATGTTTTACAGCTTTGCTTAAAATAAAATTTTACTTTTATTTTATCTTGGTGCTTTAAAAATTCACTTAAGGTTTCTGCCGCGTTTGTACTAATGGCAGCAGTCGGAATTTTTTGGTCATCACTAATGTCTCCATAGTTCATAGTACCGGTATGAGGATAGTCATCGATGCTTAAGTTCATGGAACGTACAATTGCAGCAACGGCACCATATTTACCTGCTACTCTAGCACCATGTACCCGTTGGTCTACACTAGCACCATAAGCCCGCATCGTTTCAATACTAGCCGCTGGCATTGGCCTGTTATAAAAAACAATTTTACCTTTTACTTTAGCACCTAGTTTTTCTACTTCATCTAAACTATTCACTTCAATAACTTCCGCCAGTATTCCGTTTTCTGGAGTGGCTATTGAACCTCCCAATGCACAAATAGCCACTTTAAATTGACCGTATTGTGTTTCTATATGCGCTTCTTCTTTTGCGCCTCTTTCCCAGTGCGGTACGGTAACGGGTTGTAACCAGACAGAATCCAATCCTAATTTTTTTAATGCCGCTTCTCCCCATGCAACGGCTTTTTTATCGCCTTCAGATCCAGCTAAACGTGGTCCGATCGTATTTGATAAATACTTGAGCCAATCATAGCTTTTCCCTTTGGTAAGGGCTTCAGTGTATATTTTTCTAATTTGTACCGAGTCATTAACTATAACTTGTGACTCCGCAATAAGGGTGGTTCCTAAAAAAAACAGTGCTAGGGTTAATATCTTCATTCGTTAATTTTAATTAATAGTTTAGTATAAGCTATTGTTGTTCGCTCTCTAATTGTGTTTTGTATTCAACCAATTTTGCTTTGGTTTCGTCATCTAATTCTGGTTCTTCGATGTCTTCATAGCCCTTTAAAGTTTCTAAAATAGTGGTTGCTACTATCAGTCTTGCTGATTGCTTATCATCCGCAGGAACGATATACCAAGGAGCATACTCTTTTGATGTTCTGTTTAGCAAATCTTCATAACAGTCTTGATAGCTATCCCACAGTTTTCGTTCTTTCAAATCTCCAGCCGAAAATTTCCAATTTTTTTCGCGCAAATTTATCCGACGCAATAATCTATTGGCCTGTTCTTTCTTTGAAAGGTTTAAGAAGAACTTCAAAATAATGGTTCCATTAGACGCAATATGTTTCTCAAAATCATTAATTGCTTCCATACGTTCATGATAAAAAGCTGCATTCAAATCATCAATACTATGAACCTTAGGTATATTTTCACCTAAAACATATTCTTTATGAACTCTAGTAACCAGTACATTTTCATAATGGGTTCGGTTAAACACTCCTATTTTACCTCGTGCTGGTAAGGCAATATAATGGCGCCATAAAAAATCATGTTTCAATTCATTTTCTGTAGGAACTTTAAAACTATGTACCACCACCCCACGCGCATTTACATCTTTAAACACTTCGCGAATCAAACTGTCTTTTCCTGAAGTATCCATACCTTGCAAACAAACCAGCATACTGTACTTACCATGTGCGTACATGGTATCTTGTAAATGGCTAATGTATTTTCTAGCTTTTTTCAATTTTTTCTTTGCTACGGGAATTACTTCTTTGGTCGTACTGTCTTTTAAGACTATCTTATTGGTAACTTTATAGGAGTTGATATTCATAATTGTTATTTAAAAGCTAAAGATAAAAATAATACGTCATCAATTAAACTATCTTATAGTTTTTATCACTCGTCTTATTAATTATTTCTATCATAAAGTGGCCAACTAAGATCAATAAATAACGTACTTGCATTCATGAAAAACAAAGCAGTGGTAGTCAATGGTAGTTCCAGAATCGATGGAGATACTTCTAAGGTTATTAAGTACCTAAACACTACCTATCAGTTCGACATAGTTCATTTAAAATCTAAAAACATTGGGCATTTTGATTACGAATTTAACAACGCTGATGACGACTTTATTCCACTAATGGAAGAACTAATAAACTATGAAGTCATTGTTTTTGCAACACCTGTTTATTGGTATGCTATGAGTGGCTTATTAAAAGTTTTTTTTGATAGAATTTCTGACTTGTTAGAAACACACAAAACATTGGGTAGAAAGTTACGCGGCAAACAAATAGCCGTTTTAAGTGTGAGTAACGCCAATGATCTAAAAACTGGTTTTACGATGCCTTTTATTGAAAGTGCTAACTATTTAGGAATGCCCTATTTAGGCGCCATACATGCGTGGATTGAAGATAGTATCATTCCTAATGAAGTAAATGAGAATATTGATGCATTTGCCTTGAACATTCTCAAACAGGAAAAAATATAGGGTAAAAAAAATCTCAGTGGAATGAGCACTGAGATTCTTTATACTAAATTGCTTTTACGCCCTATTTTTTTGGTTGGTCTCTATTCACCTCAAGCATATCTACATTGGTCGCTTCAACACCCAGTAAATACTTACTAAAATAGTCGGCTTTTAACCAAAAGAAATACTCTGTCATACTTCCATAACCATGTCGTTGCCCGGGCATTAACATAAAGTCAAAACGTTTATTGGCTTTAATTAAGGCATTGGCCATTCGAATGGTAGCTCCAGGATGCACATTGTTATCGATATCTCCCGTCACCAACATTAAATTGCCTTTTAGGTTCGCTGCCAATGATTGATTTTTATCAATATCGTATTTGTATTTAATCGTGCCATCGGCTTCTTCCTCTTCTTGAACTCCGTGATGTGTTTCACTCCACCAACTATTATACATGGTATTGTCGTGATTACCAGATGAAGATACCGCTGCTTTAAAGAAATCAGGATATACCAACATGGCTGCTGTCGACATAAATCCACCTCCAGAGTGCCCAAAAATTCCAACTTTATCTATGTTGATAAAGCGGTATTTATCTGCCAATTGTTCGGCAACATACTTTTTGTCTGCCAATCCATAATCTCTTAAATTTCCATAACCATAATTATGATACCATTTAGAACGATTTGGATTTCCTCCTCTATTTCCTAAAGTAACCACTATAAATCCAACTTGCGCCATTCTTCCTGTTCTATTCATTCGTATAGAAAACGATTTATCTACCGCTTCTGTTTGAGGTCCGGGATAAACATATTCTATCAACGGATATTTTTTATTCTCATCAAAATCATAGGGTTTGTACATGACACCATAAATATCCGTAATACCATCGTCTGCTTTCATTTTGAAAGGTTCAGGGAATTGATATCCTGTAGTCAATAATTGTGACAAATCTGCTTCTTCTAACTGCATAATTACGGTGCCATTATTAGTCCGCAGTTCAGATTTTGGCACTGAATTTACTCGTGAATAATTGCTTACAAAATAACTATGCGAATCAGACATACTCGTTTGTGTAGTAAAATCTCCAGCACTGATATCTTTTAACCCAGATCCATTCAAATTAATTCTGTATAAATGCTCATAATATGGGTCTTGATTTTTAGAAACACCATTCGCTGTAAAATACAAAACACGTTCTTTCTCATCGATATTCACAAAACTGTTTACATGATAAGATCCTTTTGTTACTTGTTGTTTCAAGTTGCCTTGTACATCATATAAATAAAAATGTGCCCAGCCATCTCGTTCGGCCCAGTGTAATATTTCTTTTTCATTATTAAATAGTACCAATGGTCTGGATTCAATATAGGTATTAAAGCGTTCTTCAATTAAAACTGTTACCTCTCCAGTATTGCTATCCGCCACACAAATATCCAGTTTCTTTCGATCTCTACTTATGGTATTGAAATAGATTTTTCCTTGTTTAGAAAGCAATAGAGATGGCTGAAAATCATCATCAGCATCCGACTGTTTCCTAGGAGCTCGATATACAGAGACATTTTGTTGCTTCGCAGTATCCAATTTTACTTGTGTAATATTCTTAGAAGACATATCAAAAACCAACAATTCATTTTTAGAGTATTCCTGTTCTCCAGGCATATGGTACTTATAGGTTTCTAGCGTTGGTCTTTTTTTTGCTACTGAGTTAATCACCCACAAATCTTTTAACATTCTAGCATCTGTTCGTTGAAAAACAAATTTATTCGAATCGTGAGACCAGACTCCCCGAAGGGCTTTTCTATCGTCTTTTTTTTCCTCTTTTGTTTCGTTATTTTCACCTCTTCCACCACCGCCGTAGCCATAATTCTCTACACCATCAGTAGTCCATTGATTTTCAATAATGGTCGAATCTTTTTCATCTTTAACAGCTTTTAAAAAGTTCGATTTATCCATCCAATAGAGGTTGTAATTTTTAGAGAATAACACAATGGAACTATCAGGTGCAATATTTGCCCATTTTTCCCAAGGTTTTTTCTCTTCCTTTTTAGTATCAACAACAGTTAAAGAATTACTTCCTAGACGGTATTCGAAATGATACACTTTCGGTTCCATCTTGGGCTTTTTCTTAGCACCTTTTTTTGTGGTGGTCGAATCTTTTTTGGAAACCTTATCGTCTACTGCTGGTATTTTTTCTGTTGAAGTTACTCTAAAACGAATGGCTGTTTCATTTTTAACAAATTTAAAATTGAAGCGCGGTAAATGTTTCGCATCATAAGGATCCTTTGTAATTTGTGTGAGCCATCTGGCCATTTTTTCATTGTCAAATAATTTCGCTTTTGTCCGTCGGTCAGCATCTACCAAATAATAGTTAGATCCATCGGTTGTTTTGTATTGATACCAAAAACGATTTCCGTTTTTAAGCCAATGCGGTCTTACCTCTGTGGAGTGTACTAATTTTGCCAAATTTTCAGGTGAAAATTTTGAGGCTAATCTGTAATTTGGGGTTGGTATTTGAGTTGTGTTTTCATCAGATTGCTGCGCAAAAAATAGATTAGTGCACATAAATGCGATACATAATACGATACTTTTTTTCATTATTTACATTAGGGTTTGGTTTTAAAAAAATAAAAATACAGATAATTACATACATTTTTACAAAAAGTAGTGTATTTAACATCAGCAACAATACTGATCGCTTATTGCGAATGACCCATTTTTAAAAAGTATTTTTTGACTTTTTAAAAAAATAGTCGAACTTCGTTTACTAGGCAGTAAATGACATAAACTTATTAAAATTCAATACAAGACCATTAAAATTAACATCCATTCAATGACAAAAAAGAAATCGTTACTTCTACTGATTTTACTACTAAATATGGCGGTCTTATTGTCATGTAAGTCTGGCGCAGAATTATCCAATAAAAAGCCAACGATCAATTCGAAAAATTCACTTGAAAAACCCTATGTGCTTTTAATTTCTCTAGATGGGTTTCGATGGGATTATGTGGAGCGATTCAAACCTCCGCATTTAAGTAATTTTATAAAAAATGGTGTACGAGCTGAGTCGCTGATTCCTTCATTTCCTTCAAAAACATTTCCTAATCATTATTCCATTGCAACGGGAATGTATCCGGATAAGCACGGTATCATTGGAAACTCCTTTTATGATTACAAGAAGAATTTGACCTATAGTATTAGAGATCGTGTTATGGTTGAAGACGGAACTTTTTATGGAGGATTACCAATTTGGATCCAAGCCGACAAAGCAAATATGGTTTCTGCCAGTTATTTCTTTGTAGGTTCAGAAGCCAATATTCAAAATCTAAGTCCTACTTATTTTCACAAATATGATGGGAGCATTAAAAATGATGTTCGAGTTGCTCAAGCGATAAATTGGCTGCAGTTGCCTCCAAAAAACAGGCCACACATAATAACCATGTATTTTTCTAACATGGACGATACGGGTCATTCATTTGGCCCCAATAATGATGAAGAATTGCAAAAAACCTTGTTCGCCTTAGATAAAACATTGGGTACTTTGTTTGATGGAGTGAAAAAATCAGGATTGCCTGTAAACATTATTATTGTGTCTGATCACGGTATGGCTCCCGTTTCAATTAGTAACTTTATACCCACAGAGATTATTAAGGACGACGATTTGTTTTTGACAATAGACAATGGGGCATTGCTAAATATTCACCCAAAAAACAAGGATCAAACCGAAGCGATCTTTCAACAATTAAAAGCAAAGGAAACTAATTTTAAAGTTTATAAAACGATCAATACACCTGGCTTTGAATATATCCCGAAAAATAAAAATTGGGGTGCAATTCAAATAATCCCAGATAATGGCTATTACTTTTCGTCCAAAAGGGGTATTGAGTACCGAAAAAAGAATGCTGAGACTGTAGTTGGTGTTCATGGTTATCATCCTGATAATAAAGAAATGCAGGGTATCTTTTATGCTAATGGTCCTGCCTTTAAAAAAGGATATATTATTCCATCGGTAAAAAACATCCATATTTATCCATTGATGTGTAAAATTTTAGGCTTGGATATTCCAACAAATATTGATGGTAGATTAACAGCATTAGAAAATGTGTTAAGCAATGATAAATAAACACTAGTAAAAATACTGGAGCGATTTAATCATTTTTAAGTAAGTAGTAATTTTAAAACAAGAGTGGATTAGATACCAAATGGGAAAGTGGTAATTTTACAAACTCATAAAAAGTGGAACGTATGAAACATGTATTACTTATTGGCAATATAGACGGTAACTCAAAATTTCTATTGAAATACGCAAGTAGTTTGTGTAACGATTTGAATTTAAAATTACATGTCCTACAAATTGAACCGAATAACGACCCCATTTTTGTATCGTCTCCTTATTATTTTAATAAAGTTGAGTTTAGAATAAATCAAGCAGATCTTTCAAAAAGAAAAGAAATAGAATCGTTTATACACACCGCCACAAAAGATGTGATTGACGCTGAATGGGTTTCGTTAAAAATAATGCGTGGAAATATTGAAGAATCTATACAAAAATTCATCAATGAAGAGAAAATAGATTTAATCATTATGCGTCAAGCCATTTTTAACAATTCACATGTCCAAAATAACGAAGTTTTTGCACAGCTTTTTAAGAATGTTTCAGAAGTACCTATGTTGATTATTCCCGAAAATCAGTTATATGAAAATTTAGACAACTTTTGTTATTTCACCACTTTTTCTGACGATAATTTTAATCATATTCAGTGGTTAGCAAAAAGCTTTACAGAAAAGCGTATTGAACTCGTTCATTTTTCAACTTCAGAAGCCTCTGCAGCACAATCAAAATGGGTATCCTTTCTAAAGTCTGAAATTGAATCTACAAAAATTACACACAAGCGATTAGACACAACGATCAAGGACTATATTGCTGCAGAAATAAACATAAAAAAGCCAAAGTTTAATTGCGTGTGTTTCACAACTTCTAAAAGAGATTTTTGGGGTAAAATTTTTGACCCAAGTACTACTTTTAATTTAATAAACACTATTGAAGTACCTACATTAGTCTTTAAAAACAGTACGCATTAAAAGTTATATTATTAAAAATGCATTCACTTAATTGAATTGAAACACATTCAATTAAACTAAATTAAGGTTATCAAGTTGTATTAACTTAAAGGTAGCTGAGCGTCATTAAAGCATGACAACAAATAATCAAGTTTATTTATGAAAAAACTCCTAATATTATTTAATCTCCTATGTTCTATTGGCATTAATTCGCAAGAAAAATAGACCATTAGCGGTACTATTGACGATGCAGGCTCAGGAGAGACTTTAATTGGTGTTAGTATTATAGATAAAAATAACTATCAAGGAACCGTAACCAATGAGTACGGATTTTATTCTTTAACTCTTTCTGAAGGAGTACACACCATTGAAATCTCATATATAGGTTTCAAGACAATTACTAAAAATATTGATCTGAATAAAAATCAAACTATAAACTTTTCATTGTCTGAAAATGTTGAGAGTTTAGACGAAATTGTGTTAACTAGCCCTACTGAAAAAATAAGCATCCGAAAAGCAGAAATGAGTGTAAATAAAATGACCGCTCAAACCATAAAAGAAATTCCTGCTATTTTAGGTGAAGTAGATGTTCTAAAATCCATTACTACACTTCCTGGAGTTACCACCGCGGGTGAAGGGCAATCTGGCTTTAATGTTCGTGGTGGCAGTGCCGATCAAAACCTCGTTTTGTTAGATGAAGCTACGCTCTTTAACACCTCTCATTTATTTGGATTGTTCTCAGTAATTAATGCAGATGCCATAAAAGATTTAAAGTTATTTAAAGGAGGGATTCCAGCCAAATATGGCGGTAGAATTTCATCTGTATTAGATGTTCATCAAAAGGATGGAAACAAATACAATTTCCATGGAAATGGAGGCATTGGAAGTATTTCGTCTCGTTTAACATTGGAAGGTCCAATTGTTAAAAACAAGGCTTCCTTCTTTTTAAGTGGTCGTAGATCTTATGCCGATTTATTCATACCTATTATTATGCCTGACAATGATAATACGGCCTATTTTTATGATTTAAATACCAAAGTGAACTGGGAAATAAATGATGATAACAAACTTTATGTATCAGGTTATTTTGGCAAAGATGTGTTTTCTCTATCCAATTCCTTTATCAATACTTATGGGAATGCCGTTGGAAACATTCGTTGGAATCATGTCTTTAACAATCAATTGTTTTCCAATCTATCTCTAATATTCAGCAAATACTACTATGGATTAGAACTAGATTTTGTTGGCTTTCAATGGAATTCTGGTTTGCAAAATATCAACTTTAAATATGATTTGAAACAATATTTTAATGACAATGTTTCGATTGAATACGGAATCAATACCATTGTTCATCAATTTAATCCGGGAAAAATAGAACCTAATGGGGCAGATAGCGGTATAGAAGAAAATCAAATTGCTAAAAAATACGCTATCGAGTCTGGGGTTTATATAGACGTAGAACAAAGACTAAATGAACGCGTTGATTTACGTTATGGTTTACGGTTTACAGCGTTTTCTAGAATGGGTGAAAAAAACAAAAATAGTTACGCGGACAGCCCTGTTATTTATAACGAAGAGTTAGAAATATATGAACAGGCAACTCCTATAGGGCAAAAAGATTTTAGTCGAAGTAAAATTTTAAAAACATACGTAAATTTTGAACCTCGTTTTTCTATTGCTTATAGTTTAACCAAGACTAGTTCTATCAAAGCCAGTTATCAAAGAATGGCTCAGTATTTACATTTAATTTCCAATACTCAATCTCCATCACCATTAGATATTTGGACCCCAAGTGGCGAACATCTAAAACCACAATTGTCTGATCAAATTGCATTTGGATACAATAAAGACTTTAATAATAAATATACATTGACTGCCGAAATTTTTGGAAAAACAGTTAAAAATCGGTTAGATTATATTGATGGTGCAGATTTAATTGCACAAGAAGCTATAGAGTCGGTAGTTTTAGCAGGAAAATCTAGGGCTTATGGTTTGGAGTTATTATTTAAAAAGGAAACAGGAAAATTCAGAGGCTGGGTTAGTTACACACTTGCACGTTCTGAACAACAAACCAAAGGGAGAAATTCTACCGAGATTGGCATTAACAATAGTGAATGGTATGCTACAGGTTATGACAAAACACACGATTTAAGTTTGCTAACAAGCTACAAACCATCTAATACATGGAATTTCAACAGCAACTTTACGCTACAAACAGGCCAACCTGTTTCATATCCTACAGGAAGTTATGAATATTTAGGTAGTAATATCCCCAATTATGGCCTTAGAAACACCTTTCGTTTACCGATGTATCATAGACTCGATATATCAGCAACTTACAAACCTAGAAAATACGAAAACAAAAAATTTAAAGGAGCATGGATTTTTAGTATCTATAATATTTATAATAGAAAAAATTCTTCGTCAATTCTATTTAATCAAGATGTTGAAACTGGAATAAACAAAACTGAAAGACTCTCTATTTTTGGTTTGATTCCAGCTGTGACTTTTAACTTTAAATTCTAAAAATTATGAAAAAATATATTTACTTAATGTTAGTCATAGTGAGTGCAACCTCTTGTACTGAAGAAATTATAATTGATGACTTAGAAAATGTAGACCCACGATTGGTAATAGAAGCCAGTATTGATGTTGACAAATACGACGATAATAGCTATAAAACGCAAAGAATTAAACTATCAGAAACCACAAGTTATTACAGCAACAATTACCCTCCAGTAAAAGGAGCCAGTGTTTTTGTGACTGATGCAAACGGAATGGCTATGGGAACTTTTTTGGATTTAAATCCTGCCATTCCCAATGACGAAGAGGATGGTATTTATACTGCGGTAGACTTTATTAAACCAATTATAGGAAATACCTATTTTCTCACTGTAACTGTTGATGGAGAAATATACAAGGCAACGGATATTTTCACAAGTATTGTTGACATCAACACTATTAACCAGGAAACTATTACATTTACTGAGGAGATAATTCAATTAAACATAAATATTGATAATGAAATTGGTGTAGATAATTACTATTTAAGTAAAATAGAAACTCCTTTTAGAATTATCCCTGAATTTAACGTCCTTGATGATGAACAATTTAGTGAGGAAGTGGGGTCTAATAATTTTAACTTCACCTTTATTGATGAAGAGTTAAAAAAAGACATGTATATAGCTATTACTCTTTATGGAATTAGCAAAGCGTATCAAAAATATTTAGACAAACTTTTGGCGAATTCTCAAGGGTCTAACGGGCCTTTTTCTACAGCTCCTGCCTCTGTTAGAGGGAATCTTTTAAATACAACCAACAAAAACAATTATGCTTTAGGTTATTTTTCTGTAAATCAATCTGTTAAATCTAGTTATATTGTAAAATAATCTTTACTAAAAACAATCTGTCAAGGTCTCTTTACTACCAAAAAAGTAACATAGGGCAAACAACAATAACGCATTATTTCTAAACTCTCTATTGGAAACTCTTATTTAGTAGCAAAGAGCTTTACATCATCTTCAGACACTTCACTACCTCCTAAAATAATTAACCGCTCAACTACATTGCGTAACTCGCGAATATTACCAGTCCAATCATATTCTTGTAGTTTTTGAATGGCCTTATCAGAAAATGATTTTACCGCATTTCCTTGTTCCTCTGCAATTTTTGCAGCAAAAAATTTAATGAGTAACGGAATATCTTCACGCCTATCATTCAATGCTGGCACTTGCACTAAAATTACTGCCAATCTATGGTATAAATCTTCCCTAAATTTACCCGCTGCAATTTCCTTTTTTAAATCTTTATTGGTAGCCGCTACAACACGTACATTTACCTTAATATCTTTATCGCTTCCAACACGACTAATTTTATTTTCTTGTAGTGCGCGCAGTACTTTTGCTTGTGCTGAAAGACTCATGTCTCCTATTTCATCCAAAAATATAGTACCTCCATTGGCTGCTTCAAACTTCCCTGCTCTATCTTTATTTGCACCTGTAAACGATCCTTTTACGTGTCCGAACAACTCACTTTCAATCAGTTCAGAAGGTATTGCCGCACAATTTACTTCAACCATTGGTGCTTTAGAACGCTCACTTTTTTCGTGTAACCAATGTGCTACCAGCTCCTTTCCAGTTCCATTATTCCCAGTTATTAAAACCCGCGCATCCGTTGGAGCAACTTTTTCAATAATATCTTTAATATGAACAATGGCTTGACTATCACCCACCATTTCATAATTCTTACTAACTTTTTTCTTTAACTGTTTATTTTCAACTACCAAACTCTTCTTATCTAAAGCGTTTCGTACAGCGTTTAACAATCTATTTAGATCTGGTGGTTTTGATATATAATCGAACGCACCCATACGCATTGTTTGTACGGCAGTGTCTAAATCGCCATGTCCAGAAATCATTAACATGGGTATTTCTGGTTTTATTTTTTGTGTTTTCTCAAGAACTTCAACACCATCCATTTTTGGCATTTTAATATCACATAATACCAAATCATAGTCGTTATTTTTAATCATTTCAATCCCCAACAAACCATCTTCAGCCTCTTCAACCTGATATTTATCGTTCTCTTCAGAAATAATTTTTTTCAATACTCTACGTATTGCAGCCTCGTCTTCAATAATTAATATTTTGCTCATATTTTGCCCACTTCCAAACTTTCATAAAGCAAAGGAAGTTTTTATGGGTACTTTTTAAGTTATACTTTAATAATCAATTCTCTTATTTCAATAAACATGCCATGATTACCCTTCTTTTGAGGTTCCCTCTTTGGAACTTGAAGGGTTAAAAATATGCACATCTCTTTGTGGAAATGGAATAGTGACATTATTTTCTCTAAACAATTTATCAATTTCAAATCGAATATTACTTTGTGTAAATCGCACCTCAAAACTATTATTTATAGTAAAGGATACTTTAAAATTCAACGAGCTATCTGCAAAATCTGTAAAAAGCACCATTGGCGCCGGCTCGGCTAAAACGGTGCCTTGCGCTTTTGCGGCCTGCAACAATAATTTCTTAACCAACAGCACATCACTACCATAAGCCACTCCTACTTCAACACTCTCTCTCGTTTCAATTCCATTAGCTGTCCAATTATAAAGACTATTGGTTAAATATAAGTGATTGGGAATTATCAATACCTTATTATCAATACTAACCGCTCTTGTAGTTCGTAATTTAATTTCTTCTACCCTACCTACTTTACCTTCCAATTCTATAATATCGCCGACATGAACAGACTGATCTACTAAAATAAAAATTCCTGAAATTATATCTTGAAAGAGCGTTTGTAATGCTAGACCCACCCCAATAAGCAATGCGGCAGATGCTGCAAAAACCGCTGTTACATTAACCCCTGCAGTATGTAGTGTCACTAAAAAGATGACCAAATAAATGAGCCACCTTAAATAACTAAATACTGAAACAAATTTTATTTTATTACTATCTGGAAGGTTTCTCGTAATAATCTTACGCATTAATCTTAACACAAAAGTGGTTATTATCAGTGCAAAAATTACAACCAAAATATTTTTAACAGAGATTTGAATATCTTTGCTAAAAGAAAGTGAATAATTTAAAAAATCTCTTATTTGATCCATTAAAAATTAAATTTTAAGCCTGTTCTAAAAATAAAGCTTTTATCAATATTAAAATTAAAAACCTCGTCTTTTATATTCTCAAATAAACGTAATGAACTGTGAATAGTATATCCTCCTTTAATGTAAAGGTTTAAATGCTTGCCAAAATACCGCTCATATCCCACACCGAGTACCACTGCCGTCATTGAAATTTTTTCAGCAATCTGCTCATTAATAGCAATATTATTACTCAAATTTGCATAATAGCCATCTAAAGTTATAAAACTCTCGAAGCTTGTTTCCTCATTAAAATGATATTTTAACTTTGTAATTGGCACCCCCAAAGTATAAGAAATTTTTTCTGTTGGTCGATTGGAATATACAACAAATGGGATAGGTGCTGGAATTCCCATTGTTTGATTATATACCAACCCGAGGGTTAGCTTACGTTCTTTTTCTTTATTCAAGGTATTTATAAATAACACACCACCACTCCAAATAAGATCTTCTGATGTAATACTTGTTTCTAAATTGGATGCAATAGAAGGTGTAATTTGCGCAATAAGCTTCCACTTCTCATTAATAGTATATAAATAGCCCAGAGAATACTCTATCACATGAATTCTATCTAAAGGTGCTGTATTAAAACCATAACCTCCATCCATGTTGAGATTAATATTACTGTATTTCAAACCAGAAATAAGTATATGGTTTTTGTTTTTAAAGAATATTGGAACATTTAGCCATACCTTAAATCTTGAAAAATCTGGATCCCCTTTTTTCGCTAAAAATCCGGAATACTCAACGCCAGCAATATCTCGTGCTTGGCTATAAGCGAAACAGGAACATAAAAGGAATGCTACTAAAATGTGCTTTTTCAACAATTATTAAATTATTATATTAATACAACCAATTCAACTAATATTTTAGCCATTTATATAAATCTTTATACGTTGGTTTTTTACCATACATTAAAATACCAACTCTATAAATTTTAGCGGCAAATAAAACGGTGACATAAAAGGTTCCAAAAAGTATCACTACTGACACTACTTGTTGCCATATAGGCACTCCAAAGGGGATCCTCATGAGCATCACAACGGGTGATGTAAAAGGAATATACGAAAATACTTGCGAAACCATTCCGTGCGGATTTTCAATAACAGTAAAGAAACCTACGTAAATGGCCAGCATTAATGGCATAATAATAGGTAACATAAATTGTTGCGTATCTGTTTCATTATCTACAGCTGCTCCAATGGCTGCATACAACGATGCATATAAAAGATAGCCACCCACAAAAAACAAGACGAACATAATAATTAAGTTTGCCAAGGGTAAATTAAAGATCTCTTGAAATAGCATATTGATCTCATTTTGTGCAGCAGGGTTATTAGCAACCTGATTGAGGATTTCTTGTTGTTGCTCTGTTTGACTACTGACCATATCAATCCCAAAAATTGCAGAAACCACCGTCATTAAAATACCACCTAATAGCACCCACACCAAAAACTGTGTTATTCCGGCTAAGGAAGTACCAAATATTTTACCCAATAGCAGTTGAATAGGTTTTACAGAAGAAATAATAACTTCTATAATTCTACTTGTTTTTTCTTCAATAACACTGCGCATTATCATATTTCCATATATGATAATAAACATAAACAGTAGATAACCAGCGGCACCACCAAAGATTAGCTTTAGGCCACTGCCCATTTTCGATGTTTTCTCTCCTTCAAAAGTCTCTAAGTTGGTGTTAATTTTAACTTTAAGGCTGTTAATTAGCTCAGGATCCAATCCTGAATTTTTTAATTTTATATTCCGCGCTTTCTCTTCAATCCTATCCTCAATTTTATCCATTACGATTAACGATGGTGAATCTTCAGAATAAAATTTAATTTTATCCGCAATAGCATCAATATTCTCCCCTTTTGGAATATAAAGCAACCCATAATTCCCTGCTTCTTTAACAAGTTTTTTAGCGGTTTCTAAATCAATATTCGTCAAAATATCATATTTTGTACTCTCTGTGTTCGTAAACTCGGTATTAAATAATTGACTCTCATCCAATACAGAAATCGTACGTACATTATCGTTATTTAACTGTGTTAAATAAAAAACTAAGGAAAAAACACCAACCATAATTATTGGACTCAAAAAAGTCATGACGATGAATGATTTATTCTTTACTTTATTTAAGAATTCTCTTTTAGTAATTAACTTTAAATGATTCATGTTAGTTGTTTTGTACGGTTTGAATAAAAATATCGTTCACATTCGGAATCACCTCAACAAAATGAGTCAACTCTCCTTTAGCGGTTAAATGTGAAATCAGCTCATTCGCTGAACCTTTATCTTCAATTTTTATATTAAATTTTAACTCGTCATTAATGGTTCTAAAAGTCGCCTCTTCTAAATGGAATTTCTCCTGTAACTGTTGCGTTACCTGCTCTTTATTCTCTGTAATCAATCCTACTTCAAACAAATTTGATTTATAAGCTCTTTTAATATCTATTAGCTTCCCATCAAGAATTTTATTAGACTCATGGATTAATGCAATATGATCACATAATTCTTCAACCGATTCCATTCTATGTGTAGAAAAAATAACGGTCGCTCCCTCATCCCGTAATTGTAAGATTTCATCTTTGATCATGTTGGCATTGATAGGGTCAAACCCACTAAAGGGTTCATCAAATATTAACAATTTAGGTCTGTGTAATACGGTTACAATAAATTGTATTTTTTGTGCCATCCCCTTTGACAGTTCTTGAATTTTTTTATTCCACCAATCGCCAATTTCAAATTTATCAAACCAGTATTTCAACTGCTTTTTTGCTTCTGCTTTACTCAATCCTTTTAATTGTGCTAAGTACAGTGCCTGCTCACCAACCTTCATTGATTTATACAAACCTCGTTCTTCTGGCAAATAACCAATATCTCTAATGTGATCTGCTTTCAACGGCTCTCCATCTAATGTTACTAAGCCTTCATCTGGCATGGTAATTTGATTTATAATTCGAATCAGCGTTGTCTTTCCCGCTCCATTAGGCCCTAACAATCCAAAAATACTGCCTTTAGGCACTTCAATTGAAACATTATTTAAAGCTCTGAATTCTCCAAAACTCTTCACAATGTTTTCTGCAACCAATAAATTATTCATACTATAAGTTAAAATTTTGTTCAAAGATATTCATTTGACTTAAATACGAATTAATTGTTTGTCTATAATTTTTTTATAATACTATGCGTGCATAGTATTTTTTTTGTATCTTTGAAATATGCAAAAGGAAAACACCATCGACCATTCATTACGGGCAACCTGGCAAGCAGTTGCAAAAATGTACAATGAACAAGCCGCAAAGCACAATAGTACCATGGCCACAGCCTTTGTTTTATTAAACATAGATTATGAAAACGGCACCCCTTCAACCTCTTTAGGTCCGCAAATGGGAATGGAACCAACAAGCCTTTCGCGTATATTAAAGAGTATGGAAGAAAAAGGAGCTATTTATAGGGAAAAGCATCCAGAGGATGGAAGAAGTGTACTTATAAAATTAACCGACTACGGAAAAGAAATGCGGAAAGTTTCTAGAGAATCGGTAATTGCTTTTAATGAAAAAGTTCAAGAGCATGTTTCTGAAGAAAAGTTAAAGCACTTTTTTGAAGTTACTGAAAAAATAAATCAATTAATCGCCGAGCGCTCTATCTTTAATCAGGTTGAGCGTAAAGCAATTTAACTATTAACACAACAATTCAGAATGAAAAAAAGACCAATTAAAAAAGTAGCTATAATAGGATCTGGTATTATGGGTTCTGGTATTGCATGCCACTTCGCTAATATTGGCGTTGAAGTATTGTTACTTGACATTGTTCCTCGTGAGTTAACTGATGTTGAAAAGGCAAAAGGACTTACTTTAGAGAACAAAGCGGTACGAAACAGATTAGTCAATGATAGTTTAAAAGCATCATTAAAATCAAAACCATCACCTATTTACAATCAGAAGTTTGCAACACGAATTACCACAGGTAATATCGAAGATGACTTGCATAAAATTGCAGCAGTTGATTGGGTTATGGAAGTCGTTGTTGAGCGCCTTGACATTAAGCAAAAGGTGTTTGAACAAATAGAAAAGCACAGAACACCAGGAACTTTAATTACATCAAATACTTCAGGAATTCCAATTCATTTTATGAATGAAGGAAGAAGTGAAGATTTTCAGCAGCATTTTGCCGTGACTCACTTTTTTAATCCGCCAAGGTATTTAAAATTATTTGAGGTAGTACCTGGACCCAATTGCAAGCAAGAGGTAACTGATTTTCTGATGATGTATGGCGAAAAGTTTTTAGGAAAGACAGCGGTTTTGGCTAAAGACACTCCTGCTTTTATTGGAAATCGCATTGGTACTTTTGGCATTATGAGTATGTTAAATCAAGTAAAAGAAATAGGTTTAACTGTTGAAGAAGTAGATAAATTAACCGGACCACTAATTGGAAGAGCAAAGTCAGCTACGTTTAGAACGGTTGATGTTGTTGGGCTTGATACCTTATGTCATGTGGCCAATGGGGTTTATGAAAACTGTCCTGATGATGAATCTCGCGATGCATTTAAGCTGCCAGATTTTATCAATACCATGTTGGAAAATAAATGGTTAGGCAGTAAAACCGGACAAGGGTTTTATAAAAAAGAAGGAAGAGAAATTTTATCATTAGACCTTAATACTTTAGAATATCGACCGAAACAAAAAGTCAGATTCGCAACCTTAGAACTTACAAAAAGCATTGACAATGTAGTTGATCGTTTTAAAGTTTTAATTACGGGAAAAGACAAAGCTGGTGAATTTTACAGAAAGAATTTTGCCGCCATATTTGCGTATTCACAAAATAGAATTCCAGAAATTTCTGACGAATTATACCGATTAGATGATGCCGTAAAAGCTGGTTTCGGATGGCAACATGGTCCTTTTGAAATTTGGGATGCAATTGGAATTGAAGCTGGTATTGAATTGATGAAGGCAGAAGGTTTAGAACCTGCAAAATGGGTTTCTGAAATGGTTGCTAGTGGAGTTAAGAAATTCTATACAGTAAAAGAAGGCGCTCGATATTATTATTCAATTCCTTCTAAAGCGCAAGAAAAAATTCCTGGTCAAGACGCATTTATCATTCTCGACAATATTAGAGAAGCTAAAACAGTATGGAAAAATAGCGATGCCTCCATTCAACATTTGGGTGACGGTGTTTTAAATGTTGAATTTCAATCTAAAATGAATACCCTTGGTGGTGGCGTATTACAAGCCATTAATAAAGGTATTGATTTGGCTGAAACAGAATATGATGCTGTGATTTTAGGAAATCAAGCCGCCAACTTTACCGTAGGTGCCAATCTAGGCATGGTATTTATGATGGCTGTTGAACAAGAATATGACGAGTTAAATTACAGTGTAAAGTATTTTCAAGATACGGTAATGCGTTTGCGTTATTCTTCCTGCCCTACCATTGTTGCTCCTCATGGAATGACCTTAGGAGGTGGTTGTGAACTCTCACTACATGCCGACAAAGTGATTGCAGCAGCAGAAACATATATTGGTTTGGTAGAGTTTGGTGTAGGAATCATCCCTGGTGGAGCCGGTTCAAAAGAAATGGCTTTAAGAGCTACCGAAGATGTTTTAAAAGATGATGTAAAGCTAAATAAACTAAGAGATTATTTTATCAATGTTGCCATGGCAAAAGTGGCTACTTCTGCACATGAAGCCTTTGATTTAGGCTTTTTTAAAGAACATAAAGATCTTGTTGTAGTGAATAAAGACCGTCAAATAGCAACAGCGAAGCGTCATGCTCTACAAATGTTACAAGATGGCTATACACAACCAGCGCCGAAAAAAGCGTACGTTATGGGTCAACAAGCCTTGGGTATGTTTTTAGTGGGTACAGATAGTTTAGTGCACGGTAAATATGCTTCTGAACACGATCAGAAAATTGCCAATAAACTAGGTTATGTAATGGCCGGTGGTGATTTATCAGAACCAACTTATGTCTCTGAGCAATATTTATTAGACTTAGAGCGTGAAGCATTTATGAGTTTATGTACAGAGCGTAAAACATTAGAACGCATAGAACATATGTTAAAAACGGGTAAACCATTAAGAAATTAAGATTATGAAAACAGCATATATAGTAAAAGGATATAGAACTGCAGTTGGTAAAGCTCCTAAAGGTTTATTTAGATTTAAAAGACCTGATGAGTTAGCCGCTGAAACTATTGAACATCTATTAAAAGATGTACCGCAGTTAGACAAAAAAAGAATTGATGATGTAATTGTTGGAAATGCAATGCCCGAGGCTGAACAAGGATTGAATATGGGGCGTTTGATTTCATTAATGGGACTAAAAATAGAAGATGTGCCAGGAGTTACTGTAAATAGATATTGTGCCTCTGGACTAGAAACAATTAGTATTGGTGTTGCCAAAATTCAATCTGGCATGGCCGAATGTATCATTGCAGGTGGCTCAGAAAGTATGAGTTATATTCCGATGGGAGGATATAGACCCACACCAAATTATAAATCGGCTGCCGCTGGTCATGAAGATTACTATTGGGGAATGGGATTAACAGCAGAAGCTGTAGCCAATCAATATAAAGTATCGCGTGAAGAGCAAGATGCCTTTTCTTTCAGATCACACGAAAAATCATTAAAAGCCATTGATAATGGTACGTTTAAAGATGATATTGCTCCTATTTCTGTAGAACAGATATTTGTAGGACCTGATGGCAAAAAACAAACTAAATCATATGTCGTTGATACAGATGAAGGGCCACGAAGAGGGACTTCTAAAGAGGCATTGGCGAGACTGCGTCCGGTTTTTGCTCAAGGTGGTAGCGTAACTGCTGGTAACTCTTCACAAATGAGTGATGGTGCGGCTTTTGTATTAATTATGAGTGAAGCGATGGTTAAAGAACTAAATCTTGAACCTATAGCACGTATGGTTTCGTATGCCGCTATGGGTGTTGAACCCCGAATTATGGGTATGGGCCCCATAAAGGCTGTGCCGAAAGCACTAAAGCAAGCAGGCTTAAGCTTAAAAGATATAGACCTTATTGAATTGAACGAAGCTTTTGCTTCACAATCATTAGCCGTAATGAGAGAATTGGGTGTCAATCAAGATATCGTAAATGTAAACGGTGGGGCTATTTCTTTAGGACATCCATTAGGATGTACTGGTGCCAAGCTATCTGTACAACTGTTTAATGAGATGCGCCGGAGAAAAAGTAAATATGGAATCGTAACCATGTGTGTGGGTACCGGTCAAGGTGCTGCAGGTGTGTATGAATTTCTTAATTAAAAAATAAAAGAGAATGGATAAATGAGAATAGACAAATGATGAGTAGTGCTAAGCAAAGACATAATTACAAAAATTTAAAAATTTGGCAACTTGGTTTAGACATTGCCAATGATATTTCTGATTTGTTATTACGTTTTCCAAAGCATGAAATGTTCAATTTAAGTTCTCAATTAAATAGGTGTTCCATTTCTATACCAAGTAATATTGCTGAAGGTTCATCAAGAACAGATAAATCATTTAGTCATTTTCTTGATATTGCACTTGGATTATCATTTGAACTCGGTACGCAATTATTAGTTGCAAAACATAGAAACTATATAAACAATAACAATTTAAAACTAATTGAAGAGAAAATAGAAAAATTTCAAAGAATGACTATGGGTTTTCAAAATGGCCTAAATTAAAGTCTCTTTTCCTTAATCTATCTTCTCTATTCTAAAAAATAAAAATATGGAAACAATAGAAAAAGACATACTACGTGGAGGTCAATTTCTTGTAAAAGAAACAAAATGTGAAGATGTGTTTACTCCTGAAGATTTTTCTGAAGAGCAAACAATGATGAAGGAAGCAGTGATCGAATTTAATGATCGTGAAATCATTCCATACAAGCCTCGTTTTGAAGCAAAAGACTTTGCGCTTACCGAAGAAGTTATGCGTAAAGCCGGTGAACTTGGTTTTTTAGGCGTAGCAGTTCCTGAAGCATATGGAGGTCTTGGAATGGGCTTTGTCTCAACCCTTTTAACTTGTGACTATATTTCAAGTGGTACCGGATCTTTTAGTACGGCATTTGGGGCACATACAGGGATAGGTACTATGCCGATAACGCTCTATGGTACAGAAGAACAAAAACAAAAATACGTTCCTAAATTAGCCACTGGAGAGTGGTTTGGTGCTTACTGCTTAACAGAACCAGGAGCAGGATCTGATGCTAATTCTGGTAAAACAACGGCGACACTTTCTGAAGATGGAAAATCGTATAAGATTAACGGACAAAAAATGTGGATTTCAAACGCAGGTTTTTGTAGGCTAATGATTGTATTTGCCCGTATTGAAAATGATAAAAACATTACTGGTTTTATTGTTGAATTTGACAAAGAAAACCCAAATGGTATTACTTTAGGAGAAGAAGAACATAAACTAGGTATTCGTGCTTCGTCTACGCGACAAGTATTTTTTAACGATACTGTGGTGCCTGTCGAAAACATGTTAGCTGGTCGTGGAGAAGGTTTTAAGATTGCAATGAATGCTTTAAATGTAGGTCGTATTAAACTAGCAGGCGCTTGTTTAGATTCTCAAAGACGCATTCTAACTACCGCTGTACAATATGCTAATGAACGCAAACAATTCAACACACCAATTGCTGATTTTGGAGCTATCAAAGTGAAATTGGCCGAAATGGCAGCAAGTGCATATGCTGGAGAATCTGCAACCTATAGAGCTGCTAAAAATATTGAAGATAGAATTGCGTTACGTCAAGCAGCAGGAAATTCACATCAAGAAGCGGAATTAAAAGGCGTTGAAGAATATGCTATTGAATGTTCTATTTTAAAAGTAGCGGTATCTGAAGACGTTCAAAATGCCGCTGATGAAGGGATTCAAATTTTCGGAGGTATGGGCTTTTCTGAAGAAACACCTATGGAAGCCGCCTGGAGAGATGCGCGTATTGCACGTATTTATGAAGGCACCAATGAAATTAATAGAATGCTTTGTGTTGGTATGCTCGTTAAAAAAGCAATGAAAGGTCATGTTGATTTATTAGGTCCGGCCACAGCAGTAGCCAATAGTTTAATGGGGATTCCTTCATTTGACACACCAGACTATTCAGAATTATTTGCTGAAGAGAAAGAAATGATTTCTAAATTGAAGAAAACATTTTTAATGGTAGCTGGTGCTGCCGTTCAAAAATATGGTCAAGAAATTGAAGAACACCAACAACTATTAATTGCCGCAGCTGATATTTTGATTGAAATTTATATGGCCGAATCGGCTATTTTAAGAGCCGAGAAAAACGTAAAACGTTTTGGAAAAGAAACACAATCGGTTCAAATAGCAATGGCAAAATTATATCTATACCACTCAGTAGATATTATTGAAGAAAAAGGAAAAGAAAGTATTATTTCTTTTGCCGAAGGTGACGAGCAACGTATGATGCTAATGGGATTAAAACGATTTACAAAATATGTAAATTATCCTGATATTGTAGATTTGCGTAATGAGATTGCCGAAAAAGTAAAAGCAGAAAATAAATACTGCTTCTAATAACTTAACTAATTCAAATGTGAAAAGCACTCCCTTAATTGGAGTGTTTTTTATTTTTAGTACTTTAGAAAAAAATTAAATCAATGAAAAAATGTATTCGTGTAGTAGCCTTTTTTTTAATCGGATTCCATTTTGTATCCATACAAGCCCAAGGTTTGCTTTCTGATAATAACCAATTTACTCATCAAGACACCCTAAGAGGATCTATTACCACAGAACGCGCTTGGTGGGATGTTACCTATTATCATTTGGATATCGCTGTAAATCCACAACAAAAATTTATAAAAGGAAAAAATACAGTTCATTATAAAGTATTAGAACCGAATTCAGTATTGCAAATCGATTTACAACCACCTTTAACAATATCGAAAGTTATTCAAGACGGAAAAGAATTAAAAGTCCGTCATGATGGAAATGCTCATTTTATTTCATTGCAAACCAAACAGATTAAAGGCAGTATTAATTCGTTAGACGTTTACTACGAAGGCAACCCTAAGGAAGCGATTCGCGCTCCTTGGGATGGTGGTTTTTCTTGGAAAAAGGATAAGAATGGTAACGATTTTGTGGCCACTTCTTGTCAGGGGCTGGGTGCCAGTGTTTGGTGGCCAAACAAAGACCATATGTATGATGAAGTAGATAGTATGGCCATTAGCATTCGCGTTCCCAAAAACTTAATGAATATTTCTAACGGACGCTTGCGAAACGTTGAAAAGCATAAAGACAATACCACCACCTATCATTGGTATGTAAATAACCCTATAAATAATTATGGTGTAAATGTTAATATTGGTGATTATGTGCATTTTTCAGAAGTTTACAAAGGAGAAAAAGGAGCTTTAGATATGGATTATTATGTATTAAGAGATCACCTTAGTCAAGCGAAAGAACATTTTAAGGATGCTCCAAAAATGATGAAAGCATTCGAACATTGGTTTGGTCCATACCCATTTTACGAAGATAGTTTCAAATTGGTAGAAGTACCCTATTTAGGTATGGAGCATCAAAGTTCTGTAACTTATGGTAATCAATTCAAAATGGGCTATTTAGGAAATGATTTGTCTGAAACGGGTTGGGGCCTAAAATTTGACTTTATCATTATTCATGAAGCGGGTCATGAATGGTTTGCAAATAATATTACGTATAAAGACATTGCAGATATGTGGATTCATGAAGGATTTACTGCCTATTCAGAAAACCTCTTTCTAGATTATTACTACGGTAAAGAAGCATCGGCTGCCTATGTTATTGGCACACGCAAAAGAATTCAAAATGACCGCCCTTTAATTGGCCCCTACAATGTAAACAAAGAAGGATCTAGTGATATGTATTACAAAGGAGCAAATATGCTTCATACGTTGAGGCAGCTTATTGATAATGATGAGAAATGGCGTCAAATTTTACGTGGACTAAATAAAGCATTTTACCACCAGACAGTAACAACACAGCAAATAGAAAATTATATAAGCAAAGAATCTGGTTTGAATTTAGCACCCTTTTTTAATCAGTATTTAAGAGGTACTCAAATTCCTACATTAGAATATCGGTTAGATCATAAAACATTAAAATATCGATGGACCGATACTGTAGAAAATTTTAAAATGCCAATTAAAATTACCATTAACACAAAGGAATTGTGGATACAGCCAACAAATCAATGGGGTTCAACAGTCACCGAAACGGACATCATTTCGGTTAAGCTTGATTCAAATTTTTATGTGAAGGCTAATAAATTATAATGCTTGCTCCATAAAAAAAATGTCATAAAAAAACCTCTAGAAATTCTAGAGGTTTTTTATGATTTTAGTATATTTCTTTTATTTCGTATCAGGGTCTAAGTAATCTACAATACCATCATTATCTGCATCTTCCGTAGCACTTTCGTTTTTAGTGAGTACACCGTCATTGTCATCATCTGTATCTAAATAATTAGGGGTAAGATCACCGTCTGTATCATCATTGTTTGGATTACCATCACCATCTAAGTCTTCTATACTCGACAAAATCCCATCATTGTCATGATCAGCCCGCACTACCATTCCAAGATCAACAAAAAATAGCAATACTTTGTTTGGAGCAATAGTTCCACTACCGTTATTACCATATGCCAATCCAGAAGGTATAAACATCACACCTTTTCCAGAATTCTCAAACTTTAAAGGTTCTCCAGATTCACTCACATTGATACCCTCTTTATATTTTGGAAACCCATGGCTCCAACCACGAATAACATTTGTTAAAGAAAGCCATGCATAAGATAATCTTTCGTCAAATTTCGTACTATCCAATAAAAATCCTCTATAGTTAACCAATACAGAATCTGTCATTGTAGGTGCATTATTTAGGCCTGCATTTTCGATATAGTGATATAATTTATAACTAATATCATTTTCTGTAACATTCTGAATTTCAACTTGTGAAAACAACGGAGTTTCATTATTCATAATGGTATCTATAACACCAAAAACTTCGCCATCTGCTGGAGGAATATAATAATGTGATTGCAAATATGCAATCAAATCACCATCATCAATCAGTGCTTGTGCTGCGGCATCAAAATCATCCTCCTTATCATCGTCTTTATTACACGATACTAACGCGGCTATTAATATAAAAATTGGAATAATATACTTTAACTTCATTTTTGATTTATTTGCGATTGCAATTTACAATTTTATACTTTTTTAAAAGTACGGGATCAATAATTTAACAAAATATTATTTAAAATTAATTTTACGCATACGCAAGCTCAATGGCGTTACTTCTAAATATTCGTCATCTTTAATATATTCCATACACTCTTCTAAAGAAAAATCGACTTTCGGAGCTATTTTCATAGCCTCGTCAGTACCAGACTTACGCATATTTGTCAACTGTTTCCCTTTTACAAGGTTAACAGCCATATCCTCACTCTTACTATTCTCTCCGATAACTTGACCTGTATAAATTTCATCATTGGCGTCAATAAAAAAGCGTCCACGATCTTGTAAGCGGTCAATAGCATAGGCAGTAGCTTTTCCTGCAACAGCTGAAACAATGGCGCCCTTGACTTCATCAGTAAACTCTCCTTTATAAGGTCCGTATTCACTAAATCTATGGTTTACAATTGCACCTCCAGCAGTAGCGGTTAAAATCTTATTTCTTAAGCCTATCAAGCCTCTAGATGGAATATTGAATTCTAAATGTTGTAAATCTCCTTTAGGTTCCATAACTAATAAATCACCTTTACGTAATGAAACTAAATTAATTGCTCTTGAAGCTACATCTTCTGGAACATCGATTACTAATGTTTCATAGGGCTCACTTTTTACACCATCAATATCTTTAATAATAACTTGAGGTCTACCAACTTGTAGTTCGTACCCTTCTCTTCTCATTGTTTCAATCAATACAGATAAGTGTAAAACACCTCTACCAAAAACGTTGAATTTATCTTCAGAATCGGTTGTATCAACTCTTAGTGCTAAATTCTTTTCCATTTCTTTAAACAAACGGTCACGTAAATGTCTAGAAGTTACAAATTTACCTTCTTTACCAAAAAATGGAGAATTGTTAATTGTGAACAACATACTCATGGTAGGTTGATCTACCTGAATTCTCGGTAAGGCTTCTGGGTTGTCAAGATCAGCAATAGTATCTCCAATTTCAAAACCTTCAATACCAGTAATTGCACAAATATCACCACTTCGCACTTTTGAAACTTTGGCTTTACCCATTCCTTCAAAAATATGTAACTCTTTGATTCGAACTTTTTTTGTTGAACCATCTCTTTTACAAAGCATATAATCTTTAGCTTCTTCTAAATCTCCTCTATAAACTCTACCAATAGCGATTCTTCCTGTAAAAGAAGAAAAGTCTAAAGACGTAATTTGCATTTGTGGAGAACCTTCTCTGTATGGAGCTTCTGGTATATATTTAATAACGGCATCCAACAATGGAATAATATTATCTGTTGGCTGTTGCCAATCAGTACTCATCCAACCATTTTTAGCTGAACCATATATCGTAGTAAAATCCAATTGATCTTCTGTTGCATCTAAAGCAAACATCAAATCGAATACTTTTTCATGTACTAAATCTGGTGTGCAATTTTCCTTATCAACTTTATTAACAACAACAATAGGTGTTAATCCTAGTTCAAGAGCTTTACCTAATACAAAACGTGTTTGTGGCATTGGCCCTTCAAAAGCATCAACCAATAGTAAAACACCATCAGCCATTTTTAAAACACGCTCTACTTCTCCTCCGAAATCGGCGTGACCAGGGGTATCAATTACGTTAATTTTTACTCCTTGATAAGTTACAGAAACGTTTTTAGATAGAATTGTAATTCCTCTTTCACGCTCCAAATCATTACTATCTAGCAATAAATCTGTACGTACTTTACGATCGTCCAATATTTTTGCTTGGTCAATAATCTTGTCAACCAATGTAGTTTTACCATGATCAACGTGTGCTATAATAGCTATATTTCTTATAGATTGCATCCTTGTTATTTAGAAGCCGCAAAAGTAGTGGTTTTAATTGATAATTAGCATACTAGAAGACTCTTTTTTAATACTGCTATAAATTGTCTTTTTAAATTATTCTTTGAAGCCTAAAAAATTAAGGTTTTAAACTTCAAAAATTGAGTAATTTTGCATCATGATAAAAGAGATTCAACTTAGAGTAGCACTTGAAGAAGAAACGCAATTGCATATTTTAAAAAAGAAGGCAGCGCGATCCTTAGGCATTGATACCGATTCTATTACTGAGATTAAAGTACTCAGAAAATCGATTGATGCCCGTAAACCAACGATACTTTTCATTTATAAAGTTGCTGTTTATATCAATGAGCAACCTCCCGAAAACTCGGCTTATCAGTTTGAATATAAAGATGTGTCTACCGCAAAAGAGATACATATTATCGGTTTTGGTCCTGCCGGAATGTGGGCCGCCTTACGTTGCCTAGAATTAGGCTATAAACCCATCGTGCTAGAACGAGGTAAAAAAGTTAAAGAGCGTCGTAGAGATTTGCGCGCCATCAATCAGGATCATTTTGTAGATGAAGATTCTAATTATTGTTTTGGTGAAGGTGGAGCTGGTACGTATTCAGACGGAAAATTGTATACGCGAAGTTTAAAACGTGGTGATGTGCGCCGTATTTTTGAAAGTTTTGTACATCATGGAGCTACCCCCCAAATTCTGGTCGATGCCCACCCACATATTGGAACCAATAAGCTCCCTAAAATTGTAGAAAATATTAGAGAGACCATATTAAAACACGGTGGTGAAATACATTTTGAGAGTCGGGTTATTGACTTCGATATAAAACAAAACAAACTTAGAGCTATTCGTTTACAAAACGGTACAGAAATGACTGTTCAACGTGTTATTCTTGCAACGGGGCACTCTGCTAGAGATATTTATTATTTACTACATAAAAAAGAGGTTGCACTGCAGGCAAAATCATTTGCTATGGGGGTACGCGTAGAGCATCCTCAACAAATTATAGATGAGATGCAGTACCATTGTAGCGGTGCAAGAAATGAGCTATTACCTGCCGCAGCCTATAGCTTGGTACAACAAGTAAACAATAGGGGTGTTTATTCCTTTTGTATGTGCCCAGGAGGTTTTATTGTGCCCTCAGCAACAGCCAATGGCGAAGTTGTAGTCAATGGAATGTCACCTTCAAAACGCAATAATAAGTTTGCGAACTCTGGTATTGTTGTCGCTATTGATGTAGCAACTGATCTACCCAAATATGAGCATTTTGGGGTCTTAAAAGGCCTAGAGTATCAAAAAGATTTGGAGCGATTGGCTTTTACTTCTGGAGGAAGAAGTCAAGTAGCTCCAGCACAACGACTGACAGACTTTGTAGAAGGACGTTTATCAACTAGTTTGAACGAAACGTCTTATCAACCCGGCTTGAATTCGGCACCATTACATTCTTTATTGCCAAAACTAATAGGGTCTAGTTTAAGAAGCGGTTTTAAGGCCTTCGGGCAAAAAATGAGAGGGTATTATACCGCAGAAGCCAATATTGTTGGCGTAGAATCTAGAACTTCTTCACCAGTTAGCATCCCTAGAAAAGATGATTTAGAACATCCAGTAATCAACGGATTATTTCCGTGTGGAGAAGGCGGTGGTTATGCTGGAGGTATTGTATCGGCAGCCATGGACGGGGAACGTTGTGCTGAAGCCGCTATAGTAGGTTATTAAAATTTGAAGGAAATTTCCTACCTTTAAAAAAGAATAACTAGACCATGAACACTTTCAACTCTCCGTTGGAGGCTTTTCTCTATTGGGAAAAGAATACTCCAAACCTTCCATTTTTAAACCAGCCTATTAATGGACAATTAAGAACATATACTTTTAAAACTGCAGGTGAAGAAATTCGAAAAATTGCTTCAGCTATAAAAGATTATAAGCTCCCAAAACACAGTCATATTGCATTGCTTTCGAAGAATTGTGCGCATTGGATTATGAGTGATATTGCTATTATGATGGCTGGACATGTATCCATACCTATTTACCCCTCCTTAGGTGCTGAATCGATACATCAAATTTTAGAACACAGTGAGTCGAAAGCTATTATTATAGGAAAGCTTGATGGCTTTGAATCTCAAAAAGCTGGTATCCCAAACATTCATAAAATAAGTGTGGGTCTGTATGGGGTAAAAGAAGGAGCACTTTGGGAAGAAATTGTTTTAAACGGCGAATCAATAAACGAAATTTACACACAGAAACCAGACGATTTACACACCATAATTTATACTTCTGGAACTACAGGAACACCAAAAGGAGTGATGCATTCGGTCAGTAATTTTATGAATTCTAGCAATACAGGAATCGCCACATTTTCAATTCCAGCGCATTGTAAATTATTTTCTTATTTACCGTTGGCGCATGTTGCTGAACGCATCATTACGGGTACCAATGGAATTGTAGTTGGTGCAGAATTTTATTTTCCCGAATCACTAGAAACTTTTGCTTCAGATTTAGAAAAATGTCAGCCGAATTTATTTTTTGCAGTCCCTCGGATTTATGCCAAATTTCAAGAAAAGATATTGAGTAAATTTTCGCAAAAAAAATTAAATGTATTATTGAAAATACCGTTGGTAAATGGCATTATTAAAAAGAAGCTAAAGCAAAAATTAGGATTAAGTAATACAAATCTTATTGCATCTGGAGCTGCTCCTCTATCACCAAGTATTATGCACTGGTATCAAAAAATTGGTATCACTATTTTACAAGGATATGGTATGACTGAAGACTGTATCGTTTCGCATGCAAATGTACCACAATCAAATAAAATCGGGACTGTTGGTAAGGCCTTAGTAGGTGTAAAAACGAAACTATCTGCCGAAGGTGAAATTTGTATTAAAAATAATTGTTTGATGTTGGGTTATTTTAAAGCACCAGAAATTACCACAAGTGTTTTTACAGAAGATGGGTATTTAAAAACAGGTGATATTGGCGAATATGATCATGATGGTTTTTTAACGATAACGGGACGTGCAAAAGATCAGTTTAAGACAGATAAGGGTAAGTATATCTCGCCCGCTCCTATTGAGTTAGTCCTTTCTAAAAATACCGATATTGAACAAATTTGTATCGTAGGCACCGGGATTCCTCAGCCTATTGCGTTAATTACGATTTCAGAATTAGGGAAATTAAAAACCAAAGAGGCACTTTCTAAAAGTTTAATTAACTCAGTAAACGAAGTCAATCCGAAACTGGAAAAGCATGAAAAAATAGAGAAAATAGTTTTTATGAAAGAGAATTGGAATGTCGATAACGGATTAACTACACCTACTTTAAAAGTAAAACGTAATAGTATTGAAAAAATACATCAGCCCTATTACAAACAATGGTTTGAACAAAGCGAAAAAGCAATTTTTGAATAGTTTATACCTTACGTCTTTTACGTTCAGCTTTTAACAAACTCAACTCCCTACTAGTTTGGCCAGCTACTGAGGTGTTTTCTTCTGCTCTACGTATTAGATAAGGCATAACGTCTCTTACAGGTCCAAAAGGTAAATATTTTGCTACATTATATCCTTCATTCGCTAGATTAAAACTAATATGGTCACTCATACCATACAATTGACCGAACCACAAATGATCATCATCATTTGAGATTTCCTTTTCTTTTGCCAATTCTATTAATCGATAAGTACTCTCTTCATTATGTGTGCCAGCAAATAATGATAAACCAGCATTGTCCATCATAAATTCAATGGCTGCATTGTAATTATCGTCTGTGACTTGCTTGGTTTCACAAATTGGTGATTTGTAGCCTTTTTCTTTTGCTCTATTTCTTTCTTTCTCCATATAGGCTCCACGCACTACTTTCATACCTACCAAAAAACCTTTTGTTTGTGCACGCTGGTATAATTTTTTTAAATAATCTAAGCGATCCCAACGGTACATTTGTAGGGTATTAAATACAATTGCTTTTTTGGTATTGTACTTTTCCATCAGTTTTTCAATCAAATCATCAGCAGCACCTTGCATCCAACTTTCTTCTGCGTCAATCAATAGTGGCACATCTTTGTCTGAGGCTGACTTACACACAACCTCAAATCGATTAAGAACCCGTTCCCATTCCGATTTTTCAGCCGCATTCAGCGCCGTACCTTCTGTCACTTTTTGATAAAGTGCAAAACGACCAAAGCCCGTAGGTTTAAAAACTGCAAAGGGAATACTCTTTCTTTCGTATGCAAAATCGATTGTCTTTAAAATTTTTTCAAAGGCCACGTCGAATTGATTCTCGGCTTCTTTACCTTCCACAGAAAAATCCAATACAGCATGTACATTCTTTGTGTACATTTTATCTATTACTGGTAAACAATCTACCTCATTCACACCTCCACAAAAATGATCAAATACTGAAGCTCTTATTAATTGTTCTACCGGCATATGTGCTTTTAAGGCAAAATTTGTGATCGCAGTACCTATTCTAACTAAAGGTTCACTCTGAATCATTTTAAATAAAAAATAAGCTCTATCTAACTCTGCATCTGTCTTTAAAGCAAATGCTGTTTTAGTATCTTCAAATATTTTTTTCATGTAGTATAAAAGTAGTATATAATCTTTTGCCAAATATAATTATTGCCACAATATTTTTCGATAAATTCGTCATTTAATACCATAACACAAAACAACTAGTGAAATCAATCAACTCTACTAATTACTACATTCACTTTCAACAGGCCGCATTTGAAAAATTAAATTTGTATTTAATTGAAAATAAGCCTTCTAAACTATTTGTTTTAGTGGATGAAAATACAAAAAAAGATTGTTTACCCTATTTTGAATCGAAACTTGATACGGCTATCACTAAAGAAATAATTGAAATTGAAGCAGGTGAAATTCATAAAAATATTGATACCTGTACGAAGGTCTGGAATATTTTAGCCGAGCAAAATGCTGATCGAAAAAGTTTGTTGATTAATCTTGGAGGAGGAATGGTGACCGATTTAGGCGGTTTTGTAGCATCCACATTTAAAAGAGGTATTTCCTTTATCAACATACCCACGACCCTTTTGAGTATGGTTGATGCTTCTGTTGGTAGTAAAACGGGTATTGATTTAGGGACTCTGAAAAACCTTGTTGGACTGTTTAGTAATCCTGAAATGGTGGTCATAGATACCGAGTTTTTAGCTACAGTATCACAGCGCGAATTGCACTCTGGATTGGCAGAAATTATAAAATACGGTTTGACATATGATGTTAATTTATGGGAAACCATAAAAAAAAGCGATCCGTTTAGCAGTAGTTTAAAAGCCATTATTTATCGCTCTGTTGAGATTAAAAATGAGATTGTAAAACAAGATTTAAATGAAAACGGCATCCGCAAAGTGTTAAACTTTGGTCATACCATCGGGCATGCTATCGAATCTTACTTCTTAGAAAGTGTTTATAAAAAAACGCTTACTCATGGTGAAGCTATTGCTATAGGCATGATTATAGAAGCTTATTTTTCTACTCAATTATTTGATTTCCCTAAAGAAGAACTGACACGTATAAAATCGAAAATCATTGAACTATTTGGGCAAGTTTCTATAGGAAACGAAGACTACGAACCTATTATTGATTTAATGAAATATGATAAAAAAAATATTGGCAGTCAAGTGAATTTTGTGCTTTTAGAAGATTTAGCGAAATTTAAAATAGACTGTAGTGTACCCAATGAGTTGCTAATAGAAGGATTGAACTACTACAACGAGTAAATAGCTCCACTCAATTTGACGAATTTGGTGTTAGTCAAGCAGAAATTAAGTAATTATTAAAATAACCATATGAATACCCAATTTTCTTCTATTAAATGTATCCTTCTTTATTTATGTTTTTTTACAAAAATGTACAGTCAAGACAAACCCAATATTGTACTGATATTTCCAGACAATTTAGGAGTTGGTGAAGTGAGTACCTATGGTAGTGCCCGTGGCATAGAGACCCCTAACATAGACCGCATTGGTAATGAAGGAATAAAGTTAAACAATTTTAATGTTGAGTATTCTTGTGCTGTCTCAAGAATTGCTATACTTACAGGGCGCTATGCCGTACGTACTGGTAAAGGTGATGCCCGAAATGGGATGACCCTATGGGAAAACACCATCGCTGAAGATTTAAAAACTGCTGGATATGCAACAGCACTCTATGGAAAATGGCATATAGGAGGAGAAAATTGGGAAGGCCAAAGAGAACCTACCCACCAGGGCTTTGATGAATGGTGGGGCATCCCAAATACCAGTCATATAGCACAATATACTTCTTTTGAAGGTTTTGATCCAGATAGATCTGAAACGCCGTACATCTGGGAAGGAAAAGCTGGTGAAGCTGGAAAAAAAGTGAAGCCCTACAATATGGAAACAAGAAGAACGATTGATAGAGAAGCGGCCATAAAAGGGGTTGAATTCATGAAAAAGAATGCCAAAAAAAAGAAACCCTTTTTTCTGTATTATCCTATGACACAAATACATTTTCCTACCCTAACACATCCAGATAAAGCTGGATCTACAGGTGCTGGAGATATTGCAGATGCGATGGCCGATGTAGATTATAATGTTGGTCTTATACTTGAAGAACTTAAACGTTTAGGAATTGAAGAAAACACCTTAGTGATCTGGTGTACAGACAATGGTGCCGAAATGAGACGTCCGTGGCGTGGATCTGCTGGTCCATGGAGAGGGTATTACAATTCCCATATGGAAGGTGGAATTAGAACCCCATTTGTTGCTAAATGGCCAAAAAGAATTAAGCCAGGTCAAGTTTCAAATCAGATAGTTCATGAAATCGATGTGTTTCCTACGCTAATGGCTGCTGCGGGAGTTACTAACTATATGCCCAACGACCGTATTTTTGATGGTGTAAATCAACTTCCTTTTCTTGAAGGAAAGCAAAAAAAGTCAAACAGAGAGAGTATTACTTTTGTAGCTAGAGAAGGTAATATGATTGCCGTAAAATGGCACAATTGGAAACTGTGGTATTATTTTAGAACCCCATTAGACCCTGAGCCTACTAATTTGGTTCGCTTATTTGATCTGAATGTAGATCCACGTGAAGAAATAGATGTAAAAGATTTTTATCCTTGGGTCATCCCTATAATGGACAGTATTGTGGCAGATTATGAAGCTTCTTTGATTACGTTTCCTCGTGTTCCTAGCTACATAAACGACCCTTATACACCACCAAAGCGCAATACAGGTAGCCCAGTAGCAACATATTCTCGAACAGATAGAGCCGATCTAAACAACCGTTCTGAAGCCCTTCCTGCACCCAATTTCTCTGGCACATGGACAACGAGTATGTCAAAAATGCCTTCAATAAAAAAAGGACCAACGCCCGAACTTATTCCTACATTGGGAAGTGGATGGGGTGACGAAATTTCTATGATTCATTCTGACAATCAATTAGAAGTTGAAAGAATTCTTTTTGAAACCAAAGATATTCAGCCACCTTTTCGTTATCGGTATGCATTAGATGGATCGGAAACAAAGCATAAATTGCCAATGGGACGTACGTGGCCTGAACCGGTTTCTACAACGAAATGGGACGGAAACCGTTTGGTTATAACCACAAATTATCCCTTTAAAAATCCTCAAAACGGGGTTTGGATGACTGGTAAAACCATACAAACCTTATGGATGCAATACGCAAAGGCGTCACCATGGGAACACTCATTAGTAGTTGAGACCACAAGAGTTGGTATTTTAGGTGGAATTTCATCTACAAACCGTACCGTGTATTATAAAGGATATTACTAAGTTTATTAATTATCCATAGATCTATAATATTTCCTTAAAGGAATCAATGTTAAATTTTATATAGGATACATCAGTCTACAAGAATTGCTGGAGTACCATGTTTAAATAATCTATTGAATTTGGTATATTTGTGTGTTTCAGCTACACTATGAATAAAAAACTTAATCAGATAGTAGTTAAAATGCTAGAATTAAAATCATTAACTAACAATTACCACCAATGAAAAAACAGGTACTACTCGTATTCGCATTTGCATTTACCTTTGCAATCTATGCACAAGAAAATCAATCAGATCAATTTTTGGATGTCATTAAAGAACAAGGTTTAGAAAACAGTAAGGTAATGGATATTGCCAGCTGGATGACAGATGTTTACGGACAACGACTTACAGGGTCAACTGGATTGCAAAAAGCTTCAGAATGGGCAAAATCTGAACTATCGAAAATGGGATTACAAAATGCCCAATTAGAACAATGGGGACCTTTTGGTCGTGGTTGGGATATGACCCATTTTGAACTTCATGCAGAAGCACCAACTTATTGGCCAATTATTGCCTATCCAAAAGCATGGTCATCACCTACTAAAGGCTCTGGAGAAGTGGTTTATTTAAATGTTAAATCAATGAGCGATTTAGCAAAATACAAAGGAAAATTATCAGGGAAATTTGTACTGCTAGATAGTATTCGACCTGTTGAAGAAGCTTTTGAACCAACCGCCAAACGACATGATGACGAAAGTTTATTAAAACTTGCAAATGCCAACTTACCCGTTCCAAGAGAAGGAGGAAGAAGAGGTGGAAATAGTGCCGCAGCAGATTTACGTAAAGCTACGTGGGAATTATTAGAAGCAGAAAAACCTTTAGCTCTATTAGATAGAAGTTATAAAGGTGATTTGGGGACTGTATTCGTTTCAGGGGCCAGAACTGCTGATGGAAGCGCAAGAGATGACAAAAAATATGTAGTTCCTCAAATTACGCTAGCGATAGAGCACTATAACAGAATATTTAGAACGATAGAAAAAGGAGTTGCTGTAAAACTCAATGTTGATTCACAATCAAAGTACATCAATACTGGCGGAATGGGTCATAATATTATTGCAGAAATTCCCGGTACCGATTTAAAAGATGAAGTAGTTATATTCGGTGCACATTTTGATTCATGGCACGCAGGTACTGGTGCAACCGACAACGGTTCTGGCTCTGCTGTAATGATGGAAGCGGCCAGAATACTTATGGAAACAATTAAACAAACAGGTGTTAAGCCAAGAAGAACACTTAGAATTGCTTTATGGACAGGTGAAGAGCAAGGGCTCCACGGTTCTAGAGGTTATGTCACAAAAAATTATGCCAATGTTGATGAAACTGGTTGGGGCGTAGCTTCTTTAAAACAAGATCAGAAAAAAGTATCTGCCTATTTTAATATGGATAATGGTACTGGAAAGTTTAGAGGGGTGTATTTACAAGGAAATCAAGCGGTTTCACCAATATTTAGAGAATGGCTAAAACCATTTAATGAAATGGGTGCTTCAACATTGAGCTTAAGTAATACGGGGGGTACAGATCACTTAGCTTTTGATATGGTAGGTATTCCAGGCTTTCAGTTTATTCAAGAACCTATTTCATACGGCACAAAAACACATCATTCTAATATGGACACTTATGATCATTTGGTAGAAGATGATTTAAAGCAAGCCGCAACCATTGTTGCTTATTTTGTATGGCAAACATCACAACGTGATGAAAAAATTCCAAGAAAAGCAATTGATAAAGAATATAAGTAATAATAGCGATTAACATCAACCATTGAAAGCTACTGTTAACACACACTTTTTAGTAATTGTAAAACAGTAGCTTTTCTATTATTTTAAATGAACTTTAATAACCACTTTAAATTTTTACCAAAACTAGGCACTGCCATTTACTACCTTGTATTTGTATTGGGCATGCTACTATTATTTTTTGGAAGGAATTTAGAAGGCATACGGTTTTCTATTTTAGAGACTAATTTTACTGATTTTTACCAGCATATCTCTAATTTATCGTTAACGGCCATCCTATTTTCAACCGTGGCGTACGTTTGGTTACTTATGGGAGTTAAACTGAGGGCGATTCTTTTACTGGGTATATTTTTTATTGCAATTAATAGCATCACAGAAACTTGGGTTTCAGTTCTGAACACACGGGATCCATTAGATTTAGTTTACGGAATCGTAGGCGTTTTGATTGGCCTGGTATTTATACTTAGCATTACCTATTTAAAAGGCCTTACAGCAAACCCTAATTTCACCTCGAAAACCGATTAAAATTTCCAAATCAACAACAGCCTTCTTTTACCATTCTATACATTTCTTCATATTGCGGTAAAATGGTATCTATTGAAAATTGTTGTGCAAAAGTACAGGCATTCTTTTTAAACTCTTTAAGTCGATCCTCATCTTCTAAAATATAAATGGCCTTTTCAGACATGGCATCGGTATCACCTACATTACTTAAAAAACCAGTAACACCATCAACATTCACTTCTGCTAAACCACCAGAATTTGTTGAAATAACCGGTGTTTTAGCAGCCATCGCTTCTAGCGCCGCCAACCCAAAACTTTCCGTTTCCGAAGGCAACAAAAATAAGTCAGACATACACAGAATTTTATTTACGTCACTACTATTTCCTAAAAATTTTACCTTTTCAGAAATCCCTAACTTTTCGACTTGCTTTTCTGCATTAATTTTTTCGGGTCCGTCACCAACCATCAAAAGAGTTGCTTCCACTTTTTCTTGAATTTTATAAAAAATATCGATTACATCAGCAATCCGTTTTACGGGTCTAAAATTGCTAATATGTGAAATGATCTTTTCATTACCATCCACAACATGGCTCCGCTCACAGATTGTCGAATCGTACTTTGTAATATCTATAAAGTTATGAATCACCTTAATGTCATTGTTTATATTAAACAAACGCAGGGTATCTTTTTTTAAGCTATGAGAAACAGCTGTTACGGCATCAGAATTATTAATACTAAATTCTACCGCAGTTTTATAAGTTGGGTGGCTACCCACAAGTGTTATATCAGTACCATGTAAGGTGGTGACAATAGGAATGTGTATTCCATCTTCCTTTAACATTTGCTTTGCCATATAGGCTGCATATGCATGTGGAATGGCATAATGTACATGTAAAATTTCAATACCATATAACTTCACCATAGCCACTAACTTCGTAGATAAAGCGAGTTCATAAGGCTGGAAATGAAAGAGTGGATACTCTTCTACAAACACTTCGTGAAAATATATATTTTTTGATAAGGTATTTAAGCGTACGGGTTGATTGTAAGTTATAAAATGTACTTCGTGACCTTTATTGGCTAATGCTATTCCTAATTCTGTTGCAACTACACCACTACCACCAAACGTTGGATAACAAACAATTCCTATTTTCATTTAAATGTATTTTCTTTTATAGTCGCAAAAACTTTTAAATACTTTCTCTGTTTTCACAAAATCTCTATAGATTTAATGGTAAATTTGCGTTTTGTAAAAATAAACTATTTAATGGATTTCGATTCGTTTTTAACACATATTTCAAGCTTAAAAGACGTACCTCTTGGAGGAATAGACTCTCAATTTAAAATGGCGCCAGCGTTAAGAAAACAATTTTCTTTAGAATCTATTATCAAACCTAATGCTAAAAAATCGGCTGTTTTAGCCCTATTTTATCCCAATGAGATCAATCAAACCACTTTTCTACTAACGCTACGAGCGCAATATAACGGCACCCATTCTTCTCAGATAAGTTTCCCTGGAGGAAAAGTTGAAAAAAACGATATCAATTTACAAAATACCGCTTTGCGTGAAACCAATGAAGAGACCGGTATTTTAACCAAAGACATAAAAATATATAGAGAATTGTCTAAAACATATATTCCGCCAAGTAATTTTTGGGTAACTCCTTATATTGGATATTTAGACTTTAAGCCACAGTTCATTGCGAATAACGAAGTAGACACATTTATTGAAGTTACCTTGAGTGATTTACTAGATGACACAACTGTTACTACCAAAAATTTAACCACGTCTTACATGAAAAATATAGATGTACCGTGCTTTAAACTAAATGATTATATTGTTTGGGGAGCTACCGCCATGATATTAAGTGAAATTAAAGACTTGTTAAAATCTTTATAAAGCTATATCTTTTTTGTAAATTTGTAATGCCCAACCGACTAAATTTACATGAAATTATACAAGCAAGATCCTTTTGGCAACGCTTTATTCCTTAAAAAGTTTTTAATTAGGATATTAGGTCTAATATCCCATCAGCGTTACCAAGGTTTTAATAAATTACATATTGAAGGTTCCGAAATAATAAGAGATTTACCGGAAACGGGTGTCTTATTTGTTTCAAATCATCAAACCTATTTTGCCGATGTGGCGGCCATGATGCATGTATTCAATGCCTCTTTAAGCGGAAGAGATGATAGCATTAAAAATGTTGGCTATTTATGGCAACCAAAATTGAATTTATACTATGTAGCGGCATTAGAGACCATGAAAGCCGGCCTTCTTCCTAAAATATTTGCCTATACGGGTTCTATCTCTATTGAACGTACCTGGAGAAGTGAGGGGAAAGACGTTAATAGACGGGTTAAGATGTCAGATGTTAGTAATATTAAAAAAGCCTTAGATGATGGCTGGGTAATTACCTTCCCACAAGGAACGACTACACCATTTAAACCTATTAGAAGAGGTACCGCACATATTATTAAAAAAAACAAACCCATTGTTATACCCGTTGTTATTGACGGCTTTAGAAGAGCTTATGACAAAAAAGGGTTGATGCTAAAAAAACGAAATGTATTGCAATCTATGGTTATTAAAGAACCACTAGAAATCGATTATGATAATGATCCTGTAGAAAAAATAGTAGAACAATTACAATTCGCCATTGAGCAACACCCTTCTTTATTAAAAGTTATTCCTGCAGAAGAAATTGAGGAATATGAAAAGGAAGAAGCTGAATTGGATAAAAAACGTAAATTCTGGAATTTTAAGTAGGCTATTAAGCCAACCACGATTTTAACATCCAAATTGTTTTTTCTTGTTCAGCAATAAAATCACTCATCATTGCATTTGTACCTTCGTCATTAGCTTCGTCAGATTTGGTCAAAATCATTCTTTCAATTTTCAACAGTTCAGTTAATGAAGTCACCGTTAATTCTACTGCTTCTACGTCATTCGAGATATCTTTACCCACTGGTACTGAAGCATTGGATACATAGTCACTAAAAGTATGTAATGGTGTTCCTTCTAAAGTCAATATTCGCTCCGCTATTAAATCAACTTTTTGCTGTGAATCGGTATAGAGTTCTTCAAATTTAACATGTAATTCAAAGAATGATTTCCCTTTGATATTCCAGTGTAAGCCTCTTAAATTTTGATAATAAACTTGAAAATTTGCCAATAACTGGTTCAATTCTACTACTAAATTAGCTACTTTTTGTTGGTTTAAACCCAATATTAAATTACTCATAATTGCTTGATTTTTAATTGTTAAGCAAATTTAACTAAAACAATTATCAATTAACTATAACTGTAATTGATAGTTTTTATATATTTATCACAAAAACTTATATTAAATGACCATTACACAATTAAAATATGTTTTAGCTGTCGCTGAATATCAAAATTTCACAGTAGCTTCCGAAAAATGTTTTGTGACACAGCCCACCCTTAGTATGCAAATACAAAAGTTAGAAGAAGAGCTCAATGTCGTTATTTTTAACCGAAAAAAGAAACCCATTCAGCTTACGGCTATTGGAGAAAAAATAATAGAGCAAGCAAAAGTAATTGTTGATGAAAGCAACCGTATCAATGACATTGTAGCACTACAAAAAGGGTATATTGGTGGGGAATTTAAGCTCGGCATTATACCTACGGTAACCGCTACCCTACTTCCGTTATTCTTAAAAACTTTTATAAAAAAACACCCAAAAGTAAACTTAAAAGTGGAAGAATTGAACACCCAAGATATGTTGAAAAAATTAATTGATGGGCATTTAGATGCTGGTATTGCAGCGACACCTTTAGAGAATGAAGCTATAAAAGAACGCGTATTGTACTACGAACCCTTTGTTGGCTTTATGAACACCAGCCACCGTTTATATAATCAAAACAAATTACAAGTAGATGATTTAGATATCGAAGATATTTTACTATTAGAAGATGGTCATTGTTTTAAAGATAGTGTATTGAATCTATGTAAAAATTTAAAGAAATATGAAAGCGAACATTTTAGATTAGAGAGTGGAAGCTTTAGCACACTCTTAAAACTTTCAAAAGAAGGATTGGGCATGACGCTATTGCCTTACTTACATACCTTAGACCTTAAAGAAAGTGATAGAAAATACTTAAAAGAATTTGAAAATCCAGCACCAGCTAGAGAAATAGCTTTAATCTATCATAAATCACAATTAAAAATGCAATTAATTGAGGCATTAAAAAGTACGATTGACGGTGTAATTAGGGGTGTAATTTCCTTTAGCGACGTAAAAATTATTAGTCCACTACAGAAACTAAAAAAGGAGCTTTAAATTAAAGCTCCTTTTTTAGTTGTCATTTAACAACTGCCATACAAACAAACAATTCAGGTTTGTTGGCTGTAAATTGATGTAGCCATATTTTCAACTCTTCAATTTCGTATGGAAGTAATCTACTTATAGCTTTTTCTAGTTCTTTACAGAACAAATCTACATTAAAACTAACTTTCTTAAGAACAGTTTTAGTGTATTCAAACATTGCTCTTGCCATGATTTATTGTAGGTAATTAAATTATACATTCTTTAGAACGTTAAAAGTTACCTCTTATTACAGAATTAGCATCCAATTAAATGTTAAAGTTTCTTTTAAGAACTATAACTTTTGAATTTTAGCTAGCAATCCGTTTGCTTTTTTTTCTAGTTCTAAATTAATCGCTTTAAAATGCGCTTTCTTATTTTCAACATCCTTCGCATTTACCTTTTCAGTTAATTCGTCGAAAGTTTCAATAGCCTCATCTATAATCTTTTCTGCTTTATCTGCCTTTTTTGTATCATCTTGTAAGATTTACCATACATAGCATTCTTCGATAATATCAGATAACACATAATTAATATCCTTCTTTAAGTTTTTTACACTTGCCATAATTTTATTTTAAATATTGCGCAAATTTAAGTTAAAATACCCATATATATCACGTAAAGTTTATTAAAAATTATCTAAAGCCTTTTGAAAAGCATCAACGAATAAACCAACATGATACCCGTCTACCAATGCATGATTCACAGCAATGGCTACTGGCATCATCATGGCGTTGTTTTCTTCTACGTATTTACCAAAAGCCAACTTAGGTACTGATTCTTTTTTTACACCAAAAAAAGGTTCCTTATGTCCAGAAAAATGAAACCAAGGCATGGTTGAACAATAAATACAAGCATCTGTACCTTCCTCTTTAGGGAATAAATCGCTCGTACTTAAAATCCGTTCTTTTTCTTTTTTAAAGTTCAAATTGAATTTCTCAAAATCAGCGTCATAATGTATAAACGAACAACCAAAGGTATGATCTTCTCTTGCAATTGTAGGCGAAGCATGGATCACATCGTGTACGACTACTTTATCACCTTGTATTCTAAATTTAAAATTTTCAACACTGTTTATTGCTTGCATACAAGCATGTAAATACATTACAAAAAAGGAAGACTCCGTGGCTTTTGACCTATTGAGTGCTTTGGTAACATCGAAATCTACAGTTACCGCAAAATACGGGTCATCAAACTGTCTGAAAAAATAAAAATGTTCTTTCCTATTCCAATTTTCTATATCTAATTCTCGCATCTATAAAAACTTTAAAACGTCCGTTAGCTTTTTAACAGTTTGATAGCCATCACCTGTATGTGTGACCATTTCATGTTGCCATGTAGTATGGAAGGGAACATGAACTGCATGAGCCCCTATTTCTAATAAGGGCAACACATCTGACTTTAATGAATTACCTACCATTAAAAATTCTGAAGGTGGTATTTCTAAATGATTGAGTAACTTTTGATAGTTAAATGCCTTCTTTTCACTTAAGACTTCAATGTGATGAAAGTACTTTTCAAGACCCGATTTTGCCAACTTTCGCTCTTGATCTAGTAAATCACCTTTGGTAGCTAAAATCAACTTATAATTTGGCTGTAACTTTTCTAAAGTTGCTACAACGCCGTCTAATAATTCAACAGGTTTATTAAGCATTTCTTTACCAATGTTTACTATTTGCTCAATAACTTTTGGTGAAATTTTATAATTTGAAAGTTCTAGGGCCGACTCTACCATAGACAATACAAAGCCTTTTACGCCATAACCGTACTGCTCAAGATTTTTCATTTCTACTTTAAAAAGTTCCTGATCTATTTTGTTTTCGGTTTCATAAAACGAGAGTAGTTTTGCAAATTCTTGCTCTGCGTCTCTAAAATAAGTCTCATTTACCCAGAGCGTATCATCTGCATCAAAAGCAATAACCTTTATATCTTTAAATCCAGTTTCCATCAAATTAGTTTATGCCTTTCGATTATTTAAATAATTCATCCTCAAGTATTGGAGAGTCCTGTCTGATATACACTTCTAACAATTCTGATTTATTCTTCGACTGAATGCTAAACTCTTTTAACATGGCCGGAATAACCACTGTTTCTCCAGTTTCAACTGTTGTGATTTCATTGCCACATTTAAAATTCACACTACCGTGTACACACATATAAATTACAAAGGAATCTTTATCGGAGTGATTTATTGAAACGCTCCCTTTTACAGGTAATATATTCGTTGTGAAGTATTTACAATCCACCACTACAGATTTGGAATTTGTTTTCTTTTTATAGGGTGTTTTATAATTCTTTTCAGAACTATAATCAATAGCCTCCAAAGCATCATCAGTATGTAGGTCTCTATAATTTCCAAACTCATCTTGTCTATCCCAATCATACACCCGATATGTAATATCGCTTGTTTGTTGAATTTCTGCAAGCATCACACCAGCTCCGATAGCATGTACTCTACCTGTAGGAATAAAATAAACATCTCCTTTTTTAACAGGATCGACATTTAAAATATCCAATAATGATTTTTGCTTTAGATGTTCTAAATAAGTTTCTTTGTCTGTATCCTTTTTAAAACCAACTATTAAATTTGCCCCTTCATCGGCCTGCATTACATACCACATTTCGGTTTTACCAAATGAATTATGTCGTTCCTTCGCTAAATCATCATGTGGATGTAATTGAATACTCAAGGCTTCTTTTGCATCAATATATTTAAGCAACAGTGGAAAATTATAGCTAAACTTCTTAAAAACTTTCTCTCCTAAAAATCCCCCTCTATAAATCACCATTAAATCTTGTAACGTATGCCCTTTTAACTTGCCATTGGAAACCACAGACATACTTCCTTTAATATCTGATACTTCCCAACTCTCTCCGATATCTTTTCTGTCGGATTTCTTATTTAACAAATCCATTAATTTTTGGCCACCCCAAATTTTGTCTTTTAATATTGGATGAAATTTTATAGGGTAATCTAAACTCATTATATGGTGTTTTTTAAAATGGCTAATGATTCTGCTATATGTTTTTCAGCACCAAATTGATTTTCAAAAACCAACTGCACAATGCCTGTTTTATCAATTACGTAGGTCACTCTTCCGGGTAAAAGTCCGAATAAGGAACTTTTAACCCCAAATAAGTTACGTACTTTCTTGTTTTCGTCGGTTAACAATATGAAGGGTAATTTATATTTTTCAGCAAATTTTTTATGTGATGATTGGCTATCTCCACTAATGCCAATTACGGCAGCACCTAAATCAGTAAACGCTTCATATTGATCTCTAAAACTACAAACTTCTTTGATACAGCCTGGTGTAAAATCTTTCGGATAAAAAAAAACCACAACTGGCTTACTACCAATTAAATGATCACTGTTAAACAAGTCGTCATTTTGATCTGGCAATACAAATGATGGTGCGCTATCTCCTACTTTTAAGCTCATATGATATTTTTATAAAAACTACTTCCATATTTATGCTCCACTATAACTCACAAAATTACGTGGTGTTTCATAAAGTGTTATTGACAATTGATGTACGGCATTTATTTTTGTTCGTAGTTTATTCCAAATTACAACAGCAATATTTTCTGCTGTGGGATTTAAATTTTGAAATTCTGAAACTTCTACATTCAAATTTTTGTGGTCAAAAGCATCCTCAATTTCTACTTTAATAATTTCTTTTAATACTTTCATATCAATTACAAACCCTGTTTCAGGGTCAATTACTCCTGTAACCGAAACAATTAGTTCATAATTATGCCCGTGATAATTGGGATTGCTACATTTACCAAAAACTTCTAAATTCTTAGCATCAGACCAATCTGCTCTAAATAAGCGATGGGCGGCATTAAAATGAGCTTTTCTATTTACGGTAACTCTCATGCGGTGGCTTTTTGTAGATGGGTGTAAAATTTTTCAAAAATTATTTTAAACCAAACGGTATATAGTGCTGGTTGACGAACCATATCTTCCTTCACCTCCTCTAAAGACATCCATTTAAAATCGTGAACCTCGTTGGTATTTATTACTGGTTGTGCATTGCATTCACCAATCATTACATGATCAAATTCATGTTCTGTTAAACCATTGTCAAAGGGTGCCTTATAAATAAATGAAAACACTTCTTTCAACTCACAAACAAAACCCATTTCTTCAAACAACCTTCTTTTCCCAGCCTCTACACTAGATTCTCCTTCGCGTTGGTGGCTACAACAGGTATTCGTCCACAATAATGGTGAATGGTATTTATCTGCTGCTCTTTGTTGTAATAATAAGGCGCCGCTACTGTTCAATACAAAAACGGAAAAGGCTCTGTGCAGCAGTCCTTTTTCATGAGCTTCTAACTTGGGCATTAACCCAATTTGCTCATCTTTTTCATTAACTAATAGTACATTTTCTTCTGTCATTTTCTAGAATATCTGCTAATTTACAAAATATAGCTGGTTCCTTTTTTCTGTCAATAGTTAAAAATCTTCTAAAGTAATATAGGCTGTTTTGACTTGTGTTTTATTTTCAGAAATACCCGTCCATGCAACATACGCTCTATTGTTCACCACTTCTAACTGTGGGAAACCACTTGCTCTTGACGGATCCAATTCAGTTACAATTACCGGTGTGCCCAGCTTACCTGAAATATGTGCTTTAACCACCTTCACCACTGTTTTAGAATTATCAACCGTCACCCAACTAACCAACACATTTTCTTGATCGATCATGGCAACATCCACTCTACCAATTGGTACACCTTCATCAACTGTTATCGGTTTTTTAAAACTTTCGCCACCATTATTCGAAAATATCACTTGTACTTTTGGTGTTTCATTGGCATTGGTAAACCAAGAAACAGCCAAGGTATTTTCAATGGCAACGGCTTTAGGTCCGTTTACCGGACACCCACTTATTTTCCAATTGTCGTTATAAATTGCCACAGGTTTTGTCCAAACCGAATCTTTAAGGCGTGTAATATAAATATCTCGTAGTTCGTCATCAGAACGATCTCTATAGACCACTATACCACCGTTTGACGTAATCGCAGCACTTGTTTGGCAACAATCACAGGTTTTGCTATCCAATTCAACCTCATTCACGATGCTCACATCTAACTTAACTTCTGCGGCTCGTATGGTCATCGCTCCACCACCATGACCACCGTGATCTTCGCCACCAGAAGTATTTCTACCATCTAACCAAGTCACAAAAAAGGAATCTTCTTGATAAGGCAACATGGTTACAAAACCATGTTCTGACTTTGTGCCGTCTGTATGTAATATAAAATCCTTAGACCACGTGTCATCATTTATATTAAATAGCTTTAATTGAATATCATAGGTATAGGTTCCATCGGCCGACCGTTGTAAAAAGTGACTTAAGATGTTCCCATTATTTTCTGCAATTGCGGGGAAATCGGCCCAATTAACAAACCAATCCGTTCCTTGCGTAATTGTTTTTATAGAATCCCATTTTTCGCCATTGAGCTTAGCATACTTTAAAGAGTAAATGGAATCGTTTTCATTTTCAATCCATGACAAGATTGCCGTATCACCTGAGAATAAAAACGGCTCAGCACTATTGGTTGAAGCTGGTAAATCAACAGTGTGTACCATTACTGGCGCATCAACCAAGGTTTTCTTTTCGTTTTTGCAAGCACACAAGACGCATAATACGATGAAAAGGCTACTAATTTTCTTCATGGTTATTAAATTTATTTAGTGCCTCGAAAATACAAAGATTTATACGAATACATTTATATTTGTCACAGATTAATTAGTTTATGCGTTTCACCCTTGTTTTACTTATCCTTTTACTTGTTCTCAATGCTTGCAAGCAGCAATCACAGCCTCCAGTTAAGGAAATTTTAAAAGAGGTTACTACCCCCAAGGCTCCTGTAAAAAAAGTAAATAAGCATATCATCCCTAAAGGAAATGACACTATTAATAGAGAGAATACTGTGGCTTTTTTAACGGCATACGGGAAGGAGAATCCAGAAACAATTGTACTATTTGAAACGCGATTAGGCAATATAAAAATCAAACTTTACAGCGATACGCCTTTGCACAGAGCCAGCTTTATTTTTTTAACCAAAGTGGGTTATTTCAGCACTACTTGTGTTCATAGGATTGTAGAATACTTTGTGGTTCAAGGTGGTAATTCTGAACACCCAAAAACACGTAGATATAGAAGCAAATACCAAAGTTATACCATCCCTGCGGAGTTTCGATCACATAGAAAACATAACTATGGCGCTTTAGCTGCAGCACGAGATTGGGATAATAACCCAACCAAACGTTCAACTCCCTTTGAGTTTTACTTTATGCAAGATGAGAATGGTGGCCATCATTTAGATGGTGAACACACGGTATTCGGGGAGATAATAGATGGTTTTGACACACTTGAAAAGATTGCCAAAGAAAAAGTTGGGAATGACGAATGGCCAATTATAGATGTTTGTTTTAAAGCAACCGTTCTTGAATAAATTAACTCATTAATCTGATTTTCTAATCATCAAATTAAGCGTATCTTTGCGCTCCTAATTTCAATACATGAATTTTTTAAAAGAGATACAACGCAGACGTACTTTTGGGATCATTTCTCACCCCGATGCCGGTAAAACCACCTTAACAGAAAAGTTATTACTTTTTGGTGGCGCCATACAGGAAGCGGGTGCCGTAAAAAATAATAAGATAAAAAAGGGAGCGACTTCCGATTTTATGGAAATTGAACGCCAGCGTGGTATCTCTGTAGCCACTTCTGTATTGGCATTTATATACAAAGACAAAAAAATAAACATTCTCGATACACCGGGGCACAAAGATTTCGCTGAAGATACCTTTAGAACTTTAACCGCAGTTGATAGTGTAATTGTGGTTATTGATGTAGCCAAAGGAGTTGAAGAACAAACTGAAAAATTGGTAGAAGTTTGTAGAATGCGCAATATTCCTATGATTGTTTTCATCAATAAATTAGATAGAGAAGGTAAAGATGCTTTTGATTTATTAGATGAAGTTGAACAGAAATTGGGATTAACGGTAACTCCATTGAGTTTTCCAATTGGTATGGGCTATGATTTTAAAGGCATTTATAATATTTGGGGAAAGAAATTAAATTTATTTTCTGGAGATAATAAACAAACAGTAGCGGAAGGTGTTGAGTTTGATGATGTTTCAAACCCTGAACTCGATAAAATTGTTGGAGAAAAGGCTGCCAATCAATTGCGTGAAGAACTAGAATTGGTCTATGAAGTATATCCAGATTTTAATCGCCAAGAGTACCTTGACGGAAAATTACAACCTGTATTTTTTGGATCGGCATTGAACAATTTTGGGGTGAAAGAATTACTTGATTGTTTTATTGAAATTGCACCTTCGCCTCAGCCCAAAATGGCAGAAGAACGGTTGGTAGATTCTAAAGAAGACAAATTAACGGGTTTTGTGTTTAAAATCCATGCAAATATGGATCCTAAACACCGTGACCGATTGGCATTTATAAAAATAGTTTCGGGTATTTTTAAACGAAACGTACCTTATTTACATGTTCGACATAACAAAAAATTAAAGTTTTCGAGTCCAAATGCTTTCTTCGCTGAGAAAAAAGAAATAGTTGACGAATCATTTCCTGGCGATATCGTTGGTTTACATGATACGGGTAATTTCAAAATTGGAGACACGCTGACAGAGGGCGAAATCTTAAACTTTAGAGGAGTTCCTAGTTTCTCACCTGAACACTTTAGATATGTTAATAATGCAGACCCGATGAAATCGAAGCAGCTGTATAAAGGTCTGGATCAATTAATGGATGAAGGTGTAGCGCAATTGTTTACGCTAGAACTGAATGGAAGAAAAGTAATTGGAACAGTTGGTGCCTTACAGTATGAAGTTATTCAATACCGTTTGGAACATGAATATGGTGCCAAATGTACCTATGAAAATTTACCTATGCACAAAGTCTGTTGGGTAGAACCTACGGATGCCAAAAACACTGAGTTTGCCGAATTCAAGCGTGTAAAGCAGCGTTATTTAGCAACGGACAAACAAGGACAACTCGTATTTTTGGCAGATTCAGCATTTACCATTCAAATGACACAAAGTAAGTACCCGAGTGTAAAACTGCATTTTACGAGTGAGTTTTAGCACACTTGCGTCTTAAATTATTTCATACATTTACCTTTATGAATTCAAAAACCATCACTAACGGGATCTTACGTGCCTTAGGGGTTATTGTGGGTATTTTACTTCTGCTCTATTTTCTCTATGAAATTAGATCTGTAATCATTTACATTATTATCGCGGCGGTTTTAGCTTTAATAGGCAGACCAATCATTCGCTTTTTAAAACGCAAATTAAAATTTCCAAATACCTTAGCCGTTGTTACAACCATGGCGCTGTTTTTAGCAATGCTTTTCGGACTGATTTCTATGTTTATACCGCTAATAATTAAGCAAGGTCAAAACTTATCACTATTAGATATCAACCAGTTAGAGTCTAATTTAGAAGACATATTGAATCAAGCCAATGCCTATTTCAGTTCTCGTGGAATCAACATATTGGATCAACTTAAAAGTGTTGACGTATTTTCAAACTTTAAAGCGGTGCCCAACTTACTCAACAGTGTTATTGGAGCCGTTGGAAGTTTGAGTATCGGGCTGTTTTCAGTGCTGTTTATTGTTTTCTTTTTAATGAAAGACAATCAGTTACTACATCGCGGTTTAATGGCATTAGTGCCGGATAATACCGAAGGTCGCTTTACGGCTTCTTTAGCAAAAATTGAAGATTTACTATCACGATACTTTATTGGTTTGGTTACACAAATTACCATTCTATTTGTGCTCTACACCATCATTTTACTAATTTTCGGAGTTGAAAATGCCGTCGTAATTGCATTTCTTTGTGCGCTCTTAAATTTAATTCCTTACGTTGGACCTTTAATTGGTGGAGCCTTAATGCTCATTTTAACAATGACCAGTCATTTGGATCAAGATTTCACAACACAAATAGTACCCACAACCATTTATGTTTTAATTGGTTACTTAATTGTTCAAATGATTGACAACTTTGTGAGTCAGCCAAAAATATTTTCTCAAGCTACAAAAGCCCATCCACTAGAAATATTTTTAATTATTATTATTGGGGGGTTATTATTTGGTATCATAGGAATGATTGTGGCCGTACCTGTTTACACCGCTTTAAAAGTAATTTTAAAAGAGTTTTTATCAGATAATAAAATTGTAAAATCATTGACTAAAGATATCTAATGTCATTTCATCTCGTAAAACAATGGAACGTCTGTTACTAAAGATGATTACCCTTTGGTCGTTCATCGTGATATTAACTATTAACTATTAACTAATTTGAATCTAGCTATATTACATCCTGAAGTTCAAGATTTTATAAATAAAAATCTCAATAACAACATTTCTAAACTCCTTTTTAAAGGAAGCCCATTTGATGGTATAACCATTCAAGAGTTAGCAGAGCAACTTGAAGCTAAAAAAAAATGTCAATCTAAGTTACCATCTTGGTTTAAAGTCCAGTTTATATATTATCCAAATAAGTTAAATATTGAACAAACTTCTTCAGAAATTACAGCTAACTATAAAACCACAATAACCGCTGGAAATACGTTAATAGACCTTACAGGAGGCTTTGGTGTAGACGCTTATTATTTTTCAAAACAGTTTAAGGAAGTAACGCATTGTGAAATTAATGAAGAACTTTCAGCAATCGTAAAACACAATTTCCAACAGCTCAATGCCCCTATCAAAACGGTAGCTGGCAACGGATTTGATTATTTAACCTCTCAAAAAAGAGATTATGATTGGATTTACATTGATCCGTCAAGAAGAAATGATATAAAGGGAAAAGTATTTTTATTAAAAGACTGCTTTCCTAATGTCCCTGAAAATTTAGATATCCTTTTCGAATTCACCAACAAGCTATTGATTAAAGTGTCACCTATACTAGATATTACCAGTGCAATTAATGAACTAAAGTTTGTAAAAGAGATACATGTGGTAGCCGTAAATAACGAAGTAAAAGAACTGCTTTTTTACTTAGAGCAAAACTTTGAAGATACCATTGTTATTAAAACAATAAATAATACCTCAAAACAACCTCAACTTTTTGAAGCGCATTATAAAAATCAAGTAGCGGCTACCTATTCCTTGCCCCTAACTTATTTATACGAACCCAATGCTGCCATTTTAAAAGCGGGTTTATTTAATGATATAACACGATTAAAGGTAAAGAAGCTACATATAAATAGTCACTTATACACTGCCGAAACGCTTCTTGACTTTCCTGGAAGGCGTTTTATGATTAAAGATTGTATTCCATATCAGAAAAAACAGCTTACCAAATTAATTTCTGCAAAAAAAGCAAATATAACAACGCGCAATTTCCCAGAAACAGTTACACAAATTCGCAAAAAAATAGGGTTTAAAGAAGGAGGCGATGTCTATCTTTTCTTTACTACCAATTTAGAGCAAAAGCATATCGTGCTTGTTTGCGAAAAAGTGTAAAAATAAAAAAACCTCAATGTTTTTAAACATTGAGGCAATCATCATCATACTTTTTCTTAATCAACTTAATTCAAAATTCTTTTTCATAGATTTTAACCAAACCTATTAGTAAGACACCAACAGTTTTAAAAAGTCACATTTTTTTTTAAAATAATTTACAAACAGGTTATATGGTGTTAAATCTATTTGCAAAAAGTTTAAAATCATGTAACTTTACTAGATAAATTGAGGCCTATGCAATCACTGGTATATGACGCCATAAAAACTGAACATACAAAACACAATAAAATCAAAGATGATTTAGTTGTTGAAGCTGCTTTGCAAATAAATATTAACAAGGCCCCGTATACGGTTGTTATGCGTACACCTAATGATGACAACGCTTTAATTAGAGGATTGCTCTATGCCGAAGATATTTACAAAGGAAAGACTCCATTAAAACTAGAATTGGTTGAAACACATGATAATGGATTTTCCGTTATCAATGCAACCATTCCTAAAGAAGTCTTGGGAAAAGGCTATCTTAACAAGCGTACCTTATTGTCTGTTTCTTCTTGTGGAATTTGTGGTAAACAAAAACTAGAAGACATTGAGTTAGCAGGTGAAACGATTCATAGTTCTTTAAAAATGGAAATGCGTGCTATTAAAAACATGTATTTAGAGATGAAAGCCAGTCAGTCACTTTTTAGAACCACTGGTGGATCACACGCTACTGCTGCATTTGACAGCAAACAAAAGATTATTAGTATTAAGGAAGATATTGGAAGACACAATGCTTTAGATAAAGTGGTGGGCGATTTATTAAACTCGAACAACTTAAACAAAGCCGCCTGTATTTTAGTAAGTGGTAGAGTGTCATATGAAATTGTATCCAAAGCTTTTATTGCAAAAATCCCTATTATTGTTGCCGTCTCAGCATGTTCATCATTAGCTGTTGATTATGCGAAAGAGTTTGGACTGTGTTTAGTAGGTTTTAGTAGAGCCGACAAAGCCACCATTTATGCCAATCCACAGTATTTAAAATTATGAGTTTAAAAAAAACAACTGCGCAAGCACCAGGAAAACTAACGGGAATTCGTTTAACTGAAGTTCCTACAACTGCTGCGGGCATAAAAGCAATACAATCTACTTTTAAACACATTTCAATTGAAGTGGGGTTGGTAAAAGGAATTGGTTTACTGGCAAAAATGAATCAAAAAGACGGCTTTGACTGTCCGGGATGTGCTTGGCCAGATCCTGATGAAAAGCGTGCTTTTTTAGCAGAGTACTGTGAAAATGGTGCTAAAGCAATTGCTGAAGAAGCTACAAAAAATAGGGTTTCGCCGGTATTTTTTGCCACACATAGTGTGACTGAATTGGCGAAATTATCAGATTATGAAATTGGTAAAAAAGGTAGAATCACACAGCCAGTAATTTTACATACGGGCAGCGATCATTACGAAGAAATTTCCTGGCAAAACGCCTTTAACCTTATAGGAAGGGAATTAAATGCACTCAATTCTCCCAATGAAGCTATATTCTATACTTCGGGTAGAACTAGTAATGAAGCTGCCTTTTTATACCAATTATTTATACGTCAATACGGGACTAATAATTTACCCGATTGCTCTAATATGTGTCATGAATCTAGTGGATCTGCACTTTCTGAAACTTTAGGTATTGGCAAAGGCTCTGTAACCTTAGACGATTTTAATCATGGCGATTTGGTGATTGTCATCGGTCAAAATCCGGGCACCAATCATCCTAGAATGCTTTCAGCCTTGAGCGACACCAAAAAAAATGGCGGTAAAATAATCACCATCAACCCGTTACCAGAAGTCGGGCTCATGGAATTTAAAGACCCTCAAAATCCGTTAAAATGGTTTGCTGGCGATAAGCTGACAGATATTTTCTTACAGGTGAAAATAAATGAAGATGTTTCGCTATTAAAGGCCATCATGTTATTGTTACTTGAAAAAGAAGAGGCAAATCCTGGAAGTATCTTTGACCATACTTTTATTAAAGAAAAAACGCAAGGTTTAGATGATTTTTTAAATGATTTAAAACAGTATAATTTCGACGAATTAGTTCAAAAATCTGGGCTAGATAAAAATGTTGTTATTGAAGCAGCCGATTTAATTGCTCAAAGTAAAAAGGTAATTGTATGTTGGGCGATGGGTCTAACACAGCACAAAAATGCGGTAGACAATATTCGAGAAATCGTAAATTTACTATTACTAAAGGGAAGTATTGGTAAAAAAGGAGCCGGCACCTGCCCTGTTAGAGGGCACTCAAATGTACAAGGCGATCGAACCATGGGTATTTGGGAGAAACCAAAAGATAGTTTTCTAGATAATTTAGAAAAAGAATTTCAATTTACAGCGCCGAGAAATCACGGTTATGATGTAGTTGATGCTATTGAAGCCATGCATACCAAAAAAGCCAAGGTCTTTATTGCAATGGGTGGTAATTTTATTTCGGCAACGCCAGATACTGAATATACGGCAGAAGCGCTACGCAATTGTGATTTAACAGTTCATATTTCTACAAAGTTGAATAGAAGTCATGTGATTCATGGTAAAACGGCTTTGATTTTACCCTGTTTGGGTAGGTCTGAAAAAGATGTACAAAAAAATGGCGAACAATTTGTTACAGTAGAGAATTCGATGGGTGTAGTACATCAATCACACGGACATTTAGAACCACTTTCTGAATACTTATTAAGTGAACCAGCAATTGTTGCAGGTTTAGCCGAAGCTACCTTGAAAAATTCGAAAGTAGCATGGAGCGACCTAATTTCAGGCTACGATTTGATACGTGATAAAATTGAAGCAACCATCGATGGATTTGAAAATTACAACACCCGAGTTCGTAACAAAGGTGGGTTTTATTTACCCAATAATTCACGTGAAGGTGATTTCACCCCCACACATTCAGGAAAAGCTAACTTTACAGTCAACACTCTTTCTGATATTAAATTAGAGAAAAATCAATTTATCATGATGACTATTCGAACACACGATCAATACAATACCACTATTTACGGATTGGACGATCGATATCGTGGTGTTTTGAATGAAAGACGTGTCATTTTCATGAATAAAAATGATATGAAAGAACAAGGTTTACAAAAACTAGACAAGGTTGATTTGATTAGTCATTTTAATGGAGAGCAACGTGTAGCAGAACTATTTTTAGTGATTCCATATTCAATTCCTAGACAATGTACAGCAACGTATTTTCCAGAAGCCAATGTATTGGTACCGTTAAAAAGTGTGGCACATACTAGTAATACACCCGCCTCTAAAACCGTGGTGATTAGTTTAAGAAAACATATGGATAATAAAGGTTAAACCCAATCTTTAGGGTTCTGTAAGACCTCAATCAGCTTCTCTTCTCGACTTCCCTTTTCAGGATGATGGTCATAAACCCATTGTACATGTGGTGGTAAACTCATTAAGATACTTTCAATGCGACCGTTTGTCTTCAACCCAAACAAGGTACCTTTATCGTGTACTAAATTAAATTCTACGTAACGGCCACGGCGAATTTCTTGCCAGTTACGATGTTCTGGAGTATATGTAAAATTCTTTCTCCTTTCTACAATCGGTACATAAGCATCTAAAAAACTAGTACCAACTTCCGTTACAAAATCATACCAATTCTGCATAGACATCGCTTCCGTTTCTTTACAGTAATCAAAAAACAAACCACCAATTCCCCTACCCTCATTTCGGTGCGAATTATAGAAGTACTCATCACATTTCTTTTTATAATCATCATAAAAATTTGAATCATGTGCATCACAAGCCTTCTTACATACTTGATGAAAATGTGTAGCATCTTCTTCAAATAGATAATACGGAGTTAAATCTTGTCCACCTCCAAACCAACTACTTAGTATTGCACCTTCTTTATCATACATTTCAAAATAACGCCAATTGGCATGTACCGTAGGCACAAATGGGTTTTTAGGATGCAATACCAAACTCAATCCACACGCAAAGAAATCACATTCAGAAACCTTAAAATAGGATTGCATAGCTGCTGGCAAGGCTCCATGTACTGCCGAAATATTTACACCTCCTTTTTCAAAAACAGCTCCATTTTCAATAACTCGGGTTCTACCACCACCTCCCTCTGGTCGCTCCCAAAGGTCTTCTTGAAATTTAGCCGTATCGTCAACTTCTTCTAATTTTGAAGTAATTGTGTCTTGTAATTGTTGTATATACTTGTAAAATTGATCTTTCATAGGGTCCATTTAAGTTGCAAAAATCTGCATCCTTTGTACTTCAAAAAATGATTTATATCAGTTAGCTTTAAGTTCATACAATTCCATATCTAATGGTGTTTCATTTGGCGGGGTATGTTCATTCGCTAAGGTTTTTTGCCAAATAAAACCACAATTTTTAGCCACTTTAACACTTCCTAGATTTGTTCTATGAACAATTATTTGAAGTGTCTTTAGCTTTAGCTCTTCAAAAGCATAAGCACTTAGTTTTATCACAGCATTACTAACCAGCCCTTTCCCTTCAAATTGATAACCTATGCAGTAGGCAAACTCTCCTTGCATTACGGTCCAATCAAAATTCTTTAAATAAACCAACCCTGCTAGTTCATTTGTTTTTTTCTGTTTTAAAGTAAAAAGTAACTCTTCCTTTTTATTGAATTGTTTTACCTTCTTTTCAACAAAGATTTTTGAAAGTTCAGGAGTTAAGTTTTGTGCTAACGTTTTTGGCAAATAACGTTGTAATCTATCTTCATTTGAAATCATAAAATCACACAGCGACCAAGCATCTTTTTGTTGGATAGCTGCAATATAATAGTTGTCAAATTCGGCAATCATCATTCTGGTGTATTTTTAGACACATTAAGTACACCTTCCGTTTTTAATAAGGTTACTGTTTCAGTAGAGGCCGCAGTAACCGACAAAGGAAGGACCAAAATAATTCCAATAACAGGGATAAACAAAAAGGCTATAAACACGATTCCATTACCAATGGCCAAACCTCTATTTTTTTTCACAAAATCAACACTTTCTTTATACTTAAAATGACGCTCTAAGGTATAATCCATGTTCCCAAACCCAGCATAATATGCCTGTATTAAAAATAATACTGGGGTAGAAAAAATTCCTATTACCGGTATAAAACCGAGTAGTATTATAGGAATAGAGATCGTTAATTCTTTTAGTAAATTTCTGCCATTTATTCGAATACCTCGCCACAATTGTTCTTTAAAGGAGGTATTTCTATGATTATGCACATTAGTACCTGTGAGATGTGCTTCAATTTTTTCGGAAACGGGACTCATAAAAGGTGCAGACAATGCCATTATAATATGCTTGTATAAAATCAATCCCACAACGAGAATGGTTAGTCCTCCGATAATTTGACTGATAGTTACAAAGGTTTCCTTACCCCAATCCCAAATCCAAATTTTTGAAATATAATAACCAATATTATCTGAGAGGCTATAGGTTAAAAACCCAATAACTATTGCAGTAACAATGCTAATAAGTATTGGAATTAAAAAAAAATTCCACAAATTCAATTTAGAAACTAAAGAAAAAGCTCCAAAATAGGCTTTGATGCCTTTTAGTATTTGCTGTATCATCTTTCTGCTTATTAAAGTCAAGACTACTCTACTCGTTAACCAATCTCAGCATCCATATGCTCGATATATACCAAATCATTACTATACTTTTGAACATCTTCTATACTTAATACAAATTTAGAAGCAGCTACTTTTTCCTTCAATAGTTTTACAAACTCATCTACAGACTCTTCATTTTCTTGAATAAATAATTTTCTCCCAATATGATTGTTATGCAAATCCATTTCTTTTTCAAGTGGTGCATTCGGCGAAAATTCTTCATGCCAATCTGTTATTTTTTGCGCCCACTTAATTGCTTTCCGTTTGTTTTTTCTCCACACTGAGCATTTTTTTGCAATTAAAAAATTCCACAAGGCATGTCGAAAAGCATTGGTAGCATTGTTTTTATGATGCAATTTACCATAATTATCATTTGATATCTTAACACATTGATAGGTAGCCAATAAGGTTGGAATTAAATTAAGAGGGTGTCTGATAAAAAGGATTATAAATGACCATGCATTTCCTTTATTTAACAACTCTAAAAAACCAAGTGTACGCATTAATTAGTGTATTCTTTTACCGCATCTATAAATGCTTTCGCATTGTCTATTGGAATATTTGGTAAAATGCCATGGCCTAAATTTACAATATATTTATCTTTTCCAAACTCTCGAATCATTTGAGTCACCATTTTTTTGATTTCTGCAGGTGGTGACAACAGTCTTGACGGATCAAAATTACCTTGCAATGTAATTTTTCCTCCTGATAAATAGCGTGCATTTTGTGCGGTGATTGTCCAGTCAACTCCCAATGCTGAAGCATTAGATTTTGACATTTCTTGCAATGCAAACCAACACCCTTTACCAAATGCAATAACAGGAGCATCGTCTTTTAGGGCTTCAATGATTTGATTGATATACTGCCATGAGAATTCTTGATAATCAACTGGTGAAAGCATACCTCCCCAAGAATCAAAAATCTGAACTACATCAACACCAGCCTTTACTTTGGCTTTTAAATAAGCAATAGTTGTATCAGTTATTTTTTGCAGTAATTGATGTGCCGCTAACGGATTGGTAAAACAAAATTCTTTTGCTTTATCGAAATTTTTAGACCCCTGCCCTTGAACGACATAACATAAAATTGTCCATGGAGAACCTGCAAAACCGATGAGTGGAATGTCATCATTTAATAATTCTTTAGTGGCTTTGATAGCTTGATATACATAGTCTAATGCGATATTCACATCGGGTACTATCACCTTATCTACGCCCTTTTGGTCGCGTACAGGATTAGGCAAGTACGGACCAAAATTTGGTTTCATTTCCACTTCGATATTCATAGCTTGTGGAATGACCAAGATATCCGAAAATAATATAGCCGCATCCATGCCGAAACGACGAATGGGTTGAACGGTAATTTCACTTGCCAATTCTGGAGTACGACAACGCGTAAAGAAATCGTATTTTTCTCTAATGGCTATAAATTCTGGTAAATATCGACCGGCTTGACGCATCATCCAAACAGGTGGGCGTTCAACAGTTTCTCCCTTTAAGGCTCTTAAAAATAAGTCGTTTTTCATTAGTGGCTATTGGCTATTAGCTATTAACTATTAGCTCTTTTTTATTTTAGTAATTAATGTATTAATCATTCTTCCCTCTTTTTCAATTAACTCAAAAAGTGAACCAACTGCTATTTCTAAAAAGCGCTTGAATTCAATTTCACTATTTCTACTAGACCCTTCCGCTATATTTGAAGGAACCGATATTGCAGCTCCGGTAATTTGACTTATTAATCCAAATTTTTCCAATTTCGGGAGTTCTTCTGAGAGTTTGTATACTAGTTTCACAAGTTCAATACCTTGTCTCCATATCTTTAGTTCTCTAAAATTTCTCATTCCTTTCAATTTATAATAATTTGACCAACAGCTAAAAGCAAAAAGCCAAAGATTATTTAATCACAGATACAGCTTTCATCGCTTTATCAATTGCATTAAATGTTACCAGCATATCTTCATCATTTAAAGCAGAAGATAAAAACCAGGATTCATATTGTGATGGCGGAATAAAAACTCCATTTTGTATCATTTCCCAAAAGAAAACCGCAAACTTATTGGTATCTGCAGTTTGTGCCTCTTCAAAATTCGTGACCGGTATATTGGTAAAAAACGGATTGACCATCGAACCAAATTTATTAACCACTAAGTCAACATTGTATGTATTAGCGCTTTCAATTAAAGCCGTTTCAATTTTAAGGGCAATTTTTTCAAAATAAGCATACGGGTTTTGCTTTTTTAGCTCTGTTAATGTGGCTATTCCCGCGGCCATTGCTATTGGATTTCCAGAAAGTGTTCCTGCTTGGTACATACCACCAAGGGGTGATACCATTTCCATAATTTCGTCACGAGCACCATAGGCGCCGACCGGAAAACCACCTCCTATTACTTTCCCTAAACAGGTGATGTCTGCCTCAATACCAAACAATTCTTGTGCACCACCAAACTGTGAACGAAAACCAGTCATTACTTCATCGACTATCAATAAGGCTCCTTTTGCTGCTAAAAACGTTTTTAGTTCTTTTAAAAAATTGTTTTTTGGTGTTACAACTCCCATATTACCCGGTACAGGTTCTATAATCACAGCCGCAATATCCGTATCATTTTCAAAATGTTTCTTTACACTCTCTAAATCGTTGTAATTTGAAACCAGCGTATTTTTCACAGCTCCTTCTGGCACCCCTTTACTTCCCGGCATACTCAAAGTAGCCAAACCAGAGCCTGCAGCTACTAATAAAGCATCTGAATGACCATGATAACAACCTGAAAATTTAATGATTTTATTTTTACCTGTATATGCTCTCGCTAACCGTAAAGCACTTAAAACGGCTTCAGTTCCTGAGTTTACAAAACGTACTTTATCCATTCCTGGAAAGGCATCACAAACAATTTTTGCAAGTTTAATTTCGCTCTTCGTTGAAGCTCCAAAAGTGTAGCCTTTTAATGTTGCCTTGTGGATGGCCTTTTGCACTTTTTTATGACGATGCCCCAAAATCATAGGGCCGTATGATAATACATAGTCTACATACTCATTTCCATCAACATCTGTTATTATTGGGCCTTTCGCTCTGTCTATAAATAAGGGATTACCTCCAACCGAAGTAAAAGCTCTGACCGGTGAATTTACTGCACCTACTAAGTGTTTTAAGCCTTTTTTATAAAGTTCTTCTGACTTATTAAAGTTCATGTATATTAATTATTTAATTATATTTTTTGTAGACGCTTCACTTCATTCAGAATACAATTAATGCCTCATCAAATTACCGCATTATCTCATTATCTCATCAACAACTTAGCTGCTTCCTTAGCAAAATAGGTTATGATAATATCCGCTCCTGCACGTTTCATTGAAAGCAAGCTTTCCATCATCACTTTTTCGGTATCAATCCACCCTTTTTCTCCAGCGGCCTTAATCATTGCATATTCTCCACTAACATTATAACAAGCAATGGGTCTATCAAAGTTGTTCTTTAGATCACGAATAATATCTAAATAAGATAAGGCAGGTTTGACCATTAAAATGTCTGCACCTTCTTGATCGTCAAAAGTTGCTTTACGCATGGCTTCATCCCTATTAGCAGGATCCATTTGATAAGTTCGTCTATCGCCAAAACTCGGAGCAGAATCTGCAGCATCTCTAAAAGGTCCATAATAAGAAGACGCATATTTCACTGAGTACGCCATGATTGGCAACTCAACAAAACCCCTATTATCTAATGCTTCACGAACCATAGCAATTGTACCATCCATCATCCCCGATGGTGCTATCATATCAGCCCCTGCCTTCGCATGTGAAATTGCTTGTTTCGCAATATTTACTAAAGTAGGATCATTATCCACATCATTATTATGTATAATTCCGCAATGTCCATGATTGGTATATTCACAAAAACATACATCGGTAATTATATATAAACTAGGGTAGTTGGTCTTTATATAGCGTATTGCCTGTTGGATAATGCCATTGTCACTCCACGTTTCTGTACCTTCATCATCTTTAGAAGTGGGAATACCAAATAATAACACGGCAGGAATATTCAACGAAACAACCTCGTCTAATTCCTTCGCTATTGTATCTAGAGAAAATCGTTTAATTCCAGGCATGGAGCTAATTTCTGTCTCTATATTATTCCCTTCTTCGATGAATAAAGGATAGATAAAATCATTTACAGAAAGGGTCGTTTCTCTAACCAATCTGCGAATATTTTCTGATTTGCGAAGTCTTCTTGTTCTAAACATTGTTTTATTTTTGAATCACAGCTACTACTGGTGAAGTAATTCGGTAATCTGACGAATAAGTACCTTACTTTTTTATAAAATGTAAATTGACAAGTTCAATAACACTTTCAACCGTTGGCACTTTTGCTACTTCCACATTTTTAAAGTGTTTCCTCGCCTCCTTTGCTGTTGTTTCACCAATACAAAATGCCACTTTATCTGGGGTATTCTCTTGTAAATAACTCTGTACCGTTGAGGGGCTATAAAACAACATTCCTTGCACCTTTTCATCAACCTTTGTAGCACTATAAATAGCTTGATAGGCTTCAATTTCAGTAAGTTCTATATTATTCTTTGTAAGTATTTCTGGTAATTCATCACGTCTTAAATCTCCACAAAAATATGTTACTGGACCTTCCTTAATAGTAGCTACCAAATAATTAGCTAATTTTTCCGCATTTTTCTCGGCGTGAACCACTTTGCCAATTCGTTTTTCAATCAGCGCCTTCGTTCTTCTGCCAACACAATAGATATTTTTAAACTGCAATTCAACAGCCGAAAAACTATTAAGTAACGATTCTACCGCATTTTTGCTTGTAATAACTACGTTTTCGATTTCATTTTTAATCACTTTAGGCGGGATTCTATTAAAACGTGTTTTTATAAAATCACTATCACTTACTGCAATATCTTCATGAAATAATTTTGTCTGTGATTCTGATAATTTTTTAGTAGAAAAAACTGTAATCTCTTTTGGTGTCTCCCCAAAATCATCAAGCATGATTTGTTTCCCTCCCTTATGAATAATCGTACCTGCACAGTATTTAGCAATGGTATGAGCCTCATCTAATTTAGAAACCTTAGAAACTTCTATTTTTTGCTTACCGTCTCTACTAAACAGTGCTCCTTTAAAATGTACTTTTTCTTCTTTTATAAAAGCCAATGCACCAATTGGAGCGGTACAACCACCTTCTAGGGCATGCAGGAAATCACGTTCTATTGTTGTGCAAATTTCAGTCTCTTCATTATTCAGTTTCGCACTAGCCTCTATCGCATATTCATTTGTAGCTAAAGCATTAATCATAATCGCCCCTTGCCCTGGTGCTGGAATCATCCAGTTTAGGTTAACACTTGTTTCTGGTGTTAAGTTGATTCGGTTCAATCCTGCTGCAGCAAAAATGGCTCCATTCCAATCCTCATTATCTTCTAACTTTTGCAAACGCGTATTTACATTGCCACGTAAACCAACAACTGTATGTGTAGGATAGCGGTATAACCACTGGGCTTTCCGACGTAAACTACCTGTGGCAATGACAGCTTCTTTACGCGACATAAATTCTTCATTATCTTTAAACACCAACATATCATTGGTATTTCCTCGTTTTAAAACAGCCGTTTGTACAATTCCTTCAGGTAATATTGTTGGCACATCTTTTAAGGAGTGTACTGCAATATCAATATCATTATTTAATAAAGCAATATCAAGGTTTCTTGTAAAAACACCGGTTATACCTAATTTATAAATGGGTTTGTTTAAAACAATATCTCCGGTAGATTTGAGCGGCACAATTACCGTTTGATACCCCAATACTTCTAATTGGTGTTTTACTGTATTCGCTTGCCAAAGGGCTAATTCGCTGTCGCGTGTTCCTATTTTTATGATGTTACTCATTTTCACTTATGGTTTCTAGTTGAAATACTTTTGAAATAAGCGCAATGCTTTCACCAGAATATGAGTTCTCTTCCTTCAAATGATTTGCAAAGTGTTTCGTTATTTTTTGAATAATTCTATCAGATAAAACAGTCGCTTGATTTTCGTTAAAATCTTGTTGTTTTTTTCTTTGATAGTCAATTTCTTGAGACTTTATTTCTTGTAATTTTTTCTTTAATGCTTTAATGGTAGGTGCAAACTTTCTGGTCTCAAGCCAATTATTGAACTCTTCTTTTACCTCTTCAATTAAGAGTTCGGCTTTTGGCACTTGTGCCAACCTACATTCCATTGTTTTGTCTGTTACCTGAGAGAGGTCGTCTAAATGTACCAAGGTGACATGGTCTAAATCGGTTACATTAGTTGACACATTTCTAGGTATGGATAAATCTAATATCAACAACTCTTTTTCAGAATAAATTAAGTCTTTAGAAATCGTAGGGTTTTGTGCCCCAGTAGCAACTATTAAGATATCTGCTTTACGAATTTCTGTTTGTAGATCGCCATAATCCTTCACAATTAAATTAAACTTTCCTGCAATTTCTTCAGCCTTCGTCTTGGTTCTATTGATTAAGGTTATGTGATTATTCTTTGTGTGCTTGACCAGATTATCACAAGTATTTCTACCAATTTTTCCCGTTCCAAAAAGTAAAATATTCTTTTGTGAAATATCTTGAACATTATTTAGCATGTATTGAACAGAAGCAAAAGAGACGGATGTTGCACCTGACGAAATATCAGTTTCCGTTTTAATACGTTTGCTTGCTTGAATAACCGCATTTACCAAACGCTCTAAAAACATGTTAATTAAACCGAATTTTTTCGACAGCTTAAAACTCTTTTTTAACTGGCTAATAATTTCAAAATCACCTAAAATTTGACTATCTAATCCCGTTCCTACTTTAAAAAGATGTGAAATAGCTTCGTCATTTTTATAAACATAAGCCACTTGTTGAAACTCTTCAACCGTTCCTTCGGTATTATCACATAACAATTTTATCAACTGAAAAGGATGTTCTGCAAAACCATAAATCTCGGTACGATTACATGTAGAAGTTGCAATAATTTCAGTAATGCCTGTAGCAATTGCTTGTTCTAATATTTTCTCTTTTGAAGCTGAATCAACTGAAAACTTACCTCTAATGTCTGCATTGGCGTTTTTATAACTTAAACCAATGCAATAGAATGTATTATGCTTCGAAATATTGTAATGCTTCATAAAAAGTTGAATTCGCGAACAAAAATATCATTCGTAATTAAATAAAAACAACGCTCAAAGAACAATTAATGTCGCTTTGAGTATTTTCAACCTTTTTAGGTTGTTTTTATGATAAAAATCATATTTTTGCAGTAATATCAACACTTTACATGAATTTTATTTAGAACAATTCTAAATAACATCACTAATTATTATCATGAGTTCTAATTTTAAAAGTATCGCTGAAGGGTCAATCGAAGAAATTCAAATAGAAGATGGATTTATTATATTAAAGTTTCAGAACGATAGTAATGATAATCAGCAGTTAATACGCGATATAGACAGTAGTTATGTTCAATTTCACTATTGTTTAAAAGGGGCGTCGACATTTAACTTTAACAGTGGCAACTATACTTTTGATGTTTTAGATGAGCATTCTTTATTGCTTTATAACCCACAAAGAGATCTGCCTTTAAATCTAGATTTAAAACCAAAATCTTGGATGATTTCCCTATTGATCTCCATCAAAAAATTTCATTCACTTTTCTCATCAGAAGCCAATTATATTCACTTTTTGAGTGCCGAAAATAAAGATAAAAAGTATTACGACACAAAATCAATATCACCAGCTGTGGCTGTAGTACTCAATCAAATGATGAATTACAGTTTACACAATTCTATCAAAAAATTATATTTAAAAGGGAAGTCCTACGAATTATTAGGCCTTTATTTTAATAGAAGTGAAGAAGCCGATATTGAGCAATGTCCGTTTTTAGTTGATGAACAAAATGTTTTAAAAATTAGAAAAGCAAAGGATATCATTATTGTTAGGATGACCGAGCCACCTAGCCTACAAGAATTAGCAAATGAAGTGGGCTTAAGTTTGAAAAAATTAAAAGAAGGTTTTAAGCAGATTTATGGAGATTCTGTTTATAGTTTTTTATTTGACTATAAAATGGAATTCGCGCGTAAGTTACTAGAAACCAATCAGCATAATGTAAATGAAGTGGGACATAAAATTGGTTATAGTACATCCAGTCATTTTATTGCCGCTTTTAAAAAGAAATTCGGAACAACTCCGAAAAAATACATACAATCAGCAATTGCAAATTAAAGTTTAACCAAAACCATGTTCCCACACTTTGTGGGAAAGCACTATGAAAAGAGGAATATTACTAGTAAATCTAGGGTCGCCAGACAGCACAAAAACAAAAGATGTTAGAAAGTATTTAGATGAGTTTTTAATGGATGAGCGCGTTATTGATATGCCCTATTTAAAACGTTATTTTCTCATAAAGGGTATTATTTTAAATGTACGACCAAAAAAATCGGCAGAAGCGTATAAAAAAATATGGTGGAAAGAAGGCTCTCCGCTCGTTGTAATTTCTGAACGTTTTACCAAAAAACTTGCTGAAAAAGTACACATCCCTGTAGCATTAGGGATGCGCTATGGCTCAATGAGTATAAAAAAAGGAATCCAACAACTACATGATGAAGGTGTTGAAGAAATCATGTTAATTCCGTTATATCCGCATTATGCAATGTCTTCATTTGAAACAGTGGTTGAAAAAGCTAAACAGGTAAATCGTGACGATTTCCCCAACATGAAAATGGTAACCATGCCTGCTTTTTATAACAACCAGGAATATATTACCGCAATGAGTACCAATATCAAAAACCATTTAAAGGAGTTTGACTATGACCATATATTATTTTCATACCATGGTATTCCAGAAAGACATATATTCAAATCAGATACTACCAAATCACATTGCAAAATAGATGGATCTTGTTGCAACACGCCTTCGAAAGCACATAGAACTTGTTATAGACATCAGTGTTTTGAAACAACCAAATCAATCGTTGCACAATTGGGGCTTACCGAAGGAACCTATAGTAATTCGTTTCAATCACGCTTGTTAAAAGATCCATGGTTACAACCCTATACTGATCACGAAATTGAAAAATTCCCTAAAGAAGGTAAGAAAAAGCTAGCTGTTGTCACTCCTGCCTTCGTTGCTGATTGTTTGGAAACCTTAGAAGAGATTGCCATGGAAGGGAAAAATGAATTTTTAAAAGCTGGCGGTGAAAGCTTCAAACATATACCCTGCATGAATGATAATGATGATTGGGTGGATGTGGTATCTAATTGGATAGAAGAATGGCAAGATAAAACAATGTTGGTTTAATATGGATTTTCTAAATCTTAAAGCGCTACATATTATTTTTGTGATTACTTGGTTTTCTGGATTGTTTTATATTGTTCGTTTGTTTATTTATCATACCGAAGCGGAAGAAAAACCAGAGCCAGAGAAGTCTATTTTACAAACACAATACCAATTAATGAGTAAACGACTTTGGCTGATTATTACATGGCCTTCGGCAATACTCACCAGCATTTTTGGGTTGTGGATGCTTTTTCAAAACCCTAATTATCTAGAACTCCCTTGGATGCATGTAAAATTGGGTTTTGTAGTAGTACTCTATTTATATCATGTTAGTTGCCATCATATATATACCCAGCTTCAAAATAATAAGGTAAAATACACTTCTAACCAATTGCGTATTTGGAATGAAGTAGCCACTATCATATTATTCTCCATTGTATTTATTGTTGTACTAAAGAGTGCCGTAAATTGGATTTATGGTGTTTTAGGCATAGTATTATTTTCTATTATTCTAATGGTAACAATTAAACTTTATAAACGGTTGCGCAATAAAAAAAACTGGGAAAGTGACACCTAGTTACTGTATATATGTGTCAATATCTCGGACTTGTTTTAAAAGCAATTTAAAAAATTAAATAAAATTGTTTTATTTTTCTGTTTAAGATTTATCTTTACACCGTGAAAAATTCAATACGGAAAATAAGTGCCTTGTTGCTCACCGCAATTTATTGCTGTGCCATTGCTATTGTCACAACTTCTTTTACAGCCGTTGATTCACAAAATGCTACAAACCCGAAGCAGGAAAAATATAGTGCTACTGTTTCTAACAATCTATTGTATCACAATATACAATCAGAAAGTTCAATCAATAGCCTTGTAAATCTTTCAGACCCTAGTTTAAAAGATACATTTAACATATTTGTAGGGATAACTGTTCAAGCGAGTAAATTAAGCAAAGCGACCTTTGCACAATACACCAATTTTTCACGAAATCTACTAATTCGTTATCGGAAAGCGGATCTCATTTTCCCTGCTCACTATTTTTGGTAATTCATTTTTAAAATAGTCGTTTGCCACAAGGCAACCAGACTTTTTTCTAGCGACTTGGTAAATAAACCCAGTCTAAAAAGCTATATATAAATTTAAAAATATTAAAAATGAATTCAGGAAGCGCCATCATTGGAGCGGTAATAATCGCGCTGTGTATTTTCCCATTTATCTTAATGAGACGAAACAGCAAAAAGAAACAAAAACAACTACTGCAAGAATTGACAAACTATGCAAATCAATACCAGTGTCAAGTAAATAAATATGAATTTTTTAGCGACTTTGTAATCGGTTTAGACGAAACAAAAAATGTTGCCTTTTTCCACAAAAAATCAAATGAGGAAATTCAAGACCAGCATGTTAATTTGGGCGACATCAAAGAATGTAAGATTATCAATAACCGTAATGACGGAACTATTGACAGTCTCAAATTAAGTTTTATCCCAATTGCCAAGAATGCTACCGAAATTCTATTTGAATTTTTTAACATAGATGTCAATATTCAACCCACAGGAGAATTACAATTAATTGACAAATGGTCAAAAAATTTCAACAACCTGCTTAAGAAATAAAGGCAGTCTAACAACGCCCATTGCTCAGAGTAATGAGCGTTGTTTTAATACTTCAACAAAAATAAAGTACACATTAAACTTGTGATAACAATGCTACAATTGACATAACCTTTTTTCAATATTCCTATTAGAATTTAGCTATTTTATTAATAAAAAATACATCAACTACTTTTTAATTTGATTTGATTTTTAATTTATTTCAGTTAACTTCGCTAAGCGCGATTAAAAATCTTAATTCCAAATTTACATTGTTAGTGGTGCTTTATGGTAGGCGTATCATTTAATCAACAAATAAAAAAGGTAAATTTATGAGATTAGTATTGAATCTTTAAATAGAAAAGAATGTTATTTAACTCATTTATCTTTTTTATATTCTTAGGAATAGTGTTGCCTATATTTTATGCGCTCCCAAATAAAAAGAGTAAAAATGTTTTTTTGGTTATTGCCAGTTATTTTTTTTACGGTTATTGGGATTGGCAATTTTGTTCACTTTTAGCTATTTCAACAGTTATTGATTTTTTTATTGGGCAGAAATTATTTAACACTTCAAATGAAAGAAAAAGAAATTTATTATTAAGTATAAGTATAATTTCAAACCTTGGAATCCTTGGTCTCTTCAAGTATTTTAATTTTTTTGTAGATTCTTTCCAAAGTCTTAGTGAAGATATTGGTTGGAATTTAGATTTTTTACATTTAAACATATTACTTCCTGTTGGTATCTCCTTTTATACATTTCAAACACTTTCATACACAATTGATATTTATAGAAAAAGGCTGGAACCAACCAATAACTTTATTGACTTTGCACTATTTGTTTCCTTCTTTCCACAACTCGTTGCTGGTCCTATCGAACGAGCAAAATTATTACTTCCACAATTATCTAAAAAACTAAACCCTAGTAAAGATCAAATAAAACAAGGCGTGACGCTCATTATAATTGGACTATTTCGAAAAGTAATGATAGGTGATACAGCCGGACGATTTGTTGATAATATATTTGGAAATTTAGGAGACTATAAATCTGTTGAAATAATCGTAGGATTGATTTTATTTTCTATTCAAATTTATGCAGATTTTTCAGGTTACAGTCATATGGCTAGAGGAACGGCAAAATTACTTGGAATTGAACTCATGAAAAATTTTGAACAACCATATTTGTCAAGAAATATAACTGAATTTTGGCGTCGATGGCATATTTCCTTGTCTTCTTGGTTGAAAGATTATTTATACATATCGTTAGGGGGGAATCGAAAAAGCGTAATTAGAACATATATCAATTTAATGATTACAATGTTACTCGGCGGTTTATGGCATGGAGCAAGTTGGAATTTTGTTATTTGGGGAGGATTACATGGTTTATATCTTTCATTCCACAAATTAATTCTAGGTAAGAAAAAAATAAAACCAGACAAAATAAGTAAATTTAATTTTTACGATATAATTAATATTGTCGTCACGTACATACTAGTGTTATTTACTTGGATTTTCTTTCGATCTACCTCGTGGGATACAACAAAATTGTTTTTTAGTAAAATATCATCATGGGAAGCTAGTGAAAACACTTTTCTTTTTATCTCTATTGCAGTTTCATATTTGTTGATAACCATTATAATTGATTTATTTGAATATTTATCTGATAGCCATACAGCGCTCTTAAATATTAAATCTAATGGAATTAAAATTGGGATACTCACAGCTTTACTATTGGTGACTTTTATATATATGTTTCAAGCCGAACCATTACCTTTTATATATTTCCAATTCTAGATGAAACGATGAAAACAACTAAACAAATAATTTTATTCGGATTAAGTTTTATTTTAACATTTGCCGTAAGTGAAGTGTTTATTCGAACATCCAATCTAGCAAGCGTATCATCTACTGAGTTTTATGATGATATAGGTCGAGGAAGGAGAAAAAATTTAAATTTTTTACGTTTTAATGAAGGCTTCGGCATAGGTAAATTCAATCAATATGGTTATATCGGAGAACCACATTCTCAGGTAAAAACCAATAATACAATTAGAATAATTCTTATGGGTGATTCATATGTAGAAGCTTTTCAAATTTTTAGAAGAGACTATTTTGGTGAAATCGCGAAAAAGTACCTTAAACAGCAATATCCCAAAAATAAAATTGAAATTTTAAATTTTGGAAGGAGTGGATTTGATATTGCTGACATTTATGCTTATCAAAAGTCCTATGCTGAAAAATTTAATCCGGATTTTATTCTTTATATGATTTCAAATGATGATTTAGTCCCAAAATACTCTGACCCATTACGTCCAAAAACAATTATCAAAAATGATAGCCTTAAAATATCCTTTCATTTTGATCCACAAGAAATAGAAATTTTTGAAAAAACAAAATTTATAACTCAAAATTTCGCCATATTCAACATGCTCAATAATGGACGTAAAAGAGCTAAAACAACGCCTGTACTTTCTATCCTTACCGACAAAGTCTATTTTTGGTTTAATTCAGAAATTCCATCTGACCCAAAAATAAATAATCAAGAAAAAGATTATCAAATAAATCTAGTAACTTCGAAAATAATAAAATCACTCGACACTAGTAAAGTTGTTATTATCAATAGAGGTATATTAAAATTACCAGCAGAGTTCAAAAAATTATGTACTATTAATGGCTTAAAATATCTTGATTTAAGTAGCAAATTAAATTTAATGAAAGATCAAGGTGAAGACCCATATGAGTGGAAAATTACCAAAAAAGAAGGACATTGGAATCAAAATGCGCATAAGGTTGTTGGTAAAGAAATTGCAGAAATGTTAAATAGTCTAATTGATAATAAAAATAAGTAGGCCAAAAATGAATTTAATTCCCTTTTGCGCACCTCATATATAATTGAATAATAATAATAATAATAATAATAGGTTCCAAAAGTCTGATGGTTAGAACTAGAAAAATAATTAATCAGAGTAAAAAATACTTGAAACTTAGGAAAACAAAAGTCACAAACTAAGACAAAAAATGAAGCACTTACTTTTCATAAGCATTTACCTAATCACATTACTAAATCTCGCAACGGCACAAAATAAACCAGCTTACCAATTATTTAATAATAATGGGGAAATTGCAGATTATACCAAAATGATTGATGACCTAGCTAAAAGCGATATGGTTTTTTTCGGGGAATATCATACCAACCCTATTTCTCATTGGATGCAATTAGAAATGAGTAAAAGTTTTTTCGAAATTAAAGGCGAAAAATTATTTTTTGGTGCAGAAATGTTTGAAAATGGAAATCAACTAGTTCTTGATGAATATTTAAAAGGATTCTATACTGAGGATAAAATGATTCCTGAAATTACACAAATGTGGAGTAACTATAAAACCGATTACAAACCACTTGTTGAATTTGCAAAGGAAAACAAGTTGCGATTCATTGCTACAAATATACCACGACGATACGCTTCTATGCTTTATAAAACAGGCATGGACGCTTTAAAAGAATTAAGTCCAGAAGCACTTAGTATGATTGGTCCAGATTTAGAAAAGTATTTTGATCCAACAGTTAAAGCATATGCTGAAATGGCCAGTAAAATGGGAGGTCACGTGCCTAAAAACATGTTGAATATACAAATTTCTCAAGCCTCAAAAGATGCTACTATGGCTCACTTTTCACTTAAAAATTTTAAACCCGAAGATTTCTTATTTCATTTTGAAGGATCATACCATTCAAACTACAATCAAGGAATCATTTGGTGGATTCATAAAATTCAGCCCGGTTTGGTATTAAAATCTATCACTACAGTTACACAATCAGAATGGAAAAAAATGACCGAAGAGGAAAAGGCAACCATCGCAAATTATATTATTGTAGTAGCGGATACTATGACACAAACTAAGCAATAGCACAAGTTTAATTTTAGTTTGAATATTAATTTATTTTCCGTTAACTTCGCTAATATTGTATATAAACGACTCGTAATGAAGTGATTTCAGCACACGAAAACACCTTTTAAAATAACATCAACTATTATTAGAACCAATTAACTTTGCTTAAAATCAAAAACAAAATATGAAAATTCGTCTCTTTCTCACATTTATTGCCCTTTCTTTTTTAACCGTTTCATGCTCCCAAACCAACACTCCAAAAACACAAATTGCCTGGGATACCTGGGGCGTTCCGCATATCAATTCAAACAACCTAGAAGAGCTTTTTTTCGCACAAGGTTGGGCGCAAATGCACAATCATGCTAATTTAATTGTAGAACTCTACGGAAGTTCTAGAGGGAAAGGAGCTGAGTACTGGGGGGCATCTAAACTTCAAAACGACCAACTAGTGCACACCTTGGGATTTAGTGAATTGGCTGATGAATGGGAGTCAAAACAAGATCCAGAAATTAAAACAATTTATACGCATTTTATCAAAGGTATGAATGCCTATGCAACAGCACACCCTGAAGCTATTGATGAAAAAAATAAAGTGGTATTACCACTCACTACCAAAGATGCCAATATGCATGGGATGTATGTTGTTTTTACCCGTTTTATTGGAGGTAATGATTTAGGACGTATACAGCAATGGCCAGATATGGGTTCAAATACCTATGCCATTGCACCAAAACGCTCAGCCTCTGGTAACGCTATGCTAGTTCAAAACCCTCATTTACCTTGGTGGAAGGAGTTTTTATTTTTTGAATCACATTTAAATTTTAAAGATAAAAACATGTATGGGTCCACTCTTGTTGGTTTACCGGGAATTGCAATTGGCTTTAATGAAAACTTAGGATGGAGTCATACTGATAATACAATTGACAATGCAGACACCTATGAACTTGAACTCAAAGACGGAGGTTATTTATTAGATGGTGAACGTAAAGATTTTGATATCGCAGCAAAAACGATCAAAATAAAACAAGAAGATGGCAGCTTGGTTGATGAAGAAATTGCATTACTTAAAACAGTTCATGGCCCTGTAGTAAATAAAACCAAAGATAAAGTGTTGGCTCTGCGCATGGTTGGCTTAGACAGACCCAATATGTTATTGCAGTGGTGGCGTATGATAAACAGTAGTAATTTTGATGAATTTGAAGATGCTTTAAAAATGGCACAAATTCCGTTTTGGAATGTAATGTATGCTGATAAAGAAGGTACTATTTTTTACTTGTTTAACGGATTGGTTCCTAAGCGTAGTTCGGGCGATTGGAATTATTGGGATCGCGTGATTCCAGGTGGAAAATCTGCTGATGTATGGACAGACGTACATGCCTATGCCGATTTACCCAAGATAAAAAATCCTGAAATAGGATGGTTACAAAATGCCAATGACCCGCCTTGGACAAGTACCATACCTATGACCTTGAATCCAGATGATTTTCCGTCGTATATGGCTCCAAAGTCTATGGCTTTTCGTCCACAACGTTCAGCTAGAATGCTATTAGAGGACGAATCGATAACCTTCGATGAGCTTATAGATTACAAACACTCAACCCATCTAGAATTTGCCGACCGTATCTTAGACGATCTTTTTATAGCCATTGACAATTCCAATTCAGAAAAAGCAAAGGCGGCAAAAGTAGTTTTGGAAAAATGGGACAGAGAAGCTGATGCCGACAGTAAGGGTATGTTGTTATTTTACAATTGGGCACGTAAATTTCGCGCAGGAAAAAGTTCAAACTACACAGAAAAGTGGAGTATTGACAAACCAAATACCACACCAGATGGTCTAGCCGATCCAAAAGCTGCTATAAAATTACTAGAAACGGCAGTTACCGAAATTGAGACTAAATTTGGAAGTTTAGATACGCCTTGGGGCGATTATTACAGAATTAATTACAATGGTAAAAACTTACCGGCAAACGGTATTGATGGGTCCATGGGTGTTTTTAGAGTTGCTTGGCCTGGCGGTAGTGACCAAGACCATATGTATGTTGGTGGAGGAGATTCTTGGGTTGGTGTCATTGAATTTGGAGATCAGGTAAAAGCTAAAGTACTTTTGAGTTATGGAAATTCCACTCAAAAAGACTCTCCTCATAATGGAGACCAATTAGAATTATTTTCTAAAAAACAATTAAGAGATGCGTGGTTTACAAAAGCGGCAGTTCAAGAAAATACGGCGAAAATTGAAGTAATTACTGAAACTGGTTTTTCAGAAAAAGAATAAATCAATACCACATCAGCAATGACCACAATCAAAATTCCAGCAAAAAGAGCCTTTTTAGAAACTGGTAGTTGTTTAGACAAACAATACAGTCAATTTGAAGCGCTCATTTCTGAATTAACAACACGAAAAATTCCAGCGGCTATCGTTCAATCTTTAGATCGTGAAATTGAGACCTTAAATGCAGTCGCCGATGGGGATGCTGCATTTGGAAAAACGCTTAAAAAAACGCAAACTAACATATTAAAACTTCTAGAAAAAGAACTCAAATTAGTACCAAAAAATTATTATAGAAATTTATGGCTTCCACTAGGTATGGCGGCCTTTGGCATACCATTAGGCGTGGCCTTTGGTGCGAGTTTAGGTAATATGGGCCTTTTAGCATTGGGTATACCTATTGGTATGGGTGTAGGAATTGCCGTAGGTACTAATTTAGATAAAAAAGCGGAAGCGAGTAACAATCAGTTAAATCTAGAAATAAAATATTAACACCCTGATAATTAAGAGTTTCTCAATGAGTTTTCAAAAGGTATTCTATTTAAAATGCTTCTACCCAGGGTAACTTCATCAGCATATTCTAGCTCATCGCCTACTGCAATTCCACGAGCTATGGTTGACACCTTAATATCTAATTTTTCAATCTGTCGATAAATATAAAAATTGGTGGTGTCACCTTCCATGGTAGAACTCAATGCAAAAATAAGTTCTTTTACAGTACCACTTTTTACTTTAGTTACTAAGCTGTCAATGGTTAAATTTTGCGGTCCAATACCTTCAATTGGCGAGATTTTTCCTCCCAAAACATGGTACATACCACGAAATTGCGCCGTGCTTTCAATGGCCATAACATCTCGTATATCCTCTACCACACAAATTAATGCTTCATTTCTATTGGTATTGGCACAGATTTCGCAAATAGCAACATCAGAAATATTATGGCAATTTTGGCATAACTTGATTTCATTACGCAGGGTACTCAACGCCTTCACCAATTGCTGTGTTTGCTCTTTAGGTTGTTTCAGTAAATGCAACACTAAACGCAAAGCCGTTCGCTTACCAATGCCAGGTAACTGCGACATCTCCTCTACCGCTTGTTCTAATAATTTTGAAGAAAAATTCATGGCTGCTAAATTACAATTTTACTAACATGAAAATTGGTTTTCAATAGTTATAATTCACAATTTTATTAAAAGTATCTATTTCAACTATCTAGTATTAAATCTTATATTCGTCGTGCCTTTTATTTTTTAACTTGTTTTTATTAATGAATGACAAATAACCTGTTTAATTAATTTTTATACTATTAAAAAATATCTCTTTAATTTTAGTTTTTTGGTATTAATTGTTAATGGTTTTTTAACTTTTATTGGTTTACTATTGTTTAAGAAAAAGTAACTTTGTTGTAATGGAGAAAGATTTAAGTAACTACAGAGAGAATTATCAGAAAGATGAGCTATTAGAAGTGAATACTCCTGATAACCCTATTGAACTATTTAGAGATTGGTTTCTTGTTGCTGATGCCTCAGATACCGTACAAGAATCGAATGCGATGACCATTGCCACCATTGGATTGGATGGTTTTCCAAAGAACAGAGTGGTGCTTTTGAAAAAATTCACCTTTGAAGGTTTTATCTTTTACACCAATTACAACTCTGAAAAAGGAAAAGCTATTGCGCACAATCCGAATATTTGCCTGTCTTTTTTTTGGGGAGGACTGGAACGACAAATCATTATTAAAGGAGTTGCAGAGAAGTTAGCAGATAACCTATCTGATGGTTATTTTGAATCGCGACCAGACGGAAGTAAACTAGGTGCTTGGGCCTCACCACAAAGTGAAATTGTCTCTTCTCGAGAAGATTTAGACAACAGTTTAAAAACATACGAGACGAAATTCCACGAAAGTGAAATACCTCGCCCTAAACATTGGGGTGGTTTTTTAGTAAAACCAGTGTCTCTAGAGTTTTGGCAAGGCAGACCCAATAGAATGCACGATAGAATTAGATACAGCTTACAACAAGATTTACAGTGGAAAAAAGAGCGACTTGCGCCCTAATATTAGAAAAAAAATTATATTTGAAAATATTTAACATATTCAAAACTTCGCTAAACCTAAAATGAAAACACTTTATATTGTACGACATGCAAAATCTTCTTGGGAATATGAAGGTATTAATGACATTGATCGTCCTTTGAATCAAAGAGGTATTAATGATGCGTATTTAATATCAAAAGTAGTACAAAATGCCGTAAAAACGCCCAATGTTTTTGTGTCAAGCTGCGCAAATCGAGCCTTACATACAGCCATGATATTTAGTTATGCTTTTGATTTTCCCTTGGCAAATTTAAAAGTAAGTAAAGCCTTGTATAGTTTTAGTGATGGTTATTTAATCAAAACGGTAAAAGCATTAGACGATGGCTACAAATCAGCGATTGTTTTTAGTCATGATCACGGTATCAATACTTTTGTCAATAAATTTGGGAGTAAATTAATACCACACGTACCAACCTGCGGAGTTATTGGAATTAAATTCAAAGGTGACCATTGGAAAGATATCAAAAAAGGGGAAACATTTTTAGTAGAATTTCCGAAACATCATAAACCCACAAAAAAAGTTTAGATTTTGGAAATAAGAAAATATGCCGCTATTGATATTGGTTCAAATGCCATTCGCTTATTAATTGCAAACATTATTATTGAACCCCATAAAGAAGTGCAGTTTAAAAAATCTTCCTTAATTCGTGTTCCTATACGTTTGGGTGCTGATGCTTTTGTTAAAGGGTTTATATCTGATGCCAATACGCAACGCTTAATAGATAGTATGGAAGCTTTTAAATTATTAATGAAAGTCAATAATATAGAAAAATATAAAGCCTGTGCTACATCGGCCATGCGTGAAGCTGCAAATGGGAAAGAAGTTGCTGCGAAAATTTTTGAGCAGACAGGTGTTGAAATTTCCATTATTGGCGGTAAGGAGGAAGCCGCCATTATATCATCTACAGATCTTACTGAATTGATAGAAGGTGATCAATCTTATTTATATGTTGATGTAGGTGGTGGTAGCACCGAGTTTACTATTTTTTCAAAAGGAAAAATTATCCGTTCTAAATCCTTTAAAATGGGTACGGTTCGTTTAATAAATAATACTAAAGAAGAAAATAAAGAAATATTTAGAGAGGTTGAAAGCTGGATTAAAGTAAACACCAGCGGCTACAAAAAACTATCATTAATCGGTTCTGGAGGTAATATCAATAAGATTTTCAAAATGTCAGGAAGATTGATGGGCAAACCATTATCACTCATCTTTTTGAAAGCACAATACAAATTTCTTAAGAATATGAGCTATGATGAACGCATCTCTGAATTAAGTTTGAATCCTGATCGTGCTGATGTAATTATACCTGCAACTAAAATCTATTTAAATGCCATGAAGTGGAGTGGCGCTCGAAAAATTTATGTCCCTAAAATTGGACTTGCGGATGGTATTGTTAAAGGTTTATACCAAGGGAAAATAAACTAATTCTATCCCAAATACTTTAGTAAAATCCGAATTCCTACAAACGCAATTAAAACAGCCGTCAATCTTTTAATAACAAATGGTGAAATTTGAGTAGCACTCAGTCTCGATCCAATTTGTCCTCCAAAAAAAACAGTTACCATCAATAAAAAAGCAATATTGGGTTCAAAATAAAAATCGGAATTTTGAAACTGCCCAATCAATCCTGCCAAAGAATTTACCAAAATAAAAAAACTTGCTGTGGCGGCAATTCTCTTTGGCGTATCCCAATTGGTTAAATGCAAAAAGGGCGCTAGAAAAATACCGCCTCCAATACCTACCATTCCCGAGATAAAACCGATCAAACCTCCTACGGCACCATCCTTTAACTTCGTAGTGATTTTCGTGCTTTCTTTTGCTTTACTTACCAAGTATTTTGAAAGCCACATTAAAAGAGCTGCGAGAATCAAGGTAATTCCTAACAGAATAAAAAATAAGGTTTCACTGATCTTTAAATAGCCTCCTAAAAAAGCAAAAGGAATACTTAAAACAACTAATGGGAGTACCTTTTTCCAATTGTAATGTCCGTTTTTAGCAAAAATATAAGTCCCGCCCGAAACCACCACAATATTACACAACAGGGCAATCGCTCTAAATTGAATATAGGCCAAACCTGTCAATGCCAATAGTGCCAAATAACTTGATCCGCCTCCAAAACCAACAGAGGCATATAAAATAGCTACCAAAAAGAACAAAAGCACCACTTCCCAGTTTTCGGTAAGTATGGTTAAGAGGCTTGACAATTCAATCATATAAAAGTATAAGCCCCTAAATTAGAAAAATTAATTTTATCTTAGTCATCATTTACACCAGACCCATGCCTACAGACCTACAAAAAAAATATTGGAAAGAAAATTTAAAATACCTCGCTATTCTATTGTCTATTTGGTTTTTGGTTTCCTTTGTTTTCGGAATTCTTCTCGTTGACCAATTGAATACCATACGATTGGGCGGATTTAAACTAGGCTTTTGGTTTGCCCAACAAGGTTCTATTTATGTATTTGTAATCTTAATATTTGTCTATATCAGGCTAATGAACAAATTAGATAAAAAATACAATTTAGACGAATAAATTATGGATATACAAACTTGGACTTGGATATTAGTAGGTATTACTTTTACGTTATATATTGGAATTGCGATTTGGACAAGAGCGAGCTCTACAGGCGAATTTTATGTTGCAGGCAAAGGAGTGCATCCTATTGCAAATGGCCTCGCTACGGCCGCAGATTGGATGTCCGCAGCCTCTTTTATTTCCATGGCTGGTATCATTTCATTCAGTGGTTATGACGGCTCGGTATACTTAATGGGATGGACAGGTGGTTATGTATTACTCGCGCTATTATTGGCACCCTACTTACGGAAATTTGGAAAATTTACAGTACCCGATTTTATTGGCGATCGATACTACTCAAATATCGCCAGAGTTGTTGCTGTGATATGTGCACTAATTGTTTCTTTTACGTATGTTGCTGGTCAAATGCGTGGCGTAGGTTTGGTTTTCTCGCGCTTTTTAGAAGTTGATATCAACACAGGAGTCATCATTGGAATGTTTATCGTTTTGTTCTACGCTGTTCTTGGCGGAATGAAAGGCATTACCTATACACAGGTAGCTCAATACTGTGTATTGATTTTTGCATTTATGGTACCCGCAATTTTTATTTCGATCCAAATGACAGGAAATGCCATCCCTCAACTTGGTTTTGGAAGTGTCGGTAATGACGGCGTTTATTTATTAGATAAGTTAGATGGATTGCATAGAGAATTAGGCTTTCATGAATATACTTCAGGAAGTAAAACTAAAATTGATGTCTTTTTTATAACGGCTGCTTTAATGGTTGGCACCGCTGGATTACCGCATGTAATAGTTCGTTTTTTTACCGTTAAAAAAGTAAGTGATGCTCGTAAATCTGCTGGATGGGCATTACTGTTTATCGCCATACTTTATACTACGGCTCCTGCCATAGCGGTATTTGCTAGAACCAATATGATTGAGACAGTAAGTAACAAAAAATACGAAGAGCTACCTGGCTGGTTTAGCAATTGGGAAACCACGGGACTCATCACATTCGACGATAAAAATAAAGATGGAAAGGTGCAATATCTAGCCGATGAAGCTAAAAATGAACTCACCGTTGATAATGATATTATGGTTCTGGCCAATCCTGAAATTGCCAAGTTACCAAACTGGGTAATCGCATTAGTAGCCGCGGGTGGATTGGCGGCTGCATTATCTACAGCAGCCGGTTTGTTATTGGTAATCTCATCATCTGTTTCACATGATTTAATAAAAAAAATTATCAAACCTTCTATTTCTGACAAAGGAGAATTGGTAGCGGCTCGCTTATCGGCAGTAGTAGCCGTGGTTATTGCCGGTTATTTTGGCATCCACCCTCCTGATTTCGTTGCTGCCACAGTAGCCTTGGCCTTTGGTTTGGCTGCAGCCTCATTTTTTCCTGCAATCACTTTAGGTATTTTTTACAAACGAATGAATAAAGAAGGTGCCATTGCTGGTATGATTGTAGGCATAGTATTGATGCTATTCTATATGTTAAAATTTAAATTTGATTGGTTTGGTGGTGGCACTAAAGAAGATTGGTGGTTTGGCATTTCGCCTGAGGGCTTTGGTACAGTTGCCATGATTCTTAATTTTACCGTATCTCTAATTGTTTCATCATTTACGCCTGAGCCTCCTAAAGAAGTTCAAGAAATAGTAGAATATATTAGAATTCCGTCAGGTGCGAATGAAGCCGCTGACCATTAAACACTTATCAGTATTCATTCACACTAATTAACTGCACTTGTTTTAGCTAATTAATACGTGTTTAGAAGAATTCCTATTATCAGCAGGAAAAAAGGGAAATCATTTATATTATTTTGTTAATTTAGAGGTTCATTATTTAATAACAATACCCTTCAATATATTAGTTAAATGAGCAATTACCACATCAAACACTTAGAAGAATATTATCAAGTTTATAGAAAATCGGTTAGAGAACCAGAAAATTTTTGGGAAGAAATAGCCGAAGAGCATTTTTTATGGCGAAAAAAATGGGATCAAGTATTGAATTGGGATTTTAACAAACCATCAGTAGAATGGTATAAGGGCGCACAACTAAATATTACTGAAAATTGTATTGATCGACATTTGGCTACACGCGGAGATAAAACAGCTATTTTATTTGAACCAAATGACCCTTCTGAAGCTGCCGAACACATTACCTACAAACAATTACACCATCGTGTTAATCAATTTGCCAATGTATTAAAAGCACAAGGTGTTAAAAAGGGAGATCGCGTTTGTATTTATGTACCTATGATACCTGAATTGGCAATTTCAATATTGGCTTGCGCCAGAATTGGAGCCATACACTCCGTTGTTTTTGCAGGTTTTTCATCAACAGCACTATCAACACGAATAAATGATAGTGATTGTAAAATGGTTATTACCGCCGATGGTTCCTATCGTGGTGCGAAGACTATAGACTTAAAAGGTATTGTAGATGATGCTTTAGAGGAATGTCCTGGAGTTAAAACTGTGTTGGTAGCTAAACGGATCAATTCAGATATTATCATGAAAAAAGGGCGTGATCAATGGCTACAGCCACTGTTAGATTGTGCTTCAGATCAGTGCAAAGCGGAAGTGATGAATGCCGAAGATCCTTTATTTATCCTTTACACTTCTGGCTCTACTGGAAAACCAAAAGGAATGGTTCACACCACTGCTGGCTATATGGTTTATACTGCTTATACATTTAAAAATGCTTTTCAATATCGGGAAAACGATGTGTATTGGTGTACTGCAGATATCGGTTGGATTACAGGCCATAGTTATATTGTTTATGGACCCTTAGCCAATGGAGCTACAACAGTACTGTTTGAAGGGGTACCACATTATCCCGATTTTGGTCGTTTTTGGGATGTTATACAGAAACATAAAATAACCCAATTCTATACTGCACCCACAGCGATTCGTGCCTTGGCAAAACAAGGAACTGAACTGGTTGAAAAATACGATTTATCTTCCCTAAAAGTATTGGGCTCAGTTGGAGAACCCATCAATGAAGAAGCGTGGCACTGGTATAATGATCATGTTGGAAAAGGAAAAAGTCCGATTATCGATTCGTGGTGGCAGACTGAAACAGGAGGCATAATGATTACTCCCATACCCTATGTAACTCCCACAAAACCAACCTACGCTACTCTACCGTTTATAGGGGTACAACCTGCTTTGATGGACGAAAACGGAACCGAATTAAAAGGCAATCAAGTTGAAGGCCGTTTGTGTATTAAATTTCCATGGCCCGGAATGGCAAGAACCATTTGGAGAAACCATCAACGCTATAAAGAAACTTACTTCTCTACTTTTGATAATATGTATTTTTCTGGAGATGGTGCTTTACGCGATGAAGTAGGTTATTACAGAATTACCGGACGTGTTGATGATGTTATTATTGTATCTGGTCATAATTTAGGTACTGCTCCTATTGAAGATGCCATTAACGAGCATCCTGCCGTTGCTGAATCTGCTATTGTAGGATTTCCACACGACGTTAAAGGAAGTGCCTTGTATGGTTATATTACCCTGAAGGATTTAGGGGAAAGTAGAAATCAAGATAATTTGCGAAAAGAAATTAATCAGCTCATTTCTGACCGCATTGGCCCGATTGCGAAACTCGAAAAAATTCAGTTTACCAATGGTTTACCAAAAACGAGAAGCGGTAAAATTATGCGTCGTATTTTACGTAAAATTGCAAGTAAAGAAACGAGTAACCTTGGTGATACAAGTACGCTTTTAAACCCAGAATGTGTTCAAGAAATTATGGATAATGCATTGTAAATATGATTAAGAAAATTACAGGAGCAATCTTTGGTATTTTAGCAATGGCTATTGGAGTATATCCATTATTATACTTTCTTGCTGATGAAGCCATTGGAATTCAAAAATCAAAAACCGACCTGTTATTATCTGATGTTTTTTGGAATATAGGGTTTTATGCACATATAGCATTGGGAGGATTAGCACTGTTTATTGGATGGATTCAATTTAATAAGAAAATTAGAAGGAAAAGGCCACAATTTCATAGGCGTATCGGCATGATTTATGTCGTGGCTGTTCTTATCAGCGCTACTGCGAGCATATATATTGGCTTTTTTGCAACAGGAGGTCCAATAGCAAAAATTGGTTTTATAACGTTAGGTGTTTTTTGGTTTTACACTACAAGTACTGCTTTTATATCAATAAAAAAGGGCAACATTGCACAACATCAAAAATTCATGATCTATAGTTATGCTGCTTGTTTTGGTGCTGTAACACTCAGAATATGGTTGCCTATTTTAATTATACTTCATGAAGGGAGGTTTATACCTGCCTACAGAATTGTAGCTTGGTTAGCTTGGGTGCCTAACGTTATCGTAGCCTATTTTATAATTAAAAAGAACAACAATAAAGTTCTTTCTTAACATAATTATTCGTTAGTCTTATACCTAATATTTTTAGTTCCCATGATCTTTACACAAAATATTTTCAAATGTTAAAAGCCGTTTTATTCGACATGGATGGTGTTATTGTTGATACCGAACCATTACACCGAAAAGCCTATTTTAATATGTTTAGTGATGTTGAAATAGCAGTTTCTGAAGCCCTATTTACATCTTTTACTGGGCAAGCAACTTATAATATCTGTACCCAATTGGTATGTGATTTTCAACTTACCCATACCCCAAAAGTGTTGGTCGAAAAAAAGCGAGCACATTTTAAATATCTTTTTGAAAATGATCAGAGTTTACAATTGATTGATGGCGTCTTGGATTTAATAAAAGACTATCATGCTAACGGACTCACCTTAGTTTTGGCTTCTTCAGCATCGATGCCCAATATCGATCGCATTTTTGAACGTTTTAACCTCAATCAGTATTTTAGTGCTAAATTAAGTGGTGCCGATTTAAAAGCCTCAAAACCGCATCCCGAAATATTTATAAAAGCGACAGAAGCTTCTGGCTTTAGTAAATCTGAATGTATGGTAATTGAAGATTCTACTAATGGTATTAAAGCGGCCAATAGTGCTGGTATTTTTTGCGTAGGATTTAATAGTGAAAATTCGAAAAATCAAAATTATAACGAAGCCAACTTAGTAATTAATCAGTTCAATGAGATTGAGTTTAAAAAAATAAATGCGCTCTTGACCTAAATTCAACTGATACTTAAAAATTATAAACCCCAACTAAGTGATAGCACTTTCTTAAAATAGGAAACCGTTGTTAATAAACTATTGCTAAGCACCTTGTTAACGCTAATTAACACAAATTTCAAAATTAATAGACTATTTTTAATGATATTTGTAATTATTAAATATAACAACACCTTAAAATGAAGAAATTATCAACGCTAATCATAGCATTTACATTCATCACCACAACGCTCATCGCTCAACAAAAAAGCATAAACACGGAAAATAGTAAAGTAGTTTGGAAAGGCTATAAAGTAACAGGCTCGCATGAAGGAACGATTGCAATCAAATCTGGTACCTTAAGTTTTGAAAACGAACTATTAACAGCGGGCGACTTTATCATTGACATGCCTACCTTAACTTCAACCGATTTAAGTGGTGGCGGTAAAGACAAACTAAATAATCATTTAAAGTCTGATGATTTTTTTGGTGTTGAGACGCACCCAACGGCAAGCTTAAAATTCACCAATATTAAATCTTCAGGGAAAAACTCATATGAAGTTACTGGTGATTTAACTATCAAAGGAAAAACAAATCCAACGACTTTTACCCTTTCTATTTATGGAAATAAGGCTAATGCCTCCTTAAAAATAGATCGTACGAAGTTTGGTGTAGAATATCGATCAAGTAATTTCTTTGACAACTTAAAAGATAAAGCCATTTATGACGAATTTGATTTAGTGGCAGATTTACAGTTTTAAAAGATCAGAATAACATTCAATGAAGACCGTACCAATTTGGTGCGGTTTTTTTTATGACAATGCTAAAGAAGTTTTCCTTTTAATTAGGATAAACAACACGAACGATGCGATGCCGAAAATAGAAAAGCCCATAAATAAAGGAAGTGCGGTAGTATCTACAAAATTACCAATAACCGTTGCTATAGGCACCGCTATTAATGTAGAAACAAAACCGGTAATTGCAGCTCCAATTCCCGCTATATGACCAATAGGCTCCATTGCAATAGCTCTAATATTACCAAAAATAAAACCGATAGTAAAAAACTGAATAGCCATAAAGACAAGGATAATAGGTAAACTTGGGTTTGCCGTTGACCAAAATAACAGTACATACACGAGTGAATTCAAACTAAATACGCTAATCGCAATTAGCGCTAATTTTCGCATTCCTAAACGCACTACCAACGTACCATTTAATAAGGTAGCAAGACCTACACCTACCGCTAAACCAGCAAAAATAAAAGGAAACTCTTCTACCAAGTGATACTGATTTTCAAAAATATGCTGAGAGGCACTTAAATACACCATAAATGAACCGGTAATAAAACCAGAAATAATGGTAAACCCGATCGTTTCTTTATGGTTTAAGATTTCTTTAAATCCGTTGCTAAAAACAGCAAAACCAAATTTTTTCTTATGCTCTTTTTTAAGCGTTTCTGGTTGACGTCTCCAAAACCAAATACACACCAAAAAAGCAAACAATAACTGTGCATAGAAAATAGCCTGCCAATTATATACGTCTAATAAAAGCTTACCAAAAGCCGGAGCAACAACGGGCACCAAAATAAATACAGCGGTTATAAACGACATAATTCTCGCCATATAATCACCTTTATATGAATCTCTTACTATGGAGATGCTAATAGTACGAGGTGCCGCTAAACCAACTCCTTGTAAGATGCGACCTACAATCATCACTTCCATTGAGTGGGCTAAAATACAGATCAAACTAGCTACACCAAAAACGATAAATCCAATATACACGATGGGTTTTCTACCAAAGCTATCTGACAAAGGACCAAAAAGCAATTGTCCTGCTCCTAACCCCAAAAATATCATGATAATTAGCAGCTGATTACTCGTAGCACTCGTACTATTAATCGTTAAACCAATGTGTGAAAGTGCAGGTAATATAGCATCTATTGTCAATGCAACTATAGCCATTAACGAAGCCATTAACGCAACGAATTCCCTTTCTGGCTTAACATATTTTTCTTGCATTAGGCAAATGTAATTCAATTCTATTGACTTAGACTCTTTAACAAATTATTATAATGTTAAAATACCTAATGAATTCACACATATTAGTATCTTTAATTTTTCTTAAACCAATGACAATGTATTTTAAAAAATTTACACTCTTCTTAGCAGTAGTAGTGCTCAGTAATACAATTACAACTGCCCAAGATTTAACATTTGAAGCGTATAACCCTACCTCAACACTTGTTGTTCCAGGAGATAGTATTCTCAAAGCAAAATTTCCTTTTATAGATATTCATGGACATCAATACAGAATGCCCGAACAAGACTTAGCACCTGTAATTGCAGCTATGGACACCTTGAATATGGGTATTATGGTTAATTTGAGCGGACGTTCTGGTGCAGACTTGCAAAAGTCAGTTAAAAATATAGCCGACCATTACCCTAAGCGATTTGTTGTATTTGCAAACATTGATTTTGAAGGTGCTGATGATAATGAATGGGTGTCGACCACGGTAAAACAATTTGAACAAGATGTTAAAAATGGTGCTAGAGGATTAAAAGTTTATAAAAGTTTAGGTTTACGTAACAATGATAAACAAGGAAAGCGACTTGCTATAGATGATCCGCGTTTGGATCCTATTTGGGAAAAATGTGCAGAACTAGGGGTACCCGTACTCATTCATTCAGCAGACCCCAAATCTTTTTGGGATCCATTTGATGGTGACAATGAGCGTTGGTTAGAATTAAAAACTCACCCTCGTAGAAAACGTGATGCAACGAATCCTGTTCCATGGGAACAAATAATTAGAGAACAGCACAACTTATTTAAAAAGCACCCTAATACGCAATTTATCAATGCACATATGGGATGGTATGCTAACGATTTAGGGAAGTTAGGACAATTGATGGATGCGATGCCTAATATGCATGTAGGTATTGGAGCCATAATCGCTGAATTAGGTAGACAACCTCGTTTTGCAAAAGCCTTTTTTATTAAATATCAAGACCGCATATTGTTTGGTAAAGATAGCTGGCAACCAAAAGAATTTCCTACCTACTTCAGAGTTTTAGAAAGTGCTGATGAGTATTTTCCATATCATAAAAAATACCATGCTTTTTGGCCAATGTATGGTTTAGACTTACCAGATGATGTACTCAAGAAGGTGTATTATAAAAATGCATTGCGACTGGTACCTGGTCTTGATAAAAGTTTGTTTCCTAACTAAAAATTAGTTCGATGGATTCTTTGATTTCAACTAAAGAACGATTAAAAGAACGCATTAAAGAACTTACATGCTTGTATAAGGTAAGTTCCTTAATTGCCAATTGTGATCTGAACAATCTTGACCCAACACTGCATGAAATTGCGTTGAGTTTACAAGAAGCTATACGCTATAGTGAGGATGCTACGGTGGAGCTCAATGTAGATACTACGACAATCTTTGTGGGAAAAAAATCTTCGGATACTATTTTTATCATTGGAGCCATTAAAAGGTTTAATAAATCTATAGGAGCCATAAAAATAGGATATTCTAAGTTTGATCACGACGAAAAGTCCTTTCTAAAAGAAGAGCAGCAACTATTAAACAAAGTGACTTTAGAAATTGGAAACTTATTTGAGCGCAAACAAATTATAGAAAACGAAATCATAACCAAACGGCAAATAGAACGCGCAGATAGATTAGGTATTTTAGGAGAAATCACGGCTGGTATCGCCCATGAATTAAATACTCCTTTGGCAAATATTTTAGGCTTCGCCGAATTGTTAAAAGAAAAGTTTGATGCAGATACTGAAATTGCCAACGACCTAGATAAAATCATTAACAGTGCCATTTTCTCTAGAGAGGTGGTAAAAAAACTCATGTTTTTTTCTTGCGAGATGCCACAACAAAAGGAGTTGATAAACAGTATCCCAATTATTAGGGATGCCATACGTTTATTGACCCCCAACTTTAATAAGAAATCCCTGAAAGTAAAACTTGTATTTAGTCAAGAAAACATAAAGCTTCGAGTTGACCCCATTCAATTAACTCAGGTTATTTTCAATTTAGTGATAAATGCCATTTACTTTTCTCCAAAAAATGGCACAATAGTTATAGAAGTTCTAAAAAATACTGAGCATATCATTTTAAAAATTAGTGATGAAGGTTCGGGTATTAAGGCGAACATCTCTGAACATATTTTTAATCCGTTTTACACCACAAAGCCCGTAGGAGAAGGGTCTGGCTTGGGCTTAAGTGTTGTTCATGGTATTGTTACAAGTCATAAAGGAACCATAAAGCATACTCCAAATTCACCAAAAGGCACTATTTTTACGATTGCATTTCCAAAACCATAAGCTATGTCTTTAAATAAGGAAAATATTTTAATAGTAGATGACGACATCCATATTCTAGAGTTAATTCAACGGCATTTACAGTCGTTAAATTATCATACGTACAGAGCCGTATCAGTAAAGGAGGCTCTGGAAATTTTAAAAGACAAATCGATAGATTTATTGATTACAGACCTTCAAATGCCGGGTGTAGATGGTTTGCAATTAGTTAAGTATGTCACTGAACATTACCCGCAGCTTCCAAAATTAGTAGTAACTGGATACCCTTCAGTTGATAATGCCCTGGAAGTTATGAAGTCTGGAGCTATTGAGTATTTAACCAAACCATTTACAAAGGAAGAGCTCAAAAATGCAATTAAAAAAGCCATTGCTTATACCCCTAAAAAAATAGACCCTAGAATTAGTAAAACGAATGAAACTTCGTATGGAGAGCTCATTGGAAACTCTAAAGCTTTACAAAAGGTTGTGGCTATTGTAGATCGTGTTAAAAATAACAAAGCCACCGTATTTATTTCGGGCGAAAGTGGTACGGGAAAAGAAGTGGTTGCTCGATCTATTCATTACATGGGGAAATTTGCTTCCGCCCCCTTTATAGCTGTGAATTGTGGTGCCATTCCAGAAAATTTGCTTGAAGCCGAATTATTTGGTTACACCAAAGGTGCCTTTACTGGTGCACAAGAAACGAGAAACGGTTTTTTTCAAGCGGCGAATAAAGGAACTATTTTTTTGGATGAAATTGGAAACGCCTCAATGGCTACACAGTTAAGATTGCTACGTGTCTTGCAGGAAAAAGAAGTCACTAAAATTGGTTCACAAAAAGCAGAAAAGGTTGACGTACGAATCATTGCAGCCACCAATATGGGGCTCCAAGAATTGATAAAAACAAAACAGTTTCGAGAAGATTTATACTACAGACTAACTGTAGTAGAAATCACTGTTCCTCCGTTACGAGAGCGCTTATCTGACATTCCGCTATTAGTAACTAAATTTTTGTTTAAATATGGCGTAGAATATAAAGATAGACTCCTGACAATTACTTCAGATGCATTATTGGTACTTGAACGCTATCACTGGCCAGGAAATATAAGAGAATTAGAAAATGTAATACAACGTGCTATTATTATGTGCGACAAGCAAGTTGAAATAAAAGATCTACCAGAACATCTTAAATACTCCATAAACTTTCCTGAAGAAAATGAACAACTCTTACCCTTAAAGGAAGTAGAAAAAATACACATACTAAAGGTATTGGCGGCTACCAATAATAACAAAACAAAAGCAGCTGAAATTCTTCAAATTGATCGAAAAACACTTCGAGAAAAGATAAAATAAGGCCTTTAATTATCCGGGGTAAAATTTCCCTATCGGGCAAATACTCCCCGCACTGCTGTTTTACGTAAAAATCAAAACAAAAAGCAATACCCTGTTTGTCAATTACTTAACCAAAATGGTTAGTATATGCTTCTCATTGGCATAGCTATTGCCAACTCATCAGTGTTAATATATAACAATTAATTTATGAAGAATTTAGAAAGGAGCTTGTGTTCTACTTGTGTGCATTTAACTTCTTGCAGTTTAACATCAAATAAAAATTTCATTTGGTCGTGTAGCGAGTATGAACATTATGTTACCAAAAAACAAAAACCGAAATCACCAACAACAGCATTCAATTTTGTATCAAGCGAAAAAGAAATTGAATTTATTTAAAGGAAAAAAAAATGACTTTAACAAAAGAATTAAAGAAAAAGAAACAACCCAAGCAAGGGATGTTAGACAATGTAATGCAGCAATTTAACAACGCTGCTGATATTGTAAATTTAAACCCAAATATTAAAAAAATCCTAAGCATCGCAAATAATGAATTGATTATTCATTTTCCAGTGCGAATGGACAACGGAGAAGTAGAGATATTTAAAGGATATAGAGTACAACACAACAACGCTTTAGGCCCCTACAAAGGAGGTTTACGATTTCACCCAACAATTGATATAGATGCTGTAAAAGCATTGGCAATGTGGATGACTTGGAAAACTTCATTAGCAGGCTTGCCTTACGGAGGAGCAAAAGGCGGTATTCAAATGGATCCTAAAAAGTATTCTATCAACGAATTAGAACGGATCACCAGACGTTTTACCTATGCCTTAGGAGAAAACATTGGACCAGAGCATGATATTCCAGCGCCAGATGTAAATACAAATTCACAAACTATGGCGTGGATTGCCGACACCTATATGTCTACAAAAGCACCCTCAGAACGTTCAAAAAATCAGCATGTAGTAACAGGGAAACCTGTGGGCTCAGGAGGCCTGGAAGGACGAGATAGAGCGACTGGATATGGTGTGTTTTTAAATATTAAATTTTGGGCAGAGAATAAAAAGGTAAACCTCAAAAACAAAACTTTTATTGTTCAAGGTTTTGGTAATGTTGGTTATTGGGCTGCTCATTTTCTTGAAAAGGAAGGAGCCAAAATGATAGGTGTACAAGATGCTTTTGGTACCATTAGTAATCAAAAAGGAATCGCTGTAGAAGACCTAGCAGATTATATTAAAGTCAATAACGGTAGTCTTATCAATTATCCTGATTCAATTGCACTAGAAAAAGATGCTTTTTTTGCGCTGGATTGTGACATTTGTATTCCTGCAGCGTTAGGAAATCAACTAACAAAAGAAAATGCGCAGCATGTAAAAGCGTTTTTAATTGCTGAAGGCGCAAACGGCCCTACAACTGTTGAAGCTGAAGCTATATTGGTAGCACGAGGAATTGAAATTATACCGGATATTTTATGTAATTCTGGTGGTGTAATTGGCAGTTATTTTGAGTGGTTACAAAACAGGAATGGTGAGCTCTGGGAGCTTGATGAAATTCTTGAAAAACTACATAAAAAATTGAAGGAAGTTTTTAAAAGAGTTATAGACACATCAGAAAATAGAAAAATTGATATGCGCACAGCGGCTTATGTTTTAGCCATTGAACGTATTGAAAAAGCCTATGTTCAACGCGGTATTTTCCCTTAAAAGAATTAAATCAGAATGGTATGAAGTATGGAAATTTAGTATTAGAAAAAAAGGAATTTGTTACCTTAAAAAGGCTCTTAAATTTAACTAGAGACCATGGAGATCAAACACAACGAAAATCGCTTTTAAAATTACAAGAAGAGTTGAAAACGGCAATTGTTTTGGATGAAGATGAAATTCCTAGTGACATTATCAGGTTCAATTCCGTGGTTACCGTTGAATCAAGTGATGGTTGGAAACATACCTTCCATCTGGTTTCTCCTAATAACAGCAACTTTTCTGATAAAAAAATATCAGTACTAACTACCATGGGCTCTGCCGTAATTGGGTATGCTCAAGATGATATTATTCAATGGGAGTTTCCTAATGGAACTAAGTCTCTGACTGTTGTACTTGTTGAACAACAAAATTATTTAATGAATTCAAAATAAAAACTATGGAATTATCTACTTTTTATGTGAACGATACCGAAGAGCAAGTACTACAAAAAAGAAGTTTTTTAGAATTAAAGGGATGGATTTCTACCTTAAATTATTGTGTTGAAGAAAGTAGTATGTTATTAAAAATTGCCAAGAACAATGTCAAGGATAGGGCATTAAGTGACTTACTTTTAGAAATGAAAAAAGGAAGCGCCACATTCTTAGGTGAATTAATTAACTACAGAAATTCAATAGACAACCTAAAAGAATGTACCGATTTAAGTTGTGATTTATTCTATTTAAATAGGCATGAAACTATGCGTGAAAAAATGACAAAACACATTGCAGTATATAGAAACTTAAAAAATAACCTATACGCAAGTATTTTGAAATAATAATTTAGTGTCGTTAGTGTTTTTTAATCAATTATAGAGTTAGTTAAATTGATTAAGAGTTGAAAGTCATAGTGTTCATTTTGCTATGACTTTCTTTTTTATTCAAAACCTAATACGCACATTAACCTTATAAAAATACCGTCTAAATAATTAATCGAACATCACCTAATTCTTCAATTTTATAAGGGAATTCTTCGTCGGGTGAACCCATAAACATAAAATTTACCGGAATCTTCCATTTCTTAGAGAGTTCCTGTATTTTTTCAGGACAAAAAACACCGTGTTCTTCTATAAATTCTATGGTGATATCAGGATATGCTCTATCTAAAACTTCAACATCTCTTTTTAAGTTTGGTGCTAAGTGTTCATTTGGTTTTAAAACAGCAACAATTTTCAGTCGTCTAGTATCTTCATTGTGTGTAATGTATTGCAAGACTTTATTTAAAGTAGCCACATTATCACGATTGGTGAAAAACACAAATTGCTGTGCATTTATTTTTTGAATTGTTTTTGTGATTTTTTTATCAATACGCTTAAAAAGCGATTTATTGTTTGGTGTAATATATCTTACAAATAATAACAAGCCTTTTAAAATTTGAATTCTAAACAACATAAAACCAACAATGAGCAATGTTGGAATTAAATAATTTAAAAAAATAACTACATATTTAGGCTTTAGAATAATATTACCTACAAGGGCCACAAGTACTCCAGCTATGGCAATAAATAAGGCAAAGAGACCCACACGCTCAGGTCTTGGTAATTCTTTCCTATTTATTTTCAACAACAAATTACCCAATCCAAATAACACCATAACACTTAAAAATGCAATGGTATACACACCTGCCAGCGCTTCTAAATTTCCTTGTGTTATAGATAAAATGGTAGCGCACAATAAAAAGAACGTAATAAATATTAAGTAGGAACTCCCCTTTTTATTTTTTTTCAGTAAAAATCTTGGCAAAACTCTATCGAGAGTCATCCGCTCTACAAGCCCACCAACCCCCACATACGATGTCAGTACTGCTCCACTCAATACCAATACGGCATCCACAGAAATAATATAAAACAACCAATTGCCACCTGCTGTTTGCCCCATAAAAGATAAAAGTGTCTCTTCGTGAGAATGGATGGTGGCCATAGGAATTATAGCTAAGGCGAGAAAAGCGATTAATGGATTAAAAACAGTTACTACAATCCACATATTTCTCAATGTTTTAGGAAACACTCCTTCTTGCTGCTCTTCTACATAATTGGCCGAACTTTCAAAGCCACTAATACCCAACATCGCAGCAGCAAAACCAAAAAATAGCGCTGTACTAATAGATCCTTCTATAGGGTTCTTAAAGTTTGTCATTAAGGTTTCAAGTCCATTTTGAGTTAAAAAATACAGACAAAATGCACATAAAATTACCAGCGAGCACAAATGAAAAATAAAAATTATAATCGCAACTTTTGAAGACTCCCCTAAACCCATGATTACAATAATCATAAACAGCACTAACAAACCTAACGTCGTATACATGATGGGAATGCCTCCCCATAAACTATGTGCATACTTTACAGATTCACTGGCAGAGATTACCGCAGTGGCCATGTATGACAATACCGTTAGCGCTGCAGCAACTGACGCAGTGGATTTTTTAGTCGTATTGAGTAAGGCATTGTAGGCGCCTCCATTTAATGGTAAGGCTCCAACTACCTCTCCATATATTTTGCGAAATAAGTACAGAATAAGTGCAACCATTAAGAGCGAAATCCATGCATATTGCCCAGCATATACAATGGCTAAAGCTGAAACATATAAACAAGAAGAGCTAATGTCATTACCACAAATAGCTGTTGCCGCTAATTGATTTAGTTTTTTTTTCATTTACACACTCTTTAAGGAAGGATAAATGGATTGTTGTAAAACAATACTACAAAGGTATATTACCGTGTTTGCGTTTTGGTCTATTTACTTCTTTATTTTCTAGCATTGCGAAAGCCTTAATCAGTTTTCGCCTAGTTTGCTTTGGCAAAATAACCTCATCTATAAAACCGCGTTCTGCTGCACTGTATGGATTCGCAAACAATGCGGCATACTCTGCCTCCTTCTCTTTCCATTTAGCTTCTTTATCTACTGCAGTATTTATTTCCTTTTTAAAAATAATTTCTGCAGCACCTTTTGCACCCATTACAGCAATTTCGGCACTTGGCCATGCAAAATTCATATCAGAACCAATATGTTTCGAATTCATCACATCGTAGGCCCCGCCGTAAGCTTTCCGTGTAATAACCGTCACACGAGGCACCGTAGCTTCACTGAATGCATATAATAGTTTAGCACCATGCACTATAATTCCATTCCATTCTTGGTCTGTTCCTGGCAGAAATCCGGGCACATCTTCTAAGACTAATAGTGGAATGTTAAAGGCGTCACAAAAACGCACAAAACGAGCCGCTTTTTTTGAACTGTTTACGTCTAACACACCAGCCAAAAACAGCGGTTGATTTGCTACAATCCCGATACTTCTTCCGCCAAGGCGTGCAAATCCAACAATAATATTTTCTGCATAATTTTTATGGATTTCATAAAAAGATTCATTGTCAATAATAGCGCTAATAACGGTATGCATATCATAGGGTTTGTTAGCATTGTTAGGAACTATGTGCGATAAATCATCTCGTATTTCGTCTTCTAACTCAAAAGGCAATACCGCTGGAGGTTTTGTATTGTTCTGCGGGAGATAGCTTAACAATTTCCTTATATCTTCCAGGCACTCGATATCGTTAGCCGCTGTTTTATGAGCCACTCCTGACTTAGTAGAATGGGTACTCGCGCCACCTAATTCTTCGCTAGTTACAGTTTCATTAGTTACCGTTTTAACCACGTTAGGCCCTGTTACAAACATATAACTAGTATCTTCAACCATAATGGTAAAATCGGTCATCGCCGGAGAATAAACCGCACCACCAGCACAAGGCCCCATAATGGCAGATATTTGTGGAATCACTCCTGAAGATTGTACATTTTTATAAAAAATATCGGCATAGCCACCAAGTGAACGTACCCCTTCTTGTATACGCGCACCTCCGGAGTCATTCAAACCTATAATTGGCGCACCAACTTTAAGGGCCATATCCATTATCTTACATATTTTTTCAGCATGTGTTTCCGATAAGGAGCCACCAAAAACAGTAAAATCTTGTGCAAAAACATAGACCAACCGTCCATTTACCGTACCATAACCTGTTACTACCCCATCTCCATAAAACTGTTGCTTTTCCATACCAAAATCTTTGGCTCGATGTGTAACCAGAACACCTATTTCTTCAAAGGAGCTGTCGTCTAACAAATAGTGAACACGCTCTCTTGCCGTTAATTTCTTTTTCTCGTGCTGCTTGTCAATCCGTTTTTGACCTCCTCCTAAATAAGCTTGCGCCAATTTTTCGTTTAAATCCTTTATTTTAGATTCCATATTTTTTCATTTCTTTTTTGGTCTTAACAATTCTAGACCTACTCGGTTTTTTATTGATTACTTTTACTGAACAAACACTACTGAATGGGTAAACGCACACGTTTCTGATCATCAATATATTGTTTCACTGCTAGCAATGCTGCAATTTTAGCCTCTTCTTTTTGTTTGTTTTTTATGGCCTCTGGAGCATAGTATTTCTTTACAAAATGCGTATCGAAATTTCCAGAACGAAAGGCTTCGTGTTCACATACAAATGTTCCAAAGGGCAGCGTTGTTTGAATACCTTCTACTTTATAATTGCGAATCGCATTTAACATGTGTTGAATGGCTTCTTCACGTGTTTCTCCATACGTTATCAACTTGGCTAACATAGGGTCATAGTAAATTGGAATCGCCATCCCCTCTTCAAAACCATTATCTACCCGAATATTAGGACCTATAGGCAATTGGTATACTTCTAGTGTTCCTACGCTTGGTAAAAAATTATTTAATGGGTCTTCCGCATAGACTCGTAATTCTAATGCATGGCCGTTAATTTTTAGATCTTGTTGTTTTATTGGCAATACTTCCCCTCGCGCAACTCGGATTTGTAATTCTACCAAATCAGTACCCGTAATCAATTCTGTAACAGGATGTTCTACTTGTAATCGGGTATTCATTTCAAGGAAATAAAAGTTGTTATTTTCATCTAATAAAAATTCAACGGTTCCCGCCCCTAAATAGTCACAAGCTTCAGCAACTTTTAGCGCCGCTTCTCCCATTTTTTCTCGTAATTCAGGTGTTAATATACTTGAAGGCGCTTCTTCTACTACTTTTTGGTGGCGACGCTGTACGCTACATTCTCGTTCAAACAAATGAATCCTATTGCCATGCGCATCAGCCATTATTTGTATTTCGATATGCCGTGGTGAAGAAACATATTTTTCAATAAACACAGCACCATCGCCAAAAGCAGAAACAGCTTCACTAATAGCTCGATTCATTTGTGATTCGAAGTCGGCTTCTTTTTCAACAACTCGCATTCCTTTTCCTCCACCACCTGCAGAAGCCTTAATTAAAATAGGGAACCCTATGGTGGCTGCAATTTTTTTTGCTTTGGCAATATCTGTAATCGCTTCATCAGTACCTGGAACCATTGGAATATTATAGGCTTTGACTGCATCTTTAGCTGCCAATTTGCTTCCCATCATTTTTATGGCTTTCGATTTGGGTCCAATAAAAATAATGCCGTTTTGCTCACATAATTCTGCAAAATCGGCATTTTCAGAAAGGAATCCATATCCGGGGTGAATGGCATCAACGCTTAACTCTTTTGCTACTGCAATTATTTTATCTCCCAATAAATACGATTGATTCGAAGGTGCTTCTCCAACGAGTACGGCTTGATCTGCATAACGAACATGTGGTGAATTTCTATCCACGGTTGAATAGACAGCCACTGTTTTAATGCCCATTTTTTTTGCGGTTTGCATCACCCGTATAGCGATTTCTCCTCTATTTGCTACTAATATCTTTTTCATACTATTCGAATGCTATTAATAATTCATTTTTATCAACGGTGTCGCCCTTTGCCACTGAAATAGATTTAATAACGCCATCACGTGGTGCAATTAACACATTTTCCATTTTCATGGCTTCTAAAATGAGCAATGGATCATCTTCTTTTACTTCAGAACCAATGGCTACGTTTATCTCTAGTATGAGCCCTGGCATGGGTGCTTTGAGTTCGTTTATTTTTTTTCCTGCACCTATTTCAAACCCCATATCCTTAATCAACACATCTAAACTATCTTGAATATTGACTGTATAGGTGTTATTATTAATGGTTACCGTATATGTTTTCTCATTAAAATTAGCCTGCGTAATTTCGGCCTTATAGGTCTCATTATTTTTTAAAATATGAAATGAATTAGGCTCTGTTGAAATCACGTCCAGTTTTTTAACTGATTCCTTAGAAATTTGAAATTCCTCTGTAGAATTTACTTTGACATTAAATAAGCTCATGAAACTAAATCTTTAGAAGTATAAATATAATTAATATAAAGCGGTTGTGCCTTGTTACAACTTAAATAGTTGTTTTAAGCTGAGTTTCTTCTCATTACTCAAAATACTCGTGGTTTTTAAAAAAATAATAGCGGTAATAAAGGCATCCCCAGCAGCCGTATGCCGATCAGAAACGTCTAACATATAAGTATCAGCAATCTCATCTAAGGAATAATTACCTTGCCTTATTAAATTTGATTTTATACGCGTAGCTTTATACAATTTGACGGTGTCTAGCACCTTATTTTTAAGTTTTGGCAATCCATTACGTTCTAAAATTTTGTTGAGCATGGTAATGTCAAAATTAGCATGGTGTGCGACTAAAATAGCATTGCCAATATAACGTAGAAACTGTTCTATGGCTTCTTTCTCATCAAGTGTTTCAAACCGTTCATTTTTTATAATCCCGTGTATTTCTACCGTTTTACTATTAAAATGTTTTTGTTTTAAATACACTTCAAAGGCACTAGCAATATCAATTTGGTTATTATATATTTCTATAGCACCTATGCTTAACACCCTATCTACATTGGTATCAAATCCTGTTGTTTCAGTATCTAAAACCACGAACCTTGAGTCTTGTATGTGTTGTTTTTCTTGATTTGAAAATAGTCGTTCATACGCTAGCCAATATGCTGGATAGTTTTTGTTGAAGTCTCTTTTTTTAAATAGTCTTTTCATAATTCTGACTATACAAATTGGCTTAGAGCAAACCTAATTTTAATAAATTCTTGAACACTATATATCGCTTTAAAACAGCGCTTTAACTTCATTTTCTCTTCCTTAGTCAATACCTTCAATTCAATATACCTTCCATTGTCTTTATTGATTAGTCCGTGTTTTGTTCTAAATTTTAATAATGCTTTAAATGCGTATGAACAAGATAAGTACAATTCTTTATCCTCTGGAACTAGTTCGGCTAATTTCTCAAATCGTTCTGCTGTGTTTGTAATATTTTTAATTTGATAGTGCAATGCAAGTAACCTACCCGCATCAACAATTGGCATTAAAGCACGTTTTTTTAGATCGAAAAAATCTTTTCTATCTCCATTTTTTTCTACTAAAAACTGTCTGAAAAAACCCAAAGGGGATGCACTTCTTAAAGAGCTTGCCCCTAGTTTTGTTAGAAAAATTAAATTGCTCTTGACAATTTTTAGAATATGTTCTGAAAGTTCATTTGTTAATGCTGCATTTCCATAACTTATATCAAAATCAAAAAAAATGGAGCACAATAAAATTTCATCATTCCCCGTATTCGATGTCCATTGATCAAACTGACTTTTCCACTCATTTAAACTTAAACACCACTTTGGGTTTTTCGCCATCATATCAGCCGAACAGAACTCGAAACCAACAGTATTTAAGCGTTTATTTACTTTTGTAGCCAGTTTTAAAAAATACGCTCTTGTTTCTTCAAGTTTATCCTCATTAACAGTTTCAAAAACAATTGCATTGTCTTGGTCTGTATTTAACAATTGTTCTTTTCGTCCTTGACTTCCCAAAGAAATCCAGGCAAACTGTACTGGCGGTTTTTCCGGCATTTTTTCAATACAACGTTCAATAATTCTTTTTATAGTAGCATCATTTAATTCAAAAATTATTTTACTGATATGCGTTAACGGAATATTTTGAATAATATAGCCTTGTAACAAAACCATTACTTTTTCTCGAATACGTTTTAGATCTTTTGTTTTATTAGAGCGTTTAATCGCTTTCATTAAAACGGCGGGGTTACTCCCTTTCATAACTACTAAATCATGTTCAGAAACCACCCCGATTAATTTAGAATTGGGAGTTCCATCTTCTGTAATACACAGGTGCCCAATTTTATGTTTCATCATGCTAATGTGCGCTTGGGCGATGGTTAAATTTTTAGGGTAGCACAATACTGGAGCGCTCATAATTTTTGAAGCACTTTCAGTAATTGCATGTACACCAGTAGCCACTTTATTTCTGATGTCTTTATCCGTTATTACACCTACTGGAGCCCCCTTTTCTTCAATAATAATTGAACCAATATTATGCGCAAACATTTTTTTAGCTAGCTCTTTTATACTTTCAGTAGGCTTTGCCGTTACAACCTTTTTTACATATTTAACGGGTTGTAGCTCAAAATGGTTATCCGTTGGATTGAGAATAATTTCGGCATCTGAAAAAAAATGAAGTTGGTGTTCTTTTGAAAATGGGTTCTCTGTATTTGAAGCAAAACTTTCAATTAAATAATTGCCTATACTCCTATTTTTCTCAGCCAAAGGTTTAAAAAGTTCTATGGGAATTCCATACACTATGGTTTCTTCTTCTGTAGTAGCGGTAAATGCGTAATTTTCTTTTGCAAATAACGGACGAAGTCCAAAAACATCTCCTTCATCAAATTTATCAATAACTTCCGAACCTTTATCAGTTTCTTTAACTAAAACAACCGCGCCTTTATTAATAATGTAAAAATGATTTTGCAAAGCATCTTTTTGCTTGTAGATAATTTTCCCTTTTTCTAAATAAGTAATTTTAACCTGTTTAGAAATCTCAAGCAATTCCGCTTTCTTTACTAGCTCAAAAGGAGGAAATCGCTTTAAAAAATCGGCAACCCTTTCTGCAATGGTATTTTTCATGGTACTAATGTATAAAACAGAAAGTAGATTTAGGTAGTTAACTATTTTAATTTAAGAAAATCTACGCGTTAAATTCAGAATTATTCAAGTGACTTTTAATCGCTTTTCTAGACAATAAAACACCGATGAATAAGGAGACGAAAGCTCCAACCCATATCCCTGGAACAAAAGGTATAAACAAAAAGAAATCATAAGCTCCATGAAAAATAACAGCCAATACGAGTCCTAATAAATTCAAGGTTGTTCTATTTTTTGAGAATTTAGCTTTCCCCATAAAATACCCCATCAGCACGGCAAAAGTAGCATGTGCAGGTACAGCAGTAAATGCTCTAACAACTCCGGTTGAAACGCCATACTCAAACACATAAAATATATTTTCGGTAACCGCAAAGCCCATAGACACCATTACTGCGTACACAATACCATCAAAAGGTTCATTATATGCCTCTTTGGGTTGTGCGTAGTAGCGTACGATAATATACTTACTAAACTCTTCAATAAGACCCACCATAAAAAATGCTTTTAAAAACTGTTGAAAAACACTTTCCTCAATAAAGGGTGGAAAAAACGATTTAAACAAAAAGTATAAAATTGTGGTTACTATAACACTTACAATAGCGCCAAACAAAAAGTTATAAAATAAGAGTTGCTTCGGCTCCTTTTCATATTTATCTTTTATATATATGTATATGATAATAATTAACGCTGGCGTAATGGCTAATAGAAGTAAATCCATCTAATAATAATTAAGTTGTATCGTCTTCCATTTCAATATATCTACTAACATATACGGAGTAAGAAGTAAACCTAAAAAATAAAGCCCCAAAATAATTGAGGCCTATTTTTAATTAGTCAAAGTAGCTAAATGTTTCGTCGCCTTTAATATTTAGTAATGTTTCATAGATTAACTGAATCACTCGTTCTACATCATCTTTATGAACCGTTTCAACTGTGGTATGCATGTAACGTAGCGGCAATGAAATTAACGCACTCGCAACACCACTATTACTATAAGCAAAAGCATCAGTATCAGTACCTGTTGCTCTTGAAAGTGCTGCTCTTTGAAATTCAATTTTATTGGCTTCAGCAGTATCTGTAATTAAATCACGTAATTTTTGTTGTACCGCTGGTGCATAAGCAATTACCGGCCCTTTACCAATCTCACAATGCCCTTGCACTTTCTTATCTATCATAGGCGTAGTAGTATCATGTGTTACATCAGTAACGATAGCTGCATTGGGTTGAATTCTTTCTGCAATCATCTGCGCCCCACGGAGCCCTATTTCCTCTTGAACTGCATTTACGATATACAGACCAAATGGCAATTTCTTTTTATTTTCATGTAACAAACGGGCAACTTCAGCAATCATAAACCCGCCCATTCTATTATCTAAAGCTCTACAAACAAAATTATTTTTATTTAAAATATGAAATTCATCCGGGTAGGTAATTACGCACCCTACATGTACCCCTAATTTTTCAACTTCAGCTTTCTTTTTACAACCAACATCAATAAAGATATTATTTGGTTTTGGTGGCTCTTCCTTTGCTTTACTACGTGTGTGAATTGCTGGCCAGCCAAACACACCTTTTACGATACCCTTTTTCGTATGAATATTCACCACTTTACTCGGTGCTATTTGATGATCTGAACCACCATTTCGAATGACATAAATCAATCCATTATCAGAAATATAATTTACATACCAAGAAATTTCATCGGCATGTCCTTCGATAACAACCTTATATTTTGCTTTGGGATTTATAACCCCTACAGCCGTTCCGTAGGTATCAGTAATAAACTCATCAACATAGGGTTTCAGGTAATCCATCCATATTTTTTGTCCGCCCCATTCGTATCCTGTAGGTGAAGCATTATTTAAGTATTTCTCAAGAAAACTAAGTGATTTTTTATTAAGAATTTGCTGTTTTGCCATTGTTTAGAAATATTTTTTACGAAAGTAATAATTTATAGCTAAATAAACGTTAATGTTTAAGAACAGTCCTATAATTGTATTAATTTTGGAATGGTTATTGAATTTTTTTCACAAACAAATGAACATGAAGAATTTTATTGTTTATACACTCCTCTTTTGGTCTTTTTACGCTTCTTCTCAAGTCATAAAAAAAGATACAATCATCAATGACTTCATTGTTATTAAAGGGGATTCTGTGACGATATCATTGGATGAAATTGTGGTGCTAAACAAATTGAAATTTAAAACCACAAAAGAGAAACGCTATTATTATTGGTATTCAAAAAAAGTCCACAACGCCTACCCCTTTGCAAAATTAGCAGCAGAAAGATTATTACAGCTCAATGATCAGCTAGCGAAAATAAGTTCAAATAGTAAGCGAAGAAAGCATACTCGAAAAATGCAGAAATATATGGAGGGCGAATTTACTGATAAGTTAAAAAAAATGACGCGTACTGAAGGGAAAATTCTCATCAAGTTAATTCACCGTCAAACAGGTTTGACAGCTTTTGATTTAGTAAAAGAATACAGAAGTGGTTGGAAAGCATTTTGGTATAATACCACTGCCAATCTATTTAAATTATCTCTTAAAAGTGAATACCATCCTGAAAACGATCCGTTAGATTTTCTAGTGGAAGACATTTTGCAACGCTCATTTATTAATGGAACTTTAGAAAAGCAACAATCAAGATTGCTTTTTGATTATTATGAAATTGTGCAAAAGTACAAGGACGTTGATGTTGTTTCTGTTATTAATAATAGATAAGCAACCGATTAAATTAAACAGTTGTTTACCAACCCATTAGCTGTTTAAAACTCCCTCCCACTTTACTCTCAAGGTTAAAAAATTGTTAAAGCCTTTTTTTCAATTAAACCTTTTCAATTAGCAGTTGTCAAAAGGGAAATATTAATAAAATAACATTATGAAAAAAATTATGAGCATTGCAATTATTGCTTTATTTACAATAAGCAGTTTTGCACAAAAAGAACAAAGAAGTAGAAAACATCCTAAGCTTTCGGCAGAGCAACAAGCTGAGTTGCAAACGAAACATATGACGCTGCAATTAGATTTATCAAAAAATCAACAGCAAGAACTGTTTGCTTTCAACAAAAAAAATGCTGAGGAGCGTTTGCAAAAAAAGGAAGCGCGTAAAGCAGGTCCTAAAAGCGATAGAAAAGAGCTGACAAGCGATCAAGTTTTTGAGCGAAAAAATAAGCGATTGGATGCACAAATTGCATATCAATCTGAGCTTAAAAAAATCTTATCAGATACGCAGTTTGAAACTTGGCAAAAAACAAAAAAGCAAAAAAAGCATCAAGCTAAAAAGAGAATAAATAAACGAAAAGGACAGTCGAAAAAAATGAAGGGTAAAAGAAATAGAAAAGAATAAAAAAAAGCGCGACAAAATTGTCGCGCTTTTTTTTTATTTCTCTATAAATAGTTCTTGACCAATATCTAACTCGTTAGATTTCAATCCGTTCAACCATTTTAATCTATCAACCGTAAGGTTATGTCTTCTCGCTAAAGAATACAAGGTATCTCCCTTTTGAACTCTTACGTAGGTACCTGGTTTTTTAACTACTGGTTTCGATACTTTAGTAACACCTCCAGCATATTTATTATTAAAATCGTCATATTTATACAACTCGTAATCTTCAATCAGTCTGATTAATTTGGCTGGATATTTAGGGTCTGTAGCATAGCCTGCTTTTTTTAATCCTTTAGCCCACCCCTTGTAATTGGTCAATTTTAATTCAAATAAATCGGCATAGCGTTTTCGTTCAAATAAAAATAATGAATGATCTCTAAAAGAAGTTAAAGGATGATCATATTTTCGAAAGCATTCTTGTTTCGCATCATCGTCATGGTGAATTCGATCACCGTCCCAACTGCTGTGACATTTCACACCAAAATGATTATTGGCATTTACGGTCAATCTGCTCCTCCCACTATTCGATTCTAAAATACCTTGAGCTAAGGTAATACTCGCCGGTATTTTATAGCGCAACATTTCAGCAATGGCAATATCATTATACTCTTCAATATAACTTGCAGTGCTCTCACTTAAATGAGGCTTTCGTTGTTTTAAATCATAGATTAAATCATCAGCCATAGGTACTTTTTCAACCACAACATCTTCATTTTCTACTCGTTCTTCTGTTTCAGGAGCTTTAACATATCTAGATTGACTACTAGAAGCCACTGTTTTTTTTGATCCACAACTCACAAGAAATGCAAGTATTACAACGCTAAATATCGAAACTATTTTATTCATTCTTTACACAATTAACGGCTGATTTTTAAGCCTTAAACGTTCATTCATCCCTTTAATACCCTGCAAACCACCGGTGTGAATAGCTAAAATTTTACTATTCTCCTTAAAATAGTTTGTCTGCATCATTGCTGTAATTCCGTACAACATTTTACCAGTATAAATGGGGTCTAAGGGAATATTGGTTCTATCTTTAAATTGATTGATAAACGTAATTAATTCGGGTTTTATTTTACCATAACCCCCAAAATGATATTCAGCGATTAAATTCCAGTTGCTTTTACTTGTATATTTTTCAATTTCTTGGGTTAAAAAATCACCTTTTAGAGCTGAAAAACCCAACACTTTTTGATGCTCTTTCGCAGCATTAATAAGTCCGGCTATGGTTCCTCCTGTTCCAACACTCACACAGATATAGTCAAAATCGCTATCCGCCAAGGTTAAAATTTCTTCACACCCTTTAATCGCCAAGGTATTTGTTCCACCTTCGGGAATTAAATAAAAATCACCAAACTCCTTTTTAATCTCATCTAAAAAACGCTTTTCATCTTTTTTTTGATAAGATGCTCTTGAAACAAATTTAAATTGCATCCCATTTTCATGAGCACTTCTTAAGGTATCATTGGTTTGAATGGTCTGTTGAAAATCTTTTGCCAACTCATCACCTCGAATCACTCCAACGGTTTTCAGGTTGTTTATTTTTCCTGCTGCTGCTGTGGCGGCAATATGATTAGAAAAAGCGCCACCAAAAGTTAACAAGGTCTCTAATCCTTGCTTTTTTGCTTCCAATACATTGTATTTCAACTTACGAAACTTATTTCCTGAGATTTCTGCGTGGAGCTGGTCTTCGCGTTTCACAGTTAATGAAATACCCCGAGAATTCGCAATGGATACAATTTGATTGATACTTTTTTCTGACATTATAAAACTAAAAAAACGAATATAGAAAAATTTAACTTTACATTTAATTTGTAGTAAATTTACAGCAGTATTCTAAGATTATGTATAATAAATTACCAGAACTAGAGCCAGACGACTTTTACTTAACGAAAGAAGGGTATAAAGTATTTACAGAAAAGTACCATTTAAAACGTGGTTTTTGCTGTGAAAGTGGTTGTAGACATTGTCCGTATGGATACGACAAAAAAACAAACGCACAAAAATAACATTCATGACATTTAAGGAACAGCTATTACAGGGAATTCCTGATGAGTTACCCAAGCTTAAAACGTTTGATGCCACACTAAATCATGCACCAAAACGCAAAAATATACTGACTACTATTGAAAAGGAATTAGCAGTTAGAAATGCCTTGCGTTATTTTGATAAAAAACACCATGCTATTTTAAGCAAAGAATTTGCGCAAGAGTTGAATGACTACGGTAGAATTTATATGTATCGTTTTCAACCAGCGTATAAAATATATGCACGACCTATAGAAGAATATCCAGGTAATTCGCTTCAAGCAAGGGCGATTATGCATATGATTCAAAATAATTTAGATCCTGCCGTAGCACAGCATCCTCAAGAACTCATTACCTATGGCGGTAATGGAGCCGTATTTCAGAATTGGGCGCAATACCTATTAACTATGCAATATCTGTCTCAAATGACAGATGAACAAACCTTAGTGATGTATTCTGGGCATCCACTCGGTTTATTTCCGGCCCACCAAGAAGCACCGCGTGTTGTGGTCACCAACGGTATGATGATTCCTAATTACTCAAAACAAGATGATTGGGAAAAGTTCAATGCCTTAGGCGTTACGCAGTATGGTCAAATGACAGCTGGTAGCTTTATGTATATCGGTCCGCAAGGTATCGTTCATGGCACGACCATTACTGTATTGAATGGAGGAAGGAAAATTGCCAAAAATGGCGAGAGCTTGGCAGGTAAATTATTTGTTACTTCGGGGCTTGGCGGTATGAGTGGTGCACAACCAAAAGCTGGTAATATAGCAGGTTGTATTACGGTTTGTGCGGAAATCAACCCCAAAGCCGTCCGTACGCGGCATTCACAAGGATGGGTTGATGAAGTTATTAGCAATCTAGATGAATTGGGTGAACGTGTTGTTAAAGCCAAGGCTGCAAAAGAAGTAGTTTCTATAGCCTATCAAGGAAACATTGTAGATGTTTGGGAGTACTTTGACAAGGCCCATATTTATATTGATTTAGGGTCAGATCAGACCTCATTACACAACCCTTGGGCTGGAGGCTATTACCCTGCTGGATTGTCTTACGAAGAAGCCAATGAGATGATGGCGAATCAACCGGATCTATTTAAAGAAAAAGTACAGGCAACCTTACGGCGTCATGTTGCTGCCATCAACAAACATACAGCGAAGGGCACGTACTTCTTTGATTATGGCAATGCCTTTTTATTAGAGGCATCGCGTGCTGGAGCTGAAATAATGGCAACCAATGGAATTGATTTTAAATACCCAAGTTATGTGCAAGATATCATGGGGCCTATGTGTTTTGATTATGGTTTTGGTCCGTTTCGATGGGTCTGTGTTTCTGGAAAACCAGAAGATTTGGCAAAAACCGATGCCATTGCCTGTGACATTTTAGAAACACTAAAGGAAAGTGCGCCTGCTGAAATTCAGCAACAAATGGCTGATAATATTCGGTGGATTCAAGGAGCACAAGCCAATAAATTGGTGGTGGGCTCACAAGCGCGTATTTTATATGCAGATGCTGAAGGACGTATGAAAATAGCGGAAGCTTTTAATAAAGCCATCGCAAAGGGTGCTATTGGACCCGTTGTTTTGGGTAGAGATCATCATGACGTTTCGGGTACAGATTCGCCATTTAGAGAAACTTCAAATATTTATGACGGCTCACAATTTACAGCGGATATGGCGATCCAAAATGTAATTGGCGATAGCTTTAGAGGAGCTACTTGGGTGTCTATTCACAATGGTGGTGGCGTAGGCTGGGGCGAGGTGATTAATGGTGGTTTCGGCATGGTTCTTGATGGTAGTATAGAAGCTGATAAACGCCTAAAAGCCATGTTGTTTTGGGATGTTAATAATGGGATTTCTCGACGCAGTTGGGCGCGAAACAAAGAGGCTATTTTTGCCATCAAACGCGCTATGGATAGTGAGCCTAAATTAAAGGTGACCTTACCCAATTTAGTTGAAGATTCATTGCTTACTAATTTATTTTAATTAATTATACGTTACTATGAAATTTTTAAAACTACTTCCATTCGTTTTACTTTTTATTGCAAGCTCATGTGTTTCAGTAAAAGTAACTACTGATTATGATCAGAAAGCCGATTTTAACAACTACAAAACCTTTGCTTTTTACAAAAAAGGCATTGATAAGGTAGACCTGTCTGACTTAGATAAGCGCAGAATCTTAAAAGCTGTAGAAAAGGAACTAGAGGCTAAAGGAATGACAAAGTCTGACAACCCAGATGTATTGGTAAATATTTTTACCAAATCGCGTGAAAAAATAGAAATGTACAACAACGTTCGCGGTTGGTACCCATCCTATTATGGAGGTTTTGGGCCTTACGGATTTGGATTTGGATACGGTGCCTATAACAATATTTCAACCTCTACAGAAGGCACGTTATTTATTGATTTAATCGATGCGAAAAAGAAAGAATTGACATGGCAAGGAATGGGTACCGGTTATTTAGTGACTTCAAAAAATGTAACAAAAAAAGAAGAACGTATTAATGAATTTGTATCAGAAATTATGACCAAATATCCACCAAGCGTAGAATAATTTGAATTTATATTTTCTGTTTATATAAAGGCGAAAGCTCTAAGGAATATTTTTCTTTAGGGCTTTTTTCATGTGGAAAGTTTAAGAACAACTACAAACAGCAACTAAACTAATAAGTTGTCACCTAGTTAATTGGTTTAGTACTCCCATTTCAAAAAGGGGAAAAATCCCTTTTTTAGTTTCAATAATTTTTAAGAACTTCGTAAGGAGTACTATAAATAAGTTATCGTATTTATATAAGACTAATAGATACACTAGTGTTTACATGAGTGTTGTGCTTCATTAAGGAAATAGAACCATTAAATACAATGAATATATGCATATGGTGTTGTAAATCAGAGCTAATAGTTTCATTTGAAAAAGATGCTCATACAATACCAAAATCTTTAGGTGGGAATAATTTATGTGAATCGGTTTGTGATGATTGCAACGCATATTTCGGAAATATGCATGATAAATTACCTGCAATTGAAACTGTCCTGAAGGAAACGTTTAATATCAGCCGACTAATTTTGCTTGATTCTTCTAATGATGTTGGGAAAAATAAATCTATGGCAAGATTCAAATCTGTCTTCTTTAATGTTGATCTCCAAAAAAGGAAAATAACTGTCAAACCAAAATATAGCCTACGTAAGAATTTTCAGGATGACATGGGCAGACAACTTAGAAAAGGGATCTTTAAGGTTTATTTAGAAGAAAGGGAACGACAAATCGGCGATGGGCTGGACGATAAATTTAATTTCATAAGAGAGTTCTCTAGGTTTAATCTTGGTGATTATCCCGTACTTTATTTTAAAAGAAAGTATGGTGCTATGATGATGCTCCCAAAATGGAATAAATCACCTGAATTAGTAATGAAAGAGGATTATCGGATGAAATATTTAATGGACGATTACAATTACTTTGAGTTCGAGTTATTAGGTCATGTCTTAGGAATTCCAATTTCAAGACATTACGAGTTGAGTCGCGAAATTTATCTTAAGGAAACAATAGAACAAAAGAAAAATTTGTTTGAGAAAGTTTTTCCGATAAATAGATTTAGTGATTTTGATTTTACTTTAAGTATAATGAATGGATAAATTAACGAAAGCACAACAACTCGCATGATTAATTACTACGGAATTTCCTTATCTGAAATTGCTTCGCTAGTACGCTATACGCATGTCACTTGAATTAACTAACTTAGTGTCATAACGATAAATGTAGAAATCAAACAATGGGCCTTATTAAAAGCATGTATTTATGGTATTTTAAACCGAAAATGTTCGAGTATTTTGGTGAGCATACTATTTATAACCTTTTAGGAATAAAATTCTATAAAAGGTATTTGCCAACAACAGGCGATTTAATAAGACGCTGGAGAAAAATGAAACAAATTGATTTGACTAAGTCTGATAGAGTTACCCAATTGTACGATTATGAAAAGAAAACGAGAACTTATGAATGGCGCCATATCATAGGAACTCTACTTTTCATTCTATTGACTTTTTTGATAGATCGTAAATTAACTCTTTTAGACTGGATTTTATTGGCCTTTCTTAACCTTTCTATAAACATTTATCCCATTTTTTTACAACGATACAATCGCATACGAATTCTTAAGGTTTTGGAACAAAATGGATTTAAATCACCCTATGAAAAAATATAACTCTTGATGAATAGCCTATACGCTTAAAATCAATTGCTCAAGTTGGCATTAAACCGAAAAGTGCAAATAATAATCAGTTACTTTTCATTAAAAAATCACAGAAGATCAAGTCACTTTTAACTCAAATGCAGCTGGAAAAGTAGTAAGCATGACTCTACAGCAAGGCGGACAGGAAACAACGAGACTAAAATTACAAGACTAGTTAAACACAAGCAATCTCTGCGGTCTATATCATTCATTGCTAGACCCGTGAACAGTCAGAAAGTCTTGTACTTCTTCCTCTGACTCGTTTTCTTTTACTAATTTAGAGCGAACGAATGTAATTTAACATATACCAACACATTCCCTCTCATTAAAAAATGATGCTAAAATGAAATTATTAAAAATTGTAATTACTGGACTCATCCTAACTTTTGGATTTACTACATATGGGCAAACAGAAAATAACAAATCTGAAACTGAGCTAATTAAAGAGACTTTAATGAATTATATTGAAGGAACAGCGAATGGTGAACCTGATAGGTTGAGAAAAGCGTTCCATCCTGATTTCAACCTTTACTCAGTCACTGAAGGCGATAGTTTAAGAATTTGGAAAGGAAAAGATTATGTAGGTAATATTAAAGTTGGCGTAAAAAATAATCGACAAGGACGCATTATATCCATAGATTATGAAAAAGATGCGGCTATGGCAAAAGCAGAAATTGAAATCCCTAATTGGCGAACCTTCACAGATTATTTTTTGCTCTTAAAATACGAAGGTTCTTGGAAAATAGTACATAAAAGTTACACTTGGAAAGAAGCCCAAAAAAAATAACCTATGAAATTAAGCACATGCTTAACCTGTTGAAAATATATCAATAACACCGTGTAAAATTAATTGTACTACCTTTAGAGAAACCAACCAAAATGAAAAAACTAGTTAGCATTTTTCTGTTCCTACTTATTTGTTCATTATCGTATGGACAAAAACCAAGAGCAAGAGATTTAGGGGTGCCATTTGACGGTAAAACAGGAGTATTTAATGCGATTACGGATGTTAAAGGAGTCGAGGTAGGTTATAGTACTATTATATCTGGAGAAGGAGAAAATACAGTTGGTAATGGACCTATAAGAACTGGTGTGACGGCATTATTTCCAAGAGGAAAATCTAAAAAATTCAGTCCTGTATATGCCAATTGGTATAGTCTTAATGGCAATGGAGAAATGACAGGTACCACTTGGGTTACAGAATCAGGTTTTCTTGAAACTCCAATTATGATTACCAATACAAATAGTGTGGGAGTTGTTAGAGATGCTATTTTAAAATGGTATGTTGATACAGATTGGTATAATGGCGAAGATTGGTGGTATACCTATCCGGTAGTTGCAGAAACCTATGACGGGTTCTTAAATGACATTTATGGTTTTCATGTAAAAGAAGCAAATGTTTTAGAAGCCATCAACAATGCATCAAGTGGCAAAATAGCTGAAGGAAATGTTGGCGGAGGAACTGGAATGATGTGTTTAGGATTTAAAGGTGGAACAGGAACGGCCTCAAGAATAGTAAAAATTAAAGATTCAACATATACCGTTGGAGTGCTTGTTCAATCAAATTTCGGCAGTAAAGCAAACTTTACCGTTGCTGGTGTTCCAGTAGGTCGAGAATTAAGAGATACTTTAAACTATGTATACAATGCACCTCCAAAATCACGAAGAAAAGAAGGAGATGGATCTATTATTGTGATTGTTGCTACAGACGCCCCATTTCTTCCACATCAATTAAAAAGAATGGCTCAAAGAGTTCCCTTAGGAATAGGAATTGTTGGCGGTAGAGGAAGCAATGGTTCAGGAGATATTTTTTTAGCCTTTTCAACAGCCAATGAAAATGCATTTAGCCGCGACGAAACAACAAGTGTAGAAACACATTCCAATGATTTAATGAGTCCGTTTTTTGACGCTACGGTTCAAGCAGTTGAAGAAGCCATTATAAATGCCATGATAGCAGGGGAAACTATGGAGGGAATTAATGGCAATAAGGCCTATGCATTACCTCATGATTTGTTGATTAAAACGCTTAAAAAATACAATAGGATAAAACAATAACTGGGTAAAACAACCTCTATGAATCATTGTAACTTAACTCTAAGCCACTCTAATTACTACCAAACTATTGTATGTAATTTAGAAAAAATGAAAAAAGCAATCTTTCTATTAATAATCTTAGCATCGTTAACTTCTTGCCAATCACAAACAAAAAAAGCGCAATCAAACAGACATGTGGGCGGCCCTTGTGAAGGTTGCGAAGCGATTTTTGAGTATGGTGACAAAAAATTGACTTCATCAGACACACTTCCTGATTTTCAACAAAACGAGCCCAAAATAAAAATTGAAGGAACCATTTACGAAAAAGATGGAAAAACGCCAGCACCGAATGTTATTTTATATATGTATCATACCAACAGAAAAGGAATTTATGAGAAAAAAGGTGATGAAAAAGGTTGGGGAAAAAGACATGGATTTATAAGGGGTTGGGTAAAAACCGATGCACATGGAAAGTATAGCTTTTATACGTTTCGTCCAGCAGCCTATCCAAATGGCCAAGAACCAGAACACATTCATTTAACCGTTAAAGAACCCAATACAAACGAATATTATATAGACGACATACTGTTTCTAGACGACCCAAAAGTAACAGATTCAGAGAAACAGCAATTAAAAAACAGAGCGGGTTCAGGCCTCGTAAAATTAGCGTCTAAAAACGGAATTTTAACAGCGCGTCGAGATATCATATTGGGCTTAAATATTCCAAATTACGAGTAAAATATCGGAAGATTTGCTACAATTAAAAGACGGTAATTATGGCTATTTGATGACGAAACAAAAGAAAAAACATAACAATTGCCAACAATGCGAAGAAAATCAGATAATATGAATAGCTTTGCACTCGAATTTGAAAATGATATCAATGAAACGTATTAGTGATTATAAAAAACTATTTAATATAGAGGGCCCGATAGACCTAAAAGAACTTAAAACTACCTATAGAGGTTTAGTAAAAAGTTGGCACCCTGATAAATTCCAAGATCAAGAAAAAAAGGAAGAGGCAGAATTGAAAAGTCAAAAAATTATTGATGGGTATCATTTTCTGGTTAGTATTGCTCCAAAAACAAAAGAAGACAACTTAGAGGTGTATAATTCTATAACCATACAATCGCAAGTGGAGGATTTTCATCATAAAAGCATGCTTTTAGAAGTTACTTTTGCAGATGGTAATACCTATGAGTATTTTGGCGTGAATCGCAAATTATTTATCAAATTCGTGAATAGTAAATCACTAAATAATTTCGGGAAAAGAAATATTTTCAATTCGTACCTTTATAGAAAATCTAAGAAAGCGTCAGTAATGGCCTAATTAAGACCTTAGAAAAAGTTAAAACAAGTACAACATACCAATGAATTTAAATTTAGCAGTACTAATAGACGGAGACAATATACCTTCTGCACATGTAAAAGAAATGATGGAGGAAATTGCCAAATATGGTAACCCAACCATCAAACGTATTTACGGTGATTGGACGAGTCCGCATTTGTCAAAATGGAAAAACCTACTGCTACAAAATGCAATTACTCCCATTCAACAATACGCGTATACCACGGGTAAAAATGCCACTGACTCTGCCATGATTATTGATGCAATGGACATACTATACTCTGAAAAAGTAAACGGATTTTGTTTGGTTTCGAGTGATAGTGATTTCACCAAACTAGCAACGCGATTGCGAGAAGCGGGTATGCAAGTTATAGGTATTGGAGAGAAAAAAACACCAACACCCTTTATTGTAGCTTGTGATAAATTCATTTATATCGAAATTATTAGAAAGCAAACCGAAAAAAAAGGTGTTGTTAGTAACAAAGACACTATAAAAGAGGGGATTGATAAAGTTACTCCGAAAGTGACGTCGCTTATTGCTGCTACCATCGCTGATTTATCTGATGAAGATGGTTGGGCATTTCTTGGTGATGTGGGCAGTTTACTTCAAAAAAAGCAACCCAATTTTGACTCGAGAAATTATGGTTTTGACAAACTAACTCCGTTGATTAAATCTATGGGTACGTTTGAAATAGAACAACGAGAAAACCCAAAGAGCAAACACAAACTAATTTACGTAAAGAATAAATAAGTAGCTCATAGCACTTAGCAATTCGTACTCAGTAATTTCACTGTAGCAATGGCTTCGCCTCTTCGCTTTTTGTCTGCTATGCTTATAAGATCATTGCGTGTTGCCAGTTAGTTGGAACACCTATTTCCTTTAGACAGTAGTAAAGTTGCTATTGTAGAAATGTGTGTTTTTCATATCATTTAAGGAAATAAAAAAAAACACTAAATTACATCAGAGCAATTAGTATTTTCTTATTCGTATCTTTTTTTTCTTTATGTAAGAACAAAGAAAACTTAATAAAGCGGTGAAGAACCTTGCTATAGAGCATGTATCAATAAAATGGTTAACGATTAATTTGTTTGCCTACGGCACGGACAATTCGCAGCAAATGCTCTTTGCTTTCCAAGTGGCTAGTATCCTTCCAATTTGCCATGAAAACTATGGCGATTTCATTCTTGTAATCCGCAAAGATAAACTGGCCAAATGAACCTATCGTATGCATCAACCCATCGTCTCGCAACATCCAGACTTGATTTCTGTAATCCTCTTGTTGTCCAAGTACGAAATAAGGCGATAAGGGTTCTGTAGGTGGTTGGTCAAATGTTGATTCAAAGTAACTCTCGGGGATTATCCTCTTACCTTTAAAACTGCCTCTATTTAACATCATTTGGCCAAACCTAGCAGCATCCCTTAGTGTTATTGCCATACCCCAGCTAGCGCCTGCATTGCCGTCTTCATCAATTGAAACAGCTCCATCATAGCGGGCTTGTAAGGGGCACCAGAAGTTTTCTTCTATCAACTGAGCATATTGCTTACCTGTGACCCGCTCAGCAACCATAGCCAACACCTGAGTATTCATATCATTATATGAAAATTTGTTGCCAGCTGCGAAAGATGCTTTTTGAAACTGTTGAATAAATGACAAAGTTGAACGATGTTCAACACCTAGTACCTTTGGCTTCAGGCCCATATGAACTTCACTCATAAAGCCAAAATCATATGTGTTGTGGTAACTACCAAAGTCAGGAAACCCCACTTCCATATCAAGCATATTTTGCAGCGTAGAACCTTTGAAAACATCGGCATTCAAGTCAGGTAAATATTCGTCCACATTAGCACCTAAATCTAATAGGCCCTCGCTTGCTAACTTATGGATTAACATACCGGTGAACGTTTTTGAACTAGATTGTAAAATTTGAATATCATGTTTTTGCATGCCTTGGTCGTAGGTTTCAAAAACTAATTTTCCTTCATGCATCACAGCAAAGCCTTTCATTTGTATTGACTTCAGAAGGTCTGGTAATAGTACATCCTTTTCCATATCAACAGAAACTTTTAGCTCCATGAGATCGAATGGGTCATTTTTTATTTCTTCAAGTGCTGCTGCTTCAGGGTCAGCGTGGATGGTAGCCATTGGTATAAACTCTCGTGGGTGATGACTTGCATAACGGCTATAAGGCCAATACTGCCAATTAAGAAGAGTGATATCACTTCGCTCGAATGGCATATCAAATGGATAGTTGCGTATCACATCAAGCTGTTTATTAATGCTTATTGCTTCACTATCTTGGGCACTGGCTTGTGAGCTGATAAACGTAAAGCAGAGAATTATTAATATTTGAATTGCTTGATAGCCGGCATTCGAGTTTATTGTCATTTTTATTTTTATTTTTATTAAAGATAGCAAAATTATATATGGCATTAATTGTCTGCCTTTTGATAAAAAAGAATAACGACTTGTAACACAACCTATAAACAATACGAGCTTCCCGCTTAATTAAATGATTTGTGTATATTTATGAAGTCCGCAAAATCTTTGGGATTTTGCTTTAAACAAGAAAAGAAAAAACAAAACAAATAGATTTTGGTATGTGCGTGGCGAAAAGCAACCGCTAGTTTTCTCCCGAACTGTTCATAGCAAAACCGTTGTTTGTAATGTAAACCAACCGATAAAAAATGAATTTGAACCAAATAACAGTTCCCTCATTGGATTTGACAAAATCAATCCCTTTTTATGAAAAATTGGGACTTAAATTAATAGTAAAATCTCTACCACACTACGCGCGATTTGAATGCCCAAATGGAAACTCGACCTTTTCAATTCATCAAACGGATAAATTACCAAAAGGAGATGGAATCTATGTATATTTTGAATGCGAAAACCTTGATGAACAAGTTGAAAACATAAAAAGAAACGGAATTAAATTCGACCAAGAACCAACTGACCAAAGTTGGCTGTGGAGAGAGGCGAGACTGAAAGATATTGACGGAAATCAACTGATACTATTTTACGGTGGAGAAAACAGACTGAACCCACCTTGGCGAATAGAAAACTTAAATACGAATTAAATAAAACACTACACACAACACCGGCTATAATTCATTGTTTTATTCACTACGGAAATAAAAATTTATTATATTTAAAAAATAGAATAAGCTATGATACTTGTGTTTTGCAATTGTTGCAACGCGCATAGAGAACGTAAGTAGGTATTGTTTAAAAGAATGAAAACCGTTGACGCAACAATCGCCAAGCCACTACAAACCATACACAAAACGTTGGCAAACATCAAGTAATACCTCATGAAAAAAAGAAGGACAATTGCATTATCACTTTTGATTATCGGATTAGCACTGAGTGTAGCCTTTATAATGAAAATTGATTTTCCCCAAGGATTGGAGTTATATTTTAAAAGAGAATACTATAACCAATATGGTCCTTTAGCAATAAGTGTTGAATTGTTAATTGCAAGCTATTATCTATTTATTGGACATAAAAAGACAAATTTCACTTTGGCTCTTTTTGGTTTTACTGCTTTGTTAGATCCCTTTTTTAATCAAATAGGGCTTTTTAATAGCATCGTGCCTTTATATGGAACTGTAATTTTAGCAATTTGTGCTGTGTTGTGTCTATGGTTGGCATTTTCAAACACATTTAAATTAAAACGTTTATCTAATTTAGGAGCCTTATTCAGTGTTGTCCTTGGTGTGATTGTAGAATTATTCTTCAATTACCTTTGATAAACGTTAGCCAAAACCGTGTATAAATAATTGCTGGGGTTAGTGTTACTCGGAAAATCCTTCGGATTATCCTAAGGTTCCGTTTCCTTTTACTAAATTAGTTGCACAAGACTCGCAACAACTATGAAAACAAGGTTGCGTCAAAAATCACCGAAGGCAAACTGTTATCAAACATATTGACCCACCATTCGTAGTAAACAAATTGACTCTATTTTATGTCACTTTTAAAAATTAAATGTAACATTTTTTGAATTCCTCATCTAAAGAGAAATCAAAACTTAGAAACAATGAAAAATGTTATTTTATTATTAGTCTTATTTGTATGTTCTTTATCAGTTTACGGAAAGAATGAAGTGCAACCTATCAAGGTAGAAGTTACAGGAAAAGGGAAGCCTATAGTATTAATTCCTGGTTTTACAGTTCCTGGAGATATTTGGAATCCACTCGTAAAAGAGCTAGAAAAGAATTACCAATGCCACGTAGTTACATTAGCGGGCTTCGGAGGAACTGAACCTATTGATTTTCCTTGGTTACCAAAAGTCAACGAGTCAATTAAAAACTATATCTTAAAAAATAAATTACAAAATGCTACTATAATTGGGCACAGTTTGGGTGGGACTATTGCAACTTGGCTTGCTAGCAGCGAGGATTTGAAACTTTCAAAAATCGTATTAATTGATGCGCTACCTGCTACTGGAGCATTAATGATTCCTGATTATAATCCTGAAAAAATGACCTATGATAGTCCATATAATAATCAACAATTAGCAATAAGTGAGAAAGAATTTGAACAAATTGCGGTAGCTATGTCAAAAGGTATGAGCACAAAAGAATCAGCACAAGAACGAATTAAAAATTGGATGCTTGAATCTGACCGAAAAACATATGTTTATGGATATACCGATTACCTTAAATTAGACCTTAGAGAAGGTTTAAAAAAGATAGCCATTCCTGTAACAATAATTGCAGCATCAGAACCTTATGGAAAAGAAATGGTTACACAAACCTATAAAAGTCAATACGAAAATTTAAAAAACTATAAATTTATTATAGCGGAAGACAGTGCCCATTTTATTATGTTAGATAAACCTGAATGGTTTTTAAAACAAATACAAATGATATTATCATCAAAGAATGAATAGCGAACAAGACTTTACCTCTATTTACAATTCATATGCTCCTAAAGTCCATAGATTGTGTCTAGGATATGCATCTGGCAATAATGAACTTGCAAAAGAATGGCTTCAAGAAACTTTTATAAAGGTTTGGACACATAGAAATTCATTTAAAGGCAAGTCGTCGATTGACACTTGGATTTATAGAATTGCAGTAAATGTATGTTTAGGAGATTTACGTAAATCCAGAAAAAGTATCACTATAAATGAAGCCTTATTGTCAAATAGTAGTACTGATGATAACAATGCTATTAATGAGGATACTGAAGAAAAAAATATCAAAAAAATGTATCAGTGTATTGACCAACTAAACGAGCAAAATAGAGCATTGATCTTGTTAGAACTTGAAAACATACCACAAGCAACTATTGCCGATACTGTTGGATTGGCACATGGAACATTGCGAACACGTCTGAGTCGTATTCGAAAATCACTTTTAAAATGTATTAAAAATGGAAAATGATAATTTAAATAAATTATGGGAAATTCAAGGTAATGATATCTCAAACTTTAATCCAAAAGACATCATTACAAAAGCAAAAAAACAACGGAACGGACAATATATCAGTATCACTGTTATGTCTTTAACCGTTGTGATATTAATTATCTATACTTTTTATTTCGCATTCAATCAATGGAACACCTTTAATTTAGGGCTTATACTTATGATTTCTAGTCTAACGTTTCGAATTATCTTGGAGTTTTATTCAGTATATCGCAAAGAAAAACAACTTATTTCAATGGCCCAAAAATCGTACCATGCCTATCTGAAAAAGTATTACAAAATTCGATTAATAATAAATTATGTTATTACACCAGTTTGTATTGCAGTTTACTTAATTGGATTTTATCTGCTATTGCCTTACTTTAAGGAATACTTTTCCAAAGCATTCTATACTTACATTCTAATTTCGGGTATTGTTTCACTACTAGTCGTTATTGCTATTATTATTTACAGCGCCATCAAAGAACAACGTTTTTTAAAACAATTGAATAAAGGTTAAAAATTAAAAAATAGGGCACCAGACCCTATGTAATTAATTGGCGAAGCAATTTCCCTATCGGAAATTGCTTCGCCAATTCACTGTGCTCGTGTCAATTGAATTATTTAACTTAGTGCCATAGTGAGAAATCTAGCCGATTTCCACCCTCAACTAACCATTCACAAATCGTTAGCCTTTATTAAAGAAATACTTTAAAAAAAAACAGCAATATGACTAAAAAACGTACTTGGAAATTTTGGACCTCTAGAACGATCCTTATTCTACTTTTAATTGGCATTTTATGGCTCGTCAACCTCATTTGGTTTAAACCATTTAATATTAAACACTTTTATGACAAGGTCTTTATAGAGTTGGCTTTAGATAGTCCCGAACTCACTACAGCAATGGGAATACCCGTTCTATATGATCGATCGAAAGATGAATTGAATGATATTTCTGACAAAAAACAATGGGAATCTTTTAATAAAATGAAAGAAGACTATGAAACATTAATGAGTTATGATTTTGAAAGTCAATCAGAAGAAAATAAACTCAATACTAAAATTTTAAGCTTTTATTTAGAAGGGTTAAAAGACGGCGAGCCTTTTTTCTATCACGGTTATCCTGTAAACCAAATGAGAGGCATTCAAAGTGGATTGCCAAGCCTTATGGAAAATTCTCATAAACTTAGAAATAAAAGTGATGCAGAAGCCTATATTTCCCGTTTATCTAAATTTGATACTAAGTTTAATCAATTAATAGAAAGCTTAAAGATATCTGAGGGCAAAGGCATTATACCACCTAAGTTTGTGATAGCGCGTGTACTCGATGAAATGAATGGTTTTATTGGTGCTAAAAAAAATAGCACAGCTACTGATAAAGACTCAATCAACAGTCTTTCTTCTGTAAAATCGAATATTCTGTTCACTAATTTCGAATTAAAAATTGATAAATTAGAGAAGCTCTCTTCCGAGGAAAAAGATAGCTACAAAAAACAAGTTGAAAAAGAAATAGGGACCACTGTTTTTGGAGCCTACAAAAATCTTATTCAATATTTCGAACAGCTAAAAACAAAAGCCACAACCGATGATGGTGTTTGGAAATTACCAAATGGTGATGCTTACTATCGCTATCAATTAAAACAGCAAACTACCACTGACTTGGAACCAGAAGAAGTACATCAAATTGGACTTTCGGAAGTCGCACGAATAAAAAGTGAAATGAAAAATATTCTCCAAACTGAAGGTTATGCAGATTCAACAATGACATTAGGAGCTACTATACAGAAATTGAATAAAGAAGAGCGTTTTCTATTTCCTAATAATGACGAAGGAAGACAAATGATTCTTGACCAATACGATCACATACTCGCAGAAATAAGTGCAGGTTTAGATGATGCTTTCGATGTACGACCAAAAGCTGGTCTTGAGGTAAAACGTGTTCCAGAATTTAAAGAAGAGGGTTCTGCCGGTGCCTACTATAACGCACCTGCAATGGATGGCTCTAGAGGAGGAACCTTTTACGCTAATCTCAGAAATGTACATGAGACTGTAAAATTCGGCATGAAAACACTCGCCTATCACGAAGGTGTGCCTGGGCATCATTTTCAAATAGCGATTCAATCTGAACTTGAAGGTGTCCCTATTTTTAGAACTATTGGTCTTTTTACCGCCTATATTGAAGGTTGGGCATTATATTCTGAGCAATTAGCTTGGGAATTGGGCTTTTATAAAAATGATCCCTTCGGAAATTTAGGAAGGTTGCAAGCAGAGATGTTTAGAGCAGTTCGACTTGTTGTCGACACAGGTATACACTTCAAAAAATGGACAAGAGAAGAAGCCATTGATTATATGGTATTAAACACAGGTATGACCACTACAGAAGTTGCTACAGAAATTGAACGTTATATAGTAATGCCGGGACAAGCTTGTGCTTATAAAATCGGGATGTTAAAAATATTAGAGCTCAGAGAAAGTGCAAAAAAGAAACTTGGAAATCAATTCGATTTAAAAGAATTTCATAATGTGGTATTAAAAAACGGAGCTGTCCCATTAGATATTTTAGAGGAAATCATTGAATCTTATGTTGATGAAACACTTCTTGAAAATAGTAACACCTAAAGTAAAAACAAAGGATAACACCGTGAACAATTAATTGCACGAATCTGCCCTACTCGGGAATTTGAAGGATTCACCTAAATTTCGGTTTCCTTTTGTTATTTTAGTTGTTTAACAAACGTTACACACGAACGAAACGAACTGGCGAAGTAAACCATACACAAACCGTTGGCAGAAATTAAACTTAAAAAAGAAGAGAAGTATTTAACACAAATAACAGATGAAAAAATTATTAAGTACTGCTATAGTCTTATCATTAATTCTTGCTGTAAAAGCACAAAATACGCTTCCTAAAGTTGTCCATGGCAAGATTGAACGTATTGAGAATTTTGAATCAAAGTATATAACCTCCAGAAATGTTGATATATGGATGCCAGAAGGTTATTCTCAATCGAAAAAATATTCAGTGTTATACATGCATGATGGACAAATGTTATTCGACCCTCAAAGCTCGTGGAATAAACAAGCGTGGAATGTAGATGATGTGGCTTTCAAATTATTTCAATCCAACAAGATTAAACAATTTATTGTTGTTGGCATTTGGAATGGAGGAGAAACAAGACATGCTGATTACTTTCCGCAAAAACCATTTGAATTTTTATCAAATAGTCAAAGAGACACCGTAAATGCTCAACTTAAAAGCTCTCACGTTCCAATAAAAAATAAATTTAGTCCTCAATCTGACAACTACCTTAAGTTTATTGTTGAAGAGCTAAAGCCGTATATTGATAGAACCTATTCGGTTTATACTGACCAAGAAAACACCTATATGATGGGTAGCAGTATGGGAGGTTTAATCTCTTTGTATGCTATTTGTAAATACCCAAAAGTATTTGGAGCGGTAGCTTGTTTATCAACGCATTGGCCAGGTACTTTTACTCTAGATAATAACCCAATGCCAGAGGCATTTATTAGGTATTTGAAAAAAAACCTTCCAAATCCAAAAAGTCATAGAATTTACTTCGATTGTGGAGATGAAACATTGGACAAATTGTATCCGGAAATCCAAAAAAAAGTAGACCGTTTGATGGTCGAAAAAGGCTACACTAAAAATAATTGGATGACTAAATTTTTCCCAGGAGAAAATCATAGTGAAAATGCCTGGAGTAAAAGGCTCAACATTCCTTTAGAATTTTTGTTTAAAAAATAACTTCTGCTAACAATGTTTAAAAATAATAGCCGAAATAGCAGTAAATTCAAAGGTTGTAGTCCGGTTCAACTTTCTTGTATTTTGACAGATATGTACCACGCAATCGGCTACTATTCTTATACTAACCATTGTGCTTCATTAACAGAAACCACAAACCAATGATATTATCGAAACAAGATTTACAAAGTAAATTAAATGTCCGGTGGACATTTAGATGAGATACCCGCTTGCGGACGAACTAAATGCTTAAATTAGATCTATGATTAAATTTTTTAGACACATACGACAGCGACTTGTTTCAGAAAATAAAACTGGAAAATATTTGAAATATGCGATTGGGGAAATTATACTCGTGGTAATTGGCATTTTGATTGCACTTCAGATTAACAATTGGAATGATCATATAAAGAACGAAGAATCGGAACTTAATTATTATAACAGAATATTAGATGATTTTGAAATGGACAAACAACTTATTGTCCAATCTTTAGAAAAAGCAGATAAAAGAATTGATATAAGTAAAGAGCTTTTATTGGAATTACATTCGGGTACAAAAAGCAAAAATTATCTTTTAAACAAGTTTTTGGCAGCCATCAGAGGTGATGTTTTTGTGGTTCGCAATGTTACATTCAAAGATTTAATCTCATCTGGAAACATTAAGTTGCTTAATGATATTAAAATAAAAAATAGCCTAATTCAATATTATAGTGAATTGGAAAACGTACTAATTCAAATGAAACAAAATAGAGATGAAAACCTAAAAAACATATTTGAGTTGTTTAACAGTTCCGTTGAATTTGGTGGTATACAAGAATTGGAATACGTAAATCAAATTCTTGGACCAGAAATTCTTCAGACTTTAAAGCAAGTTGATTGGACAAAAGATAAAGACAGCAAATATTATAAAAAATTTCAGCTGGAATTATTATTTAATATCTCAATGACAGATAGAGCAAAACAACATTTACTTGCAATAAGTAATTTAATGGAATCACCATATGAACTTTTAGTAAAAAAGTGTAGAAAAAATTAAAAATAACGAAAACACAACACCTATCTAATTAATTACTTGGTTCAGGTCTATGTGGAAAATCTTTCGGATTTCACTAAGGTTCGGTTTCCTTTTGCTAAATTAGTTGCGCGAGACTCACAACAACTATTAAAACAAGGAGCTATTTTACTGGTGTTTTGGAAAAATGCCTTGTAAAATACGCTCTTGTGAAAATAATCACCGAAGGTAAACCATACACAAACCGTTAGCCTTCATTATGACCAACCTCTAACTAAATGATAAAATTCTTTCGCAAAATACGCTATAACCTTATGGAGCAAAATAAAACAGGAAAGTACATTAAATATGCAATTGGAGAGATTGTGTTAGTTGTTGTAGGAATTCTTATTGCACTGAGCATTAATAATTGGAATGAGAAACAAGTAAATCACAATAAAACAGCAGATTACATACGTGGCATGAAAGATGATTTGGTGACTGATAGATTTGTTCTCACTGAATATATTGACGATTTACAGAAAACCAATTTACAAAGAAAACAATTTTTAAATCACGAAAACTATTTTTTGTTCACCATTGATAGCTTAGAAAAAAGTTTAGAAATATTTGAAATAGAAAGTTTTTTTAGTGATAAATCGTATCAGCAAATTCAAAATTCTAATATTTCAGATTATGGGAAATATACGGATATGATTGAATCTTCCCGAATATATTATTCAGTATGGGTGCCTGCTCAAAAAGAAATTATTGCCCGACTAAACCGAGACGTAGAAAGACAAAACAATATTTTGCACTACCAACAGTCGTCCTATGAAATTAGATATTCTAATGAGCTTAAGAGCTATCAAAGTGATGAACAAGCTAAAAAAGAACTCGTATCGTTATTAAAATCACCAATTGGAAGAAATATATTGAAAATGGATTATAGAAAAAATGAAGAATTATTAATCAGATTTAGGCATAATCTAAAATTTGTAGAGGATTTGATTAAAGAAATCGATTCTATTTTAATGGACTGATGAGATACTAATCTAAAATTCATACATATTTTTAACATTTTCTATGATTAGCAACGATAAAATTATATAAAAAAATCCAACGAAAGGCTAACAAAGAACTGAGTTAAAAAACAAGCTTTTTTAAGCTAATTTTGAAACAAAATTTTCATCATAAGGTCTTCCTGACTTTGCTATAGCAAATGCTTGTTTTAATAACTTATTGGCCACAGCTATAAGTGCTAGTTTTTTACTTTTTCCTTTATGTACAATTCTTTCATAAATTTCTCTACACGCTTTGTTGTGTTTACAGGCTGAAAATGCACATAAAAACAACAAATTTCTTAACTTCT